>CAVRMN010000017.1:0-723074 GCA_963721855.1 uncultured Actinomycetota bacterium | reverse complement strand
CACACGCCGACTGGATCATCGACCTCGGTCCGGGCGCGGGTCACGACGGTGGCCGGATCGTCTTCGAGGGGCCACCCGGTGACCTCGTCGAGGCCCGCTCCACCCTCACCGGCCAGCACCTCGCCGCCTACGTCGGCACCTAGGCGAAACCCTCCCGGGCGGCCGAGGTCGCATACTCGAAACCGGTGAGGGAGGCTTCGTGGGCGTCGAGATCAGGCTGCTGGGACCATTCAAGGTCGTGCTCGACGGCCATCCCGTGCCGGACGACAGGTGGACACGGCGGGACGCTGCCGGGCTGGTCAAGCTGCTGGCGCTGCGGCGAGGCGGCCAGCTCCATCGCGAGCAGGTGATGGACCTGCTGTGGCCGGACCTCGGTGTGGACGAGGCGGCGCCGCGGCTGCACAAGGCCGCGCACTTCGCCCGCAAAGCCATCGGTCGCGCGGACGCGGTGGTTCTTCGCGGCGAGATGGTCTCGCTGCTGCCGGGGCTGCCCGTGGACCTCGACGTGGACGACTTCGAGAAGTCCGCGCACGAGGTCCTGGCGAACGGCTCTGCCGCGGAGGCGGCGGCCGTGCTGGACAGGTACCCCGGTGAGCCGTTGCCGGCCGATCCCTACGCCGACTGGGCGGCGGAGCCCCGCGAGAGGCTGGCTGGACTCCGCGACCGGCTCCTACGTCAGGCGGAGCGCTGGCACGAGATTCTCGAGCGAGATCCGGTGGATGAGGCAGCGCACCTCGAGCTGATGCGTGCACTCGCGCGCACGGGTGACCTCCGCGGTGCGCTCAGGCAGTTCGAGACCCTGGACCGTGCCCTGCGTCGCGAGCTCGGCACGGAGCCCGGACCCGAGGCGAGAAAGCTCCGCGACGAGCTGGCCGAGGCGCTCCGCGACGTGGGAAGCATGACGCCGGCGGACGTGGGGCGCCTCGAGCAGCAGATCCGGTTCTGCAGGACCGCGGACGGCGTGACCATCGCCTACGCCAGCTCCGGGAGCGGTCCACCGCTGGTCCGGGCGGCCAACTGGCTCACCCACGTGGACCACGACTGGAACAGCTCCGTGTGGCGACACTGGCTGGTCGACCTCTCGCGGAAGCACCGACTGATCCGGTACGACGAGCGCGGCTGCGGCCTGTCGGACTGGGACATCGAGCCGCCGACGTTCGAGAGCTGGGTCCAGGACCTCGAGGCCGTCGTGGACAGCGCCGGCGTCGACCGGTTCCCCCTGCTCGGGATCTCACGGGCGGGTCCGGTCGCCATCGCCTATGCCACCCGGCACCCCGACCGGGTCACGAAGCTGGTGCTCTACGGCACCTACGTCCAGGGCCGGCTGGCCCGCGCGACGAGCGAGGAGCAACGGCGGATGCACCGGGCGCAGGTGGAGCTCGCGAGGCTCGGCTGGGGTCGTGACGACCCGACGTTCCGCCAGGTGTTCACCTCGCAGTTCATGCCGGAGGCGTCGCGCGAGCTCTGGGACGAGTTCAACGAGCTGCAGCGCAGGACGGTCTCGGCGGAGAACGCCGCCCTGATCCTCGAGGTGGGCGCCGCTGTCGACGTGACGCAGGAGGCAGCGAGCCTGCGGGTGCCCACGCTGGTGCTCCATGCCAGAGACGACCGCCGTGCACCTTTCGAGCAGGGGCGGCTGACGGCGTCGCTCATCCCCGAGAGCCGCCTCGTGGCCCTCGAGAGCAGCAACCACATCCTGCTGGCCGACGAACCGGCCTGGCCGGTCTTCCTCCGCGAGGTCGAGGCCTTCCTGGCGCAGTGATGTCACCCCTCGGGGATGAGGCGCCCTGGTCCGCCCCGGTGTGAGGCTGGGCCGCAGAATCGCTCGCTTCGTGTGCTCGGACCGACTTGGAGGACCTCACATGGCATTCGACACATTCATGGTTTTCGCCGGCGTCTACCCCGACCTCGAGTCCGCCGAGGCGGACTACGACCTGGTCAAGGAGCTCCACACCCAGGCGGGGCTGATGGACGCCTACGACGCCGCAGTCATCCACCGCCGCGAGGACGGCAAGGTCAAGATCACGCGCAAGCACGAGACCCCGACCCGGGTGGGCGGCGTGCTCGGCGGTGGCGCGGGTCTGGCCACCGGACTCGTCGTGGCCCTCTTCCCGTTCGCAGCCGTCGGCGGCGGACTGCTCGCGGCAACCGCCGCGGGCGGCGCGGTCATCGGCGCGGTGGCCGGACACGCCGCCGCGGGGATGAGCCGTGACGACCTGAAGGAGCTCGGCGAGTCTCTCGACGAGGGGGAGGCCGGCCTCGTCGTGGTCGGGGCGACGGACATGGAGGCGCGGATCGAGGAGTCGATGCGTCGAGCGGAGAAGCTCCAGAAGAAGCAGCTCAAGGCCGACGCCGAGGCCATAGAGCGCGACGCGAAAGAGGCCGGCGGCCAGTAGCCACGCTCCGGACACCCCATCCACCGAAGGAGACCTGCCATGCCCGTTCAGTCCGAGACCCCGGTCCTCGAGACCATAGGAGCCATCACTGCAGCCTCGCTGGGCCGCTCCGACCTACCGGCAGACACGCTGCTGATGGTCCGCATCGCGGCTCTGGCCGCCGTGGACGCGCGCCCCATCTCCTACCTGGCGCACATCGGCCCGGCGCTGGAGTCGGGCGTGACGATCGAGGACGTCCAGGACGTGCTCGTCGCGGTAGCACCGATCATCGGGACCGCCCGCACCATGTCGGCGGCGGTCAACATCTCCGAGGCGCTCGGCTTCGCGATCACCGTCCTGGAGGACGCGGAGTAGTCGGATTCGGCCCCCGGGGGCCACGAGACAAGGGACTGACAAATGGACTCGATCACGAACGACTTCGGGGACGTGCTGCTGTGGACCTTCTGGTTCTTCATCTGGTTCGCGGCCCTGATGGTGTGGTTCCGCTGCGTGTTCGACATGTTCGGCGACAGCACGCTCAGCGGCTGGGCCAAGGCGGGATGGGCGCTGGTGCTGATCTTCCTGCCGTGGATCGGCGCCGTCATCTACCTGGTGGTCCGGGGCAGGAGCATGCAGGAACGGCAGGCCGCGGCAGCGGCGCAGCAGCAGGCCGCCCAGGAGCGTTACATCCAGCAGGTCTCGGGCAAGAAGGCCACTCCGACCGAGCAGATCGCCGACGCCCGGGCGCTCCTCGACTCAGGTGCCATCAACCAGAGCGAGTTCGAGGCCCTCAAGGCGAAGGCGCTGGTCTGACCGCACCGTGGATCCTTCGCCGCAGCCAGGTCCGGTGGCGCGGAGGTTTGCGCGCGCAGACCCCGCCGGCCTGCTGTACGGCGCCATCGTGTCGGCCGCTGCGCTCGCCACCGCCAGCATCCACAACGACGATGCCGCCCGGGTCGCCATCGCGGCGGCGGTGGTCCTGGTCGTCTACTGGATGGCGGACCTGTACGTCCATGCGCTCTCGGTGCGCTTCGACGGTGACACCCGCGGGCTGATCCACCGGCTGGTCTCCGCGGCGGAGCACAAGGCCAGCGTGCTCAAGGGAGGGGTCCCGGGCATCGTCACCTACCTCGGGGTCTACCTGCTGGGGGTGGACTCCACGGGTGCCGCGTTCACCGCCCTCGGGGTCTCGATCGTCCTGCTCACCGTCGCGGGCTACCTCGGCGCCCGCCAGGCCGGGACGCCGGGCAGAGCCGCGATGGTCGAGGGGGCCGGTGCCGGTCTCCTCGGCGTCGTGATCGTGGTGGCGAAGTCGCTGCTGCACTGAGCCCGGCCCCAGCGCTGCACGTGCGCGCGGTCCAGCCCACGGTCTTGCGTCGCGTTTTCGACCGAGACAGCCTGGGTAGCACGGGACGAGCAACGGCGAGCTCTGCCCCCAGAACCCCGGGCAGAGTTCGTCGTTGCCCCGGCGCAGGTGGATGCCACCCGGGGACGTGCCGATGACCCGTCTGGGTGGCTTCCTGTCGTTGTCCGGTCGTGACCGCGCGTGCTGCTGCATGCTGGGGACATGAGCCTCGGGGTCGCCTCTCTACGTCTGGGTGCGGACGTCGTGACGTTCGCGCCGAGCCGCTTCAAGCGATGGCGCGGCGCGGAGCCGTTCACCATCCCGTACGCCGCGATCACCGGCGTCTCCATGACGGAACCGCACGGCCTCGCGCCGGGACGCCTCACGCTTCGCTCGCGCCGGGCCAACGACACCCGCACCGTGACGTTCAGGGCGGGCGAGCTGGAGGACATGCGTCGCCTCCATGCGGCGATCTGGCAGCGCGCGCGTGCCGCACGGGAGGGTCGCGACCCCGTCGAGTGAGCCGGCCGCACATGGTGAAGGCCCTGCCGCCCGGATGAGCGGCAGGGCCTCCGTGTCGGCGGCTACTTCACCTCCGACCTCATGACCAGCCGGAGCCCGAGGAGGGCCGGCAGCACGAGCCAGATCCCGGCCGTGACCGCGACGTTGGCCCACTGCTCACCCGTCAGGGTGCCGTTGAACAGGGCTCCCTGGGCGAAGTTGAGGTCCACCCACGGCTGCAGGTCCCGGAACCAGTCCTGGGTCGACGCCAGGACTCCGGAGACGGTGGGCATCAGGAAGGCGTAGACGAAGTAGGCGACCAGCGCGCCGGCGGAGCTGCGGATCAGGATTCCCAGCATGGTTCCCGTCAGCAGGCAGAGCAGGCTGCCCAGCACGATGTTCACACCCTCGGCGAACGACACGTCCCACACCATGTCCGTTCCCGCGATCGCGGTTCCCACCACGTTGCCGACGGCTCCGACCACGAGGGCGAACAGCATCGACGCGATCGCCACGGCGACCGAGGAGGCCGCCTTGGCCAGGATGATGCGCTTGCGGTGCGGGACGAGCGTGAACGTGGTGAGCCCGCTGCGCTGGCTCCACTCGCCGGTGATCGACAAGATGGCGATCATCGGCAGGACGACCGTCATCGGGAAGCCGATCGCCTTGGCGAAGGTGTAGTAGGTCAGGGTCGCGTCGGGAGCGAACGCGACCGTTGCGACGGTGGTCAGCACGGCCACGATGACGATGCTCGCCATCAGCCAGAAGCCGGACCGGGTGTCGAACATCTTCCGTAGCTCGACCTGGATGACGCGGGAGAGCGGCACCTGCTTGACGGCGGTGCGCTCCTCGCGGACGGGGGCGATGGCGATGGTGGTCATGCCGCTTTCCTCTCTCGTTGGGTGTCAGCGGTGAGCTGCAGGAACATGTCCTCCAGCCCGCCGAGGGCGGGGCGCAGCTCGGTGAGAGCCACGCGGTGCTCCAGTGCCGCACGTCCGACCCGGCTCGAGTCGGCGTCGGTGCGCAGGGCTCCGTCGTCGGTCACGGTGGTGGAGACGCCGTGCGCGTCGAGGGCGTGCTGGAGGGCGAACATGTCGGGAGCGCGGACGACGGTGCCCGCGGACCCCAGCAGCTCCGTCTTCGAGCCCTGGGCGACGATCCTGCCGTTGCCGATCATCACGATGTCGTCGGCGATGACCTCGACCTCGTGCAGCAGGTGCGAGGACAGCAGGACGGTGCCGCCCTGGTCGGCGAAGTTGCGGAGCAGGTCGCGCATCCAGCGGATGCCGGCCGGGTCGAGCCCGTTGGCGGGCTCGTCGAGGATCAGCACGGCCGGGTCGCCGATCAGGGCGGTGGCGACGCCGAGCCGCTGGCGCATGCCGAGCGAGTAGTTGCCCACCCGGCGGTCCGCCTCGGTCTCGGTCAGCCCGACCAGCTCGAGGGTCTCGGCGACCCGGTTGGCCGGCAAGCCCATCGTCCGCTGGGCGATGGTGAGGATCTCGCGACCGGTGCGGCCGGCGTGCTGGGCCGACGCGTCGAGCATCACGCCGACCTCGACGCCGGGGTTGGGGAGGTCCGCGAAGCTGCGGCCGAGGATCGTGGCGGTTCCCGACGTGGGTGAGGTGAGGCCCACCATCATCCGCATCGAGGTGGACTTGCCCGCGCCGTTCGGACCGAGGAAGCCGGTCACGCGACCGGTCCGGGCCACGAAGCTGACGTCGTCGACGACCGTGTGGGCGCGGTACTTCTTGGTGAGTGAGTCGATGGTGATCATGGACGGCCTCCTTGCGTCGAGGCCCGCTGCTCGAGGTTCATGGCGGTGCTCCTTGGGGTGGTTGACTTCATGCCTCCACGCTAGGAACGCGGGGGCGTCCGCGCGTCGTCGGAAGGTCGCGAGCTGGTCCGACCAGCCGACGAGCTGGGTTCCTACTCAGGTAGGAGGCGACCGTCAGGACTCGTCGAAGAGGCCGGACTGGTAGGCGAGGACGATTGCCTGCGCCCGGTCTCGCAGGTCGAGCTTCTGCAGCAGACGGGTGACGTGCGTCTTGACCGTGGTGTCGCTGATGAAGAGCTCCCGCCCGATCTCGGCGTTGGACAGGCCGCGGGTGATGAGCCGGTAGACGTCCATCTCCCGCGTCGTCAGGCTGTCGACCGCTCGTGGGGGAGCCTGCCGGTTCTGCCGGGTGAAGTGGTGGATCACGCGTCGGGTGACGGCAGGGGAGAGCAGGGCGTCCCCGCGCGCCACGGTCCGCACCGCGGCGATCAGCTGCTCGGGTGGGTCGTCCTTGAGCACGAAGCCGCTCGCGCCGGCCCTCAGGGCTTGGTAGACGTAGTCGTCGAGGTCGAAGGTGGTCAGGATCAGGACGCGGGCCGAGGAGTCGGCCTCCAGGATCCGTCGGGTGGCCTCGAGGCCGTCGAGCTCCGGCATGCGGATGTCCATCAGGATCACCTGCGGGTGGAAACGCGCCGCCTGGGCGACCGCTTCGAGTCCGTTGCTCGCCTCCGCGACGACCTCCAGGTCGGGCTCGTCCGCGAGCAGCAGGCGGAACCCTGCCCGCACCATCGACTGGTCGTCCACCACGAGAACCCGGATCGTCATGAGCCACCACCGTCCAACGGGATGCGCGCACGGAGCACGAAGCCGCCGGCCCGGGAGGGGCCGGCCGACATCTCCCCTCCGTAGATCTTGACCCGCTCGCGGACCCCGACGAGTCCGTGGCCGAGACCCTTGTCGCCCGACGCGGCGCCCCTGCCGTTGTCGCGCACCTCGAGCTCGAGCTCGCCCGGGCCGTAGAGCACGTCGACCTCGGCCTGGCTGGCGTGCGGCGTGCTTGAGGCTGTTGGTGAGCCCCTCCTGCACGATGCGGTACGCCGACAGGTCCAGCCCGGGCGGCAGCGCGACCGGCTCCCCGTGCACCTGCAACCGCACCGGGAGCCCGGCGGCCCGCACCTCGGCCACGAGCGCCTCGAGGTCGTCGAGACCCGGTTGGGGCAGCAGCTCGAGCTCGGCCCCGTCGTGGCGCATCGCGTTCAGCAGTCGGCGCATCTCCGCCAGCGCTGTGCGGCCCGCCTGCTCCACGTTCTTGAGCGTCTCGCGGTCCTCCGTGTCGGACTCCGGCATCCGGTGCCGGACCGCCCCCACCTGGAGCACCATCACGCTGACGGCGTGCGCGACGACGTCGTGGAGCTCGCGCGCGATGCGACCACGCTCCTCGGCCACCGCGACCCGTGCCGCCGCCTCACGCTCCCGCTCGGCCCTGGCCGCGCGCTCCTCCGCGGCCTCGGTCTGCTCGGCCCGTTCCCGCAACGCGTAGCCGACGAGCCAGCCGATCCCGAACAGCACCGGGGTGAAGACCAGGTCGCCGGCCGAACCACCGGGACCGTTGTAGACGACGATCGCCGCGCCGCTCAGCACGATCGCGAGGCCGACCCGCGCCTGCACGTCGCGACGCAGGTTGCCGAGCAGCAGAGCGGCTGCCCATGCCCGCGACGAAGAGCCCGGCCTGGTCGACGATCAGCCGCCCGTCGATGAACGAGAGGGCCGCGCTCACCAGCCACATCCCCGCGGGTGCGGCGAAGGGGAAGCGACGACGCCAGAGCAGCGAGAGGACGACTGCCGTGACGGCGACGACCTCGAACCACAACATGGCGCCGGTCGGACGCTCCGGATCGGTCCGCGTCAGCGTGCCGACCGCGCTCGCGATCGCCGCGGCGACGATCAGGACGTCAAGGCCGTACTTCGACAACCACAGCCAGGCTCGGCTCACATGGTCAAGGTACTCAGCGCAGTCCTCGCCTGCCTCCTACCAAAGTAGGACCGTGCAGAGCCTCCCGGAGCCGGAGAGTGGCGCCCCGGTGGAGGATCGCGTTGGTGTAGACCCGGCCGGCGAACACGACGAGCCCGGCGATGGCGACCAGCGTGAGAGCCGTCGCCACCGGCGGTTCCCACCAGGCGGCCGAACCCAGCGCGATGCGTCCGGGCATGGCGAACGGCGCAGTTGCCGGGAAGAACGAGAGCAGCCGGGACCACACACCGCCGGGATCCCCGCTGACCGCGAGGAACGAAGCCCAGTAGCCCGCGACGAGCACGTACCCGACAGGTCCTGCGACGCTCTGGGCGTCCTCGGACCGCGAGGCGAGCGACCCCAGCGCTCCGTACGCCATCGCGTAGATGGCGTAGCCGAGCACGAACCAGACGACCACCCAGGTGAGCACGACACCGCTCACGGCCGGGATGTCGACGGAGTCGAGCACCAGGGTCGCCACCAGGGCGACCAGTGCCGTCACGACGAACTGGGCGAACCCGAGCAGGCCGATGCCGACGACCTTGCCGGCCAGCAGCGTGCGGGAGGGGATGCGCGCGAGCAGCACCTCCACGACCCGGCTCTGCTTCTCCTCGGCGACGCCGGTCAGGACCAGGTTTCCGTAGACGAAGATGGCCATCAGCAGCAGGGCGGTCATCAGGATGGCTGCTGTCCCGTCGTCGGGGCTGCGGCCGGCGGTGACGCCGAGCTCTACGTTCTCGATGGGGACCGGGGTCACCAAGGTGCGCAGGTCACCGGGATCGACGCCGATCGCGTTGGCGCGTTCCTGGACCGCGACCAGCTGGATGGCGTCGGTGACGATGGACTGCAGCTCCTGGTCGGGCCTGCCTCGCCACTCCAGTCGCCGCGCGTCGACCACGAGGACATCCACGTCCTTCTCGCGGACAGCCTGCTCGCCGGCGCGGATGTCGTCGTAGCGGTGCACCCGCACGGTGGTGTCGACGGCCTCGCCCCGGCCGCGGAGGGTCGACGGCAGCTGTGCAGAGGCGGTGCCGACCAGGCCGACGTCCTTGGTGCCCCCGCGGGTGTCCAGCGTCCCTGGCAGCCAGATCATCGCGAGCACGACCACCAGCATCACGACCAGACCTGCCCGGAAGCTCCGTGACCGGCCGCGCTCGCGAATCTCCCGCTCGGCGACCAGCCAGCCCTGCCGCCACCCGGTCATGCCGCCACCGCCCGGCGGAACAGGTCCGACAGCGTCGGCGGCTGGTAGGTGAGCGAGATGATGTCGCCGCTGTGGAGCGCTGCGGCGACCACCGCGGCCAGGTCTGCGTCGCGGTCGACCCTCAGCCGCGCCACCCCCTCCCTGGTGTCGATGGTCTCCACGAACGACAGCCGCGACCAGTCCGGTGCCGGCCCCCGGTAGCGGACGTCGACGAACCGCTGCGGAACCGCAGCCCGCAGGTCGGTGAGGTCGCCGGCGAGCACGATGCGTCCGTGGTCGATGATCACGACGTCCTCGCACAGCTCCTCGACCAGGTCGAGCTGGTGACTCGAGAACAGCACCGTGGCGCCGGCTGCGGCGAGCTCGGCGAGCAGGTCGGACATGGCGGCCATGGCGATGGGGTCCAGACCTGCGAACGGCTCGTCGAGCACGAGCAGGTCAGGCTCGTTGACGAGCGCGGCGATCAGCTGGACCCGCTGCTGGTTGCCGTGCGAGAGGGTGTCCAGGCGGTCCGCGGACCGGTCGCCGAGGCCGAGCCTCTCGAGCCACCGGTCGGCGAGCCGGCCCACCTCGTCGCCCGTCCGTCCGGACAGCCGGCCGAGGTAGACGAGCTGCTCCCGGACGCGCATCCGTGGATAGAGGCCGCGCTCCTCGGGCATGTAGCCGAAACGTGCACGCTCCGTCTCGGTGATCGGCGAGCCACGCCAGGACACGACGCCGGCGTCCAGCCGGACGAGCCCGAAGACGGCCCGCATCGCGGTGGTCTTGCCGGCCCCGTTGGGTCCGAGGAACCCGGTGATCCGGCCCGGCCGGGCGGCGAAGGAGCAGCCGTCGAGCGCCACCAGGGGGCCGAACCGCTTGGTCGCCGAGTCGAAGCCGAGCACGAGCCACCTCCAGTCCCCGAGTCGTCTGCGCTCACAGGCGTCCGGCGTCGCGCGCGGCGTACCAGTCCCGCACCCCGGTGGCGTCGGCACCTCGGCGGAGCAGGTCAGCCATCACGCGCATCGGCTCGTCGATGTGCCGGAAGAACCGCTGGTAGCCGGTGCACAGGTAGTGGAGGCCGGACTCACCGTCCGGGGTGACGATGAACCGGTCCTTGGGACAGCCGCCGTTGCAGGCGAACCGGACGTCGCACTTCAAGCAGTAGCCGGGGAGGGAGTACAGCTTCGCCTTCCCGAAGGCGGTCTGCTGCCGGGATGTCGCCAGCTGGAGCAGCGTGCGGCCCTCGGCGAGGTTGCCGAGCCGGTAGCCGTCCTCGACGTAGTGGTCGCAGGAGTAGACGTCGCCGTTGTGCTCGAGGGCGAGCGCGGACCCGCAGGTGCGGGCATGGACGCACATTCCGGCCTGGTCCATGCCCATCCAGTGGGCGAGGGCCGTGTCGAACTCCTGGACGAACACGTCACCGACGTCATGGCGCACCCACTCGTCGAACACGTCGACCAGGAACTGTCCGTACTGGTCGGCACCGACCGTCCGGTGGGTGACGCGGTCGCCGGCCTGGCGGTACAGCGGACGCTCGCCCTCGCGGCGGCCCCATCCTGACTCGGCGAGCGGGAGCATCTCCGCGGTCACGCGTTCGACGATGGGGATCAGCTGGAGGAACTGGGCCCCCAGGTCGTCGCGCAGGAAGCGGTAGACCTCCAGGCCGTGGTCGCCGTTGGCCGCGTTGACGGTCGTGAGCGCGTTCCAGTCGACCCCGTGTCGGCGCAGTACGTCGATCCCGCGGACGACCCGGTCGAACGTGGGCTTTCCGCCCTTGTCGACCCGATAGGCATCGTGCATCTCCCGCGGGCCGTCGATGGACACGCCGACCAGGAAGTCGTGCTCGCGCAGGAAGCAGCCCCACTCGTCGTCGAGCAGGGTGCCGTTGGTCTGCATGGTGTTGAGGATCCGCTGGCCGGGCTTCCTGAACCGCTGCTCCAGGTCGAGGGTGCGCCGGAAGAAGTCGAGGCCCATCAGGGTCGGCTCACCGCCCTGGAAGGCGACGACGACCTCGTCGGCACCTTCATGGGCCGCGAGCAGCTGGCTGACGTAGGCGGCGTGCACCCTCGGGTCCATGCGGAAGCCGCTGCCGGGATACAGCTGGTCCTTGGACAGGAAGAAGCAGTACTCGCAGTCGAGGTTGCAGATTGCCCCGGTCGGCTTGGCCATCACGTGGAAGGCCGCCGGGGGTCGGGCGCTCATGTCGCCACCTCCTGGGGTCCGGAACCCCGAACGTGGAGCAGGACGTAGACGCTCACCAGGAGCACCCAGCCCGGGAACACCATGGCGATCCACACGCTCAGGCTGGTGATCACCAGCAGACACAGCGCGACGAGGTAGGTGGCGCCCACCAGCCAGCGCGGCATGATGCCGGTCCGGCGCCAGCTGGTCCCCAGGGAGATCATGAAGACGGCAGCCATCCGCAGCGCGTAGACGTTCGTCACCTGGAGCATCACCGCGCGTCCGAAGGCGACGACCTCGGCGTGGTTCGACTGGCTGGAGTCCTGGGTCACCGTCACCACGATGGCCCCCGCCAGCGCCATCGCGACGAAGATCATCGTCAGGAAGATGAGCCCGCTTCCGACGTACACCGAGGAGAAGAACCGGCTCTCGAGATCGCCCATGCGGTCCCGGACCACGCCCAGGAACCACAGGAAGGCGATCCCGGCGACAGGCATCAGCGTGAGCGCGAGGGAGAGGCGCGTGGAATCGTCGTAGACCCAGTCCGATGGCGCGTACGGGTCCTCGGGGATCGAGGTGCGGAGCAGGACGACGCTGACGCTGAAGACCACCGCGAACACGACCCCCGCCAGTGCGGCCGAGCGCGGGGTCGTCAGTGCGCGGGGCGCGACGGTTGGCGCCGGGTCAGCCATGGCCGCCACGAGCCCCTCGAAGGGTGCTTCGGTCGCTGAGACTTCCCATCCTCTGCCGCAACCTTTCCGGCCTGCTGGGACCCCGAGCCCGACTGCCCGAGCAGACCTCGGAACCACTACAGCCTCGGCGGGGACCGGTCGCATCATCCGTCGTGGGTGAGGCGGCCCGAATGCACCTGAGGATCCTCCGCTGCGGGTGAGGTCAACGACGCCGGACAGGCGCAGATTGGAGTCACAAGCAGTTGTCGGTGTGCCGTGCCACGGCACGCGAAACGGGACGGAGAACATCTCATGTCAACCACGTCATCCCGGCAGACCGGTCAGCGCGCGTACAGCGGCGGCGCCGTCGCGACGACCGTAGCGGCCGGCACCTTCATGATCCTGGCGGGAACCATGCACTTCTTCCAGGGCCTGGTCGCCCTCGTGAACGACGATTTCTACGTCGTGGGCAAGGAGTACATCTACCAGTTCGACCTCACCACCTGGGGCTGGATCCACCTGGTCGCCGGTGTCCTCGTGGCCCTGGCCGGCATTGCGCTCTTCCAAGGAGCCGTCTGGGCACGCACGGTCGCAGTCGTCGTGGCCGGAATCAGCATCGTCGCCAGCTTCATGTGGATGCCCTACTACCCGCTGTGGAGCCTGACGGTCATCGCGTTCGACATCGCGGTCATCTGGGCGGTCACGATGCACGGCCGGGACGTCACCCAGCCCTGACCCTGCTCACCGAACGAGGCTGTCGCTGACGGCAGCCCACCACCAAGGACGGAGACAGGTCATGTCGCGCCACCAGGGAGGGGCCGGGGCTTCCCGGCACCACAGTGACGACAGGCCCCACCTCATGACGATCGCATTCGGCGCTCTCGATGCCCGCATCAACAAGCTCGACTACTTCGACACCGAGGGCGGGCAGGAGCTCCTGCGGCTCTATCGGCGGCGGCGTGCCCAGCGCCACCACCCGGTCGAGCCGCAGGGCACCGCCGAGTCCGGTCGGCAGGACTGAGCACGCGGCCCGGCGGGAGGCGGGGGCCTGGCCCCCACGGCCGGCGCCGTCACGGATGCGCGCTGAACTCCTCGCAGTCGTGGAAGCGGTCCTGGGGGTCGGGCGCGCCGCCGTTCCACACGCGGTCGTAGCCGGCGCCGCAGAACACGACGTCCACCCGGCCGTCATCCCCGACGTAGATGCCTGCGCCGCCGGCGCCGAGGTACACCCGGTCACGCCCGGGGCCCAGATAGACGACGGTCCCGTCGTCGCCGCCGATCACGACGTCGTTCCCCCTGCCGTCCATGAACGAGTTGTCGCCGGGCCCGCCGAGCAGGGTGTCGTTGCCGGCGCCGCCGGAGAGGACGTCGAACCCGGGGCCACCGTAGAGGACGTCGTCGCCGGGACCGCCCGCACCCGAGTCGCCTCGGGGCCCCTCGAGGAGCGGGTTCTTGCCCAGGTAGATGAGGTCGTCTCCCTTGCCGCCCCGCACGTCGTCGGGGCCTCGGCCGGCCCGGATCACGTCGGCTCCGGCCAGGCCCGAGATCGTGTCACCCTGCGCGGTGCCGACGAGCTGGTCGTCGCCCGGCGTGCCGGAGATGTCCGCGGCCAGCGCTGGTGCGCCGAGCGTGAGGGGGAGGGCTGCGGCGGCTGTGACGAGCCCGAAGCGGATGCGGGACATGGTGCACCTCCTCGTGGGGTGGGTCTTCCTCGACGCTAGATCCGGCTCGGACCGGTGTCCCGGGTCGAGGGTCCCGCATCGGGGAGCCGGCCGACCTCCTGAATTCGCCCGACGCGATCGGCCAGGTCGGCGATGTCGGAGGGGCCGGTGCCGCAGCAGCCGCCGAGGAACCGGGCACCCGCAGCGACCCACGACTCGACGAGATCGAGGTCGAGCGGGTCGCCGTACGCCCAGCGCTTGGTGTCGCTGTTCCAGCTGCCCCCGCGGTTCGGGTAGGCCACGGCCGGGAGTCCCGTCACAGCCACCGCCTCACGGACCGCGCCCAGGACGTCGGCCTGCTCCGAGCAGTTGACCCCGGCAGCGATGACCGACTGGCTTCCCGTGAGCACGGCGTACGCCTCCGCCAGCGGCTGACCGGCGTTGGTGGTGGCGCCGCGCACCGAGTAGCTGAACCAGGCCGGCACCTCGAGGTCGTCCAGCAACGAGACCAGCACCTCGGCCTCGTCGGAGTCCGGGATGGTCTCGACAGCGAACAGGTCCGGGCCGGCCGCGGCGAGCAGCTCCAGTCGCGGCGCGTGGAAGTCGCGCAGGCGCGCAGTCGAGACGCCGTACCGGCCGCGGTACTCCGAACCGTCGGCGAGAAACGCGCCGTACGGTCCGACGGAGGCGGCGACGAGCCGCCCCGGGTGCGTGTCCGCGAGCTCGTCGCGCACCTCCTGCGCGATCGTCACGCTGCGGGTGATCAGCCGCCGCGC
This sequence comes from uncultured Actinomycetota bacterium, assembly GCA_963721855.1. Taxonomy (GTDB): domain Bacteria; phylum Actinomycetota; class Actinomycetes; order Propionibacteriales; family Nocardioidaceae; genus Nocardioides_B. Next base: position 708,593 of record CAVRMN010000017.1, on the reverse strand, counting down.
CGACTCCAGCGTCATACCCGGCGGCGACCAGGCCCTCGACACTGGCCTGGTAGCTCGCGGTCGTGACGACCCGGGCGCCGGCTCGGAAGTACGCACGGTGCGCCTCGGCGAGCCGCTCCGGCTGCTCACCCAGGAGTCGGGCGGTCCACAACGCCCCGCCGACCTCGACCCCCTGCTGCTCCAGGGCCGTCGAGAGCCCGCCGTCGAGTACCACCGGTCCGGTCACAGCATCCATGTCGAGCACAGTCACATCCTGCCTCGGCCGGCCACGGCTCGGCTGACGGGCCGAGAGGCGGGTTCCGGATAGCGTGCAGGTATGCCCGACCTCATCGACCGCCTGGACGGCTTCCAGCGCCGTCGACGCGCCGTCGGGCTGCCGCTCGCCGTCGTCTACAAGTTCTTCGACGACCAGGGCAACTACCTCGCGGCGATCCTCACCTACTACGCGTTCGTGGCGATCTTCCCGCTGCTGCTCATCAGCTCCTCGGTCCTCGGTTTCCTCCTGCAGGGCGACGAGTCCCTCAAGCAGCAGCTGCTGGACTCGGCGCTCGGGCGCCTCCCGATCGTCGGGAACCAGCTCGGGCGACCGGAGGGACTCCAGGGGAGCACCTCGGCGGTCGTGGTCGGTGGCCTCGCCGCCCTCTACGGCCTCGTCGGGCTGGGCCAGGCCGCGCAGAACGCCGTGAACGCGGCGTGGGCGATCCCGCGCAACAGCCGGCTCAACCCCGTGGTCAGCCGGCTCCGGAGCCTGCTCTTCTTCGTGCTGGGCGGTCTCGCGCTCATCGCGCTGGGAGTCGTGTCGAGCCTGGCCAGCCACCTCGACCTCGGCTCGGGACTGCTCGACCGGGGGCTCGCCTCCGTCGTGACCGTGGTGCTCACCGGCCTCGTCCTCGCCACGATGATGCGGCTGGCGCTTCCCGAGCGGCCGCCGTGGCGTCAGATGCTGCCCGGCGGCCTCGCCGTCGCCGTCATGTGGCAGCTGCTCCAGAACCTCGGCGGCATCTACGTCGAGCACGTGATCAACCGGGTGAGTGAGATGAACGGCGTGTTCGCGCTCGTGCTCGGGCTGGTGGCGCTGCTCTACATCGCTGCGGTCATGGCGATGCTGGGGATCGAGATCAACGTCGTGGTGACCAAGGGGCTCTACCCCCGCGCCCTGCTCACCCCGTTCACCGACGGTGTCGACCTCACCGAGGCGGACCGGCGCGTCTACACCGACTACGCCCAGGCCCAGCGGCACAAGGGGTTCGAGCACGTCACGGTCACGTTCGAGCCACGGGACCGCTGAGGCTGGTCATGAGGTCGTGCGCCCCGTCGGGGCGCGCGGCCTCGAAGTAGAACCTGGTCCCGCCGTCGGGCAGTGGCACGGCCGAGACGTAGCGCAGCGCCCCGTCGCTGTGGGGTGAGCGGATCGGCTCGCGGACGTCAGCCACGAGCAGGAACCCGTCGGGCGAGCGCGCCACCCCGGTGACCTCGTGCCAGTTGTCCTCGGCGCTCGCCCGCCCGTCGTAGAGCACGACGAGCGGGTCCTGCTCCAGGACCGCGGTGACGCGGGCGCCACGCTGGTCCCAGGTTCCCGGGGTGGGGGAGAGCACCGTGCCCTGCCAGTCCCAGACGAGGCCGTCGTCGCTGGTGGCGAACGCCGTGGACATCCGGTCCTCGTGCCCGGGCTCGGTCAGGGGGTGGACGCACACCCACATCCGCCAGCCCGACCCGTCCACGAGGACCACCGGGTCCTTGACGGCGACCTGGTCGCCGCCCGGCAGGACCACGGTGCGCACGCCCGTGCGCGAGGTCGCCGGGCTCGTCGGCGTCGAGGGCCTCGACCCACCAGTGCTTGGAGCCGAAGGTGGCGCAGGAGACGTAGAGGCGCCAGCCGCCGTCGGGGCGCCGGACCAGGACAGGCCGTTCGAGCGACTCGGCGCCGAACAGGTCCCGGTGCACCTCGGCGACGGGGACGAAGGTCTCGCCGTCGTCGGAGCGGGACACCAGCACCGCGACACCGCGTCCTTCGGACAGCGGGCGGCGCACCCGGTAGGTGAGCCAGAAGACCCCGTCGACGAGGACGGCGCTGGCGGCGCCCGCCCAGCTGCCCGGGCCGCTCCCCGGCGCCGGGACCACGACGGTGGCGTCGTCGTACGACGGGAGGGCGAGACGGTCGCGTCATACGCGACAACCTAGGTCCGCGACGGCGATCAGCGGGCGCAGGCGTCCGGCTGGCCGAGGCGCTGGGTCAGCCCGAACAGGGTCGCCGCGATCGCGACCGCGGGTCCGACCAGCGACGCGCCGTAGCTGTCGAGCGCGATCGCGGCCCCGACCACGGTCATCGCGGACACCGCCGCGCACGGCGTGCACCCGAAGTCCGGGCGCAGACCACGCTCGGGGACGTACGTCGCGAGAACCGCCGCCGAGAGGGTCGCGGCAACGGCCACCAGGAGCAGCCAGGGCACGGTGATCGTCCCGCCGTCGAGGCCGGACGCGGCCAGGAACGCGGCGGCCACCGCAGGCGTGAGGGCGACGACGGCCGTCCTGCGCCGTCGGTTGCCGGTGACCGGCCGGAGGAGTGCACCCATGGTCGTAGCATACCCCGTGGGGTATATCTCAGAGTGGCCCCTATAGTTCTGGCCACGCAGCGCACGTCGTCCACGGGGAATCACATGTCCATGTCCACCAGCCGTTCCTGGGCCGTCGGCCTCCTGGTCGGTGCACTCCTGTCGGGCTGCTCGTTGCTGGCTGAGCCCGACGACGAGTACGACACCTCCCTGATGCTCGACCCGGCGGTGTCGCTCACGGCGGACGGCGTGAGGCTGGCCGAGTCGGCCGGCCTCGCTGAGTCCGCGCCCCGCTACGACGTGGCCGCGACCGTGGACCCCGCTGACGGGTCGGTCGACGGGCACCGTCGAGGCCGACCTGCCGGTGGAAGCGGACGCGGACGAGCTGCACCTGCGCTACTTCGCCGGTCTGCCCGACTTCGAGGCGCGACGCCTCGGTCGGCGACGTCACCGTCGACGGCGGGCCCGTGGAGCCGGTGCTCGACGCGTCGATCCTGACGGTCCCGTTGGACCGGGCTCACGGCGCGCGGGTCCGCCTCGTGCTGCCGTTCTCCTACCGGCTCGGGCTGAGCAAGGGCGGGGCAGGCCTGCTCGACTCGCTCGGTGGCATGGGCGGCCCGGCCGACGTGGGCCTGCTCGTGCGGCGCGAGGACGCGCTGAACCTCGGGCACTGGTTCCCGGTGTGGATCCCTGAGGGGAACAGCGTCGACCCGGAACCGGCGGGCTTCGGGGACATCGGCAACTTCCCGGCCGCGCTCATCTCGCTGCAGCTGACGACGCCGAAGGACTGGACGGTCGTCGACGGGGGAGTGCGGGTCGCCGCCAAGGAGACCGGCCCGGACGAGGTCACGGTCGTGTCCGAGGGCTACGGCATGAACGACCTCGCGGTCACGCTGCTGCACGGCTACGCCACCAAGGAGGTCGTGCTCGACGGCGAGCTCGACGGGGTGACGGTCGCGGCCTACGCCCCGCGCGCGGACGCGGACGAGCTCGACGGGGTCCTCGACGAGACGACCGCGGCGCTGCAGACCCTGTCCCGGCACTTCGTCGCCTACCCGTGGCGTGAGTTCGACATCGTGTCCGCCCCGCTCGGCGCCGGGGTCGGCGGGATGGAGTGGCCGGGAGCCACCTGGATCGAGCCGTCGCTCTTCGCCGGTGGGATCCCGGGCCTCGGCGGTCTGGAGGACCTGCTCGGAGGGTCCGGGCTCGAGGGGCTGGGCGGCGACACCGGCCGGATGATCCAGACCTTGCGGAAGTGGACGATCGCGCACGAGGTCGGCCACGAGTGGTGGCACGTCGTCGTCGGGAACGACTCGGTGCTCGACCCCGTCGTCGACGAGCCCCTCGCGCAGTACTCCGCCTGCCTGGTGATCCGGGCTACCGAGAAGGGCGACGTCGACGCGCTGTGCGACGCACACATCGACAGCGGCTACCAGCAGATGCGGCTGCTGGGTGACGAGGACGGCCCGGCGGACCGTGCCACCGACGAGTTCGCGTCCTCGGGGCAGTACGCCGGCGTCGTCTACGGCAAGGCCGCGGCGTTCTACCTGGCCCTCGAGGACGCGTTCGGCGCCGCGCAGGTGGCCGCAGCGCTGGGCGAGGTCACCGAGCAGCACGCGTTCACGATGATGACCGCGGACGACCTGCGCGACGCGCTGGGTGAGGAGCTCGGCCCTGGCCGCTTCGACCGGCTGTGGGCGCGGTGGATGGAGCGCACGCACGGGGACCAGGACCTGGGGGTCGACCCGTCCGCCGGGATCGGCGGCCTCGGAGGTCTCGGTGACCTCCTCGGCGACCTGCCCGGTGTGCGCCTTTCGCGTTGATTCGGCTGCCGTTCGGACCCAATCATCTAGTCCGATCGGGCTATTCCGCGTGTTTCAGCGTCATGTTCGCCGATCTCGCCGGTTCCATGGTTGTACGAGGGAACTGGGAGATGAGACTCGTGATCAGCAAAGAGACCAAGAACGACAAGCGGCCCGTGATGAACCGCAACCGCGGCCAGCGGGCCCACAGCTGCAGCTGCGGACAGCAGCTCGACATCTGCGCCCGGGCCCACTGCCCGAGGTGCGGCCGCAACCTCCACCGCAGCTGAGCCGACCCTGAGGCCCGACGGGCTAAGGTACTCACGACGAACGGTGGGGCGTGAGGCAAGGGGTAACGGTGGAGAGCGACGCACGGGCGGCTGACGGCCGCCAGGTCCTCACCATCCCCAACATCATCAGCATCATCCGGCTGGCCGGGGTCCCGCTCTTCCTGTGGTTGATCCTGGTTCCCGAGGCCGACGGCTGGGCCCTCCTGGTGCTCATGCTCTCCGGCATCAGCGACTACGCCGACGGCTACCTCGCCCGCCGGCTCAACCAGACCTCCCAGCTCGGCGCGATCCTCGACCCCGTCGCCGACCGGCTCTACATCCTCTCCACGGTCGTCGGCCTCGCCGTCCGCGACATCATCCCGTGGTGGCTCGCGATCCTGCTCCCGGCCCGCGACCTGTTCCTGTGGGGCCTCGTGCCGTTCCTGCGCACCCGCGGCTACAGCGCGCTGCCGGTGCACTTCCTCGGCAAGGCGGCCACCGCCAACCTGCTCTACGCCTTCCCCCTGCTGCTCCTCGGAGACGGCACCGGCCTCCTGGCCATGCTGGCGAAGGTGTTCGGCTGGGCGTTCGCGATCTGGGGCACCGGCCTCTACTGGTGGGCCGGCATCCTCTACGCCTGGCAGGTCCGCAAGCTGCTCGCCGACCACGACCGCAGGGCTCCCGCGCTCGATGGCGACTGACACACCCGGGCGGACCCCCACCAAGCGCCCGCGGCCGACCAGCGAACCGCCGCCGCAGGCGGTGATGGGCCTGCTCAACTACCTGACCGCGACCTCGCTGGACGAGGACTACGCGCACGTGTCGGCACGGCGGGCGGCCGAGCCGCCGGCGGAGGAGCCCGAGGCCCCGCGAAGCTGCGTCGGCCGAGCATCGCCGGACTGGTGGCGCTGGCGATCTTCGGGATGCTCGTGGCCACCGCGGCCGTGCAGACCTCGCGCACCGCCGAGGACGCCGCCGCCCGCCACGACGAGCTCGTCAAGCAGGTGCTGGACCGCAAGGCGTCGCTGGCCGCCCTGCAGGACCGGGCGCAGTCGCTGCGCAGCGAGACCCAGACGCTGCAGACCGTCCTGCTCCAGGCCACCGCCGAAGGACGGGCGGTGCAGTCACGGCTCACCCGGCTGGGGCTGGCCACCGGCGCCCTGGCGGCCCGCGGCCCGGGCGTCCGGGTGGTCGTCGACAACGGGCCCTCGACCAGCGGTGACAACGCCGAGGTCCTCGACGTGGACCTGCAGAAGATGGTGAACGGGCTCTGGCTCGCCGGGGCCGAGGCCATCTCGATCAACGGCCAGCGGCTCACCAGCCTCACCGCGATCAAGCAGGGCGGCGGGATCATGACCGTGAACTACCGCAAGCTGTCGCCGCCCTACATCGTGAGCGCGATCGGCAACCCCGACAACCTCGCCGCACGGTTCATCGACACGCCCGGTGGTCAGTGGTGGCTCGACCTGCAGGCACTCTATGGTTTGAGATTCGACATCAACACCGTCCCCGACGAGGAGCCCCTCACCTTGCCAGCGGCCAGCCGCCTCAGCCTGCGCCACGCCCACACGCCGGAGACCCTGCGATGATCGCCGGTCTCGGGCTGGTGCTGGGCGTCATCCTCGGCCTGATCCTCCAGCCCACGGTGCCGCTCTGGCTGCAGCCCTACCTGCCCATCGCGGTGGTCGCGGCCCTCGACGCGGTGTTCGGTGCGCTGCGCGCGTTCCTCGACGGCATCTTCGACGACAAGGTCTTCGTCGTGTCGTTCGTGAGCAACGTCCTGATCGCCGGGCTCATCGTCTACCTCGGCGACCAGCTCGGCGTCGGCGGCCAGCTCTCGACCGGCGTGATCGTGGTCCTCGGCATCCGCATCTTCTCCAACGTCGCGGCGATCCGCCGCCACCTGTTCCATGCCTGACGAGCTGCTGACCCCGACGCCCCCTCCCGCCGAGGACGGCCGGGCCCGTCTCAAGCAGGCCTTCCGGACGCCGGGAAGCAGGGGCCAGCTCATCGCGGCCGGCCTGCTCGCGGTGCTCGGCTTCGCCGCCGTCGTCCAGGTGCAGGCCAACAACACCGACGCGGCGTACGTCGGTGCCCGCCAGGACGAGCTGATCGGACTGATCAACTCGCTGTCCCTGGCCTCGCAGCGCACCGAGAACGAGATCTCCGAGCTGGTGACGACCCGCAACTCGCTGCTCAACGACACCGAGGCACGGCGCACCGCGCTGGAGCAGGCCCGCCAGCAGGCCGAGCAGTACGGCATCCTCGCGGGCACGCTGCCGGCAGTCGGCCCCGGGGTGCGCATCGAGATCGCCGACCCGACCGGCGCGGTGGGCAGCAACAACCTGATCAACGGCATCCAGGAGCTGCGCGACGCCGGCGCCGAGGCGATCGAGCTCAACGGCACCGTCCGGGTCGTCGCCCAGACCGCGCTGCGCGACGGCCCCAACGGCGGCGTGATCGTCGACGGCGAGCGGATCGCCGCGCCCTACGTCATCGAGGCGATCGGGTCGGCGCACGACCTCGCCACGGCGCTCGACATCGCGCGCGGCTTCACCGACGAGGTGGAGCGGGTCGGCGGCAAGGTCAAGATCACGGAGTCCCCGAGCGTGGAGATCACCTCCCTGGCAGAGGTCCCCGCGGCGAACTACGCCGAGCCTGCCCCCACCGAGTAGCCTGCCCAGCATCTCCGGTCACCCGTCCGGAGCCGCCACACGAAGGAGCCCCGAGCCGTGTATCCCGAGGACCTCAAGTACACCAGCGAGCACGAGTGGGTGCGCAGCCCCGGCGAGGCGGAGTCGTCCGTGCGGGTAGGGATCACGCACTTCGCCCAGGACGCGCTGGGCGACATCGTGTTCGCCTCGCTGCCCGAGGTGGGCACCGAGGTCGAGGCCGGCACCCCCGTCGGCGAGCTGGAGTCCACCAAGTCGGTCTCCGACGTCTACGCGCCGGTGACCGGCACGGTCGTCGCCCGCAACGAGGCGCTCGACGGCTCCCCGGAGCTGGTCAACTCCGACCCCTACGGCGACGGCTGGCTGTTCGAGGTCGTGCCGTCGGACACGTCGGCCGTCGACGGGCTGATGGACGCGGCGGCGTACCAGGCCACCCTCTGAGGAACTGCCCGGGCAACGGCGGCGTTCACGTTTGTTCGCAGCCGCTGCCCTGATAGGTTCTCAGCAACCATCAACCTCGACCCCCGGTTGAGAGTTGGACGGAACGACCGGCACGTTTCACGGGAGGCCTCCGATGCCGTTCTGCACCGAGTGCGGACACCAGAACCCCGACGACGCACGGTTCTGCTCACAGTGCGGTCGACGACTGGCCGAGGCCACGCCGGCTCCGGCCGCGGCCACCCCGGCTGACGTCGAGTCGCCGGGCGAGACCACCGCCACCATCACGTTCGGTGCGCCCGCCAAGGAGGCCGAGCACCGCGAGGAGCGCTCGCTCAACGACGCGGACGCCGCCGCCGTCGACGCGCTCCCGCCGGGCAGCGCCCTGCTCGTGGTGCAGCGCGGGCCGTCGGCCGGCAGCCGTTTCCTGCTCGACACCGACGTGGTGGCCGCCGGCCGCCACCCGGAGAGCGAGATCTTCCTCGACGACGTGACCGTGTCCCGTCGGCACGCCGAGTTCCGGCGCGGGCCTGACGGCTACTCCGTCGCGGACGTGGGCTCGCTGAACGGCACCTACGTCAACCGCGACCGCATCGACGAGGTCGCCCTCCAGGGCGGCGACGAGGTGCAGATCGGCAAGTACCGGCTGGTCTACTTCGCCAGCCACGCAGGAGCAGGCAGCCGGCGGTGAGGAGCACCGCCGCAACCGGGCGGGCGCGAATCAGCATCGGCGAGGTCCTCGACCAGCTGCGCCCGGACTTCCCCGGGCTGAACATCTCCAAGATCCGTTACCTCGAGTCCGAGGGGCTCGTCGAGCCCGAGCGGACGCCGTCGGGCTACCGCAAGTTCTCCGCCCAGGACGTCGAGCGGCTGCGCTACGTGCTCGTCGCCCAGCGCGAGCACTACCTGCCGCTGAAGGTGATCCGCGAGCACCTCGACGCGATGGACCGCGGCCTCGAGCCGCCGGCGCTGCCCACGACGGGGCCCCAGGTGCCCCGGGTGGTGCTCTCCGGAGACGGGATGCCGTCCCCCGAGGCGTTCGCCCACGGCGGCCAGGAGCTGCGGCTCTCCCGGCGCGAGCTGGTCGAGACCGCGGGGATCGACGACGCCCTGCTCGAGCAGCTCGTCGCGTTCGGCATGGTGCGGATGCGCCCCGGCTCCAAGCACTTCGACGGCGACGCCCTGGTGATCGCCAAGGCGGCCGGCGAGCTGGCGGCGTACGGCCTCGAGCCGCGTCACCTGCGCGCCTTCAAGACCGCCGCGGACCGCGAGGTCGGGCTGGTCGAGCAGGCCGTCGCACCGATGCGCGGGCAGCGCGACCCGGGTTCGCAGGCCCGCAGCGAGGAGGCCGTGCGCGACATCGCTGCGCTGGCGGTCAAGCTGCACGCCACCCTCGTCAAAGCTGGTCTGAACGCGGGCCGATGACCCCTCGGAACCGGGCCCGGCACGGGAGTAGGGTGAGCGTGTGCGCGAAGTAGACGTGATCGGTGTCCGGGTGGAGATGCCCTCCAACCAGCCCATCGTCCTGCTCCGGGAGGTGGCCGGGGACCGCTACCTGCCGATCTGGATCGGGGCGGTCGAGGCGACCGCGATCGCCTTCGCCCAGCAGGGCGTGGTGCCGCCGCGGCCGCTCACCCACGACCTGATGAAGGACCTGCTCAGCGCCACCGGGAACGACCTCACCGAGGTGCGGATCACCGAGATGAAGGACGGGATCTTCTACGCCGTCCTGGTGTTCGCCTCCGGTGTCGAGGTGAGCGCCCGGCCGTCCGACTCGATCGCCCTGGCACTGCGCACCGGCAGCCGCATCGTCTGCGCCGAGGACGTCCTCGACGAGGCCGGCCTGGAGGTGCCCGACGAGCAGGAGGACGAGGTCGAGAAGTTCCGTGAGTTCCTCGACCACGTGACGCCGGAGGACTTCGAGAGCCCCACCGAGGGCTGACCGGGGGACCGGTCCCGGCGGCTGGAGAACCCTCACCCTCAACCTGAGGTTGAGGGTTGCGACACGCCGGACGACACTGCCCGACGTCGTGGACAACCCTCAACCCGAGGCTTACCTTGGTAAGTGTCTTCGCTGTAACTCCACCGTTGTTCTCCGTCCGAGAGCCGCGGCTTCCCCCTGGGAGCGACATGCAGAGCGAAGTGGATGACGGAGGTCAACCGTGACAGGCAACGGCGACAAGGCGGCGAACCAAGCGGACACGACCGCGGCCGACCAGGCTGTGGAGACCGCTGACCAGCAGGGCCTGCTCTTCGACGACGACGTCTCCACGATGCCCAAGGACACCGGCTACCGCGGCCCGACCGCGTGCAGTGCCGCCGGCATCACCTACCGGCAGCTCGACTACTGGGCCCGCACCGGTCTGGTCGAGCCCAGCGTCCGCGGCGCCACCGGCTCGGGCACGCAGCGCCTCTACTCCTTCCGCGACATCCTGCTGCTCAAGGTGATCAAGCGCCTTCTCGACGCCGGCATCTCGCTGCAGCAGATCCGCACCGCGGTCCAGCACCTGCGCAAGCGCGGCACCGACGACCTCACCCGCGTCACGCTGATGAGCGACGGCGCCAGCGTCTACGAGTGCACCAGCAACGACGAGGTCATCGACCTGCTGCAGGGTGGCCAGGGCGTCTTCGGCATCGCGATCGGTGGTGTGTGGCGCGAGATCGAGGGGTCGCTCGCCGACCTGCCCAGCGAGCGCGCCGCCGAGGAGCCGAGCGAGCTGGCCAGCGACGAGCTCGCCGCCCGTCGCCGCGCCCGCATGACCGGCTGACCTCCGGGCCTTTCGCACCGTCTCATCCACGAGCCGCCGTCCCTTCCGGGTCGGCGGCTCGCTGCATCTGCTGGTGTACCGTGGGCGTGCTGCTGACACCGCGCGGGAGAGTCTCCGCCCAGCGAGCGGAGCGCCGAAGGGGCAAATCCTCCCCGGAACCTCTCAGGCGCCAGGACCGTGCGGAACAGGCAACTCTGGAAGCGACGTTCCCGGGTCCGTGGGGTCGTGCCGACAGAGGGGGAGGCCACCTGAACCGGCATGTCTCAACGAGTCCCAGGAGCCTCTGTTGTCCGACCACCCCAGCCTGTCCCAGCTCGACGCGGCCCTGCCGTTCGTCGACCGGCACATCGGACCCGACCAGGACGCCCGCGCGACCATGCTCGCCGCGCTCGGCTTCGACTCCCTCGACGCGCTGATGCAGGCCGCGGTCCCCGGCGGGATCCGGTCCGCAGGGGAGCTCGCGCTGCCCGACGCGGCCACCGAGGAGCAGACCGCGCGCGAGCTGCGCACGATGGCCGGGCAGAACAACCCCCTCGAGCCGATGATCGGCCTCGGCTACCACGGCACGCTGACCCCGGCGGTCGTCCGCCGCAACGTGCTCGAGGACCCCAGCTGGTACACCGCCTACACGCCCTACCAGCCGGAGATCTCCCAGGGCCGGCTCGAGGCGCTGCTGAACTTCCAGACGATGGTCGGCGACCTGACCGGGCTGCCCACCGCCAACGCCTCGCTGCTCGACGAGGGCACCGCCGCCGCGGAGGCGATGACGCTGGTGCGGCGCGGCAACCGGGCCGCGAGCGGACCGTTCGTGGTGGATGCCGACGCACTGCCGCAGACCATCGCAGTGGTCCAGACCCGCGCGGTGGCGATGGGGATCGACGTCGTGGTGGCCGACCTGTCCGCCGGGCTTGCCCGAGGGTGAGCTGTCGGGCGTGCTGGTGCAGTACCCCGGGGCAGACGGCCGGATCCTCGACCCGCGCCCGCTGGTCGAGGAGGCGCACGCCCGCAACGCGCTTGCCGTCGTCGCCGCGGACCTGCTCGCGCTGACCCTGCTCGAGTCGCCCGGAGCGATGGGTGCCGACGTGGTGGTCGGTTCCACCCAGCGCTTCGGCGTCCCGCTGTTCTACGGCGGCCCGCACGCCGGCTACATGGCGGTCCGCGCCGGCCTCGAGCGGCACCTTCCCGGCCGCCTCGTCGGTGTGTCGGTCGACGCGGAGGGCCGCCCGGCGTACCGCCTCGCCCTGCAGACCCGCGAGCAGCACATCCGCCGCGACAAGGCGACCTCCAACATCTGCACGGCCCAGGTGCTGCTCGCGGTGGCGGCGTCGATGTACGCCGTCTACCACGGCCCGGACGGTCTGCGGTCGATCGCGCGACGTGCGCACCGCTACGCCGCCGTGCTGGCCGGTGCACTGCGCGAGGCCGGCGTCGAGGTCGTGCACGAGCAGTTCTTCGACACCGTCCTGGTCCGGGTCCCCGGCGGCGCCGCCGCGGCCGTGGCCGACGCCCGCTCCAGCGGGGTGCACCTGCGGCTCGTCGACGCCGACCACGTGGGCGTGTCCACCTCGGAGACCACGGGCCGCGAGCACCTGGCCGCGGTGCTGGCCGCCTTCGGCGCGGCCGAGGTCGACCTCGACGCCGTGGACGCCCGGGTGGGGGAGGAGCTGCCGGCGGACCTGGCCCGGCAGACCGAGTTCCTCACGCACCCGGTGTTCAGCAGCCACCACTCCGAGACGTCGATGCTGCGCTACCTGCGCCGGCTCTCGGCGCGCGACTACGCGCTGGACCGGGGCATGATCCCGCTCGGCTCGTGCACGATGAAGCTCAACGCGACGACCGAGATGGAGCCGATCAGCCTGCCCGGGTTCGCGAACCTGCACCCGTTCGCGCCCGCCGAGGACGCCGTCGGCTACGCCCGGATGATCGACCAGCTCGAGGGCTGGCTCGCCGAGGTGACCGGCTACGACCGGGTCTCCATCCAGCCCAACGCCGGCTCCCAGGGCGAGCTCGCCGGCCTGCTGGCGATCCGCGGCTACCACCGGGCGAACGGCGACGTCGCCCGTGACGTCTGCCTGATCCCGTCGTCCGCGCACGGCACCAACGCCGCCTCCGCGGTGATGGCCGGCATGCGCGTGGTCGTGGTGAAGGCCGCGGCCGACGGTGCTGTCGACCTCGACGACCTGCGCGCCCAGTGCGACAAGCACGCCGACGACCTCGCGGCGATCATGGTCACCTACCCGTCGACGCACGGCGCCTACGAGGACGGCATCACCGAGCTCTGCGAGATCGTGCACGGGCACGGCGGCCAGGTCTACGTCGACGGCGCCAACCTCAACGCGCTCCTCGGCCACGCGAAGCCCGGTGAGTTCGGCGGCGACGTGTCGCACCTCAACCTGCACAAGACGTTCTGCATCCCGCACGGCGGGGGCGGGCCGGGCGTGGGCCCGGTCGCGGTGCGGGCGCACCTGGCGCCGTACCTGCCCTCGCACCCGATGCACCCGTCGACCGACCGGCGTGAGGGCATCGGCCCGATCAGCGCCGCACCCTACGGCTCGGCCGGCATCCTGCCGATCTCGTGGGCCTACGTGCGGATGATGGGCGGCCCCGGCCTCACCGACGCGACCGGTGTCGCGGTGCTGTCGGCCAACTACGTGGCCAAGCGCCTCGGCGAGCACTTCCCGGTGCTCTACAAGGGACACGGCGGGCTGGTCGCGCACGAGTGCATCCTCGACCTCCGCGAGCTGACCAAGACGTCCGGCGTCACCGTCGACGACGTGGCCAAGCGGCTGGTCGACTACGGCTTCCACGCGCCGACCATGAGCTTCCCGGTGGCCGGCACGCTGATGGTGGAGCCGACGGAGTCCGAGGACCTGGCCGAGCTGGACCGGTTCGTCGAGGCGATGGTCGCGATCAAGGGTGAGATCGACCGGGTAGCAGCGGGGGAGTGGACCCCGGAGAGCTCGCCGCTGCGCGGCGCCCCGCACACCGCGCGTGCGCTGACCGGCGAGTGGGACCGGGCCTACTCCCGCGAGGTTGCGGTGTTCCCGACCGGGTATGACCCCGACAAGTACTGGCCGCCCGTCGGCCGGATCGACCAGGCCTACGGTGACCGCAACCTGGTCTGCGCCTGCCCGTCCCCCGACGCCTTCGCCGAGGAGCCCCCCGCGTGATCGTGCACGACCAGACCGCCCGACGCCTCCAGACCCTGCTGGCCAAGGACCAGGTCGACGGCCGGCTGCCGTCCGTGGTCGGAGGCGTGGTGCGCGACGGCGAGCTGGTGTGGTCGGACAGCCACGGCTCCGTCGTCGGCACCTCCGGCGTCGACCCGGGGCCGGACGTGCAGTACCGCATCGGCTCGATCACCAAGACGCTGGTCGCCGTCGTCGTGCTCCAGCTGCGTGACGAGGGCCTGCTCGACCTCAACGACCGCCTCGACGCGCACCTGCCCGGGGTGGAGTACGGCGACCGCACGATCCGCTCGCTGCTGTCGCACTCCTCGGGGATGCACTCCGAGCCCGCCGGCGAGTGGTGGGAGCGCACGCCGGGCGGCCCCTTCGACGACCTCGCCGGTCGGCTGGCCGACGTGCCGCCGGCCTTCGCGGCGGGCACGACGTTCCACTACACGAACATCGCGTTCGGCCTGCTCGGGGAGGTCGTGGCGCGGCTGACCGGGGTCCCGTGGTTCGACGCCGTGCGGGCCCGGCTGCTGGAGCCGCTCGGGATGCGCAGGACGTCGTACCTCCCGGAGCCGCCCGCCGCCCAGGGCTACAGCGTCCACCACTTCGCCGGCACGCTGACCGAGGAGCCGTCGCACGACGCCGGTGCGATGGCCCCGGCCGGCCAGGTGTGGAGCACCGTCGAGGACCTCGCCCGCTACGCGGCGTTCCTGGCTGTCGGCGACGACGCGGTGCTGGCGAGCGCGACCATGGACGAGATGTTCACCCCGCAGTCGGGGTCACTGGCCGGCGCGCTCGGCGGCGGCTACGGCCTCGGGTTCCGGCTGGTCTCCACCAAGCCCGACATGCTCGTCGGCCACACCGGCTCGATGCCGGGCTTCCTGGCCGGGCTGTTCGCCGACCGGACCCGGCGCACCGGCGCGGTGATCCTGGCCAACGGCACCTCCGGCCTGCGGTGTGAGGGGCTCGTCGTCGACCTGCTCGCCATGCTCGAGCGCTGCGAGCCGACGATCCCGACGGCCTGGCAGCCGAGCAACGACGTGCCGCCGGAGGTCGCCGAGGTGCTCGGCGTGTGGCACTGGGGCAACACCGCCTACTCCTTCGCCTGGTCGGGCACCGAGGTCGTGGTGAGCATGCTCGGCGGCGGGGGAGAGGCACACCGGTTCGCCCTGCAGCCGGACGGATCCCTGGTGGGGACCCGCGGCTACCACCACGGTGAGCGGCTCGAGGTCGTCCGGAGCGACGGCGGCGTGAGCCACCTGGTGTGCGCGACGTTCGTCTACACACGCACGCCGTACGACCCCGACGTCCCCATCCCCGGCGGCCACCCCGCCTGACCCTCCGGGAGCGGCCTACTGGGCCTGGGAGACGGTGGACATGTTGAAGTCGGGGACGCGGAGCGCCGGGGTGGCGGTCCGCGGGAAGTAGTCGCCCCACTCGCGCGAGAAGCTAGGCCCGTCGCGGAGGCCTCCGCGATGCGGTCGAGCAGGCCGACGGGGCTCTCGTTGAAGCGGAAGTTGTTGACCGCCCCGACGACCTCGCCGTTCTCGACCTTGTAGACCCCGTCGCGGGTCAGCCCGGTGAGGAGCAGCGTCTGCGGGTCGACCTCGCGGATGTACCACAGGCAGGTGAGCAGCAGCCCGTCGTCCATGCCGGCGACGAGGTCCTCGGTGCTGCCCGAGGCGCCGTCGACGGAGACGACGAGGTTGTCGATGTAGGGGGTCACCGGCTGCTCGGTCAGGCCCGCCGAGTGCCGGGTCTGCAGCAGCGCACCCAGCGACCCGTCCTTGACCCAGTCGGTGTGCGCGAGCGGGAGCCCGTTGTCGAAGACGCTCTCCAGGCTGTTGCTCTGCGAGGCGGTGACGAAGGGCGCGGCGCCGAGCCCCGGGTAGGCCGGGTCGGAGAAGACCTGCACCGGCAGCCGGGAGAGGCGGTCACCGATCCGGGTGCCGCCGCCGCGCCGGGAGAAGACCGTCTGGCCGTCGTGCGCGTCGCGGGCGCCGGCGGTCCAGTAGAGGTAGATCATCAGGTCCGACACCGCGGTCGGCGGCAGGATCGTGTCGTAGCGCCCGGCCTCGAGGTCGAGGCGGCGGCCCGCCCAGCCGATCCGGCGGGCCAGCTCCTCGTCCAGCGCGTGCGCGTCGACGTCGCTGAAGTCACGGGTCGCCCCACCGACCCAGGCGCTGGTGGAGAGGTCGTTCGGCTTGCCGGTGCAGCCGTAGTGGCCGGTCGGCTGCACGTGCCGCAGTCGCAGGCCGCGGCTGGAGCCGACGTACGTCGTGGTGACGTCGTGGTCGACGAACCCGTAGAGGATGCGGCCCTCCGACGACGCGCGGCCGAAGGCGTCGCCGAGTGCCGGGGCGAAGTCGGCGTAGACGTCGATCGAGGTCTGCACGGCGGGGTCGAACCAGTCGGGCGCCGCCTCTGCGCCGGAGACCAGCTCCGCGGCGTCCTCGGCCGGGCCGCCGGAGGCCGCTGCAGCGTCCGCTGCCTCGACGATCCGGTCGACCTGGTCGGTGGACGAGGCGCTCGCCGTGACCGAGCCGGTCGCCACGCCCTCGGAGCCGTTGCGGAAGGCCACCACGGTGACGCTGACGCCGTGCATCACCCCGTTGGTGGTCAGCGTGTTGTTGGCCCAGCGCAGGTTCGCGCTGGTCGAGTCGCCCACGATGACGACGCAGTCGTCCGAGCGCGACCTCTTCAGCGCGTGCTCCACGAGCTCCTGGGGAGTCGGTGCGTTCATGATGCTCCTTCAGCTCGTGAGGTCAGTTGCCGGCTTCGGCGGTGGTGTTCAGGATCCGCACGTCGCGGAAGAGGGAGGTCGGGCAGCCGTGCGACACCGCGGCGACCTGACCCGGCTGGGCCTTGCCGCAGTTGAACGCCCCGCCGAGCTCCCAGGTGTCGGGCCCGCCGACGGCCTCCATGGAGTTCCAGAACTCGGTCGTGGTGGCCTGGTAGGCGACGTCGCGCAGCTGGCCGGCGAGGCGGCCGTCCTCGATCTTGTAGAAGCGCTGGCCGGTGAACTGGAAGTTGTAGCGCTGCATGTCGATGCTCCACGACTTGTCGCCCACGACGTAGATGCCGCGCTCCACGTTGCCGATCAGCTCCTCGGTGCTCGGCCCGTCCGGCGCTGCCTGGAGCGAGACGTTGGCCATCCGCTGGATCGGGATGTGCCCGGGGGAGTCGGCGTAGGCGCAGCCGTTGGAGCGGCCGCCGTTGAGCGCGGCGCCGTACTCGTGCGCCATCGACCGGTCGAGCTGGTAGCCGACCAGGACGCCGTCCTTGACGATGTCCCAGCTCTGGGCCTGCACGCCCTCGTCGTCGTAGCCGACCGTGGCGAGTCCGTGCGGGACCGTGCGGTCGCCGGTGACGTGCATGACCGGCGAGCCGTACTGCAGGGTGTTGAGCTTGTCGAGCGTCGCGAAGGACGTGCCCGCGTAGTTGGCCTCGTAGCCGAGCGCCCGGTCGAGCTCGGTGGCGTGCCCGATCGACTCGTGGATGGTCAGCCACAGGTTGGACGGGTGCACGACCAGGTCGTAGCGGCCGGCCTCCACCGACGGGGCGGCGAGCTTCTCGGCGAGCAGCCCGGGCAGCTCGTCGAGCGCCGACTCCCAGTCGTAGAGCCCGCGGGTGAGGTACTCCCAGCCCCGGCCCACCGGAGGCGCGATGGTGCGCATCGAGTCGAACGTGCCGGTGGACTCGTCGACGCCGTGCACCTCGAACTCGGGCAGCATGCGGACGCGCTGCTGGGTCGTCGTGGTGCCGGCGAGGTCGGTGTAGAACTTCTGCTCCACGACCTGCTTCAGGATGCCGCTGGAGTGCGCGACGTCGGGCGCGTCGTAGAGCCGACGCGACCAGTCGGACAGCAGCTCGACCTTGTCCTGCAGGGCGATCGACAGCGGGTCGATCTCGTAGGCGCCGACCCACTGCACGTCGTGGTAGATCGGCTCGGGGGCCAGGGCGACCGGGGTGGTGGTCATCGCGGCGGCGACCTGGGCGGTCCGGACGGCCGTCTCGGTGACCTGCACCGCGGCCTCGGGGGTGGTCACGACACCGGAGGCGAAGCCCCAGGCGCCGTTGAGGATCACCCGGACGGCGAAGCCGACGTCCTCGGTGTCGGAGGCGCCCTGGAGCCGGCCGTCGCGCACCCGGATGGTCTGGTTGCGCACCCGTTCGAAGCGGAAGTCGGCGTGGCTGACGTTGAAGTCCCGGGCCCGGGCCAGCGCCGCGTCGGCGAGCCGGCGGTAGGGGAGCGCGGTGAACGCGGGGTCGATCGCGTGCGACGAGGTCATGAGCCCGACATTATGTCCACGATGGTGACCAGGTCATGTCCGGGTGCGGCGTGTCAGGTCGCACCGTCGACTTCCTGGGCCTCGAGCAGCTCCGGCTGCTCTCCCATCCAGGTCGCCGGCAGTACGTCGTAGCCGGCCGCACGCGCGGCGTCGCACACGAGCGGGTCGTCGTCGACGAGCACGGCCACCTGCCGGGTCTCGGCGAACCGGCGCAGCGCGTCGACCTTGTAGAACCGTCCGGGCCGCCTGTCGTCGCGGGGCCTCAGGTGCACGTCGGCCCGCGGGCAGGTCGTGGCGGGTGAGCCAGGCGACGGTCTCGGCCCGGCAGGTCTCGGGGCGGCCGGAGAGGTAGACGACGTCGTGCACCTCGGCCAACGCGCGCGTCACCCGGGCGCCCTCCTCGAGGAGCGGGTCGTCGGGGGCGGCGGCGAAGAAGGCCCGCCAGTCCTTGGGCCGGGCGCTCACGTGGTGGAGCCGGTGCCGGACGTCGGCGAGCACGCCGTCGATGTCGATCACCGCGAGCATGCGCTCCTGCGGGGGCACGACTCAGCCGACCAGCGTCTCGGCGTGGATGGTGGAGCCCTGCGGTGACTTGCGGACGTGGAGCTGAGCGGGGATCCGGGTGCGCAGCTCGCTCACGTGGCTCACCACCCCGACGGTGCGGCCGCCGGCGCGGAGCCCGTCGAGCCGGTCCATCACGTCGTCGAGCGTGTCGGCGTCGAGGGTGCCGAAGCCCTCGTCGACGAACAGGGTCTCGATCTCGGTGCCGCCGGCCTCCTGGGTGACGACGTCAGCGAGCCCGAGCGCGAGGGACAGCGACACCACGAACGTCTCGCCGCCGGAGAGGGTGGCGGGGTCGCGGACGTCGCCGGTCCACTGGTCGACGACCTCCAGGCCGAGGCCTGCCTGGCTGCCCTTGCGGGCCGCGCGGCCGGTGCGCTGGAGCAGGTAGCGCTGGTCGCGCATGTGGGACAGCCGCTCGTTGGCCGCGTCGAGGACCTGGTCGAGCCGGGTGGCCAGCACGTAGGCCGACAAACGCATCTGCAGCTGGTTGTCGCTGCCCATGCCGCGCACCAGGCGCGACATCGACTCGGCGCGGACGTACTCCTCGCGGACGGGCGCCCAGCGGTCCAGCGCCTCGGCGAGCCGGTCGACGAGCGAGCCGAGTGCCTGCACTCGCTGCTCCTGGAGGTGGAACACCCGCGCCGCGAGCTGAGCGACCTGGTCGGCGCCCGCCGCGGCGGCCTGCTCCTCGGTGAGGTCCGGCGCGGGCGCCTCACCGGTCGCGACAACCTCGGGCTCGGCGAGGACGGCCCGGGCCGCGGCGGCGAGCTCGGTGCGCTGGGTGAGGACGCTCCGGAGGGCCGCGCGTCGGTCGGCACCCAGCGCGGCCTCACGGACCGCGGCCGCCGAGGCGAAGTCGTGCTCGGCGACGGTGGCGCTCGCCTGCGTGTGGAGCTCTGCCGCTCGGTCGGCCGCCCGGTTGTGGTCGGCGAGCGCCGTCCGCGCGCCGGAGAGGGCGGTCACCGCAGCCTCGAGGGTCCCGGCCAGTGCGGGCAGCCCGTCGGGGTCGACGTCGCCGAGCAGCGCGGTGATCTCCGTGCGCACGTCCGCGACGGCTGTCTCCAGGCTGTCCCGGCGCTGGGCCAGGGTGGCGACGGCGGTGTCGAGCTCCGCCACGGTGGCCGTCGCCTGGTCGAGCCCGGCCGCGAGCTCGGACACCAAGGTCTCCGCCGCGGGCAGCGCCTGGGCTGCGGCCTCGGCCAGCCGAAGCTCGGCGGCGCGTGCCTCGAGCTCGGTGAGGGCCTGCTCGACGGTGCGGCCCGAAGCCGTGACCAGCAGCGACTCGAGCCGGCGCTGGGCGGTCGTGGCGGCTTCCGACGCGCTCAGCAGCGCCTCCTGCGCCGCTTCGTAGGCGGTCCCCGCAGCCTCCTGCTCCGCGTCGGTGACCGGGTCGGACCCGAGCCCGGCGGGCGCGGGGTGGTCGGTGCTGCCGCAGACCTGGCACGGTTCGCCGTCCGCCAGCCGGCCCGCGAGCTCAGCGGCCATGCCGGCCAGTCGGCGGGCGGCCAGGGACTGGACGACGTCACGGGCGTCACCGGCCGCGTCGCGGCGGTCGCGGACGACGTCCTGGAGGGCGCGGAGCTCCTCCTCGGCCGGAGCCACCTGGCCTGCTGCCTCGGCGCGTGCAGAGGCGGCCTCGACCTGGAGGGCGATGGCCTCGCGCCGGGCGGCGGTCGCGGCGGTCGCCGCCAGGTCGGTCTGGGCCTGGCCGATTCGTGCGGGGAGGACGGCGCGGGTCTCGGCGGCGCGGGTCCGGGACGACTCGGCGTCGGCGAGGTCGCGCGCCGTCGTCGCCAGCTCGGCGGTCGTGCTGGTGAGCACGCGCACCCGGGGGAGGAGCCCCTTCACCTGCGTGTGCAGCGTCCTCGCCCGGAGCTCGGCCCGCTCGAGGTCGTCGGCGGTGGCGGTCGCGGGTGCCGTGAGCGCGGCGTCCGGCCCGGTGTCCCACGCGTCGGGGAGGCCGGCGAGGGCGACGTCGCGGGCCCGCGTCGCCGTGCGCAGCTCGATCGACGCCTTGTCGAGGAGGTCGAGGATGGGCAGGCAGGCCGCTGCCCGCGCATCGGCCGCGAGTGCGCTGTCCGCGCTTGCGGCCTCCTCGGCCGAGGCCTCGAGCGCGACCAGCTGCCGGAGCGCCCCGTCACGACGCTGGACGGCCTCGGCAACGCGTCGGCGGGCGGCGAGCTGCTCGTGTGCCAGCAGGCTGAGCGCCTCGGCTTCGGTGTGCCGGGTCCGGAGGAGGTCCAGCTCCAGCCCGGCCGCCGCCAGGACCTCGCGGGCCCACCCCAGCGCGGCTTCCGGGCTCACCGCGGCCGCGGCCGAGCCTGAGGTGAGCTCCTCGGGGAGCTCGGCCTCGGCGCGCTCGGCCAGCGTGTGCAGCAGCTGCTGGACGGTCGTCTCGCCGCCCTCGGAGCGCTGTCGCAGGGAGCGGCTGTGGTCGTTGACCCACTCCTCGATGCGGGCGAAGCGGTCGGTCTGGAACAGGTGCTGGAGAACCTCGTGCCGATCCTGGGACGAGGCGTGCAGGAAGCGCTGGAAGTCGCCCTGCGGCAGCATCGCGACCTGCTGGAACTGCGCGGCCCGCATGCCGATCAGCTCGGAGACCATCAGGCCGACCTCGGCCGCGCGCGGGGTCAGGAAGTGCTCACCGTCGACGAGGATCTCGGCGAGAGAGGCGCACGCCTTCTCGGTGAGCATCCCGGTGCCGCGCCGCTTCGGACGGCTCCACTCGGGGGAGCGCCGGATCCGGAAGCGGCGCTCGCGCACGCTGAACTCCAGGACCACCTCCGGCTGGATCTCGTCGTCGGCGTGCTGGGACTTCAGGGTCTTCACGCCGCGGACACCGGGCACCGAGCCGTAGAGCGCGAAGCACACCGCGTCCAGGATGCTGGTCTTGCCGGCACCGGTGGATCCGGAGAGCAGGAACAGGCCCGCGTCGTTGAGCGCGTCGAAGTCGACGGTCTCGGTGCCGGCGAAGGGCCCGAAGGCGGTGACGGTGAGGTGGTGGAGCTTCATCAGCCCGCCTCGGAGACGGCGGTGACGTCGACCGGCGCGTCGGCGTCCTCGTTGGCGCGGCAGGAGTCGCAGGCGAGCTGGAGGAGCAGCTGCTCCTCGGTGGTCGCCTCGAGGTCGCGCACCTCGGCGACGAAGCCGAGCGCGATGTCGAGGTCGCTGCGGCCGTCGACGCGCGGCATCACCGGCCCCTTGGCGACGCGGCCGCCCTCCGGCTCGAAGGCGAGGATCAGGGTGTGCTCGAAACGCTGGCGCAGGCGCTCCATCGCGTGCTGCGGGCGTCGGCTGTCGGTGAGCGTCACCTGCAGGTAGCAGTCCTCCGCGGCGGCGTACGCCGGGTCGGTGAGCAGGGACTCGAGGTCACCGCGCAGCGACCTCAGCCCGCGCGGCACCGGGGCGGCCACGAAGTCGGCGCGCTCGAACCCCTCGGCGCCGATCTCGACGAGCCAGGAGCCCTTGGTGTGGCCGGCCTCGGAGAACGAGTAGGCCAGCGGGGAGCCGCTGTAGCGGACCGACTCGGTCAGCGTGTGCCGGCCGTGCAGGTGGCCGAGCGCGGCGTAGTCGACGCCCGTGAACAGGGCGGTCGGGGCGATCTGGAGACCGCCGACGGAGATGTCGCGCTCGCTGTCGCTGGCCATCTCGGCGCCGCGCTCGGGGTCGCCGGCGACGAACGCGTGCGCCATCACCACCGACCGGGTGTCGCGCCGCGTCGCGAGGTCGGCGTGCACCCGGCGCATGGCCTCGGTGAGCGTCGCCTCGTGGCTGCGCGAGGCGAGCTCCCACGGCAGCCGGACGGCGTCGGGCTCGAGGTAGGGCAGGCCGTAGACCGCGAGCGGACCGTGGGCGTCCTCCACCACGACGGGCGTGCCGACGTCCTGCCAGCGGGTGCGCAGGTGCACCCCGGCGGCGTCGGCGAGGCGCGCGTTGAACCCGAGCCGGATCTGGGAGTCGTGGTTGCCGCTGGTGACCACGACGTGCGCGCGGGACGCCGCCAGCCGGGCGAACGTGTCGTCGGCGAGCTCCACGGCGTCGACAGGTGGCAGCGCGCGGTCGTAGATGTCGCCGGAGACGACGACCAGGTCGACCTGCTCGGACTCCACGACCTCGAGGAGGTGGTCGACGAAGGCGGCCTGGGCGTCGAGCAGCCCGACCCGGTGGAAGGACCGCCCCAGGTGCCAGTCGGAGGTGTGGAGGATGCGCACGTCTCCGACGCTAGACGCAGCCGCCGACAGAACCGGAGATCACACGCCGACCCGGTCAGGCCGGGTGTAGGTGACGAACCTCTCGGGGGTGGTGAAACCGATCGTGCACAGTCCCGCCTTGGCGGCGAGGTCGACCGCGAGGCTGGACGGGGCGCCGACGGCCACGAGGGCTCCGACCCCGGCGGCCACGGCCTTCTGGACGATCTCGAAGCCGATCCGCCCGCTGACGGCGAGCAGGGGTACGGCGGTCGGCTCGCCGGCCAGCAGCCGGGCCCCGACGACCTTGTCGACGGCGTTGTGCCGGCCGATGTCCTCGCGGACCAGCAGGGGAGTGCCGTCGAGGTCGAACAGCCCGGCCGCGTGCAGGCCGCCGGTGCTGTCGAACACCTTCTGCGCCTCACGGAGCCGGTCGGGCAGCGCGTGCACGACGTCCGGGGCGACGTGCAGCTCATCCCAGCCGGTCATCGGCCGGACGTCGGCCAGGGCCAGCACGTCGTCGATGCTCTGCGCCCCGCACACCCCGCACGCGGACGACGCGGCGGCCGGCCCGTCGTACCGCAGCGCCGGGGCGGTGCCCGGTGGCGCGGCGAGCGTGACGGTGACGACGTTGAACTCCTGCTCCGGCGCCAGGGTCCGGTCCGTGCAGTACGCGACGGTGTCGGAGCGCGTCCGGTCCGGCCACCGTGCCCTCGGCGAACAGGAACCCGGTCGCGAGCTCGAAGTCGTGTCCGGGCGTGCGCATGGTGACCGCGACGCGGCGGGCGGGGGAGCCGGGCCAGGCGAGCCGGACCTCCAACGGCTCCTCGGTCGCGAGGCGGTCCTCGCGCTCGATCGTGGAGCCCTCGCGGCGCTCGTGCACCCGGGTGCGGCGGGAGGGTCCGGGGCGTCGGGTCAGGGTCACGCCAGCCAGCCTATATTTGCCCTGGGCCTGCGGCTCCCCGTGCGAGCGCGGGGACGGGCCGGAGACCAGGAGGCAGAGGGTGCGCAGTCCACGCCGCGGGTCGCAGACCCACGACGACTGGACGTCGCCGGTCTCCTCGGCGCTCGCGCTGGCGGGCTTCCTGGGCGTCGTGTTCATCGGGTTCACGCTGCTGGCGCTCGAGCCGCTGATGGCGATCGACGCCTACTTCAACCTCGCCCCGCCGTCGCCGGGCTGGGTGCCGATCCTGCACGTGCTCGACCGGGTCGGCCAGCGGGCGATCTGCCTGCCGGTCCTCGGCGTCGTCGTCTTCCTGTGCTGGCGGCGCGCCGGATCCTGGCGGCCCCCGATCCTCGCCGGCGTCGCGGTGTTCTGCCTGAACCTGCTGGTGCTGATCCTCAAGGTGGGCCTCGGTCGCGGACAGCCATCGGCCGCGGACCCGTCGTTCTTCATCGGCGGGATGGCCTACCCGTCCGGCCACACCGCGAACATCGTGCTGGTCTACGGCCTGGCGGTGTACCTGCTCGGCCGCTACTACGGCGTGAGCCGCCGGGTGTACGGCGTCCTGTGGACCGCGGTGGCGCTGCTGTCGATCATGATGGTCGTGGTCTCGATGAGCCTGAACTGGCACTGGTTCGCCGACCTCGTCGCGGGGCTGATCGTCGGCGGCCTCGTCCTCGAGGTCGCTGTCGCCGCGGACATCTGGACGTCGACGCCGCGGAACCCCGTGCGGCACTGATGCGTCCCACAGCCATGCGCACCCTCTCGGCGATCTCGGCCCTGCTCGTCCTCGTGCTGCTCGGCGGCTGCGGAGCGGAGGACTCCCGCTCCGATCCCGGGCAACCGGCCCGGTGGGGCGACTGCACGCTCGAGGCCCTCGGGCGGGCCGGCGGCCAGGAGGTGGCGACGCTGTCGGACGGCGGAAGCGCTGACGTGACCGTCCTGCTGGTGCCGACCGGCGACGGCCCGTGCGCCGGTGGGCTGGTGGCTCGCTCGGCCGGCGGGGTCGAGGGGCTCGACGCGGCGGGCCTCGACCTGGACGCCCGGTCGGCGAAGGTCGTCGCGCTCGAGGAGGGCAGCGAGCTGCTGCTCGTCGACGGCGGGACCCACCCGCGCGGCGGGTTCCAGCCGCACGTCTTCGCGCTGTCCGGCGGCCTGCACGAGGTGCTCGTGGACGGGAACCCGCTGCTGCCCTTCGTGGCGACCGACGGGGGAGGCGCGCCCGTGACGGCGACGTGCAGCGGCCACGGCGGCGTCGACGTCCTCACCGCGACGACCAGCGAGCCGCCCGGCGTCGTGCTGGCCTGGGACGTGCAGCGGACGTCGTACCGCTTCGAGGACGGCCGGGCGGTGCGCACCGGGACCAAGCAGATCCGCGACCACACCGCCGACCCGGTGCTGCGCAAGGAGATGCCCGCTCTGTTCGAGCCGGACGCCTTCTTCAGCGACTGCCTCCACGACGGGTCCTAGAGTCCGGGGGTGAGCAACCCCTACTGGCCGATGTTCGACATCCGCCTGACGACACCCGACCTCGAGCTGAGGCACCTGACCGAGGCCGACCTCGGGACGCTCGCCGGCCTGATGCCGGAGGACGTCGAGCAGGACCCCGCGTCGACGACGTACGACGGGCTCGACCCGGACCGCAACCGAGGCGTCGTGGTGCACCAGGACTACTGGCGGGCCCGGGGGAGCTGGAAGCCGGAGTCGTGGGCGCTGAGCTTCGGGGTGTTCGGCGACGGCGAGCTGCTCGGCTACCAGGGTCTGGAGGGCGACGACTTCGCGGCGCTCCGCACCGTCGACTCGTCTTCGTTCCTGGTGAGCGCGGCCCGCGGGCGGGGGCTCGGCAAGCAGATGCGGGCCGCCGTGCTGGCACTCGCGTTCGGACCGCTCGAGGCTCGGTTCGCCGTCACCTCGGCGTGGACCGACAACCACGCCTCGCTCGGCGTGTCGCGAGCGGTCGGGTACGTCGACAACGGGGTCACCGCCCACCGCCGCGGTGACGGTGCGGGGGAGATGGCCCACCTCCGGCTCACCCGGGAGCGGTGGGCCGGGTCCGGCTGGCCGGAGCAGGTGACGATGGCCGGCGTTGACGGCTGCCTGCCGTTCTTCGGACTCGCCTGAGGGCTGCCCCACCCACCACTGACCCTGCGGACTAGGCGATGTCCTCGGGGCGCTGCGGACGGGTCACCGAGATCACCTCGGCGTGCAGTGCCCACTCGTCCTTGCCGAGCCGGGCCAGGGGGTCGAGCAACGAGTAGTCCGGGTGTCCGTCGACCAGCACGTGCTCGGCGACGCTGACCAGCTCCACGTTGCCCAGCACCATCGTGGAGTCCCCGAGCTCGGTGGTGCTGTGCAGGGTGCACTCGATCGATGCGGGGGCCGCCTTCACCCGCGGGGGAGCGACGCGTGTGCTCGGCTCGAGGTCGATGCCGAGGTGTGCAGGCTCGCTCTGGCCCGGGGCGAACCGGGCCGCGGAGTTGTTGACCTGGTCGAGCAGACGCGCGGTGGCGAGGTTGACGACGAACTCACCGGTCTCGCGCACGTTGCGCAACGTGTCCTTCTTGCCGACCGAGCTGAACATGACGATCGGCGGGCGCGCGCACACGACGGTGTAGAAGGAGTGCGGGGCCAGGTTGGGGACACCGTCCGCGTCGAGCGTGCTGACCCAGGCGATGGGCCGGGGGACCACCACCGCCGTCAGCAGCCGGTAGGTGTTGACCTCGGGGTCGCCGGTGACGAAGTCGGTGCGCATGCGTCGATCGTAGGGCGGCGGCCCGGTGTGACAGGGTTTGCGCCATGAGCGACGACAAGGACCGCAGCGTCGAGATCAGCCGGGTCGCGAAGGGCAGCTACGAGGCGGTCAACCCGCGCGGTGGACGGCTGGCGTTCGGCTCCGGCGACGACGAATCGTTCACGCCGGTCGAGCTGCTGCTCACGGCGATCGCCGGTTGCTCGGCGGCCGACGTCGACTACATCACCGTGAAGCGGTCCGAGCCCGATCGGTTCGCCGTCACCATGACCGCGCAGAAGATCCGCGACGAGCACGGGAACCACCTCACGGACCTGGCGATCACCTTCGACCTCCGTTTCCCCGAGGGCGAAGCCGGGGACGCCGCGCGTGAGGTGCTGCCCGAGGCGGTACGCCGCTCGCACGACCGACTGTGCACGGTCAGCCGCACCGTCGAGCTCGGCACCCCCGTCGAGGTCCGGCTGACCTGAGCCCGGGTCGCCGTCGTTCAGCGACGGCGGTAACGGCCGTCGAAGGCCACGTGCCAGGAGGCCCCTCCGTCGTCGGACACCTGCCACAACTGGCGAACCTCGCCGTCGCGTGGTGTCCAGGTGATGCGGTGGTGCTGTCGGCGTGACGGGTCGGCATCGTCCGGGGCCTCGCCCTCGAGCACCATCGCGCCACCGACGAAGCCCCCGTTCAGGAGCAGCGTCGAGCCGGTCGAGTCGGTCCAGGTCTGGTGCCAGCGACCGCGGGCCGCGTCCCAGGCCGACAGGCTGGCGCCCTCGACGCCTCCGGCGCCGGACCAGCGCTCGGAGAGGGCGCGACCCCCGAACAGCGCAGTGATCGAGTTGTGGCCAACGACCCGGTCCTCGGGATCGCTCACCTCCCACTCGCCGAGCCAGAAGTCGAACTCGCGCGCCTCGGGAGGTAGGTCCGTGCTCACGACGCCAGCGGGTCCCGTGACTCGAGGTAGCGCTCCACGCGACGATCGGGGACGAGCCACATGACCGCCACGGCGGTGAAGACCAGCGTCCCCACCCACGGGTTCACGAAGGTCAGGGCGATGCCGACGATGTAGAGGACGGGCGACAGCTTCCCCTTGAGGTCCCGGCCCAGTGCCTCCCGGAGCCCGGTGCCGCCCGGCACCCGGAAGATCACCAGCTGCAGGACGTAGTAGGCCACCGCCGCCAGGAGCAGGTTCAGCCCGTAGATCACGACCGGCGTGCGGGCGAACTCGGTCTCGGCGACCCAGTCGGTGGTGACGGGGAAGAGCGACAGCCAGAACAGCAGGTGCAGGTTTCCCCAGAGCACGGTCCCGTTGACGTGCTCGACGACCTGGAACATGTGGTGGTGGTTGCTCCAGTAGATGCCGACGTACACGAAGCTGAGCAGGTAGGCCAGGAACCCCGTCGTGGAGCCGCCGAGCGCCTCCAGGGTCGGCTCCTCGGGCACCTTCAGCTCCAGGACCATGATCGTGATGATGATGGCCAGCACGCCGTCGCTGAACGCCTCGAGTCGACTGGTCCGCACGAGCTCAGTCTGGCAGAGCCGTAGGATGCCGCGGTGACTTCTGGGCTCGACCGGCTTTCCCCACGACAGCGGAACCTCGTGGACCAGTGGCTGCCCGGGGCGACCGTCGTGACGGACCACAGCTGGGGCCTGGTCGAGACGGCTGTCCTCGAGCTGTGCCATGACGGGACACGCTCGATCGTCAAGGCCGGCGGGGAGAGCGACCATCACATCGGGCGCGAGGTCGACGCGCACCTCCGCTGGCTCCGTCCGTGGACCGGCATCGGACGGGCGCCGGTGCTGCGGCACTTCGACGTCGAGGCGAGGCTCCTCGTCACCAGCTGCCTTCCAGGTCGTCTCGTGCTCGGGACCGACCACGCCGACGACCCGGAGACCTACCGCCAGGCGGGTCGGCTGCTTGCCTCGTTCCACGCCCAGGCGGCGGTCACGGACGACGGCTACGAGGCGCGCGAGAACCGCAAGGCACTGGCCTGGCTGAGCGGGCAGCACCGGATCGCTGCGGACGTCGCGGAGCGGCTCCGCGCCGAGGTCGGCTCCTGGCCGACGCCTGCAGCGACGCTGGTGCCGACGCACGGGGACTGGCAGCCGCGCAACTGGCTGGTCCACGAAGGTGTCGTGAGCATCATCGACTTCGGGCGCGCCGCGATGCGTCCGGCGCTCTCCGACCTCGCCCGGCTGGCGGTGCAGGACTTCCGTCGCGACCCCGCGCTCGAGGCCGCCTTCCTCGACGGCTACGGCTCCGATCCCCGAGAGCCTGGCGCCTGGCACCGAAACCGTGTCCGCGAGGCGATCGGCACCGCCGTGTGGGCACACCAGGTCGGCGACGAGCCGTTCGAGGCGCAGGGGCACCGGATGATCGCGGAGGCCCTGTCGGCATCGACGACCTAGGGCTTGACGACGACCACTCCCTTCATGCCCATGTCGTCGTGCAGGGCGCAGATGTAGTGGAACCGGCCGACCTTGTTGAAGGTGACGGTGAACTTCGCGTCCGGGGTCATGAAGCCGGAGTGCAGGTCACCGCCGCGGTAGTTGGTCGGGTTGCCCGACGGCTGGAAGAGGGCCGGGCCCTGCGGCTCGGTGCCGAAGGTCACGGTGTGCGGAGCCCCCATGGACATCGTGTTGACGAAGTGGACCTTCTGGCCGCGGTGGATGACGACCTTCCGGTGCACGAAGCGCATCAGCATCGTGACGCCGTCGTCGGCGCCGGTGAACACCCGGTGCCGGGAGCTGGCGGCCCTGACGTCCGCCCACAACGCGTAGCCGTCGTCGTTGATGGCGTCGGTCTGCCACGCGGCCTCGGCGTCGAGCTCGGCCTGCGTGTAGGGGTACGGAGCGCCGGCGGGCTGCACGTGCACCACGCCGCGCATCATCACCCCGTGCACCAGGCAGTAGTAGGTGAACGTGCCTGGGGCCGGGAACTTCAGCGAGTAGCTCGCGACGGCGGGCACCGGTAGCGGACCGGCATCGGTGCCGGTGGTCATCACCCCGGAGTTGAAGTAGGAGGTGCCGTCCATGGTGTCGCCGCCCTGCGCGGTCACCTGCATCGGGTCGGTCGGGTCGAGCGGGGGCAGCGTCGCCTGCGGCTTCCCGCCTTCGAAGAACGTCACGGTGTGGATCTCCATCGCGTTCGCCGCCCAGGTGACTGTGTCACCGGCGTCGATGGTGATGTCCCCGGGCAGGAACCGTTGACCCTGGATGGCCATGTTGTCGGTCTGCGAACCGACGAGCACCGTCCAGGTGGCGGGCGCGGCCACCGCCGGCGCCGAGATGGCCACGGCGCCGAGCGTCGCGGGCGTGAGCAGGACCATGACCGCGAGCAGGGCACGCTTCGGTCGTGACAGCATTCTGAGCCCCATGAGGCCCCTCCTGAGTCGGACCTCGCGCGGATGGCTCGCCGGCGCCCACTCGCGAGGTCCGTAGGGAAGCGGGAGTCGACTGGTCGCCCTTCCCCCTCGGACCTGTGTACTCCCCAACGATCGAGCATCGCCATAGCCCCATCGGACCTGATCCCGGCCCTAGACGGGCGCGAGCACGTCGACGAGTCCGGCCATGTCGTCGAAGAGCGAGGGCACCGTCGGCGGCGAGCTCCTCGGCAGGCGTCAGGCCGCCGGCGTAGCCGTAGACCGTCATCCCGGCGGCGACGCCGGCGCGGACGCCGTACACGCTGTCCTCGACGACCACGCACCCACGCGGGTCCACGCCCATCCGCGCCGCGGCGTGCAGGAAGAGGTCGGGGGCCGGCTTGCCGTGCGACACCTCGGTGGCGCTGAAGATCCGGCCGTGGAAGTGGTCGTGCAGCCCGGTCAGGCCGAGGGTACGACGCATCCGGGCGTGGGTTCCGCTGGACGCCACGCAGGTGGGGACGCCGACCGAGTCGAGATGCTCCAGCAGGTGCTCGATGCCCTCGACCGCACGCAGCTCCCGCTCGAACGCGTCGTGCACCTCGGCGGAGGACCGGGCGTCGTACTCCAGCATGGCGGCGGTGCCGAGCCTGGCCTCGACCTCACCGAGCTGGAACGCCGACGTGCGGCCCATCCAGCGCGCGACGACCTGTTCGGCGGTGAGCGGCCAGCCGAGCTCGGTGAGGACGCGGGCCTCGACGGCGACGGTCAGCCGCTCGCTGTCGACGAGGACTCCGTCGCAGTCGAAGATCACGAGAGCGGGGGAGGGGTTCACGTGTTGGCTCCTCGGGCCGCGACCGGCCAGTGGTCGACCACCTCGCCCTTGTGCACCACGTGCAGGGTGTCGGCGAGGTTGACGGCGTTGCAGACGTGGTTCGGCACGACGCGCACCCTGCTGCCGAGCTCGGGGAGCGGGCTGCTGTCCCACGCGGCGACGGCATGGTGCTCCGAGAGCTGCACGATGCGTGCGTCGGGGTGGTCGAGCAGCCGTCCGTAGCCGCTCGCCCAGGCAGCCCGGTCGGCACCGAGCGCCTTGCTGCCGGAGTCCAGCACGACCCGTCCGCCCGCATGGCTCACCACCGTGGCGAGGCAGGTCAGCGCGATCCTGTCGGGCGTGGTGGTGCCCAGCTCCCACTGCTGGGAGTCGCCGAACACGTATACCCCCGGGCGCATCTCGGTCATCGTCCCGGCCGCCACGTCCGCGACGGTCGGCGTCGAGCCGCCGCTGACGACGCGCGGCTCGATGCCCACGTGCCGCAGCGCGGCGGCGGCCGTGGCGAGTGCGCTCGCCTCCTGCTGTGCGACGTCGGCGTGGACGCCGGGGGAGTAGCTGTGCCCCGGGAAGGTGAAGACGCCCGGCGACGTCGAGCCGGGTGTGCGCGACCACGTCGGCCAACGTTCCGGCGTCCTCGGGCGCGACGCCGCTGCGATGCTGGCCGCTGTCGACCTCGACGACGAGGCTCACCCGGTGCGCGTGGTCACCGAGCTGGGCAGCGAGGGCGTGCGCGGCCTCGGGGGAGTCGACCCCGATCGTCAGGGTGGCGACCTCGGCCAGTGCGCGGAGCCGGCGGCCCTTCGCCGGGTCGACCCACAGCGGGTAGGCCAGGAACAGGTCGGTGAAGCCGGCGGCGGCGAAGACCTCGGCCTCCGACACGGTCGCCACGGTGAGCCCGACGGCGCCGGCATCGAGCTGCAGCCGGGCGATGTGCGGGGGACTTGTGGGTCTTGGCGTGCGGCCGGAGGGCGACGTCGCGCTTCGCCGCGAAGGCGGCCATCTCCGCGATGTTGAGCTCGAGGAGGTCCCGGTCGACCAGCAGGGCCGGCGTGGAGATGTCGGCGCCGTACAGGGTCATGGGCCCATCGTTCCATGCACCGTCCGCGCGCTGGGGACCATCGGCTCTGTTGCGCCCCTGGCGCCGGGACGAGGCTGTAAGGGACATCCAGCCGAGTGGAGCCGACCATGCCGACTGACAACGCGACCCGGACGGTCGACCTGGCCGCGCCGTACGACGAGGTGATGGCGACCATCCGGGACGTCGAGAGCCAGGCCGAGTGGATCCCGGAGATCCTCGAGGCCGAGCTGCTCGAGGTCTACGAGGACAACGACCTGCCGGCGACGGCCCGGTTCAAGGCGGCGGCGACGGTCGGCACCGACGAGTACACCCTCAGCTACGACCACCCGGACGACGGGATGAGCTGGACGATGGTGAAGGGGAGGCTGCAGACCGGCCAGGAGGGGCGCTACAGCCGTCGAGGCGATCGACCCGAAGCACACCCGGGTCACCTACGACCTCACCATCCACCACAACCTGCCGCTGCCCGGCTTCATCCGGAACCGGGTGATCAAGGGGCTCGTGGACAGCACCCTCAACGGCCTGAAGGCGCGGCTCGAGTCCTGAGCCCGGTCGCCGTGGCAGAGTGGATCCGTGGGGGAGCGCCGAGTGGTCGCCCGTAGGGCGCCGTTCGCGCTTGCCGCCGCGCTGCTCCTGACCTCCGCTCCCGGTGCCCGGGCAGGGACTGCGGACCCCGGCCCGGTCGAGCTCGTCGACCCGTTCGTGGGCACCGGAGGGCAGCCTCCGTGGTTCAGCGGCAACACCACCCCGGCCGCGGCACGGCCGTTCGGCATGGTCCAGCTGGGGCCGGACACCACCTCCGACGCGGCGACCGGAGCGCCGTCTCGGACGGCCTCCGGCTACAGCAGCGTCGGACGGACTGCTCCGGGGCTTCTCCGCGACGCACCTGCCCGGGGCCGGCTGCCCGGCCTTCGGCGACGTGCCCCTGCTGCCGGTCGTCGGGGCGTTGCCGGGCGACCCCGCGTCGAGCACGGTGGCGTTCGAGCACGCCGACGAGTCCGCCGGGCCGGGACGCTACGACGTACGTCTGGGCAACGGCGTCTCGGTCTCGCTCACCGCAGGGGAGCGGACCGGCCTGGCGGTGCTGCGCTTCCCGAAGGGGCCGCGGGGCCGGATCCTGCTGAAGGCCTCCGGCAGCCTGGCCGGTGCCCGGACGGCCCAGGTGCGCTTCCTCGGCCCGCGCGAGGTGGCCGTCACCGCCGTCAGCGGCGGCTTCTGCGGGACGCCGGGGGAGTACCGCGTGCACGTCCGCTTCCGGTTCAACCGTCCGATGTCCTCCCACGGCGTCTGGGGTGGCGGCCGAACGCGAGGACGGCTCGGTCGCCGGGTGCGGGAGTGGGCGGCTGGGTGGGCTTCTCGACCAAGAAGCGCTCGACGGTGAAGGTCCGCGTCGCGGTCTCGTTCGTCGACCAGGCCGGCGCCCGCGGCAACCTCGAGGCGGAGGACCTCGGCTGGTCCCTGCGCGCGAACCGTGCCGCCGCGGCGGCGGCGTGGAACCGCGAGCTGGGCCGGGTCCGGGCCGAGGGCGGTGCGCCCGCGGAGCGCGCGACGTTCTACTCGGCGCTCTACCGGGTGCTGCTCAGCCCGATGCTGCTCAGCGACGCGGACGGTCGGTACCCGGGGTTCGACGGCAAGGTGCACGCGGTCCCTCGCGGCCGTCGGCACTACACGGCGGTCTCCGGCTGGGACACCTACCGCACCCACGTCCCGCTGCTGGCCTGGCTCAGGCCCGACGTGATGTCGGACGTGGTGCGGTCGCTGCAGAGGGCCGCGCGGCAGGGCGGCTGGCTGCCCCGCTGGCCGCTGGTGGCCGCCTACACCGGGGTCATGCACGGCGACTCCGCGGCTCCGGTCATCGCTGGTGCGCACGCCTTCGGCGCCCGGGACTTCGACCTCGACCAGGCGGTGTCCCTGCTGCTGCGCAACGCCGAGAGCACCGACGGCGCGCCGGGGCAGGGGTGGTTCGAGGCGCGGCCCGGGCTGGCCGACTACCTGCGCCTGGGCTTCGTCCCCGACGACGACCCGGCTCCCGGGCTGCCGCGGCCGCACGGCGCGTCCACGACGCTGGAGTACGCCGCCGACGACTTCGCGCTCTCGCGTCTCGCCGGCGCCGACGGCCGCCGCGACGTGGAGCAGCGGCTGCGTGAGCGCAGCGGCTCCTGGCGCGCGCTCCTCGACGAGTCCCGCCGCATGCTCCTGCCGCGGAGCGCGGACGGCTCCTTCCCGGGTCAGGACTACGACCCGGCCTCGTGCTGTGCCGGGTTCGAGGAGGGGAACGCGTTCCAGTACGGCTGGGCGGTCCCGCAGGACATGGCCGGTCTGCTCGCCGCGCTCGGGCCCCGCGAGGACGTCCTCCGACGGCTCACCGACTTCCACAGCCGGCTGAACGCGGGCGCGAACGCGCCCCAGGCGTGGCTGGGGAACCAGCCGTCGCTGGCGACGCCGTGGGCCTACCTGTGGCTGGGCGAGCCGGCGCGGGCGCAGGAGGTCGTGGCCAGGGCCCGCCGGGAGCTGTGGAGCGCAGCGCCGGGAGGACTGCCCGGCAACGACGACCTGGGCGCGCTGTCGGCGTGGTACGTCTGGGCCTCGCTCGGGCTCTACCCCCTGACGCCCGGGACGGCGGACCTCGGCATCACCGTGCCGGCGTTCTCGTCGGTGACGGTCGTGCCCGCGCAGGGGACGTCCACGCGGATCACGCGCGCCGGGGACGGCCCGTTCGTGCAGCAGGTGACCGTGGACGGTGCCGTGCGTACGGCGTCGTGGCTCACGTTCGCCCCCGGGGCACGTCCGCGCGAGGTCGTAGTCGCCACCGCGGACCAGCCGTCGTCCTGGGGGACCGGCCCCGACGACCTGCCGCCGTCGTACCCGGCCCGGTGACGCGGGCCGGGTGTCCTAGTCGCGAGGCCGCCAGACGGCCCGGCCGACGAGACCGAGAGCCAGCCCGACCGCGATGCCGGCGCCGCCGAGCGACACCGGCCCGCCGACGCCCTGGAGCGCACCGAGGCCGACCCCCAGTGCGGCACCGGTCACCATGCCGATGGCCGGCAGCGCGTTGAGGAGGTCGCCCTTGGCGCGTTTCGGCGCGAACGGGCTGTTGCTGCTCATGGGGCCAACCTACTCAGGTCGGCTACTCCCACCAGAAGAGCTCTCCGAGCACCAGGAAGGTCGCCATCGCCGGGAAGAGCGACAGCGGCAACCACAGCAGCGGCCGACGTTCCTCGTGAATCCTCGCGAGCACGCCGAGGGTGAAGGCGGCGAGTGAGACCGCCAGACCGCCGAGGACGGCGACCGCGCCGATGAAGCCGACCCAGTTGTCCTCGATGCCGCTGGAGCCATCAACGGCGTAGGCGACGCCGAACAGCACGGCCGTCAGTGCGACGAACGCGAGCACGACCTCGGACAGGATGATTGCCCAGCGGGCTTGATTGTCACTCGAGTGCGCGTGCCCGGAGACGGGGTGGACCGTCATCGAACTCACCTCCTTGCCTCTCACCTCGATCGTGACCGCGCCCCGAGGAGAGGAGTAGGGGCGAACGGACCCTCATGTCTGCACTACCTGACATAATGTCGCTTATCGGCGATATAGCCAGGCGTGGACCGGGGCGAGAGGGGTGGTCGGGCTGCGTCTGGGCCGGCAGCGTGCCGATCCCCGCCTGGGCGTGATTCTTGCGGCTCATCCCCGGACAGCCGTGCAGGAACCGCGCGTGTGCGCGATTCCTGCGTGTGTCACGGCGCGTCGGCGACGGCCGGCCGATCAGCTCATCTGCTCCAACAGCTCGTCCAGCTTCTCGTAGCCCTCGGTGACGCCGGTCTCCATGCCGCTGGCGAGCATCATGTCGCGGGCCTCGATGGAGTCGACCAGCGAGGTCACGGTCAGCCGGCTCCGGCCGTCTCCGAGGTCCTCGAGGATCGCCGTGTCGAGGCTGACGCCCTCCGGGTAGCCCTCGTAGGTGAACGTCTGCACCATCCGGTCCGGGAAGCGGATCTCGTGGAAGCTGCCGAAGAACGCGTGCGCGGTGCCGTCCTCGCCGGTGTGGATGTAGCGGTAGCCGCCGCCTGTGACGGCGTCGTAGCGCTCCACCGTCATCGCGAGCCGGCGCGGGCCGAGCCACCGGACGATGAGGTCGGGGTCGGTGTGCGCCCGGAACACGTTCTCGCGCGGGGCGTCGAACTCGCGGACGATCTTGATCACCGGAAGGTCGGGCACCGCTTCGATGGTGGTCTGGTGGTGGGTGGTGCTGGTCATGAGGCTGCTCCTGCCTGGTCGGACTCCTGGTCGGACTCCTGGTCCATCGCTGCGAGGACGGCGTCGAGACGCTGGTAGCGGGACTCCGCCTCGCGCCGGTAACGCTCGATCCACTTGGTCATCAGGTCGAACACGTCCGCCTCGAGGTGGCACGGCCGCCGTTGGGCATCCCGGGTGCGGCTCACCAGGCCGGCATCCTCGAGCACCTTCAGGTGCTTGGACACCGCCTGGACGCTGACGTCGTACGGCGCCGCCAGCTCGTTGACCGTCGCGTCGCCGACGGCCAGCCGGCCGACCATGTCGCGCCGGGTCGGGTCGGCCAGAGCGGCGAACACCTTGGAGAGCCGGTCCCCTGGCATTGCCCACCTGCTTCCTGTATTCAACCGTTCAGTTGAAGAAACCTTAGATCCGCGATCCGGTCGTTGTCAACCATCCGGTTGAAGAACAGGGGAGTAACTCCCCCGGCCCCGCCTCGTTGGCGGTGCATGCCCCTCCGCGCCGCCGCCGTCCTGATCGCGCTCACCCTCACCGCCGCCGGGGCGCTGCTCCCCGCGCAGGCCTCCCCCGGCGACCCCGTCGACCCGGCGGCCGAGGCGCGTAACTTCGCCAAGACCCAGGAGCGCGCCAGCGACTACCTCACCCCCGAGGGCCTCCTCGAGCAGGCCCAGGAGGGCGGCACCTCCTTCACCGGCGGGCTCGCCGAGCAGGCCGCCGACCCGGGCCGGCTGTTCCTCACCGACCTGTGCTGGTCGAAGGCCCAGGGCTGCGGCGGCGACCCGCGGCTCGACGACTGGGACCGCCGCGGCTACGGCATCTCGAGGCCGGTGCACTTCGTCGCGCGCAACGGCTCGACCCTGGCCGGACACGTCTGGGCGACCAAGGCCGGCCCCGACCGGCGTCCGCTGGTCGTGGTGACCAACGGGTCGGTCCAGGCCAGCGAGGAGCTGTACTGGTGGGCCGTCCAGACGCTGGCGAAGTCCGGCTACACGGTGCTGACCTGGGAGCCGCAGGGCCAGGGCCGCTCGGACACCTTCGGCGAGGGCGACGACACGATGGACGGCGTCCCGTCGCAGTCCACGGGCAACACGTTCTACGACCACACCCAGGACGCCCTGGACTTCGCGCTGTCGCGCCCCGGGTCGCCCTACTGCCCGCGCCAGAGCCGGTCCGGCACCAGCCACTGCGCCAAGCAGGAGGCGCGTGTCGCCGACGGGCTCGCGACCGACCACAACCCGTTCTGGCGGCTGGTGGACCGCTCGCGCATCGGCCTGGCCGGGCACTCGTACGGCGCCAGCGGGGTCAGCTGGGTCGGCCAGCAGGACCACCGGGTCGACGCCGTGGTGGCCTGGGACAACCTCTGCGACCCGCAGGCCGACACCGGCACACCGGGCTCCGGGGCCTCGGGCTGCCTGCCCGGCACGCTCGGCAAGGTCGCGCCCCGGGTGCCGTCCCTCGGCCTGAGCGCGGACTACGGGCTCACCCCGGAGGTCAACACCACCGAGCCCGACCCGCAGGACAAGGGCCGCGCCTCGAAGGCGTTCTCGAGGGCCGGGGTCGACACCGGTGAGCTCGTCATCCGCGGCGGGACGCACTACGAGTTCTCCTACATCCCGACGCCCACGTTCGGCGCGACCCTGCGCGGCATCGACCTGGCGGCCTGGTACACCACCGCGTGGATGGACCGCTACGTCAAGGGCGACGACTCCGCGCTGCGCCGCCTGCTCAGCGACCGTTGGCGTCACGACGGCGTCGGCGCGTCGGTGGACGCCGCTGGTGACGGCAACCTCTTCAGCCGCTACTACCGCTCGCGCCTCGACCTCGGTCACGACGGGGGTCCGCGGGTGCGCTGCGAGAACCTCCGCCGCGGCTGCGACGACCTGGTCCGGCGTGACGGCAGGCGGGCGTCGTACTCCTACCTCGCGGTGGCGACGAGCCCCGACCGCTGAGCGGGCTCAGGTCCCCGGCAGCGGGCCGAACTGCTCGACGTACGCCGTGTGCGCGCGCTTGGGGGCGGTGCGCCACCACGCGTCCAGCAGCAGCTCGCGGAGCACCTGCTCGTCGGCCCGGGCGATCCGCACCAGCACCGCGGGGTAGCCGTCGTAGTGCGGCACGGTGAAGAACGACTCGGCGTCGTCGGCGAGCAGCGCCTCCTTCTCGCCGAGGTCGTTGACGCCCACCATCAGCACCTCGCCGTACGGCGCGCCGGTGAGCGGATCCTCCTGCCCGGCCATCTCGCCGCGCAGCCGGGCGAACATCTTCTTGTTCACCCGCAGCGCCGGGAAGCCGCCGTACGACGGCCCGCCCGTGGTCTCGGGCAGGGTGAGCGCGAACCGCTCGACGTCGTCGTAGGTCGGCACCGGAGCTCCTAAGGCTGCAGCAGGACCTTGATCGCCCGGCGCTCGTCCATCGCCCGGTAGGCCTCGGCGACGTCGTCGAGCGGGAGCGTCAGGTCGAAGACCAGGCCGGGGTCGATCCGTCCGTCGAGGACGCGCTCGAGCAGGTCCGGGAGGTAGGTGCGCACCGGCGCGATCCCGCCGGCCAGCCCGATGTTCTTGGCGAACATCCGCCGGACCGGCAGCTCGACGCCGTGCGGGACGCCGACGAAGCCGACCGTGGAGCCGGGGCGGGCGATCTTGAACGCGGTGTCCATCGACGTCTTGGTGCCGACGCACTCCAGCACGCTGTCCGCGCCGACACCGTCCGTCAGGTCGAGGATGTGCTGCTCGCCCTCCTCGCCGCGCTCGGCGACGATGTGGGTGGCGCCGAACTGCTCGGCGATCTTCTGCCGGGGCTCGTGACGCGACATCGCGACCACGCGCTCGGCCCCGAGCTGCTGGGCGGCGAGCACGCCGCAGAGGCCGACGGCCCCGTCCCCGACGACAACCGCGGTGGACCCGGGCCTCACGCCCGCTGCGACGGCCGCGTGCCACCCGGTGGCCATCACGTCGGAGAGGGTCAGCAGCGACGGGATCAGCGAGGAGTCCGGCATCCCGTCGGTCTTCACCAGCGAGCCGTCGGCCTGGAACACCTTGGCGTACTCCCCCTGG
The DNA here is from genome assembly GCA_963721855.1 of uncultured Actinomycetota bacterium. Taxonomy (GTDB): domain Bacteria; phylum Actinomycetota; class Actinomycetes; order Propionibacteriales; family Nocardioidaceae; genus Nocardioides_B. The sequence goes on along the minus strand of CAVRMN010000017.1, from coordinate 669,622 downwards.
CCGCCGTTGGTGAAGCCCTGGTGCATGCACGCCGAGGTCGCGCCGGCGAGGCAGTGCGGGCAGGTGTTGTCGCAGTGCACGAACGGCACGATGACGAAGTCGCCGGGCTTGAAGTGGCGTACGTCGGACCCGACCTCCTCGACGACGCCGACCATCTCGTGGCCGATGGTCGCGCCCTCGTCGATGTCGTTCTCGCCCCGGTAGGGCCACAGGTCCGAGCCGCACACGCAGGCGGCGGTGACCTTGATGATGGCTTCGTGGGGCTCGTCGATCGTGGGAGCGGGACGCTCCTCGAGGCGGATGTCGCGGGGTCCGTGGATCGTCGTGACGCGCATGACGGCCATCCTGCCACGCATCCCCCAGCCGGCTGAGGGGACGGTCGTTGCCCCGGGCGCGCACACTTGCTCTATGCGCGAGGTGCTCCAGGTCGGACTCCGGGCGGCGGGGTTCGTCGTCCTCTGGCTGGCCTTCCCGGACTCGGACGGGCTCGCGCCGGACGACGGCGGGACCGGCCTGTGGCTGCTCGCGACCATCGCCCTGGTGGCGCTGCTGTGGGGTGTCGTCGACGGACTCGTCAGCCCCGGCGCGATGACCCGCACCATGCTCCGCTGGGCGGTGACCGCTCCGGTCGTCGCGGTGCTCACCGCCCTGGGCGGCGGGCTCGCCGACGGGTTCTGGCTGGAGCCGGTGGACCTGCTGCGCTGGACGGCCGGCCTCACCGCGATGCTCTACTTCGTGCTCGTCCTCCCCGCCGGTCTCGGCGTGGTGGCCGGCTCCGGTGCACAGGGGCTCGGTCGCTGGGGGTCGCGCGACCCCGCGGGGCGCCGCTGACCGACGGCGGTCACAGCAGGTCGTCGACGAGGTCGGCGTACGCCTTCTGGCCCCTGACGTTGGGGTGGTAGGACTCGCGCACCGGGCTCGCCAGCCCGTTGACCCACTCGACGTCGGCGCACACGGCATGCCCGACGAAGGCCCCGGTCGGGTTCACGAACCCGTAGCCCGCGGCGTCGGCGCGGCCGCGGATCCGGGCGTTCAGCTGGTCCGCGGTCTGGTTGAGCCGGGTCATCTCGTGGTCGCTGAACCACGTCCCGGCGTTGCAGTCCTCACCGGCGAAGAGGCGCGGGTAGCCGACCGCCACGACGAGCGCGTTCGGCGCCCGGGAGCCGATGTCGGCGTAGAGGTTGTCCAGCCGGCCCCCGAGCTTGTCGGCGATGAACGTCTGCGCTGCGTCGATGGCGCCGTCGCAGTCGGCGGCCCAGCGCGGCTGGGCGCAGGTGGTGATCACCCTGCTGAACCCGGCGTCGTTGCCGCCCACCTGGACGGTCACCCGGGTCGTCGACTCGCTCAACGGCCCGAGCTGGTCGGCGCGCACGTCGGGAACGGACGCGCCGCTGCAGGCCTTGAACCTGCAGCGTGGCGCCGATCCGGGCCGCGTCGAGCACCGGGTAGGCCTTCGGCGAGCGGTAGCAGCTCCCGCTCGTGTCGTCGTAGGTCCGGGTGCCCAGCCCCGCGGCATAGGAGTCGCCGAGCGCGACGTACACGCCGGAGGCCGATGCTGCTGGGACGACACCGGCCGTCCCCGCGAGGAGTGCCAGCGCGGTCACCCACGTCCCGAGTCGCCGTGCCATCCGGGTGACCTGCCTTTCGTCGCCCTCCCCCGAGGGACTCGACCGTACGACGCCGACGCGCCGGAGGTCACCAACTTGCGGTATCTCATATCTGAGATACCGTCGTGCGCATGACGCAGGACTACCTCGGCAGGATCGGCAGCATCATCCGGGACGCGCGCAAGCACCGCGGCTGGACCCAGGCCCAGCTCGCGGAGGTGCTCAGCACCAGCCAGAGCGCGGTGAACCGCATCGAGCGCGGCCACCAGAACCTCAGCCTGGAGATGATCGCCCGCATCGGCGAGGCCCTCGACTCCGAGATCGTGTCGCTCGGCGCCGGCCCGACGCACCTGCGCGTGAACGGGCCCACCGTGCTGTCCGGCAGCATCGACGTGAAGTCGTCGAAGAACGCCGGCGTCGCGCTGCTCTGCGCCTCGCTGCTCAACAAGGGGCGGACGACCCTGCGCCGGGTCGCCCGCATCGAGGAGGTCAACCGCCTGCTCGAGGTGCTCAACAGCATCGGCGTCGAGACCCGGTGGCTCAACGAGGAGAACGACCTCGAGATCATCCCCCCGGCGACCCTCGACCTGGCCAGCATCGACGAGACGGCGGCCCGCCGCACCCGCTCGATCATCATGTTCCTCGGCCCGCTGATGCACCGCGAGGACACCTTCGACCTGCCCTACGCCGGCGGCTGCGACCTCGGCACCCGCACCGTCGAGCCGCACATGGCGGCGCTGCGTCCGTTCGGCCTCGAGGTGAAGGCCACCGAGGGCAGCTACCACGCGATGGTGAGTCGCGCCATCACGCCGGTGCGCCCGATCGTCCTCACCGAGCGCGGCGACACCGTCACGGAGAACGCGCTCCTGGCCGCCGCGCTCAACCCCGGCGTGACCATGATCCGCAACGCCAGCCCCAACTACATGGTCCAGGACCTGTGCTTCTACCTCGAGAAGCTCGGGGTGCGGATCGAGGGCATCGGCACCACCACGCTCACGGTGCACGGCTGCTCCGAGATCGACGTCGACGTCGACTACGCGCCGTCCGAGGACCCGATCGAGGCGATGTCGCTGCTCGCCGCGGCCATCGTCACGAAGTCCGAGATCACCATCCGCCGGGTGCCGATCGAGTTCCTCGAGATCGAGCTCGCGCTGCTCGAGGAGATGGGCTTCACCTACACCCGCACCGAGGAGTACGTCGCGGCCAACGGGCAGACCCGGCTCGTCGACATCACCACCGCGGTGTCCGACCTGCACTCCCCCATCGACAAGATCCACCCGATGCCGTTCCCGGGCCTCAACATCGACAACCTGCCCTTCTTCGCGGTCATCGCCGCGACCGCCGAGGGCCAGACCCTGCTGCACGACTGGGTCTACGAGAACCGCGCGATCTACCTCACCGAGCTCACCAAGCTCGGCGCCGCGGTGAAGCTGCTCGACCCGCACCGGGTGATGATCGAGGGGCCGACGCACTGGTCGGGCGCGGAGATCGTCTGCCCGCCGGCGCTGCGTCCCGCGGTCGTCATCCTGCTCGCGATGATGGCGTCGAAGGGCACGTCGGTGCTGCGGTCGGTCTACGTGATCAACCGGGGCTACGAGGACCTCGCGGAGCGGCTCAACTCGCTCGGCGCGAGCATCGAGACCTTCCGCGACATCTAGCCGAAGAGGAGCTCGAGGTAGGAGCGCACAGCCGGGGCCGCCGACGGCGGCGGCGCAGTCATGTCGGCGCTGATCCGCGGGATCGGCTGCGTCGTCGGGCCGCTGTCCCGGTACCAGTCGTTCTCGGCCTCGGTCAGGTTCCACAGCTCGGAGCGCTCGAGGAAGATCCCGCTGCACGACGTGCACTGGTGGACGGTGACGGTGCCGACGGTCCGCTCCCCCAAGGTCGATCCGCACTTCGGGCAGCTCATCTCCTCCATGCCCCGACCGTACTCCCGGCCGCGGCTCCACGGGCGACAACCCCCTGAGTACGACGACGGATGTGGGCGCCCGCGTCGCTACGTCAGGATCCGAGCATGCCGGTGGATACTGCACACGTGACGCGACCTCGCACGGGCTTCGCCTACCTCGACGCGGGGCTCGACCAGCCCGGTGCCGTGCTGGCGTTCGCGCACCGCGGCGGGGCGTTCCACCCGGAGCTCGAAGGCCTGGAGAACACGCTGACCGCCTTCCAGCACGCCGTGGACCTCGGCTACCGCTACCTGGAGACCGACGTGCACGCCACCCGCGACGGAGTCCTGCTCGCCTTCCACGACGCCGTCCTCGACCGGGTCACCGGCAGCACCGGGACGATCGCCGAGCTGGGGTACGCCGACCTGGAGGAGGTCATGGTCGCCGAGCGTGAGCAGATCCCCACGCTGGCCTCCCTCTTCGAGCGTTTCCCCGGCGCCCGCTTCAACATCGACATCAAGTCCGAGACGGCGGTGCGACCCCTCGCCGACCTGATCCGGCGCACCGCCAGCCACGACCGGGTCTGCGTGGGCTCGTTCGACGACGCGCGGATGCGTCGGTTCCGGTCGCTCATGGACCGCACGGTCGCGACCGCCTGCGGGCCCGCGGCCGTCGTGGCCGCGCGGTTCGTCCCACGCCTGGCGACCGCGACGCTCGGTCGGACCGTTGGGGACGCCTACCAGGTGCCGCACCGGCGCGGCCGGGTCCGGGTCGTCACCGAGTCCTTCGTCGCGCGCGCCCACGCCCTGGGCCGGCCGGTGCACGTGTGGACCGTCGACGACCCCGACGAGATGCGCCAGCTGCTCGACCTCGGCGTCGACGGGCTGATCACCGACCGGACCGACGTCCTGCGCGACGTCCTCATCGAGCGCGGCCAATGGATGGGAGCAGCGTCATGACCACACCGTCGGGCATCGCCGACCTGGAGCCGATCGCGCGGCGCAAGGAGCAGCGCGCCTGGTACTGGTACGACTGGGCGAACTCGGCCTACGTGACGACGATCGCCACGGTGCTCTTCGCGCCCTACCTGATCTCGGTCGCGGAGCAGGCCGCCTGCGGCTTCGTCGGCGACACCGACCGCCCCTGCCGGGCCGACCTCAGCGTGCTCGGGCTGGCGATCTCGCCCGGCTCCCTGGTCGCCTACGTGGTCACCATCGCCACCATCGTCTCGGCGCTGGTGCTCCCGGTGGTCGGCGCCGCCGCCGACCGCTCGTCGCGCAAGAAGCAGGTGATGGCCGGGTTCGCCTGGACCGGCAGCCTCGCGGCCGCGGGCATGTTCTTCGTCACCGGCTCCAACTGGGAGCTCGGCGCGCTGCTGCTGTTCGTGGCCAACATCTGTCTCGGCTCGTCGCTGGTCGTGTACGACGCGATCCTGTGCGAGATCGCCACCCCCGACGAGCGCGACCGGGTGTCGTCGCGGGGCTGGGCGCTCGGCTACCTCGGCGGCGGCCTGCTGCTGGCGGTCAACCTCGCGGTCGTCACGATGCACGACACCTTCGGGATGTCGACGGGCCTGGCCGTCCGGGTCAGCCTGCTGTCGGCGGCCGCCTGGTGGGCCGCCTTCACGCTGATCCCCTACCGGGGCATCAGGAACCGGCCCGCAGTGGGCGTCGTACCGGAGCAGGGCAACCTGGTGCGGCAGAGCTTCGGCCAGCTGTTCACCACGCTGCGCGACCTGCGCAACTACCCGGTGACGCTGACGTTCCTGCTCGCCTACCTGTTCTACAACGACGGCATCCAGACGGTCATCGTCTCGGCGTCGACCTACGGCGAGAAGCAGCTCGGCTTCGAGACCTCGGTGCTGATCGCCACCATCCTGCTGGTGCAGTTCGTCGCCTTCGGTGGGGCGCTGCTGTTCGGCAAGGCGGCCGAGCGGCACGGCAGCAAGAAGGTCATCCTCGTCGGGCTGGTGGTGTGGATGCTGGTCGTCACGGCCGCCTACTTCCTGCCCGAGAACAACATCGCCCTCTTCCTGGTGCTCGCCGTCGGCATCGGGCTGGTGATGGGTGGCACCCAGGCGCTCTCCCGGTCGTTCTTCAGCCTGCTGATCCCCCGCGGCCGGGAGGCGGAGTACTTCAGCCTCTACCAGGCCGCCGAGCGCGGCACGAGCTGGTTCGGCACGCTGGTCTTCGGCCTGGTGCACCAGTGGACCGACTCCTACCGCCCGGCGATCTTCGCGCTGATCGTGTTCTTCGTCGTGGGCGGCGCGCTGCTGGCCAAGGTCGACGTACGCGAAGGGATCCGCGAGGCCGGCAACACCGAGCCCGTGGTGGTGTGACGACTCTCGCATGCTCACCCGTCCGGCCCTCCGAAACGGTGTTGAAGGTGCAAGCGATTGTGTGCTTCCGGCCGCGAATGGGTACCTTCGTCTGAGAGGAACGTTGCAGCGGGGGTCGCCCGGGAATCTCCGGGCCATGCCGTTCGTTGTGATCAGGAGACGCCCAGCGCCCGCTGTCACGGCACGCGCGAGGCCTCACTGCACGTACGGGGAACACCAAACACCAGGAGGTGGCTCATGGGAGAGCGGACACTGCGCGGCGCCCGCCTCGGGGGCCAGAGTTTCGAGGACGAGCGCGGCATCGAGTTCGCGGCTCGGCAGAACATCGGCTACGCGTGCCCCGAGGGGCACGACTTCGAGATCCCGATGTCGGTCGAGGCCGACGTGCCGGCGGTCTGGGAGTGCCCCCGTTGCGGGGCCGAGGCGCTGAGCAAGCACGGCCAGCTCAAAGAGGCGAAGGTCGAGAAGCCGGTCCGCACGCACTGGGACATGCTCCTGGAGCGTCGCTCCGTCAAGGAGCTCGAGGAGATCCTCGCCGAGCGGCTCGAGCTGCTGCGCGGCGGAGAGATCGGCCCGGCGCACCTGCACCGGCCCTCCAAGAAGAAGTCGGCGAAGTCGGCCTGACCGACCTCGTCCCCTAGTCGACGACCTCGCCCTGGACCACTGACTCGTCAGGTCCGGGGCGTTGTCGTGTCCGGGGCCCCTCCCCCGGCCCCCCGGTGACCACGACGAGCCGCCGGGTGATGACCCGGGTCAGCGCGCGCCGCGCCAGCGGTCGCGTGAGCGGCAGGATGCAGAACAGGCCGACGAGGTCACTGAGGAACCCCGGCGTCAGCAGCAGGGTGCCGCCGATCAGGATCAGCGCCCCGTCGGCCAGCTCCCGCGCCGGCATCCGGTGCTCGCGCAGGGCCTCCTGCAGCGCGTCCCAGGCGCGACCGCCCTCACGCTTGACCAGGAAGCTGCCCAGGAAGCCGTCGGCGATCAGCAGCAGCACCGTCCACCAGGCGCCGATCGTCTGGCCGATCTGGATCAGCAGGTAGATCTCCGCCACGGGGACCACGATGAACAGCAGCGCCAGCACCCACCACGGGATCCTCTTGCGCACGACGGACTCCTTCTCAGCGTGCCGCCGGACTGCGGCGTCTCACCTTCGAGAGTACGTCGCGGGCCTGACGCCGGCGCTCGGCGAGGCCCCACAGCGTGATGCGCCGCAGCGACTCGGTGGCCACGGCCCGGTCCATCTTGGACTGGCCCCGCTCGCGCTCGACGAACTCGATCGGCACCTCGACGATCCGCAGGCCGGCCTGCGCAGTCCGCCAGGCCAGGTCGGCCTGGAAGCAGTAGCCCGAGGACGCGACCGACCCGAGGTCGATCGCCTCGAGCGTCGTGCGGCGGAACAGCCGGTAGCCGGCCGTGACGTCGCGGACCGGGATGCCGAGCGCCAACCGCGCGTAGACGTTGCCGCCGACCGAGAGCGCCTTGCGCGACAGCGGCCAGTTGACCACCGAGCCGCCGGGTACCCACCGGGAGCCGATCACCAGGTCCGCGCCGGCGAGCGCCTCGAGCAGGGTCGGCAGCTGCTCGGGCTGGTGCGAGCCGTCGGCGTCCATCTCACCGATGACGTCGTAGCCGCGCTCGAGGGCGACGGCGAAGCCGTGCAGGTACGCCGCCCCCAGGCCGGCCTTCTGGGTGCGGTGCACGACGCTCACGTGCCGGTCCTCGGCGGCCAGGGTGTCCGCGAGGTCTCCGGTGCCGTCCGGGGAGCCGTCGTCGACGACCAGCACGTCCGCGTCGGGGACCGCCGAGCGCACGCGCCCCACGATCCAGCGCAGGTTCTCGACCTCGTTGTAGGTGGGGATGACGATGACGACGCGTCCCAGCTCCGGTCTGCTCATGCCTCCACGCTCGTCATCTCGGGCGCCGGCTCGTCGCGGCGCGAGCGCCGACGATAGCCCAGACGGAGCCCCAGGGCGGCCGAGATCACCGAGATCGTGACCAGGCCGACCTCGACCCACAGCCCGATGGCCAGCGCCAGCGGGCTGTTCACCGGGCCGAGCACCTGGTCGACCAGGACCGTCTGGGTGCGCACGGGGGCTCGCTGCAGCACCCGGCCGTCCTGGGCGATGATCCCCGACACCCCGTTGGTCGCGGCGACGACCACCGGCCGGCCGGTCTCGATCGCCCGCAGCCGGGCGATCGCGAACTGCTGCTCGACCTGGCCGGTGCCCATGTAGGTGGCGTTGTTGGTCTGCACGACCAGCGCCCGGGTCGCCGGCGTCACCGCCTCGCGCACCACGTCGTCGTAGGCCACCTCGAAGCAGATCACGTCGCCGAAGGTGATGCCGTTCATCCTCAGCACGCCGGGCTTGTCCCCGGGGACCATGTCGCGCGGGATCATGTCGAGCCGCTGGATGTACTGCGCGAGCACGTCGCGGAACGGGATGTACTCCCCGAACGGCACCGGGTGCCGCTTGGAGTAGCGCTCCGCCGGGCCGGTGCCGGGGTTCCACACGATGCCCTGGTTGAAGACGTCGGACGGGTCCTTGCCGTCGACCATCGCGCCGACCAGCACCGGCACGCCGAGGGCGTCGACCGCCCGCTGGATGTCGGCGTAGGCCGACGCGTCGACGAACGGGTCGATGTCGGTGGAGCTCTCCGGCCAGATCACCAGGTCCGGGCGGGTCTGGCCGGCCTTGACGCGCTCGGCGAGCTTCAGCGTGGCCTCGACGTGGTTGTCCAGGACGGCCCGGCGCTCGGAGAACGCGTCCAGGCCCTCCCCCGGCACGTTCCCCTGCACCGCGGCGACGGTGAACGGGTCGTAGTCGGCGTTCGGCGACGGGCTGTTGACCGGGGTGGCGGAGAACGCGATCGCGGCGACACAGGCGGCCACCAGCGCGGCCACCCCGCGGACGGGGCTGCGGCGCAGGTTCACGACCGTCCAGGCCAGCGTCGTACCCACGAGGGCGACGAGGTACGTCGTTCCCGCCGGACCCACGTAGGCGAACGCCGACGCCACCGGCGTGTCCGCGGTGGCGAAGGCCAGCCGGCCCCACGGGAAGCCGCCGAAGGGGATGCTGTCGCGCAGCAGCTCGACGCCGACCCAGGTCGCGGCTGCCCAGAACGGCCACCACCGCAGCCGGGTCACGAGTGCCGTGGCCACGCCGCCCACGCCGTAGAAGACCGCCTCGAGCAGCGACAGGGCGATCCAGGCGTCGGTGCCGATCACCCGCAGCCAGGGCAGCAGCACCAGCATGAACACGGCGCCGAACGCGAGGCCCACCGCGAAGGCGCGGCGCAGCCCGGCTCCGAGCACCGCGAGGGTGAAGCCGGCCACGGCGACCGGCAGCAGGTAGGGCCAGTCGAAGGGCTCGAACGACAGTGCCGCCACGAGGCCGGAGGCGACGGCGACGGCGAGCCGGACGGGCAGCGAGTTCACCGGCACAACCTATCCAGCGGGTGGAGCCGCGACCCGCGTCAGGGCGCGAAAAGAGCCCGAGACCCTTCGGACCGACTCCGCTTCCGCTGGCTGCGGAAGCCGGTGCCGTTGTCTACTGGGCAACGGGCTCATCTCGTGTCCCACCCCGCGCACGCGCCGCCGGCATCCGGGAACCGCGACCCCCCGGGTTCGTGGTACCCGACCCGGTGTCGCGGCCACCTGGACGTCAGCACGCGGCTTCGGCCTGCTTGGTGGACTCAGGGAACCTTGCCCTCGACTTCTCCTGCTGTCAACACGGCCCTGACCAGGCGTTTCCGGCATTTGTGCAGGTCAGCGACCATTCCCGTAATCGGAGATTTCACACATTCTTTTTCCCTTGCGCGGCGTGTCGCGACTCGACACGCCGTGACCCGCGTCACACCGGCGCGCGCTGCCTCAGGAGCGGGCGGGCACCACGACCACGCCGGTGGCGGTGGTGGCCACCACGGGCTCGGCGAGCATCTCGGCCGCGGACTCCGAGACGTCCGGGCGTCCCCGCCCGACGACCACCGCGCGGAACTCGAGGGTGCGCGAGCGGCTGCCGACCCGGACGACCTCGGCGGTCACCTCGAGCACGTCGCCGGCGCGGACCGGCGCCCGGAACTGGACGTCGGTGTAGGAGGCGAAGAGCCCCTCGTCACCGTCGGTGCGGATGCAGACCTCGGTGGCGACGTCGCCGAACAGGCCGAGCGAGTAGGCGCCGTCGACGAGGTTGCCGGCGTAGTGGGCGTGCGAGAACGGCACGTAGCGCCGGTGCGTGACGGTCAGGCCCAGGTGCTCGGGGTGGTCGAGCTTGTCGAGGTCGGTCATGACGCCTTCTTCCCGTCGGTCGAGACCCGTGGTGTGACGATCTTGTGCACGAGGTACGACGCCACCTCGCCGGGCGTGGTGCCGCGCGAGAACACCCGGTCCACGCCGAGGTCGTCGGCCAGGGACTCGTCGAAGCGGGGTCCGCCGACGATGAGCAGCGGCCGCTTGTCGCTCGGATAGGACTCCCGGAACGCCGCGGACATCTCCTTGGTGTTGAGCAGGTGCGCGTCGCGCTGGGTGACCACCTGGGACACCAGGATCGCGTCGGCCTTCTCGGCCCTCGCCCGCTCGACGAGCTGCGGCACGGACACCTGGGCGCCGAGGTTCACCACCTTGATCTCGCGGTAGTACTCCAGGCCCTTCTCCCCCGCGAAGCCCTTGATGTTGAGGATCGCGTCGATGCCCACCGTGTGCGCGTCGGTGCCGATGCAGCCGCCCACCACGACGAGGCGGCGACGCAGGCCCTTGCGGATCGCGAGGTTCACCTCCTTGGGGGCGAGCAGCGGGTAGTCGCGCTCCACGACCTCGACCTTGGAGACGTCGACGAGGTGGTGCACCCGGCCGTAGACGACGAAGAACGTGAAGTCGGGTCCCATCGGCTTCGCGTGCACGACCATGGCCGGGTCCATGCCCATCTTGTTGGCCAGCTGCGCCGCCGCACCCTCGGCGACCTTGGACTTGTCGCCGACCGACGAGATGGGGAGCGTGAACGACAGCTGCACCATGCCGTCGCCGGTGGTGTCGCCGTACGGCCGGACGATGTGCGGCTCGGTCATGCCTGCCCCTCCAGGATCTCGGTGGCCGGGTTGTAGTAGCCCGGCGCCTTCTTGGCGACGCCGTCGAGGCCGCGGCCGGCGTCGGAGGGCCGCTTCATCAGGCCGAACGTGCCGTCGGCGATGGCCTCGAGCAGGCCGTGCTTCCCCTCGTGCTCGACGATCTTCTCCAGCAGCTCGATGCTCTCGGCCAGCACCTGCCGGGCCCGCTGGGCGATGAAGCCGTCGGGAGCCGGCCGGAAGTCCTCGTGCAGGTTGCCCGCGGCGTTCATCACGTAGCGGACGTTCTGCAGCGCCAGGTCGCGGTCCGAGATCCACGGCGTCACCACGGCCTCGGTCATCATCCCGACCAGCAGGATGCTCTGGCCGGTCAGCGTGCCGGCCAGGTTGAAGAAGGCGTCGAGCATGTAGCCGCGGAACACGTCGCCGGTCATGTGCCGGGTCGGCGGCATCCACTTCAGCGGCGCGTCCGGGAAGAGCTCGCGGGCGAGCAGCGCGTGGGCGAGCTCGAGCCGGAAGCTGTCCGGGACGGCCGGGTCGATCTCGAACGCGTGCCCGAGCCCGAGCTGCCAGTTCTCGAGGCCGGCCTCCTTGGCGAAGTACTCGTTGAGCAGCTGCGACACGGTGACGGTGTGCGCGGCCTCCACGGCGTCCGCGGTGGTGAGGTAGTTGTCCTCGCCGGTGTTGATGACGATGCCGGCACGCGCGTGCACCTGGCGGCTGAACCGCTGGTCCACGAAGGTGCGGATCGGGTTGATGTCGCGGAAGAGGATGCCGTACATCGAGTCGTTGAGCATCATGTCGAGCCGCTCGAGGCCGGCCAGCGCCGCGATCTCGGGCATGCACAGGCCCGAGGCGTAGTTGGTGAGCCGTACGTAGCGGCCGAGCTCCGCGCTGGACTCGTCCAGGGCGGCCCGCATGAGCCGGAAGTTCTCCTGGGTGGCGTAGGTGCCGGCGAAGCCCTCGCGGGTCGCGCCCTCGGGCACGTAGTCGAGCAGCGACTGCCCGGTGGAGCGGATCACCGCGATCACGTCGGCGCCCTCCCGCGCAGCCTGCTGGGCCTGCGGGATGTCCTCGTAGATGTCGCCGGTGGCGACGATGAGGTAGATCCACGGCTTCTGCTTCGGGTCGCCCCACTTCTTCACGAGCCGGTCCCGCTCGCGGCGGCGCGCGTCGACGCGGCGTACGCCGGCCCCGACCTGCTTGGTCGCGGCGGCGCGGGCCCGGGTGAGGTCGCGTCCCTCCGGCAGCCGGAACCGGACCGAGCCGGCGGAGGCCTTCTGGGCGAGCGTGGACAGGTCGTCGGCCTCGCCGCGGACCAGCGCGTCCCAGACCGGGAGGGCCACGCCGTGCTCGATGCCGACGTCACCGCGCACGGAGTCGAGCAGCCGGTTCACCCACGGGATCCCGTCGGCGTCGGCGCCCTGGAGCCCCGCCAGCCGCAGCGTCGCCCGCTCCACCGAGACGGTCGTGTGCTTCTTGGTGAGGTTCACGATCGGCCGTCCGGCCTGGCGCGCCAGCGACCGGGCCTTCCGCACGGTCACCGGGTCGAGATCGAGCTTGCCGCTCACGTCAGTGCTCCTGGTTCTTCGAAGGCGGACTCGCCGTGCACCAGCGTCAGCACGCAGGTCGGCAGGTCGAGGTCGGGGTGCAGGTCGGGCAGCAGGGGTACGCCGGCGCGCGGGTCGGTCGACCAGGCAGCCACCCGTGCGTCGGGGGTCTGCACGGCCAGCTCGCCGGGCACGTCCCACACCGCGATGCTGGCCGGTGCGCCGGGCGCGATCACGCCGCCCTCGTCGCGGCGGGCCGCCCGCCAGCCGCCACGCGTGTGGGCGTTGAACGCGGCGCGCACGGTGAGCCGCTCGGACTCGTTGTGGTGCCAGGACGCGGCCCGCACCGCGCCCCACGGGTCGAACGGCGTGACCGGGGTGTCGGAGCCGAACGCGAGCGCGACGCCGGCCCGGTTGAGCGAGGCGTAGGGGTTCATCGGCGCGGAGCGCTCGACACCGAGCCGCTGGGCGTAGAGCGAGTCGTCGCCGCCCCAGAAGCTGTCGAACATCGGCTGCACGCTGGCGGTCACGCCGTACTCCGCCAGCATCCGCATCTGCTCGGGCGTGACCATCTCCAGGTGCTCGAGCCGGTGCCGGGCCCGGACCAGCGCCGGCGCACCGAGCTTCTCCGCGGCCAGCCGGAACCCCTCGACGACCTCGGCGGCGGCCCGGTCCCCGATGACGTGGAAGCCGGCCTGGAGGTCGGCCTCGGTGCACGTGACCACGTGCCGGCAGACCTCCTCGGCGCTCAGGTAGAGATGACCGGACGTGGTCGGGTCGTCGGCGTAGGGCGCGTTCATCGCGGCCGTGCGCGACCCCACCGCGCCGTCCATGCACAGGTCGCCCGCAGCGCCGACGCAGCCGAGCTCACGGGCGGTGTCGAGGCCGTCGAGCTGGCCCCAGTAGCCGACGACCTCGGGGAGCGTGCGGGACTCGGTCACGGTGCGGATCCGGGCGAAGTCCTCGGCCGGGGAGTCCCCCGGGGCGCCGTTCTCGTGGACGGCCGCGATGCCGTGTCGCGCGGCGTCCACGAGCGCCCGGGCGATCGCGTCCTCCTGGACCGAGCCGGGGATCATCGCGAAGACGGCCTCCCGGGCCTCGATGTTGGCCGCGCGCGACACCAGGCCGTCCGGGTGGTAGCCCTCGGCGTCCGTCAGGCCGGGCAGGCGGTCGAGGAACGCGGACGAGACGACGGCGGAGTGCGCGTCGACCCGCGCCAGGTAGGCGATCTTGCCGTCGACGGCCCGGTCGACCTCCTCGCGGGTGAAGGGTCGCTGCTCCGGCCACTGGGTCTCGTCCCAGTTGAGGGCGAGCACCAGCGGCAGCGCGCTGCTCCGCGCGTGCGCGGCGAGCGCGTCCAGGGCCCCCGTCAGCGAGGTCGCCGCCGACAGGTCGACGCTGAACGCGCCGATCCCGGTCTGCGACAGGTGCACGTGCGCGTCCACGAACGCCGGAGCGACCAGCCGGCCGCCGAGGTCGACGACCCGGTCGGCGCCGTCGGCGAAGTGGACCGACGCGTCGTCGTCACCGGTCCAGACGATGGCGCCGTCCTCGATGCAGAGGGCGGTGGCGTGCGGGTCTGCGGGCGTGTGGACGTAGCCACCGCGGAGAAGAAGTCGGCTCACCTGGCCATCCTTACAGCCGGCGCTCGAACAGGTCCCGGACGCCCTGGTGGCCGCGCAGCAGCGAGAGGGCGTAGTCGGCGTGGCCCGGCACGTAGCCGTTGCCCACCAGCATCGTCACGTCGGCGGCGAGACCCTCGGCGCCGAGCGCCGCGGCGCTGAACGACGTGGCCATCGAGAAGAAGATGACGGTGCCGCCGTCGCGGGTGCTGAGGATGGCGCCGCCCTCGCAGCCGGGGACGTCGACGCAGACGACGGTGACGTCGGCGGGCCCGCCCGCCTGGGCTACCGCCTCGGAGAGCGCCACCGGGTCGCGGGCGTCGGCGAGCGCGACCGCGTCGGCCAGCCCGGACGCCTCGAGCAGGTCGGCCTCGGCCTGGACGGGGACGACGCCGATGGTGCGGGCCGCCCCCGCGTCGCGCGCGGCGGCCAGCGACAGCGACCCGGACTTGCCGGCCCCGCCGATCACGGCGACGACGGGCCGCCCGGTCGTCGCGCCGTCCCGTGTCGAGCCCGTCCCCCGGTCGTCGAGCCCGTCGAGACGTACTGGCCGACGATCCGGGCGGTCAGCGCGGGGGCCCCGCAGACGTCCATCACGGACAGGGCCAGCTCCGGGACCAGGTCGTCGGGGAGCCGGGCGGCGATGGACCGGCCGAACAGGATGGCGTAGCCGTCGGCCGGGACCTGCTCGCTGCACCCGTCCCAGCCGGCGAGGCCGTCCTCGATCACCAGCGGCGTGAGCGTCAGCGAGACCAGCGTGGCGACCCGGTCCCCGACCGAGAGCCCGAGCGGCGAGGCCTCCCCGACCTCCTCGACGGTGCCGACGAGCATGCCGCCGGACCCGGTCTCCGGGTTCTGCATCTTGCCGCGGCTGCCGACGATGTCGAGCACCTCGGCGCGGACGGCAGCCCCGTCACCGTCGTGCTTGCGTTCGAGCTGGCGGAACGACGCGGCGTCGAGGTTGAGCCGCTCGACGCGGACCCGGACCTCGTCGGGCCAGAGCTCGCGGCGGGTGTCGAGCCGGGTCGCGGCCTGCGGGAGGACGCCGGCGGGCTCGAGCACCCGGTGCAGCCCGACGGGGCTGGATCCGGAAGCACTGACAGCGTTCGCCTCGGTCACGGGTCGTCCTCCGGTGATAGTGGGACATGTGCGGGAAATCTTGCGGCGGGTCATTGGACGCGCCGGAGATTCTTTGCGTACTCTGGCATGAGAGGCAGGCCCGCACAAAACGACACGCCTGCCCCCGCACGCGACCACCCACGTTCCGTCGCCGGCCGATCGCCGGGCCCGGATCAGCACGAGGAGCAGCCATGAGCATCGAGACCGCGATCGGCCTGGAGACCGGGCAGCCCTACCCCTACCAGCGGGTGGAGCTCGTCGAGCCGGACTGGACCCGGTTCCCGGGCTGGAAGGACGTCACCGCGGCCGACTGGGCCTCGGTCCAGTGGCAGCGCGCGCACTGCGTCAAGAACGTCAAGCAGCTCCGCGAGCTGTGGGGCGACCTGGTCGACGAGCGCTTCTACGACGACCTCGAGCGCGACCAGCGCGAGCGCGCCACCATGTCGATGCTGGTGCCGCCGCAGATGATGAACACGATGGCGCCGCGCGACCTCCCGTCCGGCCCCGGCTCGCTGACCGAGGCGATGTACGCCGACCCGGTACGCCGCTACATGCTGCCGGTGTTCTCCGACCGCCGCACCGACTGGCCCTCGCACCCGCACTCCACCCGCGACTCGCTGCACGAGCACGACATGTGGGTCGCCGAGGGCCTGACCCACCGCTACCCGACCAAGGTCCTGGCCGAGCTGCTGCCGACCTGCCCGCAGTACTGCGGGCACTGCACCCGCATGGACCTCGTCGGCAACTCCACGCCGGTCATCGACAAGCTGAAGTTCGACCTCAAGCCGGTCGACCGGCACGCGTCGATGCTCGACTACCTGCGGCGCACGCCGTCGGTGCGCGACGTCGTGGTCTCCGGCGGCGACGTGGCCAACATGCCGTGGCCCCGCCTCGAGGAGTTCCTCACCAAGCTGCTCGAGATCGACAACATCCGCGACATCCGGCTCGCCACCAAGGCGCTGGTCGGGCTGCCCCAGCACTGGCTCCAGGACGACGTCCGGGCCGGCTTGGAGCGGGTGGCGCGCGTGGCGAATCAGCGCGGCGTCTCCCTGGCCATCCACACCCACGCCAACCACGCGAACTCGATCACGCCGATGGTCGCCCAGGCGACGCGCGCGATGCTCGACACCGGCCTGCGCGACGTGCGCAACCAGGGCGTGCTGCTCAACGGCGTCAACGCCGACCCGCACGCGCTGCTCGACCTGTGCTTCGCGCTCCTCGACGGCGCGGGGATCATGCCCTACTACTTCTACATGTGCGACATGATCCCGTTCAGCGAGCACTGGCGGGTCTCGGTCGCCGACGCGCAGCGGCTGCAGCACCACATCATGGGCTACCTGCCGGGCTTCGCGACGCCGCGCATCGTGTGCGACGTGCCGTTCGTCGGCAAGCGCTGGGTGCACCAGCTCGCCGACTACGACAAGGAGCTCGGCATCTCCTACTGGACGAAGAACTACCGCACGTCCATCGAGGCGACCGACCCCGAGGCGATCAACCGCACCTACGCCTACTACGACCCGATCCACACGCTGCCCGAGTCGGGCCAGCAGTGGTGGGCGGAGCACGCCGGCGACCAGGGCGAGGCGCTCCAGGCCGCCGAGCGCGCCGCGTCGGCGTCCCGCAAGGCCGCCGAGTCCCAGAAGGACCTGATCCTGAGCTGAACCCGGTCAGCCGCCGCGGTTGGTGAGGGCCTCGACGAGACGAGCCGTGGGGCTGTCGAGGCCCCACTGCTGCGCCAGCGCGAGCACGTCGTCCGGGTGCGCCGGGGTCCGGGGCAGGACCAGGTCCGGTCCCCCGAGGTCGAGGTCTCGCGCGACCGCGACGACCTTCGGGGCCACCAGCAGGTAGTCGGCGGCGTCCTTGATCTTGCGGCGCGGGCCGGGCGCCAGGTCGGAGCCCGGGTCCTCGGACGCCGCGACGATCCCGGCGATGTCGCCGAAGCGGCCGAGCAGGGTGGCCGCGGTCTTGTCCCCCACCCCGGCGACCCCGGGCAGCCCGTCGGACGCGTCCCCGCGCAGGGTGGCGAAGTCGGCGTACTGGCGATGCGTCGCACGTCGTACTTCTCCCGCACGACGTCGTCGGTGACCCGCTCGTGCCTGCCGACCCCGCGCGCGGTGTAGAGGACCCGCACCTCGGCCTCGTCGTCGACGAGCTGGAACAGGTCGCGGTCGCCGGTGACGATGTCGACCGGCATCCCGGCGCCGGTCGCGAGCGTGCCGATCACGTCGTCCGCCTCGTAGCCGTCCGCGCCGACGACCGTGATGCCGAACGCCTCGAGCATGGCGAGGATCACCGGGATCTGCGCCTCGAGCGGGTCGGGCACCTCCTCGACGTAGTGGGCGTCGTGCGGTCCCGGCGGCCGGCACCGGAGCCTCGACCCGGTGCGCCTTGTACGACGGCAGCAGGTCGACCCGCCACTGCGGGCGCCAGTCGTTGTCCCAGCAGCACGCCAGGTGCGTCGGCTCGTAGTCGGTGACCAGGCGGGCGATGAAGTCGAGCAGCCCGCGCACGGCGTTGACGGGCGTCCCGTCCGGGGCCTTGAACGAGTCAGGCACACCGAAGAAGGCGCGGAAGTAAAGGGACGCGGTGTCCAGCAGCATGAGTCGGCTCACAGCGGCGAGTCTTCCATGACGCGTTCCTCCGGGACGACCGGCTCCGGCCGCTAGTGTGTCGTCTCGTGGAAGACCTGGACCAGCACATCCTCACCCTCCTCGCCGGCGACGGCCGGATGTCGTTCACCGACCTCGGGAAGGCCACCGGGCTGTCGACGTCGGCGGTGCACCAGCGGGTCAAGCGGCTCGAGCAGCGCGGGATGATCAAGGGGTACGGCGCACAGGTCGACTACGACCAGGTCGGCAAGCCGCTGACGGCGTTCATCTCGATCCGGCCGATCGACCCCTCGCAGCCCGACGACTCCCCCGAGCGGCTGCGCGGCATCACCGAGATCGAGTCGTGCTGGTCGGTCGCCGGCGACGAGTCCTACATCCTCAAGGTGCGCGTCACGACGCCCGTCGACCTCGAGGACCTGCTGGCGAGGATCCGCGCCGCGGCCAACGTGTCGACC
The DNA here is from genome assembly GCA_963721855.1 of uncultured Actinomycetota bacterium. Lineage (GTDB taxonomy): Bacteria > Actinomycetota > Actinomycetes > Propionibacteriales > Nocardioidaceae > Nocardioides_B. Next base: position 651,375 of record CAVRMN010000017.1, on the reverse strand, counting down.
CGGACCACGATCGTGCTGTCCACGCCCTACGAGAACCGCCCCGTCAGCTGAGGATCGACCGGTTCTGCAGCGGCATCGTGTGCCGCACGGCCGCCTCGCTGCGCAGCGCCGCGGCGACCCGGTTGGCGCTCGCCAGCGTCCCGTCGAACGTGTGGATCCGGTGCGCCAGCTCGTCGTAGAGCGCCACGTCGGTGATCCGGGGCAGGTTCACCAGCACGGTGAGGTGCGCCGTGCTCGCGGCGGCCCGCACCGCCTCCACCGCGGCCATCAGCCGCAGCCGGCTGGACGCGCGGCGCACGACCAGGAGCTTCTCGCTGAGCTCGAGGATGGTGTGGCAGGTGTCGATGAGCATCGAGTGGCAGCGGATCGCGCCGCTCAGGGCGCCGGCCAGCACGCGGGCCCGCTCCTCCGGGTCGAGCTTGTCGGCCAGGGCGTTGTCGCTGCGCTGCGCGTGCGAGGCGACCTCGTCGTCGAGCCAGCGGGCCAGGTCCTCCAGGAGCACCACCTGGGTCCGTGCGGCCGCCACCAGGTCGTACTCCGTGCGGTTGAGGCCGGTCCGGTCGTCGGCGACCACGGCGATCTGCTGGGCCGCGGTGATCACCTGCACGAATGGGTTCCCGACGTCCTCGCGAAGCGTGAACTGGTCGATCCACGACGTGCGGATTCGCTGTGACACCCGATCTCCCTGGCTGTACCTCGGCGCGCCGGAGGGTCTGGACGAACCGGCGGCGCATTGAAGGTTAGGCCATCTGCTTTACCTTCGGTACAGCAGGTCTAGTCCGAAACCGACGAATAGGCCACAACGCCGCGTCTGAGGGCCTTCGAGGCATCCCGGGCGGTGGTCCGCAGCGCGGAGTCCCGGGCGGCGTCGGCCACCTGGTCGGTGAGGTCGAGCAGCTGCTTGACCCACCGGACGAAGTCGCCGGCGGCCAGGTCGGTCTCCTGGAGCACCTCGTCGAGCGAGGCGCCCTCGGCCCAGCGGTAGGCCGCCCAGGCGAACCCGAGGTCGGGCTCGCGGAGGAAGTCGAGCTTGTGCTCGCGCTCCAGAGCGTCGAGGTCGGCCCACACCGAGACCGTGTCGGCGAGCACCTGCTTCACCGCGCCGCCGGGCAGCCTCGGGGCGTGCGCGTCGTCGGGACGGCGGGCCTCGAAGACCAGTGCGGACAGCGCAGCGGCCAGGCCGCTCGGCGACAAGTCGTCCCACAGCCCGTTGCGCAGGCACTCCGCGGCGACCAGGTCCATGTCGGTGTAGATCCGCATCAGCCGCTCCCCGGTCGGGGTGACCTTGTCCTCCTCGAGGTAGCCCAGGCTGGTGAGCACCTCGCAGACCCGGTCGAACTGCCGCGCGATGGTGTTGGTGCGCTGCTCGATCCGGCGCCGCAGCGTCGCGGCGTCCCGGTCGAGCTTGTGGTAGCGCTCGGCCCAGCGGGCGTGGTCCTCGCGGTCGGAGCAGCCGTGGCAGGGGTGCGCCCGCAGCTCGGCGCGCAGCCGGGTGATCTGCTCCTCGCCGTGCCGGGGCACCCGGCCGCGCGGCGCCGGTGCCGAGCGGCCGCCCTTCGTGGGCGGCGGCGGGGTGAGGTTGTGGGTGCGGGCCCGCAGCGTCGAGGCGAGGTCGCGCCGGGCCTGCGGGTTGCGGCCGTTGAAGTTCTTCGGGATCCGCACCCGGGTGAAGGCACGGACCGGCTCGGGGAAGTCGACCATCGACAGCCGGCGGGCGTGCCGGTCGGCGGTGACGACGTAGGGCCGCGGACCGTCCCGGTCCGAGCGGACGCCGGGGTCCACCACGACGGCCATCCCGGAGAAGCGGCCCGCGGGGACCTCGATGACGTCCCCGGGGCGCAGCGACTCCAGCGAGGCGACGATCTCGTCGCGGCGGTCGAGCCGGCGCGACCTGGCCAGGTTCGCCTCGGTCTCGGACAGCGTGCGGCGCAGGCCGGCGTACTCCATGAAGTCGCCGAGGTGGCAGGTGGCCGCCTCGGCGTACCCCTCGAGCGCCTCCTCGGCCTTGCGCAGCTGCCGGGCGAGGCCGACGACGGCCTTGTCGGCCTGGAACTGCGCGAACGACGACTCGAGCAGCTCCCGGGCGGTGGCGCGGCCGACCTGGTGCACGAGGTTGACCGCCATGTTGTAGGACGGGCGGAACGACGACCGCAGCGGGTAGGTGCGCGTCGACGCGAGGCCCGCGACGGCCTTGGGGTCGATGCCCTGCTGCCACAGCACGACCCCGTGGCCCTCGACGTCGATGCCCCGGCGGCCGGCGCGTCCGGTGAGCTGGGTGTACTCCCCCGGCGTGATGTCGGCGTGGGTCTCGCCGTTCCACTTCGACAGCTTCTCGATGACCACGCTGCGGGCCGGCATGTTGATGCCCAGCGCCAGCGTCTCGGTCGCGAACACGACCTTGCACCGGCCGGAGGCGAAGAGCTCCTCGACGCACTCCTTGAACGTCGGCAGCATCCCGGCGTGGTGGGCGGCGACGCCGCGGGAGAGGCCGTCCAGGAAGTCGTGGTAGCCGAGGACGTGCAGGTCCTCGTCGGGGATGTTGCTGCAGCGCTCCTCGACGAACGCGTAGATCTCGTCACGCTCCTTCGGCGTCGTCAGCCGGAGGTTCGCGTTGAGGCACTGGGTGACGGCCGCGTCGCAGCCGACCCGGCTGAAGATGAACACGATGGCCGGCAGCAGGCCCATCGAGTCGAGCTTCTCGACGACGTCGTAGCGGCTCGGCAGGTAGGGCCGGCCGGAGCCCTGGCCGCGCGCACCGGCCCGGCCACGAGGGGCACCCTGCTTGCTGCGCCGGTCGTTCGTGCGCTTGGCGCGCCAGTCGTCCCGGGCGACCTTCATCAGCTCCGGGTTGACCTTGCTGCCGGGCTCCGGGCCGCCCTCGTCGGCGAACAGGTCGAAGACCTTCCGGCCCACCATCACGTGCTGGTAGAGCGGCACCGGACGGCGCTCCTCGACGATGGTCGCGGTCGCGCCCCGGACCGTCTCGAGCCACTCGCCGAACTCCTCCGCGTTGGACACGGTGGCGGACAGGGACACCAGCGCCACCGACTCGGGCAGGTGGATGATGACCTCCTCCCAGACCGCCCCGCGGAACCGGTCGGCGAGGTAGTGCACCTCGTCCATCACCACGAACCCGAGCCCGGTGAGCGTGCTCGACCCGGCGTAGAGCATGTTGCGCAGCACCTCGGTGGTCATCACCACGATCGGCGCCTCGCCGTTGATGGTGTTGTCCCCGGTGAGCAGCCCGACCTTGTCGGCGCCGTAGCGCTTCGTGAGGTCCGCGAACTTCTGGTTCGACAGCGCCTTGATCGGCGTGGTGTAGAAGCACTTGCGACCCTGCTCGAGCGCGAGGTGGACCGCGAACTCCCCGACCAGGGTCTTCCCGGAGCCGGTGGGGGCGGCGAGGAGCACCCCGTTGCCGGCCTCGAGCTCGCGGCACGCCCGGAGCTGGAACTCGTCGATCTCGAAGTCGTACATCGCCGCGAAGTCGGTGAGCACGGGCGTGCCCTTGTTGCGGCGGAAGGCGGCGTACTTCTCGGACGGGGTGTCCATCACGGCACCAGCACGCGGAGAGACGACGGGACTGCCTCCACGGTCAGCGGCAGGGCGCCGATCCGCTCACCGTCCGCATAGGCGACGACGCCCGGCGCGGCGACGGTCACCTCCTTGGCCAGGTGGTGCTCGTACTCCGGGATCTCGCTGATCGTGCCGGTGAACAGCCGGGGGTACGACGCCACGAGCTTGCGCTTGCTCATCGGCTTGATGACCACCACGTCGAGGAAACCGTCGTCGAGCAGGGCGCCCTCGGTGATCCTCAGGCCGCCCCCGAAGGACGGGCCGTTCCCGACCGCCACGAGCATCGCGTCGAACCGGTGCTCCTCGCCGTCGAGCACGAGGGTGTAGGGCAGCGGCTCGAAGACCCGGAGCTCGGCCAGCGTGGCCAGGTTGTAGCGCATCTGGCCCTTCGGCCAGGTCATCGCGTTGGCGCGCTCGTTGACCTTGGAGTCGAAGCCCGCCGCCAGCACGGTCGTGAAGTACGTCGCCCCGGCCCGTGCGAGGTCGACGGTCCGCACCCGCGAGCCGACCACGATGTCGGCGGCCGCCTGGGGGTCGTTGCGAGGGACGCCGAAGTAGCGGGCCACGTCGTTGCCGGTCCCCGCGGGGATGATCCCGAGGTTCGTCGCGGTGCCGGCCACGGCCTGCACCGCGAGGTGCACCATGCCGTCGCCGCCGCAGACCACGAGGCTCTCCACGCCGTCGATGACGGCCTTCCGCGCGAGGTCGAGGGCTTCGGGGCCGTCGGACCCCTCCAGCTCGTGGACCTCGAAGCCGGCTTCCTTCAGCCGGGGCAGCGCGATCGCCGCCGAGCGCCGACCCTTGCCCTTGCCGGACGTCGGGTTGGTCAGGAGAGCGATCTGTCTGGCCACGTCTCGGAGGATACGCGGCAGGCCCAGCCGATCGGGCCGCCTGGGCCCCGGGACACGCTCAGACGGTGTCGACCAGCTCCGCCCAGACGAGCTTCCCCTCGCCCGGGACCACGTCGAGCCCCCAGGCCGTGGCCAGCGCGTCCACGAGGTGCAGCCCCCGACCGTGCTCCTCCGTGTAGCTCTCCGGCTGCGGCTCCGGCGACCCCGGGCCGGTGTCGATGACGTCGATGCGCAACGTCGAGCGGACCACGGAGAGGTGCAGGCGGCACGCGGAGTCCGCATGGGTGATCGCGTTGGTCACCAGCTCGCTGGTGACCAGGAGCGCGTCGTCGAGAAGGTGCTCCATCCCCCACTCGGAGAGCCTCGCCGCCACGAACTGCCGGGCCCGACGCACGCTGCCTGCATCGTGGGGCACGTCGAGGACCGCCTCGGTGCCGTGGGGCGCGCCAACCGTCTCGAGCAGGTCGACGAGGTAGTCGAGGTCGGCGTCCTTCAGCACGTAGCCCTTGACGCGGCGCGCGATCCAGTCGTGGTCCTCCGACTCGATCCCGGAGAAGATCACGACCTTCGACCCGGGCGAGTAGAGGCGGATCCGGCTCAGCACCTCCCGCCCGGCCAGGTCCGGGAGGCCCAGGTCGAGGACCACGACGTCCGGCTGCAGGCTCTCGGCCAGCCGCACCGCCTCGGCGCCGTCGCCCGCCTCCCCGACGACCTCGAAGCCGCCCCGCAGGCGCAGCGCGGTCCGCACGAGGCGGCGCACGTCGACGACGTCGTCGACCAGCAGCACGCGGAGGCTCACTACCGAAGCGTAGGTCGCCCCGGGACTTGCCACCAGCGAGGCGCGTCACTCCGCCCGCGGCAGGCTCACCACGAACGCGCCGGCCGGGTGTTCGGGGCTCGCCCGTTCGTAGCGGGCATCACCACCCTGGGCCCGGGCGAGCTCGCGGACGATGAAGAGGCCCAGCCCGGTGCCGCCCTTGCTCAGACCGGTGGCGAAGCGCTCGAACAGGCGGTCCTGCATGTCGTCGGCGACCCCGTCCCCCGTCGTCGCGCACGCGGATCATGACCTGCTGGCCCTCGGGGGCCACGGACAGCCGCACCGGCGGCGCCCCGTGCCGCAACGCGTTGGCGAGCAGGTTGTCGAGCACCTGCGCGAGCCGGTCGCGGTCGGCGTACACGCAGATCGCCGGGTCCACGTCGACCTCGATCGCCTCCCCGGGCCAGGTGCGCGCGATGGTGGCGACGGCGTCGGCGACCGCGTCCGCGACCCGCACCCGGTCGCGGCCGAACGTCGAGCGGGCTGGACTGCAGCCGCGAGGCGGTCAGCAGGTCGTCGAGGAGCCGGCGCAGCCGGGAGGTGCCCGACTCCAGCGCCCCCAGCAGCTCGTCGCGCTCGGTCGCCTCGAGGTCCGCCCAGTGCCGGGCCAGGGTCTGGGCCGCTCCCCCGAGGACGGCGATCGGGGTGCGCAGCTCGTGTGCCGTGACGGCGAGGAAGTTGGCCTGGTCGTCCGCGGCCTGCTGCAGCTGCTGCTCGAGCCGGCGCCGCTCGGAGTTGTCGCGGGTCACCTTGGCGAACCCCACGTGCCGGCCGCGAGGCGTCGAAGACGGCGGTGATGACGACGTTGGCCCAGAACGTGGTGCCGTCCTTGCGGACCCGCCAGCCCTCCTCCTCGTAGTGACCTTCGCGGAGGGCGATCTCGAGCTCGTGCTCGGGGTGGTGGCGGGCCTGGAGCTCCTCGGGGTAGAACACGCGGAAGTGGCGGCCGATGATCTCGGCGGCGGTGTAGCCCTTGCTGCGCTGCGCACCGGCGTTCCAGCTCACGACGAGGCCCGTCGGGTCGAGCATGAAGATCGCGTAGTCCTGCACGGTCTCCACCAGGAGCCGGAAACGCTCCTCGCTCCTGCGCAGCTCCTCGAGCGCGGCTCGCTCCGCCGTGACGTCCTGCAGCTGGAGGAAGACGTAGAGCGCCCGCCCGGCCGAGTCCCGGACCGGCGCCAGGGTGGCGCGCACCTGCCGCCTCGGCGACGAACCGCTGCACCCCGTGCTCGATGTGGACGACATCCACCTGGCTGCGCCGGATCTCGTCGAGCGCTGCCGCGACGTCTGCCGCCTCCCCCTCGGTCAAGGCGGCGTAGTCGACGCCGACCAGGTCCTCGGGACGACGTCCGACCAGGTCCGCGAGCGCACGGTTGGCCCGGACCAGGCTCCCCGCGAGGGTCATCGTCGCCATGCCGATCGCCGCCTCGTCGAAGACCTCCCGGAACCGCTCCAGGTGCTCGGCCAGCACCCCCTGGTCGACCCGGGCGGCCAGGTCCGGTCTCCAGGGCGGAGCCGGCAACGAGGTCGTTGCGCCGGACTCCTGGTCCTGGTCCAGGACTCCGAGCAGCCGGTCCACGAGCTCCTCGACGTGCACCGACTTCATGATGAACGCGGCGGCACCGAGCTGCCGGGCTCGCTCGACCAGGCCCTCCTCCTCGAAGCCGCTGAACAGCACGACCTTGGTCGTCGGAGACACGGCGAGCACGTCGGGCAGCGCGGCGAGCCCGTCCATGCCGGGCATCGACACGTCGAGCAGCATCAGGTCGGGCCGGTAGCGGCGAGCCAGCGCCACCGCCTCGGCGCCGTCCGAGCCCTCGGCCACCAGAGTGAGACGACCGGAGACCCGGATGCGCGTCCGCACCAGGACCCGCACCTCGGCGGCATCGTCGACGACGACGATGGTGGGCAGTTCGGGCTGCATAGCAGGACGCTACCGGTCAGGTCCGCCGACGGGTGTGCCGCAACCCCGCTGGTCGAGCCCGTCGAGACCACCCGCAGCCCCCGGCCGCTGGTCGAGCCGCTGCCAGTCAGCACCAGTCCGGGACTGGTGCTCGCTACACGGCGAGCCGACGACCTGTCGTGCTCGTGTGGAGCGCCGAGTTCGAACGCGTCGACGAGGCCTTCGCGCTCGAGAAGCAGATCCAGAACTGGTCGCGAGCGAAGCGGGAGGCGTTGATCGCCGGGCGGTTCGACCTGCTGCCGGGCCTGGCGCGGGGACACGCCCGCTCACCCGACTGACGGAGTGGTCTCGACGGGCTCGACCAACGGTGGGGAGTGGTCTCGACGGGCTCGACCAACGGTGGGGTCAGGCGCCGGGGAAGCCGTCGGGGTTGTGGGACTGCCAGCGCCAGGTGTCGGCGCACATGTCGTCGATGCTGCGGCTGGTGCGCCAGCCGAGCTCCTCGGCGGCACGGGACGGGTCGGCCCAGAACGCGGGGAGGTCGCCGGCGCGGCGTCCCACGACCTCGTAGGGGATCTCCCGGCCGACGGCCCGCTCGAACGCGTGCAGCAGCTCGAGCACGCTCGTGCCCCGGCCGCTGCCGAGGTTGAAGGCCCGCACCGGCTCCGCCATCGTCTCCAGGTGCTCGAGCGCGGCGACGTGGCCGGCCGCCAGGTCCTCGACGTGGATGTAGTCGCGCTCGCAGGTGCCGTCCGCGGTCGGGTAGTCGTCGCCGAAGACCTCCAGCCGCGGACGCCGCCCCACCGCCACCTGGGCGAGGAACGGCATCAGGTTGTTCGGGACCCCCTGCGGGTCCTCCCCCAGCTCGCCGGAGGGGTGCGCGCCCACCGGGTTGAAGTAGCGCAGCAGGGCCACCTTGAGCCCGTCGGTGGCCTCGGCGACGTCGCGCAGGACGTGCTCGTTCATCACCTTGGTGCGGCCGTAGGGGTTCGCCGCCGCCAGGGGCTCGTAGTCCTCGCGGTAGGGCACGGGAGCGCGGTCCCCGTAGACGGTCGCGGACGAGGTGAAGACCAGCCGGTGGACGTCGTACGACGCCATCGCCCGCAGCAGCGCGAGCGTCGAGCCGAGGTTGTTCGTGTAGTAGTCCAGCGGCCGCTCGACGCTCTCCCCCACGGCCTTGTGGCCGGCGAAGTGCACCACCGCGTCGATCTTCTCGGTCGCGAACAGGTGCTCGGTCTTGTCCACGTCGGTGAGGTTCAGCACGTGCACCGGGATCCGTCGTCCGGACAGCGACTCGAGCCTGCTGACCACCGTCGGCTTGCTGTTCGCGAAGTCGTCGGCGACGAGCACGTCGTGCCCGCTGTCGAGCAGGTGCAGGACGGTGTGGGACCCGATGTAGCCGGCGCCGCCGGAGACGAGAACGCGCATCCGGTCAGCCTAGACGAGCGGACACGGCCGTCCGGTGACGCGGAAAGGTGTCGTCACAGGCGCAGCGCGGCGACGAACCGCCCGGGCTTGACCCCGACGGCCTTCGCCAGCCGGCCGACGGCCTCCAGGGCCAGGTCGGCGGTGAACGACGTGCCCGGCACGGCGAGGGTCAGCCGGCCGTCGTACTCCACGAGCAGCACCTGCCCGAAGGTCCACGCCTGGTGCGTCTGCCGGCGCCACTCGTCGTCGAGCACGGGCACCGGGAAGGCCTGGTCGGCGCCGAGCAGGTCGCAGCCGAGCGGCGCCGCCGTCGCCGGTCAGCTCGCCCTCGACCAGGTGGCCCGCCGTGCACGCTGGTGCGCGCGGTCCAGGTCACCTCGTCCGTGCCGAGCCAGTCGGGCAGGTCGAAGGGGTCCACCGCGCTCACCTCCGGGGCCGCGGTCACCAGTCGTCCTCGTCCAGCGCCGGACGGCGTACGACGCCCGCGTCCGGCTCCAGCGGCGACGCCTCGTCGTCGGCGATGCCGCCGAAGCTGTCGCCCCGGCCGGCGCGACGCCGGTCGACGACCCGGGCGATGCCCTCCGAGAGCAGGAACAGCACGGTCATCGGGATGGCGAGCATGATCATCGAGAACGGGTCGGTCGACGGGGTGGCGACCGCGGCGAAGACGAACGTGCCGAGGACGATCCAGGGCCGGTAGGCCCCGAGCGTGCGTGCCGGACAGCACCCCGGCGAGGTTGAGCATCACCACGAACAGCGGGATCTCGAACGCGATGCCGAAGACCAGCATCATCCGGGTGAGGAAGCGGAAGTAGTCGCCGAAGTCGATGAGGCTCGTCAGGTTGCCGGGGGTGAACCCGATCAGCACCTCCATGCCCTTGGGCAGGACGTAGTAGGCGACCGCGACGCCGGCGACGAACAGCGGCCCCGCGACGACCGCGAACAGCTTGGTCCACTTCTTCTCGTGCGGGTGCAGGCCCGGCACGATGAACCCCCAGATCTGGTAGAGCCAGAACGGGCTGGTGGCGACGACCGCGGCGAGGGCGCTGATCTTGAGCCGCAGCAGCAGCGAGGTGGCGACCCCGTTGACCACGGGCTCGGACCGCACGCCCTTCTCGGCCAGGCGGCGACGGGCGGCCTCGTAGGGGTCGAGCAGCAGGTTGAACAGCGGGTCGTAGAAGAACCAGGCGACGATGATCCCGACCGTGAGCAGGAGCGTGATGATCAGCAGACGGGCGCGCAGCTCGCGCAGGTGGTCGGCGAGGGCCATCCGGCCGTCCGCGCCGATGGCCTGCTGCGGCTTGGTCCGGAACAGCCGGAGCACGCCGGCAGCGGTCATCACAGAAGGGGTCGAGCCGGCGCTCAGCGCTCGGCGTCGGGCCGGGGCTGCTCCTCGGGGGTCTCCACCCGGGTGGCCGCCTCGGAGCTGCGCTGCGCGTCGATCTGCCGCTGCTCCGGGGTCTTCTTGGACTCGTCCTCGTCGTCGAGCAGGCCCTTGGTCTCGGCCTTGAAGATGCGCAGCGCGCGGCCGCTGCCGCGGGCGAGCTCAGGGAGCTTCTTGGCACCGAACAGGAGCACCAGGACGAGCAGGATCAGCACGATCTCCTGCGTGCCGAGACCAGCGATCATGGGAACCACTTCGAGATTCATGACGTCCTTCTCTGAACGGCTAGTGCTACCGGTTCCATCGTACGCACCGGGTCATCGGTAGTTGGACAAAGCCTCTCGCGCGGCCCTGGTGAGCTCCTCGTCGAGCGAGGCCGGCTCCTCGACCCGGGCATCGGTCCCGAGCCGGAGCATCAGCCGCACCAGCCACCCCGGGTCGGCCACCCGCAGGCGCACCCGGAGCCGGCCCTCGCCCGCCTCCGTGGCCTCCTCGGTCGGGTAGTACTCCGCGACCCAGCGAGCCTCGGGCTCCAGCAGCAAGGTGGCCAGCAGGTCGTCGGCCGACGGCTGGAACAGCCCCGCGTCGAGGTCCCGCGGCGCCACGTCCGCGTGCTCCTCGACCGGCGTCTCCAGGGTCTCGGTGCTCGAGATCCGGTCGACGCGGAAGAGCCGCTGCCCCTCGGCGAGGTGGCACCAGGCCTCGAGGTAGTCGTTGCCCTGCGCCGTCACCAGCCGCAGCGGGTCCACCACGCGCGCCGTCGACTCGTCGCGGGCGGGCACGTAGTAGTCGATGCGCACCTGGCGGCGTGCCTCGACGGCCTTGGCCAGCTGGTCGCGCATCGCCGCGGTCGCGGCGTCCTGCGAGGGAAGGTGCAGGTCCACCTGGGCGGCCAGCGAGGCCCCGTCGCCGGCCGCGGCCTCGAGCTTGCCGAGGGTGCGGTCCACGATCGGGCGTACGTCGTCACCGCTCCCCTCGCGCAGCGCCCGGAGCGCGACGATCAGCGCGGACGCCTCCGAGCTGTCCAGCCGCAGCGGACGCGTCAGGTAGTCGGCGTTGGAGACCCGGATGACCCCCTCGCCCTCGAGGGCGTCCATGTCGACCTCGATCAGGTCGCCCATGCCGAGGCCCGGGAGGCCGCAGAACCACAGCACGTTGAGGTCCTTGACGATCTGGGCGGGCTTGACGCCGAACTCGGCGGCCGCCTCCTCCAGCGGCACCTCGCGCCGCGCCTGGATGTAGGGCACCAGCGCGAGCAGCCGCCCGACCTGGTCGCGTGCGCCGGCCCCTCCTGAGCGCGTCGAAGGGCTCACGAGGCCACCCCGACGATCTCCTGCAGCCGGCCGACCACCAGGTCCCGCAGCTCCTGAGGCTCGACCACGACCACGTCCGCGCCGTAGCCGAGGAGCTCGTCGGCGAACCGGTCGTCGGTGGTGTAGTCGCACGCGCACCGCGTCCCAGCCGTCCGGGGCCATGCCCTCCTCGAACGGTCGCGCCTGGCGGCGCAGCCCGTGGCCGGCGCCGGCGCGCACCAGCACGGTGGCGGTCCGGTCGGCGGGCTCCGGCGCGAGCATGCGGGTCAGCGACCGGATGTCGGTGCCCTCGGGGACGTCGTACGAGCCGGGCTTCTTGCCCGGGCGCACGGCGCCCTGCACCCGCGACAGCCGGAACAGCCGGGTGTCGTCGCGGTCGGTGTCGTGGCCGACGACGTACCACCGGCCCCGGTAGGACACCACGCCCCACGGCTGCAGGTGCCGCGTCGTGGCCGTGGCCGCCGTCGAGGTGCGGTAGTCGAACGCCACCGCGGTGCGCGTCCGGGTGGCGTCCCAGAACGCCTCGAAGCTCGGTTCCTCGGCGGCGATCTCGGGCTGGACGACGTTGAGCGCCTCACGGTCCACCGACACCCCGGCGGCCTTGAGCTTCACCAGGGCGTCCGAGGTCGCCGCGGCGAGGCCGGCGTGCTGCCAGACCCGGGCCGCGAGGCCGATGACCGCCGCCTCCTCGGGCTCGAGGGCGATCTCGGGCAGCTCGAACGCCGAGCGCTCGACCCGGTAGCCCGGCTCGTCCTCGAACGCCCGGTCGACGAAGCCCACCTCGATCGGGATGCCGAGCGAGCGCAGCTCCTCCTTGTCCCGCTCGAACATCTTCTCGAAGGCCTCGTCCCCCGCGTCGCGGTAGGGCTCGATGACCTCGCGGATCCGGTCCTTGCCGACGTAGGTGCGGGCGACGAGGAGCGTGATCAGCAGGTTGAGCAGTCGTTCACTCTTGCGGGCGGTCACGACGGCGAACCTACCCCAGCGGGGCGAGCGACCTACTCGTCAACACCCAGGACGTCGACGACGAAGACCAGCGTGGACTTGGCGGGGATGCCCGGCCGCGCCTGGTCGCCGTAGCCGTCCTCCGGCGGGGCGATGATCATGACGCGGCTGCCGCGCTTGAGCCCGGGGATGGTCTTGTCCCAGGCGGGGATCAGGCCGTTGACGCCGACGCCGAACGGCACGGGCTCGCGGCTGTAGGACTCGTCGAAGGGCTTCTTGGCGCCCCACACGGAGCCGAAGTAGTTGAAGGTGACCATCGACTCGGCGTTCGCCACCGGGCCGTCACCCTCGGTCAGCGGGATGACGGTGAGCTTCTTGGGAGCCTTCTTGGGGGCGCTGGACCAGTCGAAGCCGGTCACCTTGCCGTCCTTCTCGACGACCTGCGGGGCGTCCTTCGGCGGCTTGACCTCGTCGCCCTGGGGGCCGTCGAGGACCTCCTCGGGCGCCACCGAGACGATGTCGGCCACGAAGACCGCCGTGTCGGTGGCCTTGAGCTTGAACTGCGGCTGGCCCTGGTCGCCCCAGACGTCCTTGACCGGCGCGGCGATCGCGACGCGGGAGCCGCGCTTCTTGCCGACGATCGCGTCGAGCACCGGCTTGAAGAGCTGGTCCTCCGACATCGTCACCTGGACCGCGGGGCCCTGGTCGTAGGTGTTGATGGCCTGCTTGCTGGTCGGTGCCGTTGCCGATGTAGAGGTGGATCAGCGCGGACTCGTTGGCCTTGACGGTGTTGCCGTCGCCCTCGGTCAGCACCTCGGACTGCGGCCTTGTCCACGTCGATCTTGTTGTCGTAGGAGACCTTCAGGCTGTCGCCCACGTCCCCCGTGGCGGTCATGCCGGCGAGACCGCCGGTGGTTTCGCCGGTCGCCGTGGCCGGCTCGTCGTTGCCGCAGGCGGCGGTTCCGAAAAGCATCAAGGACACGACGGTCAGCGCGAGAAGACGGCGACGCACGAAGGAAACACCTCAGAGACATGGGGAACAGGTGGCACTTCACGATAACCGGCCACGCCCCAGACCCTGCTGCCGCGTCCGCGTGAGACGGGTTACATACCCTCGATGAGCTTGTGCACCCGCTCGTCGTGGGAGCGGAACGGGTCCTTGCACAGCACGGTGCGCTGGGCCTGGTCGTTGAGCTTCAGGTGCACCCAGTCGACGGTGAAGTCGCGGCGGCGCTCCTGGGCGCGCTTGATGAACTCGCCGCGGAGCCGGGCGCGGGTGGTCTGCGGCGGCACCGACTTCGCCTGGAACACCGCGAGGTCGTTGGTGACCCGGCTCGACCGCCCCGCGCTTCTCCAGCAGGTAGTAGAGCCCGCGGCCGCGGTGGATGTCGTGGTAGGCCAGGTCGAGCTGGGCGACCCGGGGGTGGCTCAGCGGCAGGCCGTTCTGCGACGCGGTAGCGGTCGATCAGCTTCCACTTGATCACCCAGTCGATCTCGCGCTCGACCAGGCCGAGGTCGCCGGACTCGACGGCCTTGAGGCCGCGCTCCCACAGGTCGAGCGTGCGGGCGATCACCGGGGTGTCGATCTCCCGGCGGTCGACGAAGTCGCGGGCGCGGGTGAGGTACTCCTGCTGGATGTCGAGCGCGCTGGCCTCGCGGCCGTTGGCCAGCCGGACCTTGCGGCGCCCGGTCATGTCGTGCGAGATCTCCCGGATTGCCCGGATCGGGTTCTCCATCGTGAGGTCGCGCATCACCACGCCCTCCTCGATCATCCGGAGGACCAGGTCGCAGGTGGCGACCTTGAGCATCGTCGTGGTCTCGCTCATGTTCGAGTCGCCGACGATGACGTGCAGCCGCCGGTAGCGCTCGGCGTCGGCGTGCGGCTCGTCACGGGTGTTGATGATCGGCCGGCTGCGGGTGGTGGCGCTGGAGACGCCCTCCCAGATGTGCTCGGCGCGCTGGCTGACGGAGTACATCGCGCCGCGCGGCGTCTGGATCACCTTGCCGGCGCCGCACGATGATCTGCCGGGTCACCAGGAACGGGATCAGCACGTCGGCGAGCTTGGAGAACTCCCCCTGGCGGCCGACGAGGTAGTTCTCGTGGCAGCCGTAGGAGTTGCCGGCCGAGTCGGTGTTGTTCTTGAACAGGTAGACGTCGCCGGCGATGCCCTCGTCGTGCAGCCGCCGCTCGGCGTCGACGAGCAGGCCCTCGAGGACCCGCTCCCCCGCCTTGTCGTGCGTGACGAGGTCGATGATGTCGTCGCACTCGGGGGTGGCGTACTCGGGGTGGCTGCCGACGTCGAGGTAGAGCCGGGCGCCGTTGCGCAGGAAGACGTTGCTGCTCCGGCCCCACGAGACGACCTTGCGGAACAGGTAGCGGGCAACCTCGTCCGGCGAGAGGCGTCGCTGCCCGCGGAACGTGCAGGTGACGCCGTACTCGTTCTCGATCCCGAAGATCCGGCGGTCCACGTGACCACCTTACGGGCGCCCTGGTCGGTTCGCGCGTCATCGCGCCGGTTGGTCTCACGTGGCGTAACCTCGCCGACCGTGGACTTCACCGACTACGACACCCGCCTCGCTTCCTACGCCGTGATCGTCGACGACCGGGACAGGATCCTGCTGGCCCTGTTCAACCAGGGGCCGACGCCCGAGTGGACCCTTCCCGGGGGCGGCGTCGAGCTCCACGAGACGGTCGAGGAGGCCACGGTCCGCGAGCTCCGGGAGGAGACCGGGTACGACGTCGAGCTCGGCCGGGTGCTCGGGCTCGACTCCTGGGTCATCCCCGTCGAGGAGCGCAAGTTCCCCACGGACAGACCGCTCAAGTCGGTCCGGGTGATGTTCGAGGCGAGGGTCGTCGGCGGCGAGCTCACGCACGAGCTCGACGGCACGACCGACGAGGCGCGCTGGATCCCGGTCGCCGAGGTCCCCGACCTGCCACACGTCCGGATCGTGGCGACCGCCCTGCGACTCCTGGAGAGCAGCCCCGCCTGACCCGGACCTGGTCAGGACAGGGGGTCGCCGGGGTCCTCGGTGGGGGCCACCGGCGGCGCGGTGGGGGCCTCGTCGGCCGCAGCCTCCGCCGGGGCGGGTGACTCCCCCTTCGTGGCGGCGTCGCGCGTCCCGAGCATCGCTGCCAGCCGGTCGTCGGACAGCCGCTGGAACTTGCGCTGCTGCGTGCGGGTCCGGTCGAGCACCGCGACCTCGAGGTCGGTGGCCGGGATGACCCGGACGGCGCCCTCGCCGTGGCCGAGGGCGTCGATGGCGAGCCGCACGGCGTCGGCGAGCGAGGCATCGGGCTGGTAGCGCTCCCGGAGGTACGTCGTGACCTGCTCGGCCAGGCCGCCCATCACCGCGAAGCCGTGCTCGTCCGCGACCTGGCCGTCGTAGGTCAGCCGGTAGATCTGGTCCTCGGCCGTCGACTCGCCCACCTCGGCCACGAAGATCTCGACCTCGTAGGGCTTCTCGCCGCCGCTGGAGAAGATCGTGCCGAGGGTCTGGGCGTAGGCGTTGGCCAGGCCGCGGCCGGTGACGTCGGCCCGGTCGTAGGCGTAGCCGCGCATGTCCGCCAGCCGGACGCCTGCGATCCGGAGGTTCTCGAACTCGTTGTAACGGCCCACCGCGGCGAACGCGATGCGGTCGTAGATCTCGCTGACCTTGTGCAGCGCCTGGGAGGGGTTCTCCGAGACGAAGACGATCCCGTCGGCGTACTGGACGACGGCGACCGACCGCCCTCGGGCGATGCCCTTGCGCGCGAAGTCCGCCCGGTCCTTCATCAGCTGCTCGGGCGAGACGTAGAACGGCATGCTCATTGAGGAATCTCTCCCGGTCAGGTCAGCGGTGCGGAGGGGCCGTCGGGACGGTTCATCCGGGCGGCGATCACCCGGTCGGCGATGGCGGCGACGTCGTCGTCGGGGAGGCGCCGGTAGCCGTCGGCGGTGATGAGCGCGACGACCGGGAAGATCCGCCGGGTCATGTCCGGCCCGCCGGTTGCCGAGTCGTCGTCGGCGGCGTCGTACAGCGCCTGGATGAGCGCGGTGACGCAGCCCTCCGCATCGAGTCCCTCGTGGTAGAGCTTCTTCAGCGAGCCCCGCGCGAACAACGAGCCGGAGCCGACCGAGTGGAACGCGGTCTCCTCGTAGCGGCCGCCGGTGACGTCGTAGGAGAAGATCCGGCCGGACCCGCTGGTGCGGTCGAAGCCGGCGAACAGCGGGACGACGGCCAGGCCCTGCATGGCCATGCCGAGGTTCGAGCGGATCAGTGCGGCGAGCCGGTTGGCCTTGCCGTCCATGGAGAGCGGGCTGCCCTCGATCTTCTCGTAGTGCTCGAGCTCGGTCTGGAACAGCCGGACCATCTCGACCGCGAGCCCGGCCGTGCCGGCGATGCCCACGCAGGAGTACTCGTCGGCCGGGAAGACCTTCTCGATGTCGCGCTGGGCGATGATGTTGCCCATCGTGGCGCGCCGGTCTCCCGCCATCACCACGCCGCCCGCGAAGGTGGCGGCGACGATCGTGGTGCCGTGCGGCGCCAGGTCGGCCGCGGACCCCTCCGGCAGCGAGCGGCGGGTGGGCAGCAGGTCAGGGGCCTGGCCGGCGAGGAACTCGGTGAACGACGAGGTGCCCGGAGCGAGGAATGCCGAGGGCAGGCGGGAGTCGTTCACGCGGCTCACTCGCCGCCCTTCTGGATGAACGACTTCACGAAGTCCTCGGCGTTGGTCTCGAGGACGTCGTCGATCTCGTCGAGGATCGCGTCGATGTCCTCGTCGAGCTGCTCCTTGCGCTCGGCCACGCTGCTGGCCGGGGCGACCTCGGTGCTCTCCTCGGTCTCTGAGGACTTCTTCGGTTGCTTCTGCTCTTGTGCCATGAGCGCCTCCTCGGAGCGGGGTCTCGCAAGCGCGACCGCCGGACAATCTCGACCTGTGTCCGACCCTACCGAGTCAGAGCCTCGAACAACGCCTCTGCCGTCTCACATCTGTCGAGGAGTTCCCCGACGTGGGCCTTGCTGCCGCGCAACGGGTCGACCGTCGGGACCCGCTGCAGCGACTCGCGGCCCGGCAGGTCGAAGATGACCGAGTCCCAGGAGGCGGCGGCGATCCGGTCGGAGTACTTCTCCAGGCAGCGCCCGCGGAAGTAGGCCCGGGTGTCCTCCGGCGGGTGGTGCATCGCGGCGGCGACCTCGGCGTCGCCGAGCAGCCGGTCGATCTTCCCGAGCCGGACGAGCCGGTGGTAAAGGCCCTTGTCCGGCCGGATGTCGGAGTACTGCAGGTCGATCAGGTGCAGCTTGGCGTCGTCCCAGTCGAGCCCGTCGCGGTCGCGGTACTGCTCGAGCAGCTTCAGCTTCGCCACCCAGTCGAGCTCGCGGGCGCACGACATCAGGTCGGTCTCGAGGCGGTCCAGGACCGACTCCCACCGGCTCAGCACGTCGACCGTCTGGGCGTCGGCGTCGGCGCCGTAGCGGTCCTCGACGTACTTCTTGGCGAGGTCGAGGTACTCCATCTGCAGCTGCACGGCGGTGAGCTTCCGGCCGTCCTGCATGGTGATCAGGTGCTTCAGCGTCGGGTCGTGCGAGACCGCGCGCAGCGACTTCACCGGCTGGTCGACGCCCAGGTCGGAGCCGATGAACCGGTCCTCGATCATGGCGAGCACGAGCGCGGTCGTGCCGACCTTCAGGTAGGTCGAGATCTCGGCCAGGTTGGCGTCGCCGATGATCACGTGCAGCCGGCGGTACTTCTCCGGGTCGGCGTGCGGCTCGTCCCGGGTGTTGATGATCGGCCGCTTGAGCGTGGTCTCCAGGCCGACCTCGACCTCGAAGTAGTCGGCGCGCTGGCTGACCTGGAAGCCGTGCTCCCTGCCGTCCTGGCCGATCCCGACGCGGCCGGCGCCGGTGACGACCTGCCGGCTGACGAAGAACGGCGTGAGGTGCTTGACGATCTCGCCGAACGGCGTGCTGCGCCGCATCAGGTAGTTCTCGTGGGCGCCGTACGAAGCGCCCTTGTTGTCCGTGTTGTTCTTGTAGAGCAGGATCGGCGTGGCCTTGGGGATCGCGGCGGCGAACCGGGCGGCGTCGAGCATGACCTGCTCCCCCGCCTTGTCCCACAGCACGATGTCCCGCGGACCCGTGCACTCCGGCGTGGAGTACTCCGGGTGGGCGTGGTCGACGTAGAGACGGGCCCCGTTGGTGAGGATCACGTTGGCCAGACCGAGGTCCTCGTCGGTGAGCTGGGTCGGGTCGGCCACCTCGCGCGACATGTCGAAGCCGCGCGCGTCGCGCAGCGGCGACTCCTCCTCGAAGTCCCAGCGGGCGCGCCGGGCCTTCAGGGTGGCGCTGGCGTAGGCGTTGACCACCTGTGACGAGGCCACCATGGGGTTGGCGGTGGGCTGGCCCTGCACCGAGATGCCGAACTCGGTCTCGGTGCCCATGACGCGTCGGACGCTCATCCGGGGTCCCTGGGAAGACGCGAGCGCAGCGAGCGGCTTTCTGGGGTGGTGCTCATGGGACGAGACTACGCGGCGGAGCGAGGCGCCGGGACGGGACGCGGACGATCAGCCGTCGTGCCGGTCGTCCCTGCGCGACGGATGACGCGGTCGCAAGAGGACGACGGTGACCAGGGCGGCCAGAAGTACGACGAAGGTGATGCTGAACAGAGTTGTCATGTCTCCCCCGAGACGGGCGGCTCCGGCGCGCGGAGCCGCCCTTGGTCTTGCTGGGTCAGATGCTCTTGCCGCGGCCCGGGCGGAACTTGCCGAGCAGGAAGAGCACGAGCAGGACGACGACGACCAGGATGATGATGGTCTTCAAGGGAACCTCTTTCTTAGGCGTTCGTGCTTCGTACCCTGGCCGGGTCGCCGCAAACCTGGCAGCGGGCTAGCGTGACCGGTCATGACCGACCACTCCGCACGCGCCCTCGAAGCGGCCGACGAGCTCGGGCTGGACTACCAGGTGACCCGCCACGGTCCCGTCCGCTCGCTGGCCGAGGCGGCGGCCGCCCGTGGGGTGCCCCCCGCCGCCGTCGTCAAGACGCTCGTGGTGCGGCTGTCGGACGACGACTTCCGGCTCGTGCTGGTGCCGGGCGACCGCGAGATCTCCTGGCCCAAGCTGCGCGGCCTGCTCGGGGTGAGCCGGCTGTCGATGCCGCCGGCCGACGTGGCGCTGGCCGTGACGGGCTACGAGCGCGGCACGATCACGCCGCTCGGCAGCACCACCGCGTGGCCGGTCATCGCGGACGCCGCCGTGACGGGGCAGGTCTCCCTCGGCGCGGGCGCGCACGGCGTCGCTGTCCTGGTCGACGCGACCCGGCTCGTCGAGGCGCTCGGTGCCGTCGTCGCGGACGTCACCGAGCCCTCGGCGTAGGGGTCGTCTCCTAGAGGTACTGGCCGGTGTTGGACACCGTGTCGATCGAGCGACCGGGCTCGGTGCCCTGCTTGCCGGTGATGAGCGTGCGGATGAACACGATCCGCTCGCCCTTCTTGCCGGAGATGCGGGCCCAGTCGTCGGGGTTGGTGGTGTTCGGGAGGTCCTCGTTCTCCTTGAACTCGTCCACGCACGCCTGGAGCATGTGGGTGACCCGGATGCCCCGCTGGTTGCTGTCCAGCAGGTCCTTGATCGCCATCTTCTTGGCCCGGTCCACGATGTTCTGGATCATCGCCCCGGAGTTGAAGTCCTTGAAGTAGAGGACCTCCTTGTCCCCGTTGGCATAGGTCACCTCGAGGAAGCGGTTCTCCTCGGTCTCGGTGTACATCCGCTCCACCGTCGCCTGGATCATCCCGGCGACGCAGGCATCGCGGTCGCCGCCGAACTCGGCGACGTCGTCGGCGTGCAGCGGCAGGTCGGCGACGAGGTACTTGGAGAAGATGTCGCGTGCCGACTCGGCGTCCGGGCGCTCGATCTTGATCTTCACGTCGAGCCGGCCGGGACGCAGGATGGCCGGGTCGATCATGTCCTCGCGGTTCGAGGCGCCGATCACCAGGACGTTCTCCAGCGCCTCCACGCCGTCGATCTCGCTGAGCAGCTGCGGGACGATGGTGTTCTCGACGTCGGAGGAGACACCCGAGCCGCGGGTGCGGAACAGCGAGTCCATCTCGTCGAAGAACACGATGACCGGCGTACCCATGCTCGCCTTCTCACGGGCCCGCTGGAACACCAGGCGGATGTGGCGCTCGGTCTCGCCGACGTACTTGTTCAGCAGCTCGGGGCCCTTGATGTTCAGGAAGTAGCTCTTGCCCGGCGCGCCCTCCCCGCCGGTCTTGGCCGCGACCTTCTTCGCCAGCGAGTTCGCGACCGCCTTGGCGATCAGGGTCTTGCCGCACCCGGGCGGGCCGTAGAGCAGCACGCCCTTGGGCGGCTTGAGCTGGTGCTCGGTGAACAGCTCGGGGTGCAGGTAGGGCAGCTCCACCGCGTCGCGGATCTGCTCGATCTGGCTGATCAGGCCGCCGATGGACTCGTAGTCGATGTCCGGGACCTCTTCGAGCACGAGCTCCTCGACCTCGGACTTGGGCACCTTCTCGTAGACGTAGCCCGATCGTGAGTCGAGCAGCAGCGAGTCGCCCGCACGGATGGTGTCGTTGCGCAGCGGCTCGGCCAGCCGCACGACGCGCTCCTCGTCGGCGTTGGCGATGACCAGGCAGCGTTCGCCGTCGGCCAGCATCTCCTTGAGCATCACGACCTCGCCGAGCTGCTCGTAGTCCATCACCGCGACCACGTTGAGCGCCTCGTTGAGCATGACCTCCTGGCCACGCTTGAGGTCGTCGAGGTCCACGGACGGGCTCACGTTGACCCGGAGCTTGCGGCCTCCGGTGAAGACGTCGATCGAGTCGTCCTCGTTGCGGGTCAGGAAGGTGCCGAAGCCCGCCGGCGGCTGCGCCAGCCGGTCGACCTCCTCCTTCAGCGTCATGATCTGGTCGCGGGCCTCGCGCAGGGTCTGGGCGAGTCGCTCGTTCTGTGCGGTGACCGCGGCGAGGGAGCGCTGGGTCTCGGCGAGCCGCTGCTCCATCGCGCGCGAGTGCACGGGGCTCTCCGCCAGGCGCCGGCGCAGGTCGTGGATCTCGTCCTCGAGGAAGCCCAGCTGGCTCTCGAGCTCCTCAGGAGAGCGTGACCTCGCCCGCCCCGACTCGCTGTCTGATGCTGACACGACAGTCACCTCCGCCGCATGGGTGCTTCGTCTGGCTGTCGACATTACCCGCGTCGCGCGAGAAACGAACCCGGAATTCATCACGTGTCGGTCACCAATTGGTGACGCGGTGCTCGCCCGGTCACGCGCCCATCCGGACTAGTCCGTGAAGGGCTCCTCGGCCACCGTGGGCGGCAGACCGGCCGGACGCGGCCCGGAGTAGTCCACCCCGTAGGCGCCGGGCGCCGGACGGCGCTTCTTCACCGGCGGTCGCTCGCCCGGAGCCATCCGTCGTGCGGTCACCAGGAAGCCGGTGTGCCCGATCATCTTGTGGCCCGGGCGGACCGCGAGCCCCTCGACGTGCCAGTCGCGGACCAGCGTCTCCCAGGGCTGCGGCTCGGTGAAGCCGCCGTGCGCCCGGATCGTCTCGACGGTGCGGCCGAGCTGCGTGGTCGTGGCGACGTAGGCGCAGACGATGCCGCCGGGGCTGAGCGCCTGCGGCGATCCGCTCGATGCACTCCCAGGGCGCGAGCATGTCGAGGATGACGCGGTCGACCGATGCCGTCCTCCTCGTCCATGGCCTCCACGAGGTCCCCGACGGTGAGCTTCCAGGCGGGGTGCCTGCCGGCGAAGAACTGGGTGACGTTCTGCTCGGCCACGTCGGCGAACTCCTGCCGGCGCTCGTACGACGACACGGTTCCGGTGGGGCCCACGGCGCGGAGCAGCGAGCAGGTCAGGGCGCCGGAGCCGACGCCGGCCTCGACCACCCGGGCACCGGGGAAGATGTCGGCCATCGCGACGATCTGGGCGGCGTCCTTGGGGTAGACGACGGCGGCCCCGCGCGGCATCGAGACGACGAACTCACTGAGCAGCGGCCGGAACACGAGGTACTCCCCGCCGGCGGACGAGGTGACCGTGAAGCCCTCGGGGCGGCCGATCAGCTCGTCGTGCTCGAAGTGGCCGCGGTTGCTGAAGAAGCGCTTGCCGGGCTCGAGGCAGATGTTGTGGCGGCGGCCCTTGGAGTCGGTCAGCCGGACCCACTCGCCGGGCCGGAGCGGCCCGCGGCGGACCCCGGACCAGGACTCGTGGGCGTTGTCGTACGCATCGGTCTCCGGGGGCATGGGGCGGAGCCTATCCGGGGATCGCGAGGCGGTTCACACCGCGGCGGAGAAGGCCTTGTCGACGTCCTCGGTGACCAGGACGCCGAACAGGGCGCCCTCCTCGTCGAGCAGCAGGTACTCCGAGGCGGGGGTGCGCTGCATCGCCCGGATGAGCGGTTCGCCCGCGAGGTCGGCCGACAGGGTCAGGCCTGGCTCGAGGGTGCGGGCGACCGCACTGACGGGGAGCCAGGGCCGCCGGTCCTCGGGGGTGGCGAGCACGGCGGCCTCGTTGACGATGCCCGAAGCCTCGCCGGTCGCGTCGAGGACGATGATCGACCCCGCCTGCTCGTCCTGAGCCCGGCGGACCGCCTCGGCGAGCGGCAGGTCGTGGGGTACGGCGAGCGCGCGGCGGGCGAGGACGCGGGCGCGGAGCGCCGGGAGCCGACGGCGTACCTTCGCCGACATGATCGCGCTCGAGGCGCCGCCCCAGAGGAACGCGGCGATGACCAACGCGAAGACGAAGTCGCTCGTCGTGGTGGGGTCGCCGGTGACCAGGGTGCGCAGGAACGGGTAGGCCAGCGCCGCAACGGCGGCGATGCGACCACCCCAGCCGGCGACGATCGTGCCCTGGTGGGGGTTGCCGGTCACCTTCCACACGGCGGCGCGCAGCACCCGGCCGCCGTCGAGCGGCAGGCCCGGCACCAGGTTGAGCACCCCGACCACCAGGTTCGCGCCGGCGAGCAGGTCGACCGCCAGCCGCAGCAGCCCCGGCGGTGTCACGAAGTGGACCAGCGCGAACACCAGGCCGACGCCGATGCTGGTCAGCGGCCCGACCACCGAGACCCCGAACTCGCGGCCGGGGGTGTCGGGCTCGCCCTCGATCTCGGTGACCCCGCCCAGGAAGTGCAGCGTGATGGACCGGACGGGCAGGCCGTAGCGCTTGGCCATCAGGGCGTGGGACATCTCGTGCAGCAGCACGGAGAGGTAGAGGAGGACCGCGAACGCGACCGCCCGCGACGTACTTCCAGCCGCCCAGGCCGGGCTCGGCCCGCTCCACCGCCGGGGCGATCATCAGCGCGATGAGGACCGCCACGACCAGCCAGGAGGACCGGACGAGCACGTCGACGCCGCCGATCTGTCCGATGCGCAGCGTGCCGGGCGCGCGCCGCGGCGCGGGGTTGTTGTCCTCCACACCTCCAAACTATCGCGGTGAGCCGTCCAGAACTGTCGGCACGGTCGCCTAGGGTCGTTCCATGAGCAGTGAAGTGGTGGAACTGTCCGTGCAAGGGGCTGTCGTGGAGCGCACCGTCGTGGACGGCGTCGACGTGGTCGGGTCGCTCTCACCGAGCCGGGCGGGCGACTTCATGACCTGTCCGCTGCTCTACCGCTACCGCACCATCGACAAGCTGCCCGAGCCGTCCTCGCCGGACGCCGTGCGCGGCACCGTCGTGCACAAGGTCCTGGAGGACCTGTTCGACCTGCCGGCTCCCCGGCGCACGCCCGACGAGGCGGCGCGGATGCTGCAGCCGGCCTGGGAGGCGCTGCTCGAGGCGGAGCCCGAGATCGCGGAGATGTTCGGCGAGGAGGGCCCGGAGATCGGCGCCTGGCTCGCCTCCTGTCACGAGTCGCTCGCGCGCTACTTCACCCTGGAGGACCCGACGAGGCTCGAGCCCGCCGAGCGGGAGATGTACGTCGAGACCCTCCTGGAGTCGAAGCTCCTGCTCCGTGGATTCATCGACCGCCTCGACATCGCGCCGACCGGCGAGATCCGGGTGGTCGACTACAAGACCGGCCGATCCCCCGGCGAGGCCTTCGAGGCCAAGGCCCTGTTCCAGATGAAGTTCTACGCGCTGGTCATCTGGCGCACGCGCGGCGTCGTGCCGCGGATGCTGCAGCTGATCTACCTCGGCAACGGCGAGGTGCTGCGCTACTCGCCCGACGAGGCCGACCTGCGCGCCACCGAGCGCAAGGTCGAGGCGCTGTGGTCGGCGATCTCCCAGGCCCAGCGCAGTGGCGACTGGCGACCGCGCAAGAGCGCGCTGTGCGGCTGGTGCGCCCATCAGGCGGTGTGCCCCGAGTGGGGCGGCACTCCCCCGCCGCTGCCGGTCGTGCCCGCGCTGGAGACGCTCGCGGACGGCCTCACCGACGAGGACCTCGACTAGGCCGGCACCTCGAGCAGCACGGTGGTGCCGCGCCCGGGTCCGGTCTCGACGTCGAGATGCCCACCCGCCTCGGCGGCGAGGTCCTGCAGTGACCTGAGCCCGAAGCGCCCCTGGTGGGAGAACGCCCCGGGGACGAACCCGACGCCGTCGTCGGCGACCCGCAGCGACACCCGCTGGCCGGTGCGCCGCACGGAGACGTCGATGCTGCTGCCGCGCGCGTGCCGGGTCGCGTTGCGCACCGCTTCCTGGGCGGCGCGCCAGACGAGCGCCACCGCGTCGTCGGACACCCCGTCGACGTCGTCGACACGGACCCGCACGTCCAGCCCCGCCGCGGACGCGGGCTCGACGAGCTCGTCGAGCGCTCCGGCGAGCCCGTCGGCGGCCAGGTTGGGCGGGTAGATCTCGAGCACCAGGGTTCGCAGCGCCCGCACCGCCCCTCGGATCCCCTCGTCGACGTTGCGCAGGCGGTGCGCGACCCGGGGCGGCGTGTCCGCCCCGGCGGCTTCCGCAGCGAGCGCGGACGACGCCGAGGTGAGGTCCTGCACGACGCCCTCGTGGAGGTCGCGCGCGATGCGGCGACGCTCCGCCTCCGAGGCATCGACGGCGTTGCGGAGCAGGCGCTCCCGGGCCCGCGCCGACCGCTCCAGGCGCCGGGTCAGCATCCACAGCAGCGGGACGGTGAGCAGCACCAGAAGGCCGAGCCCTCCGAGCAGGATCGGCCGGAACGCGGTGAAGATGGTCGCGGAGTCGTCGGCGATCCGGTCGGCGGAGTAGTAGACCTCGTAGAGCAGCGGCTCACCCTCCGGGGAGTAGATCCGCGTGTAGACCTCGAGGAACCCTTCGTCGTTGACCTCGTAGCGGTTCTCCCGGTTGCGGAGGTCTGACAGGTCACCCTCACTGCCGCCGGACCTGAGCACGTCGCGTGCCTCGTCGCCGAGCGTGAACTTCTGCCCGAGGAGCACGGTCTCGTCGGAGTAGACCACCAAGCCCTTGGCGTTCCAGATCTTGAGGCGCTCGACGTTGCCGACCATCAGCTGGTCCCGGGCGAACTTGTCGAAGACCGCGGTCGCGATGACGTCGCCCTTGTACGAGACCTCTCGGGATGCTCGGCTCCGCGACGTAGCGAGCCATCAGCACCGTGGTCGCCCGGGCGTCGGCGATCGCCTCGCGTTCCGCGGCTCGCCGGCTCAACGCGTCGGTCGCAAAGGCAACGACGACCACGACAACCGCGGCGGCGACCAGGAACTGGGCCACCGGGTTCCTGAGCACGCGCACGACAGCTCCTCCCCAAGACAACAGGAGAAGTCTGACGGTCGACCCGTCCGAATTATGGGGTTTTCCAACTATTCAGAGCCCGTGGCGCTCGGCCCAGAGAGCCGCCTGGGTGCGGTCGGTCACGGCGAGCCGTTGGAACACCGACGTGAGGTGCGCCTTGACCGTGCGCTCGCTGATCCCGAGTCGCCGGGCGATCTGCTTGTTGGCGAGCCCCTGCCGGACCAGCCGCAGCACCTCGGTCTCCCGCTCGGTGAGCTGGGGAGCCCGCTCGTCGCCGCCCGGCCTCCGCGACGTCAGCAGCCGGCGGGCGGCCCGTGGGTGCAGCGGCGACTCGCCCCGGCTCACCGCGCGGATCCCCTCGAGGATGTCCTCGGGCTCGGCGTCCTTCAGGAGGTAGCCGACGGCACCGGCGTCGAGCGCGCCGATGATGCGCTCGCCGTCGGAGTACGACGTCAGGATCACCACCTGCGTGTCGAGGCCCTCGTCCAGGATCGCCCGGGTGGCGGCCACGCCGTCCATCGCGGGCATCTGGAGGTCCATCAGGACCACGTCCGGTCGCCTCGCCCGGGCGACCTCCAACGCCTCGGTGCCGTCGGCCGCGGTGCCGACCACCTCCATGTCGCCGGCCGCCTCGACGAGCTGGGCGAGGCCACCGCGCACGACGGCGTGGTCGTCCACGAGCATCACCCGGATCACGACCGCAGCTCCAGACGCACGGCCGTGCCCTGTCCGGGGGCAGACGTCACCCGGAGCGTTCCCCCGGCCTCGGCGATGAGGCTCTCCAGCCCGCGCAGGCCGAAGTGCGTGCGGTCCCGTGCCTCGGTCGGGTCGAACCCGGACCCGTCGTCGACGACCTCGAGCACGGTGAGCGGACCCTCGGACCTGACCTCCACGGAGAGGTGTCTCGCCCCCGCGTGACGAAGGCCGTTGCGCACCGCTTCCTGGGCGACACGCCATACGAGGGCGACGTCAGCGTCGGTGAGGTGGTCGAGGCCGTCGGCGGAGACGGTCGCCTCGACCCCGGCGCCGGCCGCCGGCGCGACCAGGTCCTCGAGGGCCGCGGCCAGACCGGTGGTGCGGAGGTCGCGGGGATGGATCTCGACGAGCAGGGACCGTAGCGAGCGCAAGGACCCCCGCAGCGACGACGCCATGCTCTCCAGGGTCGCCGGGGCCGCGCCGCCGTCCCGGGCGGAGGCGGACAGCGCGAAGGCGGTGCCTGTCAGGTCCTGCACGACGGTGTCGTGCAGGTCGCGGGCGATGCGGCGTCGCTCGGCGTCCGAGGCGTCGACCGCGGCGCGCAGCAACCGCTCACGGTCGCGGGCGGAACGGTCGAGGCGCCGGGTCAGCACCCACATGAGCGGCGTGGTCACGGCGACGAGCGCCAGCAGGCCGCCCACGGTGATCGGCCGGAAGGAGTCCAGGACCGCCGTCCTGCGGGCGGCGATGTCGGCCGCGGAGTAGTAGACCTCGAAGAGCAAGGGGTCCCCCTCCGGCGCCCGGATCCGCGTGTAGACCTCCAGCAGACCCCCTGAGTCGCGCTCGAACCGGTTCTCCGGCTTGGTGAGGTCGGACTCCTCGGCCTCGACGGTGCCGTCCCGGAGCACCGCCTGCTCGTCCTCGCCGAGCTCGTAGTCACTGCCGATGAGCTGGGTCTTGTCGGAGTAGACGATCCGGCCCGTGGCGTCCCAGATCTTGATCCGCGCCACGTCCTCGACGAGCAGCCGGCGCAGCACTGCCCGGTCGAGCCGGTCGACCGCGCCCGCTTCACCGTCGACGAGCCCCCGGGGCAGCGCCGGTTCGGCCACGGAGTGGGCGAGCAGGTCGGTCGTGGCCACCGCGTCGTCGATCGCCTCCCGCGCCGCGGCGCGGTCGCTCAGCCGGGCGGTCGCGACCAGGACGACGACCAGCATGAGGAACCCCGCCGCCAGGAACTGGGCGACAGGGTTCCGGAGCAGTCGCACCACCGGCCTCCTCTGTTCTCTGGGGGTCAGTATGCGCAGGCGGCGGGTCAGAAGCTCAGAACCCCGCGACACACCTCGTCGGTGCGCGGGTTGCGGGCCCGGAAGACGAGGCGGTCGGCGCCCGGGGCGTCGACCACGACGCGGCGCACCTCGAACGAGCCGCTCGGGCCCTGCGTGGTGGCCGTGCCCTTCGCCGAGAGGCTGCCGTTGTGGCGCAGCCGCCATCGCCAGGTCTGCCCGTTGTGGTTGCTGTCGATCTCGCCCTCCACCTCGATGCGACCGTCCTCCGGACTCGCCTTGAGCTTCCAGTCGGTGCTGCCGCTGCAGGATCCGCGGCGGACGACGTCGTCGTCGTTGGCGTACGCCGGGACCGCGACGACCGCGGGGACCGCGGTCAGGGCGACGAGCGCGGTGGTCACCGCGGTGCGGTGCGTGCGGGTGCTGGTGTTCATCAGGGCCTCCTCGGGGCTGCTGCTGGGTGCTCCCAGCGTCAGCCCCGCACGGGGCAGGCCACCATTGTCCGGTGGTACTACGACCAGGCGCCGTAGGGCAGCGTCGCCGCGGTCAGTCCGGCGAGGGTGTCGACGACGACCCGCCGGTCCCCGGGCAGCACCGGCACGTGGTTGGGGACCACGAGGACCCGGCAGCCGGCCGACTCCGCCGACCGGGCCCCGGTGTTGGAGTCCTCGATCGCCACGGCGTCGCCCGGGTCGATGCCCAGCAGGGCCGCGGCCTTCAGGTAGGGCTCGGGATGCGGCTTCCCCTGCGAGACCGCGTCCCCGGTGACGACGACGTCGAAGGCATCCTCGGGCAGGCCGGCCAGCACCGGGGCCACGAAGCGGCGGTAGGACATCGTGACCAGGGCGCAGCGGACGCCTTGGGCCCGGAAGTCAGCGAGCAGCTCGACCGCCCCGGGTCGCCACGGCACTGCCCGCTCGATGCGGGCGACGACCTTGTCGAGGAGCTCCTCGACGATCTGCGAGGGCTCGATCTCGATGCCCGAGTGCTCGCGGATGTAGCGGCCCGACACCAGCAGGTCGTTCCCGACCAGGTTGAGCGCGTGCTCGTCGCTCCAGGTGCCGCCGTGCTCCTCGACGAGCTCGTACTCGGACTCGATCCAGTAGGGCTCGGTCTCGACCAGGGTGCCGTCCATGTCCCACAGGACGGCGGCCGGAAACCCCATCAGTCCTCAGGCTCGTAGCCGAGGTTCGGCGCAAGCCAGCGCTCGGTCTCGCGCAGGCTCAACCCCTTGCGCTTCGCGTAGTCCTCGACCTGGTCCTTGCCGATGCGGCCGACCACGAAGTACTGCGACTGCGGGTGGGAGAAGTACCAGCCGCTGACCGCGGCGCCGGGCCACATCGCCATGCTCTCGGTGAGCTCGATGCCGGTCTCGGCGTGCACGTCGAGCAGCTCCCACAGCTTGAGCTTCTCGGTGTGGTCCGGGCAGGCCGGGTAGCCGGGCGCGGGCCGGATGCCGGCGTACTTCTCCTTGATGAGCGACTCGTTGTCGAGGTGCTCGTCGGCCGCGTAGCCCCAGAACTCCTTGCGCACCCGCTCGTGCATCCGCTCGGCGAACGCCTCCGCCAGCCGGTCGGCGAGCGACTCGAGCAGGATCGCGCTGTAGTCGTCGAGCGCCTCCTTGAACTCCGCGATCTTCTCGTGGGAGCCGAGGCCGGCGGTGACGGCGAACGCGCCGACGTAGTCGGTCAGCCCGGTCTCCTTGGGCGCCACGTAGTCGCCGAGGGAACGGTTGGGTACGCCGTCGCGGTGCTCGCCCTGCTGGCGCAGGTTGCACAGCGTGGTGAGCACCTCGCTGCGCGACTCGTCGGAGTAGACCTCGACGTCGTCGCCGACCGCGTTGGCCGGGAACAGGCCGATCACGCCGTGGGCGTGCAGCCACCGCTCCTCGATCAGGCGGTCGAGCATCGCCTGGCCGTCGTCCCACAGCTTGCGGGCCGCCTCCCCCGTCGTGGGGTTGTTGAGGATGTCGGGGAACTTGCCCTTCATCTCCCAGGCGTTGAAGAACGGCTGCCAGTCGATGTAGCGGCGCAGCTCGTCGAGCGGGTAGTCGGTGAAGGTGCGCACGAAGTGCGGCTTCGGGTCGCGCTCGCCCGGCCGGTGCGACCAGACGTCCTTGGCCTGCTGCTGCAGCGCGCGGGGCTTGGGCGGGTGGTAGTCCGTCCAGTCGACCGGGGTGCGGTTCTCACGCGCCTTGGCGATCGGCAGCACGCGTCGGTCGTTGAGCTTGGCGGCGTGCCGGGTCCGGATCGAGTCGTAGTCGTCCTTCACGTCGGCCATCAGCGCGTCGCGGCGCTCGTCGGACAGCAGCGACGAGGCCACCGGGACCGAGCGGGACGCGTCCTTCACCCAGACGACCGGACCGTGGTAGCGCGGGTCCACCTTGACCGCGGTGTGCGCCCGTGACGTGGTGGCGCCACCGATCAGCAGCGGGATCTCGAGTCCCTGCCGCTCCATCTCGGCGGCGAAGTTGACCATCTCGTCCAGCGACGGGGTGATCAGCCCGGAGAGCCCGATCATGTCGGCGTCGATCTCCTTGCGCCTTGTCGATGATCTTCTGGGCCGGCACCATCACGCCGAGGTCGACGACCTCGTAGTTGTTGCACTGCAGCACGACGCCGACGATGTTCTTGCCGATGTCGTGCACGTCGCCCTTCACCGTGGCCATCACGATCGTGCCCTTGGTGCGAGACTGCTGCCGGTCGTCGGTGAGCTTCTCGGACTCGATGTAGGGGATCAGGTAGGCGACGGCCTTCTTCATCACCCGGGCCGACTTGACCACCTGGGGCAGGAACATCTTGCCGTCGCCGAAGAGGTCGCCGACGACGTTCATGCCGTCCATCAGCGGGCCCTCGATCACCTCGATGGGGCGTCCGCCCCGCTCGGCGATCAGCTGCCGCAGCTCCTCGGTGTCGGACTCGGCGAACTCGTCGATGCCCTTCACCAGCGCATGCGTGATCCGCTCCCCGACCGGGAGCGAGCGCCAGGCCTCGTCGGCCACCTCGGGCGTCGAGCCGTCGCCGGCGAACTTCGGCGCGATCTCGAGCAGCCGCTCCGTGCTGTCGGGACGTCGGTTGAGGACGACGTCCTCGATCCGCTCGCGCAGCTCGGGGTCGATCTCGTCGTAGACGACCAGGGCGCCGGCGTTGACGATGCCCATGTCCATCCCGGCCTTGATGGCGTGGAACAGGAAGACCGCGTGGATCGCCTCGCGCACCGGGTTGTTGCCGCGGAACGAGAAGGAGACGTTGGAGACGCCGCCGGAGACCAGCGCCCCGGGGAGGTTCTCCTTGATCCACCGGGTGGCCTCGATGAAGTCGAGGCCGTACTCGGCGTGCTCCTCGATGCCCGTCGCCACCGCGAACACGTTGGGGTCGAAGATGATGTCGTGTGCGGCGAAGCCGACCTGCTCGGTGAGGATGTCGTAGGCGCGCTGGCAGATCGCCTTGCGGCGGTCGAGGTTGTCGGCCTGGCCGTCCTCGTCGAACGCCATCACGACCACGGCGGCGCCGTACTTGCGGCACAGCCGTGCCTGCTCGAGGAACTTCTCCTCGCCCTCCTTCAGCGAGATCGAGTTCACGACGGGCTTGCCCTGGAGGCACTTCAGGCCGGCCTCGATCACCTCCCACTTGGAGGAGTCGACCATCACCGGCACACGACAGATGTCCGGCTCGCTGGCGACGAGCTTGACGAAGCGGTCCATCGCGGCGACGCCGTCGATCATCCCCTCGTCCATGTTGATGTCGATGACCTGCGCGCCGGACTCGACCTGCTGGCGGGCGACCGAGAGCGCGGTGCCGTAGTCGCCCTCCTTGATCAGCCTGCGGAAGCGAGCGGAGCCGGTGATGTTGGTGCGCTCGCCCACGTTGACGAACAGCGACTCGTCGGTGACGGTCAACGGCTCGAGCCCCGACAGCCGCAGGGCGGGGACGACCTCGGCGGGAACGCGGGAGGCCTTGCCCTTCGTGGACGTGGCGATCGCGGTGATGTGCGCCGGCGTCGTGCCGCAGCAGCCGCCGAGCAGGTTGACCAGGCCGCTGGCGGCGAACTCCTCCAGCACCTCCGCGGTCTGCTCGGGCGTCTCGTCGTACTCGCCGAACGCGTTCGGCAGGCCGGCGTTGGGGTAGCAGGAGACGAAGCAGTCGGCGATCCGCGAGAGCTCCGCGATGTAGGGGCGCATGTCGGAGGCACCCAGCGCGCAGTTCAGCCCGACGGCGAGCGGCCGGGCGTGGCGCACGGAGTTCCAGAACGCCTCGGTGACCTGGCCCGACAGGGTGCGGCCCGACGCGTCGGTGATGGTCCCCGAGATCACCACCGGCCAGCGACGGCCACGCTCCTCGAAGAGCGTCTCGAGCGCGAAGATCGCCGCCTTGGCGTTGAGCGTGTCGAAGATCGTCTCGACCAGCAGCAGGTCGGCGCCGCCGTCGACGAGGCCGTTGGCCTGCTCGAGGTAGGCCTCGACGAGCTGGTCGAAGGTGATGTTGCGCTTGCCCGGGTCGTTCACGTCCGGCGAGATCGACGCGGTGGTGTTGGTCGGCCCCATCGCGCCCGCGACGTAGCGCGGGCGGTCCGGGGTCTGCTCGGTGACCGCGTCGCACTCCAGACGAGCCAGCCGTGCGGACTCGAAGTTCATCTCGTAGGCGAGCTCGACCATCGCGTAGTCCGCCTGCGAGATGCGCTGCGCGTTGAACGTGTTGGTCTCGACGACGTCGGCGCCCGCCTCGAGGTACTCGCGGTGGATGCTCCGGATGACGTCGGGCTGCGTCAGGCTGAGCAGGTCCGAGTTGCCCTTGAGGTCCTGGCCCCAGTCGGCGAAGCGCTCGCCCCGGTAGTCGTCCTCGCCGAGGTCGTGGCGCTGGATCATCGTGCCCATCGCCCCGTCCATCACGAGGATCCGCTCGCGCAGGGCGGCGGAGAGCTCCTCGGTGGCGTCGGGTCGGACGGTCGACGGATCGGGCACGGGTCTCCTCGGTGGTGGTCGGCAGCGCGCCCGACCGCGAAACGAACGGGACTGGCTCGCCAGCCAGCGTAGGCGGCGCCGCGTTCGGCGCCTGCGGCGGTTCCGAATCATGACATCGGCGTCTCACATTCTGTCAGGCCGGGACAACCGGGGCGTACGCCGCGAAGTGCCGCTGAGCGAGGAACGGCCGGCCGACCGCAGGCTGTGACATAGGCTGGTTGCGTGATCGAGATCGAAGATGTGCCGGAGCTCCGCTCCCCCGTTCTCATCGCCGCGTTCGAGGGCTGGAACGACGCGGCGGACGCGGCGTCGTCGGTCCTCGACCACCTGATGCGCGTCTGGAACGCCCGCGTGGTGGCCGCCATCGACCCCGAGGAGTTCTACGACTTCCAGGTCAACCGCCCCATCGTCGCGACCAACGACGAAGGCATGCGCCGGATCACCTGGCCGTCGACCCAGATCGCGGTCGCCTCGCCCCCGGGCGCGCTCCGCGACGTCATCCTGCTGCGCGGCATCGAGCCGAACATGCGCTGGCGGCAGTTCTGCGCCGAGCTGCTCGCCGCGTCCACCGAGCTCGGCGCCGAGCTGGTGGTCACCCTCGGGGCCCTGCTGGCCGACACCCCGCACACGCGGCCCATCCCCGTGACCGGCACCGCCACCGAGCCCGACCTCTCCGACCGGCTCAAGCTCGAGCAGTCGAACTACGAGGGCCCCACCGGCATCGTCGGCGTCTTCCAGGACGCCTGCACCCAGCGCGACATCCCGGCGGTGTCCTTCTGGGCAGCGGTGCCGCACTACGTCGCCCAGCCGCCGTGCCCGAAGGCGACGCTCGCCCTGGTCGGGCAGCTCGAGGACCTGCTGGAGATCAGCATCCCGCTCGACGACCTCCCGGAGGAGTCTCGGGCGTGGGAGCGCGGCGTCGACGAGCTCGCGGAAGAGGACGAGGAGATCGGCGACTACGTGCGGGCGCTCGAGGAGACCCGCGACACCGCCGACCTCCCGGAGGCGAGCGGCGAGGCGATCGCCCGCGAGTTCGAGCGCTACCTCAAGCGCCGCGACTCCGGAGACGACTGAGCCGAGGCCTCAGAGCAGGACGCCGAGCCGGGCGTCGACGAGGCGTCGTACGACGTCGCCCGCCCCGGGCTCGGAACGGTCGGCGCCCTCGTTCGTGGCCAGGGCCCAGCGCTGGAGGGCGGTGAGCGCCAGCGGCGCGTTCAGGTCGTCGGCGAGCGCCCGGCGCACGGCCGGGACCAGCGCCGAGGTGACCGCGCCCTCGGGCTGCTCGACGGCGGCGCGCAGGCTCGCGAGGGTCTCCTCGGCACGCTGGAGGTCCGCGTCGGTCCACTCCCAGTCGGAGCGGTAGTGGTGCGCGAGCAGCGCGAGCCGCACCGCCATCGGGTCGACACCGAGCTCGCGCAGCTTGTGCACGAAGACCAGGTTGCCCTTGGACTTCGACATCTTCTCGCCCCGGTAGCCCACCATGCCCGCGTGCACGTAGGCCTTGGCGAAGGTGAGTCCCTCGAACGCGGCCTGCGCCTCTGAGGCGCTCATCTCGTGGTGCGGGAAGACCAGGTCGCTGCCGCCGCCCTGGACGTCGAACTCCTCGCCGAGGAAGCGCAGCGCGATCGAGGAGCACTCCACGTGCCACCCCGGGCGGCCGCGGCCGATCGGGGTGTCCCACGCCGGCTCACCGGGCCGCTCGGCCTGCCACAGCAGACAGTCCAGGGGGTGCTTCTTGCCCGACCGGTCGGGATCGCCGCCGCGCTCGCGGAAGAGCTCGAGCATCTGCCCCTCGTCGAGGCCGGACACCTGGCCGAACCGCGGGTCGTGGTGCACGGAGAAGTAGAGGTCGCCCTCGACCTCGTAGACGGCACCGCGCTCGCGCAGCTGCTGGACGAGCTCCACGGCCAGCGGGATCGACTCGACCGCGCCGATGTACTCGTCGGGGGCGATCACCCGCAGCGCGGTCATGTCCTCGCGGAACAGCTCGATCTGCTCCTCGGCGAGCTGCTCCCAGTCGACGCCGGTGGCCGTCGCCCGCTCGAGCAGCGGGTCGTCGACGTCGGTGACGTTCTGGACGAAGCGGACGTCGTGACCCACGTCGCGCCAGGCGCGGTTGACCAGGTCGAACGCGATGTACGTCGCGGCGTGGCCGAGGTGGGTGGCGTCGTAGGGCGTGATGCCGCAGACGTACATCCGCGCTGTCCCGTCGGGCTCGCTCGGCTGCACGGACCCGCGGGCCGAGTCGTGCAGGCGGAGCGCCGGGGCGGCTCCGAAGGCGTCCAGGCTGGGCACGTCCGGGCTCGTCCACGATCGCATGCGGGAAGCCTAACGAACGCCCGCCCGCGGCTCCGCGCTGGTGTCGGCCGGCTCCACCGCCTCAGGACTCAGAACGCCGGCCACGGGATCGCGGGCCACGCACCGGACGGAACCGGCATCCGACGCCGGGTGAGCAGCACGGTGCACCGCCGGGTCACGGCGGTGACCTCCTCACGGGCCAGCAGCTCCGTCAGCCGCGCGTGCAGCGGACCGGCCGACGTGAGGTCCTCGAGGACCCGCTCGACGGCCGGCAGGTCGTCGGCGTCCACGGGCTCCTCGGCCCAGCCCCACAGCACCGTGCGGAGCTTGTCGTCGACGTGGAAGCAGACCCCGTGGTCCACCCCGTGCCGGTGGCCGCCCGGCATCGCGAGGACGTGACCACCCTTGCGGTCGGCGTTGTTCACCAGCACGTCGAAGACGGCCATCCGGCGCAGCGGGGCCGAGTCCTCGTGCACCAGCGACACCTCCTCGTCGTCGCCGTCCCGGGCGTCGAGCACGTGCAGGTAGCCGTGCGGCACCCGGCCGCGCGGGACGATGTCGACCGGCTCCTGCTCGGGGTCCGGCTCGCGCCACGCCTGGACCATGCCGTGGCCGGCCGGGCCGTCGCGCAGCACGGTCGGCGGGACGATGTCCCAGCCCAGCGCCTCGGAGACGACGTACGCCGCCACCTCGCGCCGCGCCAGCGTCCCGTCGGGGAAGTCCCACAGCGGCCGCTCGCCCGCGACCGGCTTGTAGACGCACGCCACCGAGCCGCTCTCGGAGGTGACCCGGCCGTAGAACGTCGCGTTGGACGCGGGCAGGATCCTCCCCTCGAGCTCCAGGTCACCCGCGAGCAGCGGGTGGAGCGCGGTGCTCATGGGGTCACTCGGCCGTGCGCCGGAAGCCGTTGGCCCGCGGGCAGAGGTGTCCGGCGGGGTCGACGGGTCCGCCGCAGAACGGGCACGGGGGCCGCCCGGCCGACACGACGGCCTGCGCACGCTTGCTGAACGCCCGGGCCAGCCCGGCGGGCAGCCGCACGACGAGCAGCTCCTCCGGCTCGGGGTCGTCGATCTCCTCCTCGGGGGTGCCGGGCTCGACCACGGACTCCTCGGCGTAGGGGAACACCTCGACGACGATGCGCTCGTCGGTGGCGTCCCAGGAGAGCGTCATCGTGCCGGCCCGGAACTCCTCCACGATCGGCTGCTCCAGCGGCCCGTTGTCGTCCAGCGCGACCGGCGAGACGGCGGGGATGGTCCCCTCGCCCTCCCCGTTGCGGATCAGCTCGTCGAGCAGCTCGTCGATGCGCTCGGCGAGGACCGAGACCTGCTGCTTCTCCAGGGCGACGCTCGTGACGCGCGCCCCGGAGCGCGCCTGCAGGAAGAAGGTGCGCTCTCCGGGAGGCCCGACCGTCCCCGCGACGAAGCGCTCGGGCGGGTCGTAGCTGTGGATCACCGTCGCCATGCGTTTCAGCCTAGGGGGTGCCCGAAGCCTCGGAACCGTGGCCTGCCGGCCCGGCGCCGCCGCCCACGGCCGCGTCGCTGCTGACCGACCTGCGGCGTTTCCGGGCGGGTGGCTTGAGGTGAGCGAGGTCCCCGGCGGTGGAGTTGGAGGCGACCACGAACGGCCGGAGCGGCGTGTAGCGGACGACCGAGAACGACGCCGGGTCCACCACGATCCGCTGGAAGGCGTCGAGGTGCAGGCCGAGGGCGTCGGCGAGCACGGCCTTGATCACGTCCCCGTGGCTGACCGCCACCCAGACCGCGTCGGGCCCGTGCTCGGCCTCGATCCGGGCGTCCCAGCGGCGTACCGCCTCCACCGCCCGGGCGGCCATCGCGGCCATCGACTCGCCGCCCGGGAACACCGCGGCGCTCGGGTGCGCCTGCACGGTGCGCCAGAGCGCCTCCTTGGCCAGCATCTTGATCTCCTGGCCGGTCCAGTCGCCGTAGTCGCACTCCAGGAGCCCGCGCTCGGAGGCGACCTTCAGCCGGGTCGGCTGCGCGGCGTTGAGCTCGCGCGCGGTCTGGCGGCAGCGCTCCAGCGGGCTGGTGACGATCGCGGCCAGCGGCAGCCGCGCGAGCCGCTCCCCCGCCTGCCGGGCCTGCTCGACGCCGTGGTCGTCGAGGCCGACGCCCTTGGTGCGTCCGGCCAGCACACCCGTCGCGTTCGCGGTGGTGCGGCCGTGTCGGGCGAGGATGACCGTTGCCATGGAACGCAACAGTAGTGGCCTAGCCTCAGGACCATGATCGTCGACAGCGCCTTGTACCGGGACGGGGTCCGCGTCCCACTGACCTGCGCCAAGGACGACCTCGCCCAGGTCCACGCCTCCGTGGAGCAGCCCGGCGACTTCGTCTGGGTCGGCCTGCACGAGCCGGTCGAGGGTGAGCTGGCCGCGGTCGCCGAGATCTTCTCGCTGCACCCGCTCGCGGTCGAGGACGCGCTGCACGCGCACCAGCGACCGAAGCTCGAGCGCTACGACGACGGCATCTTCCTCGTCCTCAAGACGCTCTGGTACGTCGACGAGTACGACGCCGTCGAGACCGGCGAGATCAACCTCTTCGTCGGCCGCGACTTCGTGATCAGCGTCCGGCACGGCGAGGGCACGGAGCTGCACACGGCGCGCATGGACCTCGAGCAGCAGACCGCGGTCCTGGGTCATGGGCCGTCCGCGGTCCTCTACGCCATCTGCGACCGGGTCGTGGACAGCTACGAGGAGGTGGCCCGCGCCCTCGAGATCGACGTCGACGAGGTCGAGGCGTCGGTGTTCTCCTCGGAGCGGACCCACGACTCACGCCGGATCTACGTGCTCAAGCGCGAGCTCGCCGAGATGCGCCGTGCGGTGAACCCGCTCAAGGAGCCGATGAAGCGCTTCGCCACCGGGTCCGTCCCGGTCGTCACCCAGGAGGCGGCCCCGTTCTTCCGCGACGTCGCCGACCACCTCCTCCGGGTCTCGGAGACGATCGACACGCTCGACACCCTGCTCTCCACCGCGTTCCAGGCCCACCTGGCGCGCATCGGGGTCGAGCAGAACGAGGACATGCGCAAGATCTCCGCGTGGGTGGCGATCGCGGCCGTGGGCACGCTCGTCGCGGGCATCTACGGGATGAACTTCCAGCACATGCCCGAGCTCGGCTGGCACTACGGCTACGGCTTCGCGCTGACCGTGATGGTCGTCGCCTCGGCGGTGCTCTACCGGCTGTTCAAGAAGTCCGGCTGGCTCTGAGGCCGGGCCTCAGGCCGCGAGCACCCCGGTCGCGACCATGACCAGGGTGAAGCCGCCGAGCAGGATCCGGTAGATG
Source organism: uncultured Actinomycetota bacterium (assembly GCA_963721855.1). Taxonomy (GTDB): domain Bacteria; phylum Actinomycetota; class Actinomycetes; order Propionibacteriales; family Nocardioidaceae; genus Nocardioides_B. Next base: position 612,985 of record CAVRMN010000017.1, on the reverse strand, counting down.
ACGAACGGCAGGTAGGACCGGGTGCTCACGTAGCGCAGCAGCCACGCGATGGCGACGTAGCCGACCACGAACGACACCACCGTCGCCACCAGCGTCGCCGCGGGGCTGTACGGGTTGCACACGGCCGCCGCGGTGTCGTGGCACTGCAGGGCGTCCTTGAGCTCGAACAGGCCCGCCCCGACGACCGCCGGGATCGCCAGCAGGAAGGCGAACCGGGTCGCCGCCTCCCGGTCGTAGTTCAGGAACCGCCCCATGCTGATCGTCGCCCCGGAACGCGAGACGCCCGGGATCAGGGCCAGGGCCTGCGCCAGGCCGAAGAGGACCGAGTGCTTCAGCGACAGGTCGCCGATGGCGCGGTCCTGCCGCCCGACCCGGTCGGCGATGCCGAGGATGACGCCGAGGACCACGAGCGTGGTGCCGATGACCCAGAGGTTGCGGAAGTCCTGCTCGATGACGTCCTTGAGGAGAATGCCGAGGACCACGATCGGCAGCGAGCCGACGATGACGTACCAGCCCATCCGCGAGTCGAGGGCTCCGCGCAGCTCCGGCTTGTAGAGCGACCGCACCCACGCAGAGCCGATCCGCCAGATGTCCTTGCGGAAGTAGATGACCACGGCGAGCTCGGTGCCGATCTGGATGACCGCGGTGAACGCCGCGCCCGGGTCGCCCCAGCCGAAGAGCTCCGGGAAGATCCGCAGGTGCGCCGAGCTCGAGATCGGCAGGAACTCGGTGAGGCCCTGCAGCAGTCCGAGGAAGACGGCCTGGAGGAATTCGAGCACGTGCTCTCCTAGTCGGTGCTGTTCTGGCCCGGGACACACTACGCACTCGGGACACGGACTCCTCGGTCGACGTGACCTGAGCCACCGCCGGCGAGGCGAACGGCGAGGCGAACGGCGTGCGGGCCGTCCCGACCGCTAGCGTGACGCCATGCAGCAGCGCTACCTGGGCCGCACCGGCCTCAAGGTGTCCCGGCTGGGACTCGGCACGCTCACCTGGGGCCGTGACACCGACGAGCACGAGGCCCGCGACCAGCTGGTCTCCTTCGTCGACGCCGGCGGCACGCTGCTCGACACCGCGGCAGGCTACGGGGACGGCGCCGCCGAGGAGCTGATCGGCGCGCTGCTGCGCGACGTGGTCCGCCGCGACGACGTCGTGCTCGCGACCAAGGCCGGCATCGCGCGGTCGCGAGGCGTCCGGGAGGCCAATGCGTCGCGCGGCTACCTGATCACCACCCTGGACGCGTCGCTGAAGCGGCTCGGCGTCGATCACGTCGACCTGTGGCAGGTGCACACCTGGGTCGAGGACACCCCCCTCGAGGAGACGCTGAGCGCCCTGGACTACGCCGTGTCGACGGGTCGGGCGTCGTACGTCGGCGTCTCCAACTACGCCGGCTGGCAGTGCGCCCAGGCCGCCACGTGGCAGCGCGCCGTGCCCGGTCGGGCCACGCTGGCCTCCACACAGGTGGAGTACTCCTTGCTGAACCGCAAGGTCGAGACGGAGACGCTTCCCGCCGCCGCTGCCCTCGGGCTGGGGGTGCTCCCCTGGTCCCCGTTGGGACGAGGGGTGCTGACCGGGAAGTACCGCACCGGCACGCCGGCCGACTCCCGGGCGGCCTCCCCGCACTTCTCGAACTTCGTGGGCAGCTACCTCGACGACCGCTGCGCCAGGATCGTCGAGGCGGTGGTCCGCGCCGCCGACGGCCTGGAGCTGACCCCGCTCGAGGTCGCCCTGGCCTGGGTGCGCGACCGGCCCGGCGTCACCGCCCCGATCGTGGGAGCCCGGACCGCGGCGCAGCTGAAGGGCTCGCTGACCGTCGAGGACGTCGTCCTGCCCCCGGAGATCGTCGCCGCGCTCGACGACGTGTCGGCCGATTCCTGAGTCCAATGCGCGGACACCGCACACCCGCCGTGGCACGATGAAGCATGTCCTCGGCACCGATCCACACCACCGCTTCGCGGTCGGGCCTGCGCCCCGGTGTGGAGCTCGAGTTCGAGCGGCTCACGATCTCGCGTGAGCTCTCCCGCAACGCCGTGACCCGCCTGCTCGTCGAGCGGATCGAGCGCGGCGGCTGGGAGCTCGACCGGCTGCGTCTGCTGCCGGACGGCACCCGCAAGGTGGTGCTGCGGCGGAAGATCATCCGGCAGCTGCGGCCGACGTACGCCTGACGCGGCTCAGGCCTGGTCGAGGAACCGGTCGAAGACCCGCGCGCCGAACTCCAGCGCATCCGTCGGCACGCGCTCGTCGACCCCGTGGAACAGCGCGGTGAAGTCCAGGTCGGCCGGAAGCCGGAGCGGGGCGAAGCCGAAGCAGCGGATGCCGAGCTTGTGCCAGTGCTTGGCGTCGGTGCCCCCGGACATGAGGTACGGCGCCACCGTCGCCTCGGGGTCCTCGGCCAGGATCGAGGACGTCATCGCGTCGACGAGGTCACCGTCGAACGTGGTCTCCAGCGCCGCCTGCTTGCTCACGTAGTCGATCCGGACGTCCTCGCCGACGATGTGGGCCAGCGTCGCGAAGAACTCGTCCTCGAAGCCGGGCAGGAAGCGGCCGTCGACGTGGGCGGTCGCCTCGCCGGGCACCACGTTCACCTTGTAGCCGGCGTCGAGCATCGTCGGGTTCGTCGTGTTGCGGATGACCGCCCCGAGCATCCGGGCGGCGGAGCCGAACTCCTCGACCAGCGCTTCGGCGTTCTGGGGCGTCGCCTCCACCCCGGCCAGCTCGCCGACCGCCGACAGCAGCACCCGCATCGACGGGGTCAGCCGCACCGGCCACCTGTGCGTGCCGATCCGGGCGACGGCCTGCGCCAGCGTGGTCACCGCGTTGTCGGGGTGCCGCATCGAGCCGTGGCCCGCGTTCCCGGTGGCGGTGAGACGCATCCACGCCATCCCCTTCTCCGCCGCCTCGATCAGGTAGAACCGCTGGCCGCGCACGGTGGTGCTGAACCCGCCCACCTCACCGATCCCCTCGGTGCACCCCTCGAGCAGGTCGGGCCGCTGGAGCACGATCTGCTCCGCGCCCTTGTGGCCGCCGGCCTCCTCGTCCGCGGTGAAGCACAGCACCATCGGCCGCTCCGGCACGGCACCGGCCCGCGCGCGAGCGCGCACCACCGAGAGCAGCATCGCGTCGAAGTCCTTCATGTCCACCGCGCCGCGGCCCCACAGGTAGCCGTCCTTGACCTCCCCGGAGAAGGGAGGCACCTGCCAGTCGTCGGCGTTGGCGGGCACGACGTCCAGGTGGCCGTGCAGCAGCAGCGGGTCGCGCTGCGCTCCCCCGGCGCCGCCCCAGCGCGCGACGACGTTGGTGCGGCCGGCCTCACCCTCGAAGAGCTCGGCCTCGATGCCGACCTCGTCGAGCAGCGCGGCCACGTGCTCCGCGGCCTTGCGCTCCCCCGGCCCGGAACCGTCGCCGTAGTTGGTGGTGTCGATCCGGAGCAGGTCACGACAGATGTCGACGACCTCGGCGGCCGGGTCGTACGTCTGGCCCTCGCGCTGGGTGCTCATGGCCTCCATCCTTACAGGCTTCCGGACGGTGCGCCCGATGTGAGGTTTCCGGTCGGGCTTTGCTACAGTTACCGCCGCGCTCAGGGCTCGTTCTCGAGGCCTGGGCGCAGCGAGAAACACACCTCGTCCGGGTGGCGGAATAGGCAGACGCGCTAGCTTGAGGTGCTAGTGCCCTTTATCGGGCGTGGGGGTTCAAGTCCCCCCTCGGACACCAACAGATGGGCCCCGGACTCCGGGGCCCATCTGCATGTGTTGGGTGTCCACGCACGAAGCGCAGGTCGCGTAGCCTGCTTCGGTGAAACCCGGCGAGTGGACCTACCTGTCGAACTACGGCCACGTCCTGGTCTGTCTCGCCCGGGACCCCGACGTCCGGATGCGTGACGTTGCGGACGCGGTGGGGATCACCGAGCGCGCTGTCCAGCAGATCGTCCACGACCTGGTGAGTGAGCACTACGTGGAGAAGGAGAAGCTCGGTCGGCGGAACCGCTACCGGGTGGTGCGGTCGGCCCATTTCCGCCATGAGCTCGAGGCCGACGTCAGCTTGGGTTCCTTCGTCGATCTGGTCCTGGGTCGGCGTCCGTCGACCGACTGACCAGTGCCGGCTGCGGGTCCTCGGTGAGCTCTCCGGGCCGGGTCGCTCGGAGGCTCATCACGACGGCCACGGTGATGCTGACTGCGATGACGGTCAGGGAGAGCCAGATCGGCACCTTCCAGACATCGAGCAGCAGCATCTTGACGCCCACGAAGACGAGGATTGTGGCGAGACCGGCCTTCAGGTAGATGAACCGGTGGATGAGGTCGGCGAGCAGGAAGTACATCGCCCGCAGGCCGAGGATGGCGAAGGCGTTGCTCGTGAACACCAGGAACGGGTCCTGCGTGACGGCGAAGATCGCCGGGATCGAGTCCACCGCGAAGATGATGTCCGTGGTCTCGACGAGGACCAGCACGGTGAACAGCGGGGTCGCCACCCAGCGCCCGGCCTTCTTCACCCAGAACTTCTGACCGTGGTACTCGTCGGTGCTGGGCACCCGCTTGCGGACCAGGCGCAGGACGGGGTTGCGCGACGGGTCCATCTCGTCGTTGCGGTGGGTGAACATCTTCCAGCCGGTGAAGACCAGGAAGGCGCCGAAGAGGTAGAGCACCCAGGCGAACTGCTCGATGAGGATGGCGCCGCCTCCGATGAAGACGGCCCGGAAGAGCAGGGCCCCGAGGACCCCGTAGAACAGGACTCGGTGCTGGAGCTCACGCGGCACGGCGAAGTAGGTGAAGATCAACGCGAAGACGAAGACGTTGTCGACCGCCAGGGACTTCTCGATCAGGTAGCCGGCGAAGTACTCACCACCGGCCTCGGCGCCGTACCACCACCAGATCAGGCCACCACAGGCCAGCCCGAGTGAGATCCAGATCGCCGACCAGATGGCCGCCTCGCGGACGGAGACGACGTGCGCTCTGCGGTGAGCCAGCAGGTCCACCGCCAGCATCACGAGGATGGCGGCCAGGACCGCAACCCATGCTCCGAGTGACACATCCATGGAACAACCTCCAGCGCCCGCAGCTGCGGGCCGTTGGAGGTCTCCCCCACCGCCTTCGCGGCCGACGCACCGGACCGGGCACTGCCGGCCGAACTGACGGTGACGCCGCCTGCGGGGTACTCCCCTCTTCCTGCGACATGATTCACGAACTCGAGTTCGGCTGTCAAGCCGCACTGACAACCCCGCATCTCGCGGCTGTCGGGCCGATTGTCGTGAAACTCACACGGACCAGCGCCTTGAATGCCAAGATTCGAGACAAAGCGGTCACCCACCACCCCCGGGGTGCGCCGCGGTGAGCCCGCCTCCGACATCACCGGGAGCACGATGAGCGAGCAGCTGCAGTCCCCTCACGGCGGATCGGTCTTCGCCCTGTCCGCGTGGCCGCTGCGCCGGAAGGTCGCGCTCGCGCTGGCGATCCCGCTGCTGCTGGCCGCCACGCTGGGCGGTCTGCGCGTCGCCGGTGACCTCACCCTGGCCGCCAACTCCTCCGCGAGCGCCCGGCAGGTCACCGTGCTGCGCCCCGCGATCGACTACCTCACCGCGGCCTCGCGTGCCATGGTGGCCGCCCAGTCCGACACGTGGTCGGGCGAGAGCGAGGTCAACGCCGGAGTCGCCGACCTCGAGGCGGCCGTCGCAGAGCTCGAGCGCACGCGTGAGTCGGCCGACCTCACCGACGCGCAGAGCCACCAGCTCGACGTAGTGCTCGACCTCAGCCAGGTGCTGCGCGAGGAGAGCAAGACGCTCAGCCCGGGCACCTGGGTGGCCCAGCTGCGGCAGCTCCAGTCCGGTGTCCGCCAGCTGATCACCACGATCGCCAACGCCCAGCTCGAGCCCGAGCCGGGCCTCCAGCTGCTCACGGAGACGCTCACCGGACGCTTCTCGCTGGCGATGCAGCAGGCTCTGGCCGCCACCAGCCGCGCGGGTGACGATGCATCGCTCGACCTGTTCGCCGAGCTCGGCACCGAGAGCGCGGCCATCGACCGGCTTGCCGGCAACCTCGGTGAGGCCGAACCGGCCGTGACCGGCCTGCTCACCGACAACGCACGGCGCACCCGAACGGTGCGCACCGGCGGCACCGACCTCGGCGGTGCCCGGGCCTTCGCCGGCTATGACACCCTCGTCGACTCCCTGCTCCAGGGCGTCGACACCGAGCTCGCGGCCTCCGCCGGCGCCGCGCGCACCCGGGCGCTGCTCAACGCCGGTCTCACTGCCGGTGCCCTGCTCGCCGCCATCCTGCTCGCGCTGCTGGTCTCGCGCCTGCTGCTCACCCCGATCCACCGGGTGCGCGACAGCGCGCTCGACGTGGCCCACAACCAGCTGCCGGACGCCGTTGCCCGGATCCGGGCCGGCAGCGAGCCGGCGCCGATCACGCCGATCGACGTGCACACGAAGGAAGAGATCGGCCAGCTCGCACGCGCCGTCGACGACCTGCACCGCCAGGCCGTCGTCCTGGCAGCGGGCGAGGCCGGCCTGCGTGCACAGGTCAGCGAGATGTTCGTAACCCTGTCGCGCCGCAACACGTCGCTCGTCAACCAGCAGCTCGGCCTCATCGACGCGCTGGAGAAGGACGAGGAGGACCCGGCCCGGCTCGAGAGCCTGTTCCGGCTCGACCACCTGGCGTCGCGGATGCGTCGTACGGCGGACAGCCTGCTGGTCCTCGCCGACGCCGATGCCCAGCACACGGGCCAGCAGGGCCTCACCGTCGGCGAGGCGATGCAGGCAGCGACCGCGGGCGTGCAGGACTACCGGCGCGTCCACGTCGGCCCCAGCACCCTCAGCACCCGGATCAGCGACACCGCTGCTCCCGACGTCGTGCACCTGCTCACCGAGCTCGTGGACAACGCCTTGGCCTACTCCTCGCCCTCCACCTCGGTCGCGATCGGTTCGTCCCACCGGGCCGACGGGGTGGTCCTCGACATCATCGACAGCGGGCTGGGCATCCCCGACGACACCCGCGCCCAGCTCAACGCGCGCCTCAGCTCCGACGGCGCGGTCACGGCCGACACCGCCCGCCGGATGGGACTGTTCGTGGTCAGCCGACTCGCTCAGCGACACGGCATCCGGGTGGAGCTGCACCGCAACGAGCAAGGCGGGACGACGGCCACCGTCCTGCTGCCCAAGGCGCTCTTCCCGGACCTGCCGGCGGAGCAGCCCGGGCCGGAGCGAGACGCACCGACCCCCGAGCCGCAGGGTGTGGCACCGACCCCCGAGCCCGCTCCCGACCTTCCCCGTCTCGCCCCGGTCTCCGTGGGCGCCCTCGCGGCCGAGGCGGCCTCCCCCTCACGGCTGCAGGCGGTGCTCGACGGCGCGCTGGGCAGCGGTCTCACCAACGGGATCGGCGACCGGCTCCCCGTCCGCCGGCCCGGCGAGAGCCTCGCCGACTCCCCGGCAGCGCTGGCCCCGGTCACGCCGGTCACCCCGCTCGTCCCTGCCGTCCCGGTCGCCCCCGTGGTCGAGCCGGCGCCGCACCCGGCGCCCGCACCGACTGCTGCCGAAGAGCCGGTGGCAGTGGTGGTGGAGGAGCCGGTCGCGGCAGCGCCGGCACCGGCTCCGGCTCCGGCACCGGAGCGACTCGACCCGCTCATGGCACCGCGCGACGTGCTTGACCGCCCGGTGGACGAGGACGACGAGTTCGACTCCCCGATCTTCAGGTCGATGCGCTCGGCCTGGCTGAGCGCGGGCCGAGAGGCCGAGCCCTGGACGAGCAGCGAGGTCGAAGCCGGCTGGAAGGTGGCCGAGAGAGCCGTCGAGGCCTCGACCACCGAGGAGCTCACACCCTCGGGCCTGCCGCTCCGCCGCCCGGGCGCCCACCTGGTGCCCGGTGGGGTCACCAAGCAGGGCAGCACCATCGCCCGCGACCCCGAGGCCCTCCGGGCACGCCTGACCGCGCATGCGGCCGGTGTCTCCCGAGGCCGTCGCACGGCTGCGATCCCGGCCGCAGGCAGCACCCCCGACCACCCGCACACGGAAGCAGACCCCGCATGAGCGACAACCACCTCCATGCCGTCCCCAACGGGCAGGGGCATGAAGAACGCAACCTGGACTGGCTGGTCACCCGTTTCGTCGACGAGGTGCCGGAGGCCGCCCACGCCATCCTGCTCTCGGCTGACGGCCTGTTGATGGCGGCGAGCGAAAGCATCCCGGCGGATCGGGCCGAGCAGGTGGCGGCCGTCTCCTCCGGCCTCGCCAGCCTCGCCGTGGGTGCGTCGCGGCTCTTCGAGGGCGGCGCGGTGCTGCAGACGCTCGTCGAGATGGAGCACGGCTACCTGATGCTGATGAGCGTCGGGGACGGCTCCAACCTGGCCGTGCTGACGCAGGAGTCGGCGGACCTCGGCCAGGTGGGGTACGAGATGGCGCTGCTCGTCGACCGCGTCGGCCGCGCGGTCCAGGCCCAGGCCCGGCTCTCGGCGTCCGGCGGCTGACGGGGATCGACATGCCACCACCTGACGAGCGCGATCCTCACGAGGGAGAGCCGGCCGCCTCGGCCCGGCTCGTCCGCTCGTACACCATCACGTCCGGGCGCACCCGGACCACGGTCGACCTCCCGTTCGAGGCGACCCTTCGGATGCTGCCGCGCGACGTCGACGGACCCCTCAGCCTCGCGGCTCGACAGGTCCTCGACGTGTGCGACCAGCGCTCCGTCGCCGAGGTCTCCGCCCTGGTGTCCATGCCGATCGGCGTGGTCCGGGTGCTCCTCGGCGACCTGGTCGAGCAGGGCCTCGTCCGGGTCCAGGCCACCATCACCGAGCACTCGTCGAAGGACGAGCGCATCGAGCTCATCGAAAGGACACTCCGTGGGCTCCGCAGCTACTAACGCCGCGCGCAGGGCCGCGTCGACCAAGATCGTGGTCGCGGGTGGATTCGGCGTGGGCAAGACGACCCTGGTCGGTTCCGTGTCCGAGATCGTGCCGCTCCGGACCGAGGCCTTGGTGACGAACGTGTCCCAGGGAGTCGACGACCTGTCCAGCACGCCGGGCAAGGCAACTACCACCGTGGCGATGGACTTCGGCCGCCTCACGCTGGCCGAGGACCTGGTGCTCTACCTCTTCGGTACTCCGGGCCAGCGCCGCTTCTGGTTCATGTGGGACGACCTGTGCCTGGGTGCCATCGGGGCGATCGTGCTCGTCGACACCAACCGGCTCGACGACTCGTTCTCGCCGCTCGACTACTTCGAGTCCAAGGGACTGCCCTTCATCGTCGCGGTGAACCAGTTCGACAACGCCCGCCGCTACCCGCTGGAGGACGTCGCCAACGCGCTGGCCCTTCCCGCACACGTGCCGATCATGAACGTCGACGCACGCGACCGCGGGTCGGTCAAGCAGACACTGATCCGGGTGACCGAGTACTCCCTCCAGCGGCTCACCGAGTCCCTCCCCGTGAAGGTGAACTGACCCGCATGCCCACCAGCTCGACCCGTGCCCGCACCCGGCTCGTGGCTGCCGCCGGCACCGTACTGCTCCTGGGCGGCGTCACCGGCTGCAGCAGCCTCACCGGTGGCGACGAGGCCGCCTCGGCCGCGACGCCGGCCCCTACCCTCGTCAAGGACGGCGTCCTCACCGTCTGCACCGACATGCCCTACGCGCCGTTCGAGTTCAAGCAGGGCGGCAAGGCGGTCGGCTTCGACATCGACCTCGTCCGGAAGGTCGCCGACCGGCTCGGGCGGGACCTCGAGGTGGCGGACACGGCGTTCGACGACATCGCCTCCGGCGAGTCGCTCAACAACAGCCGGTGCGACGTGGCGATCTCGGCGATGACGATCACCGGCGAGCGCGCGCGGGTCGTGAGCTTCTCCAGCCCGTACTTCGACGCCGCCCAGGCCATGGTGGTGGCCAAGGACTCCGGACTGGCCACGCTCGACGACCTCGCCGGCCGCAGGATCGGCGTGCAGGCAGGCACCACCGGAGAGCTCTACGTCACCGACAACGCGCCCGACGCCGACGTCGTGCCGTTCGAGGACGCGGCTGCGATGGCCAGGGCGATGGAGACGGGCCGGGTGGACGCGACCGTCTACGACAACACGGTGGTGAGCGACGTCATCGAGGCCAACCCGGACCTCGAGGTCGCCACGGAGTTCGACACCGGCGAGCAGTACGGCATGGCCGTGCGGCGCAACGGAAGCGTCGAGCTGTTGCAGGTGATCAACGACGTGCTCGCCACCATGAAGCACGACGGCGGGTACGACGAGATCTACACGACCTGGTTCGGCGAGACCGACCGCTCCTGAGACCCGGACCGGGAGCTCAGCCCCGGTCGCGCCCGCGCTTCGGCAGCTTCGGCAGCGTCGAGGCACCGCCGTGCAGCATGGTGACCAGCTGCACCACCCGGCTGTCGGTCTTGGCGTCCCGGCTGAAGGAGGTCAGCAGCATCGGCGGCTTGAACCGCTGCCGCGCGATCGCCTTCGCGAAGGTGAACTCCCGCAGCCCGTCGGCGCCGTGGATCCGGCCGAAACCGGAGTCACCGACCCCGCCGAACGGCAGCGACGGGATCGCCGCGAAGGAGATCACGGAGTTGATCGACGTCATGCCCGAGCGGATCCGCCGGGCGAGCTCGACGCCGCGCTCGCCGGAGAAGACCGTGGCACCGAGCCCGTAGCGGGTGGCGTTGGTCAGACGCACCGCTTCGTCCATCGAAACCACCTTCTTGACCGTCAGCGTGGGGCCGAAGGTCTCCTCGGTGACCGCGGTGGAGTCCTCCGGTACGTCGACCAGCACGGTCGGCTGCACGAAACGCTCCCCCACCGCGCCCGCGCCCCCGACCACCGCACGACCGCCACGCGCCAGCGCGTCGTCGATGTGCGCGCGGATGATGCCCACCTGGGACGGCATCGTGATCGGCCCCAGCTTGGCTTCCAGGTCGGTGTCGGCGCGCAGCTCGCGGGTCTTCGCCACGACGGAGGAGAGGAACTGGTCGTAGACCTTCTCGTGCACATAGACCCGCTCCACGCCGATGCACGTCTGTCCGGCGTTCGACATCCCGCCCCAGACCGCGGCGTCGGCTGCGGCCTCCACATCGGCGTCCTCGTCGACGAGCAACGCGTCCTTGCCGCCGGCCTCGATGACCACCGGGGTCAGCGTCTCCGCGCAGGTCGCCATCACCTTCTTCCCGGTGGCGGTCGAGCCGGTGAACGCGACCTTGTCCACGCCCGAGCGGCACAACGCCGACCCGGTCTCCCCGAACCCGGTGACGACCTGCAGCACGGGGTGCTCCGGGCACACCTCCGCGAAGGAGTCGGCAAGCCAGGTGCCGACACCGGGGGCGTACTCGCTCGGCTTGAACACCACCGCGTTGCCCGCCGCGAGCGCGTAGATCACCGAGCCCATCGGTGTGAACACCGGGTAGTTCCACGGCCCGATCACGCCGATCACCCCGAGTGGCTGGTACTCCAGCGTCGCGGCCTGGTTGGCCATCAGCATCCCGGCGCTCACCTTGCGCGGGCCGAGCTCCTTGGCCGCGTGCTTCGTGGCCCACGCCAGGTGGTCGATCGCCAGCACGATCTCCAGCATCGCGTCGGAGTGCGGCTTGCCCATCTCCCGGTGCACCACGTCGGCGAGCTGGGCCATCCGGCGGGTCAGGACCGCCCGCCACTGGGTGAGGTGCTTCGCGCGCTCGTCGGGCGCGAGGGCGGTCCACCACACAGCGGCCTGCTGCGCGCGGCTCACGGTGTCGTGCACGTCGGCCTCGGAGTGGACCGGGTAGACACCGACCACGTCGCCGTTCGCCGGGTTGCGGACCTCGAAGGTCTGCTGCCGCCACGTGCTCGTCGGTGAGGGTCATCGGCTGCTCCTGATCAGCTCGGCCGCCTTCTCGGCGACCATGATGGTGGGCGCATTGGTGTTGCCGCGGGGCACGACCGGCATGACCGAGGCGTCCACGACGCGGAGGGCCTCGACGCCGCGGACCCGCAGCTCCGGGTCGACGACGGCCTGCTCCCCCGTCCCCATGGCACAGGTGCCGACCGGGTGGTAGAGCGTCTGCGTGTTGCGGCGAAGGTGCTCGGTCAGGTCCTCGTCGGTCGGGGACGGTCCGGGCATCCAACCGCCCTTGAGGAACTTCGCCAGCGGCCCCTGGTGCACGATGTCGAGGATCCGCTTGCAGCCCTCGCGCATCGCGTCCAGGTCGGCGGGGTCGTCGTAGTAGGCCGCATCGATCTCCGGGTGCCAGGTCGGGTCCGCGGAGCGCAGACGCAGGCTGCCCCGGCTCTGCACGGAGACCAGTGTCGGGCCGGCGGTGAAGCACCGGGTCACCGGTTCGTGCAGGCCGTTGTCCCAGAACGCGCCCGGGGCGACGTGCACCTGCAGGTCGGGACCGGGGAGGTCGTCGCGCGTGGAGAAGAACGCGCCGCCCTCACCGATGTTCGAGGCCAGCGGACCGGTTCCGCGGGTCTTCCAGCGGAGCAGGTTCGGCAGCGTCGGAGCGTCCGCGATGTCCGTGGTGCCCTGGGTGTGCCACACCATCGGCGCAGCCGGGTGGTCGTGCAGGTTCTGGCCGACCCCGGCCAGGTCGGCCACCACCTCGATGCCGTGCTCCTGCAGGTGCGAGGCGGGGCCGATGCCCGACAGCATCAGCAGCTGCGGGCTGTTCACCGCTCCCCCGCAGACCAGCACCTCGGCGTCCGCCCGCACCTGTTCGGTGCGCCCCGCGCGCCGGTAGGTGACCCCGACGGCGCGACCGTGCTCGACGTCGATGCAGGCGGTGAACGCCTGCGTGCGGACGGTCAGGTTCGGCCGGTCCAGCGCGGGACGCAGGTAGGCGTCCGCCACCGACCAACGACGGCCGCGCCTGCAGGTCACCTGGTAGAGCCCCGCGCCCTCCTGCTCCGCACCGTTGAAGTCGTCGTTTCGCTTGAGCCCCGCGACCACCGCGGACTCGACCCACGCCTCGGTGAGCTCGTGCGTGAACCTGCGGTCCTCGACGTGCAGGGGCCCGTCCTGGCCGTGGTACGGCGCGCCGAGCCGCTCGTTGCCCTCTGCCTTGACGAAGTACGGCAGCACCTCGTCGTAGCCCCAACCGGTCGCGCCGTAGCCGTCCCGCCACCCGTCGTAGTCGGCGCGGTTCCCGCGGATGTAGATCATCGCGTTCATCGAGGAGCAGCCCCCCAGGGCCTTCATCCGCGGCCAGTACGTCCGCCGGTTGTGCAGCTGCTTCTGCTCGGTCGTGGTGTAGTTCCAGTCCCACCGGGTCTTGAACAGCGACGAGAACGCCGCCGGGATGCGGATCTCGTCGGCGTCGTCCTCCCCGCCGGCCTCGAGGAGCAGCACCGTTGTGCCGGGGTCTTCGGTCAACCTCGCGGCCAGCACCGCCCCGGCGCTGCCCGCCCCCACCACGACGTAGTCGAACGACTCGGTCACCGTTGCCTCCTCGGGCTCTCCCTCGCAACGTAGCGCGGCCACCCCCACCGGGGCAGCCACGCGCGCCGTGCGGGACTGCCTACGGTGACGCGGGCGCGAACGACTCGAGCTTCTCCGTGCCTCCCGTGACGATGAGGCAGCTGGACTCCGGCACCTCGCGCCAGGCGCCGCGCAGGTCGCCGAGGGGCTCGGAGACCACGAGGCGGGAGTCGACCGAGAGCCGGTGCAGCACCTCGTTGTCGGGGTACTGCTCGCGCAGGGTCGAGACGTCGGTGCTGTGGAACAGCGAGCGCGACCGACCCTCGCTGGAGTAGCGGAAGGCCCAGATCGTGGCGCCGTCGGTGGTGGCCACCGTCATCTGCATCGGGAACGCCACCTGGTGGCGCCGGGCGACCTCCTCGACCAGGCCGACCGCGCGGGCCACGGCCGAGGGCGGGTCGTCCACGAGACCGAAGCTCAGCGCCAGGAAGAACAGCAGCTCCGAGTCGGTCGAGCCCTCGATCTCCGCGAACAGGTCAGGGTCGACGGCGAGGGCCAGATCGCGTTTCAGGGAGTGGAAGCCGGCGATGACCCCGTTGTGCATCCACAGCCACCGGCCGTGGCGGAACGGGTGGCAGTTGGTCTGCTGCACCGGCGAGCCGGTCGACGCCCTGATGTGCGAGAAGACCAGCGGCGAGGACACGTGGCCCGCGAGGTCGCGCAGGTTCCGGTCGTTCCAGGCCGGCTCGGTGCTGCGGAAGACGCCGGGGGTCTCCGGGGCGCCGTACCACCCGACGCCGAAGCCGTCACCGTTCGTCGGTTCCACCCCCAGCCGCGAGTGCAGGCTCTGGACCACCAGCGAGTTCTGCGGCTTGTAGAGCAGCTCCTCGAGGAGCACAGGCGAGCCGGAGTACGCGAGCCAGCGACACATGAGAGGTCTCCTTCTGAGTGACCTCACGATGGTGTCAGGGCACCACGGGGCAGCGAATCATCCGAGGCGGATGAGCGGCCGCAGGCCCGCGCAGCATGGTTCACTTCGATCATGGTGCAGCGGCTGCGGACCGACCCGTTGGTGCGGATGCTCGGTCACACCTCGGTCGTCCTGACCCTGCTGACGCTGGCCTACTACGTGGTTCCGCTGCGCTTCGACTGGGAGGACGCGTGGACCGCCTGGCGCCTGGTCGTCTCGCTGGCCGCGCTGGCACTGCTGGCGCTGCTGTTCCGTGCACACTCCCGGAGGAGCCGTGAGCACCAGAGCGAGCGATACCTCCGGATCCAGTGGCTGCTCTCCGCGCTGTACGGACTCGTCCTGACGTTCGCCCTGGTGTACGCCGCCCTGGCGACGCGCAGTCCTCACCAGTTCGTCGGCATCTCCGACCGCACCGACGCGCTCTACTTCTCGGTCACCCTGGTCGCCACGGTCGGGTTCGGGGACATCCACGCCGAGGGGACGGCCGCCGAGCTCGTCGTGACGCTGCACATGCTCTTCAACCTGATCTACCTGGGCACCGCCCTGCGGCTGCTCACCGGGAGTGCCGGCACGCCACCCCCGCAGCCCGACGACGACCAGGGGTGACGAACGGGTCCGAAACCCCCTCGCAGGGATGAGGACGCCGACGCCTCCGGCGACCTACCTTCCCCAGGGGCGGAAGGAGGCTGAGCATGGAGGAGCTGGCCGTGGACGTGTCGACGATCGCGACGTGGGCCGTGTGGGTCCTGATCGCCGTCGCTCTGCTCGGAGTCGTCTTCGCGCTGCTGACCGACGACCGCGAGCCCACCATTGTCCTGGCCTGGCTGCTCGTCATCATGCTGGTGCCGGTGCTGGGCATCGTGGCCTACTTCTTCATCGGCCGGAACTATCGTCGGGACACCCGTCGCAGGCGCGAGCAGCGCAAGGCGATCGCAGACCTGACCGAGCGAGGGATGACGCCCGTGGTCGGAGCCGCCCGCTCGTTCTCGGAGGCTGCCGTCGAGACGCTCGCGGGCACGCCCGGCCACCGGGTCGAGATGGCCGGCCGGCACGAAGGCGGCATGGTGCCCCTCCCGGCTGACAGCGTGCAGCTGTACTTCTCGGGTGCGCACAAGTTCAGCAGCCTGCTCGCCGACCTCAAGGGAGCCAAGCGCTACGTCCACCTGATGTACCTCATCTGGGAGATGGACGAGCTGACGGCCGAGGTCACCGAGGTGCTGCTCGAGCGGCTCGAAGCGGGCGTCGAGGTCCACATCCTGTACGACTGGCTGTCCTCGCTGCCGTACAAGAAGGATGAGCTCAAGCGGCTGTCCGCGGCCGGTGCCGGCGTCGTCCCCTGCTTCAAGCGGCTCGCCCAGCTCAACTACCGCAACCACATGAAGATGGTCGTCATCGACGGCGAGACGGTCTACAGCGGTGGCATGAACTTGGGGCAGGAGTACATCGACGGCGGGAAGCGCTTCGAGGTGTGGCGGGACACGCACTTCCGGATGACCGGTCCGGTGGTCGCGCCGTACCTCTCCCTGTTCGCCTCGACGTGGCGGCTGAACGGACGTGACGAGGACCTGTTCACCGGCTACCTCGGAGCGCCGGCGCACCGCGGGCCCGGTGAAGGGATCCCCGTCCAGGTGCTCCACTCCAGCGTGTCGACGCAGTACCCCACCATCCGCGACGTGTACGTCGTGGCGCTCACGAACGCGCGGCGGCGGGCGTGGATCCAGTCCCCCTACTTCGTCCCGGACGAGCCGCTGATCACCGCCATGTGCGTCGCCGCCGCCAGCGGCGTCGACGTCCGCCTGATGATGACCGGCAAACCGGACAAGAAGGTGCCGTTCTTCGCGGCCCAGGCCTACTACCGCAGGCTCCTCGACGCCGGAGTGACCGTCTACCAGTACCAGGCCGGTTTCCTCCATGCCAAGACGGTGACGGTCGACGACGACTTCGCGATCATCGGCACGTGCAACTGGGACGTCCGCAGCCTGATCCTTCACGACGAGGTCGTGTCCGTCTTCCACGACCAGCGGATCGCGGGCGAGAACGCCGAGCAGTACGACCGGGACATCGCCGCCTGCAGCCAGGTGACGCTGGCCGACCTCGAGGCGCTGAAGACCCGCCAGACGACGCGCAACTCCCTGTGCCGGCTCCTGTCCCGGCTTCTCTAGCCGCGGGATCCGGCGAGATCATCCCCTGCGCATGATGCGCGGTGTGTCGCGTCGTCAGACGGTGGGTTGAGGCAGAAGAGCTCGCCCATCAGGAGGTCCGAAATGACTGAGTCGCCGCAGGCACGCACGACCGGCGCCGAGATCCCGTCGCAGACCCGTGGGCAGGAGGAGATGGGTCGCAGCGCGCCCCGCCGCCGGCGTGAGACTCCGCCGGAGCCCACCGCCTGGACCGGTTGGATCACGTTCGGCGCGATGACGATGATCATGGTCGGGTCGTTCCAGGCCCTGATGGGTCTGACGGCTCTGTTCGAGAGCGGTTACTACGTCGTCGGCGAGCGCGGGCTGCTGGTCGACGTCGACTACTCCGTCTGGGGCTGGACGCACATCGCCCTGGGCGCGATCGCGATCGCCGCGGCCGTCGGGCTGCTGGCGGGCAGGATGTGGGCCCGTGTGGTGGCGATCGTCCTGGCCCTCGTCAGCGCGGTGGTCAACCTCGCCTTCATCGCCGCCTATCCGGTGTGGTCGGTCATCGTCATCACCCTCGACGTCATCGTGATCTATGCCATCACGATGCACGGTGACGAGCTCGAAGCCTGACGAGCCGCACCCATGTGGATGTTGTGGGTCTCCTTCCTGGTGCGCTGGGCGCTCCTGGCGGCCGCGGTCGCCCTGGCCGCATGGGTGCTGCCGGACGTGGCGCTGGAGGGCGGGGTGTGGGCGTCGCTGTGGGTGGCGCTCCTCATCGCGTTCGCGAACGTGGTCGTGCAGCTGCTCCTCGGGATCATCCCGAAACCGAACGCGTTCCTGGTGCTGGCGTTGCTCACTCTCGCGGTGAACGGCCTGCTGGTGTGGGCCGTGTCCGCCGTCTCCAGTCACCTCACCGTGGACGGGTTCTTGGCCGCAGTGGGCGCCGCGATCCTCATCTCCGTGTTCTCGGTGACCCTGGAGGCGATCGTCGGCAGGCTCCTTCCGGACGACCGGACCAGTGGGGATGCCGTGCCGGGCTGACAGCCCGGGAGGTCACTGTGCCGGACGGCCCTGCCGAGGCACCGCCCAGTCGGTGGGGATGTCGGCGCCACCCTCCTGCGACACGCGCTCGCCCATCTGCACGTAGGCGGCGCGGGGGTAGAACTTGCCGGCCACCAGCGCCTGCCCCATCCGGAAGGACGTCGCACCTTCCATGAGTCCCCGGGGGACGAACGAGAACAGCGCAGCCCAGGTCCGCCAGGTCTGCCTCGGAGTTCATCCTCATCAGCAGCAGGTTGTCGCACTGGGAGACCACGTTCTCGTGCACCTTGTGCGGCCTCTGGGTCGACGTGAGCAGGTAGAGCCCGAACTTGCGGCCCTCGGCCGCGATCTGCACCGCGGCGTCCGTCGCCAGACCCGTCACGGGGTCCGGTGGCTCCGCCGGACAGATGTTGTGCGCCTCGTCGACGACCACCAGGCAGGGCTCGCGCAGGTGCCGGGACTCCCACAGGGTCGCCAGCACGGTCTCCGCCACGAGGCGCTGCTCCTGCACCGTGTCCAGGGACCCGAGGTCGACCACGGTGCAGCGGGAGGTCGGTGCCCGCAGCTCCTCGACGAGGGAGGGGAGCACCGGGCTCCAGAGGCTCCAGCGGGTCACGCCCAGGTTGCTCGCCCGGAGCCCGAGCGAGCGCGCAGTCTCCGAACCGGCGTCGAGCAGCTGGTCGGCGTCGGCGATCAGCGGCTTCCCCTGCTCCGACGTGCGGAGCAGCTCGTTCAGGACGGCGTACTCCTCCCGGTCACGGACGGGGTCCAGACCCAGGATCGCCGCCTGGACGGTCGGGTCCAGCTCGGCGAAGCGGACTCGGAGCAGGTGATCCGCGCCCGCGTGGTTGCCCCACACCCGCACGTCCGGCGTGACGCTTCGGTAGCGCGCTGTCGCTGCGGGGTCGAGCACCCTCGCGGATGCGGCCCAGGCCCACGTAGTCGGAGTTCGGGTCGAGGACCACCACGCGGAGCGTCGTCTCGGCGATCACCTGCTCCAGAAGCAGTCCGAGGGAGTAGGTCTTCCCGGAACCGCTCTGCCCACACATGAACGTGTGCCGGTTGAGCCCACCGCTGTCGAGCGTCGCCGGCACCCCGGGTGCGTAGACGAGCTCACCGATCGTGAGACCCGCGCGGCCACGATGCTCCTCGCCGAAGAGTGCGCCGACTTCCTCCGGTCGCGCGGGCCGCACCGCCGCGTCGTGGAACGGTCCGGCTTCCGAGCCCAGGACGATCCCGCTGCCGCGAGCCAGCCGGAAGAGCACGCTGGACAGGTTCCCGACCAGCCCCTCCCCCGCGGCCGCCTCCGACTGGACCGTCAGGTCGGTGACCTGCCCCAGCCGGCTCCGCCCTCCGCTCTCGAGCACGACGTAGGCGCCGCGCCGCAGCTGGAGGTCGTGCAACGACGCCTGGACCGTGAAGGAGCGGCCGTCCACCGAGGTGGCGAGCGGGAGGACGTTCCGCTCGATCTCCTCGCGCACGTGCCGGTAGCGCGTGATCTGGTCGGCCAGGGCGGTGTCGCTCGTCATGGGTCAGCCTCCTCAGGCGACGTTCGGCGGCGGCAGCAGGTGGAGCTCCCACGCACGTCGTACCGCCTCGTTGCGGCGTGCCACCCCGAGCTTGCGCAGGATGTTCCGGACGTGGCTGCGCACGGTGTTGACCGAGACGTACATCGTCTCCGCGATCTCCTCCGTGGTGAGCAGCTCGGCGAGATGACCGAGCACCTCCAGCTCCTTCTTGGTCAACGGGGTTCAGCAGTCGTGCCGGTCCTGACGCACCCGGGTGCTCAGACGACAGGTCGACCTCCTCGCCACCGCTCACACCCTGATGCTCGGCGTGCGGGAATGCGCTCGCGCGCAACCACCGGGTGTGAGAAGAGAGGCTGCCGGTCTCGAACAACGCGCTCACCTCCTCCCCCGCCTCGAGGAACGGGCGACGCAGACGTTCGGGAGCAGCGAGCCGCAGGGCACGGTCCACGCAGACCTCCGCGCGGGCGTCATCCCCGTTTCTGACCGACTGCTCCGCAAGGACCAGCCAGGTGTCGACCTGAACCTCCAGAGGAGCGTTCTCGAGGGCCCGCGAAGAGGGCTCGGCCAGTGCCTCTGTCTCAGACCCGCTGGCGAGCAGCGCGCGCTGGAGCACCAGGTCCCGGTCGAGCCGTTCGTCGCCCTCGATCGCACGCGTCAGGGCAACAGCCTCCTGAGGGCACTCCCTCGGCGAGCAGCAGGTTGGCCTCGCCGAGGACGAGCGCCCGGTCCAGCCAGCCCGGGGCGCTTCGCTCGCCGGACCGAAGGGAAGCGGCGCGCAACGCGGCCCGAGCCAGCCCGAACCTCCCCTGAGCCGCGAACAGCCGTGCCCGCAGCAGGGCCAGGACATCGACGACGGCCTTCGCTGCCGTACGAAGGCGCAGCCCCCTCCTCAGCGGTCCTGAGCAGCGCGTGTGCTTCGTGCAGGTCGTACTCGTCCAGCCGGATCCACGCGAGCGCAGCGAGTGCAGCCGGGGGGGCATCCGGTGAGCCGGCAGCCGCGCCCACCCCGCCGGGGACCAGGCGGCCGGCGATCTTCTCCGACTGACGCAGCTCCCCCTTGACCGCGCACACCAGGGCAGCCATCCCCTGCAGCTCCTGGAGCACATCGCCCAGATGGGGCGCCTCGGCGGCGCGGATGCCCTCGTCGAGAACATCGAGCGCGGCGCTCAGCTCGCCTCGCTCGAGGAGCACGGTGGCTTTGCTCCGAGCCAGGATGGCCGCGACCTCGGGGTGCTGTCCCCGGATCTCCGGTGGCACGCTGCGGAAGGCCTCTTCGGCTGCCATCACCTGATCGAGCCCGGTGTCCAGGTCCGCACCAGAACTCGTGCTGACCGCTTCGAGGACCGAGATCGCCAGTGCGCACCTGCGCGGTCGTGCGGCCGCGCCGGCGGCCAGCGAGTCGCGTGCGACCGTGAGCTCCGTGGCGCACCTGGCAGCGTCCTGCTCAGCCAGCGCAAGTGCCGCCCGCGTCACCGCGGGCTCAGCTCCTTCGATGTCACGAGGCATCCGGGTGAAGAGGTCGCGGAGGAGACTTCGACGCCCGCCGACGAGTACACCGCCGAACCAGAGCTCGTCCACCAGGATCCGCGTCGCCACCGGCCATGCCTCGGCGGCAACGGCGTGCTGAAGGGCAGCCAGTGGCTGACCGTCTCCGTCCAGCCACTCGGCCGCCGCCCGGTGCAGCTCAGCCCTGAGCTCTGGATGTTCGAAGGACAGCTGACTGCGCAGGAACTCCCGGAAGAGCGACTGGTAGCGATAACAGCCCGGTTGGCCGGGGACGGGCTCGAGGAACGAGTTGCCGTTCGCCACGAACTGGAGCACTCCGGGCTCGCAGCTCTGACCGGTGAGCGCCGACGCCAGCCCGGGGCTCAGCGTCTCGACGAGGCAGGTCCGCAGCAGGAACTCGCGGATCCGTGGTGGCTGCTTGGCGTAGACCTCGCTCATCAGGTAGGCGGCCACGTTCCCGGTGTCGCCGCGGAACTCGCGAATGGCCTGCGCGGTGTCCACGCGGCCCATGAGCGTCATCGCCGCGAACTTCAGCCCCGCCGGCCACCCGCCGGTCCTGGATCGGAGCATGACGGTGTCGACCGGTGCCAGGTCCAGCCCCGCACGCTGCAACAACGTCGAGGCCTCCGTGGCGCCGAAGGCGAGGTCGGCAGCCCGGATCTCGGTGAGGCTCCCGCTGAGCCGGTAGCGATGCAGGGGAAGGGGCGGGTCGGCCCTCGTCAGGAGGACAAGGTGCAGCTGCTCCGGGCACTCCTCGATCAAGCGGTGCACGGCCTCGCCGACGGCGGGTGGCAGCGCGAACTCGTCGCAGTCGAGCACCCACACCACGGGACCCCGATGCGCGTTGATGCTTCGCGCGAGCCCCGCCAGCATCGCCGATCCACCCGTTCGGGACTGGCCGGGGCGGGCACGCCGGACACGTCCACGCCCGCCACCCGCGCGGCTTCGATGGCGGAGGTCCAGAACACCGGCGGCGAGCAGTCGTCCTCGTGCATCACGGTGTGGACCAGAGTCACGGACGACCGGGCCGAGGCTGCCCAGGAGCTCACGAGTGCGGTCTTGCCGTAACCCGCCGGCGCGCTCACCAACGTCACCGGGCCCCGCGTTCCTCGACGCAGGAGGCCGACCAGGTGGCGGCGTACGACCATCTCCGGTGGAGCCGACGGCACGTCCAGCCTGAGGGTTCGCGGAGGTCGCAGGACCGACGGCTCTGGGCTTCTGGTCGACATCCGATCCTCCAGGCTCACCATTGCTCTACGCGTCACCCCCGCCTCCCCAGACCAGCACGGGGCGACGGGCACCCAAAGGGCACAACGTCCTGCCCTGCCTAGTCATCGCATGCCACATCCAGAGGGCTTCGTACGGTTGCCACCGGTTTGCTTGCTTGCGCGACGAGACCCACATGAACTAGCCCCTCGACGGGAAACCTGAACTCCCATCTCACTGCGGGAAGGCCGCGCCCGGCTCACCCGCATCGGGTGATCGGGCGCCCTTGCCCTGCTTGGCGGCGCGGGGCCGCCAGTCGTAGACCACCGAGGTGCGAAGCCCGACGTCCTGAAGGCTCCGACGGTTCGGGCTCACGGCGCACCACAGCAGCCCGATGGGGAAGAAGACGCAGAAGAGAGCGCGCGCCAGGGCGACGCCGGGCCGGACGCGTCGACCTCGTCTGCCCACGACGCGCAACCCCATCACGTGAGCGCCGTAGGTGCGACCCGTGCTCATCCAGGCGCCTGCGAAGTACACGACCGTCGTCCACAAGGCCCAGAAGGCTGTCCGCGCGAGCGATCGGGTCCGTGAAGGCGAAGTTCTGCGGATCGAGCACGAACAGCAGTCCGTTGACCGTGACGTACCCGCCGACCAGCACCGCGCCGACCACGAGGGCGTCGACGATGTTCGCGAGGCAGCGACTGACCAGCCCGGCCGGCTGCCCCTGGAAGGGCCGGGCCTCACGCGGGATCGGGCTGAGACCCTCCTCGGTCACGGTCGTTCCGTGGGGCCCGGTCGGGGTTGTTCGGGGATGTCCTCGGCTGTCACGGGAGTGGTCCGGTCCGTCGGGATTCTCCCTTCGCCCCCGGCGGAGGCGCAGCCTGTCCACCGCCCGTCCGATCGCCTGGTCGCCCGAGATGCTCTGCATCCGGACACCTCTGACGGTCTCCGAGGCGACGGAGCCCGTCGACTCGCGAATGATCTCGGGCAGGTCCACCTCGGCGATCACGTCCTCGGCCACACCGACCAGGTCGATCCTCTCGATCACCGCGTCGAGGTCGACGGAGGCGACCAGGGCGTCCAGGTCGACCTGGTCCCGCACGATGCCGGTCAGGTCGAGCCGGGCCAGGACTGCGTCCAGGTCCAGCCGCCGTGCGACCGCGTCGACGTCGAGACGACTCGCCACTGCGTCGAGATCCACGCCGGCGACGACCGAGTCGAGATCGACGAACCGCTGCACCGCCCCCGTGAGGTCCATCCGCCGCAGGAGTGCCTCCGCGACCAGAGGCACCAGCTCGTCCAGCAGCGCCGAGAAGGCCTGGAACACCTCGGTGCGACGCTCCTCGCCGCTGCGGGTGAGACCCGACAGCCAGGTCGCGGGCTGGTACCGGGAAGCCAGCACGGGGGGGCGGAAGACGACATGGGCCACGGGCCGCGCGACGGCGGCGACACGACGGCGTACGGGCTGCGTCACCGCCGCGGTGGACGCGATGGCACCGACCGCCAGGTCCAGGAACGGCAAGGATGCGACCGGCCGACCGGGCGCGGTCGAGATGTTCCGTACGCTCACGGGACCACCCATGTGTCCATGGTGGACATCACGCCGACCCGCGACATCATCCCTGCCGAGGGATTCCAGGACTGGACACTGTCGTGTCGAGAGCGAACCGGGCTCGGATCCACCGCGCCCAAGGCTCGTCGGTGCGGTCGAGCTCCGCGGCGACCACGGTGGCAGTGACCACGATGATCATGACGGCGAGCAGCCACCCGACGAGTGCGAGGGTCACCCCGAACAGGCCGTACCTCTCGCTGTAGCTCTCCATGAGCCGGGGCATGTAGAGCGAGGTGGCGGCCCCGTAGATTCCGACGCCGGCGGAGGCGAGCACGCCCGCCACCAGCAGCCGTCGCCAGGGGAGGCGTCGGTCCAGGAGCAGCCACGGGATGGAGGTCCACAGAAGCACTCCAGCGAGGGTCGACGTCACGAACGCAAGGGCGCCGTCGCTCGGGAGGCCGCGCAGCAACGTCCGCACGAAGGAGAGCAGCGTGATCTCGAGCAGCAGGACCGCCAGCCCCAGGGTGGCATTGAGCGAGCCACGGACACCCGACACGGGCTCGAGGCGCCAGGCCATCAGGTACATGCGCTGGAGTCGTCGGGTCAGCGAGACCCCTGAGAAGAGCAGGAGCACGACGCTCAGGCCGCCGACGGTGCTGTTGTCCGGCTGGGCGAACAGCTGCTCCACCGCCACCGCCGCGTCTCCCCCGAGGTCGAACCGGTCGATGATGCCGCGAGCGACCCGGTCCTCCTCGGCGCTCGGGGCGACGGCGGTGACCAGGATGAGCAGCGGGATCAGCGCGGTGAATGCCTGCGAGGCGATGGCCATCGCGCGGTCGCCACCCTGCAGCTCGATGAACGACTCGACACACCGGCCGAGGAACGACCGTTCGACACGCCGGGTGAGACGTTTGAGGTCAGCTCGCGCGATCAGACGAGAGCCTTCGCCTTCAGGCTCTCGAACTCCGGCTCAGAGATGGCGCCGGCCTCGAGAAGCGCCTTCGCCTGCGCGATCTGGTCAGCGGGACTCGCCTTGCCCGCGACTTCGCGGATGTAGGCGTCCTGCTGCTGCCGCATCGCCTCTGCACTCCGCATGGACCGATCCGTCATGCCGCCGCCGCGGACGATCAGGTAGACGAGTGCGGTGAGGAACGGAAGGAAGATCAGCGCGATCATCCAGGCTGCCTTCACGAGGCCAGACGCCTCCCGGTCGCGGAACAGGTCACCGATGATCGAGAACAGAACCATGAGGTAGGCCATGAGAGCGAAGCTGATGAAGATGAACCACACCACGTCCCAGAACGACATCTCCAGACTCCTTTCGATGCAGGCTGGATGCCTGCTTCACAGTCTGGGCGGCCGGTGGCCCGGGCACCTCATCCCCAGCGAATGACTCGTGGAGGGCCGTTCAGCAGGTCCCCTGGACGGAGTCCACGAGGTCGTCCACCGCCGTCCCCACGCCCTTGATCCCGTCGGAGACCTGCGCCAACGCGGCAGCGGTGGGTTGCTGCTTCGCCGACTGGACCCCCGACTTCAGAGCAGTCACCTGGGTGCTCACGGCGTCGATCTCCTGCGCGTACTGCTCAGACGCGTCGTCCGCCAGCTGCTTCACCTCGGTCGTCATCTGGGAGAGCTCGGTGGAGACGACCGAGAGCGCGTTCTCACCGATCTGGGCGTCTCGCAGGTGTTCCATCGATGCACTCAGTGCGTCGACGTCGTCACAGACGGCCGGGTCGTCGGCGGAGCAGGCCGTGAGTCCGGAGCAGGCGGCGAGCAGGGCCAGGAGGCTGGCGGCACATCTGGTTCGCGTCATGTGCTCCACGCTCGGTGCGGTGCGACCGACCCACATCCTCCGCTGTGGGTGAACTGCGGGCTGCTCGGTGACGTCAGCCGACCCCTGACTCAGTCGCCTCGGACACCGTGCGCCGATGGCCGAGCTCCTCGAGGAAGGCCACCAGCAGCTGGTGCACGGAGTCGGCCCCGCGCAGGGGGCCTGTTCCCGTGGACATCGAGGACGGGGCCAGCAGACAGCCCCTGTCCTGCCAGCCGCCCAGCCCGCCGTGCGACCCGACCAGGTGCTCGAAGGCGGCGACCTCCAGCGTCGACGGGCTGACCACACTGTTGACGTAGATGTCCGGCGCACTCGCCATGTCGGTGCAGCGCAGCAAAGCCCACGGGGCGTGGTCGCCGAAGGGGGCCAACGGATCGATCCCTCCGACCGTCCCGTCGCGCAGCCGGTGGTATCCGGCGGCGCCGAGGGCGACCGGGCCGTACTGACGGCTGAGGACAGCGACGAACCCGACGCCGGGGTGAGCGGCCAGTCCGGGGACCAGGTGCGGCCATCGTTCCTCGATGTCCTCGAGGAACATCCGCTCGGGCCGGCGCGCGTAGACCAGACCCAGGTTGCCCGACCCGAGCACGATCAGCTCCTCGGCTCCGGTGCCCGCGCCCACGCTCGTCGCCCGGCCACGGACCCGCGTAGCTGCCCGCGCCGCCGCGTGCTCACCTCGCGTGCCCTCACCGGCCAGGTCGTCCAGCAGCGACTCGACCCGGCCCCAGCTCTCGACGTTGTCCTCCACCGACGCCACCTGCACGCTGCAGAGCTCCTCGCACAGCTCGGCGAGGGTCTTCCCGTAGGTCTCGGCGAACGCGGCACCTTGGGACTGGCCGTGGTCGGAGAGCACCACGAAGTGGTAGCGGCGAGGCGCCTGCTCGGCGATCTTCTGGAGCAGGGCCAGCACGCCGTCCAGCGCCTGGAGGACCCGCAATGCCTCGATGCGGTTGCCGCCGGCGTGGTGCGCCACCTCGTCGTAGTCCACGTAGTCGACGTAGATGCTCGGCGTCCCGCTGAGCATCTCCTGGGCGACGACGGCGGTGTTCAGGTCCCGCAGCACGCCGTTGCTGACGGCCCGGAGCAGAGCGAACGTCCAGGACCGAGGGACGCGGGGTACGACGTCCCGGCGCCGCTGCTGGCGGGCCTGGAAGCGTTCACGACCGACCTCGCCGAGCGTCCGCGACATGCTGCGGGCGAAGCCGTCGGGACGGCCGACGAACCGGGCCACCGTCCGTCGCGTCTCCCGGGACCCTCGCGTGAGGCTCACCTGGCTCATCGTCATCATGCTGCGGGGAGCATCCCCCGAGAACAGGTTCGAGACGGACACGCCGCGGTCTGCCAGCAGTCCCCGGCCGGTCGATGCCCGTGCCTCGATCACCGCGGCGTCGGCCGGCCTGTTCGCCACCAGGACGCGACCGAGCTCGCGGTCGTACCAGCGGAACGCCGGCACCCCCTCGGCCGATCCGTGCAAGAGACCCTGCTGGCTCGCCGGGGTCGTGCAGGGCATCTGCACGGTCCACTCCAGCAACCGGTGCGAACCCTGGTCCAACCATCTCCGCAGGGTCGGCATCGTGCCGGACTGCACCGCCCACTGCGCCACCGGGAACGGCAACCCGTCCAGCTGCACGAAGACCACACCGTCCACGTCGGGGTCGGGAACCGTCGCGCCGCGTGCGCCGAACCGCCACACGGCTGTGGTGAACGCCTCGTCCGTGCCGGCGTGGACGAGCCAGGTGAGCACGGTGGACACGGTGGCAGCGATCCACGTCGCCGCGATCAGGGTCCAGAACGAGGCCGCCTCGACGCCGGGCACCAGGAGGAGGACGAGCGCCATCGTCACCGCCTCCCCCGCGATGGCGGCCGCGGTCACGGCGAACCAGCCAAGAGCGGCGGCCACGTTGGAGAGCACCGGTCGCACCAGCGCGCCGAACACCGCCATCACCGCCGCGACGGCGACCAGGTCGAGCACAGACGCGGCCTGCAGCCCGGGGAGCAACGCGGCAGCCACGACGAGAGCAAGCGCACCCGTCGCCCAGCCCACCAGCATCCGGCCGAGGTCGGAGACTCGCGGAGCGGACAGGCCGGCAGTCATGACGTCGATCCCTCGCCGACGGGCTCCTCCGAGGGCACGGAGGCTCCGGAGACGAGTGGGCGCAGCCATCGGCTCTCCGCGTCGACGTCGATGAGGAGCGCCTTCACGAGCAGGCTGAGCGGGATGGCGAGAAGCGCACCGAGCGGGCCCAGCACCCAGGCCCAGAAGGCCAGCGACAGGAAGGTGACGGTCGTCGCCATACCGACCGTGTCACCGACCACCTTGGGCTGGATGAACGTCTGGATGATCACGTTGATGACGCTGTAGGCCACGACGACGGCGAGGAAGAGCCCGAACCCGCCCTCGAGCAGGGCCAGCACAGCCGGAGGAATGAGGCCGATCACGAACCCGATGTTCGGGACGTAGTTCGTGATGAAGGCCAGCAACCCCCACAGCAACGGCTCCGGGACACCCAGCGCCCAGAGCAGCGCTGTGTCGAAGACCGCCACGATCAACCCGAAGACGGTCGAGACGACGAGGTAGGACCGCGTCCCGTGGGCGAACAGCTCCAGCGCGTCCACGATCTCGCTCCGCGCAGCACGGGCCTGCTCCAGCCGCTGTGGGAACCACGCGGCGTCCACGGCGAGGAACAGCAGCAGGGTGACCAGGAAGAACAGGTCCGAGAAGGCGCCCAGGAGCCCACCCAGCACGGACGTCACCAGGTCGGTCAGCTTGCCGAGGTCCAGTGACGACACGATCGTGGACGACTCGGCGGTGTTTACCCCGAGGTCGCCCAGCCCGGTCGCGAGGTCGTCCAGGAGACCGCGGACCTCGTCCTCGTACTCCGGCAGCAGCGCGGCGAGCCTGGCGGCCGCGACCAGCAGGGTGAGCGCCAGCGTGAGCACGATCGCGTAGGCCGCCACGATCGCCGCCACGGTGGCCAGCCATCCGGGGACACGCCGTCGCCGGAGCCAGCCGCGCACGGGATGCACGGCGATGGCTATCACCAACGCGAGGAAGGCCGGCGCGACCAGGCCGGAGATGCTCTTGATCCCGGCGACCACTACCGTTGCCGCGGCCAGGCCGAGCAGGATCATGAGCCCGCGCGGAAGCACGGCCCGGGTCTGACTCGTCACGGTCGGCCCCGGGGACGCGAGCGAAAACCTGCTGCACGCATGACCTCACCTTGGCCGGATTCCGATCGGTTGCAGTCACCCTCAGAGGATGAGCTCATCCCGCGCGAGGGAGGCGGGAGCACGGTCCGGGACGCAGGCTGACCTTCATGGACACCGGTCCTGGCCCCTCGACGAGGCGCGCCCGGGCACGTGCACGCATCGCACGTCTGCAGCAGCGTCGCGACGCCGCTGTCCGGCGCGCCGAGGAAGCGCGAAGGTTCCCGGCGGTGGACTTCGCCTTCTCCACCGGCGAGTACGACCGCGACTCCGGCGGTGCGCTGCTGGCAGGCGCGCTCGCCTTCCGCCTGTTTCTCTGGGTGCTGCCGGCCGCCCTGGTCGTGGCTGGGTGCCTCGGTTTCGTACCGCCGTCCGAGGCCTCCGGAAACGCCTCGGACGCCGGGCTCGGTGCTGTGACCGCCAACGCGGTGGCGGAGGCCGCCGCCCAGGCGCACCAAGGCCGCTGGCTGCTGCTGGGGTTCGGTCTGGTCACCCTCTACTGGGCGTCCGTGACCCTCGCGCGAACGCTGTGGGTGGCCACCACCCTGGCCTGGCAGATACCCCTGGTGAAGCTGCGCCGCCCTGCGCGCGCCGCCGCCGTCGTCACCGGTGCTCTCACCGTGGCGATGCTGGCCGGCTTCGGCGCGAACTGGCTCCGCGGCCAGGACAGGCTGTGGGGCATGGTCGCGTCCCTGGCGGTGGTCCTTGTCTTCGCACTCCTCGGGTGGTGGGCCCTGTGCCTGCTCCCCCACCCCCCGGACACGAAGCCGAAGGACCTGCTGCCCGGTGGCCTGGTGATCGGGATCGGCTCGCAGGTCCTGCACCTGGTGACTGTCCTCTACCTGGCCAACCGCGTCACGACCGAGCTCTACGGCGCACTCGGCGTCGCGGCCACCCTCTTGCTGTGGGGATACCTGCTGGCGCGGACCCTGATCGGCGCCTCGACGGTGAACCGGACCTGGCACACCAACCCGCTGTCGCTGCCGGTCACTCGTATTCACCCCTGAGGGATGACGCATGTCACGCAGGAATTTGGCAGCGTCTCACTACATCGATTCGAACGGGAGTCGCCCCATGGCCCAACGGATGTACGAGATCCGCGTCGCGGGCGCCGTACCCGAGGAGGACCTCGAGGACATGGGGGCCGTGCAGGTCACTCCCGAGCAGGTGAACACAGTCCTCTACGGCGTCTCCGACCAGGCTGCGCTCTACGGGCTGCTCGACCGGCTGCGTGCCCTGGGCGTCGTGGTCGTCGAGGTGCGCCGGGTGCCGGAAACCCCTGTGGCGACGGACGAGGACGACGAGAGCGACGTCGAGAGGCCGCACGATGAGGTGGAAGACTGACAAGGCAGGTTCCTACCAGGTGGCGCTGCCGGGCGAGTTCGGACCGACGTTCCTTGCCGCGTTCGCCGACCTGGGGGTAGGTCGTACGGCGACGACGAGCGTCTTCCTCCTGAGCGTGCCCGAGCACCTGGGCATCCACGACGTCACCGCGATGCTCCAGGCGCGGGGTCTCGAGATCCTCGGCATCCGTCGTGTGGCCGGTTCACCCCCTCGGGATGAGGCACCGCCCACGCGCATGGGCGAGCCTCGTTCCTAGGAACCAGCAGAGAGGACAGGACAGGACATGTCTCACTACGCGGAAAGCCCCTCGACCGTTCCCAGGGCCGGGGCGCGAGGCACGTCGGCATGGGTCGGTTGGATCGCCTTCGCAGGGCATCACGTTGGTGATGCTCGGCACCTTCCACGTCTTCCAGGGCATCGTCGCCCTGGTCAAGGACCAGTACTTCCTGGTGACCAGCTCGGGGCTGGTGATCGACGTCGACTACACGACCTGGGGATGGACCCACATCATCGCCGGAGCCATCGTGCTGATGGCCGGTGTCGGCGTCTTCGCCGGGCAGATGTGGGCGCGGGTCGTGGGCACGGTGGTGGCGCTGGTGAGCGCGGTCATCAACATGATCTTCCTTCCCGCCTACCCCCTCTGGTCGATCATCATGGTCGGACTGGCCGTGGTCGTGATCATGGCGTTGACCGTGCACGGCTCCGAGATCAAGGCCGGGGAGTGACGCGACATGACGACGACAGATGTCCACGGCCCCGTCGACTTCGTGCTCATCGAGTTCACGGGTGACCGGCTGACCGGCCGGGCGGCCCAGGCGCTCCTCGACCTCGTCGAACGCGGGATCGTCCGCGTCTACGACATCCTCGTGGTCGGCAAGGACGCCGAGGGCTCCACCTATGCGGTCGACCTCGCCGAGTCGACGGCGAGCCAGGTCGGCGACTTCGCGGAGCTCGCCGGCGCGCGTTCGGGGCTGCTCAGCGACGACGACATGCGCGAGGCGGCCGGCGCCATGGAACCGGGCACCCTGGCCGTGCTGATCATGTACGAGAACACCTGGGCCATCCCCTTCGTCGCCGCGGCGCGCGAGGCAGGCGGCGAGCTGATCGCCAGCGCCCGGATCCCCGCGCAGGACGTCATGGACGCCCTGGACCTGCTGGACGAAGTGGCGCCCGTCGAGGCGCTCGAGCCGAAGAGCTGAGGAGGCAGACATGCCCGGACTACTGCGCGGAGTCGCGAGGACCGCTGTCGTCGCTGGAACGGCCACGGCTGTCAGCGGGCGCGTCCAGCGCCGCCAGGCTGCGAAGTTCGCAGATCGTGACGCCCAGATCGCTGCGGACCGCGACCAGGCCTACGAGGAGCAGTCCAGGGCGGCGCAACCCGCCCAGATGCCGCAGCAGCGGACCGCTCCCGACACCTCCGACACCCTCGATCAGCTCAAGCAGCTCGGTGAGCTGAAGGCGCAAGGCGTCCTCACCGAGGACGAGTTCGCCGCCCAGAAGGCCAAGATCCTCGGCGGATGAGCGAGCCGATGACCGACGCCCCCGCGCAGCCGGGGTCTGCGGAGACCCGCGCCCGGCTCGGGCAGCGGATCCGGACCCAGGTGCCTCCCGAGGCTCAGTCCGAGGTGAGCACGGCCGGCCGGCGCGACCCTGTCCAGGTGCTGGCCGACCAGATCCCGTCCCGGGTCCCGGAGCTCGTGCCCCTGCGCCACGCCCGCATGTCCGCGTCGCCGTTCGCCTTCTTCAGAGGCGCCGCGGCCGTGATGGCAGGTGACCTGGCGAGCGGCCCGACCTCCGGGCTGAACGTCCAGCTCTGCGGCGACGCACACCTGTCCAACTTCGGCCTGTTCGCCTCACCCGAACGACGGCTGGTGTTCGACCTCAACGACTTCGACGAGACGTTCCCCGGGCCGTGGGAGTGGGACGTCAAACGGTTGGGTGCCAGCCTGGTGGTGGCCGGCCGGGAGAACGGCTACTCGCCGAAGGAGACGCGCAAGGTCGTGATGACCGCCGTGCGGCGCTACCAGGCGGCCATGACGGAGTTCGCGGGCCTGGGGAACCTGGCGGTCTGGTACGCCGCCGCCGACGTCGACGCGGTGCGGCAGCGGCTGGCGTCCGAGTCCGAGCTCGACAAGTCGATGGCCAAACGCTTCGAGGGCACGGTCAAGAAGGCACGCAGTCGGGACCACCTGCGCTCGCTGCGCAAGCTCACCACGATCGTGGACGGGCGCCGCCGGTTCGTCGCCGACCCTCCCCTGCTGGTGCCGCTGGCGGAGGTCGTCACGGACCGGCCCGAGGAGATCGCCGTCGACGATGTCCGCGACCTGTTCCGCGGGTACTCCGAGACGCTCGAGCACGGGCATCGCGAGCTGCTCCGGTCCTACGACTTCGTGGACATGGCCCGGAAGGTCGTCGGCGTCGGCAGCGTCGGGACACGTTGCTGGGTCGTCCTCCTGCAGGGCCGGGACGCGGACGACCCCCTGCTGCTCCAGGTGAAGGAGGCGCAGCCCTCGGTGCTCGCCGCGCACCTGGATCCCGGCGCCCACAGCCACCAGGGGGCCCGCGTCGTCGCCGGACAACGCCTCATGCAGGCGGCGGGTGACATCTTCCTCGGCTGGCAGAGCGCGGTCGGGACCGATGGTCGCCAACGAGACTTCTACGTCCGCCAGCTCCAGGACTGGAAGGGCTCGGCCCAGGTCGAGGTCATGGTCCCGAAAGGGATGTCGCTCTACGGCCAGCTCTGCGCCTGGAGTCTCGCCCGCGCCCACGCCCGCTCCGGCGACCGGATCGCGATCGCCGCCTACCTCGGTGACGACGACTCCTTCGCGCGGGCGGTCGCGGACTTCTCCGCAGACGTACGCCGACCGCAACGAGGAGGACTTCGCCCGCTTCGCGGCGGCGGTCAGGGTCGACGAGCTGCTCGGCCACGGACCGGACGCCCGCGCCGAGCCCTAGGTCAGCTCTCCTCGGTCGGCGCGGTTGCCGTCGACCAGGTGAACTCGACCTCGACCTCGACCTCGGTGCCGGAGACGGTGACCTCGAACTCGGCCTTCACCTGTTCGGGCAGCTGCAGACCGAGGGTCCCTCCGCCGACGGGCAGCTCCACGTGGCCGCCGTGCGCGAAGGCGTTGGACAGCGCGTGCAGCCAGACGGCCGCCTCTTTCCGGGACAGCTGCTCCTTGCGCTCGAGCTTGACGTCCGACATACCCGTGCTCCTCTCCAAAGTGGTGGCAGCACGCACGTCGGCTGCCTTCGACGTGATCTCCTCAGCCCGGTGGCGGCCGATGCCGCGCCGGATGTTCCTCGAGATACTTGCTGGGGTCACCCGCGGCGCGCGGGCAGGACGCCAACCAGGCAGAGAAGCCGCGGGCGTTCCGCCGCTCGAGCTCGTCGAGCAGCTCCTGTCGCCGTTCGATGATCTTCAGCTCCCGCGGCATCGAGCAGGCCTGCTGGAGAGCGACATAGCTGCTGCGCCAGGCCAGGCACAAGGTCGCGTCGTCCATCGACTCGATGGACCGGCCCATCCAGGCCTCGTCCGCGGCAGGGGGAAAGGTCGGTGGGGGTGCAGGGCGGTCGACGGGTCGCTCCGGAGGGTCGTCCGCGAACCACTCGTCGTCGACAGCGAGGGTCGGCGTGTCGAACACGGCACCGTCGTCTCCGAGTCGCGCCGCCAGGCGGACCGCTCCCTCGACCATGCGCGGTGCGGCTGCGGTCATCAGCAGCACGAGGGTGAACCCCCAGGCACCCAGCAGGTCGATGAGGCCTCCGGCTCCCACGACCGCGGCACCCGCGAGGCCTCCGGCCTTCACCGCCCTGCGCCACGGAAGCCCCTCGCCCTCCTCGGAGGTCACCGACGCGGTGCCGGCGGCGACGACGGTCGCCAGCAGGAAGAACGTCAGCACGGCCTCGGGGGGCCAGGCCGCCAGGGCCGCGGACAGACCGAGAGCAGTCAGCGCGCTCGCCACCACGAGCCAGATGTGCCGGTACGTCTGCATGGTTGCTCCCTCCGCCTGGACGGACAGGTCCTCGAGTTTCTCAAAAGAATGCGCGCCGCGATCGGGGGCGGGGAAGGGTAGTTGGTCCTGCCGAGGCCCCCCGATCGTCCCCGGAGCGCCGTATTCCCGGGCGAAGTCACCCCGGTGGGGTGATGCCGCAGGGAGCCGTGCGCCGGAACCTGTGGTCGTGACCGACCCACGGAAGAGGTGAACGGACGTGAGCGACGCGAACGAGGTGGAGCGCCTCCGGGCACGGATCGAGGAGCTCGAGTCCCAGCTCACCCGGGACAATCCCCCGGAGGAGAAGCCCCCGGGGCGGCAGTCGCCCTGGTGGGCCGTGGGGGCGGCTGTCCTGGTCACCCTCGCCTGCGTCCTGGCACCCCTTGCGGTCACCTCGGTGTGGGCGGACAGGGTGCTCTCCGACACCGACCAGTACGTCGAGACGGTGGCCCCGCTCGCCGACGACCCGGCCGTCCAGAAGGCGCTGGCGACCCGGGTGACCCAGACGGTTCTCCAGTACGTCGACGTGGAGGGGGTCACCACGGAGCTGCTCGACACCCTGGCGCAGCAGGACAACGTCCCGCCGAGGCTCGCCGCGGCGCTGCCGGCGCTGGCCACCCCCATCACCAACGGGGTGGAGAGCTTCACCCGCACGCAGGTGAACAACTTCATGGCGAGCCCCCAGTTCGCCGCCCTGTGGACCCAGGTCAACAGGATCGCCCACGAACAGGTCGTGAAGCTGCTCGAGGGCAACCAGGGGGGTGCCGTCAGTGCTCAGGACAACACGATCACGGTCAACCTGGGGCCGATCGTCGCGCAGGTGAAGCAGCGGCTGGTGGCCCAGGGCTTCACCCTCGCGAACAACATCCCGGCCGTCGACACGTCGTTCGTGCTGGTGCAGTCCGACGCGATCACGAGCGCCCAGGGCTTCTACCAGCTGCTCAACACCCTCGGCCTCTGGCTCCCCGTGATCGCCCTGGTGCTCCTGGCCGGCGGCGTCCTCCTCGCCCGGGACCGTCGGCGAGCTCTGCTGAGGGGCGCACTGGGTCTCACTGCCTCGATGCTGCTCCTCGGCGTGGGGCTGGCCATCGCCCGGACCTGGTACGTCGAGACGACACCGGCGGACATCCTCACCGGACAGGCCGCCGGCGGCGTGTTCGACACCTTCGTCCGGTTCCTGCGCACGTCACTGCGCGCCGTGGCCGTGCTCGGCCTCGTGGTCGCCGTGGGCGCCTTCCTGACCGGGCCCGGCAGCGCATCCGTGCGGACCCGCGAGAGCCTCGAGCGGGGAATCGGTTCGCTGCGGGGCGGCGCGGAGCGAGCAGGCTGGCAGACGGGCCGGGTCGGGACCTGGACCTTCGCCCACAAGCGTGCACTCAGGATCGGTGTCCTCGTCGCCGCCGGCCTGCTCCTGGCGTTCTGGACCAGGCCCACCGCGTGGGTGGTGGTGGTCCTCGCCCTCCTGGTCGCCCTCTGTCTTGCGGTGATCGAGTTCCTCGGCCGGCCCCCCGTCCAGCCCGTGCCCGTCCAGCCCACCGAGGCCGCGCCGCCGGGGACTCCTGCGGTGCCCCGGCAGACTGCCCCGGACTCGGCCGAGGACCGGGCGAGCGCCGGCCGGCGCGAGACCGAGGAGCTCCCCCGGTGACCGGATCCTGACCAGGCATCCTGGCGACCACCGTCACGAGGCAAAGAGGCCGTTGGACCCTGCCCATGGGCACGCCCGCGGGCGCATGGTGCAAGCGGAGGACGCCCCCGCTGGTGGACTCTCGTCGACCACCCCGAGACGGAGACTCACGTGACCACTCTGCTCATGACCGGCTTCCCCGGCTTCCTCGGATCAGCACTTCTCCCCCGGCTGCTGGCGCGCCGCGAGGGTGTGGGGGCCGTCTGCCTGGTCCAGCCCCGATACCGGGCGCTCGCCGAACGCCGGATGCAGGAGATCGCGTCTGCCCACCCCCACACCCGCGACCGGGTCGAGCTGCTCGAGGGCGACATCACCGCCCGCGACCTGGGCACCGGCCCTGCCGCCCGTGCCCTTCTCGACGACGTCACCGAGGTGTGGCACCTGGCGGCGGTCTACGACCTGGCCGTCCCGCCGGAGACGGCCCGCCGGGTGAATGTCGACGGCACTGCTCGGGTCCTCGAGCTGTGCCGTTCCCGCGCCGGCTTCGGCCGACTTCAGTACGTCAGCACCTGCTACGTGAGCGGACGCTACGACGGCGAGTTCACCGAGGACGCCCTGGACGAGGGCCAGCCCTTCCGCAACCACTACGAGTCCACGAAGTTCGAGGCCGAGATGCTCGTCCGGAAGGCGATGGCCGACGGGCTGCCGGCGACGATCTACCGGCCCGGGATCGTGGTCGGCGACTCCGTCACCGGCGAGACACAGAAGTACGACGGTCCCTACTTCCTGGCGACGTTCCTTCGTCGACAGCTTGCCGTGGCCGTCGTGCCGGCCGTCGGCGCCGTCGACAAGGTCAAGGTGTGCCTGGTCCCCCGGGACTTCGTCGTGGAAGCCATGGACGAGCTCTCGACGCAGGAGACGTCGGTCGGGCGGACCTTCGCCCTGACCGACCCTCACCCGCCGACCGTGCGGGAGCTCGTCGACACCTTCGCCCACCACCTCGGCAAGCGGGTGGTCTGGGTCCCCCTCCCGCTCGGCCTGACCCGGGCGGTGGTCGGTGCGGTGCCCGGGCTCGAGCGCCTGCTCGGTCTGCCGGCCGAGGCGCTCGACTACTTCGCCTCACCGACGACCTACTCCACCGCGAACACCACGGCGGCACTCTCCGGCACCGGCGTGGAGTGCCCGCCCTTCGAGACCTACGCGAGCACGTTGCTGGACTTCATGAAGAGCCATCCGGAGATCGACTCCGCGGCGATGGTCTGACCGACGAAGCACGTCCTGTCCACTGAGGAGCCCACCATGCCAGCCACCCGTACCGCAGTCGTCGTCAACGTCAGCCTGGAGGGGCCGGACCGGGACTACGACGAGCACGTGACGTTCCTGCACCACGACTTCCGGATCGTGCGCATGGGCACCAACGGTGACGTCGCCGCCGCCGAGGACCTGGTCGAGAAATGGGCCGCCGACGCCGACGCGATCGCGGTCACGGGAATCCGCGAGGCCCGGGCTGCCGGCCTGTACGACGGCGAGCTGGCCGCCATCGAGCGCGTCATGCGGGCGACCACCGACGTGCCCGTCACCGCCGGGCACGCGCTGCGCGACGTGCTCCAGGAGTGGGCCATCCGCCACGTCCAGACCGAGATGCCGGGCTTCTTCAACAACGCCCGCACCGTCGTGCTCGGCGGCCTGAACCACGACCGCACCACACGCATCCTTCGTGACTTCACGCAGAACCTGCAGTTCGCCGACCCGCTGCTGCGGCTGGACGTTCCCGCCAGGCTGGACGCCCATCCGGTCCTCGGACTGGCGGCCGAGGTCGGCCTGTGGCCGATGCGGATGCTGCCCGGCGCCGTGAAGTCGCAGATCCGGGCTCCCGGCACGCGAGTCAGCCACGCGATGGCCCGCAGAGCCGCCCGCGACTGCGACGTCGTGGTGGCCAGCTTCGACGAGCTCACCGGATTCGGTCTCGAGGACCTGGCCGGCAAGACCCTGGTGACCTCGGCGATCTCGGACGCCCAGCTGTCCGTCCTGGCAGGCCTCGGCGTCGACATGGTGCTCGACTGCACCCCCCAGCCCTTCCCCGTCACCGTCGTGGCCGCCGTTCTCGAGGCGATGATGCTGGCGACGGTCTCGGACTCCGAGCTCACCAACGACGACCTGCTGGACATGATCGTCTCGGCGGGTCTCGAACCGCGGGTCCTCTACCCGAACGGCCCCCGCCGCAAGAGCAGGTTCGCGTTCGTCATCCACCCGCTGTCACAGCAGTTCTTCCGCAACGTCGAGCCCCTCGGCACGATCGCCAAGGTCTCACCCCCGGTGGTGCTGGACGTCGTCGAGAAGGCACTGGCCTACGCGCCGCCGTTCACGTACAGCCACATCACCGGCATCACGTCGCCGACAGGCGCCGAGGCCGAGGGCTGGCTCATCACCGTCGGCGGGACACCCAAGGAGCTGATGGCGCACAGCCCGGAGTTCACCTACGCGCGCCTGCTCGACGCCGCGGAGATCGCCCGCAAGCTCGGCGCCCAGGTGATGGGGCTCGGCGCGTTCACCAAGGTGGTCGGCGACGCCGGCGTGACCGTGGCGAAGAAGGCACCCCTGCCGGTGACGACGGGCAACAGCTACAGCGCATCGGGGGCGCTCTGGGCCGCGCACGACGCGTTGCAGCGTCTCGGCGTCGTCGAGGTCGACGCCCAGGGCCGGATGAAGGGCAAGGCCATGGTGGTGGGTGCCACCGGCTCCATCGGATCGGTCTGCGCGAGACTCCTGGCGCTGGCCAGCGACGAGGTGTGGCTCGTGTCCCCCGAGACGGCGAAGCTGCTGGCCCTCAAGCACGACATCGAGCGCGCGAACCCCCGGGCCGCCGTCCACATCGCCGCGACCCCGGGCGACCACCTGCCGGAGATGGACCTGATCGTGACCGCGACCTCGGGGGCCGGCAAGCGCGTCCTGGACATCATGGCGGTGAAGCCGGGGTGCGTGATCACGGACGTCGCACGACCCCTCGACCTCTCCGCGGAGGACGTGGCGAAGCGACCCGACGTGCTGGTGATCGAGTCCGGCGAGATCGAGCTCCCCGGCGACGTGCAAGATGCGGAACATCGGCCTGCCCACTGGAGTGGCGTACGCCTGCATGGCCGAGACCGTCGTGCTCGCGCTCGAGGGGCGCTACGAGACCTTCACGGTCGGGCGCGACATCGAGTGGGAGAAGGTGAAGGAGATCTACCGGCTCGGCCTCAAGCACGGGATGAGGTTGGCCGCGATCTCCGGCGTCAACGGCGTCTTCACCGACGACGACCTGGCCCGGATCCGGACGCTCGCGCTCGAGCGCAGGGCGCACGCCGTCTGACGCCCGGCTGGAGGTGGAGGGTCCGCCCGCTTTGCGGGACCTTCGCCCCTGAACCGCGGGACAGGTGGCGGTTGCCGCCACACGTCCGAGGGTGCGTAACTGAGTCGGGCGCCATGCATTGAGGCAAGCCGCCTACCCGCACACAGGAAAGGTCCCTCGATGTCGTCACCCAGTCCCGGCTACTCGATCACCATCCGCGCCGAGCTCCCCTCCGGCGTGACCGCGACCGCTGCGCTGACCAGCGCCGTGGGCTCCGCGGGGGGCGCGCTCACCGCCCTCGACGTCGTGGAGAGCAGGACGACCCACATGGTCGTCGACGTCACCTGCGACACGACGGGCGAGGAGCACGCCGAGCTGATCACGAAGGCCATCGCCCAGATCCCCGGCGCGACCGTGCGCAAGGTGAGCGACCGGACCTTCCTGATGCACCTCGGCGGGAAGATCGAGGTCAACCCCAAGGTGCCGCTGAAGCACCGGGACGACCTGGCCCGTGCGTACACCCCCGGCGTGGCGAGGGTCAGCATGGCCATCGCCGAGCACCCCGAGGACGCCCGGCAGCTGACCATCAAGCGCAACACGGTGGCCGTGGTGACCGACGGCTCGGCGGTCCTGGGGCTGGGCAACATCGGTGCCACCGCCGCCCTGCCGGTCATGGAGGGCAAGGCTGCGCTGTTCAAGCAGTTCGGCGGCGTCGACGCCTGGCCGGTCTGCCTGGACACCCAGGACACCGACATGCTGGTGGAGATCGTCCGGGCGATGGCTCCCGTCTACGGGGGGATCAACCTGGAGGACATCGCGGCTCCCCGCTGCTTCGAGATCGAGGCACGCCTGCGCGAGCTGCTCGACATCCCGGTGTTCCACGACGACCAGCACGGCACCGCTGTCGTGGTCCTCGCGGCCCTGACCAACGCCCTGCGCGTGGTCGGGAGGCGCATCGAGGACGTCAGGATCGTCGTCTCCGGTGTCGGCGCGGCCGGCAACGCCATCATCCGGCTCCTGCACGCCCAGGGGGCCGCCGAGATCATCGGCTGCGGCCGCAACGGAGCCGTGCACGCCGGGCAGGAGGGGCTGGACCCCTACCGCCGTTGGATCGCCGAGCACACCAACACGGAGTGCCGCACCGGGTCGCTCAAGGAGGTCCTCGTCGGCGCGGACGTCTTCATCGGGGTCTCCGCGCCGAACCTGCTGACCGGTGCGGACATCGCCACGATGGCACCCGGCGCGATCGTCTTCGCGCTCGCCAACCCGGTCCCCGAGGTGGACCCGGTCGCGGCGAGCGAGCACGCCGCTGTGGTCGCCACCGGACGCTCGGACTACCCCAACCAGATCAACAACGTGCTGGTGTTCCCCGGCTTCTTCCGCGGCCTTCTCGATGCCGGCGTCTCGGACATCTCGGACGAGATGATGATCGCGGCCGCCGAGGCCATCGCGGACCGGGTCGGTCCCGAGCAGCTCAACGCGAACTACATCGTGCCGAGCGTCTTCGACAGCACGGTCGCCCCCGCGGTCGCCGCGGCGGTGCGGGCGGCAGCCGGGGCCGCGAGCTGACCGGGATGGACCCCGACCTGGTGCCGCTCGAGGTGTTCGAGTCCCTGGTGGTCGATGCCTTGGACGCTCTGCCGGACTGGATCATCCCCATCGTCGCGGAGATAGCCGTGCTGGTGGACGACGAGCAGCCCGCCTCGGAGGTGCAGCCCGGCGTCCTGCGGCTGGGGGTCTACCGGGGGGTCCCACGCACCACCGGTGGTGGGCGCGTCCCCGGCACCCTGCCGGACACGATCACCCTCTACCGGATCCCGATCCTCCGGGTCTGCAACGAGGTGGCCGAGGTCCCGGACCGGGTCCTCAAGGTCGTGGGTCACGAAGTCGGTCACGCGATGGGTCTGTCCGAGTCACGGCTCCGCTGCCCTGGGCTGGTACTAGTCGCCGGAAGTGCCGGTCGACCACGCCTCGCGTGCCTAGGATGGCGGTGATCACGCGTCGGAGCCGCTGCCGACCACCGGCGCACGGATCCGAGGGGGCCTTGGTGCAGCAGAGCGAGCATGGCCCGGTCGTCGGGCCACAGGTGATCTGGGCCGCGGACCACGACGGGGTGTGCACCATGTCCACCGGCCCTGGGCTCGCGGACCTCGGGCTGGAGACCGACGAGCTCGTGGGCAAGGACCTCTTCGAGGTCTACGACGACCCGACCTCGCAGGAGGACCTGCGCAAGGTGTTGTCCGGAGAGGCGTTCACCGTGGAGCGGGCCATGGGCAGCCGGATCCTCTCCGTCTACTTCCAGCCGCTGCTCGACGGCTCGGGGTCGGTCACCGGCGCGCTCGGCGTCTCCACCGACGTGACCGAGCAACGGCGCCTCGAGGCGGAGGCGCGCGCGACCCGGGACCGCGTCGCCCTCCTCGCGGGGCTGTCCGCGGACCTGACCCGTGAGATGCGGGACCCGGCAGCCCTGCTCCGCGTCGCGGTCCGCGCGATGACCGAGACGATCGCCGACGTGGGCATCTTCTGGACCCCCGATGCCGACGGACGCGTCCTCCAGCCGAGGACCGTGTGGTGGCAGGGCGTCGACCTCACCACGGCCTGGGACCCGATGTCCGCGACCCGCTTCGTCGAGGATCATCTCGGCGCCACCGACACCCTGCAGCACGCCCGGGCCCTCGACCTGACCGCCTGGGATGACACCTCAGGCGGCCTCGGCATGCTGCTGGCCGAGCTGAGGGAGCGCTTCGACCTGAGGTCCGTGCTCCGGCTCCCGCTGCGCGCCCGGGGGACGCTGGTCGGAGCGATCGACATCGCCCGCAGCGGGCAACGCTCCGCCTTCACCGACGACGACCTTGCGCTCGCCGTGCAGATCGCCGACCGGTGCGCGCTCGCCCTGGACAACGCGCTCCTCCTCGACGCGCACCGGGAGGCCCGGGAGCAGCTGGTGAAGTTCCAGGCCCTCGCCGACTCGTCCGACGACCTCATCGCCATCGCCGACAACACCGGCCGGATGCTCTACCTGAACCCCAGCGTCTTCGCCGCGGGGATCGAGCCCACCCTCGAGGACGTCTGGACGGCGCTGGCCGAGCGGGTCGGGGCGGCCACCCCGGTCGGCATCGCGGAGGGGCTCCAGAAGGACGGTAGGTGGTCCGGCGACGTCGTCCTCACGGCCAAGGACGAGGCGATGGTCGTCCAGGCCGAGGTCTTCGTGCTGCGCCACCCGGACACCGGAGCAACCATGGGGAGTGCGTGGATCGGCCGGGACGTCACCCAGAAGCGCGCCATCGAGGCCGCCCTGCGCGACGCGAACTACGACCTGAAGCAGTTCAAGGCGCTGGTGGAGGCGTCGACCGACTTCATCGCGATCGCCGACCTCGACGGCACGGTGAGGTACGTGAACCCGCCCGGACGAGCGATGATCGGGATGTCTCCGGACGTCGACGTCACGACCACCACCATCGCGGACTACCTCACCCCCGAGGGGCTCAAGGCGTCGCTCGAGGTCGAGCAGCCGGCCGTGGTCGCGAAGGGCCACTGGGAGGGCGAGTCCACGCTGCGGAACCTCCGCGGCGACCCGATCCCGGTGGCCATCGCCAGCTTCCTGATCCGGGACAGCCAGACCGGCGAGCCCTTCGCGCTGGCCACGGTCCAACGGGACCTGACCGAGCGCCTCGCCGCGGAGAACGCGCTCCGCGAGCTGGCGGAGCAGCGTCGTGCCCTGCTGACACGCCTCGTGGACGCGCAGGACGCCGAACGGGCCCGGATCGCCGCCGACGTCCACGACGACCCGGTCCAGGCCCTGGCCGCCGTCGACCTGCGGCTCGGCCTGCTCCGGAACCAGCTGCACGACCGTGCGCCGGAGCTGCTCCCCAGCCTCGACCAGCTCAAGACCAGCGTCGTCGGGGCCACCGAGCGTCTGCGCGACCTGCTCTTCGACCTCGAGCCCCCGGACCTCCGGCACGGCCTCACCGATGCCTTGACCCGCGCAGCGGAGGAGGTGTTCGAGAGCACCAAGGTCCGCTGGGCCGTCGACGGCGCCCACGAGCCCGCGGTGCCTGATGCCACCCGCGCCGTGGCCTACCGGATCGCCCGCGAGGCGATGATCAACGCCCGGAAGCACGCGAACGCCACGCGGGTGGCCCTGACGATCTCCGGTTCCGACGGCGGCCTCGAGGTGCGTGTCGCGGACGACGGGACCGGTCTCGGGCACGAGCCGGTGCAGTCGCGGCGCGGGCACCGGGGTCTGCTGAACATGGAGGACAGGGCGGCCGTCGCCGGCGGCAGGCTCGACGTACGCACGGCCCGGCCCCACGGCGTCGTCGTGACGGTGTGGCTACCTGCTCGCTGACCGTCCGTCGACCGACGCCCCGGTCTGGTGCCGATGTACTACACGAAGTACGTACC
Organism: uncultured Actinomycetota bacterium; assembly: GCA_963721855.1. Lineage (GTDB taxonomy): Bacteria > Actinomycetota > Actinomycetes > Propionibacteriales > Nocardioidaceae > Nocardioides_B. The sequence continues at coordinate 569,963 of CAVRMN010000017.1, read as the reverse complement.
CAGGCACCGTGTTTGGCCGCCGCTGCCGCGGGCAGAATGGTGTCAACGCCGATCGGTTCGTTTCCCCCGTCGAACCGATCGGCTCTTTCTTTGCCCGGACATCGCAGCGGCGCACGTCCTCACTGCACGGGACCGAAGCGGCGGTTGCATCCGGCGCCCGCGCACCTGGACAGCAGAACTGTCCGACGGGCGAGCTCACGCTCCACCCCGTCGTAGCGTCGGAGCCCGGCGACGTTGGTCATCTCGAACGGGTCGCGTCGGCGGTCGAAGAGAACGGTCCTCCACGTGAGCTGGTCGAAGCCGAACGTGTAGCGCGCCGTGCGGACACCGCGATACCCCCACCCAGGGGCGAACCCACCGGTCTGCACGCTCCCCGTCTGGATGAGCTGGGTGTCTCGCCAGGTCATGCGCCTCCCTCGCAGCACGGGGACGAACGTCGCGCCGTCCTCCACGAGCGTGGCCCGGGCGCCCGCCAGGTCCAGGAACGTGGGCGCGAGATCCACGAGCGTGACCGGCTCGGGGGACGTGCGCCCGGCGACGACCCGGGGACCGCGCACCACCAACGGCACCCGGAGGTCCTCCTCGTAGAGCAGGCTCTTGCCGATGAAGCCGTGCTCGCCCAGCAGGTAGGCGTTGTCGCTGGTGAAGAAGATGAACGTGTCGTCCAGGGCTCCCTCCTGCCGCAGGGCTCGTACGGCGGCCGCGACCGACCGGTCCACCTGCCCCAGGGCGGCCATCCGCTGCCGGAAGTAGTGCTGGACGTAGCCGCGGCTCCAGCTCCCGCTCTCGCACACGCAGTCGGGCTCGGGCTCCGCCTGGACGTCGAAGCTCGGCTTGCGCAGTGACGGGGCAACCACCCCTGGCGCCAGCTTCGTGTCGCGGCGGGGCGCGAGCGGCGGCCCCCACTGCCCCGGCGCCGCGGACACCGCGTGCGGCGCGACGTGCGAGGACCAGATGAAGAACGGCTTGCGTCTCCCCGCGAAGCGGTGGATGTAGTCGACGGTCCGGTCGCTCACCACGGCCCCGCTGTAGCGGTCATGGCGGCGGGGCGTGCCCTCGTCGTCGAAAACGGTGCCGTAGTAGTCGTAGACCCGGGCCACCATCGGGTCCCACGCCGTCCAGCCGGCGGGGCGCGGCGACCGGGGGCCGAACTCGTTGAGGTACTTGCCGACGAAACCGGTCCGGTAGCCGGCGTCGCGCAGCCACGTCGCGATCGTCTGGGTGGCGTCCAGGCGCGGCGCACCGCCGTACGGCCCGTGGTTGTGGAGCACACCGTTGTTCTGGGCGTACTGCCCGGTGAGGATCTCGGCGCGCGCCGGGCAGCAGAGCGGGTGCGGCGACAGTGCATCGGTGAACGTCATGCCGTGTCGCGCCAGCAGTCTTCGGGTGCGGGGCATCCAGCGCAGGTCACCGACGTTCTGGTCGTCTGTGGTGACCAGCAGGAGGTTCGGACGGCCGGCCACCGGCCGGCCGGCGGTTACGGACCCGCTCGACTCACGGACGTGCTCGGGAGCCGGCCGCGGGACGCCGCCCAGGACCGGGGCGGAACAGCCGGCGGCGACGACGACCGCCGCCGCAAGGCCGAGCGCCCACCGGGCCGGAAATGGTCGGCGCGGGCTGTTCGCCGGTCCCCCGTTCATCAGCGTCCCCCGTCCTGCGCTGTGTCCGCGGTCGCCCCGGACAGTGCCTCAGTCCTATGACCTCACTGGCCGAGCGGTCCGGAAAGAGGCGAAAGGACCCTTGGATCCCGCCCAGATGGGCTATCTCGTGGCGCCCGTCGCAGGTGCACCGCGATCGAAGCACGCGGGCGTGTCACGCCCCCGGGTCGAGCAGCATGGCCCGCACCTGACGGCGCAGCACCTTGCCGATCATGGACCGCGGAAGCTCGTTCACCGCCGTGATCCTCCGGGGCACCTTGTAGGCGGCGAGGTGCTCCTTGCACGCCTCGCGCACCGCCTCCGCGTCGAGCGTCCTGCCCGGCTCGAGCACGACGGCGGCGACGACGTCCTCCCCGCCGTGCGGTGACGGCACCCCGACGACGGCCGCGTCGGCGATCTCCGGGAGGTGCCGCAGCACGTCCTCGACCTCGCTGGGGTAGACGTTGAAGCCGCCGGTGATGATCAGCTCCTTGATCCGGTCGACGACCGTGAAGAACCCCTCGTCGTCCATGACCACGACGTCCCCGGTCCTGATCCAGCCGTCGTCGAGCACCACGGCCGCCGTCTCCTCCGGCCGCTCCCAGTAGCCGCCGAACACCTGCGGTCCCCGCAGCAGCAGCTCGCCGGGCTCACCCTGCGCCACCTCCCTGGTGTGGTCGTCCTGGTCGACCACGCGCACCTCCGTGGAGGGGAACGGGACCCCCACCGCACCGACGCGGCGCGCGTCCGACGCCGGGTTGCCGAGGGCCACCGGTGAGGACTCCGTCATGCCGTAGCCCTCCATGAGCATCCCGCCGGTGACGGTCTCCCAGAGCTCGGCGGTGCTCCCCGGCAGCGACATCGCGCCGGAGATCGCGTAGCGGACCGATCTCAGGTCGACCCCGCGGTCGACCGCGGCGAGGGCGAGCCGCTCGTAGATCGGAGGCACCGCCGGCAGGAACGTGGGCGGGCGACGGCGTACGGCGTCGAGGACCAGGTCGACGTCGAACCGGGGCAACAGCACGAGCGTCGCCCCGATGCTCATCGCGAACGTGAGGCAGAGCGTCAGGCCGTAGGCGTGGAACAGCGGCAGCACGGCGTACACGACCTCCTGGCCGTCCAGGAGCCCCGGCATCCAGGCACGCCCCTGCGCCGCGTTGGCCCGGAGGTTGCGATGGGTCAGCACCGCGGCCTTGGGCTTCCCGGTCGTCCCGCCGGTGTACTGCAGCAACGCCACGTCGCCGGGCGACGGGCGGGGATGTCCGGGGTCGAGTGCCGGGCTGCGGTCGACCAGGTGCTCCCAGCGCTCGACGCCCGGGGCGGGACCGGACATCGCCTCCCGGGTCGCACGCGCCTTCGCGACCGGCAGTCGCAGCGCGATGCGCTTGGCCAGCGGGAGCGCGGACGGGAGGTTCACCGACAGGACCGTCTCGACGCCGAGGTCGTCGGCGATGCGCTGCAGGGTCGGCGCCACCTTGTCCCACACGACGATCAGGCGTGGCCGGTGGTCACCGATCTGGAAGGACATCTCGTCCTCGGTGTAGAGCGGGTTGTGCTCGACGACGACGGCCCCCAGGCGCAGGGCCGCGTAGAAGGCGACCACGTGCTGCGGACAGTTCGGGAGCACCAGCGCCACCCGGTCCCCCGCGCGCAGCCCGAGCCTGTGGAGACCCTCGGCCGCCTTCGCGACCTGCTCCCCCAGCTGGAGGTACGTCGTGGTGGCGCCGAAGAAGTCCAGCGCGACCAGCCGTCCGAACCGGTCCACCGACGAGTCGAGCAGGTCGACGAGCGACTCCTCGGGCACCTCGATGTCCAGCGGCACCCCCGGGGCGTAGCTCTTCGCCCAGGGCCTCTCCTCGGTCGACTCCATCGCAGGCCCGCCTCCCTCCTCTCGCAGGGTAGGCAGCGACACCGGGACGGGCCTGAGGCGAACGTCCTGATCTGCGACGAAGCGGCAGCGTGACGCGGTCCGCAGGGACCTTGGCCTCTGGCCCGGCCCGCGCCGCGGAGCGACGCTGCCAGCATGACGACACAAGACCGCATCAAGGCGTTGGAAGACCAGCTGGAGGCCCTCAAGGTCGAGCAGGCCGAGGTCAGGAAGCAGCTGGCCCAGGCCGAGACCGACCGGTGGCAGGAGCGCATCGACGACGTGGAGCTCCAGGTCCACCTCGGAGCGATGGAGACCAACGAGAAGGTCCGGGGGCTGCTCGACGAGCTGCACCACCGGTGGGCGACGGGCAAGGCACAGATCGAGCGGAGCTCCGCGGCCGCCGGCGAGGGTGCGGAGGCGGTGCGCACCAGTCTCCGGACCGCCTTCTCGGACATCAGGAAGGCCCTGCTCGACACCAAGCACAAGATCGCCTCGTGAACCCTGTGAGGCGAGGACGGGAGCCGTCATGACCAGCCAGGCATCGACCGACCGCAGGAGACGGGCCGCGAACCAGGCGCTCGAGGCGCTCGGCCCGGCCCGTGGTGACCACCAGCGGCTGAGCGTCCAGTGCCCGCGCGGCCACCACGTCGCCGCCGTCTTCGAGACCGAGGCCGGTCTGGTCGTGCGGGCGATGACCGGACCGCACGCCCACGGTTCGAAGGACTTCGTCGACACCGCGCACCACGGTGGCAGTCGCGGCGTGACCTACGTCGACCTGCTCGAGCCGGTGTCGACCTCGGAGGACGTCCTCCCGGCGTGGTGCGACTGCGGACCGAGGAACCTCTCGCGTGCCGAGATCCGGCGTCAGGTCCGCCCCGGCCACCACACCCTGCACCTGAGCTGATCCACCGGGCGCGGTCGCCTCACCGGTGCACGTCGGCCCGGCTGGGGACGTCACGCGACGCGGCCTGGCGGGGCAGGTCGTTCGGGTCGGGGCGTCGGGTCGGCACGATCTCGACGGGGCAGACCCCGGACCTGAGCAGGGCGCGAGCCTTCGACCCCAGCGCCATCCCGAACATGGCGCCCTCCCCGCGGCGTCCCATCACGAGCAGGTCGGCGTCCCGGCCGGCCTCGACCAGCGCGTCGGCGGTGTGCTCGTAGCGCAGGTCCACGCTCACCTCGACGTCCGGGTAGTCCGCTCGCAGCCCCGCCACGAGCGACCAGACGGCGGGCTCGGCCTGGCGCATCCACACCTCGCTGGTGCCCGAACCACCCAGCACGATGTCGTACGGCGCCAGCGGCCGCCACGCGTGCAGGACGACCAGGACGGACCCGCGCTCGTGCGCAGCGGCCAGGCCCGTGCGGACGATGTCGGAGCTCGCGGGCGTCCCGTCGACCGCCGCCACGACGCGGCCGTGACGGTGCGCGCCGCTCCACTCCTCGGGCACGGCGATGACCGGGCAGTCGGCCCGGCCGGCCGCTGCGCTGGTCGTGGAGCCCGTGCGCACCCGGGCCAGGGTGGACGCTCGTCGCCCCAGGACGACCAGCGCGGCGTCGTAGGTGTGCGACAGCAGGGCGGGGATCCTCGGACCGTGGGCGAGCACCGTCTCGACGTCCACCTCGTCCTTCGACAGCTCGCGTGCCTTCTCCGACGCCTCGGCGAGGATCTGGGAGCCGACGGCTCGCAGTGAGTCGGCGCTGAACAGCGGCAGCATCGGGGTCATCGGGACGGCTTCGGGGACGACGTGGACGATGCGCAGGGAGCGCTGCGTCCGCAGGCAGTCCTCGACGGCGAAGGCGATCGCCCGGTCGGCGTCCGCACTGCCGTCGGTTCCCACCACGGTGACGTCCCGGCGGGTCTGGCTCGAAGTGTCGTTCATGGCTCGCTCTCGTCTCCTCCGTGGACCTGCTCAGTCCAGCCGGACCTTCTCCAGGTACTGCGGCACGACCGCGGTCCAGCCGAGCTCCCGGCCCAGCCGGTCGGCCAGCGCCAGTGAGGCGTCCAGCTCGCCGTGCACGACGTAGGCGGTGCGCGGGGCCCGCATGTCCCTGAGCCAGGCGACCAGCTGCCCGGCGTCGGCATGGGCCGAGAACCCCTGGAGCGAGGCCACCTCGGCGCGCACGGGGACGTAGCGGCCGTGGATCTTCAGGCTGGTGGCGCCGTCGGCGAGGGCCCTGCCCCGGGTCCCCGGCACCTGGAAGCCTGTCAGCACGACGCTGTTGCGCGAGTTCGGCAGCTGGTCCGCCAGGTGGTGCAGCACCCGCCCGCCGGTCGCCATCCCCGACGCCGAGATGATGATGCAGGGGCGACCCGGACGGTTGAGCTGCTCCGAGTCCTCGCGGGTCGGCATCAGTCGCAGCCCGGCCGGCTCGAACAGGTGCCCGTCCGTGCCGATCTCGGGGCGCACGTCGGGGTCGTGACGGGCGATCGCGTCCCGGTAGACCTGCAGCGCGTGCAGCGCCATCGGGCTGTCCACGAAGATCGGCAGGTCCGGAATCTGGTCCGCCGCCTTGAGCCGGGCCAGCGCCATCAGCAGCACGGGCGTCCGGTCGACGGCGAAGGCCGGCAGCAGGCACACACCTCCGCGGTGCGTCGTACGCCGGATCACGTCGGCGAGGTCCTGGTCGCTGGAGTCCTCGTGCTCGCGGTCGCCGTACGTCGACTCGACGACGACGACGTCGGCGTCCGCCGGGACGGCCGGAGGCAGCAGGAGCGGGTGCTCGGGGCGGCCCATGTCCCCGGAGAACAGCACCCGGACGCCGTCCACGTCGAGCTCCGCGAACGCGGAGCCCAGGATGTGCCCGGCCCGGCGCAGGTGCAGCGTCATCCCGCCGGGCAGGGTTCCGCGGTCGTCGTGCTCCAGCGGCCGCAGCAGGCTGATCGCCTTCTCCGCATCGGCGGTGTCGAACAGAGGCAGGGCCGGAGCGTGCTTGGAGAAGCCGGCCTCGTTGGCGTAGCGCGCCTCCTCCTCCTGCAGGTGGGCCGCGTCGCGCAGCACGATGGCAGCGAGGCTCGCGGTCGCCGGGGTGCAGAACACCGGGCCGGAGTAGCCGTGCCGGGTGAGCAGCGGCAGGGCGCCGCTGTGGTCGAGGTGGGCATGCGTGAGGACGACTGCGTCGAGGCTCCCGGGGTCGACCGGGAGGTCGTCCCAGTTGCGGCGCCTCCATTGGCGGTCGCCCTGGAACAGCCCGCAGTCCACGAGGATCCGGGCTGTGGCGGTCTCCACCAGGAACTTGCTCCCGGTGACCGTCCCGGCGGCGCCGAGGAACCGCAGGGTAGGACGGGGCGCTGGGTGCACGGTGGTCATGTCGTCTCCTCCTGACTCAGCCATCACACCGTGCCCGGCGGCGCGGACCCCAGAGTCGAAGGTCCCACCGTCCGGCACGTGGTCAGCGGCCGCGCTCACTGCGGCCCCGGCCGACGAGCAGCCGCACCAGCAGTCCCGGCACGGCGGCGACGAGCAGCAGGACCAGCAGGACCTCGGGGGCCAGCGACTGCGTGCCCAGCAGCTCCTGGAGCACCCCCACCTGCACGGCGAGGACCTGGAGCACCGCCGCCGCGAGGACGGCGGCCTCCAGGCCACGCTCGCGCCACGTGCGATGCGTCCTGGTCCGCAGCGCGAGCGCGACGCCGAGCTGCGCGAGCCCCAGCGTCACGAAGGTGACGGACTGGAGGTGCAGGCCCTGGCTCTCCGCGACCAGCCCGGCGCCGAGGGAGATGACCGCGATGGCCGCGCCGATCAGACCGATCTGCTGGGCGAGCCCCTGGCCCAGGACCGACTCCCGCGGCGACCGGGACGGTTGCCGCATGGCCGACGGCGCGGCCGGCTCCGCACCGAACGCCACGCCGGGCAGACCGTGGGTGAGCATGTTGACCCACAGGATCTGGGCCGGCAGCAGCGGCAGCGGCGCACCGAGGAACGGCCCCGCCAGCATGACCAGCACCTCGGCGACGCCGCCCGAGACGGCGTAGCGGAGGAAGTTGCGGATGTTCGCGTAGACGCGGCGCCCCTCCTCGACCGCGACCACGATGGTGGCGAGGTCGTCATCGGCGAGCACGAGGTCCGCCGCCTGGCGGGCCACCTCGGTGCCACCCTTGCCCATGGCGACCCCGATGTCCGCGGTGCGCAGCGCCGGGGCGTCGTTCACCCCGTCCCCGGTCATGGCGACGACGTGCCCGCGCTCCTGGAGGTCCCGGACGATCCGGACCTTCTGCTCCGGGCGGATGCGGGCGTAGACGGCGACGTCGTCGAGGTCCGCGCCGTGCCGGTCCTCCGCCACGTCGGCACCGGTGACCACCGCGCTGCCCGGGCCGGTGATGCCGACCTGGGAGGCGATCACCCGGGCCGTGACGGGATGGTCACCGGTGACGAGCAGCACCCGGATCCCGGCCGCGGCGCAAGCCTCCACCACACCCCGCGACGCGGTCCGCGGGGGGTCGGTGATCCCGACCAGGCCGGCCAGCCGCAGTGGCGCGCCCTCCATCGACGCGGCGGGGCAGTCGGCCACCGCGATGACCCGGCAGCCGAGCCCAGCCAGCCGCTCGGTCTCCTCACGGGCCCGGGCCAGCACGGGCGCCTCGTCCGCCAGGACCTCGAGCAAGGCCTCCGGGGCTCCCTTGCACACGGTCAGCCAGTCGCCGTCCTCGTCCTGGTGGGACGTCGCCATCCAGCCTCGCTCGGCCTGGAACGGCGACTCGCTGCGGCGCTGCCAGTAGACGCGCTCGGCATCCGGATCCAGCCCGCCCTTGGCCGCGAACGCGATGAGCGCAGCCTCCAGCGGGTCGCCGGCAGCCGCCCAGTCCGCGACGTCCTCCGTCGGCGGCAGCAGCCGGGCGTCGTTGCACAGCACCACGTCGCGCAGCAGCCGCGCCAGCGCCCGGTCCCCCGTCGACACGGGCTCGCCGTCGGCGAGCACGTCACCCTGCGGTGCGTAGCCCTGCCCGCTGACCGTGTACTCGCGGCCGGGAGGCGTCCACGCCGCGGTCGTGACCATCCGCCCCTCGGTGAGCGTGCCCGTCTTGTCGGAGGCCAGCACCGTGACGGACCCGAGGGTCTCCACGGCCGGCAGCCGCCGCACCAGCGCCGACCGCTTGGCCATCCGGTGTGCCCCGAGGGCCAGCGAGACCGAGACCACGGCCGGCAGCGACTCCGGGACCGCCGCGACCGCCAGGCTGACCGCGGTGATGAGCATCTCCGTCAGGTCGCGGCCCCGGATCAGTCCGAGCACGAGGACCACCGCCGCGGCGGCGAGCACGAGCAGGACCAGCTCCCGGGAGAGCCGGCGCAACCGCAGCTGCAGCGGTGTGACCGTGACGCCGGCGGACGCGATCAGCGCGGCGATCTGTCCGAGCCCGCTGTCGCGGCCGGTGCGCAGCACCGAGCCGGCGGCCCGACCGCGGGTGACGACGGTGCCGGACGACAGCTCCTCCCCCACGGTGCGGTCGACGGGCTGGGACTCCCCGGTCATCGCCGCCTCGTCGACCTGGAGGTCGTGGCTCTCGAGGACCAGCAGGTCGGCCGGTACGACGTCCCCCGCGTCCACCGTGACCAGGTCCTCGACCACCACGTCGGCGCCGGGCAGCTCGACGAGCACGCCGTCGCGCAGCACCCGGGCCACCGGTGCGGCGAGCCGGTCCAGCTCCGAGATCGCCCGGTCTGCCCGGACCTCCTGGACCACACCGATGGCCGAGTTGAGCACCACCACCAGCCCGATCACGACGGTGTCGGTGACGTCGCCGATGGCAGTGGTGACCACCGCGGCCGCGAGCAGCAGCAGCATCATCGGGTCGCGCAGCTGCCCGAGGATGCGGGAGAGCACGCTCCGCGGGGGTCTGGTCGGGAGCGTGTTCGGGCCGTGCTCCTCCAGCCGGCGGGCGGCCTCGCTGTTCGTCAGGCCCTGCCGCTGAGCTGGTCCGACCGTCGACGACGTCATCGGACCTCGATCACCGCGGCGCCGGTGAGCCGCCCGGCGGAGAGGTCGTCGAGCGCACGATCGGTCTCGCTGAACGGGTAGGAGGTCACCCGTGCCTCGACACGGAGCGCCGCCGCGAGCCGCAGCAGCTCCTCGCCGTCACGACGGGTGTTGGCGGTGACGCTGGTGAGCGTCCGCTCCCGGAACAGGTGCCGCTGGTAGTCGAGCGCCGGGACGTCGGTGAGGTGGATGCCCGCGAGCGCCAGCGTGCCGCTCTGGTCCAGCGCCTCCAGGGCCAGTGGCACGAGGTCACCGGCGGGCGCGAAGACGATCGCGGCGTCCAGCGGCACCGGGGGCCGGTCGCGCGCCTCCCCGGCGGAGGACGCGCCGAGCTCCAGGGCCAGCGCCCGGGCGCCCTCTCCGCGGGTGAGCACGTGCACCTCTGCTCCCTGGGCCAGGGCGATCTGGGCGGTGATGTGGGCGCTCGCCCCGAAGCCGTAGATCCCCAGCCGGCCTCCCGGCGGCAGCTGGGCACGGCGCAGCGCCCGGTAGCCGATGATGCCGGCGCAGAGCAGGGGCGCAGCCTGCAGGTCGCTGAACGTGTCGGGCACGGCGTACACGTAGGCCGCCGGGGCGACGGCGTACTCCGCGAAGCCGCCGTCCGCGTCCCACCCGGTGTACTCGGAGCGCCGGCAGAGATTCTCCTGCCCGGCGCGGCACCAGCGGCACTGGAGGCAGGTACGCCGCAGCCAGGCGATGCCCACCCGGTCCCCGACGGCCACCTCGGTGACGGCGGGACCGGCCTCGACCACCTCCCCCACGACCTCGTGACCGGGGACGACCCCGGCTGCCTTGGCCGGCAGGTCGCCCTCGGCGAGGTGGAGGTCGGTGCGGCACACGCCGCACACCCGCACCCGCACCAGCACCTCGTCGGCGCCGGGGCGCGGGACGGGTCGCTCCACCGCACGCAGCAGCGGCGGAGCACCGCCTGCGGGCACCTCCCAGGCGTGCATCCGGGCCTCTGCTCGAGGGACGTCCATGCCTCCAGGATCGTCCCGGGAGGACAGCGCGCGAAGGGCCGATGGTCCCCGGCGCTACCGCTGGTGCTCGGGGCGCGGCCGACGGCTGCGGAACCTCTTGTCCAGGCCGTCGACGGCCAGCAGCACCGGCGCGGCGAGCACGGCGACCACCCACCCCAGCGCCGGGGGCGCCGCCTGGTCGAGCACCCGCGCCAGCGGGGGGACCAGCAGGACCAGCAGGGAGAACGCGAGCCCGGCGGCCACGGCCGGGATCAGCAGCCGGTTGGTCGTCCAGCCCAGCGCTCCGGGCGTCTGGCTCGAGCTGCGGCAGGCGAAGGCGTTCGCGGCCTGGGCGAGGACCACCGTCATGAAGGCTGCACCGGAGGCGGCCATCAGGTCGTGGCCGGTCGGGAACACGGCACCCGGTCGCCAGCCGACAGCCATCAGCGAGACCAGGAAGGCGATCATGGAGAGCCCGGCTTCCAACGGTCCGAGGAGGCCGAACGCGCGGCGCAGCACGGTGCCGTTCATGAGCCGGCCGCGCACCGGCGGCCCGTCGAGCAGGTGCCGGGCGGGTGGCTCGGCTCCCAGCGCCACGGCGGACAGGGTGTCGGTGCCGATGTCCAGCGCGAGGATCTGCATGACGCCCAGCGCGAGCGGGAAGGTGTCGCCCGACAGGGCCCACACCAGGAACGGCGTCAGCTCGGCGACGTTGTCGGTGAGGTGGTAGGTAAGGAACCGGCGCATGTTCACGAAGGTGGCGCGGCCCTGCTCGACCCCGGCGACGATGCTCGCGAACGCGTCGTCGAGCAGCACCAGGTCGGCCGCCTCGCGCGCCACGTCCGTCCCCGACAGGCCCATGGCCACCCCGATGTCGGCCTCGTGCAGCGCCGGCGCGTCGTTGACCCCGTCCCCCGTCATCGCCACCACGTGCCCGCGGGACCGCAGTGCCCGCGCGATGCGCAGCTTGTCCTCCGGCGAGACCCGGGCGATCACTGCGCCGTCGTGGTCGAGCAGGGCCGCCAGCACGCGGTCGTTGGTCGGCAGCTCGGCGCCGCTGACCACCGGGTCGCCGCGGTGACGCAGCCCGACCTCGTCGGCGATGGCCGCGGCGGTCGCCGGGTGGTCGCCGGTCACCATCGCGACCTTGATGCCGGCCGCCCGGCACGCGGCGAGGGCCTCGGAGACGTCGTCGCGCGGCGGGTCCTGGAGCGCGACCAGTCCCAGCAGCTGCAGGTCGCGCTCGGCCTCCTCGGGCGTCGTCGGGCGTTCTCCCCTCGCAGGGCGCGGCAGCGACCGCCAGCACGCGCAGGCCGCGCCGGGTCATGGCGTCCACCCGGGCGTGGGCCGCGGGAGAGAAGTCGCAGTGCGCCAGCACGGCGTCCGGGGCACCCTTGACCAGCACCTGGTCCTCGACCACCACGGACATCCGGCGTGTGCGCGGGTCGAAGGGGAACCTCAGGTCCACCGGGTGCCGGAGGCGGTCCTCGTCCGTGTCGACGCCCAGTCGGCGGGCGAACGCGTCGAGGGCGGCCTCCATGGGGTCACCGTGGGCCTGCCAGCGTCCCTTCACCTCCTCCGCGTAGCCGGTCGAGCACCGCACCGCCGCCAGCGCCAGCTCGTCGCAGGCCTCCCGGGCCGAGTCCACCGACCAGGCGAAGTCGGCGTGCGGCTCGTACCCCGGACCCGTCACGCTCACCGAGCCTGAAGGCGTCCACGCCTCGACAACGGCCATCTGGTTGCGCGTGAGCGTGCCGGTCTTGTCGGTGCAGATGAAGGTCGTCGAGCCGAGCGTCTCGACCGCCTCGAGGTTGCGCACCAGGATCTGTCGCTTGGACATCTGCTCGGCCCCCCACGCCAGCGAGAGGGTGACGGTGGGCAGCAGGGCCTCGGGCACCAGGGCGACGGTCACGCCGATCGCGAAGATGAAGCCGTCCTCGAGCGAGCTCCCGACCAGGAGCGACACGAGCAGGAAGAGCGCACCCATGCCGAGCGCGATCGCGGCGATCAGCCGCACGACCGCGTTGAGCTCGCGCGTGAGCGGAGTGTCCGGCTTGGCCGACCGGGTGGTCAGCTCGGCGATGCCGGCCAGCCGGGTGTGCTCGCCGATCGCCACGACCAGCGCCCGGGCGTCCCCCTCGACGACGAACGTGCCGGCGTAGAGGACCTCGTCCTTCTCGACCGCGCCCGCGACGCTCTCCCCGGTGAGCATCGAGGTGTCCACCAGCAGCCGGTTGGCGGCCAGCACCACGGCGTCCGCCGGGACCCGGTCGCCGCTCTCGAGCAGCAGCACGTCGTCGACCACGACGTCCTCTGCCTGGATCCGCCGTCGGCGCCCGTCCCGCCAGACCGACACCTTGGTGGGCAGCATCGCCTGGAGCCGTTCGGCGGCGCGGTCCGCACGCGCCTGCTGCACGAAGGCGAACACGCCGTTGAGCAGGATGACCGCGAAGATCGCGATGCCCAGCTGCGGCAGCCCGCCGAGCAACGCGAGGATCCCCGCGACCCAGAGCATGAGCGCGAAGAAGTGGGTGACCTCGCCCAGGAGACGCTTGAGCGTCGAGGGTCGTCGGGGCGGGGGAAGCCGGTTCGGCCCGAGCTCCGCCCGCCGGGCCGCGGCCTCCGAAGAGGTGAGTCCCTGTCCCATGATGACCGGCACGGAGCCCCCTCAGAGGTCGAGGAAGTCAGCTCGACAGATGAGCCGGCGCGTGGGTCACCTGCTCGATGTCGTCGACTGCGGCCATCAGCAGCTGATGTGCCAGGTCGGAGAGCGCGCGCGCCACCGCGAGCTCGTCGCCGATCTCGGGCACGTCCCGGTCGACCGGGTTGAGCCGCGCGACGCCGCGCCCGGTCAGGGTGACCTCCTCTGCCGGGAGCAGCCGCGCCTCGGCATGGGTCTGCTCGTCGCGTTCCCCGATGAAGATGTCGATGCGCCAGGTCTTCGTGGCAGCCATGAGTGTCTCGCCTCTTCCGTGTGATCCGGGATCTCCATCAAGACAAGGCGTCCGACGCTGCGGCAAGGGGCGAAGGTCCCTCCTCGCCGGGCAGCAACCCCGACGGCGTGACGATCGTGCCGGCGCGGCCGCGCGAGATCGCCACCGCGTCCTCCAACCGGCCGATGCCGGCGGTGTCACCCGTGATCTCGACGAAGCGGCAGGCGGCCTCGACCTTCGGGCCCATCGAGCCGGCCGGGAAGTCCTCGCGGCGCAGCACCGCCGGGGTGGCGCGCAGGATGGGCTCGGCGGACGCCGTGCCGAACCCGCGGACGACGTTGGGCACGTCCGTCAGCACGAGCAGCAGGTCCGCCTCCAACGCCTCCGCCAGCACCGCCGAGGTGAGGTCCTTGTCGACCACGGCCTCCACGCCGTCCAGGAAGCCCCGCTCGTTTCGGATCACCGGCACGCCTCCCCCGCCCGCGCAGATCACGACGGCGCCGCTGTTGAGCAGCAGCCGGATCAGCCGGGTCTCCACGACCCGTTGCGGATGCGGCGAACCGACCACCCGGCGCCAGTGCTCGCCGTCCGGCTTCATCACCCAGCCGCGCTTCTCCGTCGCGGCGGCCGCCTCGTCGGCCGTGTAGACCTCGCCGACGAACTTGGTGGGGTTCTGGAACGCGGGGTCATCGGCCGCCACGAGCGTCTGGTTGATGATCGCAGCCACCTGCCGGTTGGTCAGCGCATTCTGCATGGCCTGGAGCAGCCAGTAGCCGATCATCCCCTGGGTCTGTGCGCCGAGCACGTCGAACGGGTACGGCGTGGTCAGGTGCGGGTCGGACGCCGACTGCAGGGCCAGCACCCCCACCTGGGGGCCGTTGCCGTGGGTGATGACCAGCTCGTGATCTTCGGCGAGCGGGGCAAGAGCCGCGACCGCACGGGCCACGTTGGCCTCCTGGACCGCGGCGTCGGGCTTCTGGCCGCGCTGGAGCAGGGCGTTGCCCCCCAGGGCCGCCACGATGCGCATCGGTCAGCCACCCAACGTGGCGACGAGGATCGCCTTGATGGTGTGCATCCGGTTCTCTGCCTGGTCGAAGACGATCGAGTGCTTGGACTCGAAGACCTCATCGGTGACCTCGAGGGCCGTCATCCCGGTCTTCTGGAACAGCTCCTCGCCGACCTTGGTGTGCCGGTCGTGGAAGCCGGGGAGGCAGTGCATGAACTTCACCTTCGGGTTGCCGGTCATCCGCAGCAGCGGCATGTTCACCTGGTAGGGCCGCAGCAGGTGGATCCGCTCCTCCCAGACCTCCTTCGACTCCCCCATCGAGACCCAGACGTCGGTGTAGAGGAAGTCCACGCCGTCGACACCCTCGCCGACGTCCTCCGTGTGCGTGATCCTGGCCCCGGTCTCGACCGCGATGTCCTGCGCCTGCTTGACCACGCCGTCCGAGTTCCACACCGACCGCGGCGCGACGATCCGGACGTCCATTCCCATCATCGCGCCGGCGACGAGCAGCGAGTTGCCGACGTTGTTGTGCGCGTCTCCGAGGTAGGCGAAAGAGATCTCCTCATCGTGCTTGTGGCAGTGCTCGCGCATGGTGAGCATGTCGCACAGTGTCTGGGTGGGGTGCCACTCGTCGGTGAGCCCGTTCCAGACGGGGACGCCCGCGTAGCGCGCCAGCGTCTCGACGTTGTCCTGCGAGGAGCCGCGATACTCGATGCCGTCGTACATCCGGCCGAGCACCCGTGCGGTGTCCTCCATCGACTCCTTGTGCCCGATCTGCGAGCCGGTCGGGTCGAGATAGGTCACGCGCGCGCCCTGGTCGAACGCCGCCACCTCGAACGCGCACCGGGTGCGGGTCGAGGTCTTCTCGAAGATCAGGGCGATGTTCTTCCGCTCGAGGCGCGGCTGCTCCGAGCCGGCGTACTTCGCGATCTTGAGCTCGGCGGCCAGGTCGAGCAGGAACTTCCACTCCTGGGGCGTGAAGTCGACCTCCTTGACGAAGCTGCGGTTGCGCAGGTTGAAAGCCATGTCAGATCCCTTCGCGTTCGATCGGGCAGGTCATGCAGCGCGGACCGCCGCGACCGCGTCCGAGCTCGTTTCCCTGGATGGTGACCACCTCGATGCCGTGCCGGCGGAGGTGGGTGTTGGTGGTGACGTTGCGCTCGTAGGCCACGACGACACCGGGGCTCACCGCCAGGACGTTGCAGCCGTCGTCCCACTGCTCGCGCTCGGCGGCGTGGACGTCCTGGGTCGGGATCAGCACGTTGACGTGGTCGAGACCAAGCGCGCGGGCGATCGCCTCGTGCATCTGCTCCGGAGCGTGCGCCGTGACCTTGAGCTCCTTCTCCACGTCGCCCGGCTCGATCGTGTACGCCGGCAGCGTCCCGAGGCCCGCGTACTGGGTGAAGGTGTCCTCGTTGACCATCGTCATCACGGTGTCGAGGTGCATGAAGGCCCGCTTCTGCGGCATCGCCAGGGCGACGATCGTGTGGGCGCTGCCCGCGGCGAAGATCCGCTGTGCGAGTCGCTCGACCGCCTGGGGCGTGGTCCGCTCGCTCATCCCGATCAGCACGGCGCCGCGGCCCAGGACCAGCATGTCGCCACCCTCGGCGGTCGCCCGGCCGTTGATGCTGCCTTCGGACCAGACGCGGTGGTCCGAACCCGCGAAGGTCGGGTGCCACCGGTAGATCGCCTCGTAGTGGATCGTCTCGCGCATCCGTGCGGTCTTGCGCATCGAGTTGACCGAGACGCCGTCGTAGATCCACGCCGACGTGTCGCGGGTGAAGAGGTGGTTCGGCAGCGGGGGCAGCAGCATGTCGTCCATGCCCAGCGCCTGCACCATCACCGAACGAGGCTCCTCCACGCGCTCGAGGAGCTCGCGCTTGGTGATCCCGCCGATCAGGTACTCGACCAGCGTCTCGTCGTCGAGCGAGGTGAACAGGGCGAACAGCGCGTCGACCGCCATCGGGCCGAAGACCAGCTCGTCGAAGGAGCGCTCCAGGACGTAGTTCTTCGCCTCGGGGATCCGCACCGTCTCGAGCAGCAGCTCGTCCAGGAGGTGCACCTGCACGTCCAGGTCGCGCAGCGACTCCGCGAAGGCGTCGTGCTCCTGCTTGGCCTTCTTCACCCACAGGACGTCGTCGAAGAGGTAGTCATCCTTGTTGGTCGGCGTCAGCCGCTTCAGCTCCAGGTCCGGCCGGTGCAGGATCGCCTGCCTGAGACGACCCACCTCCGAGTCCACGTGCAGGGTCATCAGGCTGCCTTTCCTCGCAGTGGTCCCCGACATCTCAGGCTGCGCTCGTCCGGGCTCCCTCCGAGAGGGCCCAAGGTCCTGAGTCCCTGGTCCCGTCGGCCCTACGCGCTGGTAACGAGAGCGAGTTGGCTGGCCTCACGGGGATCGACAGAAGGGAAGCGTCATGGCCACCACGTCCGCGCCCACCGGCAGTACGGCGCCGGTGCCGGAGAAGAAGCGGTCGTTCCGCTTCCCGAGCGCCTTCACGGTGCTCTTCGGAGTCACCGTGCTCGTCTGGTTGCTCGCCTTCATCATCCCCACCGGGGCCTACAAGGTGAGCGAGAAGACCGGCGGCCCCATCCCTGGCAGCTACCACAGCGTGGACGCAGGCCTGAGCTTCACCGACCGGTTGTACGACCTGTTCCTCTCGCCGATCAACGGGCTGTACGGGGTCAAGAGCGCCGAGGGGTTCATCGGGCCCTACGAGACCGGCGAGCTGTTCGGAGCCGCCGGCGTCTTCCTGTTCGTCATCGCCATCGGAATCTTCATCACGATGTCGATGAGCACCGGCGCGATCGACAACGGGGTCGCTCACGTGGCCAAGCGCTTCGGCACGCGCGGCGCGGTCGTGATCGCCATCCTGATGGTGCTGTTCTCCATCGGGGGGACCACCGAGGGGATGGCCGAGGAGACCCTGGGCTTCTACGCCCTCGTCATTCCCCTGATGCTGAGCCTCGGCTACGACCGGATGGTCGCCGCCGCCACGATCCTGGTCGGGGCGGGCATCGGCGTCCTCGCCTCGACGGTGAACCCGTTCGCCACCGGCGTGGCCTCCGACGCCGCCGGCATCTCGATCGGCGACGGGATCGGCTTCCGCTTCCTCATGTACGTCCTCCTGGTGCCTGTCGGAGTGCTCTTCGTCCTGCGCTACGCGAAGCGGGTCAAGGCCGACCCGACCCGCTCCCTCACCGCACCACAGGAGGGTGATGAGGAGATCGCCTCCGCAGGTGTCGGCGAGGTCCCGGAGCTGACCGGCAAGCAGAAGAGCGTGCTCGGCATCGTCGGCGTCACCTTCGCCTTCATGATCTTCGCGATCGTGCCCTGGGCCCAGGTCATCAACGGCCCCGACGCCGCCAGCTACGGCTGGCAGCTCGACTGGTACTTCCCCGAGCTCGCCGCGCTGTTCCTCGTGATGTCGATCGTGGTCGGCCTCATCGGCGGTCTGGGAGAGAAGGGACTGACCGACACCCTGGTGCGCGGCGCTGGAGACTTCATCGGCGTCGGCCTGATCATCGTGCTGGCCCGCGGGATCACCGTCATCATGAACAACTCCCAGATCACCGACACGGTGCTCCACTCGATGGAGAACGCGGTCAGCAACACCTCGTCCGCGGTGTTCGGCGGCCTGATGTTCCTGATCAACCTGCCCCTGGCGTTCCTGGTCCCGTCGACCTCGGGGCACGCGGCACTCGCCATGCCGATCCTCGCGCCCCTCGGTGACTTCGCCGGTGTCTCCCGTGCCATGGTCGTCACCGCCTACCAGTCGGCGTCCGGCGTCATCAACCTGATCACGCCCACGTCGGCGGTGGTGATGGGTGGCCTGGCCCTGGCCAAGGTCCGCTACGACCAGTACCTCCGGTTCATCTTCCCGCTGATCCTGGGGCTTCTCGTGGTGTGCACCGGCTTCGCGTCGGTCGGAGCGGCCCTGAGCTGAGCGGACACGCGGCCGGGTGCCTGCCGCTGCCCCTCCGGGACCTAGCATGAGCGTCCATGGACGGTCATCCGGAAGAGCCAAGGCAGGCACCCTTCCGTGTCACGTTCGTCACGGGGGTCACGCCCGACAAGTGGGTGAAGACCTGGCAGCGTCGGTCCAGCGGCCCGCTGGAGACGGTGCCCGTCCCGGAGGACGAGCAGCTCACCGCCCTGCGCGCGGGCGAGGCCGACATGGCGTTCGTCCGGCTCCCGGTGGACCGGGCGGGGCTGCACGTGATCCCGCTCTACCGCGAGGTTCCCGTGGCGGTGGTCAGCAAGGAGCACCCCGTCGCGGCGTACGACGAGATCCCGGTCGCCGACCTCGCCGACGAGCACCTGCTCCAGGACCCCGACGACGTTCCCGCCTGGCGCGACGTCGCGACCGAGGTGCGGGACGGGACGCGCTACCCGGTGCCCGCGATGACGCCCCACCAGGCCGTGGAGACGGTGGCGGCGCAGGGCGGCATCATGATCGTGCCGATGTCGGTGGCCCGCGTGCACCACCGCAAGGACGTCGTCGCGGTGCCGGTCACCGGGGTGGAGGAGAGCCAGGTCGGCCTGGCCTGGCCCGTGGATGCGGACGACCCCCGGGTCGAGACCTTCATCGGCATCGTGCGCGGTCGCACCGAGCGCAGCTCACGCGGCGAGGCCGACGCGCCGGAGCCCGGACCGAAGAAGTCGGCCAAGCCGGCCAAGCCTGCGAAGCCGACCCGCCCCGGGCGGCCCGCGAAGCCCCGCCCCCAGGGCAAGGGCCGGCGCAGGCGCTGAGCGTGATCCTCCCCACGGTCGGGTTTCACCGGCGGCCGACCGGGACAACGTCGGTGTGGGCGCGCCCCTGCCTGTGAGTCGGGTCTCCCGTCACGCGGGGAAACCTGGCTGCAGGTTGAGAATCCGCTGTGATTCCTGGTGTGGTCGCCCATTACGTATGTCCCCGACGTCGAGAACGGAGGGGCGTCACCGCTGCGTGGCGTCACACCTGAGTTGAGTACACAGACCACCGAACCACCCGCGCGGACCGTGGAGGAACCCCTCCACCCCGCACTCGAGCCTGCTGCCGTCGAGGCCTCCGAAGGAGGCGGCCGGATCGACAAGGTCGTCTTCGGCGTCACGGCCGCGGTCGCTCTCGGCTTCGTCGCCTGGGGCTTCCTCGACACCAAGAGTCTCGGTACGGCGTCCGGGGGCGCGCTCGACTGGACCGTCCTCAACATGGGCTGGCTGTTCGTCGTGCTGGCCTCGGCCTTCGTGGCCTTCGTCATCTGGCTGGCCGCCGGCCGTTTCGGCAACATCCCGCTGGGCGCCGACGACGAGGAGCCGGAGTTCAACACCGTCTCCTGGGTGGCGATGATGTTCAGCGCCGGCATGGGCATCGGCCTGATGTTCTACGGCGTCACCGAACCGCTCTCGCACTACATGACTCCCCCGCCGGGCACCGGTGAGGCGGGCAACCCGCAGGCCGTGCAGACCGCGATGGCCACCACGCTGTTCCACTGGACGCTGCACCCGTGGGCGATCTACGCCGTCGTGGGCATCGCCATCGCCTACGGCACCTTCCGCCGCGGCCGCTCGCAGCTGATCAGCTCCGCGTTCATCCCGCTCATCGGGGAGAAGCGCGCGAACGGCACCGCCGGTCGCGTCATCGACATGCTGGCCATCTTCGCCACCCTGTTCGGCTCGGCGGCCTCGCTGGGCCTCGGAGCCCTGCAGATCGGCTCCGGCCTCGAGATCGTGGGTGGCTTCGGCAAGGTCGGCAACGGCGTGCTCGTCGGCATCATCGCGGTCCTCACGGTCGCCTTCATCGCCTCGGCCGTCTCCGGCGTCGCCAAGGGCATCCAGTGGCTCTCCAACATCAACATGGTCCTGGCGCTCGCGCTGGCGGTCTTCGTGTTCGTGGTCGGCCCGACCGTGTTCATCCTGGACCTGATCCCGACCGCGGTCGGCAGCTACTTCAAGGACCTGGCGATGATGTCGGCGCGCACCGACGCCGCCGGCGGCAACGGCATGGCCGAGTGGCTGGCCGGCTGGACCGTCTTCTACTGGGCCTGGTGGCTCTCGTGGACGCCGTTCGTCGGCATGTTCATCGCACGCATCTCGCGCGGCCGCACCATCCGCCAGTTCGTCACCGGTGTGCTCCTCGTGCCGAGCCTGGTGAGCCTGGTCTGGTTCGCGATCTTCGGCGGCGCCGGCATCAAGGCGCAGATGGACGGCGTCGACGTCGCAGGTGCCGCGACCACCGAGGGGCAGCTCTTCAGCCTCCTCGACAGCATGCCGCTCGCCGGCGTCACCGGCGTCGTCGTGATGGCGCTCGTCGCGATCTTCTTCATCTCCGGGGCCGACGCCGCCTCGATCGTGATGGGCACGCTCTCGCAGCGCGGCACGCTCACCCCGAGCAAGGCCAACGTCATCTTCTGGGGCGTCGCCACCGGCGCCGTCGCCGCGGTGATGCTCACCGTCGGGGGTGACTCCGCGCTGACCGGCCTGCAGAACATCACCATCGTGGCGGCGCTGCCGTTCGCCCTGGTGATGGTCGGGCTCGGCTGGGCGCTCGTGAAGGACCTGCGCGACGACCCGCTGATGGTGCGCCGTCGCTACGCGGCCGCGGCCGTCGAGAAGGCCGTCGTCACCGGCGCCACCCTGCACGGCGACGACTTCGCGCTCAGCGTGGAGCCAGCCGACGAGCCGCTGCTCACCGAGGGTGACACCACCCCGAGCGAGTCAGCGGACATCGTCCGGAGCTAGCTCCGGAGCCGGATCACCACCCGGTCGGCAGCGGGCGTCCCTCGTGGAAGCCCGCTGCCGACTGGATTCCGACCACGGCGTTCTCGCGCAGCTCGTCCAGCGTGCGCGCGCCGGCGTACGTGCAGGCCGACCGCACCCCCGCGCAGATCTGGTCGATGAGGTCCTCGACCCCCGGGCGGTCGCGGTCCAGGAACATCCGGCTCGAGGAGATGCCCTCCTCGTAGAGCCCCTTGCGCGCCCGGTCGAAGGCCGTCTCGGCGCTGGTGCGGCTGGCCACCGCACGGGCCGACGCCATCCCGAAGCTCTCCTTGTAGGCACGGCCGTCGGCGTCGACGTGCAGGTCGCCGGGCGACTCGTGAGTCCCGGCGAACCACGAGCCGATCATCACCGACGAGGCGCCCGCCGCCAGGGCCAGCGCCACGTCGCGCGGGTGCCTGACCCCGCCGTCGGCCCACACGTGCCGCCCGAGCTCACGGGCGGCGTCGGAGCACTCCAGCACGGCAGAGAACTGCGGACGACCGACGCCGGTCATCATCCGGGTCGTGCACATCGCGCCCGGCCCGACGCCGACCTTGATGATGTCGGCGCCCGCGTCGATCAGCTCGCGCACGCCTTCGGCGGAGACGACGTTGCCGGCCACCACGGGGACGCCCGGATCGATCTTCCGGACCGCCTTCAGCGCCTCGACCATCCGGTCCTGGTGGCCGTGCGCGGTGTCGACGACCAGCACGTCCGCGCCGGCCTCGACCAGCCCGCGCGCCTTGGTCGCGACGTCGCCGTTGACCCCGACCGCGGCGGCGACGCGCAGCCTGCCGCCGGCGTCGACAGCGGGCTCGTAGAGCGTGGACCGCAGCGCAGCCGTGCGCGTGAGGACGCCGCGCAGGCGCCAGTCCTCGTCGACGACCGGTGCGACCCGTCGGCGCGCCGCGTCGAGCCGGTCGAAGGCCTCACGCGGCCCGATGGTGTCCGGCAGCGTCAGCGGGTTCACCGACATCACCTCGTGCACCTGGGTGAACCGGTCAACCCCGGCGCAGTCCTCCTCGGTGATGACACCGACGGGGCGACCGTCCTCGACCACGAAGGCGGCCCGGTGCGCGCGCTTGGGCAGCAGCGCCATCGCCTCACCGACCGTCTGCGCGGGGTCGAGCGTGATCGGGGTGTCGAAGACCAGGTGCCGGTCCTTCACCCAGGAGACGACGTCCGCGACCACGGGGATGGGGATGTCCTGCGGGATCACGGCGATCCCGCCGCGGCGGGCCACGGTCTCGGCCATCCTCCGCCCGGACACGGCGGTCATGTTGGCGACGACCAGCGGGATCGTCGTACCGACCCCGTCGCTCGTGGACAGGTCCACGTCGTGGCGGGAGCCGACGTCGGAGCGTCGCGGCACCATGAAGACGTCGTTGTAGGTCAGGTCGTAGCCGGGAGAAGTCTCGTTGACGAAGCGCACGGGGCCACGATGCTACGAAACGCGCCCCGGCACCAAAGTCGGGCGCGGCCAACTAGGGTGCACGGGTCCCTGTCACCGACAAGTGAACGGCGTGAGCATGGCGAGCGACCCGGGAACCGATGCCGACCAGCACGCACCCGCGTGGGAGTGGAACACGTTCCGCGTCGGCGTCGTCGCCATCATCGTCGCAGCCCTCGTGCTCCGCGGCTGGTCGGTCAGCCGGTGGTCGTGGGAGAGCGACGACTGGGTCTACATGGAACGAACCCGCTCCCTCGGGTTCGTCGACTACCTGTTCCAGAACTACAACGGCCACGTGATGCCCGGGCAGTTCCTGATCGAGTGGCTGGCGACCAAGGCTGTTCCGCTTGCGCACGGCGTGGCAGTCGTCCTCGTGGCCTGTCGGCGCCGCCCTGGTCGCAGCGACCTGGGCGCTCGCGCTGCGTGAGCTGTTCGGTGAGCGGCGGCGCCTCCTCGCTCCCGCTCGCGCTGATCTCGCTCACCCCCCTGCTCGCTGCAGTCCACGATCTGGTGGGCGGCCGCCCTGCAGAGCCTCTCCCTGCTGGGAGCGATGGCCCTGTCCGTCTTGTTCGCCGCGCGTCTCGCCAGGCTCCGCGACCGCTCGAGCCTGGTCGGCCTGATCGCTGAGCTTCGCGCTCGGACTCTTCCTGTGGCAGAAGGCCATTCTGCTCGTGATCCCGCTTGCCGGGGTGCTCGTCTTCGCGACTCCAGGACGCCTTCCGGGCGCGTCTGGAGACGCATCGAAGGCGCCTTGCTGATCCTGGTCTCTGTGGCCGCGGGCTACGCCGTCGCCTACGTCGCTCCTGCTTCGGGCGAAGCCGATGAGGCTGACTCCCGTCACTCGACCGCAGCGGCACGTCGCGGGACGCTCTCGACTGCCTACGGTGATGCCTTCGGGGATCTGGTGGCCCCGGCATTCCTCGGGGGACCGTGGGGGAGCCTTCCGACCGTCGCAGAGCCCTTGAGCGCGCCTGGTCGCGCCGAGCTCGTCCTCGTCTCCGTGGTTGTCGTGACGGCGGTGGCGGTCCTGGTGGCGCTGCGCCGAAAGGGCTGGTTGCCGCTCCTCATGCTCGTCACCTACGGAGCACTCTCGTGGGGACTCGTGGTCTTCACGAGCCGCTACGACTTTCTGCAGCTCAACAGGGTGGGGTACGAGCGCTACCTGATCGACACCTTCGTCGTGGGCTGTCTGGCCCTTGCCATGCTCATCACCCCCGCGCGCCGTCGAAGAGGGCGAGCATCTGGAGGCGCCCGGACGGTCTCGCCGTCGGCTCACGGCGAACAGGGCGTCTCCTCGGGGCCGGAGCTCGTCGCCAGCCTGGTCGTTTCCCTCGTCGTCTCGAACCTGACAGCCGTGGACCGGATCGGACGTCATCCGGCTCAGGGTTGGCTGGACCGGGTCACCGCCGACGTCGACCGGCTCGCTCCCGCTGGCCATCTACGACACCTACGCCCCCGAGAACGTGCTTCACCCAGGATTCTGGCAGGACGCGGCGCGGCTCTCGCGGATGTTGTCACCTCTCCACGAGGACATCGACTTCGACGGACCGGCGCAGACGCTCTACGTGGCCAAGCCGGACGGGACGTTGCACCCCGCGGTGATCGGCGACGCCACGCACGCCGAGCAGGGCCCCGTCGAGGGTTGCGGCTACGCGGTCGGGCCGGGCGACCAGGTCCGCGTGCGCATGACCCAGGATCTCTTCGACTACGGATGGGGCGTGCAGGTGAGCACCCTCGCCGGCGACGGGGGCAGGCTTGCGGTGCAGATCGACGACGAGCGCCTGCAGTTCAAGGTCGACGACGGCCTGACCAGGACTCAGGCGGCCTTCGTCGGACCCGTCACCGACGTGCGCCTCAGCGTGAAGCCCGGCTCCGCGACCATCTGCGTCACCGAGCTGGTCATCGGCGCGATCTCACCGGCGGCCCGGCGCTGACCTGGCTCAGCGGGAGCGCAGGACGGCGAGCGCCTGGTCGGCGTGGACGTCCATGTTGAGCTCGCTGGAGATGACCTTCAGCACCGTGCGGTCGGTGTCGATCACGAAGGTCGCCCGCTTCACCGGGGTGATCAGCCGACGGCGGCACGCCGTACGCCACAGCGACCTCGCCCGACTCGTCGGAGAGCAGCGGGTAGTCGAACCCGTGCAGCTCGGAGAACTCCCGCTGCTTGGCGACCGGGTCGGTGCTGATCCCGAGCCGTTGCGCGGCGACCTCCTTGAACTCGACGGCGAGGTCGCGGAAGTGGCACGCCTCCTTGGTGCAGCCACCCGTCATGGCGATCGGGTAGAAGAACAGCACGACCGGGCCGTCCTGGAGCTTCTCGCTCAGCCGGACCGGTCGTCCGTTCTCGTCGGGCAGCTCGAAGTCGGGCGCCTGGGCGCCTTCGGCGAGGGTCTTCACTCGGTGCTCCTAGGGGGTGCGGTGCGAGGCGGCAGCGGGAGGAAGCCGCTGGTCCGGGCGACGTAGTCGTCATACCCAGGTCGACGGGAGGCCATCCCCTTCTCCAGCAGCGGCTTCCCGGTGCCGTTGGCCAGCAGCCAGGTCATCACGACCGGGGACAGCAGGGTGAGGACACCGGGCCAGGCGCTGAACGCGACCAGCGACAGCCCCCACCAGACGCAGGCGTCGCCGAAGTAGTTGGGGTGGCGGGTGTAACGCCACAGCCCGGTGTCGAGCACCTTCCCCTGCGACGCGGGGTCGGTGCGGAACCGGTGGAGCTGGTGGTCGCCGACAGCCTCGAAGAACAGCCCGACCGCCCAGACGGCGACGCCCACCCAGGTGAGCCAGCTCGGCCCCGGGGTCTCGAAGGCCGCCACCTGGACCGGCAGGGAGACGAACCAGAGCACGAGCGCCTGGACGGCGTAGATCTGCCGCAGTGCGTAGATGTTCCGGTTGCCAGGCGCCTTGCTCAGCAGTGCGTCGTACCGCGGATCCTCGCCGTGGCCTCGTCCGCGCCGCCAGATGTGCCAGGCCAGGCGCAGTCCCCACACGGAGGTGAGCACCAGGACGAGCAGCCGCCGGGTCGGGTCCCCTTCGCCGACGGAGAGGAGGTACGCCGTCGCGGCGACCGCCACGAAGCCGAGGCCCCAGGCGACGTCGACGACGGCGTGCCGGCCGACCCGCAGCGCGACCAGGAAGGTGGCACCGAGGACCACGGCCACGGCGGCTGCCGTGAGCGGGAGCGCTGCGGCGAGGTCGCGCCACGGGAAGTCGGACATCAGAAGTCGCGCACCGGCGGCAGGCTGCTCCGGCCGTCCAGGGTGGGCTTCACCATCAGCAGCTGGTCGACGCCCATCCGGCCCTCCTCGAAGGCCAGTGCACCACCGACCAGGTAGAGGCGCCAGACACGGGCGACCTCCTCGCCGACCATAGCGACGGCCCGGTCCCAGTTGGCCTCGAACGTGGCGTACCACGCGTCCACGGTGCGGACGTAGTGCTCGCGCAGGGCATGCACGTCGCGGACCTCGAGCCCGGCCCGCTCGAACAGGTCGACGGTCTGCCCGACAGGGCGCATGTGCATGTCGGGGGCGATGAACGCCTCGATGAACGGGCCGCCGCCCGGGCGCGTGGTGCGGGACATCTGCTGCACGAGCGCGCGTCCGCCGGGACGCAGCAGGTCGTGGACCTGACCGGCGAACACCGGGTAGTTCTGCTCCCCCACGTGCTCGCCCATCTCGATCGAGGACACCGTGTCGAAGGGGCCGTCCACGACGTCGCGGTAGTCCTGGAGCCGGATGTCGACGCGGCCCTCGAGACCGCGCTCGGCGACCCGCTGGTCGATGAACGCCTTCTGCTCGCGGGCGATGGTCACGCCGACGACCTGGACGCCGTACTCGGCCGCCGCGTGCAGCGACAGCGAGCCCCAGCCGCAGCCGACGTCGAGGTGCCGGTGCCCGGGCTTCGCCTGGTCGAGGCCCAGCTTGCGGCAGACCAGGTCGAGCTTGTCGCGTTGCGCGTCCTCGAGCGTGTAGCCGGGGGCGTCGCTGGTGAAGTAGGCGCACGAGTAGGCCATGTGCGGGTCGAGGATCAGCGAGTAGAAGTCGTTGGACAGGTCGTAGTGATGAGAGATCGCGTCGCGGTCGCGACCCGCGGAGTGCAGCCGGCCGCGCAGCCGCGCCTGGGAGACGGGCGGAGCGGGCGGCCTGCCCAGCGCACCGAGCCCGAAGGCGGTCCGCACGCCCCGGGCCAGCACGGTGGGAGCGAGCCTCGGCGAGGCGCCGCGCTCACGCACTGCTGCCCAGACGCGCCGGAAACCCTCGAGCAGGTCGCCCTCGACGTCGATCTCTCCGGTGACGTAGGCCTGCGCCAGGCCCAGCTCACCCGGCCGGTAGACCAGACGGCGGAGCGCCGCCGCGTCCCGGACCACGACGACGGGTGCGTCCTGGGGCCCCGCCTCGCTCCCGTCCCAGGCGCGCAGGCGCACGGGCAGCTCACCGCCGAAGAGCGGAGTGACCACCGCGGCCATCCGTGCGGCGACGTCGCCGACCCGGGAGGTGGTCGTGGGTGCGGTGGTGAGGGTCATGCGGGATCCCTTCGCGACGGAGGCGGGTGGTCACTCGACCCGGGTTCGCCGCCCACGCACGCGCGGATTGGTCACGACTTGTCCGGATCCAGCAGCCCTTCCTGGCCGAACATCACCGCGGTCTGACGAGCTGTCGGCGTCCCGGCGTCCGGGTCGGCGCCGTGGGCGAGCAGGGTGCGGACCACCTCGGGCTCGGCCTTGAACAGCGCACCCGCCAGCGGGGTCTGGCCACGGTCGTTGGCCCGGTCGACGTCGGCCCCCCGCTCGGCGAGCAGCGCGACCGTGCCCGCATGGCCGTGGTACGCCGCCAGCATCAGCAGCGTGTTGCCCGCCGCGTCGGTGAGGTCGGCCGGGCAGCCGGCGTCGACGTACGCCGCCAGCCGCTCGCCGTCGCCGGATCGGGCGAGGTCGAACATCTGGTGGGCGAGCTCGACGAGCTTCCTGTCGTGGTCCTCGGACATGCGCCGAGTCTGTCAGGGTGCTGTGCCAGTCTGGTCCCCATGTCCGTCGAGCTGCTGGAACCGGGCCACCCCGAGCGCATCGGCGCCGACCTCGCCGAGCGGTTCGCGGCCACGCACGGCAGGCCGGCCGACGGCGTGCACCTGGCGCCGGGTCGCGTGAACCTGATCGGCGAGCACGTCGACTACAACGGCGGGCGCTGCCTGCCCTACGCGCTTCCGCACAGCACCTACGTGGCGGCGGCCGTCCGGGACGACGACACCCTGACCGTGCGCAGCCTGCAGATGGACGAGCCCTGGCAGGGCACCCTCGGGTCACTCGGTCCGGGCGCGGTCTCGGGGTGGGTGAGCTACGTCGCCGGCGTCGTCTGGGCGCTGCGCGAGGACGGCTTCGACGTGCCCGGCCTGGACCTGGTGCTCGACAGCCGGGTCCCGGTCGGCGCCGGGCTGTCCAGCTCGGCCGCCCTGGAGTGCTCGGTGGCGCTCGCCGCCCTGGAGGGCGCCGGGGTGGGGCTCGACGACGCCGTCCGGCGGCGGGTGGTCGCCGCCTGCGTGCGGGCGGAGAACGAGGTCGCGGGCGCCTCCACCGGCGGCATGGACCAGAACGTCGCGGTCCACGCCCGGGCCGGGCACGCGCTGCTGCTCGACTTCGCCGAAGGATCGCACCGTCAGGTCCCCTGGGACCCAGAGCCGGCGGGGCTGCGGCTGCTGGTCGTGGACACCCGCGTGCACCACTCCCTCAACGACGGCGGCTACGCCTCGCGGCGCGACGACTGCGAGAAGGCCGCTCGCCTGCTCGGCGTCGCGCATCTCGCCGAGGTCGACGACGTCGACCGAGCGCTGGCCGCGCTCCCCGACGAGCGGCTGCGCCGTCGTGCCCGGCACGTCGTGACGGAGGTGGCGCGGGTCGACCTCGCGGTCGGTGCGCTGGAGCGCGGGGACGTCGCGGGCCTGGGGCCCCTGTTCTCCGCCTCGCACGCCTCCCTGCGCGACGACTTCGAGGTGTCCTGCGAGGAGCTCGACGTCGTCGTCGACACCGCCGTGGAGCACGGCGCGCTCGGTGCCCGGATGACCGGCGGCGGCTTCGGCGGCTCGGCGATCGCCCTGGTCCCCGAGGACCTGGTCGAGGCCGTCGAGCAGGCGGTCGCGCGGACCTTCACCGACCGCGGCTGGAGGGCGCCCGGCATGCTCGAGGGACCTCCGGGGGCCGGGGCGCGTCGACTCCTCTGAGGAGGCCCGTCAGCGGACGACCCGGTAGCGGGCCTGCATCCCGGCGGCGATGTGGTCACCGACGTGGCAGTGGAACAGCCAGGTGCCGGGGGTGTCCGGCACCATGTCCGCGGCCACCATGCTCGCGGGCAGGAGGTTCGCGACGTCGGTGCGCATCCCGTTGATCGTCACGGTGCTGCCGTGCCAGTGCGGGGTGTGCAGGTCGACCTCGGTGCCCATGCTCATGGCGTACCAGCGCACCTTCTCCCCCACCCTCAGCTCGGGGACGGGACCGTTGCCGTAGACGTAGCCGTTGATCGCGTGCATCAGGTTGGACTCGACGAACTCGTCGTCCTCCGGGTCGGGAGAGGCGCCGCGCGCGTAGCGTCGGATGTTCGCGTCGATCAACGGGCTGTTGTTCTCGTCGTCGACCTCGAAGAGGCTGAACAGCTCGCGGTCCACGTCCTTCGGGCTGCCGTCCGGCCTCGCCTCGCCTCGTGCGGTCACGACCAGGAACCCGCTGAGGCCGGCGTACACGTCGCTGATCTCGTCGGCGTGGGAGTGGTACATCCACACCGCGCTGGACCCCTCCATCGGGCCCGGGCCGGAGCGCTGCCGCGCGTGCCAGGTGTAGGTGACGGTGCCGCCCGGAGGGACCGCATCGGCCTCGTGG
Organism: uncultured Actinomycetota bacterium; assembly: GCA_963721855.1. Lineage (GTDB taxonomy): Bacteria > Actinomycetota > Actinomycetes > Propionibacteriales > Nocardioidaceae > Nocardioides_B. Next base: position 540,540 of record CAVRMN010000017.1, on the reverse strand, counting down.
GCGGGCGCACCGTCCTCGTAGGGCGCCCCCTCGTTCGCCTTGGAGTACTGCACGCCGTGCGGGTGCATGCTCGTCGGGAAGGGGCACGCGTTGCGGAACACGACCTTGATGGTGTCGCCCACCTCCGCCCGGATGACCGGACCCAGGTTCCCGAGGTAGGCGTCCTCGGGGTCGGCGGGAGTCCGCTCGGTGAAGCTCGCGTCCGTGTAGCCGCGGTAGAGGCACTTGAGGTACGTCGAGCCGATCCTGCCGTCGCCCCGCCGGACGAACACGTCTGCGTCGTCGTCGAACGGCTGGCCGGTGATCTGGTTGCGGCCGCTCGGCGCGTAGTCCCACGGCACCCGGTCTGCCGAGACGTAGTAGGTCCGGGTCGTCCCGCCCGAGGGCGCCGACTCCCCCATGTCCCGGTGGGCGGTCCGGACCGGGGACGAGCACCCGGACGCCGCAAGGCAGAGGACCAGCAGCAGGAGAACGTGCCGACGCCGGCGCAGGGACATGGGGAACCTTTCCAAGCAGTAGTTAGGTAAGGCAACCCTAACTACTGGGTAGGTCCGCCAGTCCCCGACCCCTCTACTGACCAGGGCGGGCCTCGTAGACGAGCAGCTCGGTGCCCGCCGCCTCTCCTGAGTCGTCCGGTGCGGCGAACATCCGCAGGGTGTCCCCGTCCTGCTCGAACGCCACGGGGTTGCGGGTGGCGACGTGTCCTGCGGTCGAGAACCGCGGGAACGGGACCTCGTGCAGGACGCGGTCGTCGCGCAGACTGGTGAGCGCGAAGCCGCCGAGCTCGTAGGAGCCGCCGGTGGCAGTGGGCAGACCGGTGACGCCGGTGCACACCTGGGTCGCCGCGCCGGAGAAGGCGCAGTCCTGGTAGTCGAGCATGTGGTCGGGGTTGGCCGTCCGCTCGACCAGCTGCCCGTCGGGCCTCCAGGCGTAGAGCCGCCGGGAACCCCAGCTGACCCCATGGACCAGGCCGGAGTCCTGGTCCCGCACGACGCCACCCACGTGGTCGTCGTACCGGAACGCCTCGCGCACCTTCAGGCTGTCCGGGTCGATCCGGTAGACGACCGACTTGCTGTTCGGGCGGTACTCCGCCACCGGCGCCCACACGGACTCGCCGTCGAAGTCGATGCCGCCGGGGTGGTACATCGTGCCCTCGCCGACCACGATGTCCTTGATGAGCCTGCCTTCGCGCGTCATCACGAAGACGTGGCCGACACCTCGCCCCGTGCTGCGGTCGTAGCCACCCACCGGCGACGGGTACTTCACCGGCGGCTCGAGGATCTCCACGCTCGACATGAAGATCCTGTCGCCTACCAGGGCGAACCCCTGGGGGTGGAAGGCGTCGAAGTCCAGGGTCGTGCGACTCACCAGGTCCCACGTGGTGGTCCGGTCGACGCGGGTGAGCGACTGTGCCCAGGGCACGGGGGTCGCCTGCTCGCCGGAGGCGGCGAGTGCTCCCCCCGCCCCGAGCAGGGACAGGGCAAGGGCTGCCGACACGGCCACACGTGGGACTGACGGGGACTTTCCGGAGATCCTCATGCGCGGAGGCAAGCATCACCAGATGTGCCGCAGGTGACGTCGAGGCGCCCAGCCGGTGAACCGGGCGGTCAGGTGGCGGTGACGCCGCCGATCGCACCCTCCCGGAAGGCGTCCACGAACAGGGCGTGGTCCTTGCGAACGGTCACCGCGTAGTCGATCGCGAAGTCGGTCAGGTCGGCGACGAACTCCTTGCGGCGTCCCTCCAGCACGTCGGAGATGGCCTTCTCGGTCTGGAACGTCACGAGGTTCTGCTCGCTGTCCTCGTCGGAGGCGCAGTGCACCTTCGCGGTCGCCTGTCCCAGTGCGCGCACCACCGGACGCATGTCGTCGGGCTCGTTGATCGAGCCCCAGTCCAGGTCGTACTCGTAGGGCGAGACCTCGGCCACGACGTACCCCCGCCCGCCGACGCTCGTGTAGCCGAGCAGCGGGTCGGTGTGCACCTGCAGCGCGCGCTGGCTGACCACGGTCCGGTGGCCCTCGTGCTCGAAGTACTTCTCCACCTCGCCGCTGTCGACGAAGCGGCTCACCGCCGGCACGTTCGCCTGCTTCATGGTGAGCACGACGTCGTTGTCGAGCGCCTGGGTGTAGCCCTCCACCAGGACGTTGTACGCCGGCAGGCCTGCGCTGCCGATGCCGAACCCGGACTTGCCGACCACGTCGCGCACGTCGTAGAAGAGGTCCCGGTCGAACTTCTTGGACTCCGGGATCGTCTCCAGGTAGGCCTCGAACGCCTGCTCCACCGTCCGTCGCTCCGCCTTCCCGAGCCGGCGGACCGAGGAGTCCTCGCGGAACATCCGCACGTCGCCGTCGAGGCGGGTCATCGAGTCGAGGAGCTCCACGCGGCTCGCCATCCGGGCCTGGGCCAGCGCCCCGCGGACCGGGCCGTCGGTGTTCTCCAGGTGCAGCGCGAAGTCGTCGTCCTCGTCCTCGCCCGCGTAGTGGTTGACCTGGCTCAGGTAGGCACGCAGGTAGGTGCCGACCAGGGAGCGGATCGCCTCCTCGGGCAGGGCCTTCTGCCAGCCGAGCAGCGCCAGGCTGGCCACGAAGCGACGCAGGTCCCAGGAGAAGTGCCCGATGTAGGCCTCGTCGAAGTCGTTGACGTCGAACACCAGCCGGCCGTCGGAGTTCATGTAGGTGCCGAAGTTCTCCACGTGCAGGTCGCCGTGGATCCACACCGCGCCGGCGCGCTCGTCCGACCAGGCGTCGTCGGTGCGGGTGATGTCGGCGTAGAACAGGCAGGCCGACCCGCGGTAGAACGCGAACGGGTCGGCCGCCATCTTGCGGAACTTCCCCCGGAACGCCTTCGGGTCGGCCTCCATCAGCTCGGCGAAGGCGTCCTCGAGGACGTCGACGATGAGCTTGCGGCGCGACGAGCGGGTGGTCCGCCCCGTGGCCTGCGCCATCAGGCGACCTCGTCCGGGTGGGCCCCGGTGCGGTGCTCCCGGTCGAGCCCCCGGACCGCCACCATGTCCTCCTCGTCGAGCTCGAAGTCGAAGACGTCGAAGTTCTCCGCGATCCGGGCCGGCGTCACCGACTTCGGGATCACGATCGTGTCCATCTGGATGTGCCAGCGCAGCACGACCTGGGCCGGCGTCCGGCCGTGCTTGTCCGCCAGGCGCAGCACCACCGGATCGGCGAGCAGCTCGCCACCCCGGGCGAGCGGGGCCCAGGCCTCGGTGGCGACCCCGAGCTCGGTGTTGGCCGCGCGCACCTTCTCCTGCTGCAGGTAGGGATGCAGCTCGACCTGGTTCACCGTCGGCACGACGTCCGCATGGTCGATGAGCGCGCGCAGGTGGTGGGCGTGGAAGTTCGACACGCCGATCGCCCGGATCCGGCCGTCGTGGTAGAGCCTCTCCATCGCCCGCCAGGTGTCCGCGGCGAGCCCTCTGCCGGGCAGCGGCCAGTGGATGAGGTAGAGGTCGAGGACCTCGAAGCCGAGTCGCTCCATGCTCGCGTCGAACGCGCGCAGCGTGTCGTCGTACCCCTGGTCGGTGTTCCACACCTTCGTCGTCACGAAGACCTCGTCACGGTCGAGACCCGACTCCCGGATGGCAGCGCCGACGCCCTCCTCGTTGTCGTAGAGCTTCGCGGTGTCGATGTGGCGGTAGCCCGCGTCCAGCGCCGCGAGCACCGCCTTCTTGGTCGCCTCGGAGGGGATCCGCCAGACCCCGAAGCCGAGCTGCGGGATCTCGATCCCGTTGTTGAGGATCACGTTCGGGACCGTCGTGGAGGTGCTCATGCGCCCATCCTGCCCGTGCGGTCAAGGGGCGGAACGAGCCCGACGTCACGCAGCTCCAGCACGGCCAGCGCCCGCACGACGGCGGGATCACCGTTCCGCCAGGCGCCCACCGGGTCGTCGCTGATCGGGGCCAGCCGGTGCAGCGGCTGGTGCGCCATCGCCCGCAGCGCGAACAGGTCGAGGTCGCTGCCGGAGTCCACGAACCGCTGGCCGGCCGTCGCCTCCCGGACGAACTTCCAGCGCAGCGGCACGTAGACGGCGACGAGCACCAGGATCGGTATGGCGCCCACCGCCAGGCCGAGCCAGAACGCCAGCGTGTGCACCGCGTCCACCTGCGCCGACCCTGCGGCCGCGATCTGGTCGGCGGCGTCGCCGGCCCCGTCGAACGGTGTCCGGACGTCGTCGCCGACCAGCGGGATGCCGCCGACCGAGGAGCCCGCGTCCCGCAGCTTGCCGGCGAGCCCCGTTCCGGCGCGCTCGATCTGCTCCCCCGGGGTCGCGAGGGCCAGCGTGGCGTCGTGCACGACCAGGGCGAGCTTGACCCAGAGCGCCACCCAGAGGGCGAGGAGCACGTCGCCCACGACCTGGCGCGCGCGGTGACTCGGTGCGTCCGCATAGAGCTTCATCCCGCCACTCTGCCCCGTTGACGCGCGGTCAAGCCCGGACGGAGCATCAGGCATGGCCCTGCGGCTCGGTGAGCACCTGATGTCCCTGCACGACCGGCTGCGTCACGAGCCGTTGACGAGGCGGGTGCGCTGCTCCCTCGACGGCGTCCCGGTGTGCGACACCACTGCCCCGTCGTTGGTCTGGGAGACCCGCCGGCGTGGTGCCGACGTACGCCGTGCCCGAGCGCGATCTTCTTGCCGAGCTGGTGCCCCGGCCGGCGTCGCCGGTGCCCGAGGGGCTCCCGCCGATCCTCGGGCCGGGACGGTTCGCGATCCATCTCGACCCCGGCGAGACGCTCGACGTCCGCGCGGGCGACACGGTGGCCCCGGCTGCGGCCTTCCGGCCCGCGGACCCCGACCTGCGCGGCATGGTCGTGCTCGAGTGGGGGCCGTTCGAGTGGCTCGAGGAGGACCAGCCGCTCACCGGGCACCCGCACGACGTGTTCAAGCGGATCGACATCCTGCCGAGCAGCCGGCGGGTCCAGGTGTCGCTGGAAGGCACCAGCCTGGCGGACACCACGCGCGCGATGGCGTTGCACGAGACGCTGATCCCGACCCGGTGGTACCTCCCGCGCGACGACGTGCGGATGGACCTGCTGGTGCCCTCCGACTCACGCACCACCTGCGCCTACAAGGGACACGCGTCGTACTTCTCGCTGGCCGACGGGCGTCCGGGCAGCAAGGACATCGCCTGGAGCTACACCGACCCGCTGCACGAGGCCGCGTGGGTGAAGGGTCTGGTCTGCTTCTACTCCGAGCGCACCGACCTGCGGATCGACGGGGTGGAGCAGCCGCGCCCGGTGACGCCGTGGTCCTCCCCCGCCGACCAGGCGAGGCGCTAGCCGCTACTTCAGCTCGGCGGACGACAACCCGAGGAGACGACGGGCCACGATCAGCTGCTGGATCTGCTGCGTGCCCTCGAAGATGTCGAGGATCTTCGAGTCGCGGGCCCACTTCTCCAGCAGGTCGTGCTCGCTGTAGCCGAGGCTGCCCGCGAGCTCGACGCAGCGCAGCGTGATGTCGCTGCCGGTGCGGCCGGCCTTCGCCTTGGCCATCGAGGCCTCCAGCGAGTTGGGCTCCCGGTTGTCGGCCTTCCAGGCCGCCTGGAGCGTCAGGAGGTGCGCGGCCTCCCAGTCGGACTCCAGCTGGAGGAACGTCGCGGCCGCGGCCGACTGGCTGAACGCCGGACGGTCGTAGTCGATGACCACCCCGGCCTCCTCGAGCAGGTCCTTGGTGAGCTCGAGCGCCGCCCGCGCGCAGCCCAGCGCCATCGCAGCGACCAGCGGGCGGGTGTTGTCGAAGGTGGCCATCGCGCCGGCGAAGCCCTGCTTGACGTCGACCTCGGGGCTGCCGAGGAGGTTCTCCTTGGGCACCCGGCAGTCCTCGAACCGGATCGTGGCGGTGTCGGAGGCACGGATGCCGAGCTTGTGCTCGAGACGCTCGACGTTCATGCCCGGGGTGCCCTTCGGCACCACGAACGACTTGATCGCTGCCCGGCCGAGCGACTTGTCGAGCGTGGCCCAGACGACGACCGCGTCGCAGCGGTCCCCTGCGGTGACGAAGATCTTCTCGCCGTTGATCACGTAGTGGTCGCCGTCGAGCCTGGCCGTGGTCTGGATGTTGGCGGAGTCCGAGCCGGTGCCGGGCTCGGTGATCGCCATCGACGCCCACACGCCCTCGAACCGCTTGGCCTGCTCGTCGTCGGCGACGGACGCGATCGCGGAGTTGCCGAGCCCCTGGCGCGGCATCGACAGCAGCAGCCCCACGTCACCCCAGCACATCTCGGTGATGGAGAGCACCGAGGCGAGGTTGGCACCGTTCTTGGTCCCCGAGTCGGCCTTGGACTCCTCTGCCTCGTCGGACTTGCGTACGCCGGCCGCACCCGCGCCCTCGGCGGCGCCGGAGTCCGACAGCCCGTCGATCATCGCGGCGAGCATGTCGAGCTCCTTGGGGTACTCGTGCTCGCGCTGGTCGTACTTGCGGGAGTTGGGCCGCAGCAGGTTCATGGCGACCTGGTGCGCCTGGCCGACGAGCGGCCGGAACTTCTTGGGGGTCTCGAGGTTGATCATGGCTTCCTGCCTCACTGGGTCCGATGGTCGTGCGGGAGGTGCGACCACGGGTCAGACGAGGACGCCTCCTTCCATCAGGCCGATCGCGCGCAGGTCGCGGTACCACCGCTCCACCGGGTGCTCCTTGACGAAGCCGTGCCCGCCGAGGAGCTGGACGCCGTCGTTGCCGATCTGCATGCCGCGCTCGGCGCACAGCCGGCGGGCCAGGGCGACCTCGCGGGCGAACGTCTTGCCCTGGGCGGCACGGGATGCGGCCCGGTAGGTCACCAGCCGCATGCCCTGCAGCTCGATGCCGATGTTGGCGACCATGAAGGCGACCGACTGCCGGTGGCTGACCGGCTCGCCGAACGCCTGGCGCTCGTTGACGTAGGGGATCACGTAGTCGAGCACCGCCTGCGCCGTACCGAGGGACAGCGCACACCAGGCGAGCCGGGACAGGCGGACGCAGTCGACGTAGTCGTCGGCATCGCCCAGCGGGGCGAGCGAGCCGACCTCGACGTCCTTGAGCACGACCCGGGTGAGCGCCGCGGCCCGCAGGCCCATCGACGGCTCGGCCTCGATCTGGATTCCGGCCGTGCCGGACTCCACCAGGAACAGCTGCGGCTTGCCGTCGAGCTCGGCGCCGATCACGAACAGCTCGGCGTCGGCGCCCCGGGGCACCATCGACTTCACGCCGTTGAGCACGAAGCCGTCGTCGCTGCGGGTGGCGGTGGTGCGCAGGTCGAGCGGGTCGAACAGGGCCCGGGGCTCCGTCAGGGCGAGGGCGGCGGCGGGGACGTCGTCGCCGGTGAACGCCGGGAGGTACGTCGCCTGCTGCTCGTCGGTGCCCCACAGGGACAAGGCGGTGCTGACCGCGCCGGGCGCCAGTGCGGCGACCGCGAGGCCCATGTCGCCCTTGGCCAGAGCCTCGTGGACGAGGGTTCCGGCCACGGCCGAGCGCTCGGTCGAGATGCCGCCGAGCTCCTCGGGGACGCCGAGGATCGGCAGGCCGATCTCCAGGCTCGCCTTCAGCACGGCCTCGGGGGCGGCGGTGGCCTCGTTGGCCTCCGCGGCGACCGGCCGGACGACCTCGGCGGCGAACTCGGTGACCACGTCGACGAGCATCTGCTCGTCCTCGGTCGGGGTCAGGTCGAACTTCCCGGTGCCCGCGGCGCTCGGCACCCGGGCGCCGGCCTTCTTCTTGCCGGCCCGGGCGAACTGCCGGTTGACGGCACCGACGGTGCGGAAGCCGGTGCGGGTGGCCTCGAAGACCACGCGCTCGGTCGGCTTGCGCAGCCCGAACCGGTCCAGCGCACTCGTCGAGGCGAGCCTGTTGAGGAAGGAGACGGCGTACCCGATCGGGTCGGCCTTCTCACGGGAGGCCAGCCCGTGCCTGCTCGGCGGAGTCGCTGCCGGGGAGTCGTGGCGAGGAGGTGTCGTCGCGGTCATGCAGCCAACTGTAACTCTGAGTTACACAGCGCGCCACGTGGCACACCTCACGTGGGCGCCCGTCAGGCTCGTCGTGGCCACTCCCTAGGATGACCGCCATGTCCGAGGCGCCCAGCACCCTTCCCGACGACGGCGAGGTCCGCCCGATCACCCGGTGGGGCGAGGCGGTGATGCACCGCAAGCAGGAGCCCGTCACCGAGTTCGACGACGAGCTGAGGAAGCTGGCCGCGGACATGGTCGCCACGATGTACGCCGCCGACGGGGTCGGCCTGGCCGCGTGCCAGATCGGCGTCGACCGGGCGATCTTCGTCTTCGACTGCCCCGACGAGTCGGGCACCCACCACCGCGGAGTGGTGTGCAACCCCGTGCTGTTCCTCCCCGTCGGCAAGGACCGGCGGCTCGACGACGACGACGAAGGCTGCCTGTCGCTGCCCGGGGCGTTCGTCCCGCTGGCCCGACCCGACTACGCGGCGGTCGAGGGCCAGGACCTCGACGGCAACCCGGTCCGCCATGCCGGCCGCGGGCTGCTCGCCCGCTGCCTGCAGCACGAGACCGACCACTGCGACGGCACCGTGTTCGGCGACCGGCTCAACCGCAGGTCCCGCAAGAAGCTCCACAAGGAGCACGACGCCACCGCCGCGGACTTTCCCGCCGGCTGGCCGGTCGGCTCCTCCCCCGCCGAGTAGACCGCTCTCGGGCGCCACAACAGGTCAATTGCCCCGCTGGAGCTGCCGATTCCGCCGATCCGGCGTCACAACCGGTCAACTGACCCGGGGCGACGGCCGGCCCGGTCGCTCAGGCGGGTGTGGCCGACGCCCTCGTAGGTGTAGCCGGGGACCTTGGGCTGGCCCTCGGCGTAGTACCGGTCGAGGTGCGTGATGTGGAGACCGCCCGCCTCGATGAGCGCGGCGATGTCCCGGTTGAAGTTGCAGCCGCAGGCGAGCCGCTGCTCCAGCGGGTTGAGGCGGTCCTGCCACGTGCGCACCGATCGGTCCGGGGCGGCGCCGTGCTCGACGAAGTGGAAGCTGCCACCCGGCCGGAGCACGCGGCGCACCTCGCGCATCGCCGCGACCGCGTCCGGGATGCTGCACAGGGTCCACGTGCTGAGGACGGCGTCCACCGACTCGTCCTCGAACGGGAGGGACTGCCCGTCGAGCCCGGAGAGCTCGACCGGGATCGGTGATGCTGCGATGCGGTCCGCTGCGAGGCGCGCGCCGAGGGCGGAGGGGTCGACCGCCCGGATGCGGGTCACCGACGCCGGGTAGTAGGGCAGGTTGTGTCCGGTCCCGAACCCGATCTCGACCACGTCACCTTCGAGGCCTGCGCACACCCGGGCGCGGATCTGCCGGGTCGTCTTCGTGTTCATCACCAGGTTCATCACCCGAGGGAAGATCTGGTCGCCGTAGAAGCCCATGCTCGATGCTTGCACCACGCCCGGGCAGGCGCCATGGCCCGGCTACCCGGAAGCAGCCGCCGCCAAGATGGCCTGGACGGACCGGTCCACGTCGGCCTCCGTCGTGGACCAGTTCGACACCGAGATCCGCATCAGCCGCCGCCCGCGCCAGCTCGTCCCTCCCAGCCAGCAGGTCCCTTCGGCCTGGACCGCGGCGATGACCCGGTCCGTCCGGGCGTCGTCGCCGAACCCGACCAGCACCTGGTTGAGCACCACCTCGTTGGCCACCTCGGCACCCCCGGCGCGCAGCGACTCCGCGAAGCGTCGGGCCAGCCGGCAGGGCCGGTCGACGAGCTCCGCGACACCTTCCCGGCCCAGCTCGCGCAGGCCGGCCCAGGCAGCGAAGCCGCGGGCGCGTCGCGAGGACCCCAGGGTCAGGTCGCCCAGCCCCGGAGCCCCGGCGCCGGACCCGACCAGGTACGCCGCCGTGTAGGAGACGGCCGCGGCATGCACCGAGGGGTCGGCGCAGAACGCGAAGGCGCTGTCGTAGGGCAGGTTCAGCCACTTGTGGCCGTCGCAGCCCCAGGAGTCGGCGCCCTCCAGCCCGGCCACCAGGTGGCGCGTGTGCGCACTCGCGGCGGCCCAGAGGCCGAAGGCCCCGTCCACGTGCACCCAGGCGCCGTGGCGCCGGGCCACCTCGCAGGCCGCCGTCAGGTCGTCGCACGCGCCGGTGTTCACGTTGCCGGCCTGGAGGCACACGATCACCGGCCCGGCCGGTCCGGCCGCGAGCACCCGCTCCAGGTCGCCGACGTCGATGGCCCCGTTGGCGTCCGCCGACACGGCCTCGATGCAAGCGGTGCCGAAGCCGAGCAGCCGCAGGGAACGGTCGACCGTGGCGTGCCTCTCGACACTTGCGACGACGCGCACGGGCGGGGCGCCGTGCAGACCGTCGCGCTCGACGTCCCACCCCGCCTGCGCCAGCACGCGGTGGCGTCCGGCGGCCAGTCCGACCGTGTTCGCCTCCTGGGCCCCGGTCACGAACCCGACCGAGGCGCCCGCCGGGATGCCCAGCAGGTCCTTGAGCCACCCACCCGCGACCTCCTCTGCCGCGGCGGCCGCGGGCGAGAGCACGGCGTTGAACGCGCACTGGTCCCAGCCGGTGGCCACCAGGTCCGCCGCCGTGGCCGCCGGGAGGCTGCCGCCGATCACGAACCCGAAGAAGCGCGGCCCGGCGCTGGACATCAGGCCGGGGTCAGCCCCGGCGACCAGCTGCTCGAGGACCTCGCCGGGGTCGGTCGGCCCCTCCGGCAGCGGGCCACCCAGGGCAGCTCGCACGGCGGCCACGTCGGCCGAGGGCGGAACCGCGCGGTCGGGCAGCCCTGCCCGGTAGTCGGCGGCATGCTGCGCGGCCCGCTGGAGCAAGGCACTCAGGTCGTCCATGCCAGGTCACGCTACGCCGGACGACTCCGACCCGAAATGACCCGAGAACGGCTGTCAGCGACGCTGGAGCGCGTAGCAGGCGACCGCTGCTGCGGCGGCGACGTTGAGGCTGTCGATGCCCGCACGCATCGGGATGATCGCGCGCCGGTCGGCCGTGGTCTCCCAGCGCCGAGACAGCCCGTGCCCCTCGCCGCCGAGCACGAGTGCCACCTTGTCCAGCCCGGCGACGGCGTCGTCCAGCGGCCGGGCGTCGTCGGCGAGCGTCATCGCCACCGTCGTGAAGCCGCGCGAGGACAGAGCCGGCAGGGCGTCGTACCAGTCCTCCAGCCGGGTCCAGGGAAGCGAGAAGACCGCGCCCATCGCCACCTTGACGGCCCGGCGGTACAGCGGGTCGGCGCAGCGCGGGGAGAGGAGTACGGCGTCCACGTCCAGCGCGGCCCCGCTGCGCAGGATCGCGCCCACGTTCGTGTGGTCCACGATGTCCTCGAGCACCAGCACGGTGCGCGCCCCGGCGAGGACCTCGTCCAACGAGGGCAGCGGCCGGCGCTCGAGCGACGCCAGGGCCCCGCGGTGCACGTGGAAGCCGGTCACCTGCTCGGCCATCGCCTCCGACACGACGTAGCAGGGCGCGTCCGGCGACGCGTCCAGGACGTCGGCCAGCCCGTCGAGCCACCGTGGCGCCATCAGGAAGGAGCGCGGCGCGAAGCCGGCCTCGACAGCACGGCGTACGACCTTCTCCCCCTCCGCCAGGAACAGCCCGTGCTCCGCCTCGAGGTGCTTGCGCAACGAGACGTCGCGCAGATCCCGGTAGTCGGCCAGCCGGGGGTCCGACGGGTCGTCGACCTCGATCAGGCGCGCCATGCGTACCTGTCCGGGTTGGCCACCGCGACGACGTCGCCGACCACCACGATGGCCGGCGGCCGCACCTGCTCGCGCCGGAGGTCGTCGACGATCTCGCCGAGCGTCGACAGCAGCACCTTCTCCCCCGGCATCGTCCCCTCGGACACGATCGCCACCGGGGTCGCGGCGGCGCGGCCACCGGCCATCAGCGTGTCCGCGATCAGCGGGAGGTTCTGCACGGCCATCAGCAGCACGACGGTCCCGCGCAGCCGCGCGACGGCGTCCCACTCGACGAGCGACTCCGCATGCCCCGGCGGCAGGTGGCCGGAGATCACCGTGAACTCGTGCGCGACGCCACGGTGCGTCACGGGGATGCCGGCGACGGCGGGCACCGAGATGGCACTGGTCAGCCCGGGCACGACCTTGCAGGGCACACCGGCCTCCGCGCAGGCGATCGCCTCTTCGTAGCCGCGACCGAACACGAAGGAGTCACCGCCCTTGAACCGCACCACCCGCTTGCCGGCGAGCGCGCGCTCCACGATCACCCGGTTGATCTCCTCCTGGGCCGCCGACCGGCCGCGGGGCAGCTTGGCCACGTCGATCAGCTCGACGTCCGGCGACAGCTCGTCGAGCAGCGCGCGCGGCGCGAGCCGGTCGGCCACGACGACGTCGGCCTCGCTGAGCGCGCGCCGCGCAGCGACCGTCACCAGCTCGGGGTCGCCAGGCCCGCCACCGACCAGCACGACGCCGGGGGTGCGCTCACCGTCGTGCGGTGCGGCGATCGCCCCGTCGCGCAGCCCGGCGACCATGGCGTCCCGCACGGCGGCCGAGCGGCGCGGCTCGCGGTTGCTCAGCACGGCGACGGTCACGCCTGCGTGCCGGCCGACCGCGGGGGTCCAGGCCGTCGCCTTCGGCGCGTCGTCGCTGCGCACGCAGAAGATCCGGCGCTCCTCGGCCGCCGTGCTGATCTGCTCGTTGACCTCGCCGTCGTCGGTGGCCGCGATGACGTACCACGTGTCGTCGAGGTCGCTGGCGTGGAAGCCGCGGCGGTGCCAGGTGATCTCGCCGGACGACGCGAAGCCCTCGACCGCGGGGGTCGTCTCGGGCGACACGACGACGACGTCGGCCCCGGCGGAGAGCAGCCCGGGGATCCGACGCTGCGCGACGTGGCCGCCGCCCGCGACGAGCACCCGGAGCCCGGCGAGGCGCAGGCCCGCGGGATAGGGCGGGAACCCGTCCTTGTCGGCACTCACTTGCGCGCCACCCCGGCGGAGTCGAACGTCGCCATCTCCCGCAGCGTCGCGCCGGCCGCCTCGACCATCGGGAAGGCCAGCACGGCGCCGGTCCCCTCACCGAGCCGGAGGTCGAGGTCGACGAGCGGGCGCAGGCCGAGCTGCGCCAGGGCGATCCGGTGGCCGGGCTCGACGCTGCGGTGGCCGGCGAAGCAGTAGCCGACCGCCATGGGCGCGAGCGCCTGGACGACCAGCGCGGCCGCGCCGGCGATGACGCCGTCGAGGATGACCGGCACCCCGGCGGCAGCGGCGCCCAGGACGAACCCGGCGATGCCCGCGTGCTCGAAACCGCCCAGCGACGCCAGCGTCTCCACCGGGTCCTCGGTGACGGGCCGCGACGCCAGCGCGCCGGCGACCACCGCGACCTTGCGCTCGAGAGTCGGGTCGTCGACGCCGGTGCCGCGGCCGGTCACGTCGGCGGCTGCCGCGCCGGTGAACGCCGCCACCAGGGCGGCCGACGGCGTCGTGTTGGCGATCCCCATGTCACCGGTGAGCAGGCAGTCGTGCCCGCGCGCGACGAGGTCCGCGGCCACCTCGGCCCCGGCCAGCAGCCCGGCGACGGCCTCCTCGTAGGACATCGCCGGCCCGACGGCCAGGTCCGACGTACCGCGCCGGATCTTGCGGTCCAGCACGTGCTCGTCGGCGGCCACATCGGCGGCGACGCCCATGTCGACGACGTACACCTCGGCCCCGGCCTGCCGCGCCAGCACGTTGACCGCGGCGCCGCCGGCCCGGAAGTTCTCGATCATCGACGCGGTGACCTCCTGCGGCCACGGCGTCACCCCCTGGGCGTGCACGCCGTGGTCGCCGGCGAACACCGCCACTGCAGGGCGTTGCAGCGCACGCGGCGGACACGCCCGCTGGATGCCGCACAGCGCCACCGAGGCGGGCTCGAGGACGCCGAGCGCGCCGGCGGGCTTGGTCAGCTGCGCCTGCCGCTCCCGGGCGTCGGCCATCGCACCTTCGTCCGGCGACACGATGGTGGCGAGCAGGTCGTCGAGGCGCAGCGGTGACGTCATCCCCTCATTGTCGTCTCCGTCGCCGAGGTCCTGGAACGTGACCACCGTCCGGACTAGGGTCGGCGACGTCCGTGTTCGCGAGTACAGGAGGCACGATGAGCACCCTCGATCGTCCCGTCAGCCCCGATCCCTACGACCTGCTGCCGGCCACCGCGTCGTTCACGGTCACCAGCGAGGACGTGCAGGACGGTCAGCCGCTCAAGGACGACCAGGTGGCCGCCAAGGGGAACACCTCGCCGCAGCTGAGCTGGTCGGGCGCCCCCGAGGGCACGAAGAGCTACGTCGTCACCTGCTTCGACCCCGACGCGCCGACCCCGTCGGGCTTCTGGCACTGGGTGCTGGTCGACCTCCCGGCCGACGTGACGTCGCTCGAGACCGGCGCTGCCTCCGGCACGCTCCCGGGCAAGGCCTTCCACGTGCCGCAACGACGGCGGCGAGGCCGGGTTCCTGGGCGCCGCACCGCCGCAGGGCGACCAGGTGCACCGCTACTTCTACGTCGTGCACGCGGTCGGCGAGGAGTCGCTCGGCGTCGACGAGAACGCCTCACCCGCCGTGGTGTCGTTCAACCTCGCGTTCAAGACACTGGGCCGCGCGATCATCCACGGCACCTACCAGCACTAAGGACTGAGCCGGGCGAAGGCCTCCGAGCCGAGGAACATCGGCAGGAGGTGCTCCGTCGACGGCGCCAGGTCGAGAGTCTCGACGGTGGCGGGGTCGACGAAGACGATCTGCCGCCCTTCGCCGAGCACGACGTCGGCGTCGGTCAGGGCCACCCGGGCGACCCAGATCTTCCAGTGGTCGGCAAGGTGCGTGGAGATCTTCGGGGAGTGCTGGACGACCTCGTCGAACCACAGCTCGAGGCCGTCGACCGTCAGGCCGGTCTCCTCCTCGAGCTCGCGACGCATGGCGTCCTCCCAGTCCTCACCGGGCTCCACGTGGCCGCCGACGAGGCCCCACTGGTTCGGTGCGACCGGCGCAGCGTCGTCGCGCTCCTGGAGGAGGAGCCATCCTCGCTCGTCCACGAGGATCACGCTCGCGAGCAGGCAGTTGCGCTCGGCACAGACGTGAGCGTCCTCGATCGGCTGCTCGGAATGGTGGGTCTGGGTCACGCGGGTCCCCTCGTTGCTGAGTCGGCAAAGGTCGATCACCGGTCTTCTGCCCACGATCTCACAAGGGGTCTCGCCCACCGGACCCCGTTGCGGCTTTTCTTGACTGGTTCCAGAACGGGTGGTTGGGTCGAGCAGCAACCCACCAGGAGGAAGCATGGCCAACACCGAAGCCCAGCCCAACGGACCGTCCGTCACCGGGACCGGCGCTCCCGCCCAGAGCGACCGCAACAGCCTCACCGTCGGCCCGAACGGCCCGATCCTGCTCCACGACCACCACTTCATCGAGCAGATGGCCCACTTCAACCGTGAGCGCATCCCCGAGCGCAACGTGCACGCCAAGGGCTCCGGCGCGTTCGGCACTTTCGAGACCACCGAGGACGTGTCGCGGTTCACCAAGGCGGCGCTGTTCCAGAAGGGCGCGACGACCGACATGCTCGCCCGGTTCTCGACCGTGGCCGGCGAGCAGGGCAGCCCGGACACGTGGCGCGACCCCCGCGGCTTCGCGCTGAAGTTCTACACCTCCGAGGGCAACTACGACCTCGTCGGCAACAACACCCCGGTGTTCTTCATCCGGGACACGATCAAGTTCCCCCACTTCATCCGCTCGCAGAAGCGCCGCGGCGGCAACGGCCTGCGCGACAACGACATGCAGTGGGACTTCTGGACCCACAACCCGGAGTCGGCCCACCAGGTCACCTGGCTGATGGGCGACCGGGGCATCCCGAAGTCGTGGCGGCACATGAACGGCTACGGCTCGCACACCTACATGTGGATCAACGAGGCCGGCGAGAAGTTCTGGGTCAAGTACCACTTCAAGTCCGACCAGGGCGTCGAGACCCTGACCCAGGACGAGGCCAACCGGATCGCCGGCGAGGACAGCGACTTCCACCGTCGCGACCTCTACGACACGATCGATGCCGGCGAGTTCCCGTCCTGGACCCTGCACGTCCAGGTGATGCCGTACGACGACGCCAGGACCTACCGGTTCAACCCGTTCGACCTGACCAAGGTGTGGCCGCACGACGACTACCCGCTGATCAAGGTCGGCACGATGACGCTGAACAGGAACCCGGAGAACTTCTTCGCCGAGATCGAGCAGGCGGCCTTCGAGCCGAGCGCGGTCGTGCCGGGCATCAGCTTCTCGCCCGACAAGATGCTGCTCGGCCGGGTGTTCGCCTACAGCGACACGCACCGCTACCGCATCGGCCCGAACTACCTGCAGCTCCCGGTCAACCAGCACCGGGTCGAGGGCGCCTACTCCTACCAGTTCGACGGCCCGATGGCCTACCAGCACACGGGTGACGCGCCGAAGTACGCCCCCAACTCCCACGGCGCCCCCTACAGCGACCTCACCGGTCCGATGGAGGACAGCTGGGAGACGGACGGCGACCTGGTGCGCTCGGCCTACACGCTGCACGCGGAGGACGACGACTTCGGCCAGGCCGGCACGCTGGTCCGCGAGGTCTTCGACGACGCGATGCGTGAGCGGTTCGTCGGCAACGTCGCCGGTCACATCCTCGGCGGGGTGAAGGACGAGACGCTCCCCCGCGTCTTCGACTACTGGAAGAACGTCGACGCCGAGATCGGCAAGCGCATCGAGGAGGCCGTCCACGCCGGCCGCGCCAACGACGTGGCCCCGCACGCGGAGCAGGCCGACCCGGCCGACGTCAACGCCAGTCCGTCGCACAACGTGGGCTGAGAGATCCGGGAGTGGCGCGGCGCCCCGTCGGGTGCCGCGCCACTGTCATGTCCGGACGGCCTCGGGGGCGCGCACCACCACCAGCGCGATGTCGTCGCGCGGGTTGCCGCCCTGGAACGCCATCACGTCCTCGAGCAGCGCCTCGGTCAGTGCAGCGGCGCCGCCGAACCGGCCGCTGACGACGTCGACGAGCCGGTCGGACCCGTAGAAGCCCGCCGTGCCCCGCCCCTCCGTCACCCCGTCGGTGTAGAGCAGCAGCGCGGTGCCGGGGTCGAGCCGGAGCTCCGTCTCGTGCGTCCGGGCGGCCGCGAACACTCCCACCAGCGCCCCGGTCCGGCCGACCTGGACAGGAGGACCGTCGGAGGTCAGCAGCAACGGCAACGGGTGGCCCGCGGAGGCCAGGGTCACCGTCCAGCCGTCGTCGTCACGGCGCAGCCGCAGCAGGGCCACGGTGCAGAACCGGTCCGTCTGGTGGCGCAGCAGCACGTCGTTGAGGACCCGCAGCACGTCGGCTGCTCCGTCGTGCTGCACGCACACGGCGCGCACGGTGTAGCGGACCAGCGCGGTCACCACCGCGGCCTCGGCGCCCTTGCCGCACACGTCGCCGAGCACGACCACCCAGTCGTCGTCCGCGATCTGGAAGATGTCGTAGAAGTCGCCTCCGACCTCCTCCCCGTCGCCGGCGGGCCGGTAGGCGGCGGCGACGTCGAGCCCCGGCACCGAGGGCGGCACCGGCGGGATCAGGGTCTGCTGCAGGGTCATCGCGAGCGCGCGGGCGCGCACCTCGGACTCCTCCGCCCGCTGCTTGGCCCGCAGCAGCTCGCGCTCGTACTCGCGGCGTTCGCTGGCGTCGAACAGCGCCACCCGGACCACGGCCGGCTCACCGCCGGCGTCCCGCTCGAGCACCGCGTTGACCAGCACCGGCAGCCGGCCGCCGTCGGCTCGGACGATGTCGAGCGCGATCTCCCGCGCGCCGTCGTGCATCCGCAGCATCGGCGCGTAGTGCGTCTCGTGGTAGATCCGGCCACCCGCGGTCAGCAGCTGGGCGAACGTCCGCCGCCCCACCAGGTCGCCCTTCCCGTAGCCCGTCCACGACAGGAAGGTCTCGTTGACCTTGACGATCGTGCCGTCCGGGGTGGTCGACAGGTAGCCGCAGGGCGCGCGTTCGTAGAGCTGGACGGGGTCGTCCTCGAGGAGCGCCTCGCGGAAGCCGTCGGCAGCCGAGGGAGGTCCGATCATCGTGGTCCCCCGGTCAGGCCCGGACGAACGCGGCGATCGCGGCAGCGGTCTCCGCGGGGGCGGAGAGGTTCGGACAGTGTCCGGTGGCCTCCAGGGTGACGAGCGTGCTGCCCGGGATGGCTGCGTGGACGAAGGCGCCCACCTCGGTCGGCGCGATGACGTCGCTGCTGCACTGCAGCACGAGGGTGGGCGTGGAGACCCGCGCCAGGTCGGCGCGGTTGTCGGAGAGGAAGGTGACGGCGGCGAACCTACGGGCGATGGCCGGGTCGGTGCGGCAGAAGCTCTCGGTCAGCTCCTCGCCGAGCTCGGGCCGGTCGGGGTTGCCCATGATCGCCGGCGCCATCGCGGACGACCAGCCGAGGTAGTTGCTGTCGAGGGAGTCGAGCAGCTCGCGGATGTCGTCCTCGGCGAAGCCGCCGACGTACGCCGAGTCGTCGATGTAGCGGGGCGAGGGACCGACCATCACCAGCTGCGCGAACCGGTCCGGCTCCTCGATCTCGGCGAGCATGCCGATCATCGACGCGACGGAGTGCCCGACGAAGACCACGTCGCGCAGGTCGAGGGCCCGGAGGATCTCCAGGACGTCGGTCGCGTAGCCGCCCAGCGAGGAGTACTTCTCCTCCTCGTACGCCGTCAGGTCCGAACCGCCGGCGCCCACGTGGTCGAACAGGATGACCCGGAACTCGTCCTCGAACTCGGGCGCGACGAAGCGCCACATGTTCTGGTCGCAGCCGAAGCCGTGCGCGAACACCATCGGCCGCCCGTCGAGTCGACCCGACACGCGCACGTTGTTGCGGCTCAACGGGTCCATGGCCGCACACTACGCTTTGCCCGTGACGAGGAGATGAAGCCGATGGCACACGAGGTCGGGCACGAGCGACGCGTCGACGTGCTGGGCGAGCCCTACTACGCCGAGACGATCGAGCTGCCCGACGACGACGAGGGCGAGGTTGTCGCGACGCTCGTGTCGCGCCGGGCCTCCGGAGCTGCTGTCGGCGCCGTCCTGCACGTGCACGGCTTCGCCGACTACTTCTTCCAGACGCCGGCCGCGGACTACTGGGTCGAGCGCGGCTACGACTTCTACGCGCTCGACCTGCGCAAGTACGGCCGCTCGCTCCGCCCGCACCAGACACCCAACTTCATCACCGACCTCAGCCACCACTACCCCGAGCTCGACGAGGCGTTCCGGCGCATCACCGCCCGCGACGGCCACGACCGGGTGCTGGTCAGCGCCCACTCGACCGGCGGCCTCATCACCCCGCTCTGGGTCCACGACCACGAGGTCCCGGTCACCGGGATGGTCCTGAACTCGCCCTGGCTCGACCTGCACGGCAGCCTGCTGCTGCGCACCGCCGGCACCAAGGCGATCGACCAGATCGGCGCGCGCCGCCCCTACCTCGCGATCCCCCGGGACGTGTCGGGGTTCTACGCCATGAGCCTGCACGAGGACCACCACGGCGAGTGGCCGTTCAACCTGGCCTGGAAGCCGATCGAGAGCTGGCCGGTCTACGCCGGCTGGCTGCGCGCCGTACGCCGCGGCCATGCCCGCGTGCACCGCGACCTGCACCTGCCCGTGCCCGTCCTGGTGCTCACGTCCGGGGCGACCGGCCGGCCGAGGGTGTGGGACGACACCTGCTCCAGCACCGACATCGTGCTCGACGTGCTGCAGATCCGGAAGTGGGCGCACAAGCTGTCCGGGCACCTCACGCTGGTCCGGGTCCAGGGCGCGCTGCACGACGTGACGATGTCCCGCGCCGAGGTGCGCGCCCACGCCTTCGACGAGATCAGCCGCTGGCACGACGCCTACCTCGGCTAGATCGGTCGGGCCCACCCGAACGGGCTGTTTACCCACGCCGCGCCCTGGTGGATCGTGGCTTTCATGGTCGGGAGTGACCCGCTGCGCCAGGGGTGGGACGCGCTCGCCTGCGGCGACTGGGCCCTGGCCGAGAAGGTGTTCGACGAGGCCGTCCAGGAGTCCCCCGAGCCCGAGGCGATCGACGGGCTGGGCCGGGCACGCTGGTGGCGCAACGACCTCCGCTCGGCGGTCGAGCTGCGCACCCGGGCCTATCGGGAGCTCAAGACCGCGGGCCGCGCCGACGAGGCCGCCATGGTCGCGGTGTGGCTGGCCCGCGAGCTCCGCACGCGTTTCGGGAACGACGCGGCCGCCGACGGGTGGCTCGCGCGTGCCCGGACCCTCATCGGGGACTCGGAGTCGAAGGTGTCCGGCTGGATCGCGCTGGCCCGGGCCGAGGCCGCGTCCGACCCGCGCGACGGGCTGCTCCTGTGTGCCGCGTCCCTGGACGTGGCACGCCGGCACGCGGACGCAGACCTGGAGCTCGTCGCGCTCGCCCGGCAGGGCGTCATCCGCATCTCGCTCGGTGATGTCGACGAGGGCACGGCCCTCCTCGACGAGGCGATGGCCGGCGCCGGCTCCGGGGAGGCGACGGACCTGCAGAGCGTCGGAACGGCGTACTGCGCCCTGATGGAGGCGGCCGACCTGCTCGGCGACCGGGAGCGGTTCACCCAGTGGACGGCTGCCTTGACGTCGACGGGAAGCGGCCAGGGGTTCGGCCCCCTCGACGAGGGGCTCGGGGCCGCCTCCGGCCGCGGTGGCCTGTCGGTGTTCTGCGGCTCGTGCTGCGGCGGCCTGTACCTCGTGACCGGCCGGGTCGACGAAGCGGAGCGGGAGCTGCTCGACGCGGTCGCCGACCTCGAGTCCACCGGGATGACTTCTCGCTGCGTGCACCCGGTGACCCAGCTTGCCGAGGTCCGGGTGCTCCAGGGGCGGTTCGAGGAGGCGCGGAGCCTGCTCGAGCCCTACGCCGACCTCCCGGAGTCCGTGCGCCCGCTGGCGGTGCTGGAGCTGTCGCTGGGCTTCCCCGAAGCTGCCACGGCCCGCCTGATCACCCGGCTCGAGCAGACCCGGCAGCTGGAGGTCGCGACGCTGCCCCTCCAGACCGTCCTCGTGGACGCGCAGCTCGCGCTGGGGCGGCTCGACGACGCCGCCGGGACCGCGGCGAGGGTGGAGCGTGTGGCGGAGCGGACCGGCAGCCGGCGTCACCAGGGTGAGGCCCTCTTCGCGACCGGCAAGGTGGCCGCCGCCCGGCGGGACCCCGAGGCGCCGGGACGACTGCGCGACGCGGCCCGCGCCTTCGGCGAGGCCTCACTGCCGTTGCAGGCCTGCCGGGCCCGGATGGCGCTCGCCCGGTCGCTGGTCGAGGCGAACCGGCCGCTGGCGGTCACCGAGGCCCGCTCGGCGCTCGCCTCGTTCGACCGGCTCGGCGCCGTGCCCGACGCGGACGACGCTGCGGCGTTCCTGCGGGAGCTCGGTGTCCGGGGACGGACCGGACCGAAGCAGCCCGAGACGCTGAGCAGGCGGGAGGTCGAGGTGCTCCGGCTCGTCGCCCAGGGCCTGTCGAACCCCGAGATCGCCGCCCGCCTGTTCATCAGCCCCAAGACGGCCGGCCACCACGTCAGCAACATCCTGGCCAAGCTCGGCTTGCGCAGCCGGACGGAGGCGGCGGCGTACGCCGCTGTGCACCCGCTGCCGGAACCAGCCGCCGGATAGGGAGACATCCCCATCCTTTCCGGCCCGCCCGGTGCCAGGCTCGTCGGCGAGGAGAAGGGAGCACCGCCGCTACCCCTGCCTGACCGAGAGGAGAAACACCATGAAGTCATCGAAGTCCCAGGCGCCCGAGTCCCTCGAGGTCGAGGGCTACGAGGGCCACTTCGACGAGCTCGACGGCTACACCGTCGGCTTCGAGACCTACACCGCGGACGCCGACCTGGCGCCCCTCTTCGCCGGCCTGCCGGACGACCGCTGCCAGTGCCCGCACTGGGGCTACGTGCTCAAGGGCAGGCTGACGTATCGCTACGCCGACGGCACCGAGGACACCATCGAGTCCGGTGAGGCCTACTACGCGCCGTCCGGGGCACACGCCTGTGCTGTACGCCGGGACCGAGGTCGTCGAGTTCAGCCCCACCGACGACCTGCAGGCCACCCTGGACGTCGTCAACAAGAACATGGAGTCGATGGCCTGACCCGCGCGGCAGCGAGCGCCGTCGTCACTCGGGCCGGTGATCGCCCTTCTTGTGGCGGGGCTTCTTGCGGGGACCGTCGTCGCCGGCGGGCGCGGACGCGCCTTCGGTCAGCGCGATGAGCTTGCCGGAGATCCGGGTGTTCTCGAGCGCCTTCCAGGTCTCCGGGGGCAGCGACGCCGGCAGCTCCACCAGCGAGTGGTCGCCCCGGATGTCGATGTGCCCGAAGTCGCCGCGGCCGAGGCCGCCCTCGTTGGCGATCGCGCCCACGATCTGGCGGGGCTCCACCTTGTGACGCTTGCCGACGGCGATCGTGTAGGTCGCCATCGGCACGTCGGAGCGGCCGCGTCGCGGCTTGGTGTCGCGGCGTTTCGGCGCACGGTCGCCGTCGTCGCGGCGCCGGCCCTTCTCGTGGTCCCACGCGCCGGCCTTCTCGCGCTTGCCCTCGAACACGCGCGGCGCCGGCTCGGGCTCCGGCTCCAGGAGCAAGGGCTGACCGTCCTGCGCCATCACCGCCAGGGCGGCCGCGATGTCGGCCGCCGGGACGTCGTGGTTCTGCTCGTAGCTGGTCACCAGGTCGCGGAAGAAGTCGAGCTTCTCCGAGGCCAGCGCGTCGGTGATCGACTCGGTGAACTTCGCGACCCTGGTCTCGTTGACGTCCTCCACGCTGGGCAGCGGCATCTGGGTCAGCGGCTGCCGGGTCGCCCGCTCGATCGACTTGAGCAGGTGGCGCTCGCGCGGTGTGACGAACGAGAGCGCGTCGCCCGCGCGTCCGGCGCGGCCGGTGCGTCCGATCCGGTGGACGTAGGACTCGGTGTCGGTGGGGATGTCGTAGTTCACGACATGGCTGATCCGCTCCACGTCGAGGCCACGGGCCGCCACGTCGGTGGCGACCAGGATGTCGAGCCGGCCGTCGCGGAGCTGGTTGATCGTCCGCTCCCGCTGCGCCTGGGCGATGTCGCCGTTGATCGCCGCGGCCGAGAAGCCACGCGCCCGGAGCCGCTCGGCCAGCACCTCGGTGGCCTGCTTGGTGCGGACGAAGACGATCATCCCCTCGAAGTTCTCGATCTCGAGGATCCGGGTGAGCGCGTCGAGCTTCTGCGGGTGCGCGACGAGCAGGTAGCGCTGGGTGGTGTTCGCCGCGGTGACGGTCTTGTTCTTGACCGTGATCTCGGCGGCGTCCTTGAGGTACTTCTTGGAGATGCGCCGGATCTGGGCCGGCATCGTCGCGGAGAACAGCGCCACGTGCTTGTTCTCGGGAGTGTCCGCGAGGATCGTCTCGACGTCCTCCTGGAAGCCCATCTTGAGCATCTCGTCGGCCTCGTCGAGGACCAGGAAGCGCAGCTGCGACAGGTCGAGCGTGCCCTTCTCGAGGTGGTCCATGATCCGGCCGGGCGTCCCGACGACGATGTGCACCCCACGCCGCAGCGCGCTGAGCTGGACGCCGTACGCCTGCCCGCCGTAGACCGGCAGCACGTGCACGCCGGGCATGTGCGCCGCGTAGCGCTCGAACGCCTCGGACACCTGCAGCGCGAGCTCGCGGGTCGGCGCCAGCACCAGTGCCTGCGGCGACTTCTGCTTGAGGTCGAGCTGGGACAGGATCGGTACGGCGAACGCGGCGGTCTTGCCGGTGCCCGTCTGGGCAAGGCCCACGACGTGGCGCCCCTCGAGCAGCGCGGGGATCGTGGCGGCCTGGATGGGGGACGGCGACTCGTAGCCGACGTCGCTGAGTGCGCGCAGCACCCGCTTGTCGAGGCCCAGGTCCTCGAAGCTCGGTCCGGGATCCGGTTCGTTGGTCGTGGGCATGCCGCCCAGCCTAGTGGTGCCGGGCAGGTCCACTAGGGTCGGCGCATGAACCCTGTGACCGGACTCTCGTTGGGGCGCATCGCGATCGGCGCCGTCGCCCTGGCCTCCCCTCCCCTGGCCGGCAAGCTCTTCCGGCTCGACCTCGCCGGCAACCCCCAGCTGCCCTACCTCACGCGCATGTTCGGGTCGCGCGAGATCGCACTCGGCGCGGCGACGCTGCTGGCCGGCGGCGCGGCCCGCCGCAACCTCGTCGCCGCCGGGATCGCGGTCGACGCCGCCGACGCGGTCGCAGGTGTGCTGGCCGCTCGTGACGGCTACGTCTCCAAGCCCACCGGCGGCTTCCTCACCGCGCCGGCCGTCGCGGCCGTCGTCGCCGGCGTCAGCGGCCTCCGGGGCTGAGCGTCATGACGGGGATGACCACCGAGCGTTGCCTGGCGACGATCGAGGACTACTCCCGCGCGCTCGCCGACGCCGCCCGCGGCAACCTCGCCGCCCGGGTCGAGCACTGCCCGGACTGGGACGTGGCCGACCTCGTCTGGCACGTGGCGAACGTGCACTGGTTCTGGACCACGATCGCCGAGGAGCTGCCGCAGGAGCCGCCGGACCGGGCCCGGCCCGAACGACCGTCGGACCCCGACGCGCTGGTCGCGATGTTCGAGGCGGGTGCCCGCCGGATGGTCGAGGTGCTCGGTGCCGCCGACCAGTCGGCGAGGTGCTGGACCTGGGCACCGCAGAAGGACGTCGCGTTCATCACGCGGCACCAGGTCCAGGAAGCCGTCGTGCACGCCTGGGACGCCGCCCACGCCGCCGGGCGGTGGCTGGACATCGACGCCCACGCCGCAGCCGACGCCGTCGAGGAGTTCCTCACCGTCTCGGTCTCCAGCGCCGACGACCCGGCGGACCCGCCGCGCCCGGCGTTGGACGGGGCGATCTGGGTCTGCGCGTGCGCCGGCCGGGAGGGCCCGTCTCCCACGTGGCTGATCACCGACGGCCCGACCCCCGGCACCGTGGCCTGGCAGAGCGTCCCCGACGGCACCGAGCCGGCCGACCTCGTGGAGGGTGTCCCCCTCGTCGGCGGGCACGCGGACCCCGCGGCCTTCCTGCTCTGGCTCTACGGCCGCGTCGCGCAGCCCTTCGAGGGCGGGCCCTCCGGCGACACCGACGTGCTCGACCGGTTCCGGGCCCTCACCTACACCGACTGACAGGGTCAGCAGGCCAGGCTCAGCCGATGAGGAAGGCCGTCAGCGCGGTGACGCCCACCAGGACGATGAACCCGCGGAGCACCGGGGCGGGCAGCCGGCGGCCCACGGTCGCGCCCAGCTGGCCGCCGATCACCGAGCCGACGGCGATCAGCCCGGCCACCGTCCAGTCGACGTCGGCGACCGCGATGAACACCAGCGCGGCGACCAGGTTGACCAGCAGGGCGAGCACGTTCTTGGTGGCGTTGTTGCGCTGCATCGTCTCCTGCAGGCCGACCCCCAGGACGGCCATGAGCAGCACCCCCTGGGCGGCGCCGAAGTAGCCGCCGTACACGCCGGTCAACAGCACCAGCGACCACACCCAGGCAGCCCCGTGCGGATGCACCTCGCGGCCCTGTGCGGCGGCGCGCTCCGCGATCCAGCGACTGATCCGGGGCTGCAGCACGACCAGCAGGCAGCCGATCCCGATCAGCACCGGCACGATCGCGTCGAACGCGGCCGCCGGGAGCACGAGCAGCAGGGCGGCCCCGACGACCCCGCCGATGAGGGAGGCCGAGCCGAGCCGGAGCAGCCGGCCGCGTTGGCCGACCAGCTCGCGCCGGTAGCCGATGGAGCCCGACAGCGAGCCGGGGACCAGCCCGACCGTGTTGGACACGTTCGCCGTCACCGGGGGGACGCCGAACGCCAGCAGGGTCGGGAAGGTGATCAACGTGCCCGACCCCACCAGCGTGTTGATGGTGCCGGCGGCGACGCCCGCGAGGAGCACCGCCGCCATCTCGAGTGGCGTCACTCCGCCGGGGGCTCCTGCGGGGCGTCGGCGGCCGGGGGCGGCGTCAGGGAGCTCGTCGGCTGCGAGGACTCCTCGGCAGCCGCGATCGCCGCCGCGACCTCGTCATGCGTCTGCTGCAACGTCGCGTCCGTCGCCCGGTCGGGCACGTCCACGGTCGAGGACCCCATGTCGACGCGCTTGAGCGGACCGTCGACGTTGTCGGGGATGCCCTGGAGGCTGTTCATCGTCGAGCCGAGCCCCTCGAGCGCCTTGCCGATCTCGCTCGGCACGATCCAGACCTTGTTGGCGTCGCCCGCGGCGATCTTCGGCATCATCTGGAGGTACTGGTAGGCCAGCAGCGACTGGTCGGGGCGGCCGTCGTGGATCGCCTGGAAGACGGTCTGGATGGCCTGGCCCTCGCCCTGCGCCTGGAGGATCTTGGACTCCCGGTCGGCCTGCGCGCGCAGGATCTGCGACTCGCGCGCTCCCTCCGCGGTGAGGATCGCGGCCTGCTTGGAGCCCTCCGCGGTGAGGATCGCGGCCTGCCGCTGGCCCTCGGCGGTGAGGATGACCGCGCGCTTCTCGCGGTCGGCCCGCATCTGCTTCTCCATCGAGTCCTTGATGGACGGCGGCGGGTCGATGCCCTTGAGCTCGACGCGGTTGACCCGGATGCCCCACTTGCCGGTGGCCTCGTCGAGGACGCCGCGCAGGCCCGAGTTGATGGAGTCACGGCTGGTCAGCGTCTCCTCCAGGTCCATGCCGCCGACGATGTTGCGCAGGGTCGTCATGGTCAGCTGCTCGATCGCCTGGATGTAGTTGGCGATCTCGTACGTCGCGGCGATCGGGTCGGTGACCTGGAAGTAGATGACGGTGTCGATGGACACCACGAGGTTGTCCTCGGTGATGACGGGCTGCGGCGGGAACGACACGACCTGCTCGCGCAGGTCGATCATGTAGCGCACCTTGTCGACGAACGGCACGACGACGTTGAGGCCGGCCGGAAGAGTCGCCTTGTACTTGCCGAACCTCTCCACCACGCCGGCCCGCGCCTGCGGCACGATGCGCACGGTCTTCGCGAGTAGTGCGACGGCGAAGACCGCCAGCAGGATGAACACGATCGCGACGGCGGGCATGTGTGGGTCCCCTCTTTCTAGGCGTCGAGCTCGGGAATGCGGTGCACCAGGGCGGTCGCGCCCTTGATCTGGAAGATGTCGACGCGGGAGCCGGGCTCGATCACCGAGGTCTCGTCGTAGGCGCGAGCGCTCCAGAGCTCACCGCCGATCCGGACCTGCCCGCTGTCCGCGGTCACCTGCTCGACGACCACACCCTGCTTGCCCACGAGCGCGTTGTGGCCGAGCGTGAGCTCCGGCCCGGACTGCAGGCGCTTGACCATGCTGGGGCGGACCAGGGCGAGCATC
The DNA here is from genome assembly GCA_963721855.1 of uncultured Actinomycetota bacterium. Taxonomy (GTDB): domain Bacteria; phylum Actinomycetota; class Actinomycetes; order Propionibacteriales; family Nocardioidaceae; genus Nocardioides_B. Next base: position 513,339 of record CAVRMN010000017.1, on the reverse strand, counting down.
GCCACCGAGGTCGCGAGGGCGAGCAGGATCTGCACGGCGACCGGCAGGCCGATGACCGCGGTGACGATGCCGACGCACGCGCCGACCGCCAGCATGAGCAGCACCAGGTCGAGACTGAACAGCTCGGCGACCCCCAGCAGGATCGCGATGCCTGTCCACGTCTCCCACAGGTGATCGGAGAACCACTCCATGCCGGCAACCCTATCCCGGCGTCACTCGGTGCGGTGGCGGATCCGACGCCGCGCCGCCCACCGGTCGTCCTCGTGGGTCAGCTGCAGCCGCATGCCGAACGTCGCCGACACGATCTCCTCCGTCATCACGTGCTCGAGCGGCCCGCACGCGACGACCCGGCCGCCGCGCATGAGCATGGCGTGGGTGAAGCCGGGCGGGATCTCCTCGACGTGGTGGGACACCAGGATCGTGGCCGGCGAGGCCTCGTCCATGGCCAGCACGGAGAGCGTCGAGACGAGGTCCTCGCGCCCGCCCAGGTCGAGCCCCGCGGCCGGCTCGTCCAGCAGGAGCAGCTCCGGGTCGGTCATCAGCGAGCGGGCGATCTGGACCCGCTTCCGCTCCCCCTCGCTCAGCGTCCCGAAGGTGCGGTCGGTCAGGTGCCCCGCACCGAGCTCGGTGAGCAGCTCGTCGGCGCGCTGGTGGTCCAGCTGGTCGTAGTGCTCGCGCCAGCGGCCGATGACGGCGTACGACGCGGACACCACCACGTCGTGCACCCGCTCGTCCCTCGGGATCTTCTCGGCGATCGCGGCGCTCGTCAGCCCGATCCGCGGCCGGAGGTCGAACACGTCGACGGTGCCCAGCACCTCCCCGAGGATGCCGACGACCCCCGAGGTGGGGTGGATCTGCGCGGACGCGATCTGGAGCAACGTGGTCTTGCCGGCGCCGTTCGGGCCCAGCACCACCCAGCGCTCGTCCTCCTCGACCGTCCAGTCGACCCCCTCGATCAGGGTGGCCTGGCCCCGACGCACGGTCACGTCGGCGAGCTCGAGAACGGGATCCATGACTCCCTCACGTCGTGGGTCAGCGGGTGCTGCGGGCGGGCGGACCCAACCTATCGCCTCCCGCGTAGCCTCGTTTGCGTGACTCACGGCCTTCCGACGTCGGCGCGTTTCGCGCTCTGGTTCTCCGCCTGGACCGCGGGCGCGGTCAGCCTCGACGACGCGCGCGACGCGATCGTCGGCGACGACACGGCGCACGACGTGATCGGCCTCCCGGAGCAGCCCGAGGCGGTGCCGCTGATCCTGGCTCTCGGCCTGCTGCGCACCGAGGGCGGCCGCGAAGCGGGTCTCGCCCTGCCGGCCCCCGGCGACCCGCTCGGCCTCGCCGGTCCCGCGGACTTCAACGCGGAGGTGGTCGACGCCGGCCAGGGCGTCGTCGTCATCGGCGCAGGGCTCGGCCTGGTCCCGCACCAGGTGGGCGCCGGGGTGCAGTGGCAGTGTCACCGGGCCGTCACCGAGCGACAGGTGCCCGACCCGGCCGAGGCGGACACCCTGCTGCGCGGCGCCCTGCTCGACAGCGCGCAACGTCTCGTCGAGCTCGACGTCGCGCGCTGGCGGCCCGAGGTCGCCGACGAGCTGATGGCGCTGCGACGCCACGTGGACCTGGTGTTCCCCGACGGGATGGCACCGCGCGCGGTGCGCCTCGCCGGCCTCGCGGCCCGCTGCCGCACCATCGTCGAGCTCGCCCTGGAGGACGACGGCGCAAGCATCACCGCGGCCGAGGCGGACTCCCGCAAGGAGGCCCTGCGTCCGCTGGACCATGCTGCGAGACGGGGCCTGGTGGCAGCCTGCGCGTTCCCCCGGGACAGGTAGCCTCAGCACGCCATGGCTAACGAGGACGCGCGGGCCGACCAGGCCAACACCCTGCTCATCACCCTGACCGGCAAGGACCGTCCGGGTGTGACCTCGACGGTCTTCGACACCCTGGCCGCGTTCGGCGGCGAGGTCCTCGACATCGAGCAGATCGTGCTGCGCCGCAGGCTCGTGCTCGGCGTGCTCGTCACGGCGCCCCGCGACTGGAAGCCGCTGCGCGACGCGATGGAGCGGGTGGCCGCCGACCTCGACATGCAGGTCGAGGTCGACCGCGGCACCGGCGACAACCGTGCCCGCCCCGAGGGACGCAGCCACGTCACGGTCCTCGGTATGCCGCTGCGGCCCCAGGCGGTCGCCGCCATCGCCGGACGGATCGCCGACACCGGCGCCAACATCGACCGCATCGAGCGGATGGCCCGCTACCCGGTCACCGCGATCGAGCTGCACGTCTCGGGTGCCGACCCCGACCGGCTGCGGGTGACCCTGGCGGAGGAGGCGGCCGCGCAGCAGCGTCGACGTCGCGGTACAGCCGGCGACCCTGCTGCGGCACGGGATGCGGCTCATCGTGATGGACGTCGACTCCACGCTCGTCCAGGGCGAGGTGATCGAGATGCTCGCCGAGCGCGCGGGCTGTCTCGACGACGTCGCCCGGGTCACCGAGGCCGCCATGCGCGGCGAGCTCGACTTCGAGGAGTCGCTGCGCGAGCGCGTCGCCCTGCTCGCAGGACTCGACGCCTCGGCGCTCGACAAGGTCTACGACGCGATCGTGCTCTCCCCGGGCGCCCGCACCCTGGTGCGCACGCTCAAGCGGCTCGGCTACCGGTTCGCGATCGTTTCCGGCGGGTTCACCCAGGTCACCGACCGGATCGCCGACGACCTCGGCATCGACTTCGCCGCCGCCAACGAGCTCGAGGTCGTCGACGGCAAGCTCACCGGCCGGATCGTCGGCCCGGTGGTCGACCGGGCCGGCAAGGCCGACGCGCTGCGCCGGTTCGCCGCGGAGGTCGGGGTGTCCCAGGCCGCCACGGTCGCCATCGGCGACGGCGCCAACGACCTGGACATGCTCGCCGCCGCCGGGCTCGGCATCGCCTTCAACGCCAAGCCCGTGGTGCAGAAGGCCGCGGACACCGCGGTGAACGTGCCCTACCTCGACGCGATCCTCTACCTGCTCGGCATCAGCCGCGAGGAGGTCGAGGCCGCGGACGCGGAGACCGGCTTCGTCACCCCGGCCCCACCGCTCTGAGCCCCGCCCCGACGCGTCAGGCCGGGGCGAAGAAGTCGACCACCCGCGCGGACTCCGCCCCCAGCTCCGACCAGCACCCGACGACCTCGAACACTACGAGGGCTCCCGGCGGGAAGCCCCGCAGCATTCCGCCCACCGCGTCGGGGTCGCCCTCACCGTCGTCGAGCAGGTGCGAGAGGTACGCCGCTGCAGGATTGTGCCCGATGAAACATCACCGTCGCCGCCTCGTCCGGGGCAGTCTGGATCGTCTCCAGCAGCAGGTCGACTCCCCCGGTGTAGACGGCCGCGTCGAGCCGCGGACCGACCGTGCTGCCGGTGGCGTCGGCGACCTCGGCCCACGTCATCACGGTGCGCTCGGCCGTCGACACGATCGCGTGGTCGGGCACCAGCCCGAGCTCCCGGAGCCGGGCCCCGGCGGCGCGGGCCTGCGCCCGACCCCGGTCGGTGAGCCGCCGTGCGTGGTCGGTCGAAGCGTAGGGCTCCGCCTTGGCGTGCCGCATCACGACCAAACGCCGCTGCTCCGTCACGGGAGAACGATCCCACCCCGTAGGCTTCGCCGCATGCTGAATCCGAATGATGACCCGGACATGTCAGCAGCCAGCCCCGCCAGCACCACTGCCGGTGGTCCTCCTGGACCGCTCATGGCCATCGGGGGCGCGGAAGACAAGCTCGGCAAGCGCACCGTCCTCTCCCACTTCGTCGCGCTCGCGGGCGGCACGAACGCCCGGATCGCGGTTATCCCGACCGCTTCGTCCCTCGGCCCCGAGATCATCGAGCTGTACGACGCCCTGTTCCGCAAGCTGGGCGCGGCCGACGTCGTCGCCTGCCGCCCCGAGTCCCGCGAGGACGCCGAGAGCCCCGAGATGGTGGCCCGCCTCGACGATGTCACGGGCATCTTCATGACCGGCGGCAACCAGCTCAAGCTCTCGGCCATCGTCAACGGGACCGCCTTCGGCGAGGCCATCAAGGCCGCCCACCGCCGCGGCGTCGTGGTCGGCGGCACCAGCGCCGGGGCCAGCATCCAGTCGTCCCACATGGTCGCGTTCGGCACCGGCGGCGTGACCCCCAAGCAGCGGATGACCCAGCTCGCGGCCGGTCTCGGCCTGATCCGCGACGTCGTCATCGACCAGCACTTCGCGCAGCGCAACCGCTACGGCCGGCTGCTGATGCTGGTGGCGCAGAGCCCCGGCCTGCTCGGCATCGGCGTCGACGAGGACACCGGCGCGGTCATCACCGAGGAGGACGGCGCGGAGGTCCTGCGGGTCGTCGGCCGCGGCGTCGTGACGGTCTTCGACGGTCGCAACATCGTGTCGAACGCCCACGAGGCCCGGCGCACGGCACCGCTCCTCGCCTCCGGGGTCGTCCTGCACGTGCTCCCGGCAGGCTCCGTGTTCAACCTCACGGAGAAGGCACTCGTGCGCCAGCAGCCCGCTGTGGACCCGAGGCAGGCCGAGGAGCTCGAGGTTGCGGGACAGGACCTGAGACGGTTGGCTCAGGACATCGCCGCGGGCGACGTGTCACCGACTGTGCTGAAACGCCGACGCGCCCGTCAGAGCCACGAAGGAGAGACTGCATGAGCGAGCAGGCCCCCAAGGCCACGCGCCCCTCCCCCGACCTGACGATCCTGGAGACCCGGGTCTACCGGGGGGCGAACATCTGGTCCTACGACAAGGCGATCCACCTCGTCGTCGACCTGGGCTCGCTCGAGGACTTCCCCACCAACACGCTCGCCGGCTTCACCGACAACCTGCTGCAGATGCTGCCCGGACTGCGCGAGCACTCGTGCTCCCGCGGGCGGCGCGGCGGCTTCGTCGAGCGGCTCCACGAGGGCACCTGGCTCGGCCACGTCGCGGAGCACGCGGCGCTCGCGCTCCAGCAGATCGTCGGGCACGACATCCGGCGCGGCAAGACCCGCCAGGTCAAGGGCGTGCGCGGCCACTACAACATCATCTACGGCTACGTCGACGAGCAGGTCGGCCGCGCCGCGGCGACCCTCGCCGTCCGGCTGGTCAACCACCTGGTCGAGGCGGACCCGGAGTTCGACTGGGAGAAGGAGCTCGAGGCCTTCATCCTGCGCGCCGAGCGGACGGCGTTCGGCCCGTCCACCCAGGCCATCCTCGACGAGGCGGTCTCCCGCGACATCCCGTGGATCCGGCTCAACCAGCACTCCCTCGTCCAGCTCGGCCAGGGCGTGCACGCGAAGCGGATCCGCGCCACGATGACCTCCGCGACCAGCGCCATCGCGGTGGACGTCGCCTCCGACAAGGACCTCACCACCCGGCTGCTGGGCGCGGCGGGGCTGCCGGTGCCCAAGCAGGAGTCGGTCCGCACCGCCGACCAGGCGGTGACGGTCGCCGAGCGGATCGGCTACCCCGTGGTCTGCAAGCCGCTCGACGGCAACCACGGCCGCGGCGTCTGCCTCGACCTGCAGAACGCCGACGACGTCCGCGAGGCTTTCCCGATCGCCAAGGACCAGTCCCGCCGGGGCTGGGTCATCGTCGAGTCCCACATCACCGGGCGCGACTACCGCTGCCTGATCATCGACGGCCGGCTCGCCGCCGTCGCGGAGCGTGTCCCCGCGCACGTCGTGGGCGACGGCCACAGCACCATCGAGCAGCTCGTCGAGCTCACCAACGCCGACCCGCGTCGCGGCGTCGGCCACGAGAAGGTGCTCACCCGCATCAAGGTCGACGACGCCGCCCGCGCGCTGCTCGCCGACCAGGGCTACAAGATCGAGGACGTCCCGCCCGCGGGTGAGATGGTCAAGCTCACCCTGACCGGCAACATGTCCACCGGCGGCATCTCCATCGACCGCACCTTCGAGGCGCACCCGGAGAACGTCGAGATCGCCGAGGAGGCCGCCCGCATGGTCGGTCTCGACATCGCCGGCATCGACTTCATCTGCCCCGACATCACCGAGCCGGTGCGCGAGACCGGCGGCGCGATCTGCGAGGTCAACGCCGCACCGGGCTTCCGGATGCACACGCACCCGACCATCGGTGAGCCGCAGTTCATCTCCAAGCCCGTCGTGGACATGCTGTTCCCGCCGGGCGCCCCGAGCCGCATCCCGATCGTCGCCGTGACCGGCACCAACGGCAAGACGACGACGTCACGGATGATCTCGCACATCTTCAAGGGCATGGGCCGCAAGGTCGGCATGACCTCCACCGACGGCGTGGTCATCGACGAGCGACTCGTCATCCGCGCGGACGCCTCGGGCCCCAAGTCGGCCCGCATGGTGCTGCAGAACCCGCGCGTCGACTTCGCCGTCTTCGAGGTCGCCCGCGGAGGCATCCTGCGCGAGGGCCTGGGCTACGAGCGCAACGACGTCGCGGTGGTCCTCAACGTGCAGCCCGACCACCTCGGCCTGCGCGGGATCGACACCGTCGAGCAGCTCGCCGACGTGAAGGCCGTGCTGGTCGAGGCGGTACCGCGCGACGGTCACGCCGTGCTCAACGCCGATGACCCGCTGGTGCGCAACATGCGGCGGCGCTGCTCGGGCCAGGTGGTCTGGTTCTCGATGGCGGAGCCCGGCACCGAGGCCCGCGAGATGATCGACGCCCACTGCCGTCGCGGCGGCAAGGCCCTCGTGCTCGAGCCGAGCGAGCGCGGCGAGATGATCGTGGTCCGGCACGGCCGCCGCGAGATGCAGCTCGCCTGGACCCACCTGCTGCCCTCCACGTTCGGTGGCAAGGCCCGGATGAACGTGCAGAACGCCCTGGCCGCGGCAGCCGCCGCGTTCGCCTCCGGCGCCCCGCTGCACGACATCCGGCAGGGCCTGCGGACCTTCTCCACCAACTACTACCTCTCCCCCGGGCGACTCAACGAGGTGGACGTCAACGGGCGCACCGTCATCATCGACTACTGCCACAACGCCCCCGGGATGCGGATGCTCGGCGACTTCGTGGACCGCATCGGCGAGAGCCTGGCCGCCACCAGCGAGCTGGGCCGGGTCTCCCGGATCGGCGTGATCGCCACCGCCGGCGACCGGCGAGACGACGACATGCGCGAGCTCGGTGCCGTCGCCGCCCAGCACTTCGACGTGGTCGTGGTCCGCGAAGACGTCGCACTGCGGCGTCGGGAGCGGGGCGAGACTGCGGCCCTGGTCACCGAAGGGGTGCGGCAGAGCATGGCGGAGGGCGCACGGTGCAAGCAGGTCGAGGTCATCCTCGACGAGATCGAGGCGGTGCGGCACTCGATGGCGCGCTCGAACCCCGGCGACCTCGTCGTCCTGTGCGTGGACAAGCACCCTGCGGTCATGACCGAGCTCGAGACCTGGTCGCAGCAGGCGCAGGCCGGCTCGGCGGCGTCCGACGTACCGCTGGGCGACCCCGACTTCACCCCGAGCCCGGCACCGGCGGTCGCTACGGACTGATTGTCCGTTTCGTCTGTCCTGTCGCCTTTACCCTGCTTCAATTGTCCCCATGACGGGGTCTTCCGGGCGACTGCCGAGCGCGCGCAGCCTGCTCGGGGGCTCCGCCACCGCGGCGGCTGTCTGCTGTGCCCTGGCCGCCTGGGGTCCGCACTCCGGACTTGCCGACGAGCTGCTGCACTCGTGGCCGTTCACGCTGCTCTACTACGCGGGGATCGCCGCCAGCGTGCTGCTGATGGCCGACCGCGCCCGCCGGCCAGGTCCCGAGCGGCTGCCCTGGACCTGCCTGACCCTCGGCGCCCTCAGCTGGCTGGTGGGCGACCTCGTGTGGTTCCTCCTCGTCGCCGACCTCGACCCGGCGCCGGCGGTGTCCGTGGCGGACATCGGCTACCTGCTGCTGTTCCCGTTCACCTACGTCGGCGTGATGTCGCTGGTCCGCCTCCACACCGGCCGGCTGGCCGCCTCCACCTGGCTCGACGGACTGGTCGCAGGCCTCGGCTTCGGGGCCCTGATCGGAGCGTTCCTGCACGAGACCCTCGCCGACGGCATCGACCGGTTCTCGTGGCCCGCGGTCGTCTACCCGCTCGGCGACCTGATGCTGATCGCGGTCGTCGTGACCGCGCTCGCGCTGCTGCGCGGGCGCGCCCGGGTCCACTGGTGGCTGCTCCTCGCCGGGTTCCTGACCCTCGCCGCCACCGACAGCCGCTACCTGTTCGAGGTCAGCCACGGGATCCACCAGCACCCGTCCCTGACGGACATGGGCTGGCCCGTGGCGTTCCTGGCCGTCGCGGCCGCCTCCGTCATGCGTGCCGACGTACCCGCGACGACGGCGCCTGAGCGCGCCGGGGTGACGTCGGCCGTGCCGCTGGCCTCGGCCGCCGGCGCCCTGGTCGTCCTGCTCCACGAGGGCGGCAACTGGACCTCCGTCAGCGGCTGGCTCGCCGCCGGCTGCGTGGGTATGGCGCTGGTGCGCCTCGCGCTCACCATCCGGGAGACCGACCGGCTCGCCGACAGCCACCGCCTCGCGTTGACCGACGAGCTCACCGGACTGCCCAACTGGCGCTGCTTCTACGAGCGCGCCGAGGACCTCGCCGACCTGGCAGCGGGCGGCAGCGGCGGCCGGGCGGTCCTGCTGCTCGACCTCGACCGGTTCAAGGAGGTCAACGACTCGCTCGGGCACCTGATGGGCGACGAGCTGCTCCGGCTGGTCGGCCCTCGGCTCGCCGCCACCATGAGCCCCGGCGACACCCTGGCGCGTCTCGGCGGCGACGAGTTCGGCGTCGTGCTCGCCGGTCACCACGCCGCCCACCCGACCGAGGTCGCCGAGCAGCTGTGCCGCAGCCTCGACGAGCCGTTCGACCTCGACGGCGTGGTGGTGCAGGTCGGCGTCAGCATCGGCATCGCGCTCGCGCCCGAGCACGGCACCAACCCCACCGAGCTCCTCCAGCGCGCCGACGTGGCGATGTACTCCGCCAAGCGCGCCCGCGTCGGCTGGCGCACCTACGTGGCCGCGGAGGACCCGAACTCGGTCGACCGGCTGCGCGACGTGGAGCGGCTGCGCACCCTGCTCAAGGGCGACGGCGCCGACCTCGAGCTGCACTACCAGCCGAAGATCCGGCTGCACGACGGCAGCCTCGCCGGCGTCGAGGCGCTGGTCCGCTGGCGCCACCCCGAGCGCGGGCTGCTCTTCCCGAGCTCCTTCCTCGACCTCGTCGAGGAGAGCGGCCTGGCCAGGCTGCTGACCGACCACGTCGTGGACCAGGCGCTGCGTCAGTGCGCCACGTGGCGGGCCGCGGGTCTCGACGTACCGGTGGCGGTGAACCTGTCCGCGACCACCGTCATCGACGCCGAGCTGCCGCAGATGGTGCGCGCCCGGCTCGAGGAGCACGGGCTGCCCGCCTCGAGCCTCGAGCTCGAGATCACCGAGGCGTTCCTGATGAGCGACTGGGTCCGCGCCCGCGCGGTCCTCGAGGAGATGCGCCGCATCGGCGTGCTGGTGAGCGTCGACGACTTCGGCACCGGCTACTCGTCGCTGTCCTACCTGCGCGACCTCCCGATCGACCAGCTCAAGCTGGACCGCACCTTCATCACCCGGATGCAGGGCGACCCGACCGGGGCCGCGCTGGTGCGTTCGACGGTGTCGCTGGCCCACTCGCTCGGCCTGCAGATGGTCGCCGAGGGCGTCGAGTCGGCCTGGGTGCTCGAGCAGCTGACGTCGTTCGGCTGCGACCAGGCGCAGGGCTTCCACATCGGCAAGCCGATGCCGGCCCGCGAGATCGACGCCTGGGTGGAGGCGCACCGATCCTGGCTGCGCGACCGGGTCACCGCCGGCACCAGGGTCTGACCCCGCTCAGCCTCGGGCCGCCCGCACCTTCTCGCGCAGCGTCTCCGGCGAGTCCGCGGTGAAGCCGTGGGCGGCGAGCCAGTCGTAGACGCCCTGCCGGTCCTCGTGGCACATCAGCGCCACCACGTCGCCGGGCTCGGCCTGCTCGACGAGCGCCTCGAGACCGGCGACCTCCGTCGGGTACGACGCCAGCTCCTCGACCCCGACCCGGGACGCTCCCTGCCGGAACACCGCGTCGAGCTCCCGGGTGGTCCGTCCGCGCAGGTAGCCGGCCTTGTGGGCGACGACGACCACGTCCGCGTCGCGCGCTCCCATCTCGCCGAGGGCCGCGACGACGTCGTCCTGGCGGTCTCCCACGGCACCGAGCCCGAGCAGCAGCCGGGCCCCGGGACGCCGCACCCCGTTCATGATCTCGAGCAGCGCCTCGAGGCCGGCCTCGTTGTGCGCCAGGTCGATCACGACGCTGAGGTCGTCATGGCTGAAGATGTTCATCCGGCCGGGGTTGTGCTCGGGGTCCGGCCGGAAGGACGTGAGTCCCTCGACGACGGCCTCGCGGGGCAGCCCGACGGCCAGCGCGGCCGAGGCGGCGCCGAGCGCGTTCTCGACGTTGAACCGGGACAGGCCGGCGAGCGTCATCGGCACGTCCACGACCTCGACGAGCGGGTCGGGGTCGTCGTCCGGGGTGAGCACGCAGATCCAGCCGTCGATGACGGTGGTCGCCCGTCCGCCGTCGCTGAGCACGTCCCGGATCGCCGGCGAGTCGGGGTCGCGGGAGAACACCCACGGCTTCGCCTTGATCGCGGTGCGCGTCGCGAGCACCCGCGGGTCGTCGCCGTTCAGGACCACCCAGCCGTCGGGGCGGGTGATCCGGCACACCACCGACTTCACCTCGGCGAGCTGGTCGAGGGTGTCGATGCCCTGCAGCCCGAGGTGGTCCGCGGAGACGTTGGTGAACACGGAGACGTTGTTCGACGTCACGCCGATCCCCTTGAGCAGGATGCCGCCGCGGGCCGTCTCGGTGACCGCGAGCTGGACCTCCTTGCGCGCCAGCACCCGGCCGGCACCGCTCGGGCCCGAGTAGTCGCCGGGCTCGACGAGCTCCCCGTCGACGTAGATGCCGTCGGTGCTCGACCAGCCCACGTGCAGTCCGTGGGTGCGGCCGATGTGGGCGACCATCCGTGACGTGGTGGTCTTCCCGTTGGTGCCGGTGACCGCGACGATCGGGATGCGCGGCCGCAGCGTCGTCGGTCCGTGCCCGGGCTCGACCTCGCGCACGCGAGTGGCCGCTGCGCCCACCATCTCCTCGATGTCGGAGCCGGGGACGGCGTCGAGGACCTCGACGACCGCGTGGGCCAGCGCCTGGGCGCGAGCCCGGTGCCGCCACGGGTAGGCGACCACGATGCGGTGCACGTCGGCGGTCGGCCGCATCCGCACCGCCAGCCGCGTCGTCCCCGCCTCGTCGGCGATGTGGCGCACCAGCCGGCCGACCGCACGGAGCGCGAAGCGCTGGCGAAAGCCGCTGCCGGGCAGCCCCGGACGCGCCTTGGTCAGCCCGATGCGCTGCGCGAAACGCAGCGCCTGCCGCTCCGGCGCGTCGATCAACGTCGTCAGGTCCAGCGTCAGCTTGATCGCTGCCCGGGGGAAGTAGAGGTTGGGCCCCTCGAGGACCCGGAGCTCGACGAGTGCGGTCATTCGCGCACGCTACCGAACGCCGGCCGAACGCCGCTCAGGCCCCCATGGCGTGGTAGCCGCCGTCGACGTGCACGATCTCGCCGGTCGTGGCCGGGAAGAAGTCCGACAGCAGCGCGACGACGGCCTTCGCGGTCGGCTCGGAGTCCTTCTCGTCCCAGCCCAGCGGGGAGCGGTCGCTCCACATCGCCTCGAGCTCCTCGAAGCCCGGGATGGCCTTGGCCGCGAGCGTCTTGAGCGGTCCCGCCGAGACGAGGTTGACCCGCACGCCCTTCGGCCCGAGGTCGCGGGCGAGGTACCGGGAGCACGACTCCAGGCCGGCCTTCGCGACGCCCATCCAGTCGTAGGCCGGCCATGCCACGGTCGCGTCGAAGGTCATGCCCACCACCGAGCCACCGTTGTCCATCAGCGGGAGGCAGGCGTTCGACAGGGACATCAGCGAGTACGCCGACACCTGGACCGCCTGCGCGACGTCGTCCCACGGGCCGCCGAGGAACTTGCCGCCGAGCAGCGTCTCCGGGTTGCCGTAGGCGATGGAGTGCACGACGCCGTCGAGCCCGTCGACGTGCTCGCGGACCAGGTCGGGGAGCCGCTCGAGGTGCTCGGGGTCCGTCACGTCGAGCTCGAGGACCGGGGCCGGCTGGGGCAGCCGGTTGACGATGCGCTTGGTGATGCCGAGCGCCCGTCCGAAGTTCGACACCAGGACGGTGGCCCCCTGCTCCTGCGCGACGCGGGCGACCGCGAAGCCGATGGAGGAGTCCATGGTGACCCCGGCCACCAGGATGCGCTTGCCTTCGAGAATGCCCATTGCGTGGTGCTCCTTGTTGTCGGTTCCGAAGGGATCGACCGGCGAAGTGGTCAGTGGCCCATGCCGAGGCCGCCGTCGACCGGGATCACGGCACCGGTCACGTAGGCCGCCCCGTCCGAGGCCAGCCACGCGACGACCGAGGCGACCTCAGCGGTGGTGGCGTAGCGCTGCAGCGGGATCTGGGCGCGGTACTCCGCCTTCTTCTCCTCCGGCAGCACCTCGGTCATCTCGGTCTCGACGAAGCCCGGAGCGACCACGTTGGCGGTGATCGAGCGACTGCCGAGCTCGCGCGCGAGCGACCGGGCCATGCCGACGAGGCCGGACTTGCTCGCCGCGTAGTTCACCTGACCGGCCGAGCCCAGCAGGCCGACGACCGAGGAGATGAAGATGATCCGCCCGCGGCGAAGTCGCAGCATGCCCTTGGCGGCGCGCTTGGCGACCCGGAACGAGCCGGTGAGGTTCGTGTCGATGACCGAGGACCAGTCGTCCTCGCTCATCCGCAGCACCAGGGTGTCCTTGGTGATGCCGGCGTTGGCGACGAGCACCTCGACGGGGCCGTGGGCGGCCTCGACCTCCGCGAACGCTGCCTCCACCGCCTCGGGGTCGGTCACGTCGCACCGCACGCCGAGCACGCCCTCGGGCGGCTCACCGCTGCGGTAGGTGATCGCCACCTTGTCGCCGGCCGCGACGAACGCCTCGGCGATCGCCTTGCCGATCCCACGGTTGCCACCGGTCACGAGTACGGATCTGCTCACGGTCAGCGACGCTATCGGCTACCCACGGGTACTCGTAATCACCCGGGGCATCGTCAAGCGAGGAGAACGCCGTCCGTGCACGTCAAGACGGCTGAGCAGGCGTCCAGATGCAAGGCCGACGAGCGCAGGCGATGCGGGCATCGTCAAGCGAGGAGAACGCAGCAGATGGATGTCTGCTCAGTCGTCTTCGAGGCGGAAGCCGAGCTTGAGGCCGACCTGGAAGTGCTCGACGCCGTTGTCCTTGACCTGGCCGCGGACCTGGGTGACCTCGAACCAGTCGAGGTGGCGCAGCGTCCGGGAGGCGCGCTCGATGCCGTTGCGGATGGCCTGGTCGATGCCTTCGGGAGAGGTGCCGACGATCTCGGTGACGCGGTAGGTGCGGTCTGACATGGAGTTCTCCTCAGGTCGACGATCACGGTCGTCCCCGATGCTAGTGGCGGGCCTCTCCAGCCCTGGGATCCGGCATCGGTACGACGTACCGTTGAAGGATGTCCCGCAAGGAGCCGGAGCCGATCCGGATCACGAGTGCGACACGGGGTCACAGCGACGACGTGGGCTCGCGCCAGCGCCGCTACGTCATCTCGATGGCGATCCGCACTGCGTGCTTCCTGCTGGCCGTGCTGAGCATGGGGCACTGGTTCATGTGGGTGTTCCTGGCGGCGTCCTTCTTCCTGCCCTACATCGCCGTGGTCGTGGCCAACGGCGGGGCCTCGCCGGACCCCGGAGGGCCGGATCCCGTAGGGCCCGATCCGGAGACCCGCGCCCTCGGCGGACCCCCTTCCCAGTGAGGCCGGACACCTGGTCCAGACACCTCCGCGACTCAGGGCGTGTCTGCTGCGTGACTGTGGATCCCGCCCTGAGGTCGTGCAAGAATCAACGACGCGCAGACTCAGCATCCCCCGTCTGAGTCTGCGCCCAGGCGGTGCCGGACGACTTCCCCCGTGGTCGTCCGGCACCGCTTTTCCGTGAACGGGATCGGCTGGAGAGGGGCAACAGGCCATGGATGCTGAGCTCACCTGCTCGGCCCGCGGCTGCCGCGCGGGCGCGACCTGGCAGCTGCTGTGGAACAACCCGAAGCTGCACACCCCCGACCGCCGCAAGACCTGGCTCGCCTGCGACGAGCACCGGGACTCGCTCGCGGACTTCCTCCGCGCGCGGTCGTTCCTGCGCGACGTCGAACCGGTGGAGGCGGGGAGGTGAGGGAGGTCGGGGCAAAACGCACATGTTCGCGAGCCTCCTGCCCGATACTGGAGCAACCATGGCCGAGCCTGCCCAGCCTCCCCTCCCGGCTGCCTCCCCCGGCGCGCCGCTGCTGAGTCGACTCTTCGACGCCGGCGTGCTGCTGGCTGCCCTGCTGAGCGTGGTCGTCGCGGCGCTGACGATGGGCACCCCCAAGCTGCCGCTGGACGGTCTCGAGCTCCTCACCGTGCCGCTGATCATGACGATCGCGCGGTTCCCGCTGGTGCTCGACAAGGGCGAGGGCGGGATCGAGGTCGGCTTCGACTCCTGCGTGCTGATGTTCCTGCTCTGCACGCTGCCTCCGCAGGAGTCCCTCCTGCTGTGGGCCCTCGGCGTGCTCGGCACCCAGCTCACGAACGACAAGCGGACGCCGATCAAGCTGTTCAACATCGGCATCGGCATCACCGGCGGCGCGGTCGCCGCGGTGCTGCTCTCCTTGGTGCGCGGCGGCGAGAAGACCACCGGCACTCCCCGCGAGCTCCTCGCCGTGACGGTGGCGGCCGCCGCCTACTTCGTCGTCGACTTCATGGTCTCCGCCATGTCGGTGTCGCTCGAGGACGGCTCTCCCGTCCGCGAGCACCTGGTCCAGCGCGGCACGGTGATCGCGATCGTCTGCTTCGTCCCGTTGGCCTCGCTCGGCTACCTGGCCGCGGTGATCGTCGAGTACGCCCCCTGGTGGACGCTGGCCCTGCTCGCCGTGCCGCTGGTGACGCTGCTGATCGCCACGCGCGCGGTGACCCGCGGCTCCGAGAACGCCCGCCGGCTCGAGGTGCTCTTCGAGGCCGCGGTGCGCGCCCAGACCCTGTCCGACACGCGCCAGGTCGTGGACGCGCTCATCGACGACGCCCGGCGGCTGCTCCGGATGAACCAGGTCGAGGTGCGCAGCACTCCCCCGGTCGGCCACGAGATCGGCGCCCAGCTCCAGGACGGCCAGCGCGACCGCTGGCTGGTGGCTCCCGGCCGGCACCGGGCCCGCTCGACCCAGTCGGCGGACCAGCAGGCCCTCGAGGCGATGGTGGCGGTGTCCTCCGACGCGTTCGCCCGGCTGCGCCTGACCGACGACATGACGCACCTGGCCCGGCACGACCTGCTCACGAACCTGCCGAACCGCGGGCTGCTCCTCGACCGCGTCGAGCACGCCCTGCAGCTGTCCCGGCGCCGTGGCAGCCGCGTCGCGCTGCTGTTCGTCGACCTCGACGGCTTCAAGCCGGTCAACGACCGGTTCGGCCACGCCGCCGGCGACGCGGTCCTCATCGACTTCGCCCAGCGGCTCACGTCCTGCGTCCGGGCCAGCGACACCGTCGCGCGGCTCGGTGGCGACGAGTTCGCGATCCTGCTCGAGGACGTCCGACCGATCGAGGTCGACTCGGCGGCCGAGCGCATCCTGAAGTCGCTGTCCGCCGGCGCCCACGTCGCCGGTCACCAGCTCTCGCTCAGCGCGAGCGTCGGCGTGGCGTTCGGCGAGCCGACCGACACCTCCGAGAGCCTGCTGCGCAACGCCGACCTGGCGATGTACGAGGCCAAGGCACGCGGGAAGAACCAGTACGTCACCTACGAGGGCGCCCTGGGCAAGACCCGGCTCCAGCGGCTCGAGCTCGTCGAGGCGCTGCGGGCGTCCGTCGCCGCCGGCGACCTCAACCTCGTCTACCAGCCCGTCGTCCGGGCCTCCACCGGCCGGATCACCGGCGTCGAGGCCCTGGCGCGCTGGAACTCCAACGGCGTCGACGTCCCTCCCGACATCTTCATCAAGGTGGCGGAGGAGAGCGGCCTCGTCGTACCTCTCGGCGACGTCGTGCTGGCCCGGGCCGCCGCCGACGCCCCTGCGCTGCTGGAGGCCGCCGGCGGCGAGCTCACCATCGGCGTCAACATCTCCGCCAAGCAGCTGCGCGAGCCCGACTTCGTCGACAAGATCCGTCGGACGCGCGACCAGCTCGGCGGCGCCTCACTGGTCCTGGAGATCACCGAGCGCGACATGGTCGGCGACGACACCGACTCGATCGAGGCGATGGCCCGCATCACCGACCTCGGCGTCGCCTTCGCGATCGACGACTTCGGCGTCGGCTTCTCCTCGATCGGCTACCTGCAGGACATGCCGGTCAAGATCATCAAGACCGACGCGTCGTTCTCCGACGGCATCGACCGCGACGAGCGCTCCTGCGCCCTGCTGTGCTCGATCACGATGATGGGCCAGGCGCTCGGGCTCGACGTGGTGATCGAGGGGATCGAGCGGACCACCCAGCTCGAGCACCTGAAGGACCACGTGCACGCCCCGTTCGCCCAGGGCTACCTGATGCACCGGCCGATGTCGGTCGAGGCCCTGGTGCAGGTGCTGCGGCGCAACCGCGGCCTGGCCGACGACCGCGAGACCCAAGCCGTCTGACGCTCAGTCAGTCCTTGCGCAGCGGGACCTCTGCGAGGACCACCTCGTCGAGGCCCTTCTCGTCGACCGGGACCTTCCGGAAGACGGTGAGCGTCTCCAGGGTCCAGGTCGAGCTCTCGAACGCGTCGAGCGCGCTGGTGAGCTTCTCCAGGTAGGGCAGGCTCGTGACGTCGGTGATGCTCCCGACCTCGAGCCACGGCCGGAACTTGCGCCGGTCGACCAGGAACCCCAGGCGCGCGATCGCGATGGGGACGCCGCGCCCGACCGTCAGCAGCTCGTCGACGTCGCCGTCGACCTTGGCCCAGACCGACCGGTCGCCCTCCCACTCGAGGGCGGCGCTGCCGTGGAACCGCACCTTCGGGCGCGCCCAGTTGGCGGAGGCGGCGTGCAGCGTGTCGAGGAGCAGCAAGGAGTCGGACTGGGTGACGTTGCCGAACGACGTCACGGGGATGCGCATGTCGGACGCCGCGACGGGCACGAGCTCGGGCGACGCCGGCGCCAGGGACTGCACGAGGTCGGCCAGCTCGGCGCGGACAGCTTCCGGCGGCACGATGGCGGCGTAGAGGCGCATATGGACATCTTCGACCACCGGGACCGGCCGCTCAATGCGGCTCGCCGGTGGGGACGTGAGCCGGTGGAGTCAGCCGCCGATCGCGGACATGGAGCGGCTGGGCTGGAGGAACTCGATGTCGTCGATCCCGTGCCCCGGCATCTTGCCGAACATCGCGGTGCGCCAGCGGTCGGCGATCTCCGCGTCGTCGGCTCCGGCGCGGAGCGCGGTGCGGAGGTCGGACTCGTCCCGGGCGAAGAGGCAGTTGCGCACCTGGCCGTCGGCGGTCAGCCTCACCCGGTCGCAGTCGCCGCAGAACGGACGCGTCACCGAGGCGATGACGCCGACGGTGGCGGGGCCGCCGTCGACGGTGAACAGCTCCGCCGGCGCGCTCCCCCGGGGCTCCTCCGCCGGCTCGAGCGTGAACTCCTTGTCCAGCGAGGCGAAGATCTCCTCCGCGGTCACCATGGTGTCGCGGCGCCAGCCGTGCTGGGCGTCGAGCGGCATCTGCTCGATGAACCGCAGCTGGTAGCCGCGCTCGAGGCACCAGCGCAGCAGCTCGGGAGCCTGGTCGTCGTTGACCCCGCGCAGCAGCACGGCGTTGACCTTGACCGGGCCGAGGCCCGCGGCCGATGCGGCCTCCAGACCGGAGATGACGTCGTCGAGCCGGTCGCGGCGGGTGATCTCGTGGAAGTCGGCCCGGCGCACCGTGTCGAGGCTGACGTTGACCCGGTCGAGGCCGGCGTCCTTGAGCGCCGGGGCGAGACGCTCCAGACCCAGGGCGTTGGTGGTGATCGAGGTCTCGGGCCGCGGGTCCAGGGCGGCGGTGCGGCGCACGATGTCGACCAGGCCGCGGCGTACGAGCGGCTCCCCGCCGGTGAAGCGCACCTCGCGGACGCCGAGCAGCGTGACGGCCACGCCGATCAGGCGGACCACCTCGTCGTCGGTGAGCTGGTCCTCGTTGGGCAGCCAGTCGAGCCCCTCCGCGGGCATGCAGTAGGAGCAGCGCAGGTTGCAGCGGTCCGTCAGCGAGACTCGCAAGTCCGTCGCCGTACGGCCGAACTTGTCGACCAGCCCAAGAGTGCTCACCGGAACAGTCTACTGTCGAGGCCGTGAAGTTCCTGTTCAGTCGACGGTGGATCCTGTTCGCACTCACGGTCGCTGTGCTCGCGTACGGCGCCTACTGGCTCGGCGAGTGGCAGTTCCACCGGCTGGAGGACCGCAAGGAGCGGAACGCCCAGACCATCCACAACCTCGACCAGGCTGCGGTCCCGGTCGACCAGGTGCTCGCCGCGGGCCGCCCGGTCGCCGAGGAGGACGAGTGGCGGCGGGTCCGCGCCACCGGCACCTACCTCGCGGACCAGAACATCATCGTGCGCTACCAGACCCGGGACGGCGCCTCGGGCGTCGACGTGGTCACCCCGCTGGACACCGGCTCAGGCGCGCCGCTGCTGCTGGTCGACCGGGGGTGGGTGCAGACCGAGAACGCCGGCAACGCCGCTCCCCCCGTGCCCGCGCCACCACCGGGCGAGGTCACCATCGAGGGCTGGGTGCGCGCGGACGCGACGGGCGACTCGACCGCGGTGACCGACCGGTCCACCCGGGCCGTCTCGAGCTCGGCGATCGCCGACGCGCTCGACGCGGCGGTGTACGGCGGGTTCGTGGACGTGACCTCCGAGTCGCCGGAGCCGGCGGAACCGCTGGTGCACGCCGAGGAGCCCGACCTGTCCGAGGGACCGCACTTCTTCTACGGCCTGCAGTGGTGGTTCTTCGGCGCACTGGCCGTCTTCGGCTTCGGCTACCTCGCCTGGGACGAGCGTCGCAAGCTGCGCACCGGTTCCCCGGCTTCGGCCGACGAGCCGGTCGACGCGTCGTCCGCCCGCTGACCCCGGACGCAGAAGACGGGTGCGACCCCCTCCGAGGAGGGGGCCGCACCCGTCGTGCTCTCCGTCAGCCGGCTACGGCGTGGCGGTGGTGTCCACCGTGAGGAACGTCGGCGACAGCGCGCCGTCGTACTCGAACATCCCCAGGTAGCGGTTGTCGGTCTCGAGGCCCGACCAGGTGGCGTCGTACGACGTCTCCTGGTTGTTGACCACCGGCACCGGGTTGGGGTCGGCCGCCAGGTTGCCCACCTGCGACGCGGGGTTCACGTCGTAGGAGTCGAGCCTCCAGTCGATGTGGTCCTCACCGTCGGCGGTGGTGAACGGGTCCACCACGACCAGGTAGTGGCCCGCGTCCGGGTCCAGGACCGTGACCCGCTCGTCGGCCGAGCCGGTCGCCGACTGCCCGACGAACGCGACCAGGTTGTCCAGCGTGCAGGTGGCGTCACCGGCGAGGTAGACGTAGAGGTCCATGTCGGCCCCCGGACCGTCGTTGATGGCGTCCAGGTCGAAGCGTGCCGCCTTCGACCCCTCCGTCACCTCGACGCACTGGTAGACCTCGTCCGCGTCGGTGGGAGTCACGCCGGTCGCGGTCTCGCTGTGCGACACCGCCTTGTTCAGGCCCGTCACCGCGACGTCCAGGTTGCCGGTGAAGCCGGCGCGGATGTCGACCTCGGACGAGCCGGCGACACCGTCACCGGTGACCTCGGACGGAGCCGCGACCGAGACCGGACGCAGCGTGATCGGCAGACGGACCCGGGTGGGGCCGTCCAGCACCAGGAAGCCGGACGTGAACTGGCCCAGCGGGGCCGTGGTCCGGGTGAAGTCCACGGTCAGGCTCTCCAGGTCGCCACGGCGCTTGGAGACCAGCTTCTTGGCGGTGACCGCCGAGAAGCCCGGGACCTTGACCGACACCTTCCAGGTGCCCGGCATGGTCGCGGTGAACGTCCGGGTGAACGAGGTCGCCGAGGTGACCTGACCCTGGGCCAGCGAGGGGCCGTTCAGGTCCTTGGCCGCCAGCGGCTCGTAGCCGATGTCGAGTCCCTGGCCCTGGATGAACCGGCGCCACTCGTTGGCGCCGGAGAGCGACGAACAGGCCCGGGTCGAAGAACTTCTTCGGCCGCACCTGACCGGCGCCCTGACCGAACGCGTCCCGGTCGGTGCCGTTCTCGGCGTTCTTCACGCTCTTGGCCGTGGTCATCATGGCCGACTTGGCCATCATGGGCGTCCAGGTGGGGTGCACGCCCATCATGAAGGCCGCGAGGCCGGCGATGTGCGGGGACGCCATCGACGTGCCGGAGTACAGGTCGTACTTCCGGTCGTGGTTCGACGGCGGCGCGACAGCCGCGAGAACGCTGACACCCGGCGCTGCGATGTCGGGCTTGATCAGGTCGCTGCCGTTGGCGAGCGCCGGACCGCGCGACGAGAAGCCGGCGACCTGGGGGATCGGGGTCGGCGCGAGGCCGGTCACGTCACCCAGCTTGAAGGCCGCGGTGGCCTTGTTCCCCTTGTTCTCGATGTAGCGGAGGATCTTCGGGGTGTCGGTGTCGGACACGTGGATCGTCGGCACCGAGTGGAAGTCCGCGTCGAGGCTGCCCGGGACGACGTTCGCGAGGATCATCCCCACGCCGCCGGCCTCCTTGACCGCCAGGCTCTTGTCCACGCGGTCGTTGCCGCCGCGCTGGCAGACCACGATCTTGCCGGTCACCGCCGCCGGGTCGAGGTTGCCGCCCGAGAAGCAGCGACGGACGTCCTCGGGGTCGGCACCGATCGCGCCGACGTCGACCGAGCTGACGAGCTTGGTCTGCGGCAGGGCGGTCTTGGTGATCGAGGCTCCGCGGAACTTCTTGCCGTTGCCCAGCACCACGGTGTTCTCGAAGTTGTAGTGCGTGGTGGCGGCCACCGTGGTCAGCCACGGGCTGTTGTGCGCGACCGTGGACTCACCGGGGCCGGAGTTGCCGGCAGAGGTGGCCACGAAGATGCCCGCCTCGGCGGCGCCCTCGAACGCGAACTCGGTCGCGTCGACCACCGTGTCGGTGGCACCGGAGATGGAGAAGTTGATGACGTCGACGCCGTCGGCGATCGCGTCGTCGACCGCGGCCAGCGTGGCGCTGTTGTAGCAGTCGCCGCTGTCCGGGTCGTTGTCGTCGAAGCAGACCTTGTAGACGGAGATCTTGGCGGCCGGGGCCATGCCACTGACCTCGCCGAACTTCACGTCCTCGACCTTGACCTTGTCGACCGGGTCGCCGGCAGCCGTGCTGGCGGTGTGGGTGCCGTGGCCGCCACCGTCACGGGCCGAGAGCACCTCGGTCTCCGAGCGGTTCTCGGGGGCGACCCCGGCGAGGAACTCCTGGGGGTAGTAGCGCGCACCGATGATCTTGGTGTTGCAGTCGTCGAGCGACCACATCGCCGCGGGGACGGTGGCGCTGCCCTCCTTGTGGCTCGTCTGGCAACGGCCGTGGAAGACGCCGCCGTCGGCCTTCTCCATGCGGGTGTCCTCCCCGTCGCGGGAGAGGTCCCACTTCGAGCGGGGCGTCGCGGACAGCGTGTAGCCGGCGAAGGACTTCGACTCGGGCCAGATGCCGGAGTCGATGACCCCCACGACCACGCCGGCGCCGGCCTTGCCGCGGCCGCCGGCCTGCTGCTTCCAGGCGCCGGTCTTGCCGCTCAGGCCGAGGAGGTCCGGGGTGTTCCAGGTGTCGACGTGCTGACGCTCGTCCTTCTGCACCAGCAGGACGTCGCGGTCGTTGGCGAGCTTGAACGCCTGGCGACCGGTCAGCTCGGCGGAGAAGCCGCTGGAGGCCAGCGTGTAGTGACGCTCGACCTTCGCGCCGACCTCGCGCGCGACCTTGTTCTGCTCGCCGCGCAGGTGGTCGACGTAGTCGCGCACCTTGCTGGAACGGGCGTCGAACTGCTGGCCCGGCGCGACGCGCGTGGCCGCGAGGTCTCCCGATCCCCCACGGTAGGAGGTCGCACCGGGCTCGCGGAGGAGCACGATGTAGCGCCCGGCGCCGAACGAACCTGCGTCCGACGAGGCACTGGGCGACGTGGTGGTGTGGCCTCCCGCCGCCGTGGCGGTGGAGACGCCGCTGAGGACGCCGGTGACGACGGCTCCCGCGGAGATGAGGGCGAGCGCGCGTCTGCGCGCGCGTCGCCCATTGGACGGAATCGACACGGTTACTCCCTATGGCTGGCTGGCGCCATGAAACGGGTGGTGGGTCATCCCTTTTGACCCTCCGCTGAAGGGCCGCACCGCCTGTGAACCGAGAGACGGATGTGGCCCACCTCACCCAATGTCAGAATTTGACCCAGGTCAAGCACAATGCCGCAGAAAGTAAGGGTGTTTCCTCTTTCGGAGGAAGGCGTCCGGCGGGTCAGAGCGCGCGGAGCATGCCACCGTCCACCGGGAGCATCACCCCGGAGACGAACGAGGCGGCCGGCGAGAGCAGGAACGCGGCTGCCCGGCCGAACTCCTCGGGCCTGCCGTAGCGCCGCAGCGGGATGGTCTCGGCGGCCTTGGCGTGGGCGGCCTCGGCGTCGCCGGTCTGCTCGTCGAGCCAGCGGACCCGCTCGGTCTCGACCCGGCCGGGCAGCAGGCCGTTGACCCGGATGCCGCGCGGGCCCAGCTCGTCGGCCAGCGTCTTGGCGACCATCGCCAGCCCGGGCCGCAGCCCGTTGGAGATGGCCAGCCCGGCGAGCGGGGCCTTCACCGACGAGGACAGCACGAACGCCATCGCCCCGCCGTCCTCGAGCTCCCGCGCGATCTCGCGTCCGAGCCGGACGCCGCCGAGGAAGACGGACTCGTAGGCCGCCGTCCAGTCCTCGTCGGCCGAGTCCATGACGCTGCCGTTCTTCGGGCCGCCCACCGACACGAGCGCCCCGTCGAGGCGCCCGAACGCCTCCCGCGCCGCGGCCACGAGCCGTGCCGGGGTCCCGGGGTCGGCGTTGTCGGCCACCACTCCCCTGGCGGCGTCGCCGAGCTCGGCGGCCGTGGCCAGCACGGTCTCCTCGTGCCGGCCGGAGACGACGACGTGCGCGCCGTCGGCGACGAGCGCCTGGGCGGTGGCGCGGCCGAGCCCGCCGGAACCCCCGGTGACGACGTACGTGCGGCCTGCGAGTCCTAGGTCCATGCGGACATCCTAGGTAAAAGGCCTCAGGCGGTCCGGGAGAACTGGGTCTCGTAGAGGTCGGCGTAGAGCCCGCCCTCGGCCAGCAACGCCGTGTGGCTGCCCGACTGCACGACCCGGCCGTCGTCGATGACGAGGATCAGGTCGGCGTTGCGGACGGTCGAGAGCCGGTGGGCGATCACCAGGCTGGTCCGGCCCTGGAGCGCCTCGTCGAGCGCCCGCTGCACGGCGACCTCGGACTCGGAGTCGAGGTGGGCGGTCGCCTCGTCGAGCACGACCACCGACGGCGCCTTGAGCAGCAGCCGGGCGATGGCCAGCCGCTGCCGCTCCCCGCCGGAGAGCCGGTAGCCGCGGTCGCCGACGACGGTGTCGAGACCGTCGGGCAGCGACTCGACCAGGCGACCGATCTGCGCCGCACCGAGCGCCTGCCAGATCTGCTCGTCCGTGGCGCCCGGGCGGGCGTAGCGCAGGTTCTCGCGGATGGTGTCGTGGAACATGTGCGCGTCCTGCGTGACGTAGCCGACCGCGTCCTCGAGCGACTGCAGCGTGACGTCGCGTACGTCGTGGCCGTCGACCCGCACGGCACCGGACGTGGCGTCGTAGAGCCGGGCGACGAGGTGCGTGATCGTGGTCTTGCCGGCGCCGGAGGGTCCGACGAGGGCGACCATCTGGCCCGGCTCGGCGGTGAAGGTGACGTCCTTGAGGACCTCGCCGGTGTCGCGGGACTCGAGACGCGCGACGGCCTCGAGGCTGGCGAGCGACACCTCGTCGGCGCGGGGGTAGCGGAACGCCACGTGGTCGAACTCCACCCGCGACGCGCCCGCGCGCAGCGGGACCGCGTCCGGCCGCTCCTGGACCATCGAGGGCAGGTCGAGCACCTCGAAGACCCGCTCGAAGCTGACCAGCGCGGTCATCACGTCGATGCGGACGTTCGAGAGTCCCTGCAGCGGCCCGAGCAGCCGCAGCAGCAGGGTGGCGAGGGCGAGCAGGGTGCCGACCGTCAGGGTGCCGTCGATGGCGAGCTGTCCGCCGACGCCGTAGACCAGCGCGGTGGCCAGCGCCGGGATCAGCATCAGGGTCGCCCCGAACACCCGGGTCACCAGCGAGATCCGGATCCCGAGGTCGCGCACCACCGCTGCCTTCTCGGCGAAGTTCGCGTCCTCCTCGTCGCGGCGGCCGAACAGCTTCAGCAGCATCGCGCCGCCGACGTTGAAGCGCTCGGTCATGTTGTTGCCGAGGACGGCGTTGCCCTCCATCTGCTGGCGGGTCAGGCCCGAGAGCCGGTTGCCGACCCAGCGCGACGACAAGAAGAGCAACGGGAAGAGCATCAGGCAGAGCACGGTCACCTGCCAGCTCAGCGCGATCATCGCGATCCCGACCACGACCACGCTGATCGAGTTGGACACCGTGCTCGACAGGGTCGAGGTGAACGCCCGCTGTGCGCCGATCACGTCGTTGTTGAGGCGGGACACGAGTGCACCGGTCTGGGTGCGGGTGAAGAACGCGAGCGACATCCGCTGCACGTGGGCGAACACCGAGGTGCGCAGGTCGAAGATCAGGCTCTCCCCGATCCGCGAGGACAGGTAGCCCTGCCCGACGGCGAGGACCGCGTTGAACACGGCGACGCCGGCGATCACCAGCGCGATCGCCGTCACCAGGGCGCTGTTGCCCTTCAGGATGCCGTCGTCGACGAGCCGCTTCACCAGCAGCGGCACCACGACCACCATCGAGGCGTCGACGACGGTCAGCGCCAGGAAGGTGGCGATCAGCCTGCGGTGCGGCCGCGCGAACCCGACGACGCGGCGCACCGTGTTGCGGGCGAGCTTCTGGTCGGCGGCACTCCGGTCGGTGCGCATGTGGCGCCACGCCGGTCCCATCCCTGAGCCCATCGACACGAGCTGCTCCGATCTCGGCGGTTGACCGCCGGGCTCATTCCCCCATCAACGAAGCGAGCTCCCGGAAGCGGCGTACCTGTGCCTCACGCTCCAGGCGACGCTGCTCCTCGAGACCGGTGGACATCGCGCTGCGCAGCAGTGCCTTGGTCTCGGTCACCGCACCGTAGAGCGGGGCGGTGAGCGCAGCGACCAGGTCGGACACCGTCGCGGAGAGCTCCTCGCGCGGGACCACAGCCGTGGCCAGCCCGATCTCCCGGGCCTCCTCGGCGGTGACCCAGCGTGTGGTGGCACAGATCTCCAGGGCTCGCGAGTAGCCAACAAGCTCCACCAGGGGTTTTGTTCCCGTCAGGTCCGGGACCAGACCGAGGATCGGCTCGCGCATGGAGAAGCGGGCGTCGTCGGCGAGGACGCGCAGGTCGCAGGAGAGCGCGAGCTGGAAGCCGGCACCCACCGCCGAGCCCTGGACCGCGGCGATGGAGATGAGGTCGTTGCGCCGCAGCCAGGTGAAGCCCTCCTGGTAGCCGGCGATCGTCTCGGCCAGCTCCGGGTCGGGCATGTCGAGCAGGTTGAGCAGCGACGACTCCCCCTCGACCTTCTCGGTGCTCAGCATCCGGCGGTCGAGCCCGGAGGAGAAGGTGTCGCCCTCGCCCTGGACCACGACGACGCGCACGCCGGGGTCGAGCGCGGCACCGATGGCACGCAGCGCCATCCAGGTCGACGGGGTCTGGGAGTTCTTGGTGGCGGGGCGGTTCAGGGTGATCGTCGCGACGAGGCCGTTCTCCTCGAGGCGGACGCCGCCGCGCTCGAGCACCTCAGGGTCCACGTGGGTGCTGTTCATGGGCGCAGCCTACTGCCCGGTAGCCCCCGCCCGTCGACGGCTACGCCAGCGCGACCAGGTCGCCGTAGTCCTCGGTCCACAGGTCCTCGACGCCGTCGGGCAGGATCAGCACCCGGTCGGGCTCCAGCGCCAGGACGGCGCCCTCGTCGTGGGTGACCAGGATGATCGCGCCCTCGTAGGAGCGGATCGCCGCCAGCACCTCCTCGCGCGACGCGGGGTCGAGGTTGTTGGTGGGCTCGTCGAGCAGCAGCACGTTGGCGCTCGACACCACGAGGATCGCCAGCGCCAGCCGGGTCTTCTCACCGCCGGAGAGGACGGCCGCCGGCTTCGACGCGTCGTCGCCGCTGAACAGGAACGACCCGAGCACGCTGCGCGCCTCGGTGTCCGCGAGCTGCGGCGCGGCGGTCCGGAGGTTCTCGAGCACGCTGCGGCTGGTGTCGAGCGTCTCGTGCTCCTGGGCGTAGTAGCCGAGCTTGAGACCGTGGCCCGGGTGCACCGCGCCGGTGTCCGGCTGGTCGACCCCGGCGAGGATCCGCAGCAGCGTCGTCTTGCCGGCGCCGTTGAGGCCGAGGATGACCACCCGGCTGCCTCGGTCGATCGCCAGGTCGACGTCGGTGAAGACCTCCAGCGAGCCATAGGACTTCGACAGCTCGGACGCGGTGAGCGGGGTCTTGCCGCAGGGCGCGGGCGAGGGGAACTTGATCTTGGCGACGCGGTCGTTTCGGCGCTCGCCCTCGAGCCCGTCCATGAGCTTCTCGGCTCGCTTGAGCATCGACTGCGCGGCCTGCGCCTTGGTGGCCTTGGCGCGCATCTTGTTGGCCTGGTCGGTGAGCGTCTTGGCCTTGTTCTCGGCGTTCATCCGCTCGCGCTTGCGGCGCTTCTCGTCGGTCTCGCGCTGGGTCAGGTAGGCCTTCCAGCCCATGTTGTAGATGTCGACCTCGGCGCGGTTGGCGTCGAGGTGCAGCACCTTGTTGACGCACGCCTCGAGCAGCGCGACGTCGTGGCTGATCACGATCAGCCCGCCCTTGTAGGTCCTCAGGAACTCGCGCAGCCACACGATCGAGTCCGCGTCGAGGTGGTTGGTGGGCTCGTCGAGAAGCATCGTCTCGGCGCCGGAGAACAGGATCCGGGCCAGCTCGACGCGGCGCCGCTGTCCGCCGGAGAGGGTGCGCAGCGGCTGCGCGAGGATCCGGTCCTCGATGTTGAGGCTCGCGGCCATCTGCCGGGCCTCGGCCTCGGCGGCGTACCCGCCACCGGCGTGCAGCTCGGCGTCGGCGTTGGAGTAGCGGCGCATCCCGCGGTCCCGGCGTTCGGGGTCGTCGGAGGCCATCTCCTGCTCGGCCGCGCGGAGACGGCGTACGACGTCGTCGAGGCCGCGCGCCGACAGGATGCGGTCGAGGGCGCTGCAGCTCGGGGTCGCCGGTCCGCGGGTCCTGCGGCAGGTAGCCGATCTCCCCCGAGGTCGTGACCGTGCCCGCAGCCGGCAGTGCCTCGCCGGCGAGGATCTTCGTCAGCGTGGTCTTGCCCGCGCCGTTGCGGCCGACGAGACCGATCTTGTCGCCGGCGGCGACCCGGAAGGTGACGTCGGCCATGAGCAGGCGCGCGCCCGCGCGCACCTCGACCTGGTGTGCGGTGATCATGTGTGGGGAAACCTCAACGGTGAGCGGATGTGGAGTGCGGACCAGGACGTGCGGGTATCTGGTCAGTCCGTCACGCGAGTCATGTGGCTAGTCTACGCAGCAACAGGGAGGGAGCCCGCATGCGCTACAACCCCAAGGCCCGTCTGGACCGGAGCCAGATGGAGGTCCGGAGCGGTGGTGGCGGTGGCGGCGGCATGCGCTTCCCCGGTGCCGGCGGTGGCGGCGGAGGGATGAAGGTCGGCGGCGGCATCGGCGGCATCGTCATCCTGATCATCATCGTGCTGCTGCAGACCCAGTTCGGTGGCAGCGGCTCGCCGTCGGCCGGACCCCAGACCGAGGAGACGACGAGCTCGCTGGACAACTGCAAGACCGGTGACGACGCCAACCAGGACCGCGACTGCGCGATGCTGGCCGACGTCAACTCGATCCAGTCGTTCTGGTCCCAGGCCCTTCCCGAGCAGACCGGGCAGGACTACAGCGAGGCCACGACGACCATCTTCTCGGGCTCGACGAGCACCGGCTGCGGCGACGCGTCGGTCGACGTGGGCCCGTTCTACTGCCCGGTCGACAAGCACGTCTACCTCGACAAGACCTTCTTCAAGGACATGCTGCAGGGGCAGCTCGGCGCCAAGGGCGGACTGTTCTCGGAGGCCTACGTGCTCGCCCACGAGTACGGCCACCATGTCCAGGACCTGCTCGGCACGCTCGGGAAGGTGCGGACGCAGCAGGGGCCGCAGAGCGATGCCGTCCGGCTCGAGCTCCAGGCCGACTGCTTCGCGGGCATCTGGACGAAGTACGCCACCGAGGTGCCCGACGAGAGCGGGGAGCCCTACATCCTCGACCTCACCGAGCAGGACATCGCCAACGCGCTCGACGCGGCGCGCGCCGTCGGCGACGACCGGATCCAGCAGCGCACCTCCGGCCGGGTGAACCCCGACCAGTGGACGCACGGGTCCGCCGAGCAGCGGATGCGCTGGTTCAAGACCGGTCTCGCCGCCGGCACGGTGAAGGGCTGCGACACGTTCAGCACCCGGCACCTGTAGCCGAGGACTGGACAGGCACATCGGGTATCGAAACTCGGGCCTAGACTTCCAGCGTTCCGCTCCCCCGCGAAAGGCAGCCGCTGTGTCCCCCGCTCCGCGCAGCTCCTCCCGCGACCTCGCCCTGGTCGCCATCTTCGCCGGCATCATCGCCGCCCTCGGTATCGTCCCGGCCTTCACCCCGCCCGGGTTCGGCGTGCCGATCACCGCGCAGTCGCTGGGCGTCATGCTCGCCGGCTCCATCCTCGGCGCCCGCCGAGGGGCACTCTCGCTGACGCTGTTCCTGGTCCTCGTCGCGACCGGCCTGCCCCTGCTGGCGGGTGGCCGCGGCGGCCTCGGCGTGTTCGCGGGACCGTCCGTCGGGTTCCTGCTCGCCTGGCCCGTGGCGGCGTACGTGATCGGCTGGCTCAGCGAGCGCGCAGGCCCGACCTACAAGCTGCACTGGGGGATCGTCGCGAACGTCGTGGGCGGCATCGTCGTCGTCTACGCCGGCGGCATCGTCGGGATGGCGGCCATGCTCGACCTCAGCATCCCGGCCGCGGCCGCTGGCCACCTGGATCTACATTCCCGGGGACGCCGTGAAGGTCGTGATCGCGGCGCTCGTCGCCCGCGGCGTGCACGCGGCGTACCCCGGGCTGCTCACCGGTCGCCGGAGCGAGCCGGCGAAGGAAACCTCGACTGTCTGAGCAGGCGGTCGACCTGGCCGCGGCAGCCGACCCGGTCGAGGCGTTCCGGTCCGCGCACGCCGACGGCGGACTGGTGCTGCTCCGGACCTCGGGGTCGCGGTCGGCACCGCGGGCCGTCGTTCGCACGACCGCGTCCTGGGTCTCCTCGTTCGAGCACGTCAGCCGGCTGGCCTCGCTGACCGCCGCGTCCCGCCTGTGGGTGCCCGGCCCGCTGTCGGCGTCGATGAACCTGTTCGCCGCGGTCCATGCCGCCCACGTGGGCGCACGGGTCGTCGCGACGCCCACGGAGGCCAGCCACGCGGTGCTCACCCCGGCCGCGCTCGACTCCGCCCTCGGGGACGGTCACCTGGCGGGGATGACGGCCGTGGTCGCTGGAGACCGGCTCTCCCCCGAGCTGAACGAACGCGCGGTCGCGGCCGGCGTGCGGGTGCACCACTACTACGGCGCCGCCGAGCTCTCCTTCGTCGCCTGGGGCGGGCACGCCGACGACCTCCGGCTGTTCCCAGGCGTCGAGGCCGAGGTCCGCGACGGCGAGATCTGGGTGCGTTCGCCCTACCTCTGCACGCGGTACGCCGGCGCACCCGGACCGTTCCGGCGGGACCCCACCGGCTTCGCCACGGTCGGCGACCGCGGGCGGCTCGAGGGGGACCACCTCGTCGTCGACGGGCGCCCGGAGGCGGTGACGACCGGCGGCGCCACGGTGCAGGTGGCCGACGTGGAGGCCGAGCTCCGCAGGGCTGCCCGAGGTGAGGTCGTCGTGCTCGCCGTACCCCACCCACGGCTCGGTGCCGTGGTCACCGCCGTGCTCACCGACGCCACCGACCACCCGGCGCTGGTGGCGGCCTCCCGGCAACGGCTCGACCCGCCGGCGCGGCCACGCACCTGGCACCTGTGCGACCGGCTGCCCCTCACCGCCGCCGGCAAGGTCGACCGCGACGCGCTGGCCGCTCTGCTCGCCGGCGACGATCCGCCGCGGCGGCTGACATGACCTGCGCGCGCCCCGCTGCCCGGCGCGCTCTAGCGTGGGGGTCGAGATGAGCAGACCCCACGAGCTCCCCCGCGAGGACGCCCCGGTGATCGTGGGCGCGCTGCGCACCGCCATCGGCACCGCCGGCAAGGCGTTCGCCGGTGTCACGGCGGCCGACCTCGCCGCACCGGTCCTGACCGCACTGGCCGACGGTCTTCCCGACCTGCTCCCCCGCGACGTCGTGCTCGGCAACTGCATGGGTCCCGGCGGTGACGTGGCCCGGGTCGCCGGCCTGACCGCGGGGCTGCCCGTCGAGGTGCCGGCGCTGACCGTCGACCGGCAGTGCGGCAGCGGGCTCGCCGCGATCGACGTGGCCGTCAGCATGCTGCACGGCTCCCCCGGGCTGGTGCTCGCCGGCGGCGTGGAGTCCGCCTCCACCGCTCCCTGGCGCAGCTGGCCGCCCGGGCCCGGCGGAGAGCCCGTGCGCTACGAGCGGGCTCCCTTCGCGCCCGCCTCCCACGGTGACCCGGACATGGGCCTCGCCGCCGACCTGCTCGCCGAGCAGCGCGGCGTCGACCGCCGGCGCCAGGACGAGTACGCCGCCCGTTCGCACGGCCGCGCCATCCGTTCGCAGGACGGCGGCGGCTTCGACGCCGAGGTCGTGCCGGTGGCCGGGGTGTCCCGCGACGAGCGGCCCCGGCACGGGATGACCGCCGACAGGCTGGGGCGGCTGCGGCCGGCGTTCCGCGAGGGCGGCACCGTGACCGCGGGCAACTCCTGCGGGGTCAACGACGGCGCCGCCGCGGTGGCCCTGGTCGACGCGCGCACCGACGCGGGACTCGGCCTGCCCGGCCTGCGGGTGCTGGCCACCGCGACGTCCGGCGTCGACCCGCGCCTGCCCGGGATCGGCCTGGTGCCTGCGGTCCGCACGGCCCTCGACCGGGCCGGCCTGGCCTTGGCGGACCTGGACGTGGTCGAGCTCAACGAGGCGTTCGCGGGGCAGGTGCTCGCCTGCTGCGACGAGCTCGGCCTCGACGACGACCGGGTCTGCGTCGAGGGCGGCGCGCTCGCGCTGGGCCACCCCTGGGGGGCGTCCGGTGCGGTGCTGGCGGTCCGGCTGTTCTCCCAGCTCGTGCGCGCCGACCGGGGCGAGCTCGGTCTGGCCGCGATCGCCGTCGGCGGCGGCCAGGGCGTGGCGATGGTGGTGCAGCGATGCCGGTGATCGAGGTGAACGGGGTCAGCCACACCTACGGCCAGCACACCGCTGCCCGGACGGTGCTGTCCGAGGTCACCGTCACCCTGCCCGAGCAGCGGATCGGCGTGATCGGGTCCAACGGC
The DNA here is from genome assembly GCA_963721855.1 of uncultured Actinomycetota bacterium. Classification (GTDB taxonomy): domain Bacteria; phylum Actinomycetota; class Actinomycetes; order Propionibacteriales; family Nocardioidaceae; genus Nocardioides_B. The sequence continues at coordinate 481,725 of CAVRMN010000017.1, read as the reverse complement.
TCCGGCAAGTCGACGTTCGCCCGGCTGCTCAACGGCCTGGTGGTCCCGACGGCCGGCACCGTGAGCGTGGACGGCCTGGACACCCGGACGCAGGGGCGCGAGGTGCGCCGTCGCGTCGGGTTCTGCTTCACCGACCCCGATGCCCAGATCGTCATGCCGACCGTCGCGGAGGACATCGCGTTCGGCCTCCGGCGGCGCGGCCACTCGAAGGCCGAGGTGGCCGCCAAGGTCGATGCCGCCCTGGCGGCGTACGGGCTGGCCGGTCACGCCGACCACCCCGCACACCTGCTCTCGGGCGGGCAGAAGCAGCTGCTCGCGCTCGCCTCGGTCCTCGTCACCGAGCCGGACCTGCTCGTGATGGACGAGCCGACGACGCTGCTCGACCTGCGCAACGCCAACCGGGTGGCCGAGGTGGTCGCGATGCTGCCGCAGCAGGTCCTCCTGGTCACGCACCACCTCGAGCTGCTCGAGGACTTCGACCGGGTGCTCGTGTTCGACGGCGGCCGGCTGGTGGCGGACGAGGCGCCGACCGTCGCGGTGAAGCTCTACCGCGAGCTGATGACGTGAACCCGCTCGGTCTCTACCTGCCCGGCACCTCGGTGGTGCACCGTGCCCGCGCCGGCCTCAAGCTCGTGGTCATGCTCGCCGCCGGGGCCGCGTCGGTGTTCCTCGACGAGCTCTGGCAGGTCGGCGTCGCCCTGCTGCTGGTGGCCGGCGGGTACGCCGTCGCGCGGATCCCGCTGCGGACCGCCCTCGCGCAGCTCCGGCCCCTCGTCTGGGTGGCCGGCGCAGCCGCGGTCTTCCACGTCCTCGTCAGCGGGTGGGAGCGCGCCGCCGTGGTGATCGGCGTGCTTGCGATGCTGGTGCTGCTCGCCGCCCTGGTCACGCTGACCACGCGCACCACCGCGATGGTCGACGCGATCGTCGCTGCCTGCCGGCCGCTGCGGCGGCTCGGCGTGGACCCCGAGCGGGTCGGGCTGATGCTCGCCCTCGGCGTCCGGAGCGTGCCGGTCGTCGTCGGGCTGGCCGAGGAGGTCCGCGAGGCGCAGCTCGCACGCGGCCTCACCGCCAGCCCGCGGGCGTTCGCCGTGCCGCTCATCGTGCGGTCGCTGCGGCACGCCGACGCCCTGGGCGAGGCCCTCGTCGCCCGGGGCGTGGAGGACTGAGCACAGCAGTCCGCCCGGCCGGGTGCGTGAGCACCGGACCGGGCGGACTGGATGTTGCGTGGATCAGGCGAGGGTCATCGCTTGATCGTGAACTTCACGACGTCCTTGCTGCCCGTCGTCGTGGCGTTGCCCTTGTACTTCACGACGATCTTGTGGAAGCCCTTCTTGAGCAGGGGCAGGACGAGGGTCTTCTTGCCGGTGCTGCTGAGCGTGCCCTTGGCGAGGATCTTCGAGCCTTCCTTGGCGACGACCTTGCCTGCCGCGGCGGCGCCGTTGCCGTTGACGACCTTGACGCCGATCTTGGCGTGCTTCGCCGTGGTGATCGGCGCGTTCTTCAGCTTGGCCACCGTCTTCGACGAGTACTTCTCGACGACGGTGGTGGTTCCCAGCTGGGAGCTCGTGCCCGTCTTCAGTACGCACGGGACCTCGGCGATGGGACCGCCAGGGGTCGCGGGGATGAAGGTGAACGTCGAGGGCAGGCTCACGGGCAGCGACCCCAGGGTGGTGGGTGCGGTGAACGAGCCGGCCTGGCCGGTCAGCGGCAGCACCAGCCCACCGGTGGCGGGCAGCGTGGTGTCCGGCGCGGTGAGCCCGGTCAGCGGAAGACTTCCCGAGCCGACCGTGTAGGCGGTGTCGGTGACGGTGCCCGAGACGCTCGAGTAGCCCAGGAACTTCAGCCCGCCCACGACGTTGTCCGGCAGGGTGACGCGGACCTGCTCGGCGTGTGCGGGGACGACCTCGCCCGGCAGCACCTCGGCAGGCAGCGGCGACGGCGTGCTCACCGGCAGGTCGACGGCTCCCATGATCGGGAGCGTGCAGGTGTAGGTCGTGTTCGCGGCGCCGGCGGGGGTGATCGCGCCGAGCGACGCGACGGTGCCGATGGCCAGCGCTCCGGCCATCCCGATGGCGGCGACGCGGTTCTTGTTCAAAGTCTTCACAGTGGGTTTCCCTCCCTCGTGTGCTGCGCCCTGAGCGCAGTCACTGCAACCTAACGGCTGCCCACGGTCCGGGAGGAAGGTCCGAAAGACCTTTACTCGACGGCCGAAGTGCCCTGGGTCACACCGGTGGGCGGCTCCGGATCGGTGATCTCGACGGCGACGGAGACACCGTCGCGCACCGCCTGGTCGAGCACGGCACGGCGCGGGTCCGGCACGGCGAGCCACGGGTCCACGCGCAGGTCGCCGAGCCGGCGAAGGCGAGGGTCGGCGAGCACCTGGTCGACGGCTCCGCGGTCTCCCCCGCAGACGAGCGCCGCCACCGGTGCCGGGCTCTCCAGCACGAGCACGCGGTGGGCATGGTCGGCCGCCGCCTCGTAGGCCTGGCGGGCCTGGTTGTCACGGCGCCGGGCGAACCGCTGCTGGCTCTGTCCCCCGGCCTTGGTGCGGCCCTGCACGTGCCGCTGGCCGACCTTGGACGTCGTCACGGTCGGACCGTCGCACGTCGCCACGGCGAAGCCGCCCTTGCGGACGAGCAGGACTCCCCAGTGCAACGGCTCGCGGACCGTGGCGGTGAACGCGGCGAGGTCGGCGGGGCCGTCGTACGCGCGGCCGAGCGGAAGCGCCGCGCAGGCCACCGACCCGTCCTCCGCCCGGGCGCGCAGCCGGCCCCCGACGAGGTCGAGGACCGCAGCGCCGTGGCGGTCGGCGAAGTTGTCGAACCAGCGCGCCACCCGGTCAGCCGGGACCAGGACGGTGCGCGTCACCGGACGTCATACGAGTCGAGGGTCATGGCCCGCCTACCGTATGACGTCCGCGAGATCAGACGTTGAAGCCGAGGGCGCGCAGCATCTCGCGGCCGTCGTCGGTGATCTTGTCGGGGCCCCACGGCGGCATCCAGACCCAGTTGATCGTCACGTCGTTGACGAGGCCCTCGAGCGCCTGGTTGGTCTGGTCGGTGATCACGTCGGTCAGCGGGCACGCCGCGGAGGTCAGCGTCATGTCCAGCACGACGTTGCTGCCCTCGTCGAGGTGCACGTCGTAGACGAGGCCGAGGTCGACCACGTTGATCCCCAGCTCGGGGTCGACGACGTCCTTCATCGCCTCGGTGACGTCGTCCTTGGTCACCGTGGAGGTGGCGCCGGACAGGTCCACCTCGGGGAGGTCGTCCGTGTGTGCGTCTGTCATGCCTGCTCCTTCGTCGTTGTGTCCGCGATCTCGACCGGCGTGGAGTCGAGGATCCGCGACGTCGCGTCCTTCCATGCCATCCACGACAGCAGGGCGCACTTGACCCGGGCCGGGAACTTGGCCACGCCCGCGAAGGCGATCCCGTCCTCCAGGACCTCCTCGTCGGGCTCGACCGTGCCGCGCCCCTGCATCAGGGTGAGGAAGTCCTCGTGGATGCCGACCGCCTCGGAGACCGGCTTGCCGATCACCAGGTCGGCCATCACCGAGGTCGAGGCCTGGCTGATCGAGCAGCCCTCGGCGTCGTAGGACACGTCCTCGACGACCGCGTCCGTCCCGGTGCCGGAGAGGTGCACGCGCAGCGTGATCTCGTCGCCGCAGGTCGGGTTCACGTGGTGCACCTCGGCCTCGAAAGGCTCGCGGAGCCCCGCGTGATGCGGGTGCTTGTAGTGGTCCAGGATGATCTCCTGGTACAGCGAGTCGATGTCCATGCTCAGTCCACCCGGAAGTACTTCTTGGTGTACTCCAACCCCTCGATGAGTGCGTCGACCTCGCCCGGCGTCGTGTAGAGGTACGACGAGGCCCGCGTCGAGCTCTGCACGCCGAAACGCTTGTGTGCCGGCTTGGCACAGTGGTGCCCGGCGCGGACGGCGATCCCGCGCGAGTCGAGCAGCTGGCTCACGTCGTGCGGGTGGATGCCGTCCACCTCGAACGACACCGCCCCGCCACGGTCCTCGGCGGCGAGCGGCCCCAGGACGCGGACGCCCTTGATGCCGGCGAGCCCCTCGAGCATGGCGGCGGTGATCGCCTCCTCGTGGGCCCGGACGTTGTCCATGCCGACGGCCGCGAGGTAGTCCACCGCCGCGCCCAGGCCGACCGCCTCGACGATCGGCGGGGTGCCGGCCTCGAACTTGTGCGGGATGTCGGCGTACGTCGACCGCTCCATCGAGACGGTGGCGATCATCTCGCCGCCGCCGAGGAACGGCGGCAGCTGCTCGAGCACCGCGCGACGGCCCCAGAGCACACCGATACCGGTGGGACCGACGACCTTGTGGCCGGTGAACGCCACGAAGTCGGCGCCCGACTCCGCGACGTCGACCGGCATCTGCGGCACCGCCTGCGCGGCGTCGACGACGACGAGCGCGCCGACCTCGTGCGCACGACGGGCGATCTCCGCCACCGGGTTGACGGTGCCGAGCATGTTGGAGACCCAGGCCAGCGAGACGACCTTGGTGCGCTCGTTGATCAGCTCGTCGATGTTCGCGAGGTCGAGCCGGCCGTCCTCGGTCAGCCCGAACCAGCGCAGCGTCGCGCCCTTGCGCTCGGTGAGCAGCTGCCACGGCACGATGTTGGAGTGGTGCTCCATCTCCGTGATCAGCACCTCGTCGCCCTCGCCGATGGCGAGCGGGCCGGTGGCCCACGCCAGGGTGTTGGCGACGAGGTTGAGCGCCTCGGAGGCGTTCTTGGTGAAGATGACCTCGTCGCGCGACGGCGCCTTGATGAACGCCGCCACCTTGTCGCGGGCACCCTCGAACGCCGCCGACGACTCCGCGCCGAGCTGGTGCATGGCGCGGGCGACGTTGGCGTTGTGCCGCTCGAGATGGTCGACCATCGCGTCGATCACCACCTGCGGCTTCTGCGCGGTGTTGGCGCTGTCGAGGTAGACGAGCGGGTGCCCGTCGGCCATCGTCCGCGACAGGATCGGGAAGTCGGCCCGGATCAGGTCGAGGCCTGGCAGGAGAGCCATCAGACCGCGGCGTTCACGTACTTGTCGTAGCCCTCGGCCTCGAGCTGCTCGGCGAGCTCGGGACCGCCCTCCTGGGCGATCTTGCCGTCGACGAAGACGTGCACGAAGTCGGGCTTGATGTAGCGCAGGATGCGCGTGTAGTGCGTGATCAGCAGCACGCCGCGGTCGCCCTGCTCGCGGAAGCGGTTGACGCCCTCCGAGACGATCTTCAGCGCGTCGATGTCGAGGCCGGAGTCGGTCTCGTCGAGCACCGCGACCTTCGGGTTCAGCAGCTCGAGCTGGACGATCTCGTGGCGCTTCTTCTCACCGCCGGAGAAGCCCTCGTTGACCGAGCGCTGCGCCATCGCGGTGTCCATCTTGACGCGCTCCATGGCGGCGTTGACGTCCTTGACCCAGGTGCGCAGCTTCGGGGCCTCGCCGTCGACCGCGGTCTTGGCGGTGCGCAGGAAGTTCGACACCGAGACGCCGGGGACCTCGACGGGGTACTGCATCGCGAGGAAGAGGCCGGCGCGGGCGCGCTCGTCGACGCTCATCGCCAGCACGTCCTGGCCGTCGAGCGTGACGGTGCCCGCGGTGACCTTGTACTTCGGGTGCCCGGCGATCGAGTAGGCCAGCGTCGACTTGCCGGAGCCGTTCGGGCCCATGATCGCGTGGGTCTCGCCGTCGTTGATCGTCAAGGTGACGCCCTTGAGGATCTCCTTGGGGCCGTCCTCCGTGTCGACGCTGACGTGCAGGTCGCGGATCTCCAGAGTGCTCATTGCTTGTCTCAGCTCTTCCTGTCGTGTCTTCGTAAGTCAGTCGTTGGTCAGCGGGTTGGTCACGTCGACGAGCAGGTCGACGCCGTCCGCCCGCACGGGGTACGTCGGCACCGGCTCGGTGGCCGGCGGGCCGCTGGGCTTGCCGGTCCGCAGGTCGAAGCGCGACCCGTGCAGCCAGCACTCGATCTCGCCGTCCTCGACCTCGCCCTCGGAGAGCGGGATCGCAGCGTGCGAGCACTCGTCGTAGATGGCATAGAAGTCGTCCCCCTGCCGGACGATCGCGACGGCGACGCCGTCGACGGTCACCGCGAGCGGCGACGCGTTGGTCACGTCGGCCACGGCGCAGGCGCGCTGGAAGGCCATCGGTCAGGCCTCCAGCGCCCGGGGCGTGCCGACGTTCTTCTCGAGCTCGACCTCGAGGGTCTCGAGGAGCTTCGCCTCGACACCGGGCACGCCGATCTTGCGGACGATGTCGGCGAAGAAGCCGTGCACCACGAGACGGCGAGCCTCGTCCTCGTCGATCCCCCGCGACTGCAGGTAGAACAGCTGCTGGTCGTCGAACCGGCCGGTCGTGGACGCGTGGCCCGCGCCCTTGATCTCGCCGGTCTCGATCTCGAGGTTCGGCACCGAGTCGGCCCGGCAGCCGTCCGTGAGCACGAGGTTGCGGTTGGACTCGTAGGTCTCGATGCCCTCGGCGACCTTGCGGATCAGCACGTCGCCGATCCAGACCGAGTGCGCGCCGTGGCCCTGCAGCGCGCCCTTGTAGTCGACGTTGCTGCGCGTGCGCGGCGCGTTGTGGTCGACGAACAGCCGGTGCTCGAGGTGCTGTCCGGCGTCGGCGAAGTAGAGCCCGAGGAGCTCGGCCTCGCCGCCGGGACCGTCGTAGGCAACCGAGGTGTTCATCCGGACCAGGTCGCCGCCGAAGGAGACCGCCATGTGGCGCAGCGTCGCGTCGCGACCCACCTTGGCGTGGTGGTGCGTGACGTGCACCGTGTCGTCGGCCCAGTCGGCGATCGAGACGACGGTCAGGTGCGCCCCCTCGCCGACCACGATCTCGATGTTCTCGGCCAGCGTCGCGGAGCCCTCGAAGCGCAGGACCACGGTCGCCTTGCTCTGCGCCTCGCTGGTGATCACCGTGTGCGTGGCCGAGGCCTGCTCGGTCCCGGTGCCGGTGAACGTCACCAGGACCGGAGCGTCGAGCTCGGTCTCGCGGGGCACGGTGATCCCCCAGCTCACCCCGGCGGCGTTCCAGGCGCGGGCGCTGACCCGGTCGCTGGGGACATAGCCGCTCGAGCCCTTCAGCGGGCTGTCGCCCTCCACCCGCTCGATCCGGACACCTTCGGGCGCGTCGTGCTGGGCGCCGACGGTGCGACCTGAGAGGTCCGCGTCCTTGTGCAGGTCGCGCAGCCGCTTCACGGGGGTGAAGCGCCAGATCTCCTCACGTCCGGTCGGCACCTCGAAGTGCTCGACGTCGAAGGAGCCCTCGGGGTGCAGGTGGCTGGCCACCCGGTCCGACGTCTCCAGGGCCCCGGCCACGTTGGGCGTGTCAGTAACTGTCAACGGTTCGCTTTCTACGTAGTGGTCTCGAAGGGCTCGACCAACCGAGATCGAGCAACGGGCAGCGGGTCAGCCGACCGCGCCTTCCATCTGCAGCTCGATCAGCCGGTTGAGCTCGAGGGCGTACTCCATCGGGAGCTCCTTGGCGATCGGCTCGACGAAGCCGCGCACGATCATCGCCATCGCCTCGTCCTCCTCCATGCCCCGGCTCATCAGGTAGAAGAGCTGGTCGTCGCTGACCTTGGAGACCGTGGCCTCGTGGGCCATCGACACGTCGTCCTCGCGGACGTCGACGTAGGGGTAGGTGTCGGACCGGGAGATCTGGTCGACGAGCAGCGCGTCGCACTTCACGATGCTCGCGGAGTGGTGCGCGCCCTCGTTGACCTGGATCAGTCCGCGGTACGACGTACGACCGCCGCCACGGGCGACCGACTTGGAGATGATCGAGCTCGACGTGTGCGGCGCGGCGTGCACCATCTTGGCGCCGGCGTCCTGGTGCTGACCCTCGCCCGCGAAAGCCACCGAGAGGGTCTCGCCGCGCGCGTGCTCGCCCATCAGGTAGACGGCGGGGTACTTCATCGTCAGCTTCGAGCCGATGTTGCCGTCGACCCACTCCATGGTGGCGCCGGCCTCGCACGTGGCCCGCTTGGTGACGAGGTTGTAGACGTTGTTCGACCAGTTCTGGATCGTCGTGTAGCGGCAGCGGGCGCCCTTCTTCACGATGATCTCGACGACCGCGGAGTGCAGCGAGTCGGTGCTGTAGATCGGCGCGGTGCAGCCCTCGACGTAGTGGACGTAGGCGTCCTCGTCGACGATGATCAGCGTGCGCTCGAACTGGCCCATGTTCTCGGTGTTGATCCGGAAGTAGGCCTGCAGCGGGATGTCCACGTGGACGCCCTTGGGCACGTAGATGAACGAGCCGCCGGACCACACCGAGGTGTTCAGCGCGGAGAACTTGTTGTCACCGGTCGGGATCACGGTGCCGAAGTACTCACGGAAGAGCTCGGGCTGCTCGCGCAGCGCGGTGTCGGTGTCGAGGAACAGGACGCCCTGCTGCCTCGAGGTCCTCGCGGATCGCGTGGTAGACGACCTCGGACTCGTACTGCGCGGCGACGCCGGAGACCAGGCGCTGCTTCTCCGCCTCGGGGATGCCGAGCCGGTCGTAGGTGTTGCGGATGTCCTCGGGGAGGTCGTCCCAGGTCGCGGCCTGCTTCTCGGTCGACCGGACGAAGTACTTGATGTTGTCGAAGTCGATCGTCTCGAGCTCGCCGCCCCACGTCGGCATCGGCTTGCGGTGGAAGAGCTTGAGGCCCTTGAGGCGCATCTCGAGCATCCAGTCGGGCTCGTCCTTCTTCGCCGAGATGTCGCGGACGACGTCCTCGCTGAGCCCGCGCTTCGCCGCCTCGCCGGCAGCGTCGCTGTCGGCCCAGCCGAACTGGTAGCGGCCCAGGCCTTCGAGCTCGGGGTTCATCTGCTCGATCGTGGTCATCTGTGGCTCAACCTCTCGTTGGACGAATCAGGGGTCTGCAGGGTGGTGACGGACGTTGCCGGGATGAAGGTGGTGCAGACGCCGTCGCCGTGGGCGATCGTCGCCAGCCGCTGGACGTGGCGCCCGAGCAGCCGCCCGAACACCTCGGTCTCGGCCTCGCACAGCTGCGGGAACTCGTGGGCCACGTGCGCCACCGGGCAGTGCTGCTGGCACAGCTGCGGGCCGAGCGGGCTCTGCCGGACGGCCGCGGCGTAGCCGCTCTGGGTGAGCGCCTGCGCCAGCGCCACCGACGGCTCGGTGTCGGGCTCGTTCTCGGTGATCTCCCGGTAGCGCGCCTCCAGGCCGGCGACGCGGCGGCGGGCGAACTCCATCACGGCGTCGTCACCGCCCGTCTCGGCGAGGAAGCGGAGCGCCTGGACGGCCAGGTCGTCGTACTGCTGGTCGAACCGGTCGCGCCCGATCTCGGTCAGCGCGAACACCTTGGCGGGACGGCCGCGGCCACGGGTGCCGTAGACACGCGGCTCGCGCGCCTCCACGGCGCCTTCCTCGGCCAGGTGGTCGAGGTGGCGGCGGACCGCCGCGGGAGTCAGCTCCAGCCGCTCGCCGAGCACGGCCGCCGTGCTGGGGCCGAGCTCGAGGATCAACCGGGCCACGCGCTCACGCGTCGGGGCCTCGTCGACCGGGCTGTCGAATTGCACAACATCATTGTGTCGTTATTACCCGACCGGTTTCAACTAAGGCTCCCCTAACCCCACGAGCGGGCCCGGTCGGTTCCTAGACTGCTCCCCGTGAGCACCCATCCGGATCCGGCCGTCGTCGTCGAGGAGCTCCGGATGACGTACGGCGCCAAGGTAGCCGTCGACGGCCTCTCGTTCGAGGTCGCCCGGGGCACGGTGACGGCCGTCCTCGGCCCCAACGGCGCCGGGAAGACCACCACGCTGGAGACCTGTGAGGGCTACCGCCGCCCGCAGTCGGGCCTGGTGCGGGTGCTCGGCCTCGACCCGCACAGCCCAGCGCCGCGACCTGCTCCCCCGCATCGGCGTGATGCTGCAGTCCGGCGGCGCCTGGTCGGGGGTGCACGCCGTGGAGATGCTCGAGCACATCGCCGCCCTGCACGCGCACCCGCTCGACGTCCCGATGCTGGTCGAGCGGCTCGGCCTCGGCTCGTGCGGGCGTACGCCGTACCGTCGCCTCTCCGGCGGGCAGCAGCAGCGCCTCGGCCTGGCGATGGCCCTCGTCGGGCGCCCGGAGCTCGTCTTCGTGGACGAGCCCACCGCCGGGATGGACCCGCAGGCCCGGCGCGACACCTGGGGCCTGCTCGAGGAGCTGCGCGCCGACGGGGTGACGATCGTGCTGACCACCCACTACATGGACGAGGCGGAGCGGCTGGCCGACCAGGTCCACGTCATCGACCACGGCCGCCTGATCACGTCCGGCAGCCCGTTCGAGCTGACCCGGGCCGGCGGCATGAGCACCATCCGGCTGGTGGTGAACGAGCCCTTCCCGCCGCACGCCCCCGCGTCGCTGCAGCGCACGCTCGGCCCCGACACCGACGTCCGCACGCTCAACGACCAGAGCCTGCTGATCACCGGCCCGGCCGACGCGTCGACGCTGGCCAAGGTGTCCGCCTGGTGCGAGGAGCACGGCGTGCTGCCGGAGTCGCTGTCGCTGGGGCAGCGCACCCTCGAGGACGTCTTCCTGCAGCTGACCGGCCGGGAGCTGGTCGCATGAGCGGCACCTTCACCCCGGCCCCCGGCGCCGCGCCGCTGTCCCGGATGGTGCGCGCCCAGGCCCGCATGGAGACCCGGCTGCTGCTCCGCAACGGCGAGCAGATCCTGCTGGCCGTCGTCATCCCGCTCATCGTGCTGGTCGGCGGGATCTTCGCCGCCGAGCGCTTCGACCTCGCGACCAGCCACCGTCCCGTCGACCTGCTCACCCCGGGCGTGCTCGCGCTCGCGGTGATGTCGACCAGCTTCACGTCGCTGGCGATCTCCACCGGGTTCGAGCGCCGCTACGGCGTGCTGAAGCGGCTCGGCTCCTCCCCGCTCCCCCGGGCCGGGCTGCTCGCCGGCAAGGTCGGGGCGCTGCTCGTCATCGAGGTCCTCCAGCTCGTCGTGATCGGCGGCGCCGCGCTCGCCCTCGGCTGGGACCCGGCGATCACCCCCGCGGGCGTCCTCGGGGCACTGGTCACGGCGCTCGCAGGCACGGCCGCGTTCGCCTCGCTGGGCCTGCTCATCGCCGGCGCGCTGCGGGCCGAGGCCACGCTGGCCGCCGCCAACCTCGTCTACCTGCTGCTGATGGCCGGCGGGGCCGTCGTCCTCCCGGTGTCGTCGTACGGCGGCGCCGGGGTGGTCCTCGCCGCGCTGCCCAGCGCCGCGCTCGGCACCGGGATGCGCACCGCGCTCATCGACGGCGGCTTCCCGCTCGTCCCCGTCCTCGTGCTCGCTGCCTGGGCAGCCGTCGGCACCGTCCTGACCACCCGCACGTTCCAATGGGAGTGACCGTGACCATGACGGAGACCCGCACGCGGGCCGCCACCTGGCTCCGGCCCGCCGCGGTCGCCTCGCTGGTCGTCAACATCCTGATCGTCGTCACCGGCGGCGTGGTGCGGCTGACCGGCTCCGGCCTCGGCTGCCCGACCTGGCCGCGCTGCACCGACGAGTCCTTCGTCCCGCACCGCGCCCTCGGCTGGCACGGCGCGGTCGAGTTCGGCAACCGGATGGTCACCTTCCTGCTCGCCGCCGTCGCGATCGCGATGCTCGTCGTGGCCTGGAGGTACGGCCGCCGGTCCCTGACCCGCCTCGCCTTCGTGCTCGCCCTCGGGGTCCCGGCGCAGGCGGTCATCGGCGGGATCACCGTGCTCACCGACCTCAACCCGTGGGTCGTCGCCTTCCACCTGCTGGTGTCGCTGGCGATGATCGGCGTGGCGGTCGTGCTGCTGCGCCGCCTCGACGAGGGCGACGGGCCCGTGCAGCCGCTGGTCCCCGACGGGATCACCTGGCTGGTGCGCGCGACCTTCGTCGCCGGCTGGGCCGTGCTGTACGTCGGCACCGTGGTCACCGGCAGCGGCCCGCACGCCGGCGACATCGACTCTCCGCGCAACAACCTGGACCCCCGCGCGCTGAGCCAGCTGCACACGGACGTGGTGTTCCTGCTGCTCGGCCTGACCGTCGCGGTGGTGTTCGCGCTGCGCGCCGTCGACGCCCCAGCCCGGGCAGAGCGCGCCGTCCGGGTCCTGCTCGCCGTGGAGCTGGCCCAGGGGCTGGTCGGCTTCGTGCAGTACTTCTCCGACCTCCCCGTCGGCCTGGTCACCCTGCACCTGCTCGGCGCCGCACTGACCTCGGCCGCGCTGACCTGGCTGCTGGTCAGCGTGCGCGAGCGTCCGGAAGTCCCGCAGCCTCTCTGAGCCGGGCGAGCTCGGCCGCCAGCGCGGTCGGCGTCCAGTGCGCGTTGAGGCCGCTCGGGTTCGGCAGCACCCAGACCCGGGCGTCACCGAGGGCGGCCTGCTGCGGCCCGACCTGCGCGTTGCGGTCGCCGAAGGCCGACCGGTACGCCGTCACGCCCAGCACGGCGAGCCACGCCGGACGGTGCCGCGCGACCTTCTCCCGGAGCATGAGGCCACCCTCGCGCATCTCGGCGGCGTCGATCTCGTCCGCCCGGGCGCTGGCGCGGGCCACGACGTTGGTCAGGCCGAGCCCGAACGCCGGCAGCTCCTCCTGCTCGTCGGGCCGGAGCAGCCGCGGCGTGAAGCCGGCGGCGTGCAGGGCCGGCCAGAACCGGTTGCCGGGGCGGGCGAAGTGGTGGCCGGTCGCGGCCGACCAGAGCCCGGGGTTGATCCCGCAGAGGAGCACGCGGAGGCCGTCGGCGAGTACGTCCGGCAGCAGGCTGTCCCGCGCCGCCTCGAGCTCGGCCCTGCTCGGTGCCACCGGCAAGGAACCGTCAGCGGCCGAGCAGCGGGTCGAGCGCCACCGCGACGAACAGCAGGGAGAGATACATGTTCGACCAGTGGAAGAGCCGCATCGGCTTGAGGTCCACGACGTCGTCGCTCTTCGCGGCGCGGCCGAGCAGCAGGTGCGACTCGACCAGGAAGGCCGCGCCGAGCAGCACGGCGGCCGCCGGGTAGAGCCACCCGGTCTGCGCCACCGGCCAGAGCAGCAGCGAGGTGCCCACCATGACGTAGGAGTAGAGGACGATCTGCCTCGCGACGACCTTGGCCCCGGCGACCACCGGAAGCATCGGCACCTCGGCCGCCGCGTAGTCCTCGCGGTAGCGGATCGCCAGCGCCCAGAAGTGCGGCGGCGTCCAGAAGAAGACCACCAGGAACAGCACGACCGGGGCCCAGGCCAGCTCGCCGGTGACCGCGGTCCAGCCGATCAGGGCCGGGAAGCAGCCCGCGGCGCCGCCCCAGACGATGTTCTGGCTGGTGCGCCGCTTGAGGATCATCGTGTAGCCGACGACGTAGAACACGTTGGCCGCGAGCGCCAGCCCGGCCGAGAGCGGGTTGACCAGGACCCACAGCAGCAGCGTGGAGACCACGCCGAGCGCGAGCCCGAACACCAGGGCGGCCCGCGGGGAGACGATGTGCCGCGGCAGCGCCCGGCGACGGGTCCGGCGCATCCGCTCGTCGATGTCGGCGTCGTAGACGCAGTTGAGCGCGTTGGCGCTGCCGGCCGACAGGGTGCCGCCGAGGACGGTGGCGACCACGAGGCCGAGCGGCGGGACCCCGCGCTGGGCCAGGAACATCACCGGGACGGTGGTCAGCAGCAGCAGCTCGATGATGCGCGGCTTGGTCAGCCCGACGTACGCCATCACGACGTCGCGCGTCGAGACGGGCCCACGGGTCGCCTCCTGCACGGAGACGTGGGGGTCGACGGCGGTCACGCACACCTCTGGTTCGGACGGAAGCTGGCGCCACGGGACGCCGGTCGGGCATGCCGAGTCTAGTGCGCGAGGTGCCCCGGCGGGCCATCGGGCGGGCGAGGACGGGTGTGCATCTCCTCACGGCGGCTGAGTAGGCTCGCCCTGTGGTCGCGCCCCGGCAGGACCGCGCTCCCCCACGCCCCAGGCACCGCCGTTGAGAGGAACCGACGCACGTGAGCAAGCTCGAATGGACCGATGTGGACCAGCGGGCCGTGGACACCGCCAGGGTGCTGGCGATGGACGCGGTGCAGAAGGTCGGCAACGGCCACCCCGGCACGGCGATGGCTCTGGCTCCGGTGGCCTACACGCTGTTCCAGAAGGTCATGCGGCACAACCCCGCCAACCCGGACTGGGCGGCCCGTGACCGCTTCGTGCTCTCCTGCGGCCACAGCAGCATCACGCTCTACACGCAGCTGTTCCTCGCCGGCTTCGGCGTCGAGCTGGACGACCTGAAGTCGCTGCGCACCTGGGGCAGCAAGACCCCCGGCCACCCCGAGCACGGCCACACCGCCGGCGTCGAGACCACCACCGGGTCCGCTGGGCCAGGGCGTCGCCAACGCGGTCGGCATGGCGATGGCCGCCCGCCGCGAGCGCGGCCTCTTCGACCCCGAGGCCCCCGAGGGCGAGAGCCCGTTCGACCACCAGATCTACGCGCTGTGCAGCGACGGCGACCTCGAGGAGGGCGTCTCGAGCGAGGCCTCCTCCCTCGCCGGCCTCCAGCAGCTCGGCAACCTCACGCTGATCTACGACGACAACGAGATCTCCATCGAGGGCGACACCGACATCGCGTTCAACGAGGACGTCTCGGCGCGCTACCGCGCCTACGGCTGGCACGTGCAGGACGTCGACTGGACCAACGGCGGCACGGAGTACGTCGAGGACGTCCAGGCGCTCTGGGAGGCGCTCGAGAAGGCCCGCCGCGTCACCGACCGGCCGAGCTTCATCAACCTCCGCACGATCATCGCCTGGCCCGCGCCGCACGCCCAGGGCACCGGCGCGTCACACGGCTCCGCCCTCGGCGAGGACGAGGTCGCCGCGACCAAGCGGATCCTCGGCTTCGACCCGGAGCTGACCTTCGAGGTCTCCGAGGAGGTCCTCACCCACACCCGCGCCGCGGTGGACCGCGGCAAGCAGGCCGAGAAGCAGTGGCAGGAGAACTTCGACGCCTGGGCCGCCCGCTACCGCCAGCGCAACGAGCTGCTCCAGCGGATGCGCACCCGCACGCTCCCCGACGGCTGGGCCGACGCGCTGCCGTCCTTCCCGGCCGACCCCAAGGGCGTCGCCACCCGCAAGGCCTCCGGCGCGGTGCTCAGCGCCATCGCCCCGTTGCTGCCGGAGCTCTGGGGCGGCTCGGCCGACCTCGCCGAGTCCAACAACACGACCCCCAAGGGCGAGCCGTCGTTCATCCCCGAGGAGCAGTCCACCAAGGACTTCTCCGGCAACAAGTACGGCCGGGTGCTGCACTTCGGCATCCGCGAGCACGCCATGGGCTCGATCATGAACGGCATCACGCTGCACGGCGGCACCCGTGTCTACGGCGGCACGTTCCTGGTCTTCTCCGACTACATGCGCCCCGCGGTCCGCCTCGCGGCGCTGATGCAGCTGCCGGTCACCTACGTGTGGACGCACGACTCGATCGGCCTCGGCGAGGACGGCCCGACCCACCAGCCGGTCGAGCACGTCGCGGCGCTGCGCGCGATCCCGGGCCTGGACGTCGTACGCCCCGCCGACGCCAACGAGACCGTCGCCGCCTGGAAGAAGGTCCTCGAGACCACCGACCGGCCGGCCGGCATCGCCCTGACCCGGCAGAACGTCCCCACGTTCCCCCGCGGCACCGACGGCTGGGCCACCACCGAGGGCGTCGCCCGCGGCGGCTACGTCCTGCTCGACGCCGAGGAGGGCACGCCCGACGTCGTCCTCGTCGGCACCGGCTCCGAGGTGCAGCTCGCCGTCGAGGCGCGCACCCTGCTCGCCGAGAAGGGCGTCGACGCGCGCGTCGTGTCGATGCCGTGCCGGGAGTGGTTCGACGCGCAGGACCAGTCCTACCGCGACTCGGTCATCCCGCCGATCGTCAAGGCCCGCGTCAGCGTCGAGGCAGGCGTCGCCCAGGGCTGGCGCGAGGTCGTCGGCGACCACGGCCGGATCGTCTCGCTCGAGCACTTCGGCGGCTCCGCCGACTTCAGCACCCTCTTCCGCGAGTTCGGCATCACCGCCGAGGCCGTCGTGCTCGCCGCCGAGGACAGCATCCGGGCCGCCCAGGCCTGACGGCGCTGGAACTCGGGTACCGACCTGAACTGAATACGTAACCACCGGGAGGATTGAGATGTCTGATCGTCTGAAGGCGTTGTCCGACGCAGGAGTGTCCATCTGGCTGGACGACCTGTCCAGGGAGCGCATCGAGTCGGGCAACCTGGCCGACCTGGTGAAGAACAGCTCGGTCGTGGGGGTGACCACCAACCCGACCATCTTCGCTGCGGCGCTCTCCGACGGGGAGCGGTACGACGCCCAGCTCGGCGAGCTCGTGGCAGGCCGGCACGTCGGTCGACGACGCCATCTTCGCGCTGACCACGACCGACGTCCGCAACGCCTGCGACCTCCTCGCCGACACCTGGAAGGCCAGCGACGGCGTCGACGGCCGGGTGTCGATCGAAGTGCCGCCCGGTCTCGCGTTCGACACCGACGCGACCGTCGCCGCGGCCAAGAAGCTCTGGGCCGCCGTCGACCGGCCGAACCTGTTCATCAAGATCCCGGCCACGACCGAGGGCTGCACCGGCGATCACCACGGTGCTCGGCGAGGGCATCAGCGTCAACGTCACGCTGATCTTCGGCCTCGAGCGCTACGACGCGGTGATGGACGCCTACCTCGCGGGCCTCGAGCTCGCGCGGGACAACGGCCACGCGCTGCACGACATCCACTCGGTCGCGTCGTTCTTCGTCTCGCGGGTCGACACCGAGATCGACAAGCGGCTCGAGGAGATCGGGGGCGACGCCCTGGAGCTCCGGGGCAAGGCCGCGGTCGCCAACGCCCGGCTCGCCTACCAGGCCTACGAGAAGAAGTTCGCCGAGGAGCGCTTCGCCGCGCTCAAGGCCGACGGGGCCAACACGCAGCGTCCGCTGTGGGCGTCGACCGGCGTGAAGAACCCGGACTACGACGACACGCTCTACGTCTCCCAGCTCGTGGTGTCCCACACGGTCAACACGATGCCGGAGAAGACGCTCGAGGCGTACGCCGACCACGGCACGCTCGACGGCGGCGACATGGTGCGGCCCTACTACGACGACGCCCGCACGGTCATGGACGACCTGGCGGCGGCGGGGATCAGCTACGACGACGTGATCGCGACCCTCGAGCAGGAGGGCGTCGACAAGTTCGTGAAGTCGTGGGACGAGCTCGTCGAGACCGTGCGCGGCCAGATGGACAAGCGGTGAGCGCGCTCGAGGTCACGGCGACCGGAGCGGCCGCCGACGCCGTCTCGCGGCACGTGCCCGAGCTGGTCACCGAGAAGCTGGCCAGCCGGCTCTTCGCCCGCGACGCCACCCTGTGGGGCGCAGCGGCCGAGCCCGAGGCGAGCAAGCGGCTCGGCTGGGTCGGGCTGCACCGCACCTCGCGGCCGCTGATCGGTGAGGTCGCGGCGCTCAAGGACGAGCTCAACTCCGAGGGCCTCGACCACGTCGTGCTCTGCGGCATGGGCGGCTCGTCGCTCGCGCCGGAGGTCATCTGCGCCGCGGCAGGCGTCGAGCTGACCGTGCTGGACTCCAGCGACCCCGGCCAGGTGTCCGCGGCGCTGGCCGACCGGCTGGAGCGGACCGTCGTGGTCGTCTCCAGCAAGTCCGGCTCCACCGTCGAGACCGACTCCCAGCGCCGCGCGTACGTCGACGCGTTCCGCTCCGCGGGGATCGACCCGACCCGGCGGATCGTGATCGTCACCGACCCGGGCAGCCCGCTGGACCAGCAGTCCCGGGCCGACGGCTACCGGGTCGTCAACGCCGACCCCGAGGTCGGCGGCCGCTACTCGGCGATGACGGCCTTCGGCCTCGTGCCGAGCGGCCTCGCCGGCGTCGACGTGCAGGGGCTGCTCGACGACGCCGACGCCGTCGCCGACCTGCTGGCCGAGGACGACGAGGGCAACCCCGCGCTCCGGCTCGGCGCCGCGATGGCCGGCACCGACCCGCTGCGCGACAAGCTCGTGCTCGTCGACGACGGCTCCGGCCTGCCCGGCTTCGCCGACTGGGCCGAGCAGCTGATCGCCGAGAGCACCGGCAAGGACGGCACCGGCGTGCTGCCGGTCGTCGTCGCCAGCACCTCCGACCCCGAGGTCGCCCTGCCCCCGCACGACGTCACCGTGGTGCGCCTCAGCGGGGACGACACCGACGGCGACCCCGACGACGCTGCCGATGACGCCGCCACCAGCCTCCCCGAGACCGGCGGCTCCGACGTCACCGTCGCGGGCACCCTCGGCGCGCAGCTGCTGCTCTGGGAGGCCGCCACCGCGGTCGCCGGACGTCTGCTCGACATCAACCCGTTCGACCAGCCCGACGTGGAGAGCGCCAAGACCGCCGCACGGTCGATGCTGGAGGGCACGCCGGACGCGTCGCCCGCCGACGCGGTCGACGGCCCCGTGGAGATCCGGGCGCTCGGCCCGGACTGGCTGGGCGACGCCTCGACGGTGCAGGCGGCCGTCGACGCGCTGCTCGACCAGCTCGACGGGCAGGCGGGCTACGTCGCGGTGATGGCCTACCTCGACCGGATCCGCCACGCCGACCTGGTCGACGTACGCCGCACCCTCGCGATCCGCACCCGCCGGCCGGTCACCTTCGGCTGGGGGCCCCGCTTCCTGCACTCGACCGGGCAGTTCCACAAGGGCGGTCCCGCGGTCGGTGTCTACGTGCAGATCACCGGCAGCCTCCGAGACCGACCTCCCGGTGCCCGGGCGCGAGTTCAGCTTCGGTGACCTGATCGCGGCCCAGGCCGCCGGGGACGCCCGCGTCCTGGCCGACCACGGCCGACCGGTCCTGCGGCTGCACCTCGACGACCTGCGCTCCGGGCTCGCCGTCGTGCGGAAGGCGCTCGCGTGACCGAGGAGATCGACGACAACCCCCTCCGCGACCCCCAGGACCGCCGGCTCCCCCGGATCGCCGGCCCCTGCGGGATGGTGATCTTCGGCGTCACCGGCGACCTGTCGCGCAAGAAGCTGATGCCGGCGATCTACGACCTGGCCAGCCGCGGCCTGCTGCCGCCCGGCTTCTCCCTCGTCGGGTTCGCCCGCCGCGACTGGGCCGACCAGGACTTCGCCCAGATCGTGCACGACGCGGTCAAGGAGCACTCGCGCACCGAGTTCCGCGAGGAGGTGTGGCAGCAGCTCGCCGAGGGCTTCCGGTTCGTCCCGGGCGACTTCTCCGACGACCAGGCCTTCGAGACGCTGCGCCAGACGATCGTGGACCTCGACCGGGTCCGCGGCACGGGTGGCAACCACGCGTTCTACCTCTCGATCCCGCCGCGCTTCTTCTCCGACGTCATCGGCCAGCTCAAGGAGCACGGCCTCGCCGAGCAGAGCCCGGACACCTGGCGCCGGGTCGTGGTCGAGAAGCCGTTCGGGTCCAACCTGGAGACGGCGCGGCAGCTCAACGCGATCGTCGACGAGGTGTTCCCGTCCGGCTCGGTCTTCCGGATCGACCACTACCTCGGCAAGGAGACCGTGCAGAACATCCTGGCGATGCGCTTCGCCAACGCGATGTTCGAGCCGATCTGGAACTCCAACTACGTCGACCACGTGCAGATCACCATGGCCGAGGACATCGGCATCGGCGGCCGGGCCGGCTACTACGACGGCATCGGCGCCGCCCGCGACGTGATCCAGAACCACCTGATCCAGCTGATGGCGCTGATCGCGATGGAGGAGCCGACGTCGTTCGACGCGCACAACCTCCGGATCGAGAAGCAGAAGGTGCTGGAGTCCGTCGTGCTCCCCCGGCGGCTCGACCTGCACACCGCCCGCGGGCAGTACCTCGAAGGCTGGTCCGGCGGGGTCAAGGTGCCCGGCTACAAGGACGAGGCCGACATCCCGGAGAGCTCGAAGACCGAGACGTTCGCCGCGATCCGGCTCGACATCGAGAGCCGGCGCTGGGCGGGTGTGCCCTTCTACCTGCGCACCGGCAAGCGGCTCGGTCGCCGGGTCACCGAGGTGGCCGTGGTCTTCAAGCGCGCCCCGCACCTGCCGTTCAGCGCCACCTCGACCGAGGAGCTGACCCAGAACGCCCTGGTGATCCGTGTCCAGCCCGACGAGGGCGTGACCATGCGGTTCGGCTCGAAGGTGCCCGGCACCGCGATGGAGATCCGCGACGTCAACATGGACTTCGCGTACGGCGGCTCGTTCACCGAGTCCAGCCCCGAGGCCTACGAGCGCCTCATCCTCGACGTGCTGCTCGGCGAGCCACCGCTGTTCCCGCGGCACGAGGAGGTCGAGCTCTCCTGGAAGATCCTCGACCCGATCGTGGAGTACTGGGCCGAGCACGGGAAGCCCGACACCTACGCGGCCGGCACCTGGGGTCCGGCCTCGGCCGACAAGATGCTGGCCCGCGACGGCCGCGTCTGGAGGCGACCCTGATGACCTCACCCCACCAAACCGCTCGCTTCGCTCCTGCTTCGGAGGGGACCCCGGGATGATCGAGCTCCTCGACACCGACAGCAACGAGATCGCGGCGCAGTTCCTCCGCTCGCGGCGGAGTGCCGGCAGCCCGGCGATGGGCATGGTGATGACGCTGGTCTTCGTCGTCGACGAGGACTCCGCCGAGGACGCGATGGAGACCGCTCGGTCCGCGTCCCGGGAGCACCCCGCCCGGGTGCTCGGCGTGATGATCGGCGACGGCCGCGGCAGCGGGCAGGTCGACGCCCGGGTCGGCATCGGCTCCGGGTGGACCGGCGAGACCGCGCTGATCAAGCTCACCGGGGCGGTGACCAAGCATCCCGAGTCCGTGGTGCTGCCGCTGCTCCTGCCGGACTCCCCCGTGGTCGTCTGGTGGCCGTCGAAGGCGCCGGTCGACCCGGCCTGCGACCCGCTCGGCAAGCTGGCCCGACGGCGGATCACCGACGCCGCCGCCGTCCCGACCGGCAAGGCGCGGGCGATGCTCACCCAGTGCCACTCCTACGCCCCGGGCAACACCGACCTGGCCTGGACCCGGATCACGCCGTGGCGGGCGCTGCTCGCCGCCGCGCTCGACCAGCACCCCGGCAAGGTGACCAGCGCCTCGGTCACCGCCGAGCGGATCAGCCCGAGCGCGGACCTGCTGTCCGCCTGGCTCGCCGACCGGCTCAAGGTCAAGGTCGACCGGCAGAGCTCCGACGGCCCCGGCATCACCCGGGTGGTGCTCTCCACGCGGGACGGCGACATCACGCTGGTCCGCACCGACGGGAAGCTCGCCACGCTGTCCTCCCCCGGCGAGCCCGACCGGCCGGTGGCGCTCAAGCGGCGCGAGCTCGACGAGCTGCTCTCCGAGGAGCTGCGCCGGCTGGACCCGGACGACGTCTACGCCCAGACCGTGAAGAAGCTCGCGAAGCTGAGCAAGGCCTGACGTGGTGGCGGCACCGGAGGTCGAGGTCCGCGCCGACTCGGCGGACCTGGCCAGGTTCGTGGCCCGCCTGCTGCTCAAGCGGCTGGCGCGCGTCCAGGCCCACGGCCAGGTCCCCTGCATCGCCCTGACCGGCGGCACGATCGCCGACCAGGTGCACCGGGAGGTGGCACGGCTGCACGCCGAGTCGGGCTCGGTCGACTGGTCGCGCGTCGACGTCTGGTGGGGCGACGAGCGCTACGTGCCGGCCGACGACCCGGAGCGCAACGCGGGCCAGGCCCGTGCGGCGTTCCTCGACCTCGTCGGGGTCGACCCCGCCCGGGTCCACGAGATCCCCGCTGTCCGACGCGGGGCACCCCGACGTCGAGGCCGCCGCGGCGGCGTACGGCGACGAGGTCCGCGCCCACGGCACCGGCCGCTTCGACGTGGTCATGCTCGGGGTCGGGCCCGACGGCCACGTGGCGTCGCTCTTCCCGGGCTTCCCGCAGCTCGACGTGGACGACCGCATCGCGGTGGCCGTCACGGACTCCCCCAAGCCGCCGCCGGAGCGGGTCAGCCTGACCTACGGCGCGCTCAACCGCGCCCGCGAGGTGTGGTTCCTCGCGTCGGGCGAGGCCAAGGCCGAGGCCGTGGCCCGGGCCCTCGCCGGTGCCGACCGGCACGACGTACCCGCGACCGGCGTGCACGGCGAGGAGCGCACCCGGTGGCTCCTCGACCAGGCCGCCGCCACCCACCTCCCCCACTGATCCGTCGAGTGGGGACCTTGTTTCCCGTTGAGTGCGGACTTGTTCCCGCGAGGGCGCGAACAACCCCACACTCATGCGGTAACAACCCCTCACTCAACGAGGGGGTGGGGAGGGTCAGAAGACGATCTCGCCGCGCTTGCGCTTGTCGCGCAGGGTCTGGATCGCCTCGGTGAGGATCTCCTCGGCCTCCTTGTCGGAGCGCCGCTCCTTCACGTAGGCGAGGTGCGTCTTGTAGGGCTCGATCTTCGGCGGCGGCGGCGGGTTCTCCGAGTCCTGGCTGGCCGGAAGACCGCACCGCGGGCAGTCCCAGGACTCCGGGATCTGCGCCTCGACGGCGAACGTGATCACGGACTCGTGCTCGTGCGCACAGAAGTAGACGACCCGCTGACGAGGAGCTGCCTCGCCGCGTTCTGCCTCACCCATCGGTCCGGCGCCCACCCGGCTGCCGCGGATGGCATTTCCACCACCTGCCACGCTACGAACTCCTGTCCGAAGAAACTAGTTGCCGGCCTTCAGCAACAGACCCAGGGCGATGATGCACGCGGCCCAGATGAGGCCCGCGCCGACCGTGATGCGGTCGAGGTTCCGTTCGGCTACCGACGACCCGCCGAGTCCGCTGGAGACGCCGCCTCCGAACATGTCGGAGAGCCCGCCGCCCCGGCCCTTGTGAAGAAGGACCAGCAGGATCAGCAGCAGGCTGGTGAGGATGAGCAGAACGGTGAAGGTGATGACCACGGTGGGAAAGCCTAACTCACGTTGCGGGCGTCAGATGACAGGCATGTCGTAAAACCGGCAGATGCCGCCGAACTCGTCGGCCTGCAGGCTGGCGCCGCCGACCAGACAGCCGTCGACGTCGGCCTTCTCCATGATGCCGGCGACGTTGGCGGCCTTGACCGAACCGCCGTAGAGGACGCGCACGGAGGCCGCCGCATCCTCGGAGTGGACCTCCGCGATGCGGGACCGGATCGCCGCGCAGACCTCCTGCGCGTCGTCAGGCGTGGCCACCTCGCCGGTGCCGATCGCCCACACGGGCTCGTAGGCGATGACGAGGCCGGCGACCTGCTTCTCGGTGAGCCCGGCGAGCGAGCCGTCGACCTGGGCGAGCGTGTGCTCGACCTGACGGCCCTCCTTGCGGACCTCGAGACCCTCGCCCACGCAGACGATCGGGGTCATCTTCGCCTCGAGCGCCTTGCGGGCCTTGGCGTTGACGACCTCGTCGGTCTCGGCGTGGTGCTCGCGGCGCTCGGAGTGGCCGACCACGACGTACGAGCAGCCGAGCTTGGCCAGCATCGACGAGGAGATCTCGCCGGTGTAGGCGCCGTCGTCGTGCGTGGACACGTCCTGGGCGCCGTACTTGATCTCCAGCCGGTCACCGTCCACGAGCGTCTGCACGCCGCGCAGGTCGGTGAACGGCGGGAGCACGACGACCTCGACCTTGCCGTAGTCGTGCTTCTTGTCCGACAGCGTCCAGGCGAGCTTCTGGACCAGGACGACGGCCTCCTGGTGGTTGAGGTTCATCTTCCAGTTGCCCGCCATCAAGGGCACGCGCGCGTTCTTGGCCATCAGGCTTCTTTCTGCTTTCGGTTGGAGTGGTCAGGAGTGGTCGGAGTGGTCTCGAGACGCTCGCTTCGCTCGCTCCTCGACCACCGGGTGGTCGCGCGCTCCTCGACCAACGGTTTCAGGACAGGACGTCGATGCCGGGGAGCGGCTTGCCCTCGAGGTACTCGAGGCTCGCGCCGCCACCGGTGGAGATGTGCCCGAACGCCTTCTCGTCGAAGCCGAGCTGCCGGACCGCCGCCGCGGAGTCGCCGCCGCCGACGACCGACAGGCCGTCGATCCCGGTGAGCGCCTGGGCCACGGCGCGGGTCCCACCGGCGAAGGCGTCGAACTCGAACACGCCCATCGGGCCGTTCCAGAACACCGTCTTCGCGTCGGCCAGCGCAGCCGCGAAGGCCTTCCCGGACTCGGGGCCGATGTCGAGGCCCATCTGGTCCGAGGGCATCGCGTCGGCCGGCACGACCGTGGCCGGCGAGTCGGCCTTGAACTCCGGCGCCACCACGATGTCGGTCGGCAGCACGATCTCCACGCCGGAGTCCTGTGCACGCTGGAGGTAGTCGCGGCAGATGTCGAGCTGGTCCTCCTCGAGCAGGCTGGTGCCGACCTCGTGGCCCTGGGCCTTGAGGAACGTGAACACCATGCCGCCGCCGATGAGCAGCTTGTCGGCCTTGCCGAGCAGGTTGTCGATGACGCCGAGCTTGTCGGACACCTTGGAGCCGCCCAGCACCACCACGTAGGGCCGCTCGGGCGACTCGGTGAGCCGGCGCAGCACGTCGATCTCCGCCGCGACCAGACCGCCCATCGCGGACGGCAGCCGCTGCGCCACGTCGTAGACCGACGCCTGCTTGCGGTGCACCACACCGAAGCCGTCGCTGACGAACACGTCGGCCAGGGCGGCCAGCTGATCGGCGAAGGCACCACGCTCGGCGTCGTCCTTGCTGGTCTCGCCCGCGTTGAAGCGGACGTTCTCCAGGACGGCGACCTGGCCGTCCTGGAGGCCGTCCACGGTCGACCTGGCGCTCTCCCCCACCGTGTCGGTGGCGAAGGCGACGTCCTGGCCGAGCAGCTCACCGAGGCGGGCCGCCACCGGCGCCAGGGAGTAGGCCGGGTCGGGCGCACCCTTGGGCCGCCCGAGGTGCGCCGTCACGACGACCCGGGCGCCCGCGTCGGCCAGCTTCTTCAACGTGGGCACGCTGGCCCGGATCCGGCCGTCGTCGGTGATCGTGCTGCCTTCGAGCGGGACGTTGAGGTCGGACCGGACGAGCACCCGCTTGCCGCGCAGGTCGCCCAGGTCGTCGATGAGCTTCATCCCGGCGTCAGAGCGTGGCGCCGACGTGCACGATCAGGTCCGAGAGGCGGCAGGAGTAGCCCCACTCGTTGTCGTACCAGCCGACGACCTTCACCTGGTTGCCGAGCACCTTGGTGAGGCCGGCGTCGAAGATGCACGAGCTCGGGTCCGTGACGATGTCCGAGGACACGATCGGGTCCTCGGTGTACTTCAGGTAGCCCTTGAGGATGCCCTCCGAGGCCGCCTTCACCGCGGCGTTGACCTCCTCGACCGTGGTCTCGCGGCCGACCTCGACCGTCAGGTCGGTGGCCGAGCCGGTCGGGACCGGGACGCGGAGGGCGTAGCCGTCGAGCTTGCCCTTGAGCTCGGGGAGCACCAGCGCGATCGCCTTCGCGGCGCCCGTCGAGGTGGGCACGATGTTGATGGCGGCCCCGCGCGCACGGCGGAGGTCCTTGTGCGGACCGTCCTGCAGGTTCTGGTCGCCGGTGTAGGCGTGGATCGTCGTCATCAGGCCCTTGACGATGCCGAACTCGTCGTTGATGGCCTTGGCCATCGGCGCGAGGCAGTTCGTCGTGCACGACGCGTTGGAGATGATCGTGTGCTTCGAGGCGTCGTAGTCGTCGTGGTTGACGCCCATGACGATCGTGACGTCCTCGTTCTTCGCCGGGGCGGAGATGATGACCTTCTTGGCGCCGCCGTCGATGTGGGCCTTGGCCTTGGTGGCGTCGGTGAAGAAGCCGGTGGACTCCACGACCACGTCGACGCCCAGGTCGCCCCAGGGCAGCGCGGCCGGGTCACGCTCGGCCAGGATCTTCAGGGTCTTGCCGCCGACCTGGATGCCGCCGTCGACGACGGAGATCTCCTCCGGGAAGCGACCGAGGATCGAGTCGTACTTGAGCAGGTGCGCCATCGTGTTGAGGTCGCCGAGGTCGTTGGCGGCCACGATCTCGATGTCGGCGCCCAAGGCGTGCACGGCGCGGTAGAAGTTGCGGCCGATGCGGCCGAAGCCGTTGATACCCACGCGAACGGTCACGGGAACTTACTCCTAGTTAGCAGTCACAGTGGTCGCGACCGCCCTCCTCGGGGGTCACGGCTCAGACACTACCCCGCTCAACGGACGGGTCAGTCAACGATGTCCGAGGTACGTGCAAGTAACCAACGAAGGGCCCGGAGGACCGGGTCGAAAGACCCGCTACTGGGACTCGGCGAGCATCTCCGGGGTCAGGATCGACTCCGTGTCGGGGACGCCGAGCTCCTGCGCGCGCTTGTCGGCCATCGCCAGGAGGCGGCGGATGCGGCCGGCGATCGCGTCCTTGGTGAGCACCGGCTCGTGCAGCTGGCCGAGCTCCTCCAGCGAGGCCTGCTTGTGCTCCAGCCGGAGGTCGCCGGCCATCTTGAGGTGGTCGGGGACCTCGTCGCCGAGGATCTCCAGGGCGCGCTCGACGCGGGCCCCGGCGGCCACCGCGGCGCGTGCGGAGCGACGCAGGTTGGCGTCGTCGAAGTTGGCGAGCCGGTTGGCGGTGGCGCGGACCTCACGGCGCATCCGGCGCTCCTCCCACGCCATCAGCGACTCGTGGGCACCGAGGCGGGTGAGCAGCGCGCCGATGGCGTCGCCGTCGCGGATGACCACCCGGTCGACACCGCGGACCTCGCGGGCCTTCGCGGCGATGCCCAGCCGGCGGGCAGCACCGACGAGCGCCAGCGCCGCCTCCGGGCCGGGGCAGGTGACCTCGAGCGCCGAGGAGCGGCCGGGCTCGGTCAGCGACCCGTGGGCGAGGAACGCACCGCGCCAGGCGGCGACCGCGTCGCAGCCGGCGCCGGAGACGACCTGCGGCGGCAGCCCGCGGACCGGCCGGCCACGTCCGTCGAGCAGGCCGGTCTGGCGGGCCAGGGCCTCGCCGTCGCGGACGACGCGGACGACGTACCGGCTGCCCTTGCGGATGCCGTTGCCGGAGACCATGACGACGTCGGAGCTGTGTCCGTAGACCTCGGCGATGTCCTTGCGGAGTCGTCGGGCGGCAGCGCCGGTGTCGAGCTCGGCCTCCACCACGATCCGTCCGCTGACGATGTGCAGCCCCCCGGCGAACCGGAGCATCGAGGAGACTTCCGACTTGCGGCAGCAGGCCTTGGTCACCTGGGTGCTGGCCAGCTCTGCCTTGACCTGTGCCGTCATCGCCATGCGTCCGATCCTGCCACGTGTGAGGGGTCTCCTCGAACACCGGTCAGCGCGATGCCGAGGACGCGGCCACCTTATGCCCGGACCATGAAGCCCGCATAGGCATTCGCCAATTTGGCGGGGTCGTGCCGGGGAGACCCGTCGTCCGCGGCCACGTCAGCGATGACGAGCTCGGCACCGAGCCCCGCGGCGGTGCCGCGCAGCTGGTCCTCGTCGACCACTGCACCGCGGTCGACCAGGACCACGTCGAGCTTCAGGTCGGGTGCGTGCCCGGCGAGCACCTCGAGGTGGGTCTCCGGGGAGAACCCCTCGGTCTCCCCTGTCTGCGGCTCCAGGTTGAGGGTGACCACCTTGCGCGCATGCGAGCTCGCGAGAGCGTCACGCAGCTCGGGCACGAGCAGGTGCGGGATCACGCTGCTGAACCAGGAGCCGGGGCCGAGCACGACCCAGTCGGCGGAGCCGATCGCCTCGAGCGCCTCCGGGCAGGCGGGCGGGTCGGCGGGCTCGAGCTGTACGGCGACCACCTGGCCGGACGTCGACGCCACCTCGACCTGTCCGCACACGGTCGTCAGGGCCCGCGGGTCCTGCGGGTCCAGCCCGAGCACCGAGGCGGTGATGTCGATCGGGCTCACCGACATCGGCAGCACGCGGCCGTGCGCCCCGAGCAGACGTCCGACCCAGTCGAGCCCCTCGACGTGGCCGCCGAGCAGCTCCCACAGCGCCACGATCAGCAGGTTGCCGACCGCGTGGTCGTGCAGCTCGCCGCCGCTGGTGAACCGGTGCTGGAGCACCCGGGCCCAGGTCTGGCCCCACTCGTCGTCTCCGCAGAGAGCGGCCAGCGCCATCCGCAGGTCGCCCGGGGGCAGCGCGCCGAACTCACGGCGCAGCCGGCCCGACGACCCGCCGTTGTCGGCGACCGTGACGACGGCTGTCAGGTCCGCGACCACCCGGCGCAGCGCCGACAGCGAGGCGGCGAGGCCGTGGCCGCCGCCGAGCGCCACCACCCGGAGCTCGGCGAGGCCGGCCGGCTCGGCAGGACGGGACATCTCACTCCCGCCCGAGGTCACGGTGCATCGGACGCGCCTCGACCCCCAGCGAGCGCAGCCGCGCCGCGATCTCCTCGGTCATCGCGACGCTGCGGTGCTTGCCGCCGGTGCACCCGATCGCCACCGTCATGAAGCGCTTCCCCTCGCGGAGGTAGCCCTCGACCATGGTGCGGATGAGCTCGACGTACTCGGTGAGGAACTCCTCGGCGCCGGGGCGCTCCTTGACGTAGGTCGCCACCGCCTCGT
Source organism: uncultured Actinomycetota bacterium (assembly GCA_963721855.1). Classification (GTDB taxonomy): domain Bacteria; phylum Actinomycetota; class Actinomycetes; order Propionibacteriales; family Nocardioidaceae; genus Nocardioides_B. The sequence goes on along the minus strand of CAVRMN010000017.1, from coordinate 453,343 downwards.
CGCGGCCGGTCAGCGGCCGCAGCTCGGGGACCCAGTGCGGGTTGGGCAGGAACCGCATGTCGGCGACCAGGTCGGCGTCCACCGGGATGCCGTACTTGAACCCGAAGCTGATCACGGTCGCGCGCATCGACGTGGTGTGCTCGGTGCCGAACGCCTCGGCCATCTTGTCGGTGAGCTGGTGCACGTTGAGGTTGGAGGTGTCGATCACCAGGTCGGCGTCGGCGCGCAGGTCACCGAGCACGACGCGCTCGCGGGCGAGTCCGTCGAGCAGCCGGCCGCTGCCCTGGAGCGGGTGCGGGCGGCGGGCCGCCTCCTGGCGGCGCACCAGCACGTCGTCGTTGGCCTCGAGGAACACCAGGGTGGTGCGGCGGCCCGTGGCCCGGTGGGCGAGCACCTCCTGGAGGCCGGTGAAGAACGAACCGGAGCGCACGTCGACCACGACCGCGATCGGCTGGAGCACGCCCTGCGACTCGTCGACGAGCCGGACCACGTCGGGCACCAGCTGCGGCGGCAGGTTGTCGACGACGAAGTAGCCGAGGTCCTCGAGCTCCTTGGCTGCGGTGCTGCGGCCGGCACCGCTCATGCCGGTGACGACCACCAGCTCACCGCGCTCGTCGGGCAACGGCTCCGTCATCAGGTCTCCTCAATTTCTCCGGTGGCGGTGTTGACGCTGACGCTGCGCCGCCGGTCGGGCTGTTCCGCCAACGCCGCGACGATCGCCTCGGCCGTCCGGGGACCGATGCCGGGGACCGCCGCGATCTCGTCCACTGTGGCAGCACGCAGCTTGCGCAGCGAGCCGAACTGCCGCAGCAGGCTCTTGCGGCGCACCTCCCCCAGTCCGGGCACGTCGTCGAGCAGGCTCTCGACCATGCTCTTCGACCGCCGCGAGCGGTGGTGCGTGATCGCGAACCGGTGCGCCTCGTCGCGGATCCGCTGCAGCAGGTAGAGGCCCTCGCTGGTGCGAGGAAGCACGACCGGGTCCTCCTGGCCGGGCAGCCACACCTCCTCGAGTCGCTTGGCGAGCCCGACGACCGGGACGTCGTCGATGCCGAGCTCGTCGAGAGCACGCTGCGCCGCCGCGACCTGGGGCGGACCGCCGTCGACGACGACGAGGCCCGGCACGTAGGCGAACTTCTTCGGCCGGCCCGTCTCGGGGTCGATCAGCATCGGACCGTCCGCGTCGTCGGTCTCGACGGGCCCGGAGGCGCCGTCGAGGTCGGGCATCTCGGCGCGCTCGTCGAGCAGCCGCCGGAACCGCCGCGTGATCACCTCGTGCATCGACGCCACGTCGTTCTGCCCCTCGACGCCGCGCACCACGAACCGGCGGTACTCGCTCTTGCGGGCCAGGCCGTCCTCGAACACGACCATCGAGCCGACCACCTCCGTGCCCTGGAGGTTGGAGATGTCGTAGCACTCGATGCGCAGCGGAGCGCCCGGCAGCTCGAGCGCCACCTGGATCTCCTCGAGCGCCCGGTTGCGGGTGGTCAGGTCGCTGGCCCGCTTGGTCTTGTGCATGCCCAGCGCCTGCAGGGCGTTGCGGCCCACCGTCTCCTGGAGCGACAACTTGGCGCCGCGCTGCGGCACCCGGATGCCCACGCGGGAGCCCTTGAGCGACGACAGCCAGTCCTCCAGCGCCTCCCGGTCGTCGGGGACCGCCGGCACCAGGACCTCCCGCGGGATCGCGTCCCCCGACTCCTCGGTGTAGAGCTGCAGCAGGAAGCGCTCCACGAGGCCCGCGGTGTCGGCGTCGTCGACCTTGTCGGCCACCCAGCCACGCTGGCCGCGCACCCGGCCGCCGCGCACGATGAAGATCTGGACGGCGACCTCGAGGGGGTCCTCGGCGAACGCGATGACGTCGGCGTCGGTGCCGTCGCCGAGCACGACGGCCTGCTTCTCCAGGGCGCGGTTGAGCGCGCCGAGGTCGTCGCGGAGCCGGGCGGCGCGTTCGAAGTCCATCTCCGCCGAGGCGGCGTACATCTCCTTCTCCACGCGCTTGAGGAAGGCCGTGGTCTGACCGCCCATGAAGTCGCAGAAGTCCTCGACGATCGCCCGGTGCTCCTCGGCGCTGACGCGGCCGACACAGGGTGCGGCGCACTTGCCGATGTAGCCGAGCAGGCACGGCCGGCCGATCTGGGCCGAGCGCTTGAAGACGCCGTTGGAGCAGGACCGCATCGGGAAGACACGGAGCAGCAGGTCGACGGTCTCCCGGATCGCCCACGCGTGCGAGTAGGGGCCGAAGTAGCGCACGCCCTTCTTCTTCGCGCCGCGTCCGACCATGACGCGGGGGTACTCCTCGTTGAGGGTCACCGCCAGCCAGGGGTAGGACTTGTCGTCGCGGTACTTCACGTTGAAGCGCGGGTCGTACTCCTTGATCCAGGAGTACTCCAGCTGCAGCGCCTCGACCTCCGTGCTCACCACGGTCCACTCCACGCTCGCGGCGGAGGTCACCATCGAGGCGGTGCGCGGGTGCAGGTTGGCGATGTCCTGGAAGTAGGACGTCAGCCGGGCGCGGAGGTTCTTCGCCTTGCCGACGTAGACCACGCGGCGGTGCTCGTCGCGGAACCGGTAGACCCCCGGAGCCGTCGGGATCGACCCCGAGGCAGGGCGGTACGTCGACGGGTCGGCCACGGGGTCAACCCTACGGTGCGGCGCCGACGTCCTGACGCCGACTCTGCGTCACTCCACCGTGACCGACTTGGCCAGGTTCCTCGGCTTGTCCACGTCACGCCCGAGGACCAGCGCGAGCTCGCGGGCCAGGTGCTGCAGCACCACCGCGCCGGGCAGGGGACCCCAGGCTGCGCCCGTCGGTTCGTCCAGCCGGTAGGGCAGCTCAGAGTCCGCCCCGCCGACACAGAGCACCCGTGCCTGTCGGGCCCGCACCTCGGCGATGTTCCCCGGCAGCTTGGGGTCTCCGTCGTCCAGGACGATGACCGGCGTCCCCCGCTCGATGAGCGCGATGGGGCCGTGCTTGAGCTCGCCGGCGGCGTAGTGCTCCGCCCACCGGTAGGTGAGCTCCTTGAGCTTGAGCGCTCCCTCGGCGACATAGGGCACCGCTCTCCCCCGCCCGATCAGCAGGAAGCCCGGCGCGTCGGCGACGGCGTGGGCGGTGTCCCGGCAATGCTCCCGGGCGAGCTCGTCGGCGACTGCCAGCTGCTTCGGCAGGTCCCTCAGCTGGTTCACGATGCTGCGCGACGCGAGCTCGTCCAGCCGGCCGGCGTCGACCAGCCCCGAGAGCAGGACCGAGGCACCGGTCACCACCTGCGCCGTGAACGTCTTCGTCGCCGCAACGCCGATCTCCGGCCCCGCCCCCAGCTCGAGCACGGCGTCCGCGCTGCGACCGAGCGTCGAGTGGGCGACGTTCGTGAGGGCGAGCACCGGTCCGTCACCGAAACGCTCGAGCGCCCGCAGCACGTCCGCGGTCTCCCCCGACTGGCTCAGCGCGATGGTGACGGACCCGTTCTCCGGCACCACGCTGTCCAGCTCGCTGGCCGGGGCGAGGGCCGCCGGGACACGCCACTCGGCAAGCAGCCTCGCCAGCACCGCGGCGGCGTTGAGCGACGTGCCGCACGCGACGAAGCGGACCCGTTCGAGGGAAGGGAGCCCCAGACCGCGCCAGAGACTCCCGTCGCTGATGCCCTCGCTGAGGCGGTCGACGGTCCGCGCCACCACGAGCGGCTGCTCCGCTATCTCCTTGGCCATGTAGTCCGCCGACGCCCCGAGCTCGATCTCGGCGACCCGGCCGGTCGCCAGCCGGCTCGGCGCCGGGCCACGCACCGCCTTGCGCACCCGCCACTCGACACCGGAAGCACGCAGGACGGCGACGTCGTCGTTCTCCAGCACGTCCACGTCCTCCACCCAACCGGCGAGCGCCGTGGCGTCGCTGGCCGCGAAGGACCCGGCGTCGCCATGCCCGACCAGCAGCGGGGAGTGGTGGGCCGTCACCACCACCTCCCGGCGGCCACGACGCATGACCGCCACCGCCCAGGAGCCCCGGAGCCGCGCGGTGGCCCTCACCACCGCTGACGCCAGGTCGACGCCCGTGGCGAGCGCGGCCTCGACGAGATGCGCGATCGTCTCGCTGTCGACGTCCGTGCTCATGCGGTGCCCGTCGGCGACCAGAGCCGTCCGGAGCTCGTCCGCGTTCTCGATGATCCCGTTGTGCACGACGTGGATCTCGCCGGAGCAGTCGATGTGCGGGTGTGAGTTCGTCTCGCTGACGAGACCGTGCGTGGCCCAGCGGGTGTGGCCGATGCCCACCCCGTCCAGGTCCGGTCCGCTGACCTCGCCGACCACCCGTGCGAGCGCCACCAACCGTCCGACACTGCGCAGCCGGACCACCTCGCCGTGCACGGTCTGGACGGAGACTCCCGCAGAGTCGTAGCCGCGGTACTCCAACCGGGTCAGGGCCGGCAGCAGGTAGTCGAGCGCCGGAGTGGTCGTCTGGCACGCCACGATTCCGCACATGTCGGCAGCGTGGCTCGCGGCGGAAGCACCGGGCACCTCCAATGGGCGTAGCCCCCGTGCCGGCGGGCGCGTTCACCCCCTACCGCATCAGGCGTAGGCAGCCGTGCTCCAGCAACGGGGTGCTCTCCGCCGGTGCCCGTCCTACGTTCGACAGCGGGCTCCGGCAGAGGCGGACGGCGCCCGTGCGACTCGGCTCCGCGGGGCCGGCGTCGCGTGAGAGGGGACACCATGGACGTCCAGGGGCGGGCGATCGTGCCCGTGATCCTGTCGGGGGGCAACGGGACCGGGCTGTGGCCGATGTCGCGGGAGATGCATCCGAAGCAGCTCCTGCCGCTGCTCGCGGAGGTGAGCCTGCTGCAGCAGACCGCCTGGCGGTTGCGCGGGTTCGGTGCCCCACTGCTGGTCTGCCGGGAGGAGCACCGGTTCGTGGTGGCCGACCAGCTCGCGGCACTGGGTGTCCGACCGGACGACATCGTCCTGGAGCCGGTGGCGCGCAACACGGCGCCCGCGATCGCGGCCGCGGCCATGATCGTCCAGCGCGACCACCCCGACTCCCTGATGCTGGTCTGTCCCGCGGACCACGCGATCGACGACACCGACGCGTTCCGGGCCGCCGTCGCCAACGCCGCCTCCATCGCGGCCAGGGGGCACCTGGTCGCGTTCGGTGTCCCCGCCAGGACAGCGGAGCCCGGCCACGGCTACCTGCGGCCCGGCCAGGCCATCGGGGCGCATCCGGACGCGGCGAAGATCGCGGAGTTCGTGGTCGAGCCCGACGAGGTCACCGCCCGGCGCCTGCTCCGGGAGGGATGCGCCTGGAGCAGCGGGATGTTCCTGTTCCAGCCGGCCCTCTTCCTGGCGGAGCTCGGCCGGCTCCAGCCGGAGCTGTGCAGGGCGGTAGCGGCCGCCCTCGAGACCGCCCATCGCGACCCCACCTTCCTTCGGCTCGGGGCAGCCGCCTTCGCTTCCTCGCCCGCACTCTCGGTCGACGCGGCCGTCATGGCGCAGACGAAGAGAGCCGCCATGGTGGCGACCTGGTTCTCCTGGGACGACGTCGGGACCTGGTCCGGTCTGTGGCGGATGGGCGAGCACGACGTGGACGGCAACGTGAGGCTCGGTGACGTGTTCAGCCGCCGCACCAGGAACTCCTACCTGCGCGGGGAAGGCGTGCTGCTGGCCACCGTGGGCCTCCACGACGCCATCGTCGTCGCCACGAAGGACGCCGTCCTGGTGGCGGACCGGTCGGCCGGCCACGAGGTGAAGGAGCTCGTGGAGATGCTGCAGGAGCGAGGCCGCCCCGAGGCCTCGTCTCCCCGGGTCGTCTACCGTCCCTGGGGCTGCTACGAGACCGTCGACGCCGGCCCCGGGTACCAGGTCAAGCACATCATGGTGAAACCCGGTCAGCGGCTGCCTCCGCAGCGGCATGCTCACCGGTCCGAGCACTGGGTCGTGATCGGCGGTACGGCGGAGGTGGTCCGCGGACAGGACACCATGCTGCTGACCGAGCGCATGTCGATCGACATACCGGTCGGCTGCGTCCACCGGCTCGGCAACCCCGGGCCCGAGATCCTGCACCTGGTCGAGGTCATGACCGGCAGCTACCTCGGCGAGGACGACCTGGTCCCGCTGGAGGACGCACCCACCGCGGACGTCCGGCGCACGGCCACAGGGCGGCGCCGTCAGCCGACGACGACCTGGTCGCCCTTGACCGAGACGGGGTACTCGGGCAACGGCTTGGGTGCGGGGCCGCTCAGCACGGAGCCGTCGTCGATCGAGTAGTGGCTCGCGTGGCACGGGCAGATGATCTGCCCGTCGCTCACCGCGTTCACCGGGCAGCCCTGGTGGGTGCACGTGGCGGAGAAGGCCTTGAAGTCGCCCTTGCTCGGCTGGGTGACCACGACGAGCTGGTCGGTGAAGATCTTGCCGCCGCCGACCGGGATCTCCGCGACGGGCGCCGACACCGACGGGACCCCTGCGGGTGAGGACCCCGACGTACCCGTCGGCGACGTGCTGTCGCTCCCCCCGCCGCAGGCCGCGAGGACCGGCAGCGCCAGTCCCCCGGCGGCCACGCCGCGCATCATGCCGCGGCGGGTCAGGTCGGATCCGGTGGTGGCGCGTGGCTCGGACATGTCACTCCTGGGGCTGGTGGTCGAGGTTCAGCCTAGGTCGGGCGCTGAGGACGTGACCTGAGAGCGGCCTGTGGAACGCTCAGTCGGTCAGCCTGCGGGTCTTCCGCGGGGCCCGCTTGGTCGCCGCCGCGGTCTTCTTCGCGGGCTTCGTCTCGTCGGGCTTCCCGGACGCCTTCTTCACCGTCTTCTTGGCAGCCGACTTCGCGGCGGCCGACTTCTTGACGGTCTTCTTGGCGGGCGCGCTGGTCGCCGCGGTGGCGGCCTTCTTCCGGGGTGCCCTGGCGACCCGTACGTCGGTCCCCTCCAGCAACGGCGCCAGGAACTGGCCGGTGAAGCTCTCCGCGGTGGCGGCCACCTGCTCGGGCGTGCCCTCCGCCACCACGTAGCCACCCCGGTTGCCGCCCTCGGGTCCCATGTCGACGATCCAGTCGGCCGTCTTGATCACGTCGAGGTTGTGCTCGATCACCAGCACGGTGTTGCCCTGGTCGACCAGGCGACCGAGCACCAGCAACAGCTTGCGGATGTCCTCGAAGTGGAGACCGGTCGTCGGCTCGTCGAGCACGTAGACCGTGCGGCCGGTGGACCGCTTCTGCAGCTCGGCCGAGAGCTTGACGCGCTGCGCCTCGCCGCCGGAGAGCGTCGGTGCCGGCTGCCCGAGCCGGACGTAGCCGAGGCCGACGTCGACCAGCGTGCGCAGGTGTCGCGAGATCGCCGGGATCGCCTCGAAGAACTCGACGGCCTCCTCGATCGGCATGTCGAGGACCTCGGCGATCGTCTTGCCCTTGTAGTGCACCTCGAGCGTCTCGCGGTTGTAGCGGGCGCCGTGGCACACCTCGCACGGGACGTAGACGTCCGGCAGGAAGTTCATCTCGATCTTGATCGTGCCGTCGCCGTGGCACGCCTCGCAGCGTCCGCCCTTCACGTTGAAGGAGAAGCGCCCCTGCATGTAGCCGCGCACCTTCGCCTCGGGCGTCGTGGCGAACAGCTTGCGGACGTGGTCGAAGACGCCGGTGTAGGTCGCCGGGTTGGACCGCGGGGTCCGGCCGATCGGCGACTGGTCGACGTGGATCACCTTGTCGACGTTGTCGAAGCCCTCGATCCGCTTGTGCCGGCCGGGCACCGTGCGGGCGTTGTAGATCTGCTTGGCGAGCGACGTGTAGAGGATGTCGTTGACCAGGGTCGACTTCCCGGAGCCCGAGACGCCCGTGACGGCGACGAACATCCCGAGCGGGAAGCTGACGTCGATGTCCTGGAGGTTGTGCTCCTTGGCCCCGCGGACGACGAGCTCGCGGCCGGGCGTGCGCGGACGGCGTACCTCGGGGACCGGGATCTGCTTGCGTCGGGAGAGGTACATGCCGGTCAGCGAGTCGTGGTGCTCGAGCAGGTCGTCGACCGTGCCGGAGACCACGACCTGGCCGCCGTGCTCCCCCGCGCCCGGGCCCGATGTCGACGACCCAGTCGGCGACCCGGATGGTGTCCTCGTCGTGCTCGACGACGATCAGGGTGTTGCCGAGGTCCTTGAGCCGGACCAGGGTCTCGATCAGCCGGTGGTTGTCGCGCTGGTGCAGCCCGATCGACGGCTCGTCGAGGACGTAGAGCACACCGACCAGCCCGGCGCCGATCTGCGTGGCGAGCCGGATGCGCTGCGCCTCGCCGCCGGACAGCGACCCCGAGGGCCGGTCCAGCGAGAGGTAGTCGAGGCCGACGTCGAGCAGGAAGTTGAGCCGCTCCTGGATCTCCTTGAGCACCCGCTCGGCGATGTGCCGCTCGCGCGCGCTGAGCTCGAGCCCGCGGAGGAAGTCGGCGGTCTCGTTGATCGGGAGCCGGCAGACCTCGGCGATGCTCCTGCCGCCGATCGTCACGGCCATCGACACCGGCTTCAGGCGGGAACCCTCACAGACGGGGCAGGGCACCTCCCGCATGAAGCCCTCGTAGCGCTCGCGGCTGGTGTCGGACTCCGACTCGCGGTGCCGGCGCTCGATGTAGGGGCGCACGCCCTCGAAGCTCGTGTAGTAGGAGCGCTCGCGTCCGTAGCGGTTGCGGTGCCGGACGTGGACCTTGGTCGAGTGGCCGTCGAGGATCGACTTGCGGGCCTTCGCGGGCAGGTCCTCCCACGGGGTGTCCAGGTCGAAGCCGAGCTCCTCACCCAACGCGCCCATCAGCCGGACGAAGAAGTCGGCGACGTGCGCGCCCGACCAGGCGCTGACCGCTCCCTCGCGGAGCGTCGCCGACGGGTCGGAGATGACCAGCTCGGCGTCGACCTCCATGCGGGTGCCGAGGCCGTGGCACTCGGGGCAGGCGCCGAACGGCGAGTTGAAGGAGAACGAGCGCGGCTCGAGGTCGTCGGTCTCGATCGGGTGCTCGTTGGGGCACGCCATCTTCTCGGAGAACCGGAGCTCGCGGCCGGGGTCCTTCTCGGGCAGGTCGACGAAGTCGAAGACCACCAGACCGCTGGCCAGGCCGAGCGCGGTCTCCACCGAGTCGGTCAGCCGGCGCTTGGCGGTCTCCTTGACCGCGAGCCGGTCGACGACGACCTCGATGGTGTGCTTCTTCTGCTTGTCCAGCTTGGGCGGCTCGGTGAGCGGGTAGGTCTCGCCGTTGACGCGCGCCCGGGAGAAGCCCTGGGTCTGCAGCTGGCGGAACAGGTCGACGTACTCGCCCTTGCGGCCGCGCACGACCGGGGCCAGCACCTGGAAGCGCCGGCCCTCCTCCAGCGCCAGGATGCGGTCGACGATCTGCTGCGGGGTCTGCCGCGAGATCGGCGCGCCGCAGGTCGGGCAGTGCGGGCGGCCGGCGCGGGCGTAGAGCAGCCGCAGGTAGTCGTAGACCTCGGTGATCGTGCCGACGGTCGAGCGCGGGTTCTTCGAGGTCGACTTCTGGTCGATGGAGACCGCCGGGGACAGGCCCTCGATGAAGTCGACGTCGGGCTTGTCCATCTGGCCGAGGAACTGCCGCGCGTAGGCCGAGAGCGACTCGACGTAGCGCCGCTGGCCCTCGGCGAAGATGGTGTCGAACGCGAGGCTCGACTTCCCGGAGCCGGACAGTCCGGTGAACACGATCAGGGAGTCGCGGGGTAGGTCGAGCGACACGTCCTTGAGGTTGTGCTCCCGGGCTCCCCGGATGATCAGCTGGTCAGCCACGGTCCGTCCTGGTGGTCGTCAGGTGTCGTTCGAACAAGTGTTCGTCATGATAGCGGTCTGGCACAAGGCGCCACTCCGGAGTTTGATGGGGGTATGAGCACTGTGAGCCGCGACACCGACTACGACAGCGACCTCCCCCACTTCGAAGAGACGATCCTCGCCACCACACGCTACCTGGCGGACATCGAGGGCCTCACCGACGAGGACGTCCGGGCCCCTTCCGCGCTCCCCGGCTGGACCCGGGGGCACGTGATCACCCACCTGGCCCGCAACGCGGACGCGCTCAGCCGGGTGCTGCACGCCGCCCAGGCCGGGACCGAGGTGGCGATGTACGACAGCCAGGAGACCCGCGACGCCGACGTCGAGGCCGGCGCGGGCCGCAGCGCCGCCGAGCTGATCGAGGACGCCGCGGCGTCGTGGGGCCGGATGCTGCAGGCCGAGAACGAGACTCCACGACTCCCACCTCGACGCCACCTTCACCCGGCGGCCGGGCCAGGACCCGCTGCCGGTGCGGTACGTCGGCCAGATGCGCCGCGACCGAGGTGGAGATCCACCACGCGGACCTGCAGCTCGGCTACACCGCCGCCGACTGGCCCGAGGACTTCACCCGGCACCTCATCAAGCGGCGGCAGGACGAGCTGGCCGACGGCCCGTCGATGGTGCTCTCCTCGACCGACGTGGACGGTCTCTGGAAGTTCGGGCCCGGTGAGGGCCCCGAGATCACGGGCCCGATCGCCGACCTGGCCTGGTGGCTCATCGGCCGCGGCGACGGTGCCGGGCTGGTGTCCTCGACCGGAGAGCTGCCCCGTCTCGAGAAGTGGAGATAGACGCCCGATGAGCTACCACGGCAACGTCAGGCCCGGCGGTGTGCCGGACATCCGCGAGCTGGCCGAGCTGACCATCACGAAGTTCGCGGTCAGCGACATGAACAACAACGTCTACCTGCTGCGCTGCCGGCACACCGACGAGCAGGTGCTCATCGACGCCGCCGACGACGCCGCCACGATCCTCACGGTGGCCGGCGCCGACGGCATCAAGCGGGTGGTCACCACGCACCAGCACTGGGACCACCACCGCGCCCTCGCCGAGGTCGTGGCCGCGACCGGGGCCGAGACCCTGGCCGGCGCCGAGGACGCCGAGGGCCTGCCGGTCCCCGTCGACCGGCCGCTGAAGGACGGCGACCGGATCCCGGTCGGCCGGAGCGAGCTCGAGGTGATCCACCTGGTCGGGCACACGCCCGGCTCGGTCGCGCTGCTGTACGACGACCCCGCCGGCACCCCGCACCTCTTCACCGGCGACTCGCTGTTCCCCGGCGGGGTGGGCAACACGTTCGGCGACCAGGCGGCCTTCCGGACCCTCATCGACGACGTGGAGACCAAGGTGTTCGGACGGCTGCCCGACGAGACCTGGTTCTACCCCGGCCACGGTGACGACTCGACCCTGGGCGCCGAGCGCCCGCACCTCGAAGGAGTGGCGCGAGCGCGGCTGGTAGCGGCGAGTCGGGGCACGTCGCTGCAGTCGTCCGAGAAACACGACGGCACGGCACCGGGGACGCCGCTGCCGCCCCGGGCCGTGCCACCGCGAACCTGTGGCTGAGCAGACTCAGCCGTTGGCCCAGATGTCCTCGAAGTTCGCGTCGTACTGCGCGAACGCCTCGGGGGTCGACACCTCGAGCACGGCGTCGTCGCGACGCAGGGCGCCGTCCGACCAGTTGTGCGAGCCGGTCCACACGTGGGTGGAGGCCGGGTCGCCGTCATACACGCCGCTGACGAAGAAGACCTTCTGGTGGGTGCGCTTGCCCTTCACGGTCCCGGCCGACATCGGTACGCCGGCGCGGATCAGGGTGTTCTTGACGACCCGGCCGATGCCGACGCCGTAGATGACCTTCACGTCGCAGCCGGACCGCTTGAGCTCGGCCACCTTCTGCGCCAGGTAGATGCCGCGGTCGCCGTTCCAGGCGTGCTGCGACAGCCGGAGCTTGGTCACCCGGTCCATGACCCCGTCGCCGTCGCTGTCCACCGTGGTCTCGGTGCCGAACCCGTCCGCCGCACCGAGGCAGGTGATCTTGGACAGGGCGAGGTAGAGCGGGTCGTTGGCCTGCGTCACCCGCGGGTAGGGGTAGAACTCGGGGCCGTAGCCGTTGATGGTGGCGGCGATGTGCTGGGTGAGCTGGGGGCGGTCGAGCTTCATCTGGTCGAAGACGCCCGAGTAGGTGAAGTACATCGCCGCGTCGCCGGCGACGGTGTAGACGTCGCTCCACTGGTTGACCGCGTTGTTGCGGGTCATGTTGTCCGACCCGACCATGACGATGTTCTCCGCCTGGCCGGCCTTGCTGAACAGGAACACCTTCTGGTGCATGTTGCCCTTGTCGCCGCGGCAGCTGTTGTCGCAGAACATGGCGAACGACCGCTTGGCCGGGTTCTTCCCGAGGGCCGCCTGGAGGCGCTGCTCCTGCGGGTAGACGGTGTGCGCGTTGAAGATCAGCTGCACGTTCACGCCGCGCTGGTAGGCGTTGATCAGCCGCGTCGCCGTGGCCTTCTCGGCGAACGAGTAGACCGCGAACTTGATGGTGGCGCCGGGTGGCGTGGCATCGATGCTGTTGTTGATGTGCGTGAAGATCGCGCGCTGCTCCGCGGTCGTGCCGACCGGACGGTTGAAGGTCGCCCCGGTGACAGGCGTGTAGTCGAGCAGTCGCTGCGACGCCGGGACGGTCTGCACCGGCTTCGTGGACATCAGCAGGGCCAGGGCAAGGCCGGCCACGAGCGCCACGATCATGCTGCGGCGGGTCATGGAGACGAGGGTGGTCACGACACGGGCTCCTTCGGTTCGGCCAGTCACACTGGTACCAAGTTTCACATCAGCCACAGTGGTCGCAACAGCCCTTGGGACGAACTACAGATCTGTAATTCGGCCGGGTCGGTCGCCGCGCGTCCCCCGCAGGGTCACCATCAGAACATCCGACAGCTCGCTCGCGCAGGGAAAGTAAAGAACTTCTGACCTGGGACGCGTGTGACCAGAGCGACGCGCCGGGTTTCGGTGGATCGCCGCGCCACCGGCCGGAACGGCCCTACCGTTCGGGCATGCGGAAGATGCCCAGCCTGCTCGTGACCTGCGTCGTGTCGCTCGTCTGCGGCTTCCTCGGCGCACTCGGCGCGGTGACCGCGTTCCAGGGCCAGCTCCAGGGACCGCAGGGGGCGACCGGCCTGGCCGGTCCCCAGGGTGAGCAGGGCGCACCCGGGCTCGACGGGACCGACGGCGCCGACGGCGAGCGCGGCCCGCGCGGAGCCTCCGGCAAGGCCGCCAAGGCGAAGAACGTGCCCAAGAACATCGGCACGACCAACTGCGTCGGCCGGTCGGTGGAGGTCGTCACCGACGTGACGATCAACAAGGACCAGGAGATGCAGCTCGAGAAGCAGCCCGTCTGCGTGTCCGAGTGACCGCTCGGGCCGTCCGGCCCCGGGCTACTGGTAGCTGATCCGCACGGTGTCGCTCACCGGCAGCGACTGGCAGGCGAGCCGGATGCCGTCCGCGAGGTCCTCGTCGTCGAGCACCTCGTTGTGCAGCATCGTCACCTCGCCTTCGAGGACGCGGCAGGCGCAGGCGCTGCAGTTGCCCTCCCGGCACGAGTAGGGCGCGTCCAGGCCCTTGTCGATCAGGAAGTCGAGCAGCTTGCGGTCCGGCGCCCAGTCGTCGAAGGCGAACCCCTTTCCGTCGAGGTCCCCGCTCAGCGACGCCGGCCCCGACCGGGTGGGCGCGGCGGCGTCCTCGTCCTCGTCGACGCCCAGGTCCTCGACCTCGTCGCCGAACGGGTTGCCGCCCAGCGAGATGAACTTCTCCTGGTGGCGTCGCTCGCGCGGGAACTCCAGCTCCTTGAGGGCGCTCACCACGCCCTGCATGAACGGTCCCGGCCCGCAGACGAAGGCGTCGTACGACGTGAAGTGCCGCGCGAACGCGCGCATGTGCTCCATCGTCGGGAGGCCCTGCACCGACTCCAGCCAGTGCACGACCACGAACCGGTCGGGATGCTTCTGCGCGAGCTCGGTCAGCTCCTGCGCGAAGATCACCGAGCTCTCGTCGCGGTTGGCGTAGAGCAGCACCACCGTGCCGGAGCCCTTCGCCAGCGCCGACTTGGCGATGCTGATCACCGGCGTGATGCCGCTGCCGCCGGCGAACAGCAGCAGGTCGGCGTCGAGCGAGGCCGGCGTGAAGATGCCACTGGGCGGGAGCACCGTGAGGTGGCTGCCGGCGCGCAGGTTGTCGTTGATCCAGTTCGACCCGTAGCCCTCGACGGTCCGCTTGACCGTGAACTTGAGCAGGTCCGTCTCGTAGGGCGTGCTCGCCAGCGAGTAGCAGCGCGCCACCGTGCCGGTGCGGTCGCTGGGCACCGCGACGGTGAGGAACTGGCCCGGCTTGTAGTCGAACTCCGCACGGGCGTCGTCCGGCACCTCGAGGACGATCGACCGCGCGTCCCCGGTCTCCTCGATGACGTCGACGACCCGCAGCTTGTAGGCGTCAGCCATCGGTCTCCCCCATCGGCAGCCGTCCGGTCTTGACGGCCTGCTCGATGCTGGCCTTGAGCTGGGGGCAGGACTCGTGCAGGACGCGGCTGCCGTCGGCTGCGGTGCGGGCGAACTCCTCGCAGCGGGCCACCGCCTCGGCCGACCACTGGATGCTGGTGTGGTACTCGCTGTTCTTGCGCACCTGGACGTGCGCCGCGCACCGCAGGCAGGCCACGTCGACGAGACGTCCCTCGAGGTAGAGCCGCTGGTCCGCGAGGGTCTCCTCGCGCAGCGGGGTGAAGGAGACCATCAGACCTGCTTCTCCTCCTCGAGACGGCGGGCCAGGTTCTCCTGGACCTCCCTCTCCCAGTTCTCGTTCGCGTGGGTGGTGTCCACCTCGAACTCGAACCGCTGGGTCATCTCCTCGGTCACGTCGGCGACGTCGACGTAGAACTGCTCGTACCAGCGGCGCAGCTGGTAGACCGGCCCGTCCTCCTCGCACAGCAAGGGGTTCTGGATCGCGGTCTTGTTCTTCCAGATCTCGACGTCCTGCAGGAAGCCCTCGCCGAACATCGTGGAGTACTTCCGGGCGATCTTGTCGGCGGTCGCGTCGTCGAGACCCTCGAGCTTCTTGACGATCAGGCCGTACTGCAGCACGAAGGACGTGGCGCTCACCGGGTAGTGGCAGTTGATCAGGATGACCTCGACCTCGATGCCCTTGTAGTCGGTGGTGAGCGGGTTGATCATGTACGACGGCCCGAAGTACGACGCCTCCGACCGGAGCAGCATGTCCTCGCCGGCGTACCCACCGGTGCCCATGTCCGGCCGGCCGCGCGAGTTCATGTACTGCGTCGCGACGTGACCCTCGAAGACGTTCTTGAAGTACGTCGGGAACGCGTAGTGGATGTAGAAGAAGTGCGCCATGTCCACGACGTTGTCGATGATCTCGCGGCAGTTGGCGTTGTCGATGTGCAGCGTCTCCCAGGTCCAGTCGGTCCACTGGTCGTCGTACGCCTGCTCGACGCGCGGGATCACGACGTCCTCCGGGGGCGGGTTGCCCTCGGGGTCGTGCCACACGAACAGCTGCCTGTTCTGCTCGAGCGTGAGCCAGGTGCGGGTGCGGGCCCGCAGCGGGATCCGCTTGGCGTAGGGGATCGCCTTGCACTTGCCGTCGCCGCCCCAGCGCCAGTCGTGGAACGGGCAGGCCACCTCGTCGCCCTTGACGGTGCCCTGGGTGAGGTCGCCGCCCATGTGCCGGCAGTAGCCGTCGAGGACCTTGAGGTCGCCCTGCGAGTCGGCGAACACGACCAGCTTGGTGCCGAACGCCTCGATCGCGTGCGGCTTGCCGTCCCGGAACGTGTCCGCGAGGCCGAGGCAGTGCCAGCCGCGGGCGAAGCGGGTCGGCGGGGCGCCGGCGTCGATCAGGCGTGCGTTCGCGGTGTCGGCGGCGGTGCCTGCGGGTGTCATGTGACGGCCTCCCGTGCTTTGACGGTGGTGGGTCTCTCGACGGTCGGGTGCGTACTGGAACAGGTTATAGTTTTGCGGCATCTTTGACCAGCATCTCGACAGAGATTACCGCTCCGGCTAACCTCCATATTGAAACACGTTCCAGTTTTCGACCCAGGAGACGCCGGATGCACATCGCCCTGTCCGAGGAGCACCAACGGCTCCGCAGCGAGCTCCGGGAGTACTTCTCCGCGCTGGTCACCCCCGAGCGTCGCACCGCCCTCGCGGCGACGACCGGCGAGTTCGGTGACGTCGAGGCCTACAAGTCGCTGATCCGGCAGCTGGGCGCGGACGGCTGGCTCGGGATCGGCTGGCCCGAGGAGTACGGCGGCCAGAACCGCTCGATGCTCGAGCAGCTGATCTTCTCCGACGAGGCCGCCATCGCCGGCATCCCGATCCCGCACCTCACCCTCAACACGGTGGGGCCGACCATCATGCGCTTCGGCACCGACGCGCAGAAGAGCACGCTGCTGCCCGCCATCCTCAAGGGCGAGATGCACTTCTCGATCGGCTACTCCGAGCCGGCGTCCGGCACGGACCTCGCCAGCCTGCGGACCCGGGCCCGCCTCGACCCTTCGACAGGATCAGGGACAGGGGGCGAGTGGGTCATCAACGGGCAGAAGATGTGGACCAGCCTCATCCAGTACGCCGACTACGTCTGGCTCGCCTGCCGCACCGACCCGGACCTCCCCCGGCACAAGGGCCTGTCGATCATCCTGGTCCCGACCGACGCCGCCGGGTTCTCCTACACCCCGGTCCACACCGTCGCCGGCGTCTCCACCTCGGCCACCTACTACGAGGACGTCCGGGTCCCGGCCGGCAACCTGGTCGGGGAGCTCAACGGCGGCTGGCCGCTGATGACCAACCAGCTCAACCACGAGCGCGTCGCGCTGACCTCGTCGGCTCCCCTGGTGCACGCCGTCGCCGAGGTGCGCAGGTGGGCGCAGGAGACCAAGAACCCCGACGGCTCCCGGGTCATCGACGCCGAGTGGGTGCAGGTGCTGCTCGGCCGCGCGCACGCCCGCGTCGAGGTGCTCTCGCTGATGAACTGGAAGATCGCCTCGAGCAACGGGAAGGACCTCTCCCCCGCCGACGCCTCCGCCACCAAGGTCTACGGCAGCGAGCTCGCCGTCGAGGTCTACCGCGCGCTGATGGAGATCGTCGGCCCCAACGCCTACGTGCGCACCGGCTCCCCCGCCGCCGTCCTGCTCGGCCGGCTCGAGCGCTACCACCGCACCTCGCTGGTGATGACGTTCGGCGGCGGCACCAACGAGATCCAGCGCGACATCATCGGCATGGTCGGCCTCGGCCTCCCGGCCGCCAAGCGCTGACCCGAGAGAAGGCACCCATGGACTTCGACCTCACCCCCGAGCAGCAGGACGCCGCGGCCCTGGCCCGCCGGATCCTCGCCGACCGGTGCACCCCCGAGCGCCAGCGCGACGTGGAGGCCGGCGGCGCGCGCTTCGACGCCGACCTGTGGTCCGCACTCGGGCAGGCCGGCCTGCTCGGCCTCGCCGTCCCCGAGGACGACGGCGGCTCCGGGCTCGGTCTGCTCGAGCTGTACGCCGTCACCGTCGAGACCGGCCGCGTGGTGGCACCCCTGCCCCTGGCCTGGCACGGGCCCACCGCCGACGCCCTCGCCACCTTCGGCACCGCCGCGCAGCGCCGGGAGTGGCTGCCCGGCGCGGTGGCCGGCACGCAGGTGCTCACCGCCGCCCTGTCGGAGGACCGCGCGTTCACCCCGGCCCGACCGACCACGACCGCCGAGGAGACCGACGGCGGCTGGCACGTCACCGGCGTGAAGACGGTGGTGCCCGCCGGCACGGTCGCCGACCTGTTCGTCGTACCGGCCGACACCCCGCGCGGGGTCACCGTCTTCCTGGTGCGCCCCGGCGATGACGGGGTCACCGTCACGCCGCAGACCGTCAACGACGGCGACGCCGTGGCACGTCTCGAGCTCGACCGGGCGCACGTGCCGGCCGACCGGGTCCTCGGCGCGGTCGGCGACGGGGCGACCGTGCTCGACCACCTCGTGCCCCGGCTCGTCGTGGGGCTGTGCGCCCAACAGCTCGGCGTGCTCGAGGGGGCGCTGGACCTGACCGCCGGCTACGCGCGGACCCGGGAGCAGTTCGGCCGGCCGATCGGCACCTTCCAGGCCGTCTCCCAGCGCCTCGCCGACGCCTACATCGACGTGCAGGGCGCGCGACTGACGCTGTGGCAGGCCGCCTGGCGGCTCGCCGAGGGCCTCCCGGCCGAGGTGGAGGTGGCCGTCGCCAAGCTGTGGGCCGCCGACGCCGGGCACACGGTCGCGCACACGACGGTGCACGTGCACGGCGGCGTCGGCATCGACCTGGACGGCGAGGCGCACCGCTACTTCACCGCCGCCAAACGGCTCGAGCTCACCCTCGGCGGCACCACCGAGCAGGCCCGCACGGTCGGACGGGCGCTGGCGACCGAACCGGCCTGACGCGGTGACCGACACCGTCCAGAAGCTGCTCCGTGCCCGTGCAGCGGACCCCGGACCCGCCCTGCTGTTCGAGGACCGGCAGTGGTCCTGGCGGGAGTACGTCGAGGAGGCCGCCCGTCGTGCCGCCGCCCTCGACGCCGTCCGCTCCCCCGAGCGTCCCTTCCACGTCGGCCTGCTCTTCGAGAACACTCCCGAGATGGCGATGAGCCTGGCCGCGGGCGCCGTGGGCGGGTTCGTGGTGGCCGGCCTCAACACCACCCGGCGCGGCGAGGCTCTCGCCAGGGACGCCCGCAAGGCGGACTGCCAGGTGGTGCTCACCGACAGCGAGCACCTGCCGCTGCTCGACGGTCTCGACCTCGGCGGCGCTCGCGTCCTCGACACCGACTCGTCCGAGTGGAAGCAGCTCCTGGCGGCGGCCGACCCGGGCAGGAGGCCCTTCGCCGAGGTCGAGCCGACCGATCTGTTCATGCTGATCTTCACCTCCGGAACCAGCGGCGAGCCGAAGGCCGTCCGGGTGACGCACGAGAAGGTCGCCTACCCCGGCGCCTACCTCACCCAGATGTTCGGGCTGACGTCGGCCGACCGGCTCTACCTCTCGATGCCGCTGTTCCACTCCAACGCGGTCATGGCCGGCTGGGGCCTCGGCCTCGTCTGCGGAGGCGCCATGGCCGTCGCCCGGTTCTCGGCCGGCAGGTTCCTCGCGGACGTGCGGAGGTACGGCGCGACGTACCTGAACTACGTCGGCAAGCCGCTCGCCTACGTCCTCGCGACGCCCGCCCGGCCGGACGACGCGGACAACCCGCTCAGGCTGGCCTTCGGCAACGAGGCCGGCGACCGCGACATCGCGGCCTTCGCGGAGCGGTTCGGCTGCCACGTGCAGGACGGTTTCGGCTCCACCGAGAACGCGGTCGTCATCTCCCGCGTCCCCGGCACTCCCCCGGGTTCGCTGGGCCGGCCCCTCGAGGGCGTCAAGGTCCTGGACCCGGCTACCGGCGCGGAGTGCCCACCGGCGGAGGTCGGGCCGGACGGCACGGTGCTCAACCTCGACGAGGCCGTCGGCGAGCTGGTCAACACCACGGGTCCGGGGCAGTTCGCCGGCTACTACAACGACGAACAGGCGACCGCCGAGCGGATGCGCGACGGGATGTACTGGAGCGGCGACCTCGCCTACCGCGACTCCGACGGCTGGGTCTACTTCGCCGGGCGGACCTCGGACTGGCTGCGGGTGGACGGGGAGAACCTCGCCGCGGCACCGGTCGAGCGCATCCTGCTCCGGCACCCGGCGGTGAACCGGGTCGCCGTGTACGCCGTGCCGGACGCGACGAGCGGCGACCGGCTCGTGGCCGCCGTCGTCCTGGACGACGGCGCCGCCCTGGATCCCGCCGGCCTCGAGTCCTTCCTGCACGACCAGCCGGACCTGGGCACGAAGATGTGGCCGCGCTACGTCCGGATCGCCGGCGACCTGCCCACCACGGCCACGAACAAGGTGCTCAAGCGTGAGCTGGTCCGCGAAGGTCTCGACACCGCCGACGAGCTGTGGGTGCGGGCCGAGCGCGGCACGTCGTACTCGCCGGAGGCGCGCTGACTCCGCGGTTGCTCACCAGACGAGGGCGTCCTGGTGACCCTCCGTCCCGATCAGCGCGCCGGCTCGACGGAGCTCACGTTCGAACTGGCGGGCGTGATGGGCGCAGAACACCAGGTCGAGCCCCGACCTGAGCAGGAAGCTCACGCAGCCGGCTGCGCAGCAGCGGTCACAGCGGTCCTCCCTGGTGCCACTGATGGTGGACCGCACGGCTGTCGGCCGCTGCACCTCAGAGCGCGTCATCGGGCACCTCCGCGTCGCTGGGTCTCGTGCTGATGTCCCCCATGATCCGGCCCTGCGCCGTCCCGCGGATCCTCCCGCTGGGATGAGCCGCGCTCCCTCAGCGGATCCCTACGCCGAGACACGCGCACGGCCGAGCCCGCTGCCAGCGCGTGTAGGGCACCGAGAAGTGCGGCGGGTACCCCACCTCGAGCGCGCCCCCAGGCTGTCGGTGCGTGCTCGCCAGCGATCACCTGGTCGCATCCCGCCGACCGAGCCGCGCAGCCGCCCACCCGGCGTAGCGCACGGGATCGGCAAACCCTGCAGCGCCCGTCGCAACCCGCCATGCCGGCGAATTTGTCGAGCCGGTTGACGGTCTCCTCGAACTCCGCGACGAGGTCGGCCATCACCGCGGCCACCGGGCGGACCTCGTTCATCCGCCCGACGATCTGGCCGATCGGCATCGAGATGACGTCGGGGTCACCGGAGGCGTTGATCCGGTTGTGCGCCTCGGACACGAGCAGGTTCTGCAGCGGCATCGGCAGGGGCGTCGGGGCGTCCTCCTCGGCCCAGGCCTCGGTCCACTTGGTCTTGAGCAGCCGCGCCGGCTTGCCGGTGTAGATGCGGGTGCGCACCGTGTCGCTGGAGGTCGCCCGGGTGAACGCCTGGGTCCAGCCCGTGCTCGACTGGAGGTTCTGGTACTCCTCGGTGCCGAGCCAGATGGACCCCGTCCACACGCCCTGGGCACCCAGCGCGAGCGAAGCGGCGACCTGGCGGCCGGAGCCGATGCCTCCGGCCCCGAGCACCGGGACGTCGGGACCGACCGCGTCCACGATGTCGGGGGTGAGCACCATCCCGGCGATCTCACCGGTGTGGCCACCGGCCTCGTAGCCCTGCGCCACGATGATGTCCACGCCGTTGCGCACGTGGGACAGGGCGTGCTTGGCCGCGCCGGCGAGCGCCGCGACCTTCACGCCCGCGGCGTGGGCCTGCTCGATGACGTCGACCGGCGGCGAGCCGAGCGCGTTGGCGATCAGCACGGGACGGTGGGCCAGCGCGACGTCGACGTGCGACCGCGCCACGGAGTGCAGCCAGCCGAGCACCCCGTCGCGGCCCTCGCCCTCGGGCAGCGGCGGCACTCCGAGCTTCTGCAGGGTGCGCTCGACGAAGGAGATGTGCTCTTGCGGGATCATCGCCTTCAGGTCGACCGAGGTGCCCTCGGTGGGGATCTTCATCGGCATGACCACGTCGACGCCGTACGGCTTGCCGTCGGTGTTGTCGTCGAGCCAGGTCAGGGTCCGCTCGAGCTCGTCCGTGTCGTTGAACCGGACGCAGCCGAGGACCCCGAGGCCGCCCGCCCGGCTGACCGCGGCGGCGACGTGCTCGGACGGGGTGAACGCGAAGATCGGGTACTCGATGCCGAACTCTTCGCACAGGCTGGTGTGCACGTTCTCTCCTCAGTCAGGCGGGGGTGGCTGCGCGGGCGGTGGTCGCCAGCTCCTTGGCCTTGGGGTAGTTCGCCTTGCCCGTCGCGCTCCGCGGGATCTCGTCGACGTAGGTGACGGTGCGGGGCAGCTTGTAGCCGGAGAGCATCGGACGCAGGAACGCGCGGAGCTCGTCGGCGCCGGGCCGGCTCTCCCCCCGCGGCTGGATCACGGCCGACACGGCCTGGCCGTAGTTCTCGTCTGCGATGCCGACGACGAGGACGTCGTACACGTCGGGGTGCGCCTTGAGCGCCATCTCGACCTCTTCGGGGTAGACCTTCTCCCCGCCGGTGTTGATGCAGTTCGAGCCGCGCCCGAGCAGCGTCACCTTGTTGTCGGCCTCGATGCGGGCGAAGTCGCCGGGGACCGAGTAGCGGGTGCCGTCGATCTCGATGAACGTGCGGGCCGACTTCTCCGGGTCCTTGTAGTAGCCGAGCGGCACCGAGCCCGAGCGGGCCAGCCGGCCGACCGCGCCGACCTCGGCCATGTCGAGGATCCGGTGGTCCTCGTCGAGGACGACCGACTCGGGGCCGAGGCTGACCACGCAGCCCTCGCCCTTGATGTTCTCGGCGTCCTGCAGGCCGGTCCCCTGGAAGCCGGTCTCGGAGCTGCCGACCGAGTCGGTGAAGAACGTGTTGGGGAAGGCCGCCATCCAGCGCTCCTTCACGGGTCGGCTGAAGATCGCCGCGCTGCTCGCCACGGCGACCAGCGACGACCCGTCGTACTCACCGGTCCCGAAGGCCTCGATCAGCGGCCGCGCCATGGCGTCGCCGGTCATGAAGATCAGCTGCACCTTGTGGGCGTCGATCGTCCGCCAGACCTCGTGCGGGTCGAACTTCGGAGCCAGGATCGTCAGGTGCCCGGCGAAGAGGTGCATCAGCATCGCGGCCTGCGCACCACCGTGCATGAGCGGGCTCAGCGGGAAGGTCACCATCGGCTCGCTCGCCGCGGCGTTCTTCGACTGGTCGTACTCCTCGAGCCGCTCGCCGGTCATGAAGTCGATGCCTCCGCCGAGCACGCGCCAGAAGTCCTCGTGCCGCCACATGACGCCCTTGGGGAGCCCGGTCGTGCCGCCGGTGTAGACGATGTAGACGTCGTCCGCGCTGCGCTCGGCGAAGTCCCGCTCGGTGCTCTGGCCCCGGAGCACGTCCTCCCAGAGGACGCCGCCGTACGCCGACACGTCCGTCGCGCTGTCCGGCTCGGTCGGGTCCGGCATCACCACGACCGTGCGGAGCTTCTCGCACTGCGGGGCGGTGGCCGCGACGAGCGGCGCGTAGGGCCGCTCGTGCAGCAGCGCGACGATGTCGGCGTTGTCGAACAGGTAGGCCAGCTCGCTCTCGACGTAGCGGTAGTTCACGTTGATCGCCACGGCGCGGATCTTGAACACCGCCAGCAGGGCCACGACGTGCTCGACGCTGTTCTTCGCGTAGATGCCGACGTGGTCACCGACACCCACACCGCGGCCCTCCAGGTAGTGGGCCAGCTGGTTGGCCTCTGCCTCGAGCTCGGCGTAGGTCACCGTGCGGTCCGCCACCTGGATCACCGGGCGCTCGGGGACGGCGTCGACGGCGTGCTCGAAGAGATCTGCGATGTTGATAGCCACGGGAGCAGACTAGAACACGTTCTCGTTTCTGGCTAGAGTGGACCGACCAGCACAGAGACCCAGTCCCGGAGGACCCTTCATGCCCGCTGACGCCACCGGCCAGCCGCACTGCCTCGTCGAGCAGGAGGGGCACACCCTGGTCGTCACGATGAACCGTCCCGAGGCCAAGAACGCGCTCTCCGGTCCGATGATGGAGATCATGACCGAGGCCTGGGAGCGGGTGAACTCCGACCCGGACATCCGGGTGGCGATCCTCACCGGCGCCGGGGGCGCGTTCTGCGCCGGTGCGGACCTCAAGGCGATGGGCTCCTCCCACCCGGGCGACAGCTTCTCCGGCGGCGGCTGGGACCTCTCGGTCATCAAGTCGCTCCTCAAGGGCTTCCGGCTGACCAAGCCGCTGATCGCGGCGGTCGAGGGGCCGGCCATCGCCGGCGGCACCGAGATCCTCCAGGCCACCGACATCCGGGTCGCCGGCGAGAGCGCGAAGTTCGGCGTGTCCGAGCCCAGGTGGGGCCTCTACCCGCTGGGTGGGTCCGCCGTACGCCTCCCCCGCCAGCTGCCCTACACCGTCGCCGCCGACCTGCTGCTCACCGGACGCCACATCACCGCGCGCGAGGCGCTCGACTGCGGCCTGGTCGGCCACGTCGTTCCCGACGGCACCGCGCTGGACAAGGCCCGTGAGCTCGCGGACATCATCGGCGCCAACGGCCCGCTGGCCGTGCAGGCGATCCTGCGGACGATCCGCGAGACCGAGGGCATGCACGAGAACGAGGCGTTCAAGCTCGACGCCGAGGTCGGCATGCCCGTCTTCATGAGCGAGGACGCCAAGGAGGGTCCGCGCGCCTTCGCCGAGAAGCGCAAGCCGGACTTCCAGGGCCGCTGACCGATCCCGGCCGGTCACCGCCACCGCGCGACATGGCCCGCATGGACTAGTGCCTGCGGGACGGATCGGCACTTATCGTCGGGACTGTGCAGCTGTTGGAGAGAGCTGCCTTCCTCGATGCCCTCGACGAGTACGCCGCCGAGTCGGCAGCGGGCAACGGCCGCTTCGTCACCGTCACCGGCGAGGCCGGCATCGGCAAGACCGCCCTGCTCGAGGCGTTCCGCGCCAGACACCCCGAGCTGCGCTGGTGGACCGGCGCCTGTGACGGCACGTTCACGCCGCAGCCCCTCGGGCCTCTCTACGAGATCGCGGCGGCCAACGGCGGTCGACTGCACGCGCTGTGCCAGGACGACGTCGACCGGCGCCACCTGTTCACCGAGGTCCTCGCCGACCTCGAGGGCGCTGACCAGCCGACGGTCGTGGTCGTGGAGGACCTGCACTGGGCGGACGAGGCAACCCTGGACTGGCTGCTCTTCCTCGCCCGCCGGATCCCCCGGACGCGCACGCTGGTGCTGGTCACCTACCGCGACGACGACCTCGGCGCCGACAGCGCCCTCCGCGAGGTGATCGGGAAGATCGCCACGCAGCGGGCCACGAGCAGGCTCTCGCTGACTCCGCTCTCCCCCGAGGCGGTGCGGCAGCTCGCCGCCGGCACCGGGGCAGACGCGGACCGGGTGCACCAGGTCTCCGGTGGGAACCCCTTCTACGTGGCGGAGATGCTCTCCTCGGGTGCCGGTCCGGTGCCACCGACGGTCTCCGACGTCGTCGCCGCCAGGACCGCCCGGCTGTCCGCCGATGCCCGGCGGCTGCTCACCGCCGCCGCGGTGCTGGGCCTGCCCTCAGAAGCCGCCGAGATCGCGCAGGTGGCCGGCACCACGCCGGACTCGCTCGACGAGTGCCTCGGCGCCGGCGCCCTGACTGCGACCCACGGCCGTTTCCACTTCCGGCACGAGCTGACCCGGTTGGCAGTGGAGCAGGCGATCCCGGACTACCGCCGGTCTCAGCTGCACCGCGCGGTCTTCGACGTCCTCGTGTCGAGGCGGGGCTCGGCGGACGTCGCCCGGCTGGCGCACCACGCCGACGGCGCGGGCGAGCGCGTGGCGACCCTTCGCTACGCCTGGGAGGCCGCGGTCGCAGCGTTCGCGCTCGGGTCGCACCGCGAGGCAGTCGCCCAGTATCAGCGGGCGCTGCGCTGCGCCGACGATGCCCCTGACGACGTCCGCGCCCAGCTGTTCGAGGGGCTGGCCGGCGCCCTCGCCCGGCGGGACCGCTGGGACGAGGCCGCGGTGGCCCGCGAGACCGCCCTGGACCTGCGACGTCGGCTCGGGGATGTCGAGCTCATCAGCATGAACCTTCGGGAGTACTCCCGCTGCCTGTGGCGGGTGTGCCGCGGCGAGGAGGCGGACGCGGCCCTCGACCAGGCCTACGCCCTGATGGCGCCGCAGCCGGACTCGCGCGAGAAGGGCTGGATGCATGCGTTCCGCGCCGCCCTCGGCTCGTCCGACGAGGCGATGACCTCGTGCGTGGAGGCCCTCCGCCTGGCGGAACGGTTCGACGACGAGGCGCTGGCCGCGCACGTGCGGGGGACGCTGGGCGCGCTGCGGCTGGAACTGGGCGAAGACGGCATGGGCGACCTGGAGGAGGCGCTGAGGCTCTCCGTCCGGATCGGCTACGTCGAGGGGGCGGCACGCACCTACACCAACCTCTACGAGGCGGCCGTCGCCCGCCTGAGCCTCGCGGAGTACGACTGGGCCTACACCGACGGCATGGCCTACTGCCTCGACAACGACATGCACACCTTCACGGTGTGCATGCGGGCGACTCGCGCGACCGCCCTGTTGCGTCTGGGCCGGCTCGACGAAACGGTCGAGCTGAGCCGGTCCGCGCTCAGCGAGACCATCTCGGCCATCAACCGGCTGCACCTGCTCCTGCCGCTGTCCACGTCACGGGCGCGCCAGGGACAGGCGGACGCGGTGGCGTTGCTCGACGAGGCGTGGCAGCTGGCGCTCGGCCCGACCGAGCCAGACTGGCGGCGGCTCGTGGCCATCGGGTACGCCGAGGCGGCCTGGCTCGCCGGGGACGCGGACCTGCTCACGCCTGAGGTGCTGGCGAGCTACGACGAAGTCGGGTCCCAAGACCCCTGGATCCGCGGCGAGCTCGCCGTCTGGCTGCAGCGGATCGGACGGCTTCCCGACGGGCCGCCGACAGTGGTCCCCTCGCCGTTCAGCTGCGAGCTTGCCGGGGACCACCAGGCTGCCGCGGACCTCTGGAGGCAGCGAGGCTGCCCCTACGAAGAAGCGGCCACTCTGCTGTCCGCCGGCGACCCCGCCTCGCTGCGGCGTGCGCACGAGCTGTTCGTCTCGGTCGGGGCCGCCCCGGCTGCGGCGCTGGCTCGCAACGCGCTGCGCGACGCCGGCGAGCAGGCGGTCCCGCGCGGTCCCCGCTCGGCCACCCGCGCCCATCCGCACGGGCTGACGACCCGGGAGGCCGAGGTGCTGGCGCTGGTGCGGGAGGGCCTGTCCAACCCGGAGATCTCCCGACGGCTGTTCATCTCTCCGCGCACCGTGGACCACCACGTCGCGTCGGTCCTCAGCAAGCTCGGTGTCGGCTCCCGCCTCGAGGCGGCGACTGCCACCGCCCGCCCGCTGCAAACTAGGTGTCCTTGCGGCAAACCTAGGTGCTCCGCACGGATCCGCTCCAGGTCTCCCGCCTCCTACGTTGACGGTGGCTCGAACGAGCTGCACCACCACAACAGGAGGCCCTAGATGCCGCTCTACATGGACGTTCACACTCTCGACGGAGGCGTCGCCGTCGGCGACGTCGCCAAGGCCCACATGGCCGACCTGCAGACGCAGGCTGCTCACGACGTGCAGTACCTGCGCTACTGGGTCGACGAAAGCGCAGGCAAGATCTTCTGCCTGGTCGACGCCCCGACGCCCGAGGCGGCCAACACCGTGCACCGCGAGGCGCACGGGCTCGTCGCCGACGAGATCTACGCCGTCCAGGAAGGGGCCTGACCATGATGCGTCTGTTCCGGGGAGGCAGAGGCCCGCTGGCTGGTCTCGCGTTGGCCACCACGTTCGCGCTGCTGCCGGTGGCGGCCCAGGCCGAGCAGCCCGACCTGCAACGCGCCCGGGCGGCGACGGCGGCGTACCACGACCAGGGCACGGCGACCGACGCCGGCTACCAGAAGTTCCTGCCCTGCTTCGACGACGGCACGGCCGGGATGGGCCAGCACTACGTCGACTTCGCTCTCATGGACGCCACGGTCGACGCCGCCGCGCCCGAGGCCCTGGTCTACGAGGTGACCCCGAGCGGCGAGAAGCTCGTGGCCGTGGAGTACCTCGTGCCCTATACCGCGTGGCCGTCCTCCCTGCCCGCACCGGAGCTGTACGGAACGGCGTACAGCCGCCACGACGACCTGGGCGTGTGGGCGCTGCACGCCTGGCTCTGGAAGCCCAACCCCGAGGGGATGCACGCCGACTTCAACCCCCGGGTCGGGCTCTGCCCGTAGGCTCCCCCGCCTGCATGATGTCGTCATGGCATCCCGTCTCGACGACGTCCACTGGCCGGTCCGCACCCCGCGGCTGACGCTCCGCCCCGCGCGCACCACCGACCTGGAGTCGACGTGGCGCTTCCGCAGGGACGAGGAGGTCAGCCGGTGGCTGACCGCGTGGCCGGCGTCGCTCGACGAGTACCGCACGAAGTTCGAGGACCCCGGCCGGCTGGCGAGCACCCTCGTGGTCGAGCTCGACGGCCTGGTGATCGGCGACCTCCAGCTCGCGCGTCACCGACGGGTGGGCCCAGCAGGAGGTCGCCGCGCAGGCCAAGGGCGTGGAGGCGGAGCTCGGCTGGGTGCTCGACCCCGCCTATGCCGGACGCGGCTACGCCACCGAGGCGGTGCAGGGCCTGCTTCGCCTCTGCTTCGAGGAGCTGGGCCTGCGCCGGGTCACCGCGGGCTGCTTCGCCGACAACGTCGCGTCCTGGCGCCTGATGGAGCGGGTGGGCATGCGCCGTGAGCTCCACACGGTGCGCGAGTCGCTGCACCGGACCAAGGGGTGGCTCGACGGGTTCGGCTACGCCCTGCTCGCCGACGAGTGGCGCTCCACCACCCGGTAGGCCCAGCTGGCCCTAGGCTGCCCGGATGAGCATCCGCATCGTCCGGTTCACGCCGGAGCACCTGCCGGGTCTCGAGGCGATGCTCGACGACCCCGACGTGGTCCGCTACACCCCGGTGCCGTCCCCGGTCCCGGACGGGTTCGGCCCGGTGTGGCTCGGCCGCTACGAGAAGGGCCGGGCCGACGGCACCCGCGAGGCGTTCGCGATCGTCGAGGGCGGGGAGTTCCTCGGCATCGCGGTGGCTCCCGCGATCAACGCGGCCGCACGCGAGGCCGAGCTCGGCTACATGGTGGCGCCGTGGGCTCGACGGCGCGGCGCGGCCACCGCCGCCCTACTGCAGCTCACCCGCTGGGCGTTCGACGACCTGGACCTGGCTCGGGTCTACCTGCGCATCAACGTGGGCAACGAGGGCTCGCGGGGGGTGGCCCGCGGGGCGGGCTACTCGTTCGAGGGAGTGCTCAGGTCGACGTGGCTGAAGGACGACATCCGCGTGGACACGGAGGTCTGGTCCCGGCTGCCGGACGACCCCGCGCCGGCGTGAGGACCGGTGGCCGCGCGCGCCTCACCCGACGGAGCGGGACCGGTCGCCCCAGAACTGCGCGCGCAGCGCCTTCTTGTCCGGCTTCCCGAGGGCGGTCAGCGGCAGCGCGTCGGCCACGATCACCTGCTTCGGTGACTGCACCGCCCCCTTGCGCTCCTTGACCGCGGCCTGGATCTCCGCG
This sequence comes from uncultured Actinomycetota bacterium, assembly GCA_963721855.1. Lineage (GTDB taxonomy): Bacteria > Actinomycetota > Actinomycetes > Propionibacteriales > Nocardioidaceae > Nocardioides_B. Next base: position 424,529 of record CAVRMN010000017.1, on the reverse strand, counting down.
GTCAGCCTGGCCACCGCGTCTTCGTCGGCGCCGACGCCGGCGCGGAGCACCACGACGGCGGTGACCGCCTCGCCCCACTTCTCGTCCGGTACGCCGACCACGCCGACCTGCGCCACGGAGGGATGCTCGGCGATGACGTCCTCGACCTCGCGCGGGAACACGTTGAAGCCGCCGGTGACGATCATGTCCTTGGTGCGGTCGACGATGTACCAGAAGCCGTCCTCGTCGGCCTTCGCCACGTCCCCGGTGTGCAGCCAGCCGTCACGGAACGTCTCGGCGGTCTCGTCGGGCAGGTTCCAGTAGCCCTGCGCCAGCACCGGTCCGGCGACGCACACCTCTCCGGGCTCCCCCGCGGCCACGGGCTTGCCGTCGCCGTCGAGCAGCGCGGTGCGCAGGAACGGGCTCGGCCGGCCGCAGCTGGCCAGCCGCTCGGGCCGGTCGAGGTCGTGGTCGGCCTTCGCCAGGTAGGAGATCACCATCGGGCACTCGGACTGGCCGAAGTACTGCGCGAAGATCGGTCCCCAGCGCCGGATCGCCTCGGCCAGCCGCACCGGGTTGATGGCGGACGCCCCGTAGTAGACGGTCTCCAGGCTGCTCAGGTCGGCCGTCGCGGAGTCGGGGTGGTCCATCAGCGCGTAGAGCATGCTCGGCACCAGCATCGTCGCGGTGATCCGCTCCTCGGCGATCGTGCGCAGCACCTCGCCCGGGTCGAACCTCGGCAGCACCACCATGGAGCCGCCGGCCATCAGCGTCGGGACGAAGAACGCCGCGCCGGCGTGGCTCAGCGGCGTGCACATGAGGAACTTGGGACGCTCCGGCCACTCCCACTCGGCGAGCTGCACCTGCGTCATCGCCGCCATCGACGAGGCGGTGCCGACGACGCCCTTGGGCTTGCCGGTGGTGCCGCCGGTGTAGGTCACGCTGACGACGGCGTCCGGGGCCAGGTCGGCGACCTCGAGCGGGCCGGCCGGCTTGCTCGCCGCGAGTGCCGCCAGGTCGGTGCCCACGTCGGCCGGGCCGAAGGTCAGCACCCGGGTCAGCGAGGGGACCCGCTCGAGGAGCAGCCGCGCCCGCTCGACGAAGGCCGGGTTGGGGTCGATGATCAGCGTCTCGATCCCGGCGTCGGCGAGCACGTAGGCGTGGTCCTCCAGCGACCCGAGCGGGTGCAGGGCGGTGCGCCGCAGGCCGAGCATCTGCCCGGCGCCGATGATCACCAGCACCTCGGGACGGTTGAGGGCCAGCAGGCCGACCGGGCTGCCGGTCCCGATCCCGAGCTCCTCGAGCGCGGCGACGTAGCGGCTCATCTGGTCGGCCAGGTCGCCCCCGGTCAGGGTCTGGTCGCCCAGGTGCAGCACCGGGGCGTCCCGGTGCCGGGCGAGGGCGCTCGCCATCAGGTGGCCGAGGTGCGGTGCGGCGTACAGGTCGGTCATGGACCCGAGGCTAGAACGTGTTTCAGAAATAGGCAACGGGACCTCGTCAGCCGAGCACCACCTCGGCGACCTGGCGGACCTCCTCGGGCGACCTCAGCGTCAGCACGAGCATGGTGACCCCCGCGGCCTCCCAGCGCCTGACGTCCTCGCGGACCTCCTCGGCGTTGCCGATGATCGTGATCTCGGCGACCAGCTCGTCCGGCACCAGCGCGGCCGCCTCGTCCTTGCGGCCCGCCAGGTAGTGCTCCTGGATCTGCGCGGCCACGTCCGCGTAGCCCATCCGCTCGAAGACCGTCTTGTGGAAGTTCTGCTCCTTGGCGCCCATGCCGCCCATGTACAGCGCGATCCAGGGACGCATCGCGTCGTAGGTGGCCGCCTTGTCGTCGGTGATGATCAGCTGCGTGGTCGCCGCGATCTCGAAGGTCTCCTTCGTACGGCGTGCGCCCGGCCTGGCGAACCCCTCGTCGAGCCAGCCCTGGTACATGTCGGCGACCCGCGGCGAGAAGTAGATCGGCAGCCAGCCGTCCGCGATCTCCGCCGCGAGGGCGACGTTCTTCGGCCCCTCGGCCCCCATCCACACAGGGAGGTCGGCCCGCAGCGGGTGCACGATCGGCTTCAGCGGCTTGCCGAGACCGACCGCGCCCTCGCCGGTGTAGGGCAGCGGGTAGTGCGGCCCCGGACTGGTCACCGGCGCCTCGCGCGCCATCACCTGCCGGATGATGTCGATGTACTCCCGGGTGCGGGCGAGCGGCTTCGCGAACGGCCGGCCGTACCAGCCCTCCACCACCTGCGGCCCCGAGACGCCGAGCCCGAGGATGACCCGGCCGCCCGAGAGGTGGTCGAGCGTCAGCGCGTGCATCGCGCAGGACGTCGGCGTCCGGCCGGAGAGCTGCACGATCGACGTGCCGAGCTTGATCCGGCTCGTCCGGTGTCCCCACCAGGCGAGCGGCGTGAAGGCGTCCGAGCCCCACGCCTCGGCCGCGAAGACGGCCTCGAAGCCGGAACGCTCGGCCTCCTCGACCAGCTCTCCGACGCCCTCGGGCGGCTGCGCGCCCCAGTACCCCAGCTGCAGTCCCAGCTTCATCGCCGACCACCCACTCCTTCACCGTGCTCAGAGGCTCCACCCAAGACGGGTCTTGTCATCCAAGACTAGAACCTGTTTCACTTTACCCATGCCAGGCACCCTGAGCGCACCCCTGAAGGTGGAGTTCGACTACACCCGTTCGCTGGGTCCGGTCCTGTCGAGGTTCATGACCGGTCTGCGTGACCGGACCATCCTCGGGGCCCGGGCCGCCGACGGTCGAGTGCTCGTCCCACCCACCGAGTACGACCCGGTCAGCCACGCGGCGCCCACCGAGCTCGTCGAGGTCGGCCAGACGGGGACCGTCCAGACCTGGACCTGGGTCTCCTCCCCCGTCGCCGACCAGCCCCTGGACCGCCCGTTCGCGTTCGCCCTGGTCCTGCTCGACGGCGCCGACACCCCGATCCTGCACGCCGTCGACGCCGGCTCCCCCGACGCCATGGCGACCGGCATGCGCGTCCAGGTCCGCTGGACCGACACCCCCCAAGGCCACATCCGCGACTTCCACTTCGAACCCGCCACGGACGAAGCCGACGCGAGCAGCGCCGACGACGAGCGCGCCGACGGAGCCGCTGACGACGGACGCAGCGCGGAGGAGCGTCAGAGGGCTTGGCCGCGGCGGCCGCAGCAAGACGAGAGCAGCGACGATGCCTCCGGCCGACGCGCCGCCCAAGCGACGAGCGATGCGGCCGGCGGCAGCGGCGGCAGCGGCAGCGGCGGCACCGAGGACGGTGGTTTCGAGACGCTCGCTGCGCTCGCTCCTCAACCACCCGGCGAGGACGTCACCGGGATCGTGACGCCGGTGCGGCTGGCCTACACGTACGCCGCCTCCCAGGAGGAGTCGCGGTTCTACCGCGGCCTCGCCGAGGGCAAGATCCGCGGCCAGCGCTGCCCGAAGTGCCAGAAGGTCTACGTCCCGCCCCGCGGCGCCTGCCCGGTCGACGGCGTGCCGACCACCGACGAGGTCGAGCTGCCCGACCGCGGCATCGTGACGACCTACTGCATCGTGAACGTGCCGTTCCTCGGCCAGCGGATCACGCCGCCCTACGTGTCGGCGTACATCCTGCTCGAGGGCGCGGACATCGCGTTCCTGCACCTGATCCTGGGCTGCGACCCCTCCGAGGTCCGGATGGGCATGCGCGTCGAGGCCGTCTGGCGGCCCCGCGACGAGTGGGGCACGACCATCGAGAACATCGACCACTTCCGGCCGACCGGCGAGCCCGACGCGCCGTACGAGTCGTACGCCAACCACCTCTAGGAGAGACAGTGCGTGACGTAGCGGTCGTGGGCTTCGCCCAGCGACAGATGGACGCGTTCGACGGCTCCCCGACGATGGTCGAGCTGCTCGTCCCGGTGCTCGGCGAGCTGTGGGAGCAGACCGGCTGGACCAAGAGCGACATCGGGTTCTTCTGCTCGGGGTCCTCGGACTACCTGGCGGGGCGGTCGTTCTCGTTCGTCTCCGCGATCGACGCGATCGGCACGCTCCCGCCGGTCAACGAGTCGCACGTGGAGATGGACCCCGCGTGGGCGCTCTACGAGGCCTGGGTGAAGATCCAGACCGGCGAGGTCGACACCGCGTTGGTCTACGGCTTCGGCAAGTCCTCGGCCGGGCAGCTGCGCCGGGTGCTGGCGCTCCAGCTCGACCCCTATCTCACCGGGCCGCTGTGGCCGGACACCGTGTCCCTGGCCGCCCTTCAGGCGCGGGCCGGGATGGACGCCGGGCTGTGGGACGAGAAGGAGATGGCCGAGGTCGTCGCCCGCAACCGGGCGGCGGGAGTCGCGAACCCGTACGCCGTGGTCAGCGGCGACGTGGACGTCGCCGACCTGCTGGCCGAGCCGATGTTCTCGGACCCGTTGCGCCGGCACGACTGCGCCCCGGTGACGGACGGCGTGGCGGCCGTCGTGATCGCGGCCGGCGACCGGGCCCGGGAGGCCTCCGACCGGCCCGCCTGGATCACCGGGATCGAGCACCGCGTGGACGCGCAGAGCCTCGGCCTGCGGGACCTGACCCGCTCGCCCTCGACCGCGCTGGCCGCCGCGCCGCTCGACCTGGCGGGGATCGACACCGCGGAGCTGCACGCACCGTTCAGCCACCAGGAGCTGGTCCTGCGGACCGAGCTCGGCATCGGCGACGACGTCACCGTGAACCCGTCCGGCGGCGCCCTGTGCAGCAACCCCATGTTCGCCGCCGGGCTGATCCGCATCGGCGAGGCGGCCACCCGGATCAGCGCCGGCCACTCCGACCGGGCCGTCGCGCACGCCACGTCCGGGCCGGCTCTCCAGCAGAACCTCCTGTGCACCCTGGAAGGTGGTCGGTGATGGGCAAGCAGCTCGCCGCGGTGATCGGGGTCGGCCAGACCCACTACCGGGCCAAGCGCGAGGACGTCTCGATGGCCGGTCTCTGCCGGGAGGCCGTGGACCGTGCCCTGGTGGATGCGGGCGTCGGCTTCGACGACATCGACGCCGTGGTCGTCGGCAAGGCGCCCGACCTGTTCGAGGGCGTGATGATGCCCGAGCTCTACCTCGCGGAGGCGCTCGGCGCGGTCGGCAAGCCGCTGCTGCGCGTGCACACCGCCGGGTCGGTCGGCGGCTCGACAGCGATCGTCGCGGCCAGCCTCGTGCAGGCCGGGGTGCACCGGCGCGTGCTCGCGGTGACCTTCGAGAAGCAGTCCGAGTCCAACGCCATGTGGGCGCTCTCGGTGCCGGTGCCGTTCGTGATGCCGGTGCACGCCGGCGCCGGCGGCTACTTCGCCCCGCACGTCCGCTCCTACATCCGGCGTTCCGGGGCGCCCGCCCACGTCGGCGCGATGGTGGCGGCGAAGGACCGTCGCAACGCGGCCAAGAACCCCTACGCGCACCTGCGCCAGCCGGACACCACCGTCGAGTCCGTGATGGCGTCGCAGATGCTGTGGGACCCGATCCGGTACGACGAGACGTGCCCGTCCTCGGACGGCGCGTGCGCGGTCGTGATCGGCGACGAGCAGGCCGCGGCGCTGGTGGACCGCCCCGCGTGGATCCACGCGACCGCCATGCGCACGGAGCCGACCACGGCCGCTGAACGCGACCAGGTGAACCCGCACGCCGGGCGCGACGCCGCCGCCGCGCTCTGGAAGCAGGCCGGGATCACCGACCCGCTGCGCGAGATCGACTGCGCGGAGATCTACGTGCCGTTCTCGTGGTTCGAGCCGATGTGGATCGAGAACCTCGGGTTCGCCCCCGAGGGCGACGGCTGGAAGCTCACGGAGTCGGGCGAGACCGAGATCGGCGGCACCCTGCCGATCAACATGTCCGGCGGGGTCCTCTCGTCGAACCCGATCGGCGCCTCGGGCATGATCCGCTTCGCCGAGGCGGCGCTCCAGGTGCGGGGCGAGGCGGGCGAGCACCAGGTCGACGGCGCTCGTCGCGCGCTCGGGCACGCCTACGGCGGCGGCTCCCAGTTCTTCTCGATGTGGGTCGTCGGCGCGGAGAAGCCGACCAGCTGAAGCGGCACACCGGCCCCGTGGCCGGCACGGAAGAACCCCCGCCGGCCGCGTGGCCGACGGGGGTTCTCTCCATCCAGGAGTCTGGTGGGTCGTGCGGTCAGGCGCCCTGGGTCCGGCGACGGGCGACCAGGGTCGCGCCGGCACCGAGCAGGATCACCCCGGCGGCCGCGGCGAGGCCGAGCTGGCCGGCGCCGGTCTGCGGAAGGACCCCGGCGAGGGGGCCGGTCACCGGTGCGGCGCGGTTGGCGCCGGCGAACGCCTCGACCCCGAGGATCTCGGCGTCGTCGTTCGTGGAGGTGCTGTCGCGCTCCTCGACCCCGGCCACGACGGTGTCGCTCTCGTCGGAGGTGTCGTCACCGGTCGTGTCGTCACCCGTGACGTCGTCGCCCGGGGTCGCGGCGACAGGCGTCTCCTCGGCAGGGGTGTCGTCGCCGGGGGTGTCCTGGCCCTCAGGAGTCGTGCCGGGCACGGTCTCCTCGGGAGCCTCGGTCGGGCAGCCGTCGGCCGGCACCGGGTAGAGGTCGCCGTGCGCCTCGTGGGCCCGCAGGGCGTGCTCGTCGAAGGTGAGCTCGTGGTAGCCGCCGTTGCCGAGCACGTGGCACACGGTCACGCGGACGTGGCCGGGGGTGCCGTGGAAGGTCGGGGGCCGGACGTCCTCGGAGCTCGCGGGGCAGCCGTCGGCCGGCACCGGGTAGAGGTCGCCGTGGTTCACGTGCGCCTCGAGTGCGTTGTCGTCGAAGGTCAGCACGTTGTAGGAGCCGTTGCCCAGCAGGTGGCAGACCGTCACCGGGGTGTGGCCGTTGCCGCGCTCGTCGCCGCGCCCGTTGTTGCCCGCGGTCTTCTCGTCGCGGTCACCCTTGGCGGCCTTGTCCGTCCTGGCCGTCGTGGCGTGGTCGTCCTGCGACCTCGCCGTGCCGCCGTCCTGGTCGGCGAGGGCCGGGCCCATGGCACCGACCGCGAGCAGGACCGTGGCCGCACTGGCCGCCGCGGTGCGGATCATCGCGCTCTTCTTCGACATCTCTTCGTACCTTCCATCCCCCTGGCCCGAGACTCGGCGCCAGAACCCTGTGTGACTTCCGATGCCGACCTGGTGACGCCGGCGAGGATCTCAACGCCGGCAGGCGTGGGGGGTTACGTGGCAATAGCCCGAAATGACTATCTCGGCACAGGTGGACTAGACCACCAGTGATTTTCGCAGACCCGCAGGTCACGCGGCGGTTTGAGGTTTCCTTCCGCGGGGAAGACAGCCGCCCGCGCCGGGGCACGGGTGACCTAGTGCTCGACGGGTTCGCCGTTGCCGCGCAGCTTGTCCAGGCGGGCCTGCAGCAGGGCCACCCGATGGGCGTTCCCGTGCAGCTCGACGTACCGCTGTCCGAAGATCGCCAGCAGCGAGTCGTCGAGCCGGCGCACCGCGCCGGGCGGGTAGCGGTAGTCCATCCGGGCGTTGATCGCCGCCCCGTCCACCGACGTGAGCAGGGCGCGCAGCTCGTCGAGCGAGGTGACTCCCAGCTCCAGCAGCAGGCCCGAGACCCACGCGTAGTGGTCCGGGCGCGACCAGCCCGCGTCGGCGTACTCGTTGGCGAGGAAGGTGGCGAGGTCGACGGGGCTGAGCCGCGGGTCGGTCACGTCGGGCTCGGTGCTCTGGTCCGTGACGGTCGCCTGCAGCTGGTCGCGGATCATCGAGAACTCGCGGTCGGCCAGCTCCAGCAGTCCGGCCGCCAGGGTGAACCGGCGGTCCAGCTCCGGCGCCTGCTCCTCGGGGATCGTGCCCTTGTAGCGGATCGCGTGCTCGAACTCGGCCCAGGCGTGCTGGAGGATCGTGCGGACCTGCACCTGCGCCCGGCGTCGGCGCAGCGGCTCGTACGCCGGCGGCGCGCTGCGCGTGGGGTCGACCGCGACGAGCAGGTGCCTGCTGGCGTAGCCGAACCGGCCCTGGCGCGCGGTCTCCTCCCCCATGTCCCGGTCGTCGAGCACCCGCAGCTGGTCGCCGAGGAGGTCGGCCACGGCGGCCACGTCGCTGTGCAGGTAGGTGATCACGCGGACGCCGATCAGGTCGGTGATCTCCTCGAGCGGGTCCGAGTAGAGCGGGCGGCCGTCCACCGAGCGGTCGGCCTTCGCCGCGAACGAGGCGACGCTCTTCGCCCGCCCGGTCACGCTGAGGTAGTTGATGCCGGCGTCGTCGAGGAGCGTGGTCACCAGCGCGACGAACCCCTCGGTCACCTCGCGCAGCTCCGGCTGCATCTCGGCGTAGGCGCGCACCGCCTCGCGGACCGGGTCGTTCTCGTCCGGGACCGGGGCGGTCACCTCCACGGCAGCGTCGGCCGGGGCGGTGCCGCGCGGCGTCGGCTCGTGCCCCGGGGGCAGGGTCGGCGTGACGATGTAGCCGGTGGCCAGGTCGCCGTAGGTGGTCGTCAGGTCGGGGCGGCGTACGGCGAAGAGCGCGACGTAGGCGCAGACCACCGCGTCGACCTGGTCCTCGGCCCGTCGCAGGTCGCTCTTGCGCTCCGCCGTCTCGACGCCCTCGCGCAGCGCCCGCCAGCCGGCGTGCTCCGTCAGGTGGAGGGGCACGGCGGCGTCGGCCAGCCCCTCGAGCAGCGTCATGAGCCGGACCAGCTCGGCGCGGAGCAGCGGAAGCGTGCGACCGGGCTTGTTCTTGTACTTCACGGTCCGGCCGAGCCGGAACAGCGCCACCGTCGCCGGGTGCGGGTAGACCTCGATCGCCCGGCGCGCCGAGCGCGACGACGGGTCGATGTCGAGGCCGAGCAGGCTCGCGATCCGGGCGCCGCGCGGCAGCCCGGAGAGCTCGGGCTTCGCGGTGTTCGAGGGGTGCGCCCCCGCGTCGAAGCGGGCGAAGTCACGGTTGAGGGCGGCCTCGCAGGGCCGGTTGCCCGAGGCGTTGCTCACCACCAGGGGTGCGTCGATCGCCACGAGGCACGGTCCCTCGACGTACGCCGTCAGCGCCTCGGCGATGCTCGTGTCGTCGTCGTGCGCCGAGAGGCAGAGCAGCCGGCCGTCCGCGTCGAGCACGGCCAGGCCGGTGGGCTTGTTCTCGCCCCAGGCGAGGTCGAGGCCGACGAAGTGCATGGGGCCACCCTGCCGTGTCCCGGCCCTCCGCGCACGTCAGCCCCCGCTGAGCTCCCGCAGACGGTAGATCATCGGGATGCTCGGGAACTGGTCGTCGTCGATGCGGCCCAGCAGGACCTTGGCGTAGGCCGGCACGTCCTCGGGCTCGAGCAGCTCCTCGATGGTGTCCAGCATCGTGCTCGAGGGATACGGCTCCGCGGCCACCTTGCGCAGGAGGCTTCGCAACAGCTGCTTGCGGGGGTCGAACTGGTCCTCGGGCATGGGTGCGGCTCCTTCGACGACGGGCACGGTAAAGGAGCAAGTACCACTTCGACGTCGGCCTAAACCCCGCGCCGCGGGGCCGCCTGAACGTGCCGAGGCCCCGCCGTGCGCAACGGCGGGGCCTCGGTCGTGCGGGGTTACTTGTAGTTGACCTGCAGGTCCTTGATGCCGTTGATCCAGCCGGACCGCAACCGGCGCGGCTCACCGGCCTTCGAGATGTCCGGGGCGTGGTCCGCGAGCGCGTTGAGGATCAGCTTCACCTCGAGGCGGGCGAGGTTCGCGCCGATGCAGTAGTGCGCGCCGTGGCCGCCGAACGCCAGGTGGGGGTTGGGGTCGCGCAGGATGTCGAACGTGTCGGGGTTGTCGAACACGTCGGCGTCGTGGTTGGCCGAGGCGTAGAACAGGCCGACCCGCTGTCCCTTGGTGACGAGCTGCCCGCCCACCTCGACGTCGTTGAGGGCGGTGCGCTGGAAGACGGTGACGGGGGTGGCCCAGCGGATCACCTCGTCGACCGCGGTCTCGGGACGCTTCTCCTTGAAGAGCTCCCACTGCTCGGGGTTCTCGAAGAAGGCGTTCATGCCGTGCGTGATCGCGTTGCGGGTGGTCTCGTTGCCGGCCACCGTCAGCAGGATCACGAAGTAGCCGAACTCGTCGTCGGACAGCATGTGCCCGTCGACGTCGGCGTGCACCAGCTTCGTCACGATGTCGTCGCGCGGGTTCTCCTTGCGGTCGGCGGCCATCGCCATCGCGTAGGTGAGGATCTCGATCGACGCGGCCTCCGGGTCGACGTCGTACTCCGGGTCGTCGTAGCCGAGCATCTGGTTCGACCAGTCGAACAGCTTCTTGCGGTCCTCCTGGGGCACGCCCAGCAGGTCGGCGATGGCCTGGAGCGGCAGCTCCGCGGCGATGTCCTCGACGAAGTTGCCGGAGCCGCGCTCCACCGCCTCCTTGATGATCGACTCCGAGCGCAGGGCGAGGTTCTCGTGGAGCGCACCGATCGCCCGCGGCGTGAAGCCGCGGGAGATGATCCCGCGGACCTTGGTGTGGTCCGGCGGGTCGATGTTGATCAGCATCACGCGCTGCGCCTCGACCTGGTCACGCGTCATGTCCGGAGCGAAGCGGATGATGGCGCCGTTCTCGGCGGTCGAGAAGTCCTTGTTGTTCTTCGAGACCGCGGCGACGTCGGCGTGCTTGCTGGCCGCCCAGTAGCCGGTGTCGTTGAAGCCGGCCCGGGCTCCCTCGGCCTGCTCCACCCAGAACACGGGAGCCGTCTCCCGGAGGGCGAGGAACTCCTCGTGGGGCACACGCTGCTCGTAGATCTCGGGATCGGTGGGGTCGAAACCCTCGGGGACTGGCGTGGACAACTCGGTACCTCCGGGAATCTGGAACACGTTCTAGAAGTGTCGCACATCACGGAGCGGCATTGGAAGGCTTTCTGGAGCGGAATCCTCGACAATTCTCATTGTCCGTGCAGCGAGAACGTGTTCTACTTTGGGGAGAAACGGTCCGGCGCTCCCCCGCGCCGTCGAGAGGAGTCCTGATGGGCAACCCGGTCATCGTCGAGGCAGTCCGCACCCCCCTCGGCCGCAGGCGCGGCTGGTTGGCCGGCCTCCACGCCGGCGAGCTGCTCGGGTCCGCCCAGAAGGCCGTGCTCGACCGCTCCGGGGTGGACGCGAACCTCGTCGACCAGGTGATCGGGGGCTGCGTCACCCAGGCCGGCGAGCAGTCCAACGACATGGTCCGTCGTGCGTGGCTGCATGCCGGGCTCCCCCAGCGTGCCGGCGGCATGACCGTCGACGCCCAGTGCGGCTCGGCGCAGCACGCCACCCACCTGGTCGCCTCGCTCATCGCGTCCGGCGCGATCGACACCGGCATCTCCTGCGGCATCGAGTCGATGAGCCGGATCCCGCTCGGCGCCAACGTCGCCCCCGGCACCGGTGACCCGCGGCCCGCGAGCTGGTCGATCGACATGCCCAACCAGTTCGAGGCGGCCGACCGGATCGCGGCCCACCGCGGCTTCGGCCGCGCGGACATCGACGCCTTCGGCCTCGCCTCGCAGCAGAAGGCCCGCGTCGCCGTGGACGAGGGCCGCTTCAAGCGCGAGATCGCCGCGGTCGAGGCACCCGTCCTCGACGACGAGGGCACGCCCACCGGCGAGACCCGGCTGGTCGACACCGACCAGGGCCTGCGCGACACCACCCTCGAGGGGCTGGCCGGCCTGAGGCCGGTGCTCGACGGAGGCCTCCACACGGCCGGCACGTCCTCCCAGATCAGCGACGGCGCGTCCGCGATCCTGCTGATGGACGAGGACAAGGCACGGGCTCTCGGGCTCACCCCGCGGGCCCGGATCGTGGCGCAGTGCCTGGTGGGGTCGGACCCCTACTACCACCTCGACGGCCCCGTCGAGGCGACGAGCTGGCTGCTCGAGCGCAGCGGCATGGGCATCGGCGACATCGACCTGTTCGAGGTCAACGAGGCGTTCGCCGCGGTCGTGATGTCGTGGGCGTCCGTGCACGGACCCGACCCCGAGCGGGTGAACGTCAACGGCGGCGCCATCGCGCTGGGCCACCCGGTGGGCAGCACCGGCACCCGGCTGATCACCACCGCGCTGCACGAGCTCGAGCGGCGCGACGCCTCGACGGCGCTGGTCTCGATGTGCTGCGGCGGCGCCATGGCCACCGGAACGATCATCGAGCGCCTCTGACCCGTGCCCCGGTCGCCGGGGTGTGGCTAGCGGGTGCGGACAGTCGCTTCGCCCATCGCGCGGTCGGCTGCGTCGATCGCCTTCGGCCAGGTCCACGCGTAGTAGGCGATGGTCGCGAGCAGGACGGCCTCGATCACGCTGCCGAGGATGTAGTAGTTCCACTCGCCGACGGCGCCTCCCACGATCGTGAGGGCGTAGAGGACCGCCAGGACGAGGTTCGCCATGCGCGTGACCTTCACGGGTAGGACGAGGCTGAGGAACACCATCAGGCTGGGCAGTGCGATGTAGAGGGTCACGCCCAGCAAGAAGCCTTGACCGATCGAGAACGCGAAGATCTTGCCCGCCTCGATGTCGGCGCGCACGTCGGCGCGGTACAGGCTGAACAAGTCCACGTAGACGAAGACGAACAGCATGGAGGCCCACAGAGCGGCGATCTTGACGCGGGGGTTGATCCAGGAGTCCCGATATTCGGGCGTGTTGTTCATGTGACACCCCTTCTGACATCGGTTCGTCGCGTTCATCTCCAGTCTGCTGTGCGGCCTCGGCGACGTCAGAGGCGAACGGCCCGGATCGACCGGTCAGACCTGCGCGGGCGGCCGGTGCCCGTTGACCCCCATGTCGCCCTCACGCAGGAGCTCGGACACCAGCTGGTGACCCAGCCGGAGGGTGTCGTCCAGCGTCTTCAACCCGGACTCGGGCCGTCCGCTCTCCAGCGCCCACTTGGCGGCCGCCATGCCCTGGACCAGGGTGTCGTTGACCTCGGTCGCGTCGCGCATCCGCTGGGCAGTCGCCTCGAGTGCGAGCCGGTGCCGCTCCGCCCGGGACAGCCGGTCGGAGGCGTCCCCCAGCAGGGCACCGAGGAGCACCAGCGGCAGCGCGCGCGACAACCAGCCGAGCAGCGAGAGATCGGCGCCGGAGACCACGACCCACAGCACCACGAGGAGCACCGCCGCGACGCCGGCGACCAGGCCCGCTGACCGCCCGAACGCGAGCCCGACCAGGGCGACGGGGAGGGTGTAGAGCATCGAGATGGCGTCGGAGGCCGCCTGGTCGGCGAGCCGCACCGCGAGGACAGCACCGAAGAGCAGCACCGACACCAGGAGGGCGACCCGGGGCCGGGCCCGGAACCAGGGGCCGCGTCGCGTGGGCGGAGATCAGACATGCCAGCCATCCTGGGGCATCCCGGCCAGCTCATTTCCCGGGCCTTTGGTCCCGACCTGCGGGTCCGTCGTCCCTCTGCAGGGATCGCTCAGTCGTCCAGCTCCGCGGGCAGCGCGACGGCGTCCACCAGGGCGCCGTTGCGCAGCACCGTGATCTCCATGCGGGTGCCGATCGACTCCTCGAACAGCAGGCGCTGCAGCGACTGCGCGTCACCGAGCGGCGTCCCGGACACCGCCAGGATCAGGTCGCCCGGGCGCAGCCCGCTCGACGCCGCCGGGCTGCCCGTCACGACCTCGACGACCCGGAGCGCGGTGCGCTGCCCGGTGCGAGCCGACCACTCGGGTGGCAGTGGCGCCGGCGAGGTGACCAGGCCGAGGTATCCCCGGCGCACCCGGCCGTCGTGCATCAGTGCGTAGATGATCCGGCGGGAGGTGGCGTTGATCGGCACGGCGAGGCCGAGCCCGACGCCCGCGACGGCGGTGTTGATCCCGACCACCCGGCCCCGCGAGTCGGCCAGCGCGCCGCCGGAGCTGCCGGGGTTCAGCGCGGCGTCGGTCTGGATCACGTCCTCGACGATCCGGGTGGCGTTGCGGACCCGGACCGGCAGCGCGCGTCCCAGGCCGCTGACGACCCCGGCCGTGACGCTGCCGGCCATGCCGAGCGGGTTGCCGACGGCGACCACGAGGCTGCCGATGCGCAGGTCGTCGACGTCGCGGTAGACCGGAGGGTCCGCGACCGGGCGGTCGGCGCGCACGACCGCGAGGTCGGCCAGCGGGTCGCGGCCGACGATCTCGAGCTGCGCGACGCTGCCGTCGGCGAAGGTCGCCTCGCCGATGTCGGCACCCCCGACCACGTGGGCGTTGGTCAGCAGGTGGCCCTCACCGGTGAGGACGACGGCTGACCCGGACGCCTCACCCGACCGGCCACGCCGACGTACGCGGATCGCGGCCACCCGCGGCAGCAGGGTCTCGGCGACGCCCGAGACGATGCGCGAGTAGGCATCGAGGGCGTCGTGGTCGGTCGGTTCCATCGCGTCGCTCCCCTCACCCCGTGCGAGGTGGAACGCCGGCGGCCGGAGTCCTGTTCCCGCGGCGTGTTCGCCCACGGCGGACGCCCGGCCGCAGGAGGAAGCCGTCAGCCGGCTCAGGTGCCGTAGACCGGCTCGGGTGACGCGGCCTCGGCGAGGAGGCTGCGTACGGCGGCCCCGACCTCACCGGCCTCCCAGCGGCGCCCGAGGTCCTGCGCGGGGCCGTGCCGCCACCCCTCCTCGACGCAGATCTTGCCGCCCTCGACCTCGATCACCCGGCCGGTGACGTCGGCCGAGTCCTCGCTGGCCAGCCAGGCCACCACCGGGGAGACGTTGGCCGGGTCCATCGCGTCGAACCCGCTGTCGGGACGCGCCATCGTCTCGGCGAAGGCCGCCTCGGTCATCCGGGTCCGTGCCGCCGGTGCCAGGGCGTTCACCGTCACGCCGTACCGGCCCAGCTCGGCCGCCGCGACCAGCGTCAGGCCGGCGATCCCTGCCTTCGCGGCGGAGTAGGTCCCCTGCCCGACCGAGCCCTGCAGGCCCGCCCCGGACGAGGTGTTGATGATCCTGGCCTGCCGGGCGCGTCCGGCCTTCGACTCGTCGCGCCAGTAGGCGGCCGCGTGCCGCAGCGGCGCGAAGTGGCCCTTGAGGTGGACCCGGATCACGGCGTCCCACTCGTCCTCGGTGGCGTTCACGAGCATCCGGTCGCGCAGGAAGCCGGCGTTGTTGACCAGCACGTCGAGGCCGCCGAACGTGTCGACCGCCTGCGCGACGAGCTGGCGGGCGCCCTCGAAGTCGGCGATGTCGTTGCCGTTCGACACCGCCTCGCCGCCCATCTCCTTGATCAGCGCGACCACCTCGTCGGCCGGGCCGGACGAGGCGCCCTCCCCCGCGCCCGAGGTGCCGAGGTCGTTGACGACGACCTTGGCGCCCTGGCGGGCCAGCTCCAGGGCGTGCTCGCGGCCGAGGCCGCGGCCGGCCCCGGTCACGATCGCGATCCGGCCTTCACAGATCCTGCTCATGCGTTCCTCTCGGGTGTCGACTGGGTGGCGGCGGGTTTCGACAAGCTCAACCACCCGGGCGGCTCTCCGCCGCCGTGCGCGGCGATCCTCGAGCCCGACACGTAGCCGGCCAGCGGCGAGGCCAGGAACACCGCGACGTTGCCGATGTCGCGCGGGTCGGCGAGACGGCCGAGCGGGATGGTCCGCTCGATCGCGGCGACGCCCTCCTCGCCGCCGTAGTGCAGGTCGGTCTGCTCGGTGCGGACCAGCCCGACGTCGATCGAGTTGACCCGCACCTTGGGCGCCCACTCGACCGCGAGGCTGGCCACCAGGCTGTCGATCCCGGCCTTGGCGGCGCCGTACGCCGCCGTCCCGGGCGAGGGCCGCGTGGCGCTGATGCTCGACACCATCACGATCGCTCCCCCGCCGTCCTGCTGCTGCATCACGGCGTTGGCCGCCTGGGACAGCAGCAGCGGCGCGAGCAGGTTGAGCTCGACGATCTTGGCGTGGAAGCGGGGCGAGGCGTCGGCGGCGAGGGCGTACGGCGCGCCCCCCGCGTTGTTCACCAGCACGTCGAGGCGGCCGTGGTCGGCGACGATCCCGTCGACGAGGGCAGCCACCGCCTCGGGGTCGCGGACGTCGCAGGTGCGGTGGCCGGCACTGCCGGCGACCGGGTCGACCGCCGACCGGGAGCAGGTCACCACGGTGGCGCCCGCGTCGACGAAGGCGCGGGTGATGCCGAGGCCGACGCCGCGCGCACCACCGGTCACCAGGACGATGCGACCGGTGAGGTCGAGGTCGAGCGGCACGGGCACTCCTTCCAGCGGAACCAAGCAAGTGTTAGGCTACCAAGCAAACGTTAGGTTTGGTAACCGGAAGGCACGGCCTTGGGCATCTCCTCCCAGCTGCGGGACGACCACATCCGGGTCGTGACCGTCGACTACCCGCCGGTCAACGCGCTCCCCGTCGCCGGCTGGTTCGCCCTCGCGGACGCCCTCGACGAGGCCGGACGCGACCTGGACACCCACGTCGTCGTGCTGCGCGCCGAGGGCAAGGGCTTCAACGCCGGCGTCGACATCAAGGAGATGCAGGCCACCGCCGGCTTCGACGCGCTCATCGGCGCCAACCGCGGCTGCTTCGCGGCGTTCAAGGCGGTCTACGAGTGCACGGTCCCGGTCGTCGCCGCGGTGCACGGGTTCTGCCTCGGCGGCGGCGTCGGCCTGGTCGGCAACGCCGACACCATCGTCGCCTCCGACGACGCCTACTTCGGCGTCCCCGAGGTCGACCGCGGCGCGCTCGGCGCCGCCACCCACCTGGCCCGGCTGGTCCCGGCGCACCTGATGCGCACGCTGTACTTCACCGGCCGCAGCATCCCCGCCACCGCGCTGGTGCCCCACGGGTCGGTGCTCGAGGTGGTGCCCCGCGACGCAGCTGGACGACGCGGCCCTGGAGGTCGCCGGTGAGATCGCCGCCAAGGACACCCGGGTGATCCGTGCCGCCAAGGAGGCGATCAACGGCATCGACCCGGTCGACGTCAACCGCAGCTACCGCTTCGAGCAGGGCTTCACGATGGAGCTC
The DNA here is from genome assembly GCA_963721855.1 of uncultured Actinomycetota bacterium. Taxonomy (GTDB): domain Bacteria; phylum Actinomycetota; class Actinomycetes; order Propionibacteriales; family Nocardioidaceae; genus Nocardioides_B. The sequence goes on along the minus strand of CAVRMN010000017.1, from coordinate 407,720 downwards.
AACCTCGCGGGAGTGGCCGACGAGCACCGCGACGAGTTCGTCGCGACCGGGAAGGCCCTGAACACGTGAGCGAACGCAGGATGCGCGACAAGCGGATGACGGTCGACGAGGTGGTCGCCGAGCTGAAGGACGGGATGACCGTCGGCATCGGCGGCTGGGGCTCGCGCCGCAAGCCGATGGCGCTGGTCCGCGGCATCCTCCGCTCCGACCTGAAGGACCTCACCATCGTGTCCTGGGGCGGCCCCGACGTGGGCCTGCTCCTCGCCGCCGGCAAGGTGCGCAAGGTCGTCTACGCCTTCGTCTCGCTCGACTCGATCCCGCTGGAGCCGCTGTTCTCCCGCGCCCGCCAGGAGGCGACGGCCGAGTTCGTCGAGTGGGACGAGGGGATGTTCCAGACCGGCCTGCGCGCCGCGGCGCAGCGGCTGCCCTTCCTGCCGATGCGGGCCGGCCTCGGCTCCGACGTGCTCGTCAACGACCCGACGCTGCGGACGGTCAGGTCGCCGTACGACGACGGCGAGGAGCTCGTCGCCGTGCCGGCGCTGGACCTCGACGTCGCGCTCGTGCACCTGAACCGCGCCGACGCGCACGGCAACGCGTCGTACCTCGGGCCGGACCCCTACTTCGACGACCTGTTCTGCATGGCCGCCGACCGGGCCTACGTGTCGGTCGAGCAGGTGGTGGACACCGCGGGGCTCACCGTCGACACCCCCGTCCAGCGGCTCCTGCTCAACCGGATGATGGTCACCGGCGTCGTGGAGGCCCCTCGCGGCGCCCACTTCACCACCTGCACCCCCGACTACGAGCGCGACGAGCGGTTCCAGAAGGCCTACGCCACCGCGGCGAAGAACCCGGACACGTGGGCCGCGTTCGAGCAGCGCTTCCTCACCGGCAGCGAGCAGGACTACCACGACGCGGTCGCCGCCCTGCACGCCGAGGAGGACAGCTGATGGACGCGACCAGGGCAGAGATCTGCGCCGCCGCGATCGCCGACTGCTTCGCCGACGACGGCGAGATCATGGGCAGCCCGATGGGCACCCTGCCGACCCTGGGCGCCCGGCTGGCCCGGCTCACCAGCAACCCCGACCTGCTGATCACCGACGGCGAGTCGCTGATCCTGGCCGGCACTCCCCCGCTGGGCGCGTCCGCCGACGTGGTCGAGGGCTGGATGCCGTTCCGGGCGGTCTTCGACGTCGTCGCCTACGGCAAGCGGCACGTCATGATGGGCGCCACCCAGGTCGACCGGTGGGGCAACCAGAACATCTCCTGCATCGGCCCCTGGCGGCAGCCGAAGCGACAGCTGCTCGGCGTCCGCGGCGCTCCCGGCAACACCGTGAACAACCGCACCTCCTACTGGGTGCCCAAGCACACCGACCGCGTCGTCGTCGAGCAGGTCGACGTCGTCTCCGGGGTCGGGACGCAGGCGCGCCGAGGAGGCCGGCCCGGCCGCGACGCGCTTCCACGACGTGCACCGCGTCGTCACGAACCTCTGCGTCCTCGACTTCCACGGGCCCGAGCACACGATGCGGCTGGTGTCCGTGCACCCCGGGGTCACCGTCGACGACGTCCGGGCCGCCAGCGGCTGCGAGATCCACGTCGACGCAGACGTCCCCGAGACGCGCACCCCCACGCGTGCAGGAGCTCGTGCTGGTCCGCGAGGTGCTCGACCCGCGCGGCCTCCGCAACCGGGAGGTCCCCGAGTGATCGACCAGCTGCTCCGCACCCCGCTGACCGAGCTGGCCGGCGTACGCCACCCGGTCGTGCAGACCGGGATGGGCTGGGTCGCCGGGCCGCGTCTCGTGGCCGGCACCGCCAACGCCGGCGGCCTCGGCATCCTGGCCAGCGCCACGATGACGTACGACGAGCTCGAGCGGGCGATCGTCGAGGTGAAGGGCCGCACCGACCAGCCGTTCGGCGTCAACCTGCGCGCCGACGCCGGCGACGCGGCCGACCGGGTCAGGCTGCTGGTCAGGCACGGCGTGAAGGTGGCCTCCTTCGCGCTCGCGCCGAAGAAGGAGCTCATCACCGAGCTCAAGGACCACGGGGTCGTGGTGATGCCGTCGGTCGGCGCGGCCCGGCACGCCGAGAAGGTCGCCTCCTGGGGCGCCGACGCGGTGATGGTCCAGGGCGGCGAGGGCGGTGGTCACACCGGTCCGGTGCCCACGACGCTGCTGCTGCCCACCGTGCTCGACGCCGTGGACATCCCGGTCGTGGCGGCCGGCGGGTTCTTCGACGGGCGCGGGCTGGCGGCCGCCCTGGCCTACGGCGCCGCCGGCATCGGCATGGGCACCCGCTTCCTGCTCACCCAGGACAGCACCGTGCCCGACGCGGTGAAGGCGGAGTACCTCAAGCGTGACCTCACCGGCACCGTCGTCACCGACAAGGTCGACGGGATGCCGCACCGGATGCTGCGCACCGGCCTCGTCGAGGAGCTCGAGGAGTCGAGCGCGGTACGCCGCCTGCTCCCGACCGCCCGGCGCACGCTCGGCTTCAAGCGGATGAGTGGGATGACCTGGCGTCAGCTCGCTGCCGACGGCCGCGCGATGAAGCACGGGGGCGACCGGTCCTGGTCGCAGATGGTGCTCGCCGCCAACACCCCGATGATGCTCAAGGCCGGCCTGGTCGAGGGTCGCACCGACGCCGGCGTGCTCGCGTCCGGCCAGGTGGTCGGCGTCATCGACGACCTGCCCACCTGCGAGCAGCTCATCGACCGGGTCGTGACCGAGGCCGCCGACCGGCTGCGAGCGCTCGGCGGCCTGCTCGCCTGACCACGGCCGTCCTCCTCACGCGCTGGGGATGATGAGCGCACGTCGTTCGCGGAGAACGATGGTCCCCGTGCACGAGTTCGAGCTGGTCGTCCGAGTGGCCCGGCTGGCGCTCGAGTCCAGCGGCGAAGGTGTCGAGATGCTGGAGCGGAGCGTTGCCCGGGCCGCCGCGTCGTACGGGGTCGACGTGGACCTCGTGATCCTGCCGGAGCAGGTCCTCCTCACCGACCGGGCGTCCGGCGAGGTCAGTCACGTGGCGGTGGTCCGCGCCACTCCGGGGATCTTCCGGCTCGACCAGGTCGCGGCAGTCAAGCGTCTCCTGGTCCGGATGGAGCAGGGGTTGGACCCGGCGGAGGCGGGCCGCCTGCTCGACGCGGTCGAGACGTCGAGACCGCGGTGGCCCGGGTGGGCGCGCGTGCTGGGCGTCGCGCTGTTCGCTGCGGGCTTCGCGCCGAGCGTGGTCGCGACCTGGAGCGAGGTCAGGCGCAGCGACCCTCCTGGGGCTCCTCATGGGAGTGCTGGTCGTCGCCGCGGCAGGACGGCCCTTCGAGGGACTCCTCCCGTTCTTCGGCCCGTTCCTGCTGACCGTGCTGGGCGTGACCGTGATGTCGGGTCTCGCAGAGCGCACGGGCGTGACCCTGATGGTGCTGCCGGCCCTGTTCATCGTGGTGCCGGGCGACACCCTGTCCGCGGCTGCCGCCGAGCTGCTGCAGGGGCGCCTCACCGCCGGGGCCGTTCGGCTCGTCTTCGCGTTCTTCAGCCTCGGTCTGATCGTGGTCGGCGTCGTCGCCGCGACCGGGGTGACCGGGCACGGCGAGGCGCTCGTCGAGACGCTGCCTCCGCCGGAGCTTCCCTACGTCGTCAACCTCCTCGGCTGGGCGGTGTTCAGCCTCGGGCTGGTGCTGGCGTTCAACGCCGAACCGGCCGCGCTGCTCTGGCTGGTCCCCAGCGTGATCGGCACGTTCCTGCTCCAGCAGGGCGTCACCCGGCTCGCCGGCGCCGTGGTCGGCACGCTCGCCGCCGGCGCTGCGCTGGGTGCCTTCGCCAACCTGGTCAGCGCCCACCCCCGGAGACCGCCGCGGCTGGTCCTGCTGCTCGGCGGGTTCTTCGTGCTCACCGTGGGCGGCATGGGCCTGCGCGGCGCGACGGCGCTGCTCGGTGGAGACGTCGTGACCGGTCTGCGGCACCTGGCTGACTTCGGCTTGCAGGTCCCGACCGTGGCGCTGGCGATCGCGGTCGGCGTCATCGTCACCGACCACTGGAGCCGAACCTATGAAGCACGCGTTGTCGTCACTACGGTGGCCTACCGGAGGGAGAACCATGACCGCGACCACGCAGCCCGGCCCGTGCCGTTCACCAGCGAGGACTACGCAGCCCGGATGGCCCGTGTGGTCGACGAGGCGGCCGAGGTCGGCCTGGACGGCGTCATCGTCGCGCCCGGCCCCGACCTGGTGTGGCTGACCGGCTACCGGCCCACGGCGGTCACCGAGCGTCTGACGATGCTGGTGCTCTCGCCCCTCGTCCGGCCGACGCTCCTGGTGCCCGTGCTCGAGCGCCCCGATGCGGAAGCGGCCGACGGGGCGAGCAGCCTCGCGATGGTCGACTGGGCCGACGGGTCCGACCCCTACCAGGCAGCCAGTGGCCTCCTGCAGCCCGACGGGCGCTTCGGCATCTCCGACTCCGCCTGGTCGGCACATCTGCTCGGCCTGCAGCACGCGCTGCCGGACTCCCGCTACCGGTCGCTGAGCCAGAGCCTGCCCATGCTCCGCGCGGTCAAGGACGCCAACGAGCTGGGTCGGCTCGCCATGGCCGGCGCGGCCGCTGACGCGACGTACGACGAGATCGTCCGTCTCCGTTTCGCCGGACGGCGGGAGACCGAGGTCGCGGCCGACCTCGCCCGGCTGCTGCGGGACTTCGGCCACGAGCAGGTCGACTTCACGGTCGTCGGGTCCGGCCCCAACGGCGCCCACCCCCACCACGAGGCCGGCGAGCGGGTCATCCAGCACGGGCGATGCGGTCGTGCTGGACTTCGGCGGCCTGATGTACGGCTACGGCTCCGACACCACGCGCACGGTCACTGTCGGCGAACCGAGCGCCGAGGTGCAGGAGGTGCACGACATCGTGCGGACGGCCCAGCAGGCGGCGTTCGAGGCGGTGCGGCCCGGAGTCCCGTGCCAGGAGATCGACCGGGTCGCCCGGGCCGTCATCACCGAGGCCGGCTACGGCGACCGGTTCATCCACCGCACCGGCCACGGAATCGGGGTGACCACCCACGAGCCGCCCTACATGGTCGAGGGCGAGGAGCAGTCGCTCGAGCCGGGCATGTGCTTCTCCATCGAGCCGGGCATCTACCTGCCTGGCCGGTTCGGCGTCCGCATCGAGGACATCGTCACCGTGAGCGACGACGCCGGTCGACGTCTCAACAACACCGACCGCCACATCCGCCTCGTCGAGTAGCCGACTCATCCAGGGTGATCCGCCGGGATCGCAGCCATGGCGCTTCACGGTGGCAAGATCGGTCCCATGGGCAAGCAGCGGGCGCTCACGTCGTCCCAGCTCGTCGAGATGTCGACCGAGCTGCCTGAGGTGGTCCTCAGGGAGGGCGACCGGTGGACCAACATCACCTTCAAGGGCAAGGGCTTCGCCTGGGTCAACCATCCGGACAACCGGGCGATGATCAAGGCCCACCACGACGAGCGCGACGCCCTGCTGGCAACCGCGCCGGGCGTGTACGAGGCAGGCTGGGCCACGAGCTCGTCGGCCTGGGTGCGAGTCCGGCTTGAGCTCGCCGACCCCGACGAGGTTCTCGAGCTCCTCGAGGAGGCCTGGCGGATGACCGCGACGAAACGCGCGATCCAGGCATTCGACGAGGCCCACGGACGCTGACGGGAGGCAGTGCAGACCGCGTCCGGATCACAGCTCCTTGCGGAAGTGCACGTCCGCGGCGTCGGGGGTGGGCACCCCCTCCCACCGGAAGATCTCTGCGTAGCCGCACCGCTCGTAGAAGCCCGGCGCCTGGAACGTGAACGAGGTGACGAACACGTGCGTGCATCCCCGCGCACGCGCCTCGTCCTCGAAGCTGGCCAGCAGCCTCGCCCCGAGACCAGCCCCGCGCGCCTCGTCGCGCACCCACGTCATGCCGATACCGGCGGCAGCACCCCACGTCCAGCCACTCACCCCGGCGGCAAGCTCCCCCGAGTCGTCGAGGATCTGCACCGTCAGCTCACGCGACGGCGCAACACCCTCGGTCGCAGCAGCGTTGAAGATGTCGAGCTCGTCGGACAGCCGCTGGTCCAGCTCGGGCAGTCCCTCCGCCACGACGGTGCGGTAGGGAGTCGCCTGTCCTGCGGTCGAGTCGTCTGCACGGGTCACGAGGCCGCATGGTGTCATGATCGCGCGCCGCCGCACGACACGGCCAGGCGCGGCTCCTCGTGGGGCCGGTGACCGGTGTGCCACCATCGGCGCGTGGACACCGCCGCGTTCGACGCCGTCGTCGAGGACCTCGACTACCCGATGTTCCTGGTGACGACCGTGCACGACGGCACGCGCGCCGGCTGCATGGTCGGGTTCACCACCCAGGCGAGCATCGACCCGCCGCGGATGCTGGTGTGCCTCTCGGTCAAGAACTTCACGCACCGGGTCGCCCGCGACGCCGAGCTGCTCGCCGTGCACGTCCTCGACCCCGACGACGGCCCGCTGGCCGAGCTGTTCGGCGGCGAGACCGGCGACGAGGTGGACAAGTTCGCCCGGGTCGCCTGGACCGAGGGCCCGGGCGGCGTGCCGCTCGTCGACGAGTGCCCCCGCCGGTTCGTCGGCCGCATCCTGGAGACCGTCGAGCTCGGCGACCACACCGGCTTCCTGCTCGAGCCCGTGGCCGCCGACAGTGCGGGCTCCGGCCCGGCGATGGGCTTCCAGCAGGTCGAGGACCTCGAACCCGGCCACGAGGCCTGAGGGCACGCCATGCTGATGCGCCGGCTCCTCCCGGACCCCTCGGACCGGGTCGACTCCCTCGATGCGTACGCGCTTCCGGAGGACGGTCGCGCGCACCTGCGCGTGAACATGGTGTCCAGCGTCGACGGCGCCGCCGCCGTCGAGGGCCGGGTCGGGATCCTGTCGGGCAAGGCCGACGGCACCCTGCTGCACGAGCTCCGCTCGCTCTGCGACGTGCTGCTGGTGGGCGCCGGGACGGTCCGCGCCGAGGGCTACGGCCCGCTCGAGCTCGGCGACGAGCAGCAGCAGCGGCGACGCGAGGCCGGCCAGGCCGGCGTACCCCGCCTCGCGGTCCTGACCCGGTCGCTGGACCTCGACCTGGCAGCCCCCGTCTTCAGCGAGGCGACCGCGCGACCGCTCGTGATCACGACCGACCGGGCGCCGGCCGCCCGACGCGAGGCCGCGGCCGCCGTGGCCGACGTCGTGGTCGCCGGCCCGGACGACGTGGACCTGGCCGCCGCCGTCGCCGACCTCGCCGCCCGGGGGCTGCCGCGGATCCTGTCGGAGGGCGGCCCGCACGTCCTCTCGGCGATGTTCGCCGCCGACCTGGTCGACGAGCTCTGCCTCGCCGTCGCCCCGGTGGTGACCGCGGGCGGCGAGCTGCGGATCACCGCCGGCCCGCGGCTCGACCCGCCGCGGCCGCTGCACCTCGCGCACGTCCTCGAGCGGGACGAGTTCCTGTTCCTGCGCTACACGCGCCCCGCGGCCGAGTGACCGGTCAGAGCATCCGCTGGAACTGCAGCCCGCGGCCCAGCACCCGGTAGCCGAGCTGCTCGTTCACCGCGATCATGTGGTCGTTGGACTCGGCGTTCCAGGTGTCGACGGACGCGAGCTGCGGCTCCGCCTCAGCGAGCCAGAGCAGCATCCCCGCCTTGAGCAGCAGCCCGAGCCGGTGACCACGGTGGTCGCGCACCACGCTGGTGTCGTGCTGGTGGCCGATGGCCGGCCGTTCGTCCTCCACCGCGACGATCGTGTGGCCGGCGAGCTCGCCGGTCCCGCGGTGCTGCGCCACCAGCCGGTAGAGCCGCTGTCCCCTGGCGATCGTGGCGTTCTCGTAGCCGCGCACGCGCTCCGGGGGGAACACCTCGTCCTCGATGTCGAGGTCGTCCAGCGGGGCATCGTTGATCGCGGCGGTCATCACGGCGACCTTGTCCATCAGGTCGTCCGGAGTCGGTCCGGCGATGCGCAGCAGGTCGTAGTCCGCCGCGATCTCCGCGGCCTCGGCGTGCAGCTTCTCCACGAACGAGCGGTCGATGTCGGCGAGGAACTGGCGCCGGTTGATCGCCTGCGACTTCTGCTCGAACCCGTGCGCGCCGGCGAAGGCCTGGGTCGCCTCGGAGTCCCAGCCGTCAGCGCCGATCTTGCTGCGTCCGGTCTCCCGGGTCAGGTCCCGGAGTGCGCCGACCAGCGCGCTGCCGACGCCGCCGCGGCGTGCTTCCGGATGCACGACGATGTCGAACCAGGCCAGGTCGGTGTTGTCCCACTCACCGATCCAGAAGGACGCATGCCCGACCACGCTGTCGCCCGCGCGCGCCGACGATGCAGCGCGGCGTCTCGCCGTCCCAGCCGTGCCGCATCATGCCGGCGACGGTCGTCACCGTGGACGGGTGTGACCAGGGCGAGTCGGCCTGCTGGACGGCGTTGTTGACCGCCACGACCTCCTCGACGACAGCGGTGTCGTCGGCGGTGAACTCCTCGATGTCCATGCCACCAGAGTGCTCCGGTCCGCACCCGGAGGCCAGCGAATTACCTCAGCCGAGCCGCTCGATGATCGTCACGTTCGCCTGCCCGCCGCCCTCGCACATCGTCTGGAGGCCGTAGCGGCCACCGGTGCGCTCCAGCTCGTGCAGCAGCGTGGTCATCAGCCGTGTTCCGGTGGCGCCGATCGGATGGCCCAGCGCGATCCCGCCGCCGTTGACATTGGTCCTCTCGAGGTCCGCACCGGTCTCCTTCGCCCACGCCAGCACGACGGACGCGAACGCCTCGTTGACCTCGAACAGGTCGATGTCGTCGATGCCCAGTCCCGTGCGCTCGAGCGCGTGCCGCGTCGCCGGGATCGGCCCGGTCAGCATCCACACCGGGTCGTCGCCGCGCACCGACAGATGGTGGACCCGCGCCCGCGGGACGAGCCCGTGGTCCTTGACCGCCCGCTCGGAGGCGATCAGCACCGCCGAGGACGCGTCGCTGATCTGCGAGGCCACCGCCGCAGTGATCCGGCCGCCCTCCGCCAGCGGCCTGAGCCCGGCCATCTTCTCCCGCGTGGTGTCGCGCCGGGGGCCCTCGTCGCTGCGCAGGTCGCCGACCGGCTCGACCTCGCGGTCGAAGCGCCCCTCGTCGATCGCCCGGATCGCCCTCTGGTGGCTCTCGTAGGCGAACGCCTCCATGTCGTCGCGCGAGATCCCCCACCGCTCGGCGATCATCTCGGCGGAGCGGAACTGCGACACCTCCTGGTCGCCGTAGCGCTTCACCCAGCCGGGCGACTCCGCGAAAGGCGTCGAGAAGCCGAACGACTGCCCGACGATCATCGCCGAGGAGATCGGGATCGCGGACATGTTCTGTACGCCGCCGGCGACGACGAGGTCCTGGGTGCCGGACATGACGCCCTGGGCGGCGAAGTGCACCGCCTGCTGGGACGAGCCGCACTGCCGGTCGATGGTGACGCCCGGGACGTGGTCGGGCAGCCCGGCGACGAGCCACGCGGTGCGCGCGACGTCGCCGGCCTGGGAGCCGATCGTGTCGCAGCAGCCCAGGATCACGTCGTCGACCGCGCCGGGGTCGACACCGGACCGGTCCATCAGCGCGGCCAGGCTGTGCGCCGCCAGGTCGGCCGAGTGCATCCCCGCCAGCGCGCCGTTGCGGCGGCCGACGGGGGTGCGGACCGCCTCGACGATGTAGGCCTCGGGCATCTTCTTCCTCCGGATCAGGACTGGTCTCGACGGGCTCGACCACCCGAGGGGCGGACGGGCCGGCGACGGGCGGCGATGCCGTCGAGCAGGATGGAGAGGTACTGGTCGGCGACCTGCTCCGCGGACATCTCGCCGCCGGGGCGGTACCACCGGACCGCCACCCAGACCGTGTCGCGGATGAACCGGAACACGAGCTCCGCGTCGACGTCGGGCCGCAGCGCGCCGGCGTCGACGCCCTCCCGGAGCAGCTCGAGCCACATCTCCCGGAACCGGGTGTTGTGCTCGCGCAGGTAGCCGAACCGCTCGAACTCCATGAGGTAGCCGGAATCGGTCTGGAAGATCGCGACCTCGGCGTGGTGCTGGTCGATCGCCTCGAAGGACACCCGCACCACGGCCTCGACCTTGGCCCGCGCATCGAGGCCGGAGCCGAGGATCTCGTCGTACTTCTTGAACAGCTCGGTCTGGAACGACGACAAGATCTCGTCGACCATCGACTCCTTGGAGTCGAAGTGGTGGTACAGGCTGCCGGAGAGGATGCCGGCCGCGTCCGCGATGTCGCGGACGGTGGTGTTCTTGAAGCCTCGCTGGGCGAACAGGTCGGCCGCGATCGCGAGCAGCTCGTCGCGGCGAGTGCGTCTTGCTGGGGTCATCTGGTCGTCCTCACGGGTGCTGGCTGCTGACGGACACGACCTCGCCGGTCATGTAGGAGGAGTAGTCGGAGGCCAGGAACACCATCACGTTGGCCACCTCCCACGGCTCGGCCGCGCGACCGAACGCCTCGCGGCCCTTGAGCTCGGCGAGCAGCTCGTCGGAGGTGACCTTGGCCAGGAAGGGGTGCATCGCCAGGCTGGGCGACACCGCGTTCACCCGGATGCCGTGCGCCGCCACGTCGAGGGCCGCGGACCGGGTCAGCGCCATCACGCCCGCCTTCGCCGCCGCGTAGTGCGCCTGCCCCTCCTGGGCGCGCCAGCCGATCACCGAGGCGTTGTTGACGATCACGCCGCGCCTGCCGGCCTCGACCATCCGGCGGCACGCCGCCCGGACGCAGCGGAAGGTGCCGGTCAGGGTGATGTCGAGGACCCTGCTCCACTGCTCGTCGGTCATCTCGAGCACGGACGCCGTGCCGCCGAGGCCGGCGTTGTTGACCATCACGTCGACGCCGCCGAACGGCTCGGCCGCGTCGAGCAGCGCGGCCACCTGCGCCTCGTCGGTCACGTCGCAGAGGACCGACGCGACGCGGTCGGCGCCGAACTCCTTCGCCAGCCCCTCCTCGGCCTCGGCGAGCCGTCGCTCGTGGGTGTCGCCGAGCACGACCGCCTTCGCGCCTTCCTCGAGGCAGCGGCGGACCGTGGCGGCACCGATCCCGGCGCCGGCCGCGGCGGTGACGACGACGACCTTGCCGGTGAGCAGCCCGTGCCCCTCGACGTACGGCGGAGCGGGCTGCTCGGCCCTGGTGGTCGTCATGCGCGCGCCTCTCGGGGTAGGCCGAGCACCCGCTCGGCGATGATGTTGCGCTGGATCTCGTTGGAGCCGCCGTAGATCGTGTCGGCCTTGGTGAACAGGTAGAGCCGCTGCCAGGCGTCGAGGTCGTACGGCGCCGCGCGGACCGTCAGGGACGCGGGCCCGGCCACCTCCATGGCGAGCTCGCCGAGCGCCCGGTGCCAGTTCGCCCACACCAGCTTGGTGATCGAGGCCTCGGGGCCCTGGGACCCGGACTGGTAGCCGGCCAGGGTGCGCAGCGCGTTGAGCCGCATCACCTCGAGCCCCATCCGGGCCCGGACGAGCCGGTCCGCGATCACCGGGTCCTCGATCGAGCCGTTGCCGCGGGCCAGCTCGACGACGCCGGCGAGCTCGCGCGCGAAGCCGACCTGCTGGCCGATCGTGCTGACGCCGCGCTCGAACCCGAGCGTCCCCATCGCGACCTTCCAGCCGTCGCCGGGCTCGCCGACGACGAGGTCCGCGTCGGTGCGCGCGCCGGAGAAGAAGACCTCGTTGAACTCGGAGCCGCCGGTCAGCTGCTCGATCGGGCGGACCTCGACCCCGTCCTGGTCCATCGGCACCAGCAGGTAGGAGAGCCCCGCGTGCCGCTGCGAGCCGGGCTCGGTGCGGGCGACCACGAAGCACCAGTCCGCGACGTGCGCCAACGACGTCCACACCTTCTGCCCGTCGACGACCCACTCGTCCCCGACCAGCCGCGCCTTCGTCGCGACGTTGGCCAGGTCGGACCCGGCGCCCGGCTCGGAGTAGCCCTGGCACCACAGCTCGGTGACGTCGCGGATGCCTGGGAGGAAGCGCTGCCTCTGCGCCTCCGTGCCGAAGGCGATCAGCGTGGGGCCGAGCAGCTCCTCGCCGATGTGGCTGACCCGCGCGGGGGCGTCGGCCTCGGCGTACTCCTCGTGGAAGATCACCTGCTGCAGCAGCGGCAGGGCGCGGCCGCCGTGCTCCTCCGGCCAGCCGAGACAGGTCCAGCCGGCCTGCGCGAGGTGCCGGTCCCAGGCGACCCGCTCGTCGAACGCCTCGTGCTCCCGGCCGGGTCCACCTCTCCCCCGCAGCCCGGCGAACTCGCCGGACAGGTTGCCCTCGAGCCAGTCCCGCACCTCGGCACGGAACGCCTCGTCGGCGGGCGAGTAGGTCAGGTCCACGGGGGCTCCACGTGGCGGCTCTGGCGATCGGTCGTCTTGATGCGTAGACTACCCTACCAAGCACTTGTTTGGTCCGCTGATCGATGCTGGGAAAGGCGAGCATGACGTCTGAGCCGCAGACCCTGCCCGACGTCGTCCGTGCTGCCGCCGAGCGGTTCGGCGCCCGCGACGCCGTCGTCGACGGCGGCCGTCACCCTCACGTTCTCCGGGCTGCTCGACGCCGTGCGCGACACCGCCCGCGGCTACCTCGCGCTGGGACTCGAGCCGGGTGAGCGCGTCGCGCTGTGGGCGCCCAACTCGTGGCAGTGGGAGGTCGCCGCACTCGCGGTGTCCTACGCCGGCGGGACGCTCGTTCCGCTGAACACGCGCTACACCGGGCACGAGGCGGCCGACGTGGTCCGCCGGACGCACGCGCGGTTCGTCGTGCTCGCCGACGGGTTCCTCGGCCGGAGGCAGTACGACGAGCTCGTCGCCGCCGCCGCGGAGCACGGCCAGGAGGGCTCCCCCGTGCCCGGCCTGCCGGACACCACCGACATCCTGCGCATCCGCTACCCCGAGTCGGCCGACGTCTTCCTCGGCGGCGTGACCGACTTCGACGCGCTTCCCGCGATCGGCGCCGACGTGCCGGTGGAGGACGCCGAGCAGCGGGCGGACGCGGTCTCCCCCGACGACGTCGCCGACATCCTGTTCACCTCCGGCACGACCGGGCACCAGCAAGGGCGCCTGCTCGGCGCACCGGCAGACCGTCGCGGTCGCGCGGGTGTGGGGCGAGCTCGGCGGGCTGACGTCCGAGGACCGCTACCTCGTGGTGAACCCGTTCTTCCACTCCTTCGGCTACAAGGCCGGCATCGTCGTCGGGCTGCTCTTCGGCGCCGCCGTGGTTCCCCAGGCGGTGTTCGACGTCAAGCGGATGCTCGACCTCGTCGCGCAGCAGCGGATCACCGTGCTGCCCGGCGCCCCCGCCGATCTACCACTCGATGCTCGAGTCGCCCTACCTCGCGGACGCGGACCTGTCGTCGCTGCGGCTCGCGGTCACCGGCGCGGCCGTCGTGCCGGTGGCGCTCGTCGAGCGGATGCAGACCGAGCTGTCCTTCGACTCCGTGCTCACCGCCTTCGGCATGACCGAGTGCGTGGTGGCCACCATGTGCCGCCTCGGCGACGACGCGGCACTCGTCGCGAACAGCTGCGGGCCGGTCGTCCCGGGCCTCGAGCTGCGGATCGCGCGGCCCGGCACCGACGAGGAGCTCCCCGCCGGCGAGGAGGGCGAGCTGCTGCTGCGCGGCGACACCGTGATGCTCGGCTACCTCGACGACCCGGAGGCCACCGCGGAGGCCGTCGACGCCGACGGCTGGCTGCACACCGGCGACATCGGCCGCGTCGACGAGCACGGCTACCTCAAGGTCACCGACCGGCTCAAGGACATGTACATCTCGGGCGGCTTCAACGTCTACCCGGCCGAGGTCGAGCAGGCGCTGGCCCGGCTCGACGGCGTGGTCGAGTCCGCCGTCGTCGGCGTGCCGGACGAGCGGATGGGCGAGGTGGGCAAGGCCTACGTCGTCCGGCGCGACGGCTCGTCGCTGGCCGCCGAGGACGTCCTCGCGTTCGCCCGGGAACGGCTGGCCAACTTCAAGGTGCCGCGCGAGGTCGAGTTCGTCGACGTACTCCCCCGCAACCTCGCCGGCAAGGTGCTCAAGCGCGATCTGAGGAGCAGCTAGTGGTCTCGACAAGCTCGACCAACGGAGACGCCTCGACCAACGGAGACGAGGACGAGGTCGTCACCTACGAGGTGCGCGACGGGGTCGCCTGGGTGAGGCTGAACCGCCCGGAGTACCGCAACGCGCAGAACTCCAAGATGACCTACGCGCTCGACGCGGCGTTCACCCGCGCCGTCGACGACGACGACGTGAAGGTGATCGTGCTGTCCGGCAACGGCAAGCACTTCTGCGCCGGCCACGACATCGGCACCCCGGGGCGCGACGTCGACCAGACCTATCCCCGCCAGGCCGTGATCTGGTGGGACCACACCGACAAGCAGGGCGTGGACCAGCGCTACGCCCGCGAGTCGGAGGTCTACCTGGGGATGTGCCGGCGCTGGCGGGAGATCCCCAAGCCCATCATCGCGATGGTGCACGGCGCCTGCATCGCCGGCGGGCTGATGCTGGCCTGGTCGTGCGACTTCATCGTCGCCTCCGACGACGCGTTCTTCTCCGACCCCGTGGTCAAGATGGGCATCCCCGGGCGTGGAGTACTTCGCGCACCCGTGGGTGATGAACCCGCGCGCCGCCAAGGAGTTCCTGTTCACCGGCGACCGGTTCACCGCGGAGCGCGCCCGCGAGCTCGGCATGGTCAACCAGGTCGTCCCGCGCGACCAGCTCGAGTCCACCGTGGCGGGCATCGCCGAGCGGATCGGCGCGATGCCCCGGTTCGGCCTCGCGCTGACCAAGAAGGCGGTCAACCAGGCCGAGGACCTGCAGGGGATGCGGACCGGCATGGACTCGGTGTTCGGGCTGCACCACGCCGCGCACGCGCACAACGCCGAGGTGGGCGCCGACTCCCTGGCCGGGATGGACGCCCGGTCGATGCGCGACTCCGCCCGCACGCCCCGGCAGGACGGCTGAGCGTGGACCTGGACCTCACCGACGACGAGCGCGCCTTCCAGCAGGAGGCGCGCACCTGGCTGGCGGCCAACGTGCCCACCGCACCGCTGCCCTCGATGGACACCGCCGAGGGCTTCGTCGCCCACCAGGAGTGGGAGGCCCGGCTCGCCGAGGCGCGCTGGTCGGTCGTGTCGTGGCCGGAGCGGTACGGCGGCCGCGGGGCGTCGCTGGTCGAGTGGGTGGTCTTCGAGGAGGAGTACTACCGCGCGGGCGCGCCGGGCCGGGTCAGCCAGAACGGGATCTTCCTGCTGGCGCCGATCCTCTTCGACCACGGCACGCCCGAGCAGCAGGACCGGTTCCTCCCGTCGATGGCCACCGGCGAGCGGGTCTGGGCGCAGGCCTGGTCCGAGCCCGAGGCCGGCAGCGACCTGGCCTCGCTGCGCAGCACGGCGACCCGCGACGACGAGCGGGGCGGCTGGCTGCTCAACGGCCAGAAGACCTGGAGCTCGCGCGCGTCGTACGCCCACTGGGGCTTCGGCCTGTTCCGCTCCGACCCGTCGGCCGAGCGGCACCACGGCCTGACCTACTTCCTGTTCCCGCTCGACGCCGACGGGGTCACCGTGCGGCCGATCGCCCAGCTCGACGGCGAGGCCGGGTTCGCCGAGATCTTCTTCGACGACGTGTTCGTGCCCGACTCCGACGTGCTCGGCGGGGTCGGCGACGGCTGGCGGGTGGCGATGAGCACGGCCGGCAACGAGCGCGGCCTGTCGCTGCGCTCCCCCGGCCGGTTCTGCGCGGCCGCCGACCGGCTGGTGCGCCTCTACGGCGACCACCCGGACCCTCGGCTGGCCGACCGCGTCGTCGACGCCTGGATCGGCGCGCAGGCCTACCGGCTCTACACCTGGGGCACGGTCACCCGACTCGCCGGCGGCGGCGAGATGGGCGCGGCCGGCAGCGTCAACAAGGTCTTCTGGTCCGAGCTCGACATCGCGCTGCACGAGACCGCGCTCGACCTGCTCGGCCCGGAGGCCGAGGTGCGCGACGCCTGGTCGGACGGCTACCTGTTCTCGCTGTCCGGGCCGATCTACGCCGGCACCAACGAGATCCAGCGCAACATCGTCGCCGAACGCGTGCTCGGCCTGCCCCGCTGGTCGGGAGGTGCCCGCTGATGCGGTTCACCCTCACCGACGAGCAGCGCGGCTTCGGCCGCTCGCTCGACGGACCTGCTCACCGCGGCGGACACCCCGAGCGTCATCCGCGCCTGGGCCGCGGGCGACCACGACCCCGGCCTCAAGCTCTGGCGCCGGCTGACCGACCTCGGCGTCACCGGCCTGCTGGTCCCCGAGTCCGCCGGCGGGCTCGGCGCGACCGCGGTCGAGATGACGGTCGCGCTCGAGGCCCTGGGCCGGCACGCCGTCCCCGGCCCGTGGGTGGAGACCGTCTTCCTCACCACGCTGCTCGCCGGCCTGCCCGAGCCTGGACTCCCGGGACGAGGTCCTCGCGGCGGTCGCGGACGGCACGGAGCTCGTGACCGTGGCCGCCCCGCCCGGGACCCCGTACGCGCTCGACGCCGACGTGGCCACCCGGGTGTTCCTCGTCGACGACGGCGGGCTGCACGTCGGGCGGGCGGGTGAGCGGGTCCGGTCCGTCGACCCGGCCCGGCGGCTCTTCCCGCTGACCCCGGAACGCCGCCTCGCTGACCCCCCGGCCGCCGCGCTGGACCGCGCCCGGGCGACGGGCGCGCTGGCCTGCTCGGCCCAGCTGCTCGGCCTCGGCGAGGCCCTGCTCGCCGGCTCGGTCGACTACGTCAAGCAGCGCAGGCAGTTCGGCCGCCCGATCGGCGAGTACCAGGCGCTCAAGCACGCCCTCGCCGACGTCCGGATCGGCCTCGACTTCGCCCGTCCGCTCGTCCACGGCGCGGCGGTGACCGGCAGGTCGCGCGACGCCTCGGCGGCGAAGGTCGCGGCCTCGGAGGCGGCGTACCGCGCCGCCCGCACCGCGCTGCAGGTGCACGGCGCGATCGGCTACACCGCCGAGCACGACCTCAGCCTCTGGTTGCTGAAGGTGCGCGCCCTGGTCGCCGCCTGGGGCTCCCCCGCCGTCCACCGCGACCAGGTCCTGCGGTCGCTGACCACCCCGGAGGGCTGATGTTCTTCGGACTCACCGACGAGCAGGCCGAGCTGGCCGCCACCGTCCGCACCCTGCTGGCCAGGCGCTCCGACTCCGGCGCGGTCCGCGCCGCGGTCGCCGGGCCGCGCGGCTACGACGAGACGCTCTGGACGGTGCTCTGCGAGCAGGTCGGCGTCGCCGCGCTGGCGATCCCCGAGGAGTACGGCGGGGCCGGGTTCACGCTCTTCGAGACCGCACCTCGTGCTCGAGGAGCTCGGGGCCTGCCTCACCCCGTCGCCCCTGCTCGGCTCGGGGGTGCTCGCCGCCGCGGCGCTGCTGCGGTCCGGCGACACCGCGCTGTGCCGCGGAGCTGCTGCCCGGCGTCGCCGACGGGACGACCGTCGCCGCGCTGGCCTGGGGACGCCGGCTGGCCCATCGCGGCGACGGACGACTGGCCCGCGGTCACGGCCGACGGGCGCCACGCTGACCGGGACGGCCGACGTCGTCCTCGACGGCGACACCGCCGACGTGCTGCTGGTGCTCGCCCGCAGCGGCGCCCAGGCTGTCGCTGTTCCGGGTCGACCCGGAGCAGGCCGCGGTGCGCCGTACCGCACTCCCCCTCGATGGACCAGACGATCCGCCTCGCCACCGTCGAGCTCGACGGTGCGCGGGCCGAGCTGGTCGCCGAGGACGTCGAGCAGTGGCTGCCCGCGCTGCACGACGTGGCTGCCGTCGCCGTCACGGCGCTCCAGGTCGGCGCCCTGCAGCGCTGCCTGGACCTGACCGTGGCCTACAGCAAGGAGCGGGTGCAGTTCGGCCGGCCGATCGGGTCGTTCCAGGCGCTCAAGCACCGGATGGCCGACATGCTCGTCGACGTGGAGACCTCACGCTCGGCGTCGTGGGCGGCCGCGTGGTCGGCGGCGCCGGCACGCCCCGGACCTCGCCGAGAAGGCCGCACTGGCGAAGGCGTGGTGCTCCGAGGCGCTGACCCGGGTCGCCAACGAGACGGTGCAGCTGCACGGCGGGATCGCGATCACCTGGGAGCACGACGCGCACCTCTACCTCAAGCGCGCCCACGCCCTGTCGCAGCTCTTCGGCCAGCCGCACGAGCACGTCCGCGCGCTGCACGCCGCCTACCTCTGACGCCCCCTGGCGGCAGCCGGTCAGTCGCCGACGAGGAGCGCGGCGATGACGTCGTCGGTGCTGATGTGGTGGTCGCGCTCGGTCCCCGGCCACACCGCCTTGGCGGTGGCCGCCAGGAAGTCCAGCACGTCCCGGGCGCGGGCCTCGACGAGGGCCTGCCCCTCCGGGGAGCGAAGCACGATGTGGACCACCGCGCGGCCGTCGGCATCCAGGGAGGGAAACACCTGGACGTCGCCGTCCCCGGCCGGCTCGGAGACACCCTGCAGCAGCAGGTCGCGACCGAACTCCCAGACGACCTCGGTGCCTCCGACCAGGAACGCCGTGGTCACGGCGTAGGGGTCGCTCCGGTCGTAGCGCAGCTCCGCCTCGAGGGGCACTGCTCCGTGGGGTCCGACAAGTTCGAGGACCAGCCGGTGGCTGATCATGTGATGCGCCGCAGTCATGGAGGAGATAGTGGCAAGCCTGGCCTGAGTTGACCAGGAAGCATTGCGCCATCTGCCCGGCATGTGCCGGAATTCCCGACTCTGTGTGACCAAGGTGACTAGGCCATCTGGCGTACTCACTGGGTTCGTGCGTACTGGCCCTTGTAGAAGAGCAGCGGGTGCGGCGCCTCCTCGACGCCGAGGTCCATCACCCGGCCGATCACGACGTAGTGGTCGCCGGCCTCGTGCACCGCGTAGACCGTGCAGTCCACCCAGCCGAGCACGCCCTCGAGCAGCGGCGCCCCGGTCGCCGACGGACGCCACGGCACGCCGTGGAACTTGTCGGCTCCCTTGCTGGCGAAGCCGTTGGAGAGCTCGAGCTGGTCGTGCGAGAGCAGGTTCACGCAGAAGTGCCCGGCCCGCTGCATCAGCGGCCACGCCCGCGACGTCTTCGCGGGGCAGAACAGCACCAGGGGCGGGTCGAGCGAGACCGAGGTGAACGACTGGCAGGTCATCCCCACCGGCTGTCCGTCGGACACCGAGGTCACCACGGTGACGCCGGTGCAGAACCGGCCGAGCACGTCGCGGAACCGGCGGGAGCTCTCCGCCGACCGGCTCCCCGCCTGCGGGTCGGGCACCGGCTGCTCGCCGCCGTGGAACTCGAAGTCGAACTGGCCGAGCCACGAGTCGATGAGCTCCTGGCTGGGCCAGGACTCGGCGGCGGTCGGGTTCATCCCCTCGGGGATCTCGAACGTCATCGCGTCACATGCCGACGCTGAAGTCGTGGCCCCAGTAGCTCACCGCGGTGCTCTCCCGGGCCACCCACTTCGTGTCGTCGACGGTCAGTCCCTCGGTGCCGTACTCGACGTCGAAGCCGCCGGGCGACTTGGCGTAGAACGACACCATCTGGTCGTTCATGTGCCGGCCGAGCGTCGCGCTCAGCGGCACCTTGTGCTTGCGGACCCGCTCCAGCGCGCGTCCCACGTCGTCGAGCTTGTCCACCTCGAGCATGATGTGCACGCACTTCGACGGGTTGGGCATCGGCAGGAACGCCAGGCTGTGGTGCCGCGGGTTGCAGCCGAGGAAGCGCAGCCACGCGGTCGAGCCGGGCTCCTTGCCGACGAACTCGCCCGGCATCCGCATCGAGTCGCGCAGCCGGAACCCGAGCACGTCGGTGTAGAACCGCAGCGCCTCGTCGTCGTCCGACACCGGGAGGACGATGTGGCCCAGGCCCTGCTCGCCGGTGACGAAGGTGTTGGCGTACGGCGTCACCACCGGCCGCGACTCGTAGGTCGCGCCGTGGAACAGCTCGAAGACGTTGTCGAAGGGGTCGACCACGCGGACCATCCCCTCGACCCGACGCTCGGCGAGCTCCTCGGCGGTGGCCTCCTCGACCTCGACGCCGAAGTGCTTGAGGTGGTCGACCGCGGCCGCGAGTGCGCGGTGGTCCGCGACCTCCCAGCCGGTGCAGCCGAGCCGGTCGTGCTCGGAGGGCGTCACCACGATCCGTGCCGACATCTCGTCCATGCGGAAGTAGAGGTGGTCCGGGTTCGGTCCTCGACCCTCGACCAGTCCGAGCACCTTGCCGCCGAAGTGCCGCCACTGCTCGAGGTCGGTGCTCTCCACCCGGACGTAGCCGAGCGAGCGGATGTCCATCGTCATCGGCGTTGCCTTTCCACGTGGCGGGCCAGGAACCCCGTCGAGATCTCGGCGAACTCCGCCGCCGCCTCGACCTGGGCCCAGTGCCCGCAGTTGGGGAAGACGTGCAGCGACGCCTTCGGGATCAGCTTGAGGGCGGCGAACGCGCCGTCCACCGGGTTGACCCGGTCCTCGCGCCCCCAGGTCAGCAGGGTGTGCTTGCGCAGCCGGTGCGCCTCGCGCCAGAGCATGCCGTCCTCGGCGGTCTCCGGGTTCCAGAACGACATCCCCATCGAGGCCATCGCCTCGCGGGCACCGGGGGCGGTGGCGTCGGCGAACCTCTCCTCCACGAGCTCGTCGGTCACGAGGTCCTGGTCGACCACCATCGTGGAGATGAACGCCCGCAGCGACTCGCGGCTCGGGTTGCCGGCGAAGTCCATCAGCCGCTGCACGCCCTCGGTCGGGTCGGCGTGGAAGAGGTTGAGCGACAGCCCACCCGGCCCCATCAGGACCAGTCGGCCGACGCGGTCCGGGTAGGTCAGGGCGAGGCGCATCGCGGTGCCGCCGCCGAGGCTGTTGCCGAGCAGGTGCACCCGCTCGATGCCGACCTCGTCGAGCAGCCGGACCACGTGTTCCGCCGCGAAGCGGTAGTAGTTGCCGACCACCGGCGGCTTGTCCGAGGCGCCGAAGCCGGGCTGGTCGACCAGCAGGGTGCGGAACGACGTGGCGAAGTGCGGCAGCGCGGCACCGAAGTTCGACCACGCCGATGCACCCGGTCCCCCGCCGTGCAGCATCACCAGCGGTAGCCCTCCACCGAGTGTCGACGTCTCCGGTCCGGCCTCGTGGTAGCCGAGCGTGAGGTCGCCGGCCTTGGCCGACCTGCGGGTGGACTCCTTGGTCAGCGACATCGCTCAGTACATCCCCGGGTCGATCTTCTGGCCGAACTCGATCGCGCCGAACATCTGCAGCGCGCGCTCGGGGTCGTTGGCGGCGTGCACCCGTCCCGCGTGGGCGTCGCGCCAGGCCCGCTGCAGGTAGGTCCCGGTGGCGAGCGCCCGACCGCCGGAGCTCTCGAACATCGTGTCGATGGCCCGGATCGCGCGCTCGGACGCGATCACCTGGTCGCGGCGTACCTTCAGCCGGAGCTTCAGCGGGATCTTCTCGTCCTTGGCGACGTGCGCCTGCAGCTCGCGGACGTTGTGCACCTGCAGCACCCACGCCGAGTCGATCTCGTTGGCCGCGCGGGCGATCCGCACGCTGGCGTAGGGGTCGTTGGCGGTCTTCTCCGCGAGGTACGCCGCCCGCACCCGCTTGCGCTGCATCTCCACGTGCTCGTCGTAGGCGCCGTAGGCCATCCCGATCAGCGGGGTGGAGATGGTCATCGTGAACACGGAGTGGAACGGGAGCTTGTAGAGCGCGGAGGTGTTCTGCTCCTGACCCGGGCCGAAGCAGCGGCCGGTGTCACCCATGCTCAGCGTGAACGCCTCGGGGACGAAGACGTCGTCGACGACGACGTCGTTGGAGCCGGTGCCGGCGAGCCCGACGACGTTCCAGACGTCCTCGATCGTGTAGCTCTCCCGCGGCACCATGAAGGTCTTGAAGTCGACGACGTTGCCCTCGTCGTTGAGCACGAGCCCGCCGAGCAGCACCCACGAGCAGTGGTCGCAGCCGGACGAGAAGCTCCACCGGCCGCTGAGCCGGTAGCCGCCGTCGGTGAGCTGGGCCTTGCCGGTGGGGGCGTACGACGACGACAGCCGGGTCGTCGTGTCCTCGCCCCAGACGGCCTGCTGGGCCTCGTCGGGGAAGAGCGCGACCTGCCACGGGTGCACGCCGACGACCGAGGACACCCAGCCGGTCGACCCGCACGCGGAGGCGATCTCGCGGACCGCGGTGTAGAAGTCGACCGGGTCGGCCTCGAAGCCGTCGAAGCGCTTCGGCTGGAGCAGCCGGAAGAAGCCGGTCGACTCCAGGTCCTTGATCGACGCCTCCGGGACGACGCGGAGCCGTTCTGCCTCCTCGGCCCGCTCGCGCAGGGTCGGGAGGAGGTCACGCACTCCGTCGAGGACGCTCGAAGTCATCGCACACTCCTGGTCGAGTCTCTGGGGAGCCTCATCGCTCCCTCTCGTCAATACTAGAACACGTTCTTGTTTTGCGCGAGGGGAAACGCGCGCGGGTTCAGTGCGACTGCTCGGACCGGAGCTCGAGCGCGATGTCGATGAGCTGGTCCTCCTGGCCGCCGATCAGCTTCCGCTCCCCCGCCCGCAGCAGGATCTGGGCACCGGAGACGCCGTACCGCTCGGCCGCGTTGCCGGCGTGCTTGAGGAAGGAGGAGTAGACGCCGGCGTAGCCCATCATCAGCGTCATCCGGTTGAGCGTGCACTCCTCCGGCATCGCCGGGCGGATCACGTCCTCGGCGGCGTCGACGATCTTGAGGAAGTCGACCCCGGTCGTCCAGCCGAGCTTGTCGCAGACGCCGATGAACGCCTCCAGCGGCGTGTTGCCCGCGCCGGCCCCGAACCGACGGACGCTGCCGTCGATCTGGGTGGCGCCCGCGCGCGCGGCGATCACGGTGTTGGCGACGCCGAGCCCGAGGTTCTCGTGGCCATGGAAGCCGACCGTCGCCTCGTTCCCGATCTCGGCGACCAGGGCGGCCACCCGGTCGGCGGTCTGCTCCATGACCAGCGCGCCGGCCGAGTCGACGACGTACACGCACTGGCAGCCGGCGTCGACCATGATGCGCGCCTGCTTGGCGAGCACCTCGGGCGGCTGCGTGTGCGCCATCATCAGGAACCCGACGGTCTCCAGCCCGCGCTCGCGGGCGAGCGTGAAGTGCTGCTCGGAGACGTCGGCCTCGGTGCAGTGCGTGGCGATCCGGCAGATCGACCCGCCGTTGTCCTGCGCGGCCAGGATGTCGTCCTTGGTGCCGACCCCCGGGAGCATCAGGAACGCGATCTTCGCGCGCTTCGCGGTGTCGGCCGCGATCTTGATGAGCTCCTGCTCGGGCGTGCGTGAGAACCCGTAGTTGAACGACGAGCCGCCGAGGCCGTCGCCGTGGGTCACCTCGATCACCGGGATGCCGGACTCGTCGAGCGCCTCGACGATGTCGCGCACCTCACCGTGCGTGAACTGGTGCCGCTTGTGGTGCGAACCGTCCCGCAGGCAGGTGTCGGTCAGCCGCAGGTCCAGGTCGTCCGACCACGTGCGGGTCAGGCCCCGCTGGTCGAGCTCGTCGAGACCTCGCTGGTCGAGCTCGTCGAGACCACTCATCGCAGCTCCCCTTCCTGGGCCATCCGCTCGCCGACGCGGGCGGCGGCGGCGGTCATGATGTCGAGGTTGCCGGCGTACGGCGGCAGGAAGTCTCCGGCGCCCTCGACCTCGACGAAGATGCTGACCTTCGTCTGCCCCCGCGTCGCGGCGGAGGGCTCGTCGATCTGTGGCTCCTGGAGCAGCCGGTAGCCGGGGACGTAGTCCTGGACGGCGGCCACCATGGCGTGCACCGAGTCGGCGATCGCGCCGGGGTCGGCGTCCGGGCCGACGGCGCAGAAGATCGTGTCGCGCATGATCATCGGCGGCTCGGCCGGGTTGAGGATGATGATCGCCTTGCCCTGCTCGGCGCCGCCGATCGTCTCCACCCCGCGGGCGGTGGTGCGGGTGAACTCGTCGATGTTGGCGCGCGTGCCGGGGCCGGCCGAGACGGACGAGACACTCGCGACGATCTCGGCGTAGCTGACCGGGGTCACCCGCGAGACGGCCGCGACCATCGGGATCGTGGCCTGTCCCCCACAGGTGATCATGTTGACGTTCGGCGCGCCGGCGTGCTCGTCGAGGTTCACCGACGGGATGACCGCGGGACCCACCGCGGCGGGAGTGAGGTCGACCGCGCGGATGCCGGCCTCCGCGTAGCGCGGGGCGTACTCCCGGTGCACGTAGGCCGACGTCGCCTCGAAGACCAGGTCGGGCAGCTCGTCCTGCTTGAGCAGCCAGTCGACGCCTTCGTGGCTCGCCTCCAGGCCCAGGTCGGCGGCGCGCCTGAGGCCCTCGCTCTCCGGGTCGACGCCGATCATCCAGCGCGGCTCGAGGTGCTCGGACCGCAGCAGCTTGTAGAGCAGGTCCGTGCCGATGTTGCCCGAGCCGACGATGGCCGCAGTGCGCTTGCTCATGCGTCTCCTCCTGTGAACGAGAGAGTCACGGTGCCCAGTCCGCTGAAGTCGGCGACGAAGTCGTCGCCCGGTCGTACGTCGATCGCGCGGGTGCACGAGCCGGGGAGGATCACGTGGCCGGCCTCGAGCCGGACCCCGAACCCGGCGACCTTGCGCGCCAGCCACGCCACCGCGGTGACGGGGTTGCCCAGCACGGCGTCGGACCGGCCCTCGGCGACGAGCTCGCCGTTGCGCCGCAGCGTCGCGTCGATGGTGAGCAGGTCGATCTCGCGCGGCTCGACCCGTTCCGGGCCGAGCACGAAGCCGGCGGACGACGCGTTGTCGGCGATCGTGTCGACCAGGCCGATCTTCCAGTCGCGGATCCGGCTGTCGATCAGCTCGATCGCGGGGGCCACGGCCTCGGTCGCGTCGAGGACGTCCTCCTCGGTGCACCCCTCGCCCGGCAGCGTGGCGCCGAGGATGAAGCCGACCTCGACCTCGACCCGCGGGTAGCAGTACCGGCTCGCCGGCACCGGGTGGGCGGAGAAGACCTCCATGTCGGAGAGCAGGTGGCCGTAGTCCGGCTCGTCGACCCCCATCATCTGCTGCATCGCCAGCGAGGACAGCCCGACCTTGTGGCCGAGCACGGTCGCGCCGCCCGCCAGCCGCCGGCGGATGTTGAGCAGCTGGATCTCGTAGGAGTCGACGACGTCCAGGTCGGGGTAGGTCTCCACCAGCGGGGGCACCGGCGCCCGCTCGGCCTCCGCGCGGGCCAGCACGTCGGCCACCTCGCGGCGCTCCTCGTCGGTCAGCATCAGACACTCTCCGTGCTGTCGGAGGCCCGGCGCCGCACCGGGGCCTCGACCGGCTGGGTGGCCGCGGCACGTCCCGCGCGGCGGCCGCTGAAGACGCAGTCGGCGAGCGAGAGCCCGCTGACGTACGACGTCGCGCAGATGCCCACGGCGGTCCGGCCGGCCGCGAACAGGCCCGGCACCGGAGCCCCGGACCCGTCGAGCACGCTGCCGGTCTCCTCGTCGACCACCAGGCCGCCGAGCGTCATCGTGGGGCAGGGGAACTTCACCGACTTGCGGATCGAGATGTCGACCAGCGAGAACGGCCCGGTCTCGAGCGGCTGCACCTGCTCCGGGTGCTTGCCCATCGGGTCCTCGGCAGCGCCGCGGGCGACGTCGTTGTACGCCGCCACCGTCCGCTCGGCCGCGGCGGCGTCGATCCCGGCTGCGGCGGCGACCTCGCCGACCGTCGACGCCTCCACCCGGGCGGAGCCGAGCGCGGTCCTCAGCTGGAGCCGTTGGAACCAGAGCGTCTGGCGAGGGATCTGGGAGCGCGCCTCGTCGAGGATCTTCTGGTCGATGAGCAGGTGGGCCTGGCCGCCGTGCTCGTGGATCACGTGCTCGGCGACGGCGGCGCCGTAGAGCGCCTCGTTGCAGACCCGGCTGCCGTCCGGCCCGAGCAGCACGCCCTTCGCGAGCGCGGACGGCGGCGTGAAGAAGCGCCAGGCGGACATCCGGTCGAGGTTGCGGGTCGCGCCGCCGGCCTCGGTGCCGAGGCGGATCCCGGCTCCGTCGTCTCCGACCGTGCCGAGCGGCAGGCCGTGCGCGTAGGCGGGCGCGTGCTCGCGCACCATGGGCCGGTTGAACGAGAAGCCGCCGGCGCTGAGCACGACGCCCCGGGTTGCCCGGACCGTCCAGGGCCGTGCGTACTGCTGCTCCAGGCGGGTGAGCCGCCCGCTGATCCTCTTGCCGAGCGGGCGGTACCAGAGGTTCATCTTGCCGACGCGACGCGAGAGCATCCGGTGCTCCCGGACGACCCGCGCCGGGGCGCCGGCCATCGTCAGGCAGCGCACCCCCATCACGCGACCGGCGCCGTCGGTGACCAGCGACTCGACGCGCGTCTGCGCCTGCACCCGGATCCCGCGGGCCTCCACGGCCGCCCGCAGCGGGCCGAACAGGGCCTTCCCGGAGGTGCCCCTGCCGCGGGCGCGGTGCCCGCGCTGCGCCGGGGGCGCGACCGCCCGGGCCGGGCCGGACAGCTCGTTGCCGGAGTAGTAGAGGTAGTAGTCGTTGGTCGGGTACGACGTCTTGTACGGCGCCGCGCTCCCCTCGAACGGCACGCCGTGGCCCTTCAGCCACTCGAGCATCGCGACCGACCCGTCGCAGAAGCGGCGCAGCGTCGCGTCCGAGACCGCGCCCGCCGTCTCCAGGCGGAGGTAGTCGAACATCGCGGTCGGGGTGTCGGCGACCCCCGCAGCCTGCTGCTCGGCGGTCCCGCCCCCGGCGTACACCACCCCGCCGCTGATCGCCGTCGCGCCACCGCCGTGGAACCGGTCGAGCACCAGCACGTCGGCCCCGGCGTCGTGGGCCTCCAGCGCGGCGCAGGCACCGGCGCCGCCGAAGCCGACCACGACGACGTCGGCGGTAGCATCCCAGGTGGGAACGGACACGGCTCTCCTCGCGGCTCACGACAGCGGTCCAAGAAATAGAACGCGTTCTCACTTACCGGCTCATCATGCCTTCCGGCAGGGTCGATCGCAAGGCCGGATGCTCGCTCGGCGCTTATGGAACCTGTTACAGTTTCGCTCTCGACACGGGCTCGTGCAGCGCGCCCGGCACGCCCTTTCCGTGGAGGTCCGATGGCTCACGACGACACCGAGTTCGACGTCGTGGGCGAGTACGACGTCGTGGTGGTCGGCAGCGGCGGGGCCGGGATGACCGCCGCCCTGGCCGCCGCGGACCAGGGGCTGGCCACGGTCCTGATCGAGAGCAGCCCCTGGTTCGGGGGCTCGACCTCGCGCTCGGGCGGCGGCGTGTGGATCCCCAACAACTACGCGCTCGAGCGGGCCGGCAGGACCAACACGCTCGAGGAGTCGAAGGAGTACCTCTACTCCATCGTCGGCGACGTGGTCCCCCGCGAGCGCATCGACGCCTTCCTCGAGAAGGGCCCCGAGACGCTGGCGTTCGTCAGCGCCCACTCGGCGGCGAAGTTCGTCTGGGTGCCGGACTACTCCGACTACTACCCCGAGGCGCCGGGCGGTCGCGCGCACGGCCGCAGCGTCGAGCCGGTGCCGGTCAACGGCAAGATCCTCGGCGACGAGCTGGCCCGGCTGCACCCGGCCTACACCAAGGCGCCCGTCGGGATGGTCGTCATGCAGCGCGACTACCGCTGGCTGAGCCTGGCGATGCGCACGTTCCGGGGTCCGGTGACCGCACTCAAGGTGGGCCTGCGCCGGCTCTTCAACCTGGTCACGCGCCGGCCGATGTACGGCATGGGCCAGGCGATGATGATCGGGATGCGCAAGGGGCTGCTCGACGCCGGCGTCCCGATCGAGTACGAGACCCCGCTGACCGGGCTGCTCGTCGAGGGCGACCGCGTCACCGGTGTGCACGTCACCCGCAACGGCGAGCCGGCCACCATCCGCGCCCGGCACGGCGTCGTCCTCGCCTCCGGCGGGTTCGAGAAGAACCTCGAGATGCGCGAGAGGTACCAGCGCTCCCCCATCACCACCGACTGGACGACCGGCGCACCGAGCAACACCGGTGGCGGCATCACGGCGGCCCTGGAGATCGGCGCCGACGTCGCGCTCATGGACGACGCCTGGTGGGGACCCTCCATCCCGCTGCCCTCGGGCCCGTGGTTCTGCCTTGCCGAGCGCAACCTCCCCGGCTCGATCATCGTCAACCAGGCCGGCAGGCGCTACGCGAACGAGGCGGCGCCGTACGTCGACGCCGTGCACGCGATGTACGACGGCGAGGCCGCCACCGGCATCAGCCACGTGCCGTCGTGGATGGTGCTGGACCAGCGGTACAGGAACCGTTACCTGTTCGCGGGCCTCGGTCCCCGGCAGCCGTTCCCGGGCCGCTGGTACAAGTCCGGCGTGATCGTGAAGGCCGACACCCTCGAGGAGCTCGCCGAGCAGACCGGGGTCGACCCGGCAGGGCTGGTCGCCACCGTCGCCCGGTTCAACGAGATGGCCCGCACCGGTGTCGACGAGGACTTCCACCGCGGCGACTCCGCCTACGACAAGTACTACGGCGACCCCACCGTCAAGCCGAACCCGTCGCTGGGCGCCCTCGACCAGCCGCCGTTCTACGCCGTGAAGATGGTCCCCGGCGACCTCGGCACCAAGGGCGGCGTGGTCACCGACCCGCAGGCCCGCGCGCTGCGGCCGGACGGCACGGTGATCGAGGGCCTGTACGCCGCCGGCAACGCCAGCGCCGCGGTGATGGGCCACACCTACGCCGGGGCAGGCGCCACCATCGGGCCGGCCATGACGTTCGGCTACATCGCCGCCCTCGACATCGCCGCGCGCGCCCGCACCGCCGCGAACCACCGAGAGAGCGAGCTGAGCATGCCCATCGACCCCGCGAAGGCCGTCGGCGCCGCCCTGCCCGACCGGTCCTTCGCCTGGACCTCCTCCGACGTGCTGCTCTACCACCTCGCGCTGGGCGCCGGCTCCCGTCCGGGAGACCAGACCGACCCCGACGGCACTGCGCTACACCCTCGACGACGAGCACCTGCAGGTGCTGCCGTCGTTCGGCATCGTGGCACCGACCTTCCACGAGACCGACCCGCCCGGGCTCGAGCTGCCGGGCTGCGACATCGACCTGGCGCAGGTGCTGCACGGCAGCCAGGAGATCGAGGTGCACGGACCGCTGCCGACCGAGGCCCGCGCCGTGGTGCACACCCGGATCACCGACGTGTGGGACAAGGGCAAGGCGGCGGTGATCGTGCAGGAGGGCACCGCCGAGACCGAGGACGGCACCCCGCTGTTCACCACCCGGTCGAGCATCTTCGTGCGCGGCGAGGGCGGCTGGGGCGGCGACCGCGGACCGTCCACGAAGGTCGAGCTGCCCGAGCGTGCCCCGGACGCGGACACCTCCGTCACGACCACCCCGCAGCAGGCGCTGCTCTACCGGCTCTGCGGCGACCGCAACCCGCTGCACGCCGACCCGGCGTTCGCCGCAGTCGCCGGCTTCCCGGCGCCGATCCTGCACGGCCTGTGCTCCTACGGCATCGTGCTGCGCACGCTGGTCGACACCCTGCTCGAGGCGGACGTCGCCCGGGTGCGCGGCTTCCGCGCGCGGTTCGCCGGGGTGGTGTTCCCCGGCGAGACCATCCGCGTGCAGGCCTGGGACGAGGGCGCCGAGATCGCTGGTGTCCGCCACGATCGCGTCGGCCGAGGCGGAGCGCGACGGCGCGCCGGTGCTCGCCGACTGCGTGCTCACCAAGGCCTAGGTCCGGCCCCGCAGCCTGTCGGCGGAAGCCCCGGGCGCCTCGGCCAGGCCGACGGGTGGCCACCGCGGCGCCGGGCAGGCGGCGATGCCGGCCTCCAGCAGGGCGCGCAGCCGCCGGTCGCAGTCGGGACCGCCGTTCGTCATCACCCCGTCCAGGGCGCACCTGACCATCGTCGGGGCGCAGCGCTTGGCGAAGGTCTTCGCGCTGACCCGGTCAGGTGCCGCGATCCGTCGGACCCAGGCGACCGCACCGGGCACGAGCGCGAGCGCGGCCCGGGCCTCGGCCCGGGTCTCGGCCAGGTCGGGCCCACTGTCGGCGCACACCTCCTCGGCCCGCAGCAGACCCCCCGCGAGCACGCGCTGGGTCGCTTCGGGGACTTCGAGGATGCTGCCGGCAGCGACCGCCACCGCGACCGTGACCCAGGTCTGGTCGTTCCCACGCCGGCCGACGACCGACGGGATGAGCGGCGTCAGCTGCTGGCGACCGGCGTCGCTGATGCGGTCGTTCACCTCGCGCGCCAGCTCAGCGAGCAAGGGATGGGTGCAGGACGGATGGTCGCTCCAGCGCTCGCCGGCGAGCACCGAGGCGAGCTCCATGAAGCACGCGCCGCGCTTCGGGCTCCGGTGGCGACCACGGGACAGGACCGGCATGCCGTCGGGAAGAGTCGAAGACTTCATGATGGCCTCCTTTCGTCGAGGATGCGCCGCGACGGGGCCGGAATCAACGGCCTGGCGGGAATCAGACCTGCACCGGCTCGAACGTCGCGGTGAAGTGCCGCAGCGCCTTCGGCTCGTGCACGATCCGGTAGCCGGGCAGCTCGTCGGCGTGGGCCGCCACCTGCTCGCACACCTCGATCACGTAGTCGATGTGGCTCTGGGTGTAGGTGCGCCTCGGGATCGCCAGCCGGACCAGGTCCATCGCCGCGGGCACCTCGGTCCCGTCGGGCTGCCGGCCGAACATCACCGTGCCGATCTCGCAGGACCGGATGCCGCCCATCTCGTAGAGCGCGACCGCCACCGACTGGCCGGGGTAGTCCAGCGGGTCGAGGTGCGACGCCAGCGCCCGGGCGTCCAGGTAGACCGCGTGACCGCCGAACGGGCTGAGCACCGGGATCCCGCGCTTCTGCAGCGCCTCGCCCAGGTAGGCCGTCGAGCGGATCCGGTAGCGCAGGTAGTCGTGCTGCACGACCTCCTTGAGCCCCTGGGCGAGCGCCTCCAGGTCGCGGCCGGCGAGCCCGCCGTACGTCGGGAAGCCCTCGGTGAGGATGAGCGTGTTGCGGCACTCCTCGGCGAGGGCGTCGTCGTCCATCGCGAGCCAGCCCCCGATGTTGCCCATCGGGTCCTTCTTCGCGCTCATCGTCATGCCGTCCGCGAGCGCGGCCATGTCGCGCACGATGTCGGCGACCTCGCGGTCCCCCTGGCCCGCCTCGCGCTCGTGGATGAACCAGGCGTTCTCCGCGAACCGGCACGCGTCGAGGAACAGCGGCTTGCCGAAGCGGTCGCACACCGCACGGACGCCTCGCAGGTTGGCCAGCGAGACCGGTTGTCCCCCGCCGCTGTTGTTGGTCACCGTGACGAAGACGCAGGGCACGTCGTCGCCCTGCGCGGCCAGCAGCTCCTCCAGCGCGTCGAGGTCCATGTTGCCCTTGAAGGGGTGCTGGGACGCGGGGTCGCGTCCCTCGGCGATGACCAGGTCGACGGCCCGGGCGCCGGTCGCCTCGACGTTGGCCCGGGTGGTGTCGAAGTGCGTGTTGTTGGGGACGACCTTCCCCTGCCCGCCGATCGCCGTGAACAGGATCTTCTCCGCCGCCCGGCCCTGGTGGACGGGGATGACGTGCCGGAACGGGAACAGCTCGCGCACCGCGTCGGCGAACAGGTAGAACGACGGCGACCCGGCGTACGACTCGTCCCCGTGCTGGATCGCCGCCCACTGGTCGCGGCTCATCGCGCCGGTGCCCGAGTCGGTGAGCAGGTCGACGAGGACGTGCTCCGCGCGGAGCTGGAAGAGGTTGTACGACGCCTCGCTCAGATGCTCACGTCGCTCCGCCCGGGTGGTCATCCGGAGCGGCTCGACCGAGTGGATCCGGAACGGTTCGAAGATCGTGGCGAAGGTGGGCTCGTCCATGCGCCCAGCCTCGCCCCACACGGTCGCCGCGGGGAATGGTCATTCCGGCCAGATCCGGAGGGTCCGGGTGGGTTGTCGCGATAGTCGCCGGTGACGGGGTTGCCCGAGTTTGTGGATCTGGTGGACTGGACCAGCCGTCGGCACACTGTGGGAATGACCAAGGACCTCCGTGGCTGACGCGGCTGTCAGCGCACATCGCAACATCTCGGGTCCCGGCACTTCCCTTCCGTCGCGCGTGGCGCCACGAACCGTCCTGCTCGTCGGGTCGTTCGGCGCCTTCCTCGCCTTCCTCGACGCGACCGTCGTCAACGTCGCCTTCCCCGACATCCGGGCTTCCTTCCCGGACACGTCGATCGGCGGGCTGTCCTGGGTGCTCAACGCCTACAACATCGTGTTCGCCTCGTTCCTGATCGTGTTCGGCCGACTGGCCGACCTGCTGGGTCGCAAACGCCTGTTCACCGCCGGGATCGCGGTGTTCACGCTGGCTTCCGTCTGGTGCGCCGTCGCCGGGTCGCTCGACATGCTGGTCGTCGCGCGCATGGCCCAGGCCGCGGGCGCGGCCATGCTGGTGCCGGCCTCCCTCGCGGTGATCGTCGAGGCCTTCCCGGCCGAGCGTCGCGGTCACGCGGTGAGCCTGTGGGGCGCTTCGGCCGCGGTGGCGGCCGGCCTCGGCCCGCCCGTGGGTGGTGCCCTGGTCGAGCTCGGCGGCTGGCGCTGGGCCTTCCTCGTGAACCTGCCGATCGGTGCGGCTGCCTGGGTGCTGGCCCGCCGGACGCTGGTGGAGAGCCGCGCACCCGGCCACCGCCGGATGCCCGACCTGCGCGGCGCGATCCTTCTCGCCGGCTCCCTCAGCCTGCTCACCCTGGGCATCGTCCAGGGGGACGACTGGGGCTGGTCGAGCCCCGCCGTGCTCGGCTCGCTGGTCGGCGCCGCGCTGCTGGCCCTCGGGTTCGTCGCGAGCTCGCGGGCGCACCCGCAGCCGCTGCTCGACCCCGCCCTGCTGAGGATCCGGCCGTTCGTGACCGGCAACGCCCTCACCATGGTCGCCGGGATGGGCTTCTACGCCTACATGCTCACCAACATCCTGTGGCTGCAGTACGTCTGGCACTACGAGATCCTCCGCGCCGGCCTGGCCCTGGTGCCGGGCGCCCTGGTGGCTGCCGTGGTCGGCGCGCGGCTCGGTCCGCTCGCCCAGGCACGCGGCTACCGCCGGGTCCTGGTCCCCGGTGCGCTGGTCTGGGCGGCGGCCTACCTCTGGTACGCCGCCGAGGTCGGTCCCGAGCCGGCATTCTGGGCGCACTGGCTGCCGGGACAGGTGCTCAGCGGCATCGGGGTGGGAGCCACGCTCCCGGTGCTCGGCAGCGCCGCGCTGGCCGCCGTACCGGGAGGGCGCTTCGCCACCGCCTCCGCGGTGGTCTCCAGCACCCGCCAGCTCGGCGGCGTCCTGGGGATCGCCCTGCTCGTGGTGATCATCGGTACGCCGACGCCGCTCACCGCGGTCGCCGTCCTGCGGCACGGCTGGGTCTTCTGCGCGCTGTGCTTCGTGGTCGTCGCCGTGGGCAGCCTGGCCGTCCGGGTCCGGCCCGAGGCGACCCTCGCCGAGGACCCCGACGCGGCTGCGTCGCGTGCCCACCTGCACCTGCCGCAGCCGCGGCGCTCACCGGAAGGAGCGAGCGGCGCGGAGACGGCCCGCCCGGACCGCAACGACTCCTACCTGTCCCGGCTGCCCGCCAGTGTCCGCGACCACCTCGAGCACGCCGGCGAGGAGGTCCTCGTGGTCGCCGGCACCTGGCTCTTCCGCGCGGGGGACCCCGCCGACGCGATGTACGTCGTGCTCACCGGCCGGTTGGAGGTCGTCGCCGACGACGCGGTCCTCCGCGAGCTGGGCGCCGGGGCGATCCTCGGCGAGCTCGCCCTGCTGACCGGGGCGCCGCGCTCGGCGTCGGTGCGGGCCCGGCGGGACACCCGCGTGCTGCGGGTCTCCCGCGAGGAGTTCATCGCCGCGCTTGCCACGGACCGAGAGGCGCCGATGGCCGTGGCCGCCGCGCTGGCCGAGGAGCTCCAGTCACCGCACCACGGGGAGGACCCGGCGAGCAGCCAGCCGGTGGTCGTCTCGGTGGTCGGTCTCGGGCCCACGGCACCCGTGGCCGCCGTGGGGGCTGTCCTGGCGGCCGGACTCGCCCGCCATGCCCGGGTGCTGACCTCGTCCGGGCTCGACCCGGACGGCCTCGCCCGGGCGGAGAACGACCACGACCGGGTGGTGCTGACCGCGCCGCTGGGCGACGACGCCTCGGCCTCGTCCTGGTGGCAGGCGTGCCTGCGGCAGGGCGACCGTGTCGTGCTGGTCGCCCGGGTGGGCGACGCCCCACCCGCCGACTGGGCCGGTCCGGCCGGCGCCGACCTCGTGCTGGTCGGCGGCGAGGTCCCCGGCGACACGGTCGCGGCGTGGAGCGCGGCCGTCGCCCCGTGGCAGGTCCTGCTGGTCGCCGAGGGGGACGACCTGACGTCGGCCCTGCGGCGCCTCGTCGCACGCCTGGCCGGCAGGTCCCTCGGGGTCGTGATGGCCGGAGGCGGGGCCCGCGCCATGACGCACATCGGCTTCATGGCCGAGCTCGAGGAGGCGGGCATCGAGGTGAGCCGGGTCGCCGGGTGCAGCCTCGGGGCGATCGTCGCCGCGCTGTACGCCCGCGGCCACAGCAGCGCCGAGGTGGAGGCGATCTGCCACGAGGAGTTCGTCCGGCGCAAGCCGTTCAGCGACTACACGGTGCCGATGGCCGGGCTGGCCAAGGGCCGGCGGGCCGCCGAGGCGTTGCGACGCCGGCTCGGGACCGACGTACGGATCGAGGACCTTCCCCTGCAGTTCCGCTGCGTGTCCACCGACCTGCTCGCCCGCACGCCCCACGTGCACCGGTCGGGCCTGCTGGCCGAGGCGGTGGTCGCCTCGTGCCGGCTGCCCGTCCTCTTCCCGCCGTTGCGGTCGGAGGGACGGCTGCTGGTCGACGGCGGCGTGCTCGACAACATGCCCGTCGGCCTGCTCACCGAGCGCGACGAAGGTCCCCTGGTCGCGGTGAACATCGGGATGGCGGGGAGCGGCCCCCCTCCCGCATCGGGTCGTCCCCTGCGCGTGCCGGCACTCGGCGAGACGCTGATGCGCACGATGATGATCGGCAGCGCGGGCGCCACCGAGCGGGCGCGCGCCGTGGGCGCGTTCGTGGTCACGCCGCCGTCGCTGGGCGTCGGGCTGCTCGAGTTCCACCAGATGGACCGGATGGTCGAGGCCGGGCGGATGGCTGCACGGTCCCTGCTGGAGGCCACCGACGGCGACCTGTCCTAGAGCGCGGCCAGCCGGGTCACCTCGTCGTCGGTCAGCCGCAACGCGCCGGCGCTGACGTTCTCGACGAGGTGGGCGGGATCGCCGGTGCCGGGGATCGCGAGCACGTGCGGACCGCGGTGCAGGGTCCACGCCAACCGCACCTGGGCCGGGGTGGCGTCGTGCGCGAGGGCGATCGCAGAGACCTCGTCGTGCTCGGTCTCCCCCGCGCCCTGCTCGCGGCCCTCGCCGGCGATCGCGAAGAACGGCACGAACGCGATGCCCTGGTCCCGGCAGGCGTCGAGCACGTCGTCCGCGTCGTCCGGCCGGGAGTCGAGGGCGTAGCGGTTCTGGACGCACACCACCGGGGTGATCGCCTGCGCTTCGGCGAGCTGGTCGAGCCCGACGTTGGAGAGGCCGATATGGCGGACCAGCCCGGCGTCGCGCAGCTCGGTCAACGCACCGACGTGCTCACCGATCGGTCCGCGTCCGAAGGTGCGCAGGTTGACCACGTCGAGGTGGTCGCGACCGAGCTGCCGGAGGTTCTCCTCGACCTGGCCGCGCAGCTGCTCGGGACGTGCCCAGGGCAGCCAGTCGCCGTTCGGCTCGCGACCGGGCCCGACCTTGCTGACGAGGACCAGGTCCTCGGGGTACGGACGTCACCGGCGTCGAAGGCGACGCGACCTGGCGGACTCCCTGTGCCATGCCGACGACATCCGCTACCCGCTCGGCCGCGTTGTTCCGCTGTCCCCGGAGCCGTTCGCCCTCGTCGCGGGTCTCCTCGCCGGCCAGCGCTGGCCGCTGACGCTCATGGTCGGCGGCCAGGCCCGCACCGTCGTCAACGGCCTGCGCCTGGTCGCCGACGACGTCGGCTGGACGCACGGCGACGGTCCCGGAGCGGCCACGCTCTACGCACGGTGCTGAACGGTCAGCCGGAGAGCTCGGCGAGCAGCCGGGGGGCCAGTGCGGGGAGCTCGCGGGCGAGGAACCCGAGCGGCCCGATCTCCTCGGCGAGCCGGTCCCCCGCCACCGCGTGCAGGTAGCCGCCCCACACCGCGGCTTGCGCCGGCTCGGCGCCGCGGGCGAGCAGCCCCGCGACGAAGCCCGCCTGCACGTCGCCGGACCCGGCGATCCCGAGACCCGGCCCGCCGTCCAGCACCTGCCAGGTGTCGCCGTCGGGCGTCGCGACGATCTTGCGCGTGCCACCGCACAGCACGACCGTGCGTGCCTGCTTCGCCAGCCGGCGGGTGGCCTCGACCGGGTCGCGCTCGACCTCCTCGTCCTCGATCTGCAGCGTCCGGGCCAGCTCGGTCGGGTTCACCGTCAGCACGCACCGACCGTCCAGGTGGTGGAGGCCATCGGGGTGCCCGGTGACGTACGCCGACCCGAGCGCGTCGACCACGACCGGCCCGGTCAGCCCGGGGACCACCGCCGCCAGGAGGTCCGCGGCCGCGTCGGGGTCCAGGAGGCCGGGACCGAGCAGCACGACGGCCGCCCCGTCCGCGAGGCCGACGACCTCCTCGGCGGCGGTGACGTCGAGGTCACCGGAGTCGTCCTGGGGCAGCCCGGCCACCAGCGCCTCGGGCAGCGCGAGCGCGACCTGGCCCGACGTCCGGGTCGTGGTGCCGACCTGGAGCTTGCCACCCCCGACCCGCAGGGCGGCCTCCCCGGACAGGATCACCGCGCCGGGCGTACCCCTGTTGCCGCCGACGACGAGGACGACGCCACGGGACTCCTTGTCCGACCCCGGCTCGGGAAGGGGCCAGCCGCGGAGCAGATCGGCGGTGACCCGCGTCGGCTCAGTCATCCGTCGAGGCCTTGTCCTGGTCGGACGGTTCGTGGGTGACCTCGGACTCCCCCGCGTCGACCACGGCCGTGTCGGCGAAGCTCACGAGCTCGAGCCCCTGCTCACCACGCCGGTAGGTCGTCATCGAGGCGTTGGGGATCGTCGAGGTGCGGTCGATCTCGAGCAGCTCCTGCTCGGTGAGCCCCTCCAGGACGTAGCGGAAGCTCATGATCACGGCCTGGTGGCTGAACATCCACACCCGTTGGCCCTCGAAGCCGTGCCGGAGGTCGGCGAGCAGCGACCGGACGCGGAAGACGACGTCGGCCCAGCTCTCCCCCGACGGGGGCTTGTAGTAGAACTTGCCGACGCGCTCGCGGCGCTCCGCCTCGTCGGCGAAGGCGGACCTGATGCCGGTCCCGGTCATCCCGTCGAAGCGGCCCAGGTCGCGCTCGCGCAGCCGCTCGTCGAGCACCACCTCGAGCGACGGGGCCTCCACCGCCCGGCGCGCGGTCTCGAGCGCGCGGGCGTAGGGCGAGGAGATCACCACGTCCGGCAGGTGCTCGGCATCGGCCATCCACGCGCCGAGGGCGTCGGCCTGCCGCCGGCCGGCGTCGGACAGCTCGACGTCGGCGTCCCGCGCAGGTAGGTCGAGCCGGTCGGCTCCGCGCTCACGGGCCTCGGCGTCGGCGAGGTTGCCCACGCTCTCACCGTGCCGGACCAGCACGAGCTCGCCGGGGCCGTGCTGCAGGCCGACCAGTCTGGGTACCGCCACGTCTGCTCCTCTGCGTCGGGGACGTGCCGGCACACGTACCCACTTGGAACGGAACGTACCGCGTGCTGGACTTGGGACGTGAGGTTCGGTGCGCACCTCCCCCTGATCGACTTCGGTGGCCCGCGGCTCACCGTCGAGCGGCTGGCGGAGTACGCCGAGACCGCCACGCGGCTGGGCTTCGACGCCGTCTCCGTGAACGACCACCTGGTCTTCGACCTGCCCTGGCTCGACGGACCCACGGCACTCGCGGCAGTGACGTCCTGCACCGGCGACGCGAGGCTGTTCACGACGGTCGTGAACCCCGTCGTCCGCGGCCCGGTGGCCACGGCCAAGCTGCTGGCCGGCCTCGACGTGCTGTCCGCCGGCAGGGTCACGGCCGGGCTGGGGCCCGGCTCGTCGGAGCGCGACTACGCGCACGTGGGGATCCCGTTCGACGAGCGGTGGCCCCGCTTCGACGAGGCGGCCCGGGCGCTCCGCGCGCTCCTGCGGGGTGACTCCTTCCGGGGCCACTTCTACTCCGCGGACGGTCCCCTCGAGCCGCTTCCCACGCAGCCGGGCGGGCCACCCCTGTGGATCGGGAGCTGGGGTTCTGCCGCCGGGCTGCGGCGGGCCGTGCGGATCGGTGACGGGTGGCTGGCGTCGGCGTACAACACCACGCCTGACGTGTTCGCCGACGCCTGGCGACGGCTCCGCCAGGAGGTCGCGGACCACGACGGTGACCCCGACGCCTTCGACAACGGCCTGGCCACGTTGTGGTTCCACCTGGGCGACGACGCCGAGGTGATGCTCACGCAGCGGCTGGCGCCGGCCGTCCACCGCCCTGTCGAGGAGCTGCGGGAGCACCTTGCGTTCGGTCCGGCGGAAGCGGTGGCGGAGAAGCTGACTGCCTTCGCCGAGGCCGGTCTGCAACGGGTCTTCGTCTGGCCGGTCGCCGACGAGCTCGAGCAGCTGCACCGGTTCCGCCACGACGTCGTGCCGTTGCTGCCCTCCTGACGCAGCCGCCGTACGCGGGCAGCGGCGCCGACCCTCGCAAACCGGTCAACTTCTCGAACCTGCTTGCCCCTTTCCTCACCCCGGGTCCAGGATGAGACATCGGTTGGGAGTACAGCCGGCGACCGTTCTGGGTCGAAACAGCTCCACGGTTCCTCGGAGGAATGACCATGACGGTCCCCCGTGTCGCCAAGGTCGGTTCCCCGGGGTTGTCCGCATGTGCGAGCTGACCCCCGACCACTGCGCCGGCTTCTCGAAGTCGAAGCTCGCGCCCATGCATGCACGCAGCTACGTCGACCGGCACGCCTGCCCCGAGCACGGGGCCCTCGCCCAGGACGCCCTGATGCTGATCACCAGCGAGCTGGTCACCAACGCGGTGCTCTACGGGGAGTCCCCGATCACCGTGCAGCTGTCCTGCCACGTCACCGACGTGCGACTCACGGTGGCCGACGCCGGTGCCGGGCTCCCGGACGAGCAGGGGACGTCCGGGCACCTGGGCACCGGCCTTCGGATCGTGGCCGGCATCGCGCGCGAGTGGGGCGTCACCGCACGGACCGTGGGCAAGGAGGTCTGGTGCGTCGTCCCCACCGGGCTGATCCCGGAGCAGCGCTCGCGCGACTTCCCGTCCCGGGTCAGCGAGGAGCCCGCGGGTCTCAGCGAGCCAGCACGAGGCCGCTGGTAGGTACGCCGGTCCCGGCGGTGACCAGCACGTGCCGGGCAGCGTCGACCTGGTTGACCGACGTGCCGCGCAGCTGCCGGACGCCTTCGGCGATCCCGTTCATGCCGTGGATGTAGGCCTCGCCGAGCTGGCCACCGTGCGTGTTCAGCGGCAGCCGGCCGCCGAGCTCGATGGCACCGTCCTTGACGAAGTCGGTCGCCTCGCCGCGGCCGCAGAAGCCCAGCTCCTCCAGCTGCATCAGCACGTAGGGCGTGAAGTGGTCGTAGAGCACGGCGGTGTCGATGTCGTCCGGCCGCAGGCCCGACTGCCGCCACAGCTCGCGACCGACGACGCCCATCTCGGGGAGGCCGGAGACCGGGTCGCGGTAGTAGGAGGTCATCACGAACTGGTCGGGACCGCTCCCCTGGGCCGCCGCCGCGATCTCGACGACGGGCTGCGCCAGGTCGCGCGCACGCTCCGCGCTCGTCACGACGATCGCGACGGCACCGTCGCTCTCCTGGCAGCAGTCCAGCAGGTGCAGCGGGTCGGCGATCATCCGCGAGGCCTGGTGGTCCGCGAGCGTGATGGGCTTGCCGAAGAAGAACGCGTTCGGGTTCGTGGCCGCGTGCTTGCGGTCGGCGACGGCGACGCGACCGAAGTCCTCCGACGTCGCGCCGAACTCGTGCATGTAGCGACGGGCCGCCATCGCCACCGTCGCCGCCGGGGTGCCCAGCCCCATCGGGTAGGTCCACGCGTTGTCGAGGCCGTTGGTGTTCACCTGCGCGTTCGCGGCGACGGACACCTGACCGAAGCGGCTTCCCGAGCGCTCGTTGAACCCCCGGTAGCAGACCACCACGTCGGCGACACCGGTGGCGACGGCCATCGCCGCCTGCAGGACCGTGCCACAGGCCGCTCCCCCGCCGTAGCCGACCCGGCTGAAGAAGCGCAGCTCCGGCACCCCCAGCTCACGCGCCAACGCGATCTCGGAGCTGGTGTCCATCGTGAACGTCACGAGACCGTCCACGTCGGCGGCCGACAGCCCGGCGTCGGTCAGCGCGGCCAGCACCGCCTCGACGGACAGCTGGAGCTCGCTGCGGCCGGACTCCTTGGAGAACTCGGTGGCGCCGATGCCGGCGACGGCGGCCTTGCCCCGCAGGCTCATGCCGCACCGCCGGCGAGTGCGAACGTCACGGTGCCGGTCACGTGGTCCCCCAGCGAGTTCGAGCCGCGCACGGTGGCGACGTAGCGCTCCTCGCCGTCGACGGTCGAGGTGTCGGTGACCGAGCCGGTGAACGTGAGATCGTCATACGGGTAGGCGGGAACCCCGAGCCGGATCGAGACGCCGCGGACGAGCGCCCGCGGTCCGGCCCAGTCGGTGACGTAGCGCTGCACCAGCCCGGTGCTGGTCAGGATGTTCACGAAGATGTCCTTCGACCCCCGTTCGACGGCCAGGTCCCGGTCGTGGTGCACGTCCTGGAAGTCCCGGGTGGCGATCGCCGTGCTGACGATCATCGTGGGCGTCACCGGGAGGACCCAGGTGGGCAGCTCAGCGCCGATGGTCACGGTCATGCGAGCCTCCAGGCGGGGATCGTCAGGTCGTCGTCGACGCGCACCATCGAGACCTGCACCGGCGCCCCGATCTTCACGTCGTCCGGCGTCGCGTCGAGCAGCTCGCCGACCATCCGGACGCCCTCCTCCAGCTCCACGAGCACCAGCAGGATCGGCAGCTCCTTGCCGGGCACCGGCGGGTGCCGGTGCACGACGTAGGAGTAGACCGTGCCGCGACCGGAGGCCACGTCGTACGTCGGCTGCAGCGCCTGGCAGGCCGGGCACGCCGGTCCCGGCGGGTGCCGCAGCGCTCCGCACGACCCGCAGCGCTGCACCCGGAGCTCACCCTGGCGGGTGCCCTCCCAGAAGAACGCGGTGTCGCGGTTCACCTGCGGGCGGAGGACGAACGCGCTCTCGGCCGGGGTCTCGACAGGCTCGACCCCCCGGGACGCCGGGCGGAACTTGAGGACGCGGAAGGTCATGGTGGCGACCTGCTCGTCGCCGACGTACCAGGTGTTGCGGGTGGTCGCGAAGTAGCCCTCGCCGAGCGCGGTCTTCTTCGGGCCGACCACCGACTCGAGCCGGTTGGTCACCCGCACCTCGTCACCGGGCCGGAGGTAGCGGTCGTAGGTCTGCTCGCAGTTGGTGGCGATCACCGAGGTGAAGCCCGCCTCGTCGAGCATCGCCATCGTGGCGTAGAGCGGGTCGGCCGGGTCGCGGGCCGGGTCGAGTCCGTACATCGTCCAGACCTGCGCCATCGCCGGCGGCGCCACCGTCCCCTGCCCGCCGTGCACCTCGGCCGCGGTCGCTGCGTCGACGTAGACGGGGTTGCGGTCCCCCATCGCCTCGACCCAGTTGTTGACCATCGGCTGGTTGACCGGGTCGCGGCCGGTGCGCGACGCCGACTCGCCGGTGGCCCTGATGCGCTCGGCCTCCGCCATGACCCAGTCGTGCGAGCCGTGCTCCGGCGTGCCCGTCATCGGGGCACCCGCGGCAGGCCGAGCCCGAACATCGCGACCAGCTCACGCTGCACCTCGTTGACCCCGCCGCCGAAGGTGAGCACGAGGTTCCGCTTGGCCTGGCCGTCGAGGTAGTGCATGAGCGCATCGGTGTCGGGGTCGGACGGGTCGCCGTAGCGGTGCACGACCTCCTCGAGCGCGCGGCCGAGGTGCTGCACCATGTCGGAGGAGAGGATCTTGCTGGCGGACGCGTCCGCCACCGTGACCGGCCCGGTGGCCCCGGCCGCGGCGACCTGCCAGTTGAGCAGCTCGTTGACGCGGAAGGCGGCGGTCACCTCGGCGAGCACCCGGCGCACGTCGGTCCGCTCGGCGACGCCGTGCGCGACGGCCCAGGTGTGCACGCGGTCACGCAGCCCCTCGAGCCGTCCGGCGGGACCGAGCATCACGCGTTCGTGGTTGAGCTGGGTGGTGATCAGCTTCCAGCCCTCGTTCTCCTTGCCGACGAGCATGTCGGCGGGCACCTTCACGTCGTTGTAGTAGGTGGCGTTGACGTGGTGCGCGCCGTCGCACGTGATGATCGGCGTCCACGAGTAGCCGGGGTCCGAGGTGTCGACGATCAGCACCGAGATGCCCTTGTGCTTGGGCGCGTCCGGGTCGGTGCGCACCGCCAGCCAGACGTAGTCGGCCGCGTGCCCCCCGGTGGTCCACATCTTCTGCCCGTTCACGACGTAGTAGGGGTC
The DNA here is from genome assembly GCA_963721855.1 of uncultured Actinomycetota bacterium. Lineage (GTDB taxonomy): Bacteria > Actinomycetota > Actinomycetes > Propionibacteriales > Nocardioidaceae > Nocardioides_B. The sequence continues at coordinate 365,232 of CAVRMN010000017.1, read as the reverse complement.
GCCGTCGTCCTCGACCAGCCGCGCGGTGGTCCGCAGCGACGCCAGGTCGGTGCCGGCGTCGGGCTCGCTGTAGCCGATCGCGAAGTGCACGTCGCCGGTGAGGATCGGCCCGAGGAACATCTCCTTCTGCTTCGGCGTGCCGAAGGCCTGCAGGGTCGGGCCGACCGTCTGCAAGGTGACGGAGGGCAGGGGTACGTCGGAGCGGGACGCCTCGTTGGCGAAGATCTGCTGCTCGACCTCGCCGAAGCCGCGGCCGCCGTACTCCTCCGGCCAGCCGACCCCCATCCAGCGGTCGCTGCCCATCTGCTTGATCACGCCGCGGTAGACCTCGCCGTGCCGCTCGGTCATCAGCGTCACCCGGTCGGCGGGGTCGATCAGGTTGTCGAAGTAGGTCCGCAGCTCGGCCTTGAGCGCACGTTGGGCCTCGGTGAGCTCGAGGTTCTTGCCGCCGCGCTCCTGCACCGGGACGTTCTCGAGCGTCTGCAGGGTGCCGCCCAGCGCGCGGACGATGTCCTTGGACCACGAGTAGTAGCGGTGCAGCGGGTAGGTCTCGTCGACCCCCATCCCGCCGTGCAGGTGGTGGCAGGTGTGCAGGGCGGCCGGTCCCTCGGCTGCGAGCCAGTGCGCCGCCACCGCGAGGTCGTCGGCGGCGTCGAGCCCCTCGGCGACCCGCCAGGCCGCGGACTGCGCGGCGAGCCCGATCGTCCGCGACGCGATGTAGACGTCGGCGACCTGCTGGGCGACGGCCTGGAACTCCGCGAGCGCCCGGCCGAACTGGCGCCGGTCCTTCACGTAGGCCGCGGTCAGCGCGCTCGCACCCGCGACCACCCCGTCGCCGAGGAGGCACAGGCCCGCCACCGCGTGGTCCCGCAGGACGTCGTACGCCGTGCCGGTCACGTCGCCGCCGAGCAGGTCCTGCTCCGCCACGCGCACGCCGCTGAGCACGAGGGTGTGCTCGGTCTCGCCGCGCGAGGAGCGGCTCGCCACGAGCCTGACGCCGTCGGCGCCGGGGTCGAGCACCACGACGGCCACCCCGTCGTCCGAGGTCGCCGGCACGAGCACCGCGGCGGCGCCGTCGAGGGCGGTCACGCCGACCTTGCGGCCGTCGAGCAGGTAGCCGTCCCCGTCCCGCGTGAGCGTGGTGGCCGGCCGCGCCGGCAGCGCCCAGCCCGGCTCGTGCAGCGCGGCGGTGAGCCGGGTCTCGCCGGTGACGACGCCCGGCAGCAACGTCTCCTTCTGGGCGTCCGTGCCGGCCGAGGCGACCGGCAGCGCGCCGTAGCAGAGCGTCTCCAGGACCGGGAGGTACGTCGCCCGGCGGCCGAGCTCGTGCAGCAGCACGCCGACCTCGGCGAGACCGAGCCCGTCGCCGCCGTACGTCTCGGGAACGGCCACACCGAGCAGACCAGCCGCGGCCAGCGCCTGCCACGAGGCGTCGTCGCGGTCGAGGGCGTCGCCGGCCACCCCGCGCACGGCGAGCTGGGTCTCGGTCGGCGTGAAGTCCAACGGGTTCTCCTTCGGAGCGCGGCCCAGTCCGGTGGTCTCGGCATGGCGCCAGAAACTGAAACTTGTTCTAGTCTAGCGTCAGGGGGACCGACCGCAAGATCCAGCAGGAGGCATCCATGCGAGTCGCGAGCCCGCGACAGTTCGTCCGCCAGCTCGTGCACGTCCCGCCGACGAGGATCCCGCGGGGGCGGCTGCTCGACCTGCCCGGTCGCGGCACGACGTACGTCACCGACGTCCCCGGGCCGCCGGGTGCCCCCACCCTGGTGCTGCTCCACGCGGTGGGCTGCACCGGCATGCTCACCTGGTTCCGCACCATCGAGACGCTCAGCGAGAAGTACCGCGTGGTCACCTTCGACCAGCGCTGGCACGGCCGCGGCATCCAGTCCGCGACGTTCTCCCTCTACGACTGCGCCGACGACGTCGCCGCGGTGGTCAAGGAGCTGGCCCTCGAGGACGTGGTCGTGGCCGGCTACTCGATGGGCTCGATCATCGCGCAGCGCGTGTGGCGCCAGCACCCGGACCTGGTCTCCGGGCTGGTGCTCTGCGCGACCACCGACCGGTTCCGCGCCACGGTGAGCGAGCGGACGTTCTTCCAGACCATGGAGGTCACCATGGCGGGTCTGCAGGGGCTGTCCCGCTCGCGCACGGTGCGGGTGGCCGCGCGCAACACCGTGAAGGTGCTCGACCTCGGGCAGAGCGACGTCCACGACTGGGCGCTCGCGGAGTTCCGCAGCACGTCGCCCTGGGCGGTCGGCCAGGCCGTGGCCGCGCTCGGCCGGCACCACTCGCGGCCGTGGCTGAAGCGCATCGACGTGCCGACCGCCGTGGTCGTGACGCGCAAGGACCGGGTCATCCCGGCGGAGCGCCAGCGTGCCCTCGCCATGCGGATCCCTGCGGCCACCGTCCACGAGGTCGACGCCGGGCACGCGTCGTGCGTGCTCCAGGACGAGAAGTTCGTGCCCGTGCTCGCCCAGGCCGTCGCCACGACGTTCGCCCGGGCCCGCGACCGCGCCGCGTTCGCCTGACCCTTCACGGGCGCACCGCTCGTGAGGGTGCGTCAGCCCTGTGCCGGAAGGGTCCGCCCCTTCAGCTTCTCGGCATACATGGCCTGGTCCGCCCGGGCCACCAGCTGGTCGACCGACTCGGTCGGGTCCTCGTGCACCGCCACCCCGACGCTGGCCGCGACGATTCCGTAGGGATCGGAGCCGGCCACCGCCTGCCGGATCGTCTCGGCCGTCGCCGCGGCACCCGCGGCCGTCGTCTCCGGGCAGATGACGCTGAACTCGTCCCCTCCGGTCCGGGCCACGAAGTCGGTGCGCCTCAGGCTCGACGCGACGGACCGCGCCACCCGACGCAGCACCTCGTCTCCCGCCGCGTGTCCGTGCGTGTCGTTCACGGACTTGAACTGGTCCAGGTCGAACGACGCGAAGAGGAAGACTCCGCCGGTGCGGCGGGAACGGTCGACCTCCTCGAACAGCCGCTCGTAGAGGGACCGCCGGTTGGGCAGCTCGGTGAGACTGTCGACGGCGGCCTGCTCGGCGAGCCGCTGGGTGAGGTCGTGGACCAGGCGCTCGTGGCTCCGCCGGTTGGTGGCGGCGCTCACCGCGAGGAGGCAGAGGAGCAGGACCCCCGCGACCTCCAGGGGCTGCCGCTCGAAGCGGTCACCGCCCAGGACGAGACGCAGGACGGGGTCACTGGCGACGACCGTGGCGGCCAGCGCTCCGACGAACAGGGGCGAGCAGGTCAGCGCGGCGTACACGACGGGCAACGTGAGGATCACGTGCAGCGCCCGGTTGTCCGCTCGGTCGATGTGGGCGCAGAGGGCGAGTCCCGAGGTCACGCCGACCAGCCAGACCTGGAGCAGGACCAGCCTGGCCCGCGACGAGCGGAACTTCTTCGCGAGACGGCCACCCCGATGTTGAAGGCCAGACCGGCAGCGGTGAGGCCCACCAGGAGCCACTGCTGCGGACCGTCCTGGGTGAGGACGAAGTAGACGAGCAGGAAGACGGCAGCGACCTGCCCCAGGGTCACCCCGATCCACAGGTGTCCGATCCAGAACCGGTCGAAGGCGGCCGGGACGTACTGGTCGGCACCCATCGGCTCCGCGAGGCGATCGGTCGCACGCCGCAGCTCAGGCATCCCGCACCCCTCCCCAACCCCGCCGGGTCATTGTCGCCCCTCCGGCTCCCGGACCGTGGCCGATCGCACCGTGTCGGCGCGTCCCGGTCCCGGGCGGGCTAGCCGCTGGCGGTCACGCCGGACCCGATGGCGGCCTGCTCCAGCGCCTCGAGCTCGGCCGGGAAGTGCTGCGCGAGGTCCCACACCTTCGGCATCAGCTCGCGGCAGGCGATGATGCCGACGTGCACCTGGCCGTTGTTCGACATCACGGTGATGTTGAGGCCGGCGCCGTGGAAGACCGGCCCGAGCGGGTAGAGCGCCTCGATCTTGGCGCCCATGAAGTACAGCGGCACCGGCGGACCCGGCACGTTGGAGATCACCAGGTTGTGCACGACGGGGTGCTTCTCGGCCAGGCGGAGCCCGGAGTAGAGGCGGACCGCGAGCCCGAACGTGCGCGGCGCGGCGAACTCGGCCCAGTCCTGGAGCGTGTCCGCGTCGATGGCCTTGTGGTGCTCCTTGGCGTTCTTGTTGCCCGCCGAGATCGAGCGCAGCCGTTCCAGCGGGTCCGCGACGTCCGTGGCGAGCTTGGCGAACAGCGCGGACACCTTGTTGCTGCCCCCGGTGCGGGTCGAGGTCTCGTGGACCGAGACCGGCACGGTGGCCAGCAGCGAGGCCTCGGGCAGCTCGCCCCGGGACTCGAGGTAGCGACGCAGCGCGCCTCCGCTGACCGTGAGCACGACGTCGTTCACGGTGGCACCGGTGGCGTTCTTGACCGCCTTGATCGCGTCGAGCGACAGGTCGGTGTAGGCGATCGAGCGGTGCCCGGTGATGGTCCCGTTGAAGGACGTGCGGGGCGCCGTGAGCGGGGCGGCCATCGCCGTACCCTTGCGGGCCCGGCGGACCGTCTTGGCCACCAGCGTCGCGGACGGCCCGACCAGCTTGAGCACGTCGAGCGGCTTGGCGAGGTTCGAGAGCAGTGCCCGCGCCGTGAGCTCGAGCTCACCGGGCTCGTGGCCCGGGCCGGCCTCGTCGACCGGCATCGGGGAGCCGGCGTCCGGCTCCAGGCTGCACAGGTAGGAGATCATGTTCGACCCGGAGACGCCGTCCACGGTGGCGTGGTGCATCTTCGAGAAGACCGCGACCTTGCCGTCGGGCAGGCCCTCGATCACCCACATCTCCCACAACGGGCGCGAGCGGTCCAGCGGGATCCCGGCCAGGTGGCCGCAGACCTCGGAGAGCTCCTTCTCACCGCCGGGCGTCGGCAGTGCGAGCCGGTGCACGTGCCGGTCGATGTCGAAGTGCTCGTCGTCGACCCAGATCGGGTGGTCGAGGTGCAGCGGCACGTGACGCAGCTTGCGGCGGAACGACGGGATCGGTGACACCCGGGCCCCGAGCTCTTCCTTCATCGCGTCGAAGGTGTAGCCGCCGGGCATCGTGGAGGGGTCCAGCACGATGATCCCGCAGACGTGCAGCATCTGCTCTGGGGTCTCCAGGTACAGGAAGCTCGCGTCGAGTCCGCTCAGTCGGTCCATGTCCCTCATCCTACGTTCGGTTTGTAACACGTTCTAGTTTTCGCCCGGTGGCCTGCAACACGTTCTAGCCGCTGGCTATCGTGGAGGCATGTCCTACCTCCGCCGCCAGGTCGTGACCGCCGCGCTCACCGCGAACGCCCTCCGCCCCGTGCCGGGCTACTGGGCCGGCATCCCCGCGATGTTCGGCGGCTGGCTGACCAGCGAGCTGGCCCCCCACCTGCTGGCGCTGACCGTGGCCGACTCCGTCAGGGAGACAACGGTCGGCCGGAGGAATCGTCACGCCCTGGCCATCGCCGCGGGGAGCGCCGTGGGCCTGACGGCGCTGATGGTGCAGGCCGAGGGCGCCAAGAAGCACGTCGACGCAGCCCTGGCCGAGGCCCTGGGCGCCGACTACATGGAGCACCTCCAGAAGACCTACACCGACCTCGACTACTCCACTCCCCTGCGCCAGCTGGCGATGCCGTTCCGGATGCACGACGACGAGGTCGAGGTGCTGAAGGACATCCCCTACATCGGGGAGCACGGACGCCGCGGTCTCCTCGACATCTACCGCCCCCGGCAGGCGGCGCGCGGGAAGTCCCCCGTGCTGCTCCAGGTCCACGGGGGCGGCTGGACGATCGGCAAGAAGGACGAGCAGGGCATCCCGCTGATGCTGCACATGGCCGCCCGCGGCTGGGTCTGCGTGGCGATCAACTACCGGCTCAGCCCGCGCGACGCCTTCCCCGCGCACATCATCGACGTGAAGCGGTCGATCGCCTGGATCCGGGAGCACATCGGGGAGTACGGCGGCGACCCGTCGTTCCTCGCCATCACCGGCGGCTCGGCCGGCGGACACCTCACCGCGCTCGCCGCCCTGACCCCCAACGACCCGGAGTACCAGCCCGGCTTCGAGGACGCCGACACGACCGTGCAGGCCGCGGTGCCGTTCTACGGCGTCTACGACTTCGCCGGGGTGACGGGGTCGAGGAAGGCGCAGCAGATGCGCGACGGCTTCCTCGGTCCACGCGTGCTGTTCCGCGACCCGCGCCGGGAGATCGAGCACTTCGAGCGCGCCTCGCCCCTGCTGCGGGTCAATGCGGACGCGCCGCCGATGTTCGTGATCCACGGCACCCACGACACCCTCGTCGAGGTCACGCAGGCCCGTGAGTTCGTGGCGCGGCTGCGGGAGGTCTCCAAGCACGAGGTCGCCTACGCCGAGCTGCCGGGCACGCAGCACGCCTTCGACGTGTTCCCGTCGATCCGCAGCGCGCACGTCGTCCGGGGCGTCGACCGCTTCCTGCGCTGGACCTACGACCAGGCCGTGCACGCCGCCGAGGAGCGCACCTCCGCCGTGGGCGGCTGAGCCTGCTCAGCCCGGAAGGCCGCGCTGCCGGTCGAGCAGGTGCGCACGCTCGGTGTCGTTGCGGCACGCCGCGATCGCCTCGTCGTAGGAGGCCCGAGCCGCGGCCACGTCACCGCGACGGGTCTGCAGCTCGGCGCGGACGGCCGCGACCCGGTGGCTGCCGGGCATCTCGATCCCGTCGAGCGCGGCCAGTCCTGCCTCGGGTCCGGATGCCTCGGCCACCGCGACGGCCCGGGCCAGTCGGGCGCTCGGCGAGGGGACGAGCCGGAGCAGCAGGTCGTAGTGATCGACGATCCGGTCCCACCGCGTGTCCTCCGGCCGGTCGGCGGCGGCGTGCTCGGCCGCGATGCGTGCCTGCACGACGTACGACGCGGCCACCGGGCTGACCGGCCCCGCGAGGACCGGGTCGACCAGCAGTGCCAGCCCCTCGTCGATGTCGTCGCGGCGCCACAGGCCCCGGTCCTGGTCAGCCAGCAGGACCAGCCGGCCGTCCGGGCCGACCCTCGCGTCGCGTCGGGAGTGCTGCAGCAGCATCAGCGCCAGCAGTGCCGTCGTCGCCGGCTCACCGGGACACAGGTCGCGCACGACCCGGACCAGCCGGATGGCCTCCCCGGCAAGGTCCGCGCGCAGCAGGTCCGGACCACTGCCGGGTGCGTAGCCCGCGGTGAAGGCGAGGTAGGCCGTCTGTGCGACCGTCTCCAACCGCTGCGGGAGCACGTCCGCCGCCGGGACGGCGAAGGGGATTCCGGCCGCGACGACCTTCTTCTTGGCGCGGGTGATCCGCGCCGCGACGGTCGGCTCCGGCACGAGGAACAGCCGGGCGATGTCTGGGGTGCTGACGCCGAGGACCAGGCGAAGCGCCAGGGCACTGGCCGCCTCGGGCGCGAGGGCGGGGTGGGTGCACATCAGGACGAGCCGGAGCAGGTCGTCCTCGATGAGGTCGCCCGGGTCCGCCATCGCTCCCCCGCTCTGCTGTCGGTGCTCGGCGTCGGTCACGAGCAGGGGCGCCTTGAGGTGCGCCATGGACTCGGCGCGGAACCGGTCGAGGATGCGCCGGCGCGCCGTGGTCAACAGCCACGCCGGCGGGTTGTTCGGCGGCCCGTCCTGGCGCCAGCGGCGCGCCGCCGCCTCGACCGCGTCGCCGAGGGCGTCCTCGACGAGGTCGAGCCGGCGGAACTGCGCGAGGAGCAGCGACGTCAGCCGCCCCCACTCCTCGCGCAGGACCCTCTCCAGGACCGCGTCAGCCGCCTCGCTCACACCGACTCGTGACCCTCGATCGTCATGGCCGGTCGGATCTCGACGGCGTACGACGTCGGGAGCAGGCTTCCGGCCGCGATGGCCGTGTCCAGGTCGGGCAGCTCCACGTCGTAGTAGCCGCCGACCTGCTCGACGGACTCGACGAACGGGCCGTCGGTCACCGTGGCGGCCCCGTCGACGTGCCGGATGGTGGTCGCCGTGTCGGCACCCGCGAGCGGGGCCGAGCTGATCCGGCGTCCGTGCGCGTCGACGTACTCCTCGAACGCGTGGTGCGCCGCGAAGTGCTCCCGCCGCTCCGCCTCGGAGGCCGCCTCCCAGTCGCCCGGCGCGTAGGCGACCAGGACGACGTACCTCCTCACGTGGGCCGCTCGGCGGGGTCGACGGTCCGGCGCACCTCGATGCCGTCGCCCACGCCCGTGATGATCGTGCAGCAGTCGAGCAGGTCGTCGAGGTCGTCGGTCTCCACGAGGTAGAAGCCGCCCACCTGCTCCGCGGTCTCCGTGAACGGGCCGTCGGTGACCGTCGAGCTGCCCGGTCGGATCGACTTGGCCTCGGCGTTGTGGTGCAGCTCGGCGCCGCCGGTCACCTTGTGGCCGCGTCGGGCCAGCTCTTCGGCGAAACGGGCGTACTCGGCGTAGGCGTCCTTGCGTTCCTTCAGGCTCATCGAGGTCCACCACCGGTCGCCGTCCCCGACGATCAGCACCATGTACTCACTCATGCTCTGCTCCTTCACTCAGCCAGGCGTCGGAGCTCGATGAGCTCACCTCGGGCCGCGAACCGCTCGCACGCTGCGCGGAGATCGGCCTCGTCGTCGCTCTCGACGAGGTAGAAGCCGACGATCTGCTCGGCGGACTCGGTGAACGGACCGTCGGTGACCAGCGCCGCTCCGTTGCCGTCAGGGCGCATGGAAGTCGCCTGCGCCGACGGCTCGAGCGGGCTGGCGACGACCATCCGGTGTCCGCCCTCCGCCAGATCCTTGTGGAACTGGCCGTGCGACCTCATGCCCTTCTCGTGCTCGGACTCGGGCAGCTTCGCCCACTCCGCCTCGGGGGCGGGCAGCAGCACAAGGTAACGACTCATCGAGATTCCTCCTGGGTGTGGTCAGGTCGCGACTGCGACCTCATCACGGATGACGAACGGACCGACAGCAATTCGACAGCGGCACCACAGTTCTTTTCTGAGATCCATGATCGCGCCGTGCGGTCCCACCATGGCGCCATGAGCGAGGAGTTCACGATCAGGGCACTCACCCCCGAAGGGGAAGAACCACACGGTCATGAGACGGACGCTTGCCCCTGCCTAGGGCGACTCAGCACGGCTGCCTGCCCGTGACCTTCGGACCTATGGCCCTGGCAGGGCCCGGCCAGGGGGGTCACGCTGTGGTCATGCCCAGTGATCGTGAGGCGCGACCAGCGGCGGCGCGTGGTCGTCGTGCGCGGCTTCAGCCGCGCTGGTTCATCGTGGCCTTCTGGCACGGCCATCGCGCGCTGCTGCGCGCCACCGGTGGCCGGTTCGGTCTGTGGCGGCCGAAGCCGGGCGGGTGGGGGACGCTGTGGCTCACCACGACGGGTCGACGCAGTGGGAAGCCGCGACAGGTCGTCGTCGGCTACTTCGAGGACGGTCGCAACCTGGTCACCATGGCGATGAACGGATGGGGTCCGGCCGAACCCGCGTGGTGGCTGAACCTGCAGGATCATCCGGACGCCGTCGCCCAGACCCGCGACGGAGCACGACAGGTCCGTGCCCACCGCGCGCAGGGCGAAGAGCGCGAGCGGCTCTGGTCCCGTTGGGCCGAGATCGACAAGGACCTCGACGACTTCGCCGCCCGGCGACCGACCGAGACCGCCGTTGTCGTCCTCGAGCCGCGCGACGCCGCCGAGCCCGGCGCCTGACACGAGGCCCCATCGACCGGCGGTCGGGTCGACAGGTCAGGCGGGTTGGACGGTGTAGACGACGGTCTGCACCCGAATCATGCCGTCCCTGAAGATGAAGGTGTCGACACCGTCCTCCACCTTGCGGCCGCCTCCGACCGCCTTCCACCCCAGGTAGAGCACGTCGTCGGCGAAGACGGTCTCCAGCTCCCACTGTGCCTGGGGTACGTCGCCGAGCAGCTGGGTGAAGACCTCCCGGGCACCGTCCTTGCCGCGGTACACCTTCTTCTGGACGACGAGGATCGCGTCGTCGCTGTAGTCCGCGACGATGTCCTCGAGGTCCTCGGCGCCAAGAGCCTTGCCGTGGTGGGCGAAAATCTCTTCCGGTGTCCGTGTCGCCATGGACCCTCCCCGTCCGTTCGAGGGATGTGCCTGCTGCGGTAGGCCGCAGCTTCCTCCAGTTTCCACGGTCCTCCGACCCTTGTCCACGGCACGGGTCGGCCGGATAAAGTGCAAGACCAGGCAGACCCGATCTCGGTCCCCGGGAGGCGCGATGAAGGCTGTTCGGCTACACCACTACGGCGAGCGCCCCGTGGTCGAGGACGTCGCGGAGCCAGAGGTCACCGACCCCTTCGACGTGGTCGTCAGGATCGGTGGGGCGGGCCTGTGCCGCACCGACCTGCACATCGTGGAAGGGCAGTGGGCCTCCAAGAGCAACGTCGCGCTGCCCTACACCCTTGGGCACGAGAACGCGGGCTGGGTCCATGCCGTCGGCACAGCGGTGGAGCACCTCCAACCCGGCGAGCCGGTGATCCTGCACCCGCTGGTGACCTGCGGCTTCTGCCGCGCCTGCCGCGCGGGCGATGACGTGCACTGTGAGGCCAGTGCCTTCCCCGGCATCGACGCCGACGGAGGGATGGCGGAGCTGGTCAAGACCTCGGCCCGCTCGGTGGTCAAGCTCCCGGCCGGCGTCGAGCCCGCCTCGGTCGCTGCCCTGGCCGACGCCGGCCTCACGGCGTACCACGCGGTGAAGAAGGCGGTGCCGCTGTTGTACCCGGGGAGCACCTGCGTGGTGATGGGGGCAGGCGGCCTCGGCCACATCGGCATCCAGTGCCTGCGCGCGTTGAGCGCTACCAGGATCGTGGTTCTGGACCGGAACCCGGAGGCCCTGTCACTCACCCGCGAGTGGGGCGCCGACGAGACCGTCGTCGTGGACGGCTCACACGTGGAGCGGGTGCTGGAGCTGACCGACGGCAACGGGGCCGAGGTCGTGCTCGACTTCGTGGGCGAGCGCGGGGCCGAGCGGGACAGCTGGGGCTTGACACGGCGCGCCGGCAGCGACTTCGTCATCGGGTACGGCGGGACGATCGACGTGCCGACGATCGACGTGATCTCGACCGAGCGGAACGTGGTCGGCAACCTGGTCGGCAGCTACAACGACCTGGTCGAGCTCATGGCACTGGCGGCGGACGGACGCGTCGAGATGCTCACCCGGACATACCCGGTCGAGGCGGTCAACGATGCGATGGACGACCTCGAGGAAGGGCGGCTCCGTGGGCGCGGGATCCTCGTGCCGGCCGGATCCGGCAGCTGAACCAGGCCTCTCCGTGAGTCGTTCTCGGCGCCGGGACGTCGGGCTCTTTCAGCTCCGGGGCAGCCCGAGGATCCGCTCGGCCGCGACGTTGCGCAGCACCTGGGTGGTGCCACCGGCGATGCTCAGGCACCGGGTCAGCAGCGCCTCGTGCCAGGCGGCCACCGCGGCCTCGCCGCCGAGCAGGGCGGACTCCCCCAGCAGGTCGAGCGCCAGCTCGGAGCTGTCCTGCCGCTGCCGCACCCCGACGAGCTTGCTCACCGACGACTCCGGGCCGGGGCCGGCGCCCGTCACCGCCCGCAGCGTCGACCGGAGCCCGAGCACCTTGACGGTGGTCGCCTCGGCGACGGCCTGACCGAGCCGCAGCCGGACCGCGTCACCGAGCTCCTTGTCGTCCGCCGCGGCCGCGAGGGCACGCTCGACGCTGACGCCGAGCGACTTGCCGCCCATGGCCACCCGTTCGTTGGCGAGCGTCGTCCTGGCGAGCTTCCAGCCGCCGTCGACCGGACCGACCACGCAGTCGTCCGCGACGACCACGTCGTCGAGGAACACCTCGTTGAACACCGCGTCGCCGGTCAGCTCCCGCAGCGGTCGGATGTCGATCCCCGCGGACCGCATGTCCACGAGGAAGTAGGTGATGCCCTGGTGCGGCGGGGCGTCCGGGTTCGTGCGGGCCAGGCAGATGCCCCAGTCGGCCTCGCGTGCCAGCGACGTCCAGACCTTCTGCCCGGTGAGCCGCCAGCCGCCGTCGACGCGCTCGGCGCGGGTGCGCAAGCGACGCCAGGTCCGACCCGGCGCCGGGCTCGCTGAAGAGCTGGCACCACGAGATCTCGCCGCGCAGGCTCGGTCCGACGAACCGCTCCCGCTGCGCGTCGTCGCCGTGCTCGAGGATCGTCGGCAGCGCCCACGCGGCGATCGCGAGCTCGGGCATCGGGATGCCCGCCGCGCGGAGCTCCTCGTCGATGACGATCTGGTCGACCGCGCCGGCCCCGCGGCCGTAGGGCGGCGGGTAGTGCGGCGCGATGAGACCCGCGTCCGCCAGCGCCGTACGCCGTTGCGCGCCGGTCAGTGCCGCGATGCGGCCGACCTCCGCACGCACGGCCTCCCGGGTCTGCTCCCCCGCGCCCTCGAGGTCGACGTGGGTCGCGCGCCGCCGGCCGTCCAGCGCCTGCCCGGCGAGTCGCAGCCGCCACCGGTCGGCACCGCCGAGCAGCTGGCGGGTCGCCAACGCGCGACGGAGGTAGAGGTGCGCGTCGTGCTCCCAGGTGAACCCGATGCCACCGAGCACCTGGATGCAGTCCTTCGCGTTGTCGACCGCGGCGTCGAGCGCGACCGACGCGGCCACCGCGGCGGCGAAGGCGAGCTGCTCGGGCGACTCGTCGTGCGCCCCGGCGGCGTCCCAGGCGACCGCTGTCGCCGACTCCGACCGTTCGAGCATCTCCGCGCACAGGTGCTTGACGGCCTGGAACGAGCCGATCGTGCGCCCGAACTGCTCGCGCACCTTCGCGTAGTCGACCGCGGTCGCGAGCGCCCAGCGCGCGACCCCCGCCGCCTCGGCAGCGGCCAAGGTGACCGCCACGTCGCCCACGTGCGCCCGGGACAGCGGCAGCGACGCCACGGGTACGACGGCGTCGAGCACCGCGCGGCCCGTCGACCGGGACAGGTCCACCGCGCCGGCGACCTCGAGGGCGACCCCGGCAGCCGCGGCATCCACGACGAACCACTGCTCGGAGTCGCCGGCAGCGGCGCCGACGAGGAGGTGCGACGTCGACCCGGCGCCCCAGAGCACCGGCACCTCGCCGCTGAGCTCACCGGACCCCCCGACCACGAGCGGCGACAGCGCGGGCGCGAGCGCGACGGTCACCGAACCGTCGGCGATCCCCCGCACCAGCTCGGCGAGCGGCTCGGACGCAGCGTGCGGAGCGAGGACCGTCGCCGCCACGGCGGTCGACAGCAGCGGCCCCGGCACCATCGCCGCGGCACACGCCTCGAGCGCGCAGGCCAGGTCGACCAGCGAGCCGCCGGCGCCTCCCAGCTCCTCCGGGACCGCGATCGTCACGACCCCGAGCCCGGCCAGGCCCGTCCAGGTCGCGCCGAACGCGTCCGGCCCCGCGTCCTCGGCGCCCTTCACCACGTCGGTGGTCCCGCGGTCGCGCGCCCAGTCCCGCAGGGAGTCGGCGAGCGCGCGCTGGTCGTCGGTCAGGCCCAGGGCCACGGTCACTCCTCGGGGACGAATCTAGAACGTGTTTCAATTGTGCCATGGTTAGGCTGCCCGCATGAAGTCCTCCACCGCGATGCCCCCGGAGCTGCTGCGGCACGCACTCGCCGCCAAGGGGTTCATGCCCGAGGACGAGGGCGAGCTGCTGCACCAGGTGGCGCTCGAGCGGCTTCCGCACGGCCCCGCGCTCGAGGTCGGCACCTACTGCGGGAAGTCGGCGATCTACCTCGGCGCCGCCGCGCTGGCCACCGGAGGCACGGTGTTCACCGTCGACCACCACCGCGGGTCCGAGGAGAACCAGGCGGGCTGGGAGTACCACGACGCGTCCCTGGCCGACCCGGTCCACGGCCGGCTCGACACGCTGCCGACCTTCCGCCGCACCATCCTCGACGCCGGCCTCGACGAGCAGGTCGTCGCCGTCGTCGGCCGGTCGACCACCGTGTCCGCACACTGGCGGACCCCGCTGTCGCTGCTGTTCATCGACGGCGGCCACACCGACGAGCACGCCGGCAACGACTACACCGGGTTCGCCCGCTGGGTGGCGAACGGCGCCACGCTGGTGATCCACGACGTGTTCCCCGACCCCGCGGACGGCGGGCAGCCGCCGTACCGCGTCTTCCTCCGTGCGCTGCGGAGCGGCTTCGAGGAGACCCGGGCACTCGGGTCGATGCGGGTGCTGACCCGCGTGGCCGGCGACGCCGGCGACCCGGTCAGCTGACGCGCTGCGGGGTGTCGGCCGTCTCGCAGCCGCACTCCAGGCCGATCTCGGGGAAGCCCGTCGGCAGCGTGCTCGCCCGGAAGATGTCGGAGCCGGGCGTGGTGCCGGACAGGGCGTCGACCGCGAGGATCACCGCCGCCGCCGTGTAGGTGGTGTGCTCGACGGGCCAGTTCACGTCGTCGGGGTAGACGTAGCCGGTCCAGTACTTCCCTTCCTCGGCGCGCAGGTGCTGCATGTCGCGCACGAGGGTGAGCGCCCGCTCCCGGTCGCCGAGGTTGTCGAGGGCCATCGCCAGCTCGCACGTCTCCGCGCCGGTGACCCAGGGGTCGGTGTCGATGCAGAGGATGCCGAGGCCGGGCCGCACGAAGTGGTCCCACCGGCTGTCGATCATCGTGCGCCCGTCCTGGCCGCGCACCGCGCCACCGAGCACCGGGTAGTACCAGTCCATCGAGAAGGACGACTTGTCGAGGAACCGGTCGCGGTGCTCGCGCAGCGCGTGCCCGAGCCGACCGGCGGCGAGCTCCCAGTCGGGCTGCTGGTCGTTCATCAGCTCCGAGAGTGCGAGCCCGGCACGCAGCGACTGGTAGATGCTCGAGCTGCCGGCGAGCAGGGCCTCGGCGTTGACCTTCCCGCCGGCCTCCTGCGACCACGCGATGCCGCCGAACGGCAGCTGCATGCCGACCACGAAGTCGAGCCCCCTGCGCACGGCCGGCCACATCCGGCGTACGAACGTCTCGTCCCGGCGGACCAGCCAGTGGTGCCAGACCCCGACGGCGAGGTACGCCGACATGTTGGTCTCGCCGCTGCCGTCCTCGACCTCGCCGCCGACCATCTTCATCGGCCACGAGCCGTCCTCGCGCTGGGTGGCCAGGCACCAGTCGTACGCGCGGTGCGCCGCCTCGACCTCGCCGCCGACGAGCAGCGCCATCGCCGCCTCGACGTGGTTCCACACGTCGACGTGCTCCCCGGTCGTCCAGGGGATGGCGCCGTCCGGCTCCTGCATCGCCGCGATGGAGGCAGCCGTGGCCGCGACCTCGTGGGCGGTCAGGATGCCGTCGAGGGCGGGTGTCTCAGGCCGCATCGGGCTTGCGCAGGTAGAGGACCATGCTCTTGCCGATGAGCGGGTTCAGCGCCCGCTCGGCCAGCCGCGTCACCGCGCTGTAGCCGCGCCGCTTCATGATGTCCCAGACCAGGACCTCGTGGTAGGCCTTCACCAGCGGGTGCTTGTCGTTGTCGACGCCGACCGCGCACTTGATCCACCAGTAGGGCGAGTGCAGGCCGTGGGCGTGGTCCTTGCCGAGGTACTCCAGCCCGGCGGCCTGCAGCTTCCCGACGAGCTCGTCGCCGGTGTAGATGCGGACGTGGCCGCCCTCGACCTCGTGGTACTGGTCGGACAGCGCCCAGCAGATCTTCTCCGGCAGCCAGCGCGGCACCGTGACGGCGATCGTGCCGCCGGGACGCAGCACCCGCACGAGCTCGGCGATCGCGGTCGCGTCGTCGGGGATGTGCTCGAGCACCTCGGAAGCGATGATCCGGTCGAACTCCTCGTCGGCGAACGGCATCGCCAGGGCGTCGCCCTGCTTGATGTCGGCCTCGGCGCCGAGCGGCACCTCGCCCTGCTCGCGCATCGCCCCGAAGATCTCCAGCACGCCGGCGAGCTCGTCACCGTCCTGGTCGAACGCGATCACGTCACCGCCACGGCGGAACATCTCGAACGCGTGCCGTCCGGCCCCGCAGCCCATGTCGAGCACGCGGTCGCCGGGGCGCAGCCCGAGCCGGTCGAAGTCCACGGTGAGCATCAAGCCTCCAGGCTGCGGGTGCGGATGACGTCTCGGTAGGCGTCGGCGGTGGCCTCGGCGACGGCGTGCCAGCTGTACTCGGCGAGCGCGCGCTCACGTCCGGCGGCGCCCATCCGGGCGCGGCGGTCGGGGTCGTCGAGGAGGTTCTCGAGGGCGTGCACGAGCTCGCCGACGTCACCGGGGGTGACCAGGTCGGCGCACAGCCCCTCGGGCCCGACGACCTCCGGGATCGCACCGGCGCGGCTCACCACCAGCGGGGTCGCGCAGGCCATCGCCTCGACGGTCGGCAGCGAGAACCCCTCGTAGAGCGAGGGCACGCAGGCGATCTCCGCGGAGGCGACGATCTCGGCGAGCTGGGCGTCCGTGATCCCGTTGACGAACCGCACCGAGTCGTTGATGGCGAGCCGGTCGATCAGCTTCTCGGTCTGGCCGCCCGGCTTGGGGCGGGTGACCAGCAGCAGCTCGAGGTCGCGCTCGGTGCGCAGCTTGGCGA
This sequence comes from uncultured Actinomycetota bacterium, assembly GCA_963721855.1. GTDB lineage: Bacteria > Actinomycetota > Actinomycetes > Propionibacteriales > Nocardioidaceae > Nocardioides_B. Next base: position 348,790 of record CAVRMN010000017.1, on the reverse strand, counting down.
ACGCCTCGAGCAGCGTGGCGATCCCCTTCATCGGGGTGTCGGCGCTGGCCATGGCCACGATGCGGCCGGGGACCCGCGGCTCCTCGCGCGGCTGGAACACCGAGTCGACGCCGAGCGGGATCACCTGGAGCCTGCTCCTGTCGACGCCGAAGTCGATCGCGATGTCGCGCGCGGAGCTCTCGGAGACGGTGAGGATCTTGCCGAGCTGGCGGGCGACCTTGGCCTGCATGCGCAGGAAGCCGTACCAGCGGCGCAGCGACAGCTTCTTGCGGATCCCCTTGGCCGCGGCCAGGTCGACACGGCGGTCGAACGTGATCGGGTGGTGGATCGTCGTCGACGAGCGGCAGCCCGGCGCGCTCGATGTCGAGCATCGCCGTAGCCGAGCGTCTGGTTGTCGTGGACGACGTCGAAGTCGTCGAGCCGCTCCTTGAGGAGCTTGGCGACCCGCAGGCTGAACGTGCGCGGCTCGGGGAAGCCGGCGGTCCACATCGTCGCCACCTCGAGCACGTCGATGGCGTCGCGGTACTCCTTCGGCCAGGGCGTCCGGAACGGGTCCGGCTCGCGGTAGAGGTCGAGGCTCGGCACCTTGGTGAGCTTCACCCCGTCGTCGAGCTCGGGGTACGGCTGCCCGGAGAAGACCTCGACCTCGTGACCGAGGGCGGCCAGCTCCCGGCTGAGGTGACGGATGTAGACGCCTTGCCCGCCGCAGTGCGGCTTGCTGCGGTATGACAGCAGCGCGATGCGCACAGCGGCCTCCTGATGCTTCGACACCAGCCTCGAACAGACTGGAACGTGTTTCTATTATGCAGGGTCGCGGTGCTAGCCTACGGAGTGCCTGCGAGGCGTGGACTTCCGCGGGCAATCGTCACGGATCGCGGAGCCGAACACAACGGGAGCACCCCCTTGAGCAGTATGAACTCGCTCACCTACGAGGACCTCGGCTCGGCCGCGCAGCGAGACAGGCGCAAGCGGATCCTCGACGCCACCATCGCGCTCGCCTCCAAGGGCGGCTTCGACGCGGTGCAGATGCGCGCCGTCGCGGAGCGCGCGGACGTCGCGCTCGGCACGCTCTACCGCTACTTCCCCTCCAAGATCCACCTGCTCGTGTCCGCGCTGGCGCGCGAGTTCGAGCAGGCCAACGCGAACTTCGACCGGCGGCCGATCCCGGGCGACACTCCCCCGGACCGGGTGATGTACGTCCTCGGCCGGACCACCCGCGGACTGCAGCGGGACCCCAACCTCACCGAGGCGCTCACCCGCGCGTTCATGTTCGCGGACGCCTCGGTCGCCAACGAGATCCACGTCGTCGGCATGCACGTCACCCGGCTGCTCATGCGCGCCATGAAGGATCCCGAGCTCACGACCGACGAGATCGAGCCGACCGAGGAGGACATCGCGATCGCCAAGGTGATCGGCGACGTCTGGCTCGCCAGCCTGGTGCAGTGGGTCACGGGCCGCGCCTCCGCCGTCGACGTGTCCAAGTCGATGGACGTCGCCGTCCGCCTGCTCCTGCGCTGACCCCGCCGAGTCGGCGCGTCTGGCTGCCCCCACCCCGCCGAGTCGGCGCATCTGGCTGCCGTGAGGCAGAGCGCTGACCGCCCGATCGGGCCATTGCGAGCCGGGCGCCGCCGTCAGGACAGTGAGGGCGTGAGCACCGTGCCACAGCTGCGGAATGACGCCGCCCTGCCGACTGAGCACAGGACCCTGACGGGGATCGCCACCGCGATCGGAGTCGTCGGTCCCGCAAGCGCGACCGCTCTCGTCGTGTTCTTCGTCGCCGACGAACCCTTCGGCGCCCTGAACGACGTCGGCAACGCCGCTCTCGGTGTGCTCGCCGGCTCGCTGGCCGTCAGCCTCCGCCGGGAGGGGATGCCGCCGGATCTGCCAGGAACCCTTGCCACCGGCGCCGGTGTAGTCGGAGCTGCGCTGACGGTTGCCGGGTCGGCCCTCGTGCTCACCGACACGACCGGATTCTTCCTGGCGGGCCTCGTGTCCGGAACCGGGTTCGCCCTGGTGGGCACCTGGCTGGTCACGCTCAACCGGTGGGCGGCTACAGCGACGCCCGCCTGGCCGCGGGGGCTCACCACCCTCGGCACCGTCGCCGGCTCGGTGATGGCCATCGGTCTGCTGAGCGTCCCCGGCGTGGTCCAGCGGATCGACGACATGGAATCGGCCCCCGGGTGGCTGGTCGCCGGCGGGCTCGGGTGGCTGGGCACCTACGTGCTGCTGCCGGCATGGGCGGTCCGGCTGCGCCGGGCGCTTCGCCAGAACAGCTCAGGTGCGCGATTGCGGCGCCCCTCCACGCAAGATCCGAGCTGATCCGGCACCTGTGCGCGATTCTGGCGCGGCCATGGGGCTGAGGGCGGGTCAGCGACGGCGCTTGGGCTTCTCCCGGACCCGGACGGACTGGCCGGCCCGCTCGACCTCGAACGCCCCGATCGCGGTGACCAGGTCGACCAGCTTCGCGTAGCGCCAGTTGCGTGGGTCGAAGTCGGGCGCCTGCTTCACGATGTGGCTGCCCACCGCACCCAGTGGCGCCCAACCCTCGTCGTCCGAGGCGCTCTCGATCGCGGTGCGCATCAGGCTCATCAACCGCCCGTCACCCCGCAGCTCCTTGGACGTCGGGCGCTTGTTCGTCTGCTCGGCGTCGGTCTCCTCGTCGTCAGTCGACCGGAGCACGTCGACGTAGACGAACTTGTCGCAGGCGGAACGGAACGCCTCGGGGGTCTTGCGCTCCCCGAAGCCGTAGACGGTCACGCCCGACTCGCGCAGCCGCGAGGCGAGTCGCGTGAAGTCGCTGTCGGAGGTCACGAGGCAGAAGCCGTCGAACCGCCCGGTGTAGAGCAGGTCCATCGCGTCGATGATCATCGCGCTGTCGGTGGCGTTCTTGCCCTTCGTGTAGGCGAACTGCTGCACCGGGTTGATCGCGTGCAGGTGCAGCACGTCCTTCCACCGACCGAGCTGCGGCGAGGTCCAGTCCCCGTAGATCCGCTTGACGGTCGCGACGCCGTACTTCGCGACCTCTGCGAGGAGGTCCTCGATGAAGGCCGCCTGGGCGTTGTCGGCGTCGATGAGAACGGCAAGGCGCGAGGACGGGGAGTCAGCCACTCCCGCAACCTACCCGCTCAGCCGCCGAAGGCGTGGGTGGCGGTGGCGCCGCCGTCGACGACGTACTCGCCGCCGGTGCAGAAGCTGCTCTCGTCGCTCGCCAGGAAGACGTAGATCCCGACCACGTCCTCGGGCTGGCCCACGCGCTTGAGCGCGACCCGCTGGCCGCCCCACTCCATCGCGGCGTCGCCGCCGTGGATCCGCGTCATGGCGGTGTCGATCATGCCGGGGTGCACCGAGTTCACCCGGATCTTCTTCGGCCCGAGCTCCATCGCGGCCGCCTTGGTCATGCCTCGGATCGCGAACTTGCTCGAGGTGTAGGCGACCAGGAAGGGCATGCCGCCGAGGCCCTCGATGGACGACGCGTTGACGATCGAGCCGCCGCCTGCCTCCTCCAGCGAGGCGACCACGGAGCGCATGCCGAGGAACGTCCCGAACTGGTTGATCCGGATGACCTTCTCGTAGTCCTCCAGCGACGTCGCGGTCAGCTCGGCGAACATCAGGATGCCGGCGTTGTTGACGAGCACGTCGAGCCTGCCGAAGCGCTCCTTGGCGGTGGCGACCGTGGCCTCCCAGTCGGACTCGCTCGTCACGTCGTGACGGACGAAGACGCACGTCGTCGCCGATCTCCTTGGCGAGCAGCTTCTCCCTCGTCGGTGGCGATGTCGGCGATGACGACCTTCGCGCCCTCCGCCACGAAACCGCGCACGATGGCGGCACCTTGTCCCTGTGCACCGCCGGTGACGATGGCCACCTTGCCGCTGAGCCGTCCCATGTCGATCCCTGTCTGTTTCGTGTGCGGAGTCAGCCGAGCGGCTGGTCGTCGATGTTCATCACGCTGTCGGCGGCGAAGCCCACCGACGGGTCGCGGTCGGCGAAGAACGAGCCGAGCTGCTTGTCGAGGTCGGGCAGGTCCCAGGTCTCGGCCGAGGCGTCGAAGCGGCGTTCGACGACGGGGGCCGCCAGCAGGGCCACCATGCCGCCGTACACGACGAACACCTGGCCGGTGATCCGCTCGGCGGCGGGTGAGGCGAGGTAGGCGACCAGCGGCGCGACGTGCTCGGGCGACAGCGGGTCGATGCTGCGTCCGGAGGTGTCCTCGCCGAAGACCTGCTCGGTCATCGCGGTGCGCGCCCGGGGGCAGATCGCGTTGGCCCGCACGCCGGACCGACCGAGCCCGCGCGCGGTGGACAGCGTCAGCGCGGTGATGCCGCCCTTGGCGGCCGCGTAGTTGGGCTGGCCGGGCGAACCGACCAGGAAGGCCTCGGACGCGGTGTTGACCACGCTGCCGTAGACGGGTGCGCCGGTGGACTTCGCGAGCCCGCGCCAGTACGACGCGGCGTTGCGGCTGAGCAGGAAGTGACCACGCAGGTGGACCTTGATGACGAGGTCCCACTCCTCGTCGCTCATGTTGAACAGCATCCGGTCGCGGATGACACCGGCGTTGTTGACGACGATGTCGAGCCGACCGAGGTCGTCGGCCGTGGCGGCGAGCAGGGCGTCCGCGGTGGCGCGCTCCCCCACGTCACCGGCGACGACCGTGGCCTGTCCGCCTTCGGCACGGATCTCCTCGGCGGCCTCCTCGGCGGCGCCGGGCAGGTCGTTGAGCACGACGTGGGCACCGGCACGGGCGAGGGCCTGTGCCTCGGCCCTGCCGAGGCCGGCGCCGGCTCCGGTGACGACGGCGACGCGGCCGTCGAGGGACAGCGGGTCAGTGCTCTGCATGGTCGGTCTCAGTCCTCGATGCTCAGGGCGGCCTTGGGGCAGGAGGCGACCGCCTGCCGGATCCGGGCCTCGTTGTCGGCGGTCACCCGGTCGTCGAGGATCGACAGGTTGTCGTCGTCGTCGAGCTCGAACATCTCGGGGGCGATGCCCACGCAGAGCGCGTTGGCCTCGCACAGGTCGAAGTCGGCTGTCACTCGCATCCGTGTCTCCCTCAGGTCCCGTTCGTCATCTTGCGGTGGTCCCAGCTGGCGACCTTGGCCGGCTCGACGAGCACGGCGACCCGCTTCTGCACCTGGCGCTCGACCATGTCCCGGCCGAAGTCGCCGAGGTCGGCGCCGTGCACCATCCGGGTGGCGACCTCGGTGCCGATCACCCGGATCTCGTCCTTGTCGGTCACGAGCTTGGCGTGCCCGGAGATCGACACCCCGCGCAGCTCGAAGTAGTCGTCGCCGTCCTCGACCAGGCAGGTGATCCTGTCGTCGCGTTCGAGGTTCTTGATCTTCTGCGAGCTCGCGTAGGTCCAGAACGCGATCCGGCCGTCGAGGACGACGTAGAAGAGCGTCGTCAGGTGCGGGCTGCCATCCGGGTTGACCGTGGCGACCTGCACCTTCATGGACTCGTCGAGGAACGCGTCGATCTCGGCCTGCGCCATGCGCACCGCAGCGCGACCGCCTTGCGACATGCACGTCCTCCTCCACGGAACCACTGGAACGTGTTCTAGTTTAGGGGACGGACGGCCCGCTGACCAGAGCCGGGTCCACGCCGGCTCAGAGCGCCTCGAGGTCGTCGACCAGCCAGCCGCCGTCGCCGTCGGGGACCAGCGTCACGACGACCCGGTTGAGGTCGACGCGCGGCTCCTTCAGGTCCTTGTCGGAGGTCGTCTGGTTGACGAACAGCAGCGCCTCGACCCGGTCGGAGTCGGCCTCGACGACCGACGCCGCGACGACCTCGGCCTGCACGACCGACTCCTTGGCCAGCGCGTCCTTGCGGACCAGGCCGACGGTGTCGTCGTACTCCTTGCGGAACCGGTCGGTCATCAGCTTCTCGGCCTCGGCGGTGCCCTGGTCGAACGACGCGTGGTCGTAGGACAGGATCTTCTGCACCTGCGACGCAGCCGCATCCCGCCCGGACAGCCGGGCCCCCGCGTCGTCGTTCATCCCCGAGAGGCTCCAGGCGAGGTAGCCCACGAGCCCGGCCAGCAGCAGCGCGAGCGCGGAGAGCCCGATCAGCACGACGGGCGGCGCCGACCGTGGGGTGGGCTCGACCGCCGGGGTCTCGACGGGCTCGACCACCCGGGCGGGCTCGACCACCCGGGCGGGCTCGTACCGCCGGCGGGGCGGGCTCGTCCACCGGGAGGTCGGACTGGCAGTAGCGGCACTTGATCGCCGCGGCCTTGATCTCCTCCGCGCAGAACGGGCAGATCTTCGTGTCCAGCATCTGGCTCATCGCGGTCACCCCACGAACTCGAGGTCGGAGGTCAGCCAGCGGTCGCCCTGGCGCACCAGGTCGAGCTGCAGCCGGTAGTGCCGCGGCTGCGGGTCGGGGGCGTTCACGTTCGTCACCGAGCTGTCCGCCACGACGATCACCCGCGCCGAGTCGGCGTCCATGCTCACCACTCCGGCGCGGAGCACCTGCCCCTTGGAGACCGACCGGTTCTGCTTCGACAACGCGACCAGCTGCTCCCGGCTGGCCTCGAACTGCTTCTTGAAGTCGCCGGTGGCGCCGGTGAGCACCCGGTCGATCGACGGGTCGATGTCGCGGTAGTCCAAGGTGGTGAACGCGATGACCTCGGCGGTCGCGGCACGCAGCACCCCGTCGTACGCCGCCTGCTCGCGCGCGGGCGTCCTGCCAGCGCGGGAACAGCACGGCCCCGCCGACGACGAGCGCCAGCACGAGCGCGGCGAGGGCGGCGGCCAGCCAGCCGGGGCGGCCCCGCGGCACGAGCGCGGTCACCGGGCCCTCACCGGACCGATCAGCATCCACTTCCACGAGTCGTCTCCGAACAAGGCTTGCTGCCCTCCTAGACCTGTGACCACGGCATCGTCGAGCCGACCTGCCCCGGACGACGACGGCGCCGCCCGGTTGGAGCTGCCCGCGGAGCCGAACTCGGGTGCGTACTTCGAGCCGCGCATGTTGTACGGCGGACCCGATGCGCAGTGTGCCTTGGTGTAGATGGGACCGTCCTTCAGGTCGGCCCCGTCGCGCCACCTGTCGGGGTCGAGGTAGCCCTTCCGACAAGGCTGGGGCTCCCCCGCGAGCTGCAGGTTGATGTGCCCGTAGCCGTCGCCCGGGGTGCCGGTGAACCCGCTCGAGATCATCCGCGGGAAGGTGACGAGGAGCTGCTCGACCGCACTGAGCCGCGGTGTGACCACCTGGTTCACCGTCACCAGGTTGGTCAGCATCACCGGCAGCGCGGGCTCGAGGTCCTTCAGCAGTCCCTGCACCTCGCGGGCCGCGGACCCGCCGTCGGCCAGGACGGTGCGCAGGTCGCCGTCGGACCTGCGCAGGGCGCCGGTCAGGTCGCCGAGGTCGCGGCTGAACGCACGGATGCTGTCGCCCTCGCGCTGCTGCGTGCGCAGCACGGTCAGGCCGTTGTCCATCAGCGCGACCGTCTCGTCCTGGTTGGCCTGGGCCTCCCGGACGAACACGTCGCCGTTGTCGATCAGCCGCTGGAGCGGCCGGCCGGTGTCGTAGAACATCGTGCCGAGCTCCGCGACGACCGTCTGCAGATCGTGCTTGTCGACCGACCCGACGAGCTCGTCGAGCTGGACGAGCAGGTCGTCCTCGTCGACCGGGAGGCTCTCGGGGCCGCCCTCGATGGTGTCGCCGTCGCCGGCGTACGGGCCCTGGTCCTGCAGCGGCTCGAAGTCGAGGTACTGCTCGCCGACCGCGGAGAGGTTGTGCACGTACATCGGTGAGTCCAGCGGGATCTGCGTGCCCTCCTCGAGCGCCAGGTCGAGGCGTACGCCGTCGCCGGTGACGTGCATGGCGTCGACCTTGCCGACCTTCAGGCCGCGGTAGGTGACCTCGCTGCCGACGAACAGGCCGGACGACCGCGGCAGGGTGGCGTGCACGTCGACGCCGCGACCGAGCACCTTGTCGACGAAGCCGAGGTAGCTCGCCGTGATGTAGACGATGCCGACCGCGCTGAGCACGAGGAACGCCATCAGCCGGACCTTGATCCCGGTGGTCATCCGAAGCCCACCTCCAGGAAGCCGCCGTTGCGGTTCACCGCGTCGTAGCCCGACGTCAGGGCGCCGGGCAGGCCGGGGAGCGGCGGCAGCCCGGGGACCTCGGGGACTTCTCCGCCGGGGAGCTCCGGCACGTCGGGCAGGTCCGGCAGGGGCAGCTCGGGCACGCCGGGCCCGGGGGCCTTCGGCACCTTGAACAGGTTGCCGAGCCGGATGTCCATGGCGATCGAGGTGTTGGCGAAGTCGCCCTTCACCACCTCGGACGCCTCCTTGGGGAACGGGAAGCTGATGAACAGCGACAGCCCGTTGGGCAGGGAGGACCCCGCCTCGTTGAGCCTGCGCAGCACCGGCTGGAGGTGGCGCAGGTCGGCCAGGATCTGCTTGCGGCTGCCGTTCATCACGCGGGTGCCGACGACGCCGAGCCGGTCGAGCTGGCGCAGCATCACCATCAGCTGGTCGTGCTGGTCGGCGAGCACCCTGGCCGCGGGCGCCAGCGTGTCGATCGCGGTCCCCACCGTGCGGCGCTCCCGGTTGAGCGTCTTCGCCAGGGAGTTGACCGAGTCGAGCGCCGAGATGATCTCGTGCTTCTGGTCGTCGAGCGTGCCGACGACCGAGTCGAGCTCGCCGAGGAGGTGCCGGAGCCGGTCCTGGCGTCCGGTCATCACCTTGTTCAGCTCGGTGCTGATCGTCTGGATCTGCCCGACGCCGCCGCCGCTGAGCAGGAACGAGAGCGCGCCCAGCACCTCCTCGACCTCCGGGTTGCGGCCGGTGGCCGAGAGCGGGATGGCGTCCCCGTCGGACAGCTCGCCGACGGGCTCCTTGCCGGCCGGCGGCTCGAGCGCGACGTACTTCTCCCCCAGCAGGCTGACCTGGCGGATGTCCGCGATCGCGTTGTCGGGCAGGGTGACGTCGTCGCGCACCCGGACCTTGATGCGGGCGTGCCAGCCGACCCGCTCGACGTCGGTGACCTCGCCGACGGTGACGTCGTCGACCATCACGGGCGACCGGGGCACGACGTTGAGGATGTCCGCGAAGTCGATCGTGACCTCGTAGGACGCGTCCTCGTCCACCGGGCTGCCCGGCAGCGGCAGGTCGTAGGCCCCGTCGAACTCGCAGCCGGACACCGCCACGGTCGCCACGAGGGTGGCGGCGAGCGCGGCCGCGGTGCGTCGACGGAGGCCTGTCATGACCGGTCTCCCAGCAGCTCGCGGAGGCTGGTCGCGGGCGTGCCGCCGCCGAGCCGGCTGGTCGAGCTGCTTCCCGGCAGGGGGATGTCGGAGTCGTCGCCGCCGGGCGGGAACGTCCCGTCGGGCAGCCGCTCGAGCAGCGCCGCGAAGATCTTGCAGGCGAGCTTGGCGTGCGGCACCTCGGCGTTCTTGACCACCGCGCAGAGGAAGCCGTCGCTGTCGTCGGCGTTGGGGCCGACCGCGATCCGACCGCCGATCGAGCCGGTCGGGTTGTCGAAGGCGATGGCCAGGTTGCCGGCGCCGAGCGGCCCCTTCTCCAGGGCCAGCGCGAGGGAGTCCTTCTCCTTGGCCAGTACGCCGGCCACGTCGGCGATCGCCTCGACGTCGCCCTTCAGCCTGCCTCGGTTGTCGTGGACGAAGGCCTCGACCTCGCTGACCGCGCCGGCCAGGGCCGCGAGGACCGCCCTGAGCTCCTGGCGCTCCCCGGACAGCTGCGCGGACGCGCCCGCCAGGTCCCGGATGAAGCGGCTGACCGCGGCGTCGTTCTCGGCGAGCACGGTGGTGAACTCGCTGAGCCGGCGCACGGTGCCGAAGAGCTCGCCGCTGCCCTCGCCGAACGTCTGCGCGGCCCGGGACAGGTCGAGGATCATCGCGTTGCCCCGCTTGCCCTGGCCCTCCAGGGCGCCGGTGCCGGCGTGCAGCAGGGTGTCGAGCGAGCCGTCCTTGTTGACGCCGTTGGGGCCGAGCGCCTCGGAGAGGTCCCGCAGGCTCGCGTAGATGCGGTCGAGCTCGACCGGCGTACCGGTGTCCGCGAGCGCGATGTCGGCGCCGTCCGCCATCACCGCACCCTGGGTGAAGGCCGGCGTGAGCTGGACGAACCGGTCGGCCACGAGGGTGGGGGTCACGATCACCGCCTGGGCGTCGGCCGGCACCTTGTACTCCGCGTCGTACTCCATCTCCACCCGCACCGAGTTGCCCTCGGGGACGACCGCGGTGACGGTGCCGACCGGGACGCCGAGGATCCGCACCTGCGAGCCCTCGTAGATGCTCACCGCGCGCGAGAAGTGCGCGGTGACGGTCCTGGTCTCGGCACCGTCGGGCACCAGGACGAAGCCGGCGGTGACCAGGATGACCGCGACGGCGACGACCAGGACGTTCCCGTTGACCCGCTGGAGGACCTTGGACAGCATCAGAAGTCACCTCCCGTGCCCGGGACGAACTCGCCGCTCGGGATCCCGCCCAGGTTGACGACGTAGCCGTCGAACCACGGTCCGGTGCCGACGATGTTGCCGAGGATGTCGGCGTAGGGCCCGAGGGCCGCGGCGGTCGCACGGAGCTGCTTCTTCTTGTCCTGCAGCATCGCCAGCACCTGGCGCAGCTCGCGCAGGGCGGGGCCGAGCTGCCTCTTGTTGTCGCGAGCGACCCCCTCGAGCTGGACCGACAGGGTGCGGGCGTTCACGAGCAGCGAGTGGATCGCCTTCTTGCGGGCCTGCACCTCCTGGAACACCTTGTCGCCCTCGCGCATCAGCACGACGAGGTCGTCGCTGCGGTTCGCGAGCAGCCGGCTCACGTCGTCGGAGCGCTGCAGCAGCTTCTGCAGCTCGGCGTCGCGGCTGGCCACCGTGCGGGAGAGCCGGGAGATGCCCCGGAAGCTGGACTGGATCTCCGGGGCCGAGGAGTCGAGCGTCTTCGAGAGCGTGTCGAGGGCGGTGCCGAGCTGGTCGGTGTCGATGTGCTCGGTGGTCTGGGTGAGGTCGCCGAGCACGCCGACGATGTCGTACGCCGAGTCGGTGCGGGCGAGCGGGATCGTGTCGTCGGTGTCGAGCTGGCCGGGTCCGGCGGGCCGCAGGTCGAGGTACTTCTCCCCCAGCAGGTTGAGCACCTGCACCGAGGCGCCGCTGTCACGGCCGAACTCGAAGCCGTCGTCCACCCGGAACTCGACGACGACCTTGTCGCCGGCCAGCTGGATGTTCTCCACACGGCCCGCCCGGAGGCCGGCGATCTGCACCATGTTGCCCTCGCGCAGGCCGCTGGCGTCGCTGAGCTCGGCGCGGTAGGTCTGCCCCCCGAAGCCCGGGAACTTCGAGAGGTTGAAGGCGGCTGCCATCACCAGGAGCAGCACCACGAGGGTGATCGCTCCGAGGCGCATGATCTGCCGGTCGGTGTAGCCGCGCATCAGCTGCACCTCGCAGCCGTGCTGTGGAAGGCGAGGTTGTTCAGCTCGCTCTGGAGCTGCTTGACGCCCGGACCCTTGAGCGCGGGGAGCGTGATGCTGCCCTTGAAGTCACAGAGGTAGTAGTTGTACCAGGAGCCGTAGGTGCCGGTGCGGGTCTGGTCGGTGAGGCCCTCGGGCAGCCGGTCGAGCATCTCGCGCAGCACCTTCTCGTTCTGCGGCTCGGAGAGCCTGCCGGCGAGCTCGCGGAGCTGGGCGACGTCCTCCTCGAGGAACGGACGTCCCCGCGCGACGAGCTTGGCCAGCTCGGCGGTGAGGCTGGACAGGTTGCCGATCGAGGAACCGATGGCCTTGCGGTCGTGCGAGAGGTCGGTGGTCCAGTCGCGCATCGCGACCACGAGCCTGCTGAGCTGGCGGTGCCGGGAGTCGACGGTGCCCAGCATCGTGCTGAGGTTGTCCACGACCTCGCCGACCAGCTGGTCGCGATCGGCGAGCGAGTTGGTCAGCGACGCGGTGCTGGCGAGCAGGCTGCGGACCGTGCCGCCCTCCCCCTGCAGGGTGCGGACGATGTTCATCGACAGCGCGTTGACCTGCTTCGGGTCGAGCGCGGCGAACAACGGCTGGAAGCCGTTGAACAGCACGGTGAGGTTGAGCGCGGGCGTGGTGTTCTCGATCGGGATCGTCGCCTCGGGCTCCAACCGCTCGGCGCCGGGGTCGCCCTGGACGAGCGCGAGGTAGCGGTCGCCGACCAGGTTGAGGAACCTGATCTCCGCCCGGCTCGCCGTGGTCATGGGGACGTTCGAGCGCGCGGTGAACGTCACCAGCGCCCGGGTGCGCTGGTAGACCTCGACGTCCTTGACCTCGCCGACCGAGACGCCGGCGACCCGGACGTCGTCGCCGGGCTGGAGCTGGCTCGCGGTGGTGAAGATCGCGGAGTACTTCGTGGTGTCCCCGAAGCCGATGTTGCCCATGATCACGGTCAGCAGCCCGGTCACCAGGACCGAGGCGATCGTGAAGATGCCGAGCTTGACGGCCGCGGCCGCGGTGACGCTGTTGCGGCTCACGATGACACCTCCGTCCCGCGGAGCAGGGGGCCGTAGAGCAGCGTGGTCACCGAGGTGAAGCTGTCGGCCGGGCGGCCGGTCCGGGTCGCCAGCAGCGAGCTGATGACCGCCTGCTCGGCCGCGGTGCCGGCGAAGCCCGAGCTCGGCTCGCCGCCCGGGACCTGGCTCTGCGACGGGTCGCTGTCGTTGTCGGAGCCGTCGCGCAGCGGGAACGGTCCGGTCGGCACCTTCGGGAACGGCAGGCCGTGGCAGAGCGGCCCGCGGCCGTGCTCGCCGTACACGGGCTTGTCGTTCCTGTCGTAGGGCGACTTCTGGGTGGCGCCGAGCTCGAGCATCTGCCGGATCGTGTCGCCCTTGAAGATCTCGCCGAGGTTGTGGCTGTAGCGGTCGATGCCCTTGAACAGGCAGGGGTACTCCGGCGCGTAGGTGTCGAGCAGCGCGAGGGTCGGCTCGGAGAGCTGACCGAGCCGGATGATGTTCTCCTCGTTGGTGCGCAGGACCCGGGTGCCGGTGCGGGCCACACCGGCGACGTCGGCGAAGAACGCCTCGACCTGGACCTGCTTCTCGGTGACGGTGCGACCGGTGACGGTGAGGTTGCGCAGGATGCGGACCAGGTCCGGCGCGGCGAGGTCGTAGGTGTGCGCGACGTCGGCCAGCGCGACGAGGTCCTTGCGCAGCGTCGGCAGGTGCGTGCCGATCGCCGTCAGGTAGGAGTCCAGGCGGTCCATGGTCTCGCCGATCCGCTCGCCCCGGCCGCCCAGCGCGGTGGCGAGGGCGTTCAGCGTGGCGTTGAGGTCGGCCGGCCGCACGGCGCGCAGCAGCGGGAAGAGGTCGGCCAGGATCCGGCTCAGCTCGACGTTGGTGTTCACCCGGTCGGCGGGGATCACGTCGCCGTCGGACAGCGCCTGCGTCGCGGGTGCCTTCGGGTCGACGAGGGAGATGTACTTCTGCCCGAACAGCGTGGTGGGCAGGATCTCCACCTCGACGTTCGCCGGGATGTCCTCCGCGGCCGCGGGCAGGAGCCCGACCCGGATGGACGCCTGCTCCCCGTCCTGCTCGACGGCCCGGACCTGGCCGACGAGGACGCCGTGGACCCGCACGTCGCCGAACTGCGAGAGCTGGAGGCCGGCGCGGTCGGCCTTGATGGTCACCATCGTGACCGGCTGAAAGGCCTTCTGGTAGATCGCGATCGAGGTGCCGACGAGGCTGGCGATGACCGCCAGGAACACGACGCCGTAGAGCAGCAGCCGACGGTGCTCCGCACGGGTGTCGTGGTAGATGTTCACCAGCATCGGCTCACCCCGTGATCCGCACGGTCGTGGTGGAGCCCCAGATGGCGAAGCTGAGGAAGAAGTCCGCGACGACGATCGTCACGATCGAGGTCCGGATGGCGCGGCCGACGGCCACTCCCACCCCGGCCGGCCCGCCCGAGGCGGTGTAGCCGTAGTAGCAGTGGATCAGGATGACGGCGACCGCGAGGAAGATCAGCTTGAAGAAGGACCAGAGCATGTCCACCGGCGGCAGGAACTGCAGGAAGTAGTGGTCGTAGGTGCCGGCCGACTGCCCGTAGAGCATGGTGGTGATGAGCCGCGGCGAGAGGTACGACGCCGACAGCGCCACGACGTACAACGGGATCACCGCGACGAAGGCCGCGATCATGCGGGTGGTGACCAGGAACGGCAGCGACGGGATGCCCATCACCTCGAGGGCGTCGATCTCCTCGCTGATCCGCATCGCGCCGAGCCGGGCGGTGTAGCCGCAGCCGACGGTGGCGGCGAGCGCGATCGACGAGACGAGCGGGGCGACCTCGCGGGTGTTGAAGTAGGCGGAGATGAACGCCGAGAACTTGGCGACGCCGATCTGGCTCAGCGACGCGTAGCCCTGGATGCCGACCTCGGTGCCTGCGAAGAACGCCAGGAACGCGATGACCCCGACGGTGCCTGCGATCAGGGTCAGCCCCCCGGCGCCGAAGGCCACCTCGGCCAGGGTGTTGTAGATCTCGCGGCGGTAGCGGGTGACGGCCCGGGGCGTCCAGGCGAGCGCGCGGACGTAGAACAGGAGCTGGTCGCCGTACTCCTCGAGCCGGGCCCGGCGTTCCTTGACGATGGCCGCGCCGACCTGCGTGATGGTGGTCGCCATGTCAGAACCCCGGGGGCGGGACGACCTGGAAGTAGATCGCCGTGATGATCGTGTTGAGGAAGAACAGCAGCATGAACGCGACGATCACGGACTCGTTGACGGCCCGTCCGACCCCGCTCGGGCCGCCGCCGGCGTTGAGCCCCTTGTAGGCACCGACGATCGCCGCGAGCCAGCCGAACAGGGCGGCCTTGACCATCGAGATGTAGAGGTCCGGCAGGGTGGCGAGGGCGGTGAACGACGAGAGGTACGCCCCCGCGGAGTTGTGCTGGATGATCACCGTGAAGAAGTAGCCGCCGCCGATGCCCGCGGCGATCACCAGGCCGTTGATCATGATCGCGACGAAGATGGTGGCCAGCACGCGGGGTACGACGAGCCGGGCGATCGGGTTCACCCCGAGCACCTCCATCGCGTCGATCTCCTCGCGGATCTTGCGCGACCCCATGTCGGAGCAGATCGCGGACCCGGCCGCGCCGGCGATGATCAGCGCCGCGGCGATCGGAGCGGCCTCGCGCACCACGGCGAGGACCGCAGTGGCACCGGCGAACGACTGGGCGCCGAGCTGCCCGGTGAGGTTGCCGACCTGGAGGGAGATGACCGCGCCGAACGGGATCGACACCAAGATGGTGGGCATCAGCGTCACGCTGGTGATGAACCAGGCCTGCTCGATGAACTCCCGGCCCTGGAACCTGCTCGTGAAGATCTGCTTGGTGACCTCGACGACCATGGCGGCGATCTCGCCCGGCCCCCGGACGACGGACACGGCAGAGAACCCCACCGTGCACCTCCCGCCCGCGGCTCCCGGGCCCGCAGGCCCCGTCTGCCTGCCGGAAATGCCCGAGATCGCCGATACTAGAACGTGTTCTCGTTTATCACAACCGCGCCGGCTCCCCGACACGACGACCGCTGTTACCTCAGTGCAACGAGGCGCGCGCCGGATGGTCACGTGTGACCTGTTCCGCACGGCGTCGTCCCGCGCGCCCGGTGCCTCGATAACCTGGGCCCACCATGGCCACCTCCCGTCCCGCCACGCGCACCCTCCTCGAGACCGTGGAGGACCGCACGCAGCGGCTGCTCTCGTCGACGCCGACCGGCGGCACCGTCTCGCTCTGGCTCGCCGGGCTCGACGGCGCGGTCGTCCTGGACCGCGACCCCGGTGCCGTCCACTACGCGGCCAGCACCATGAAGGTGCCGCTCGTCGTGGCGGCGCACCGGAGGCACGAGCGCGGCGAGCTCGACCTCGACGCCGAGGTCGAGGTGCACAACCGGTTCGCGTCGGCCGCGGACGGCTCGGCGTACTCCCTCGACCAGGACGAGGACCAGGACGACTGGACCTGGGAGCGCCTCGGGAACCGGGTCACGCTCAGGACGCTCGCCGACCACGCGCTGGTGCACTCGGGGAACCTCGCCACCAACCTCGTGCTCGAGCAGGTCGGCACCGGCGAGGTGGCCCGCGTGCTGGCCGACGCCGGGTGCTCCCCCGCGACCACGGTCGCCCGAGGCATCGAGGACCTGGCCGCGGCCCGGCTCGGCGTCAACAACCTGGTGACCGCCCCGGACCTCGGCCGGGTGCTGCGGGGGATCGCGGATCGCACGATCGCCTCCGAGACGTCGTGCATCGAGATCGAGGACGTGCTCGCCCGGCAGGAGCACCGCGACGGGATCCCGGCCGGCCTGCCGGCGGGGACGTACGTCGCCAACAAGACCGGCTGGGTGGAGGGGATCACGCACGACCTCGCGCTGGTCCGTCCGGAGGGGCGGCCGCCCTACGTGCTCGTCGTCCTCACCACCGTCGACGTGCCCGAGGACGACGGCCAGTCCTTCATCGCGGACGTGAGCCGCATCGTCTGGGAGGCGTGGCAGGCATGACCCGCATCGCGCAGGTGTCCACGACGCGGCTGACCACGCCGCTGCACACGCCGTTCGTCACGGCTCTGCGCCGGACGACGACCACCGACACGGTCGTCGTGCGGGTCACCGACGACGACGGCGTCACCGGCTGGGGCGAGGCCCCGCAGGTGTGGCAGGTGACCGGGGAGTCGCTGGCCGGTGCCGAGGCCTGCCTCGAGGGGCCGCTGGCCGCTGTCGTGACCGGCCGCGACGTCGACGACCTGGCCGCCACCTGCCGGGCGGTCGCGGGTGCGGTCGCCGCCAACTTCGGCGCCAAGGCGGCCCTCGACGTCGCGCTGCACGACCTCGCCGCCCGGCGGCGCGGAGTGAGCCTTCCGGTGTTCCTCGGCGCCGCGACGCACCGGGTCGGCACCGACGTCACGCTGGCCGCCGGCGAGGCGGACGGCCTGGCCGCGACGGCGCAGCAGCGGGTCAGCGAGGGCTTCCGGGTGCTCAAGATGAAGGTCGGCACCGACGCCTCGACCGACGTCTCCCGGGTCTCTGCGGTGCGTGCCGCGGTCGGACCCGAGGTGGCGATCCGGCTCGACGCCAACCAAGGCTGGACGCCGCGCGAGGCGGTGCGGGTGATCAGCCTGCTCGAGGAGCTCGCGCTCGACGTGGAGCTGGTCGAGCAGCCGGTCGCGGCCGCGGACCTCGACGGGCTCGCCTGGGTCACCGCGCGGGTCGGCACGCCGGTGATGGCCGACGAGTCGGTCTACGGGCTGCGCGACCTCGTCGAGGTGATCCGGCGCCGCGCGGCCGACCACGTGAACGTCAAGCTCGCCAAGTGCGGGGGCCTCTCGGTCGGCCGCACCCTGCTCGACCTCGCCCACGCCCACGGCATGGGGACCGTCGTCGGCTCGATGATGGAGACCCAGCTCGGGGTCGGTGCGGCCGCGAGCCTGGCGGCGGCGTGCGGTACGACGGCGCTCCCCGACCTCGACGCCGCGTGGTGGGCGAAGGCGTCGCCGTTCGTCGGAGGCCTGACCTACGACGGGGCCACCGTCGTGCTGCCCGACGCACCTGGCCTGGGGATCGAGGCGATCCGATGAACGTCCGCGAGGTAGCCGTTCCGGTCGCGACGGTGTGGACCTCCCCCGAGGCTCCCCGCGACCTGGACAGGCCGGCGGTGCGCGACCAACCGGACATGGCCGAGTGGACCGCGTCCATGGACGCGGCGACCCGGCTCGACCTGCACGGACGGACGGAGACGCAGCTGCTGCTCGGCGAGCCCGTCCTCGTGCTGGAGGAGCAGGGCAGCTGGTCGAGGATCGCCGCACTGATGCAACAGAGCCCTTCGCACCAGGAGGGCTACCCCGGCTGGGTGCGGACCGCACACCTGGGCGATCCCGTGCCGCGCCAACTCGGCCCGACGTGCTTCGTCACGGCCGGCTCCACCTCCTGCACTGTGGTCGGCGGTCCGTCCATGGTCGTGTCCTGCGGAACGGCCCTGTGGCTGGACGACTCGGCGCCCGACCCGGTCGACGCCGAGTCCGTGCCCGTGCTGCTGCCCGACGGCCTACGTGGCACGCTCCCCCGGTCGGACATACGCCTGTCGGGCAAGGACGAGGCGCCGGCGTACACACCCGAGGACCTGCTGGCGACCGCGCGACAGTTCCTCGGGGTGCGCTATCTCTGGGGCGGCACCTCGGGCTGGGGCCTCGACTGCTCCGGGCTGGTGCACCTGACCTTCCGCACCCACGGGCGGCTGGTCCCCCGGAACGCCTCCGACCAGGCCGTGGCCGACGCGCTGGAGCCGGTGAAGCTCGACGACGTGCAGCCGGGCGACCTGTACTTCTTCGCCCGTCCCGGCGAACGGGTCTACCACGTAGGGTTCGTGACCCGTCCTGTCGAGGCGGACGGCACCCGCTGGATGCTGCACGCGCCCGAGGGCGGGGAGCTCATCGAGGACGCGCCGATGGCAGCCGACCGGGTCGAGAAGCTTGTCTCCGCCGGCCGGCTGCCCAGGCCGTAGCTCAGTCGTCGTCGAGCTTGCCCTGCTGCTCGGCCTCTTCCACGATCCGACGGACGTTGTCGACGCGGCCGCAGTCGGCCTCGAGCTGGGCGTTGCGCTCCTCGGCGAAGTCTTTGCCGAGTCGCGCTCGCACGTCCTCGGCGACCTCCTCGCGGGCCGGGTTGAGGATGGTCAGCTCCTCCTCGGTGAGGTGGTGGTTGACCGCGGTGGCGAGGTCCTCGACGAGGTCGTCGAACTCGTCCCCCTCGAGCGTCTCGGCCTCGAGGACCCGCAGCAGCGCCTCGTGCCCCTCGGCGTGCTCCTCCTCGCCGTGCTCGGCGTCGTGCTCGCTGATCGCGTCCTTCTTGCGCAGCGTCGGGTAGACCTTCGCCTCCTCGGCTTCCGCGTGGGCGACGTGCAGCGCGGCGAACGCCTTGCGTGCGGCGTCGCGGTCGCTGCTCGCGTCGCGCAGCTCGCGGAGCAACGCCTCGAAGCGACGGTGGTCCTCGAGGATCAGGTCGATGACGTCGCCGGAGGTCGGCCGGCCCAGGTCCAGGGATTCACTCATGCCCCGTTCCTACCCCCCTCCCCGGGTGGCCGAAAAGTGTCGGCGGTCACCTCTAGCGTGTTCTCATGATCGGGAGCTCGGGACGCGACCTGACGGGCGGCATGCCCGACGATGTTGCGGGCACGTGCGACGCCCTCGCCGCGGCTCAGGCCGATCTCATCGCGGTCGAGACCCGGCAGCTCCAGCTGGCCGCTCACTGGATCGACCTGCACTGCCCCGTGGAAGAACCGGACGGCGAGAGGCCGGGCCGGACGTTCCCGGGCACCGAGCGATCCGTGCCCTCGGGCGCCGACGGCACTCCCCTGATCAGCGAGTTCGCCTGCGCCGAGTTCGCCGCGCTCCATGACATGCATCCGCTCGCGGGAGCCGCGCTGCTGCGCAAGGTGGCCAACCTCCGTCACCGGCACCCGTTGCTGTGGCGCCGGGTCCTCGCCGGCGACGTCCGTGGCTGGAAGGCGCTGGAGACCGCGCGCCTGGTCGGGCGCACCGAGCTGGGACTGACCCTGGAGCAGGCGCGCTGGATCGACGAGCACTCGTGCGAGTGGGTCACCACGCTCCCGTGGGGCTCCTACGTCGACCTGGTCGAGCGGCTGATCATCGACGCCGACCCCGAGGCCGCCGAGACCCGACGCCTGGAGGCCGAGACCCGTCAGGGTGTGTGGACCGGTCAGAGCTCCGAGCACGGGCTGCGCACGATCGTCGCGCGGGCGGGAGCCGGCGAGGTCGTCTACCTGGTCGCCGTGATCGACCGGATCGCGGAGATCCTCGCCACCAAGGGCGACCTTCGCGAGATCGGCCCACGGCGAGCCGCTGCGCTGGCCATCCTCGCTCATCCCGCCCACGCGCTCTCCCTGCTGGCCGAGCACGTCGTCGACGCTGCAGACGCGCCCACCGACCCATCGGCTCCCGACACCATCGACCCCGAGGAACCGGAGCCCCCGGCGTCCTTCCTCCGCGTGGGCGACACGCTCCCGGAGACGCTGGCCCAGCTCCGAAGGCTCGGCGGTCCCGGCCTCGGCCGGCTGCTTCCGCCCGCGACGCTCTACATCCACGTGGACCGCGCCGACTTCGACGCCCGCCAGGGGTCGGCCTTCGTCGAGGGAATCGGACCGATCACCCACGACCAAGCCTGCGAGTGGCTCGGCCACCGCCGGGTCAGGGTGACCGAGGTCGTGGACCTGGCCTCGACGCCGGACCCCGTCGACGGCTACGCCTTCCCACGTCAGGTCCGCGAGATCGCCCACCTGACGAACCCACGCGACGTGTTCCCCTTCGGCGTGAACACCGGGCGCGGCAAGGACTTCGACCATCCGGTCCCCTACCGACCTCCCGACGACGGCGGACCGCCCGGACAGACCGGGCTGCACAACGCCGCGCCCATGACCCGGTTCCACCACCGCATCAAGACCTTCGGACTGTGGCGCGTCACCCAGCTCGGACCCGGCGCCTACCTGTGGCACTCACCGCACGACCACTGCTGGCTGGTCGACCCCACCGGCACGCACAAGGTGCCCAACGCCGCCCTGCCCTGGATCCTGCCCAAGCTCGCCGAGGCGGCCACGACCGCGGCCTAGCCGGTATGGAGTGACCGCTCGGGCTTCGAGCAGTGGCACTGCCTTGAAAGCGGAGACGTTCAGCGAGACCTTCGCCGCGGCCAACGACTCTGCCGAACTGGCCGCGCACCTGGGTCCTGGACGACGTCGGAGCCAAGGTCTCGTCGGGCAGCTCCTCGACCTCGCGCACGCGTAGGCCCCGATTCCAGCAGCGTTTCGCTCTCATTGCCACCGCCCCGGTCACCGGGGCAGACTCGATGTGCTCGGGAGCGTCGGCATCCCCGCCAAGGCCTCCCCGGCCTTCCCGAAGGAGACTCGCCATGCCGAAGCTGGTCGTCACTCACGCGGTCGTCGAAATCGAACGATGGCTCCAGGGCAAGGACGAGCGGGCGGCTGCCATCGGCAAGTACGCCACGAACGTGACGGACTACGTCGCCGCCGATGGGAGCAACAACGTCGCCGTCACCGCCGACATCCACGACATGGCGGGCTTGCAGGCGCTGATGGACTCACCCTCGCCCGAAGACACGGCCGCACAGGACCGCCACGGCGTCATCCAACCCATAGCGGCCTACATCGAGAAGTAGTCGTTCAGCCTCGGTGCCTGTGTACTTCAGAGGCCGGTGCGGGCCTCGAGCTCCTCGCTGGAGAGGTTCCTCGAGGCGTAGAGGCTGGTCACCGCGGTCACCACCAGGGTGCCGAGGATCACCCCGAGGGAAACCAGGATCGGGATGTCCGGCGCCCACGAGACGTTCTCGCCACCGTTGATGAACGGCAGCTCGTTCTCGTGCATCGCGTGCAGGAAGAGCTTGACCCCGATGAAGCCGAGCAGGAACGCGAGCCCGTAGCTGAGGTAGATGAGCCGGCGCAGCAGCCCGCCGATCAGGAAGTAGAGCTGACGGAGGCCCATCAGCGCGAAGATGTTCGCGGTCAGGACCAGGTAGGGCTCACTGGTGAGGCCGTAGATCGCCGGGATGGAGTCCAGGGCGAAGAGCAGGTCGGTGGTGCCCAGCGCCAGCATCACGATGAACATCGGCGTGATGAGTCGCTTGCCGTCCTCGCGGATCCACATCTTGGCGCCGTGGTACTCCTTCGTCGCCGGCAGCGCCCGCTCGACCCACTTGATCAGCTTGTTCTCCTCGTACTCGTCGTCGTCCGTCGGACCGCCCTTGGCGAGCTTGACCGCGGTGTAGACGAGGAAGAGACCGAACAGGTAGAAGATCCAGCTGAACTCGTTGATCGCGGCCGCACCGACCGCGATGAAGATGCCGCGCATCACCAGGGCGAGCACGATCCCGACCAGGAGCGCGGTCTGCTGGTACTCCTTCGGGACCGCGAACTTGGCCATGATGATGATGAAGATGAACAGGTTGTCCACCGAGAGCGAGTACTCGGTGAGCCAGCCGGCGAAGAACTCGGTGCCGTACTGGTGCCCGGCGAGCACCCACACCCCGATGCCGAAGACGACGGCCAGGCCGATGTAGGCCGAGAGTGCGAGGGAGACCTCCTTCGTGGAGGGCTCATGCGGTCGCCGACCGATGATGACGACGTCGAACAGCAGGATGGCGGTGGTGACGATGATCGTCGTCCACCAGACCCAGGTGGGTACGTCCACGAACTGACTCCTCCGGAGAGCTCTTTGGCGGACGGGGGCGCGAACGCACCCGCCACGGGGGCAAGTAACTGGCTCCGGAGGTCTCTTCCGTCCGCAGGCTCACCGAGCCGGCAGCGGACCAGCGGCGCCGGGGCCGCCCCCGAGCAGAAGCCGGGGCCGGTGACCGTGATGACGACACCGCTGCGAAGGAATACTCCCCTCCACTGCGGTCCATCCTCTCAGACGACGCAGGTCACCACCAATCCGGAGCCACTGCCCGAGGCCACCGCGCGACGAGGACGCGGTCAGTGCCGTGGCGAAGTCCGCGACGCCGACGCCGGCTGCGGGACCACCAGCACGGGCAGGTCACTGAACTCCAGCAGCTGCCGCGCCACCTCACCGACGTACGTCGTCCCGGCACGGACCACGTCCGCGCGCCCGACGACCAGCAGGTCCGCCTGCCAGTCACGGGCCTCGGCCAGCAGCACCTGCCCCGGCTCACCTTCGAGGCTGACCCCGACGGACGGCACCCCCGCCTGGTCCGCCTCCGCCTCGACATGACGCAGCAGCAGCGCGACACCACGAGCCCGTCGCTCGACGACCGTGCCGTCATGGTGCACCTCCCCGAGCGCACGCAGGAGATCACCGTCCACCAGGACGTGGACGAACCGCACCTGGGCGCCGGTGTGGCGAGCCAGGTCCACCGCCAGCCGGACACCCTCGAGCGCGGCGGGCGAGTCGTCGACCGCCACGAGGATCCTGGTCGGTGTCGACGTCATCATGATTCCTCCCTGGTCCCTGCACCTGCGAGCGGATCCTCCTGCTGGGCCGCTGCCCAGCGGAGCTGGACGCCCTCGGCGTGCTCCTGCTCCTCCAGCCCGAGCTGGATCTGCCCCAGCGCCTCCTGGAGGCGTGGCATCCAGCGGTCCTCGATCGCACGCAGCCTCCGGCGGGTGGCGGCCTCCTCGGCTTCCAGCACCCGCACCGCCGCCTCGGAAGCCGCGTGGGCCACCGCGGCCTCGACCGCACGCCGGTGCGCGTCACGCGCGACCACCAGTGCAGCGTTGTCCGGTGCTGCCCCGCCGGGTTCCTCCGGGGCCGGGCTGCAGTGCACCCCGGACGGGTACCGCACGCCCATCAAGTAGGCCCAGGTCACGTCCACGTCGGCCGCCGCCCGCTGGGTCGCGAGCCTGATCCCGCGTTGGCCGCCCAGCAGCGCGCCGCGCACGAGCCACCGGTCCGCCTCGCGCGCCGCGGCCAGCCAGGCCTCGCCGCTCCGCGAGGCCTGGAGGCTCAGCCGCTGCCGTTCGGCGTGGAGGAGGCGGAGCTTCTGGTCGAGGAGGTCGGCCCCCCGCTCGGCCACCGCCAGTCGTCGCTGCAGCCACATCCTGCCGGCCCGACCCGGTGGCAGATGACGCACGCGAGGCATCGGGTCACCCGCTCCCTGCTGTCCGACCGTAACGAGCCTCGACCAGCGCCGCGGGCATCATCGTGAGCTCGCGACGAGGCAGCACCGACAGTGCCTGCCAGGCCCGGTCGAGCGTCTCGTCGAGCGTGCGGGTCTCGTCGCGTCGCTGGTCCAGGAGGAAGCGGTCGGCGGCGCGCTCGAAGGCGAGGTAGGCACGGTCGGTGGCGCTGAGCGCGTCCTCGCCGACCAGGTCGGCCAGCTCGCGCGCCTGGCGCGCCCGGGCCATGCTGGCCAGCGTCTGGGCGGCGAGGTCGAGGTGGTCCTCCCGGGTGCGGCCCGGTCCGGCGCCCTTGCGCATCAGGCGCGACAGCGAGCTGAGCATGTCCACCGGCGGGTAGAGGCCCGCGGCGTGCAGCTCCGGAGAGAGGACCACCTGACCTTCGGTGATGTAGCCGGTCAGGTCCGGGACGGGGTGCGTGATGTCCCCGGCCGGCATGGTCAGGAACGGCAGCACCGTCACCGAGCCGGCCACCCCGCGAACCCGCCCGCAGCGTTCGTACAGGGAGGCGAGGTCGCTGTAGAGATAGCCGGGGTACGCGCGTCGGCCGGGGATCTCGCCGCGCGCCGCCGAGACCTCGCGCAACGCCTCGGCGTACGCGGTCATGTCCCCCATCACCACCAGGACGTGCCGACCGGACTCGAAGGCGAGATGCTCGGCGACGGTCAGCGCCAGCCGCGGGGTGAGGATCCGCTCCACCACGGGGTCGTCGGCCCGGTTCAGGAACAGCACCAGCTCGCCCGCGGCGGACCGTTCCTCGAGCACGTCGCGCACTGCGGCTGAATCGGGGTGGGTGAGGCCCATCCCGGCGAAGACCACCGAGAACGCCTCGTCGCCGGCGGTCGCCTGGGCGGCGATCTGGGTCGCGAGCTCCAGGTGCGGCAGCCCCGCCACCGAGAACAGCGGCAGCTTCTGCCCGCGCACGAGCGTGGTGAGCGCGTCGAGCACCGATACTCCCGTGAGGACGGGCTCGGCCGGTGTGTCGCGCCAGGTCGGGTTCAGCGGGTGGCCCGACACCGGGGCCCGCTGCGCGGCCAGCACGGGCGGCCCGTCGTCCAGCGGCTCGCCGCGGCCGTTGCAGACGCGACCCAGCCAGCCGCGCCGACCGGTATCTGCAGCGCCTCGCCCGCGAACGTGACCCGTGTCCCGCCGGGCCGCATCCCGTCGGTTCCCTCGAGCACCTGGACGACCGCGAGGTCGCGGTCCACCTCGAGGACCAGACCGTGCCGGAGCTCGCCGGAGTGCAGCCTCACCAGGGCGGACTCGTCCCACCCGACGCCGGCCACTCCCCGCACGACGAGCAGGGGTCCGCGCAGCTCCGCCACGTCGACGTACTGGACGGCGAACGTGGATGCCCGGCTCTCGGTCATGCGAGCGCCCCCAGCCGGTCGAGCATCGTGTCCCGGTGTCGGCGGCAGCCCTCCGCGTCGTCGGGACCGGTCTCGTCACGTGCCCGGATGAGCGGTCCGAAGTCGAGCTCCTCGATCGAGGTGGCCGGCACCCCGGAGTCCACGAGCGACTCGCAGCGCTCGACCACGTCGAGGACCGCGTCGACGAGAGCGGCTCCCTTGGCGGAGGTGCAGAATCCGTCGTTCGGGCTCAGTGAGCTCTGCTGCAGGACGGCCTCGCGGAGCAGCCGGCCGGCGAGGATGACCATGCGCTCGGACCCGGGCATCGAACCGAGCCCGACCAGCTCGGCCAGGGCAACCAGCCGGTCGCCCTCCGCCAGCAGAGCCATCACCCGCTGCCGGCGGCGCACCCAGTCGGGGTCTCCGCACCGACCGTGCCAGGTGCCCAGCGCGGCGGCATCGCGCGAGAACGACCCTGCCCAGGCCACCGCCGGGTAGTGCCGGGCGTAGGCCAGGTCCCGGTCCAGCATCCACACCGAACGGACGAACCGCTGGGTGTGGGCGGTGACGGGTTCGGTCATGTCGCCGCCCTGGGGCGAGACCGCGCCGATGATCGTCACCGACCCGCGGCGTCCCCCGAGTGTCAAGACATGGCCGGCCCTCTCGTAGAACGCCGCGAGGGCGGACGCCAGTCCCGCCGGGTAGCCCTCCTCCGCGGGCAGCGCCCCGGTCCGGGAGGCGAACTCCCGCAGTGCCTCGGCCCACCGCGACGTCGAGTCCGCGATGACCACGACGTGGTAGCCCATGTCCCGGAAGTACTCGGCCACCGTGACGCCGCTGTAGATGCTGGCCTCGCGGGCCATCATCGGCATGTTCGAGGTGTTCGCCACCACCACCGTCCTGCGGGCCAGGCGCTCGCCCGTACGTGGGTCCTCGATCGCACCGAGCTCCTCGACGACGTCCGCGAGCTCGTTGCCGCGTTCGCCGCAGCCGACGTAGACGATGACGTCGGCGTCGCACCACTTGGCGATCTGCTGCAGCAGCACGGTCTTCCCGGTGCCGAACCCTCCCGGGACCGCGGCGCTGCTGCCACGCGCCACGGGGTAGAGCAGGTCGAGCACCCGCTGTCCGGTGCGCAGCCCCTCGGCCGCGTCGAGGCGTTCCAGGTAGGGCCGGGGCCGCCGTACCGGCCAGGTGGTGCTCAGCGTCACCGACGTGCCCGCGACGCGAGCGACCGGCACGTCTCCGCGGTAGACGCCCGCGTCGGCGACCCACTCCACCGCGCCGGAGGTGCCCGGCGGGACCAGGACGCGAAGCGGCAGCGGCCCGTCGTCGGTCACCCGGCCGAGCTCGTCCCCCGCTCCCACCTCGACACCTGCGTTCGCGGTGGGTGAGAAGCTCCACCTGCCGTCGGCTCCCCCGACCCGATCCATCCCGGGGACCAGCCACGTCCCGGCGCCGGACAGCGGCCGCAGCAACCCGTCGAAGACGCCACCGAGGAGACCGGGACCCAGCCTGGCCGACAGCGGGACCCCGAGGCCGTCCGCCGGTGCCCCCGGGCCGAGCCCACCGGTGTCCTCGAAGGCCTGCACCGTGACCCGCTCCTCCCTGATCGCGACGATCTCACCGGGGATGCGCCGTGCTCCCAGGGCGACCACGTCGGACATCGCAGCCCCGGGCATCGGCCCGAGCTCGACCAGCGAGCCGGACACGCGCGTCACCCGTCCCTTCATCGCGACCACAGGCTCTGCAGCTCGGGTCCCAGCCCGTCGAGCAACCGGTCGGCGACCGCGGCGAGCGTCAGCTCCACCTGGCGGCCGCCGGCCTCGGCGAGGAAGCCGCCGGACGGGTCCGGAGTCAGCCGGACCTCCGGACCGAGCAGAACCCGGGCCTGCGACTCCAGCCGGCTCTCGATGTCGGCGTAGGCAGGGTCCTCGCGCAGGCCCCGCAGTCCGGCGTGCACCCGGGCGCGCAGCGCGGCGACGACCGCGCTCTGGGCGCCCAGCACCACCGAGCGCGCCTCCCGTCGAGCACGCGCCCGCGTCGCGACCAGCACGGTCTGGGCATCGGCCTCCCCGCGGGCACGCGCCTCCTGCCGTCACGGCGTCCGCACGGCGGTCCGCGTCCTGCTGGACCGCTCGTGCGTCCGCCTCGGCGCGGGAGACCTCGGCCGCCGCATCGGCGCGGGCACGGGCGAGCAGCGCGGCCCGGACCGGACCCAGGGCGTCAGGGGCGATCACGGCGAGCGCGGTCACGGCGGCATCACCACCGCCAGCGGGTGCAGACCGGTCACCCGCTCAGGCCCGAGCGCCCGGGCCGCGGTCGGCGTCAGGATGACGACGGCGACCTCGTCGGTCAGGCCGTCCCAGGCCGCCCGGGCGGCCTCGGCATCCTCGGCCACCAGCACGACGGCACCCGCCAGCCCGTAGCCCTGGACCGAGACCTGCTCGCCGAGCACCGCCACCCGCGCCATGTCCTCACGCCCTGCCGATGAGGATGATCGCCACGATCAGGCCGTAGATGGCGATGCCCTCGGCGAGGCCGACGATCACCATCGCCCGCCCGAACAGCTCCGGGCGCTCGCTCATCGCCGCCAGGGCCGCCGCGCCGGTGTAGGCCACCGCGATCGCGGCGCCGATCGAGGAGCCGGCCACCGCGATCGCGGCGCCGAGCAGGGCCGCCCACGTGGAGGACGAGCCCGCCGCCTGCTGGGCCGCCGTTGCCACCGTGGCCGGGTCGGCCTCGGCGGTGCCGCCGGTCACCGCCAGGCCGAGGACGACGAGCGACGCGACCAGGAGGACGACGTCGAGCCCGATCAGGACGCCGAGCGCGGACCGGCCCCGGCGTCGGAGGAGGGCCAGCGCGCCGGCACAGGTCAGGAGCAGCGCGGGCAGGGCGACGAACCAGACGGTCATGACGGACTCCCTCGAGTCGGTGACGGCGAGAAGGACGCGTCGACGGGCACGTGCCACGGGCGGAACGGTCGTCCCTCGGCGGTGAACACACGCGAGAACAGCTCGTAGTACTCCAGCCGCAGCGCCTGCACCCCCGCGACGAGCCCTTCGAGGGCGAAGGCCAGCGCGTTGCCGACCGCGAACAGGACGACCGCGGCGACGGTGGCCAGGACGCCCGTGCCCCACAGCGCGGTGGTGCCGTCCCAGACGACCAGGCCGATCGCCGCGTGCGTGAGGCCGAAGGCAGCGAGCCGGGCGAAGGACACCAGGTTGGTGCCGAG
The DNA here is from genome assembly GCA_963721855.1 of uncultured Actinomycetota bacterium. Classification (GTDB taxonomy): domain Bacteria; phylum Actinomycetota; class Actinomycetes; order Propionibacteriales; family Nocardioidaceae; genus Nocardioides_B. The sequence goes on along the minus strand of CAVRMN010000017.1, from coordinate 320,597 downwards.
CCGCAGGACGGTGTCGAAGAGTGCGACCGACGCCTGCGTGACACCGGTGCCGCCACCTCCCGACGTCGCCAGGAACCCGAGGAACGCCAGCGTCAGCCCGCACTGCCGCGACGACCGCGCCGACCGTCACCAGGGCCGTGGCGTCGGTGACCACGCCGAGGACGACGAGCCCGACCCCGGCGAACAGCGCGGCACCGGCCACCCCCGACGGCGCGCTCAGCGCGAGCGGCCAGCCGCCCTCCCGCCACCGGTTCACCGTGCCCAGGACGTACGCCGCACCGAGCAGCACCGCGCCGACGCCCAGGGCCGCGCCCAGCAGGGTCACGGGTTCCTCCAGCGGCGCGAGCCAGAGCACCGGGATCACTCCGGTCGGTCCGAAGAACTCGCCGTAGAGGAGTCCGAACCCGACCGCAGCCAGGCCGGCTCCGGCCACGAAGAGCCACAACCGGCGGAACCGGGCCAGACGCCGCGGACGTCCGGCCCGGAGCAGCAGACCGGCCAGCAGCAACAGGGCGCCGTGCCCGGCGTCGCCGAACATCATCCCGAACATCAGGACGTAGGCGACACCCGCGAGCACGGTGGGGTCCACGTCGGCGTAGGGCACCGTGGCATAGGTCTCGACGAGCGGCGAGAAGGACTTCTGGACACCGCCGCCCGTCCGGAGCAGGGTCGGCGGATCCAGTCCGCGGGGGGACGGCAGCGGGACCACCCCGCCACCGACCCTGCCGAGCCGCGCGGCGAGCGGCTGCACCTCGACGGCCGGGGTCCAGCCCGCCAGCGCCGCCACCTCGCCGCGGACGACGGCGACCGAGGCGCACGACTCCAGCTCGGCCTCCCCCGCCAGCAGGTCGCCACGCTCGGACCGCTCGAGCTCGTCGAGATCCGGTGCCGTCTCGGACAAGCGGGCTGCCGGTGGGCTGTCGGCGTGCAGGCGCTGCAGCCGGCGACCGGCATCGCCGAGCACCGTCTCGGCGGCGTGGGCACGTGCCCCGCCCCCGGTGCCGTCGATCTCGACCGTGCCCTCCTCGGCGACCCGGACCAGCACGGCTCGGAGCGCTGCGGACGGAGCGACGAGCGCCACGCGCTGCATCCGGACCGGCTCGGTCGCCTCACGCCACGGCATCGAAGGCCTCCAGGACCGCGGGCCCGCCCGTCGGTGTCCGCGCCGCAGCCTCCAACGCGGCACGCACGCGCCACGCGTCCACGGCGAGGAGCATCGCGGCGCCGACGACGGGCGCGCGCTCGAACCCGGCCTGCCGCAGCAGCCCGAAGGCGTCCTGCTCCACCCGCTGCCACCAGCCGGCCGACGCGCGCCAGAGGTCCTCCGGAGCGTCGATGCCCTGGAGAACCCACCGGACGTCGCTCGGCAGCAGGGAGGCGGCGCCGCGAAGGCTCAGGGGCGCGCGGGCGGTGGCCCCGGCGAAGTCCGGTCCGAGCAGGTAGGTCGCCCGGACCGCGAGGGGCTCGGGCAGCGCGTGTCCCTCCAGCGCGGTCGCCTGCAGCACGAGCAACGCGGCAGCCGCCCGCGCCCAGCCGGCCGCCTCGGGGACTCCCGAGGCAACCCGGTCGCTCCAGCCCAGTCGCATGCCCACCTGAACGGCCCGGGGCGTGGCCCCTCCCGGGTCACCCCAGGCGGAACGCGCGAGGAGCTCCTGCACCTCGCCGAGGGAGCGGGTCTGCCGGAGGCGGGACCAGGCGGTCTCCAGCATGCCGAGCTGGTAGGTCGGCCCCGCCGCCCGACCGGTCAGCCCGGCCACGTGCTCGTCCGCGTTGGCGACCTCGAACCCGCCGGCCAGCAGTCGCACCGCCTCGGCGCCACCCCGGGGCAGCCAGCCGGAGAGCACCCGCAGGTGCCACAGCAAGGTCGCACCGACCGCGTGCTGGGCCTCGGCCAGGGTGTGGGTCGCCCGTACGTCGTGGCCGTACGGCGTACGCACCAGGGACGTCAGCGCCTCGGACAGTCCGGGAGCGGCTGCGAGCTCCCGCGCCCCGGCCGCACCGAGACGCCGTCGCGCGAGCGCCGTCGCCCGGACCGTTCCGGCGACCCAGGACGTGCTCACGGCGCGTCACCCAGCACCGTGGAACGGACCTCGGCGAGCACGCGGTCGGCGTACTCCTGAAGGTGCTCGTCGGCTCGACGGCGCAGCGCGGCGGCCTCCGTCCGGGCGGCGGCCAGCGTCTCCGCCGCCTCGGCGGCCGCTCGATCGTTCACACGCGCCGCCGCGGCCAGGCGGTCGCCCTCGGCCTCCCGGGTGGCCGTCGCGACCGTCGTTCGCGCCTGCCGGTCGGCTTCGGCGCGCAGCCTGGCCGCTTCGCGGCTGCCCTCGGCACGGATCCGGGCGGCCTCCCGGGTCGCCTCGTCGAGCAGCGCCAGCACCGGCTCCAGCTCGGCGGACAGCTCCGCGACGCGGTCCGCAGGCACACCGGCAGCCGCAGCCGTCCCGGGCGCACCCGCGGGACGGAAGCGTTGGAGCAGGTCACGGGACCGTGCCACGTCCCCACCAGCCTCTCGCGGCCGTCTGTGGCACCACGCTAGGCCCGCGCCCCCGAGGCGGCCCAGGGCCGATGGACCCCGAAGCGGACGGCCCTCACCCCCTCAGGAAACCGCGTCCCAGCCCGGCGGCCGGTGCTTCCTGGGCAGCTTCGAGACGACCAGCTCGTAGGACACGTCGACGGCCTCGAGCAGCTCGTCGTCGGGGATCGCGCCGTCGATCCGCAGGGTGTTCCACCCGGAACGCCCGATGTAGGCCATCACCACGGCGTCGTCCGGGTAGCGGTCCAGCCACGCGTCGGCCTCGTCCCGGGTCGCGCCGCACTTGACGCCGACCGTGTCCTGGCCGAGGAACGCGAAGATCTTGCCGGCGCCGTGGCCGTCCGAGACCTTGGCGACCTGGTCGTTCTCCCACGGCGTGTCCGGCCAGGCGCCGGGCTTGCCGAGGGCGTACGCCGCCAGCTCCTCCGGCGTCACTTCGACCCGGCCTCCCCGGTCATCGGGCCCCGGCCTCCACCATCTGGCGCAGCTCCTTCTTCAGGTCCTGGATCTCGTCACGCAGCCGCGCCGCGAGCTCGAACTGCAGCTCGGCGGCGGCGTTGTGCATCTGCTCGGTGAGCTGCTGGACCAGCTCGGCCAGCTCGTGGCTGGGCAGCCCGGCGAGCTCGGCGGCGTGCTTGCCCGACGCGCGGGACAGTCCCGGCACCGGCGCCTTGCCGCGTCCCTTGCCCTGCTGCTGCCAGGTCTGCAGCAGCTCCTCGGTGCTCTCGTCCTCGCGGGCGAGCATCTCGGTGATGTCGGCGATCTTCTTGCGCAGCGGCTGCGGGTCCACGCCGTGGGCCGTGTTGTAGGCGACCTGCTTCTCACGGCGCCGGTTGGTCTCGTCGATGGCCCGCTCCATCGAGTCGGTGATCTTGTCGGCGTACATGAACACCTGGCCGGAGACGTTGCGGGCCGCACGGCCGATCGTCTGGATGAGCGACTTGTCGGAGCGCAGGAAGCCCTCCTTGTCGGCGTCGAGGATCGCCACCAGCGACACCTCGGGCAGGTCGAGCCCCTCGCGGAGCAGGTTGATGCCGACGAGGACGTCGTACTGGCCCATCCGCAGCTCGCGCAGCAGCTCGATCCGGCGCAGCGTGTCCACCTCGCTGTGCAGGTAGCGGGTGCGGATCCCCGCCTCGAGGAGGTAGTCGGTGAGGTCCTCGGACATCTTCTTGGTCAGGGTCGTCACGAGCACCCGCTCGTTCTTCTCGACGCGCACGTTGATCTCGTGGATCAGGTCGTCGATCTGGCCCTTGGTCGGCTTCACGACCACCTCGGGGTCGACCAGGCCGGTCGGCCGGATGATCTGCTCGACGACCTGGGGAACGCCGTCCGCGCCTGTCACACGGCTGAGCTCGTAGTTGCCGGGGGTCGCCGACAGGTAGATCGTCTGCCCGATCCGGTCGAGGAACTCCTCCCAGCGCAGCGGCCGGTTGTCCATCGCGCTCGGCAGCCGGAACCCGTGGTCCACGAGGTTGCGCTTGCGGGACATGTCGCCTTCGTACATCCCGCCGATCTGCGGGACCGCGACGTGCGACTCGTCGACGACGAGCAGGAAGTCCTCGGGGAAGTAGTCGAGCAGGCAGTTGGGCGCCGACCCGCGGCTGCGGCCGTCGATGTGCATCGAGTAGTTCTCGATGCCCGAGCAGGAGCCGACCTGGCGCATCATCTCGATGTCGTAGGTCGTGCGCATCCGCAGCCGCTGCGCCTCGAGCAGCTTGCCCTGCCTCTCGAACTGCGCGAGCTGGTCCTCGAGCTCGAGCTCGATGCCCTTGATCGCCCGCTCCATGCGCTCCGGGCCGGCGACGTAGTGGGTCGCGGGGAAGATGTGCAGCTCGGTGTCCTCGGTGACCACCTCACCGGTGACCGGGTGCAGCGTCATCAGCCGCTCGACCTCGTCGCCGAAGAACTCGATCCGGATCGCGAGCTCCTCGTAGACAGGGAAGACCTCGAGGGTGTCGCCACGGACCCGGAACGTGCCGCGGGTGAACGCCATGTCGTTGCGGGTGTACTGGATCTCGACGAGCCGGCGGAGCAGCTTGTCGCGCTCCCACTCCTGACCCACCTTGAGCCGGACCATGCGGTCGACGTACTCCTGCGGGGTGCCGAGGCCGTAGATGCACGACACGGTCGAGACCACGATCACGTCGCGGCGGGTCAGCAGCGAGTTGGTCGCCGAGTGCCGCAGCCGCTCCACCTCCTCGTTGATCGAGGAGTCCTTCTCGATGTAGGTGTCCGTCTGCGGGACGTAGGCCTCGGGCTGGTAGTAGTCGTAGTAGGAGACGAAGTACTCGACCGCGTTGTTGGGCAGCAGCTGCCGCAGCTCGTTGGCGAACTGGGCGGCGAGCGTCTTGTTGGGCTGCATCACCAGGGTCGGCCGCTGGAGCCGCTCGACCGCCCACGCCACGGTCGCCGTCTTGCCGGTGCCGGTGGCGCCGAGCAGCACGACGTCCTGCTCCCCCGCCTGGATCCGGCGCTCGATGTCCTCGATCGCCGTCGGCTGGTCGCCCGAGGGGACGTAGTCGGAGACGACCTCGAACGGGGCGACCCTGCGTTGCAGATCGGTGACAGGCCTCATGGCAGCCAGCCTAGTTGGCACCTCCGACAGTTCCGTCCGGGCTAGATTGCACCCGTGCGCCGACGACCTTCGCTCGAGACCCTGTTCGGCAGCGCCGCCTGGTCGATGACCAAGCGGGCGCTGCTCACGGTCTTCGGCCTGCAGCTGCTGCTCGCGGTCGCCCTCACGCTGGTCGACTCCTACCGCCGCCGCGGCAAGAAGCCGAAGCCGTTCCCGACGACCGTCCCGACCCCGGTGCAGATCGGCGACGGCACGGTCACGACGTACACCTTCGGCCAGGACCTGTACGACGACATGCTGGCCGCCATCCGGGGGGCCCACCGGCAGATCCTCTTCGAGTCCTACATCTGGAAGGGCGACGAGGTCGGCGAGGAGTTCAAGCAGGCGCTCAGCGACGCCGCCGGGCGCGGCGTGGAGGTCTACGCGATCTACGACGGCTTCGCCAACCTGGTCGTCTCCCCCCTGTTCAAGCGGTTCGGCCCCCGCCTGCGGGTGCTGGAGTACCCCGTCTACAGCGCCGGGCTGCGGTTCTTCGACGCCCGCCGCTACGGCCGCGACCACCGCAAGATCCTGGTGGTCGACGACGAGGTCGCCTTCGTCGGCGGCTACAACGTCGGCACCGCCTACGCCACGGAGTGGCGCGACACGCACGTGAGGATCACCGGCCCGGGCGTATGGGACCTGAAACGGGCATTTGCCGACATGTGGAACCTCAACCGGCGGCCCCGGCACGGCCGTCCGCTGCTGCTCGAGACCGCCCCCGACTGGGAGCCGCGCATCCGGATCCACCGCAACGTGCCGCGGCTGTGGATGTTCCCGATCCGCGGGATGTACCTCGAGGCGATCAACCGCGCCTCGAGCCACATCTGGATGACCCACGCCTACTTCATCCCCGACTCCGACATGGTCGAGGCGCTCAAGGCCGCCGCGCTCCGGGGGGTCGACGTGCGGCTGCTCGTGCCCGCGGTGTCGAACCACGTGGTCGCCGACTGGCTCTCGCGCGGCTACTACGGCGAGCTCCTCGAGGCGGGGGTCCGCATCTTCCGCTACACCGGGGCGATGGTCCACGCCAAGACCTCCACCATCGACGGCCGCTGGTCGACCGTCGGTACGGCGAACATCGACCGCCTCTCGATGACCGGGAACTACGAGATCAACGTGGAGTTCATCGACGCCTCGATGGCCGCCGAGATGGAGCGCATCTTCGCCAGCGACCTCACCAACTGCGTGGAGCTGACCGCCGCGGAGTGGGACGGCCGCGGCGCCCACCGCAAGTTCACCGAGCTGGTGCTCGCGCCGCTGCGCCCCCTGCTGTGAGCGCGCGCGTCGACGCCGGACATGAAAGCGCAGCGGCGGGGAACAGGGAGAGCACCGACTGACACCTGGGGAGGGAGTCAACGTGCTTGTCGACAAGGACGCCGTGACGGACGCGCTCCGCGCTCGAGGTGACCACGACCGGGCCGCGCAGGCAGACACCGCGCTGCCCCGCAACGTGGACACCGAGACCGACGCCGGGCTCCTGCACCAGTTCGAGCTCAACGTCTGCGAGGTCGAGGCGGAGGCGGAGTCGGCGACCGAGGACGGCTAGCGCCGCGGCAGGTGTGTCCGCGGTGCCATCCGCGGCCCGCGCCGGGGCCTTCCCGCCCCGGAGAGCTCGACGAGCCGCTGCACCCGGTAGCGGTGCGGCCGGTAGGGCTCGAGCAGCTCCGCCATCCCGACGTCGTCCACGGCCTCACCGGTCAGCGCCCAGCCGACGTTCTTCGCCACGTGGTAGTCGCCGAAGCTGACCGCGTCGGCGTCGCCGTGCGCCCGGAAGCGCACCTCCGCGGCGGTCCACACCCCGATCCCCGGCAGGCTGCGCAGCCGGCGGTCCACCTCCTCGCCTTCCAGTCCGACGGTCCGCTCGAGCGACGCGGCCACCGTGGCCGCCCGCACCACCGCGCGCGACCGGGCCGGGTCGATGTGCATCCGTAGCCAGTCCCACGACGGGATCCGGCGCAGCTGCTCCGGCGTCGGCTGGATCCACAGCCGCCGGTCCGCCCCGGGCCCGGGGGCGCGCTCGCCGAACCGGTGCACGAGCGACCGGAACCCCGCGAACGCCTCCTGGCCGGTGACCTTCTGCTCGATCACGGCGGGCACGAGCGCCTCCATCACCAGGCCGGTGCGGGTCAGCCGCCAGTTGCGGGTGCTGCCGGTGCATGTCGGAGACCGTCGGGTGGTGCGGCACGAAGCCGGACGGGTCGTCGTCCGCGCCGAGCATCGCCGGCACGCTGTCGAGCACCCAGTCGGCCCCGGGGCCCCACGCGTCGGCGTGGACGGCGCCGTCGTACCCCTGGCGGAGCCGCAGCGTCGCGACCCCCTCGGGGCTGCGGATGCCGCGCCAGACCGTGCCGTCGGGGTCCGTGCGGTAGGTCGGGTCGCCGGAGCCGCGCCGCAGGATCACGAGGACCTGGGCCATCGGGCAGGGCCACGCCGGCTGCCACACCCGGGTCCTGGCTCCGCTCTCCTGCACGCCGTCAGGGTACGGCGGGCCACCGTCGGCCCTGCAGAATGGGCCGCATGCTGCTCGCCGACCTCGTGGTCGCCTACGACGCCGTCCGGGCCACCCGGTCCCGCAAGGCCAAGGTCGCCGCCCTGGCCGAGGTGCTGCGCGCCGCCGCGACGGGGTCCACCGAGGAGGTGGAGGTCGCGACGTCCTACCTCTCCGGAGCGCTGCGGCAGCGGCGCACCGGCCTCGGCTGGCGCAGCCTCGGCGACCTTCCCGACCACGCCGACGACGGCACGCTGACCGTGCTGGAGGTGGACGCGGCCTTCGACGAGATGGGCCGGCTGGCCGGCTCCGGCAGCCAGGCCGCACGCACGGCTCTGGTGGCCGACCTCTTCGGCCGCGCCACCGCCGAGGAGCAGGCCTACCTCCGCGGCCTGGTCACCGGGGAGCTGCGCCAGGGCGCGCTGGACGCCCTCGTCGTCGAGGCCGTCGCGGCGGCGGCCGAGGTGCCGCTGGCCGCGGTCCGCCGGGCGGCGATGTTCGCCGGCGCCACTCCCCCGGTGGCCGTGGCGGCGATGGCCGACGGCGTCGCCGGGCTGGAGTCGTTCGGGCTCGAGGTCGGCCGTCCGGTGCGGCCGATGCTCGCCTCCAGCGCCGCGGACGTCGAGGAGGCGTTCGCCAAGATCGGCGCGGACCGGGTCGCCGTCGACTGCAAGCTCGACGGCATCCGGATCCAGGTGCACAAGGACGGCGACGACGTGCGCGTGTTCACCCGGAGCCTCGAGGAGATCACCGACCGGGTGCCCGAGGTCGTGGAGACCACGCGGGCGCTGACGGCGACGCGGGCGGTGCTGGACGGCGAGGCGATCGCGCTCGACGCGACGGGGAGGCCGCGGCCGTTCCAGGAGACCGGCGCGCGCACCGCCAGCCGGCTCGACGTGGCGACGCTGCGCGCGCAGGTGCCGCTGACGACGTACTTCTTCGACCTGCTGCACCTCGACGGCGAGGACCTGGTCGACCTTCCCGGCGAGGAGCGACTGGCCCGGCTGGCGGCGACCGCGCCGGCCGCCGCGCTGGTGCCCCGCGTGGTCACCTCCGACGTCGACGAGGCCCGCCGCGTCTTCGCCGACCTGGTGCGCGCGGGCCACGAGGGCGTGGTGGTGAAGTCGCTGGAGGCGGCGTACGACGCCGGCCGCCGCGGGGCCGCCTGGGTCAAGGTGAAGCCGCGGCACACGCTCGACCTCGTGGTGCTGGCCGTCGAGTGGGGCAGCGGTCGCCGGCGGGGCCGGCTCTCCAACATCCACCTCGGCGCCCGGGACCCCGAGACCGACGGCTGGGTGATGCTCGGCAAGACGTTCAAGGGGATGACCGACGAGATGCTCGCCTGGCAGACCGAGCGGTTCCTCGCCCTGGAGACCTCCCGTGACGGCCACGTGGTGCACGTCCGCCCCGAGCAGGTCGTCGAGATCGCGTTCGACGGCCTGCAGAGGTCGACCCGCTACCCCGGCGGGCTCGCGCTCCGGTTCGCCCGGGTCCTCCGCTACCGCGACGACAAGGGACCCGACGAGGCGGACACCATCGCGGCCGTCCGGGACCTGTACAAGGTGTGACACACCGGGTGGCACGGCCCGTACGATTGGCGCCATGAGCACGACACCGGTCGCCGGACCCGGCCACGACGGACGTCGCTCGGCCGCGGCCGCGCGTCGCCGGCTGCGCGAGAAGGAGATCCTCGACGCGACCCGGGCCCTGTTCGACGCCCGGGGTGTCCGCGACGCCCAGATCGAGGACATCGCCCGCGCCGTCGGCATCAACCGGGCGATCATCTACCGGCACTTCTCCGGCAAGGAGGAGCTGTTCGCACTGACCCTGGTCGGCTACCTCGAGGAGCTCGAGGCCCGGCTCGCCGCCGCGGACGACCCGGGCGCCGACCCCGTCACGCGGCTGCGCCGGATCACGGAGGCCTACATCGACTACGGGCTGGAGTACCCCGCCTTCGTCGACTGCGCCCTCACCCTGATGCGCCGCCCCGGCACCGAGCTGTGGGAGGAGATCAGCGAGGGCGCGATGTTCCGGCTCGGCCGCGGCATCAGCACCTGCCTGGCCCGGGTCGCCGCAGCGATCCAGGCGGGCGTCGACGTGGGCAGCTTCCACACCGACGACGTGCACCTGCTGGCCAACACCCTCTACGCCGCCGGCCTCGGCGGCATGCAGCTCGCCCGCGTCGGGATGCTGGTCAAGGAGGCCGCGCCGGGAGTCCCGACCGTGGCGACGCTCTCGCGCGACCAGGTCAAGGAGCACCTCGTGGCCAGCAGCATCGCGATGGCCGTCGGCGCTCCCTGACCGGTCGCCGCTCTGGGCGAAAGGGGCCGATGCTCGGCATGCTTGGCCCATGAACACACCGGAGCAGCTCGACCCGGCGGGATGGCTGCTGACCAAAGCCGAGCGCGGCAACGACGCCACTCGGCTCGACGACTGGCACCAGGGTGGGGATGCCTGGTCCGAGGGGAACCTGGTCCGGGCACTCGTGCACGGCGCGACCTACTTCAGTGAGCTGTACCAGCGCCTCGAGGCCACCCGGGCCGGCGACCTGGTTCTCTTCACCGACTGGCAGGGCGACGCCGACGAGCGCCTCACCGGGGAGCCGGGCAGCGAGGTGGCGGAGGTGCTGGCTCGCGCGGACGAACGCGGCGTCGACGTGCGCGGCCTGGTCTGGCGGTCCCACTGGGAGAAGCTCGGGTTCACTGCACGGGAGAACCGGCTGCTCGGGCGGACGCTTCAGAAACGGGGCGCCGAGGCCCTGCTGGACATGCGCGTCCGGACGGGAGGCTCTCACCACCAGAAGTTCGTCGTGATCAGGTGCCACGACGACTCGACGCGGGACATCGCCTACGTCGGCGGCATCGACCTGTGCCACTCGCGACGCGATGACATCGACCACAACGGTGATCCGCAGGCCATGGAGCTCGCGGAGGAGTACGGTCCGACGCCACCGTGGCACGACATCATGGCCGCGATCCAGGGTCCCGCGGTGTTCGACGTCGAGACCGTGTTCCGGGAGCGGTGGGAGGACCCGACGCCGTTGAGCCGCAACCCCGCCTTCGTGCTCCGGGACCGGATCCTGGGCCTCGACATGTCACCCGACCCCCTTCCGAAGCAGGCCCCGCCGCCACCGCCGGTCGATCGGGGCTCCCACGCGGTTCAGCTCCTGCGCACCTACCCGAACCTGCGGCAAGGCCGGGACTACCCGTTCGCCCGCGGCGGCGAGCGCAGCGTCGCCCGGGGGTACGGCAAAGCGCTGGAGAAGGCCCGGAGACTCGTCTACGTCGAGGACCAGTACCTGTGGGGCCACCATGTCGGTGATGTCTTCACCGACGCGCTCCGCCGCGACCCTGGTCTCCACGTGATGGCGGTCTTGCCGATGTTCCCGGACCTGGATGGACTGTCCCGGCCACCGCAGCTCCTCGGCCGCCGACGGGCGATGATCGAGATGATCAAGGCCGGTCACGGACGAGTGTCGTTCTACGGCATCGAGAACCACGCCGGCACACCGGTCTACGTGCACGCCAAGGCCTGTGTGGTCGACGACGCGTGGGCGTCCATCGGCTCCGACAACTTCAACCGCCGCTCGTGGACGCACGACTCGGAGCTGTCCGCGGTGGTCGTGGACCGCACCACCCACCGCGACGAGCTGGGTGCCTGCACGGCGACTTCCCACTCCGGCTCCGGCTCGCTCTGGGCGCCGAGCACCTGGACCGCCCCTTCGACCCTGAGGTGGACGCGGACGACGACACGTCGCTGCTGGGGGTGATGGCCGACTGCGTGGACCCGCTCGGCATGTATGAGACGTTCGCCGCGACCGCACGCGCCCTCGACGCGTGGCACGCGGCGGGCGTCGGGGGCCCCGGCCGCCGGGCCGGCTCCGATCCCTGCAGCCGCCCCCGCTCGGCCCGCTCGCGCGGTCGCTGGCGTTGCCGCCGTACCTCGTCCTGCACGACCCGGACGGCCGACCGAGGCCACTGCGCAAGATGGGCGGGTACTGAGATCGGCGAGGCCGCGTCCGAGCGCCGAACGACGTGCCGTCACACGCGGCGTGCCGTGAGCAACAGGTACTCCCACTCCAGGACGCCGGAGCCGACGTCGTGGCTGCGGGCCAGACCGTCGAGGGCGGCGTCCAGCGCGGCGACCTTCTCCGGGTCGTCGGCGATCCCCTTGTAGGCCGCGATCGTCGGGCCGTAACGCAGCTTGAAGTAGTCACGGAAGTCCTCCGGCTGCCCGAAGTGGTCGACGCGGAGCTTCTCGCGACGCGCCTCGACGTCGGTGACCCGGTCGCCGAGGAGCGCGCGCACGTGCGCCTCGTCACCCCACAGCGGCGGCGGCTGCGCTCCCGCGGGCGGCGGCGCGACGAACGGCTTCATCGCCGCGAACATCTGGCCGATGAACCCCTCCGGCGTCCAGCTGACCAGGCCGATCGTCCCGCCGGGACGGCACACGCGCACGAGCTCGTCGGCACTCGCCTGGTGGTGCGGGGCGAACATGATCCCGACGCACGACAGCACGGCGTCGAACTCGCCGTCGGCGAACGGCAGCGCCTCGGCGTCGGCCTGCCGCCAGTCGAGCGTCACGCCCTGGGCCTCGGCGTGCCGCCGCCCGGTCTCGAGCAGCTCGGGGGTGAGGTCGCTCGCGACCACCCGCGCACCGGCCTGTGCCGCGGGGATGGCCACGTTGCCGGAGCCCGCCGCGATGTCGAGGACACGGTCACCGGCACGGACGCCGCTGGCCTCCACGAGGCGCGGCCCCAGGCTGGGAATGATCTCGGTGGCCACGGAGGGGTAGTCCCCCAGCGCCCACATGGACCGGTGCTTGGCCTTCAGTGCTCGGTCGGTCGCAGCGGTGTCGATGACGTCACTCATGTCCGTTCCTCTCGGTGGTCGGTGGTCTGGTCCTGCCAGGGTGCTCCCGCTCCCGGCCCGCCCGCATCCGTGCCACACACGGAGATCCGGGCCTATCGTGGGCGGATGACCCGGCCCGCCTGGGAGGAGCTGACGCCGCGTGAGGCGGTCGTGCTCGCTGCGGTCGAGCGCCGGCTGAGCAACGCCGAGATCGCCGCCGAGCACCACATCTCCGTGCGCACGGTCGAGAGCCACATCGCCGCGCTGCGCCGCAAGCTCCAGGTCGACAGCCGGGCCGGCCTGGTGACCGCCGCCCGCGAGCACCGGGGCTCGGCGGTACCCGTGCCCGCGGACTCGTTCGTCGGCCGGGACGACGACCTCGCGGCGGTCCGCGCCCTGCTGGAGCGGTCGCGCTGGGTCACCGTGGTGGGCGCCGCCGGCTGCGGCAAGACGCGGCTGGCCCTCGAGGTCACCTCCTCGGGCCCCTGGGTGCCCGTCGTCGTCGACCTGGCGCACGCCGCGGAGGGGGACGTCGCCGCGGTGGTCGCCAAGGGCATCGGGCTCGCGGGCGACGCCGCCGCCGACCCGGTGACGGCGTGCGGCGTGGCCCTGGCCGCACAGCCCTACCTCCTGGTGCTGGACAACTGCGACCGGGTGACCGCCGACGTCGCCGACCTGGTGGGCCGGCTGCTCGGGCACGCGCCGCCGCTGCGGGTGATGGCCACCTCCCGCTCCCCCGTCGGCGGGTCCGGCGAGACGCTCCACGAGCTGCTCCCGCTCCCGGTGGACACCGCGGGAGGCCCGGCCGCCCGGCTCTTCCTGGACCGGGCCCGGGCCAGTACGCCGGCCGGTGACCTGACCGGCGCCACCGACGAGGTCGTCGACCGCATCTGCCGCCGGCTCGACGGGCTCCCGCTCGCCCTCGAGCTCGCCGCCGCCCGCGTCCGGCACCTCACCGTGCCCGAGCTGGCCGATCTCCTCGACGAGGGGTTCGGCCCGCTGGACCGCGCCGGCGCGTCGAGCCGGCACCGCACCCTGGAGTCCGCCTTCGACTGGACCTGGGACCTGCTCGACGACGAGGAGCAGTGGGTGCTCTGCCGCCTCGCGCACCTCCCCCGCACGTTCGACCTCGGGCTCGCCGAGCAGGTCACCCGCCCCGGGGCCGGCCGCGTCGTCCTCCGCCTCCTCGACCGCTCGCTGGTCTCCCCGACCGTGCCGGCGACGACGCCGCGTCGCTTCCGGCTCCTCGAGTCGCTGCGGGAGTTCGTGGTCTCGCGCGCCGACAGCCGGACCGCCGACGAGGTACGCCGCGTGCACGCCGCCTTCTACGCCGATCGGGCCCGCGAGGTGCGTCGCCGCGCGCGCAGCGACGACAGCCCGGAGGCGGTGGCCGAGGCCAAGCGGCTGTGCCCCGAGGTCAACGCCGCCGTGGAGTGGGGGCTCTCGGCCGGGGAGCCGGAGCTGGTGCTGGCGCTGGTGACCGGCCTGGCGGTCGGCGGCGAGCAGTACGGCCCCGACGTCGAGAGCCTGGAGTCGGTCGCGCGCGCAGCCCGGGACGGGCGGGTGCGGGACCTCTCCGCGGCCGTGGACCTGCTCGACCTCGGCATCGCCCTCTGCTACGCCGACCTCGACCTGGTCGCGGACCTGGCCGACCTCTCGCTGCGACGCGCAGGCGACCCGTGGTCCGAGATGGCCGCGCACCACCTGGCCGGGTACGCCGACGCCTACGCCCACCGCGGCCACGAGGCTCTGGCGCACCTCGACGTCGCGGAACGGCTGGCCGACGAGCTGCTCGCCACCTGGCAGCTCGCGTCCGTGCGACAGGGCCGGGGCATCGCCCTGCGGGACCTCGGCGACGACGCCGGCGCCATGGCGGCCTTCGAGGCGGCCATGCGCACGTTCGCGCTCGCCGGCGACGCACTGCACGTCAACAACGCGCGCTACATGATGGCCGCGACCGCAGCGGCCGACCCCGACCGGGCCGGGCAGGTGGTCGAGTGGACCGACCAGTGCGTGGCCTACGGGCGCGAGAACGGCAACGGGCACGAGCTGGCGCACGCGCTCATGACGCGCGCCTCCGTCTCCGGGAGGCCCGACGCGGACTCCGACCTCGCCGAGGCGCTGGAGACGTTCCGGGCGGTCGGCGACCTGCGCTGCCTGACCCGTGGCTACCTGCTGCTGGCCGGCCGGCGACCGCCGTCCGAGACGCCCGGGCTGCTCGAGGAGGCGCTCGACTTCGCCGTCCGCGCGCACGACGCGGGCCACCAGGCGACCGTGCTGGAACGGCTGGTGCAGCTGCACTGGCAGCGCGGCGAGCACCGGCAGGCGGCGGTGCGCCTGGGCTCGCTGACCGCCCTGGTGGGGCCGGAGGAGGCGGCGCGCCGCTCGCCCCCGGACCTGGCCCAGCGGTCCGAGGACTGGTCCTCGTCGATCGCGGAAGGGCAGGCCCGCGGGTTGTCGGCGGTGGCGGGACCGCCTGGCTGACGCGGATCCGCCGGGAGTGCGACGATGCAGGGATGGCGGTAGTGGCCACGTCGCCACTGATCGGTCGCGACGACGAGCTCGCGGTGCTCGACGCGGTGGCGACCCGCGTCGCCGACCGGGTTCCCTCGGCCGTGGTCATCGAGGGAGAGGCCGGCATCGGCAAGACCTCCCTCGTCCATGCCCTCGTGGCCGCGCAGTCCGCCCGGGGCCGGCTGGTCCTGGTGGGTGGGTGCTCACCGGGGGCGGGACGAGAGCTCCCGTTCCAGGCCTGGACCGGAGTCATGCAGGCGCTGGAGCCGAACGCGTCGTTCGGCATCACCGACGAGGCCGTCGTGTCCCGAGGGCAGGTCCTGGCCTCGGTGACCGCCCGGCTGCTCGACTCCGCGCGGCATCGCAGCACGACGGTCGTGCTCGAGGACGTGCACTGGGCCGACGAGTCCAGCCTGGACCTCCTCGACTACCTCGTCCGGTCGGCCCGCGACGAGAAGCTGCTGGTGGTGGTGACCGTCCGGACCGCGGACCCGGCGTTCGACCTGGTCCGTGAGCGGGTCGCGGAGCTGACGAGCCTGCCGCAGGTCACCCTGATCCGTCCGGGACGGCTCACCCGGGAGCAGGTGGCCCAGCACCTCCAGGCGCTGACCGGAACGATGCCGGAGGCTCCCGTCGTCGAGCAGACGGCACAACGGTCCTCGGGGCTGCCCTTCCTCGTCGAGGAGCTCGTGGCTGCCGGGGTCGCGACCGGTTCCACCAGCCCCTCGTTCGCGAGCGACCTCCTCGGGCACCGGCTCGCGAGGCTGTCCGAGTCCGCCAGGACACTCGTCGAGGTGGCGTCCGTCGGACGGGAGCCGGTGGACGACGACCTGCTGTTCCGGTCGACGGGGCTGTCCGACGACGCGTTCGACTCCGCCCTCACGGAGGCGATGACGTCCGGCGTGCTCGTCCGGGCGGACGGCAGCGGCTACACGTTCCGGCACGCGTTGCTGCGCGAGGCGACCTCTCACGACCTGACCCCGCGTCGTCGCCGCGCCCTCCACGGACGATGGGCGCACGCGATCGAGTCCCTGTCCGGGAGCACGTCGTCCGCCGCGGAGCTGGCCGAGCACTGGGCCGCAGCCGGTGAGGACGCGCGGTCACTCGTGGCGTTGATGCGAGCGGCAGACGAGGCCGCGCGCACCTTCGCCCACCGCGAGAGGCTCCGCCTGCTGCTCGAGATCGCGGCAGCCTGGGAGCGAGTCCCCGACGCCGAGCGCCTGACGGGGACCGACCTGGCGAACGTGCTGGGTGATGCCGCGGAGCTCGCCAGCACGCTCGGGGCGCCGGGAATCGCTCGCGACCTGATCGACCGTGGCCGTGGGCTGCTCCACGGCCCCGAGGACCGGCCCCGGCGGGCGTGGTTCGACCTCCTGGAGGTGTGGATCCGCTGGGACGAGGGCCAGCCGGTTCCGCTCGAGGAGGTCACGGAGGTGGTGACCGCCATCCGCCTCCTCGGCCCGGGCCGACACCTGACCCGGGCGCTCTTCACCTTGTCGAACGCCCTGGTCCAGGATGACGACCCCGCCCGTGCGCGACCGGTGGCGGAGGAGGCCCTCGCGCTCGCCTCCGTGGGGGACGACGTGACGCTGGCCATCGAGGCCGTGGGACACCTCGCTCTGGTGCTGGCCGGCACCGGAGACTTCGAGGAGGCCGTCGCCCGTGCCGACGAGGAGGCGGCCCGGGCCGACGCCGTCGGAGACCTGGTCCTGCGTGAGGACGGCCAGATGACTCGCTCCGTCGTGCTGTGGATGGCAGGCGACCTCCGCGGTGCTCTGTCGGCGTCCGAGCAAGGCCGCGAGCTGCTCGGTGGCGACCGTCCCGGACCCGTTCCGAGGGGGTGGGGCATCCACTCCCTGAACTGCGCCGAGGGGCTGCTGGACGTCGGGCAGTGGGACGAGGCGCTGCGACGGATCGAGCAGGTCGAGGCCGCGTCCGACGTCATGAATCCCTCGGTCGCCGGATGGGCGGACCGGCTCGGCGTGTGGCTCGCGGTCGTGCGCGGACAGGTCGGGCTCGACCGGTACGACCCGGGGCCGCGTCCGGGCCGGGAGGTTCGTTGGATCCAGGACGCGCTGCCGGACGCGACGTCCGCGGTGGACGCGTTCGCTCACCTCGGCGCGTTCCCGGACGCCAGGTCCGTGGTGGCCACGGTGCTCTGGCAGGCCCGGATGGCGCGAGTCCTGCCGGCGTTCGTCTGGCCGTTCCTGGCAGTGGTCACCCGGGCGGAGGTCGAGGCGTCCTCGACCGTCGGCGTGGACGAAGCCGTGGTGAGCAGGGTCTCCGAGCTCGCAGCCGTCGTGCCCACCCCGAACGAGCTGCTGCGCGCGTACGCCGTCCAGGTCGGCGCCGACCTGGCCGCCTGTCGGGGCGCCCCGGACCTGGAGCGCAGCCGAGAGGCCGCCGCCGGCTGGGCGCGGCTCGGGCTGCCCTACTGGGAGGCCTGGTCGTTGCTGCGTCTCGGTGGCAGCGCCGCCGCCGCGGGCGAGCGTGAGGAGGCGCGGACCGCCCTCGTCCGGGCCGCGGTCATCACGCGGTCGCTCCGGGCCGCGCCGCTGGAGGACCGCCTCCGCGCCTGCGCCGCCGGGGCGGGCATCCGGCTCCGCGGTCAGGCCGTCGACGGCGCAGGGTCCTCAGCCGGCCTCACCGCCCGAGAGCGCGAGGTGCTGGACCTGCTCGCCGGGGGCGCGAGCAACCGTGACATCGCCCGGCGCCTCGTGATCTCCGAGAAGACCGTCAGCGTGCACATGTCCCACCTGCTCGCGAAGCTCGACGCGGGCAGCCGCGGCCAGGCGGTCGCCGCGGCGAGACGACTCGGCCTCCTCGGCGGCGAGTCGGGTGCTACTTCTCCAGGATCGCGGTGACGCCCTGGCCGCCGGCGGCGCAGATCGAGATGACGCCGCGGCCGGAGCCCTTCTCGTCGAGGAGCTTGGCCAGCGTGGCGATGATCCGGCCGCCGGTCGCGGCGAACGGGTGGCCCGCCGCCAGCGACGAGCCGGCCACGTTGAGCTTCGACCGGTCGATCGAGCCGAGCGGGACGTCGAGGCCCAGGCGCTCCTTGCAGAACACCTCGTCCTCCCAGACCTTCAGCGTCGCCAGCACCTGCGACGCGAACGCCTCGTGGATCTCGTAGAAGTCGAAGTCCTGCAGCTTGAGGCCCTCGCGCTCCAGCATCCGCGGCATGGCGTAGGCCGGGGCCATCAGCAGGCCCTCGCCGCCGTGCACGTAGTCCACTGCGGCCGTCTCGTAGGCGGTGAAGAAGGCGAGCGGCTCCCAGCCGCGCGCCGCGGCGTACTCCTCCGAGCACAGCAGCACCGCGGAGGCGCCGTCGGTGAGCGGGGTGGAGTTGGCCGCGGTCATCGTGGCCGCGTCGCCCCTGCCGAAGACCGGCTTGAGCGTCGCGAGCTTCTCCAGCGACGAGTCGGCGCGCAGGTTCTGGTCGCGGTCGAGGCCCTGGAAGGGCGTGACCAGGTCGTCGAGGAAGCCCCGGTCGTACGCCGCCGCGAGGTTGTGGTGCGACGCGACGGCAAGCTCGTCCTGCTCCTCCCGGCCGATGTTCCACTCGAGCGCCGTCAGCGCGGCCGAGTCCCCCATCGACAGCCCGGTGCGTGGCTCCTTGTTGGCCGGGATGGACGGCGCGAGGTGGCCGGGACGGACCTTGGCGAGCGCGGCGAGGCGCCCCTGCAGGGACTTGGCCCGGTTGGCCTCGAGGAGGATCTTGCGGAGCTTCTCGTTGACCGCGATCGGGGCGTCCGACGTGGTGTCGGTGCCGCCGGCGATGCCGACCTCGATCTGGCCGAGGGCGATCTTGTTGGCGACCTGGATCGCGGCCTGGATGCCGGTGTCGCAGGCCTGCTGGATGTCGTAGGCCGGGGTCTCGGGCGCGAGCTTCGAGCCGAGCACCGCCTCGCGGGTCAGGTTGAAGTCACGGGAGTGCTTGAGCACCGCGCCGGCGACGACCTCGCCGAGGCGCTCGCCCTCGATGCCGTAGCGGCTGACCAGCCCGTCGATCGCGGCGGTCAGCATGTCCTGGTTCGACGCGTGGGAGTAGACCGTGTTCGAGCGGGCGAAGGGGATCCGGTTGCCGCCGATGACGGCGACGCGGCGGGTCGAGGACTGCATCGATTCGGCTCCTTGAGGCAGGATCGTGGCGTACGCCGTACATCCTTCCCCCCGAACGGGGTGTTGGGAACGGAGTGAGGGCCACATCACGAAATGTGGACTCCGAGTTACACCTGCAGTTACATAGGTACGACGCGCGGGTACGACTCCCCGCCCGAACGCAGTCCCCAGGAGGAACGAGCCGCATGAGCAGCAGGTACCAGTCCCTGATCGGCACCCCGGTGGGCCAGCTGTTGGCCAAGAACCTCGGGCTGCCCAACCCGGTGGCGCTCGAGCGCTACCAGGCCGGATCGCCCCTCGTGGACGGCACCGTCGTGCGGGGCGGCGACGGACGTCTCGGCGACGTGCTCGTGACCGCCCTCGACGACCTCGGCATCGCCGGCGTCGAGAAGGCCGAGGCGGACCAGAAGTACAAGGGCCTCGTGTTCGACGCCACCGGGATCACCTCCCCCGGCGAGCTCGTCGAGCTCCAGCGCTTCTTCACCCCGCTGCTGCGCAGCCTCACCCCGTGCGCGCGCGTGGTGGTCATCGGCACTCCCCCGGAGGCGACGAACAGCGACGACGAGCGGGTCGCGCAGCGCGCCCTCGAGGGCTTCACCCGCTCGCTGGGCAAGGAGATGCTCAAGGGCGGCACCGCGCAGCTCGTCTACGTGCACCCCGCCGCCGACGCGGCGCTCACCTCGACGCTGGCGTTCCTGCTCTCCCCCAAGTCGGCCTACGTGGACGGCCAGGTGGTCCGGATCGGCACCCGCGGCAGCACCACGGTCGAGGAGAAGGTCGCCGACTGGACGACGCCGCTCACCGGCAAGGTCGCCATCGTCACCGGCGCCAGCCGCGGCATCGGCGAGGAGATCGCCCGCGTGCTGCACCGCGACGGCGCCACCGTCCTCGGCATCGACGTCCCCCAGGCCGCCAGCGAGCTCCAGGCCGTGATGGCCGAGATCGACGGCGACCACCTGACGCTCGACATCACCACCAAGGACGCCCCGCAGCGCATCGCCCAGCACGTCAGGGAGAAGTTCGGGGGCGTCGACATCGTCGTGCACAACGCCGGCATCACCCGGGACAAGAAGCTGGCGAACATGAAGGAGGACGGCTGGTCGTCCACCATCGCGGTGAACCTGTCCGCCCCCCAGCGCATCACCGCCGAGCTGCTCGAGCAGAAGCTCGTCAACGACAACGGCCGGATCATCGGGGTGTCCTCGATCGCGGGCATCGCCGGCAACGCCGGGCAGACCAACTACGCGGCCTCCAAGGCCGGTGTCATCGGCTTCGTGGACGCCCTGGCCGAGAAGCTCGAGAACGGCGTCACGGTCAACGCGGTGGCGCCCGGCTTCATCCACACCAAGATGACCGCGGCCACCCCGCTGCTCACCCGTGAGATCGGCAGCCTGCTCAACTCGCTGCAGCAGGGCGGCCTGCCGGTCGACGTCGCGGAGACGATCGCCTGGTACGCCAACCCCGCGTCCACCGCCGTCAACGGCAACGTGGTGCGCGTCTGCGGCCAGATGATGCTGGGGTCCTGACGTGCAGGTGCCGATGATGCTCAAGGCGGCCCTCCCGGCCGTCCCCGTGGTCAACCAGCTCCCGGGCATCAAGAAGTCCGGCGGGGCGCTGCCCGACCTGACCCTGACCCGGCACGACGTGCCGGTGGACCGGGCCAAGGTCGCGGCGTACTCCGAGGTCTGCGGCTTCCCGCTCAAGGAGGCCCTGCCGATCACCTACCCGCACATGCTGGCCTTCCCGCTGCACATGGCGATCATGACCGACGGCTCCTTCCCGTTCCCCGCGATCGGCACGGTGCACCTCGAGAACGCGATCACCCAGCACCGGGCGATCAGCCCCGACGAGAAGCTCCAGGTCACCGCCCGCCCGGCCGACCTGCGCCCGCACGCCAAGGGACAGGTCTTCGACATCGTGGTCGACGTGCACAGCGCCGGCGAGCTGCGTCTGGCAGTCGACCTCGACGCTGCTGCGCATCGGCAAGGGCGACAACGATGCCGCCGCAGCGGACCGGACGTTCGAGGAGGTGCCGCCGTCGGCGACGACCTGGCACCTGCCCGGCGACCTCGGCCGCCGCTACGCCGCGGTCTCCGGCGACCACAACCCGATCCACCTCTACGGCATCACCGCCAAGGCGTTCGGCTTCCCCCGTCAGATCGCCCACGGCATGTGGAGCAAGGCGCGCTGTCTCGCCGCGCTCGACGGCCGGCTGCCCGACGCGGTCACCGTCGAGGTGGCGTTCAAGAAGCCGATCCTGCTGCCCGGCACGGTGGCCTTCGGCTCCGCCCGCAGCGGCGAGGGCTACGCGTTCTCGCTGACCAACCCGAGGTCCGGCGCCCCGCACCTGCTGGGCCGGGCCACCCCGCTGTAACCCGCACCCGACTCCTTCGTTGGTAGGGCACCACCACCTGCCGACGAGGGAGACACCCGTGCGCCGTCTGATCGCCGCTGTTGCCGCCACCGCCCTGCTGGTGGGCGGGACGTCCGCGGCCGCGTCCGTGCCGCAGGCCGGGCGACGCCCCCTCGGGCTGGCAGCCGCGCCCGGCGACGTACGGCGTCCACGTCACCGAGGACGTCGGCGTGACGATGTCCGACGGCACCGTGCTGCGGGTGAACGTCTACCGCCCCGCGAAGGCCGACGGGTCACCGGTCGAGCGGCGCTTCCCGGTGATCCTCACCCAGACGCCCTACAACAAGTCCGCCCCGCGGCTGGGCTTCCGCAACGACTTCCTCGTCCAGCGCGGCTACGTGCAGGTGGTCGCCGACGTCCGCGGCACCGGCTCCTCGCAGGGCGAGTGGGACTCCTTCGGCGCCCGCGAGCAGAAGGACGGCGCCGAGCTGGTCGAGTGGGCGCACTCGCCCAAGCGCCCGTGGAGCAACGGCCGCGTGGGCCTCTGGGGCATCTCCTACGCGGCGATCAACCAGTTCTTCACCGCCGCCCGGAAGCCGGCCGGTCTGAAGGCGATCTTCCCGATCGTCCCGGCGGGCGACGTCTACCGCGACGTGGTCGCCAGCGGCGGCCAGATCGACTCCGGCTTCATCCCGTTCTGGCTCGGGCTGGTCACCGCGACCGGACTGGTGCCCGCCCGCGGTGAACCGGGTGGCCCCGGACGACGCGCTGCTCACCCTGCTCCAGCACGCCCAGGGCGCCCTGGACTTCCAGGTCCCCACGATCACCGACGCCCTGACCGGCGGCGACCAGGCGTACGACGGGCCGTTCTACAGGCTCCGCTCGCCGCTGAACGTCGTCGACCGGGTCGACGTCCCGACGTTCGTCGTCGGCGGCGAGTACGACCTGTTCCAGCGCGGCGAGCCGATGCTGTACGACGCCCTGCGCCGCAACGGCGTCCCCACCCGGCTGCTCATCGGCCCGTGGAACCACGTGCAGGCCGCAGCCGGGCCGGGCCTGCCCGACGGCAAGGTCCCCTCGCTCGACGTGCTGGCGCTGCGCTGGCTCGACCGCTACGTCCGCGGCGACGAGGACCCGGCCCTGGCCTCCGACGTGAAGCCGGTGACCTACTACGAGATCGGCTCCGGGAAGTGGCGCACCGCGTCGCGCTGGCTGCCCGGCTCGGTGTCCGCCCGCACCTACCAGCTCGACGGCGCCGCCGCTCCCGGCAGCCCCGGCGTGCTCACCCCCGACGCCGTCACGGAGACGGCGCGGGCGACGACGTCTACCCGGTCCCCGTCGCCGGCCTGTGCACCCGCAGCGCCTCGCAGTGGACCGCGGGCCTCGCCGCGGTCCCCGGCTGCGAGACCGACAACCAGCTCAACGACCAGCTCGGCACGTCCTACGAGACCGCGCCGCTCGACGAGCCGGTGCACCTGATGGGCCCGGTCAACGCGCGGCTCTTCGTGTCCACGACCGCGAGCGACGGGATGCTGTCCGTGGCCGTCGAGGACGTCGCCCCCGACGGCTCCGTGGACCGGCTCACCGGCGGCTGGCAGGTGCTCAGCCACCGCGCGCTCGACGGCTCCCGCGCGGTCCGCCGGGACGGCGAGGTCCTGCAGCCGTTCCACCCGTTCACCCGTGCCGCCCAGCTCGCCGTGGAGCCGGGCGAGGTGATGGCCGTCGACGTCGAGGTGTTCCCGACCGGTGCGGTGCTGAGGAAGGGTCACCGGCTGCGCATCACCGTGCAGTCGTTCGACACCCCGCACCTCACCGCGACCGTGCCGCAGACGCTCGACAGCGCCGGCGGGATCATCACGATCCACCACTCGCCGCGGCTGCGCAGCCGCCTCGTGCTGCCGGTCCGCGAGGCTAGTCCCGGCGGCGGATCAGGCCCTCCTGGGCCACCGTGGCGACGAGCCGGCCGTCCTCGCTGAAGACCCGGCCGATGGCCAGGCCGCGGGCCCCCGAGGCCGACGGCGACACCTGGTCGTAGAGCAGCCACTCGTCCGCGCGCAGCGGCCGGTGGAACCAGATCGTGTGGTCCAGCGACGCCGACTGCATCTTCGGGTGCATCGGGTGCGTCCCGTGGGGCACCAGCGTCGACCCGAGCAGCGTCATGTCGCTGGCGTAGGTGAAGGCGGCCTGGTGGGTCAGCGGGTCGTCGTCGAGCCGGCCGCTGACCTTGATCCAGAGCCGCGACT
The DNA here is from genome assembly GCA_963721855.1 of uncultured Actinomycetota bacterium. Taxonomy (GTDB): domain Bacteria; phylum Actinomycetota; class Actinomycetes; order Propionibacteriales; family Nocardioidaceae; genus Nocardioides_B. Next base: position 296,874 of record CAVRMN010000017.1, on the reverse strand, counting down.
GCGCGGGGTGCTCGTCGGTGGGGAGGCTGCCCCCGGGCCGCGAGTCGCCGACGTAGCGCAGCTCGAGCGCCGCCCACTCGCGCGGTCCACTCGTCGGCGTTGTCCGGCGAGCGCCTGCGGAACATCTCGCCCATGTCCGGGGAGTCGGCGGGAGACGGTACGTCGGGCATGACGTCCTGGTGCTCGAAGCCCTCCTCGGGCACCTGGAACGACGCGGTCATGTAGTAGATCGGCCGGCCGTGCTGGCGCGCCACGACCCGCCGCGTGGAGAACGACCTGCCGTCGCGGATCCGCTCCACGTCGTACACGATCGGCACGGCGGTGTCGCCGGGCCGCAGGAAGTAGCTGTGCAGGGAGTGCACCGCCATCGGCGGCTCCACCGTGCGGGCACCGGCGACCAGGGCCTGCGCGGCGACCTGCCCGCCGAAGACCCGCTGGAGCAGCGTGTCGGGCTGGGTCCCCCGGAACAGGTTGAGGTCGATCGTCTCGAGGTCGAGCAGCTCGAGGAGCTGCTCCGCGGAGCTGGGCAAGGGCGGCCTTCCTGCGGGGTCGGTCGGTCTACGCGGGCGTCAGTCTTCGTGCGGCCGGTCGAGCCCGGCCAGGAAGCGCTCGAACTCGGCGCCGAGCTCCTCACCGGTCGGCAGGTCCTTCTCCTCGGCCAGCGGCAGGGCGGTGTCGTCCGCGTCGGGCCGGTGGAAGGCGTCGTACTGCTGCTCGAGGCCCGTGCACGACGTCGCGGACCTCGGCCGAGTCCTCGATCTGCGCGGCGATCTCCACCATGCGGGTCTCCCCCGCCACCCGCAGCGGCTCGGTGTCCCACTCCAGGCCGGAGACGACCTCGAGCGCCTCGAGCATCGTCGCAGCCGCCAGCGGGTAGTCGAACTGCGCGACGTAGTGCGGGATGTGCGCGACGAACCCCATCGCGTCGTGGCCCCACTCGCCGAGCCGCAGCTCGAGCAGCGCCTGCGCGCTGGCGGGGATCCGGATCTGGCCCTTCCAGATGTTCTCGTGCAGGAGCAGGTCGGCGCGGCTGCCGTGGTTGGTGAGCATCACCGGACGGGTGTGCGGCACCGCCATCGGCACGGCACCCAGCGACACGGTGAGCCGCACCTCGAAGTGCTCGACGACCTCGCGGACGGCCGCGGCGAAGCCCTCCCAGCGGGTGTCGGGCTCCGGCCCGTTGAGCAGGAGGTACGGCGTGCCGAGGCTGTCGCGCATCACGCGCACGACGAGCCGCGGGGCCTCGTAGCCCTCGTAGCGGTTCTCGCTGAAGGTCATCGGCGGGCGCCGGGCCCGGTAGTCGTAGAACGCGTCGATGTCGAAGCTCGCCACCACGCGTCCGGCGTCGCCGGCGAGCAGGTGTCGCACGGCGAGCGCGCCGGCGTTGCCCGCGTCGAGGAAGCCGTCGAGCGCGTTGACGAGCACGGGTCCGCCGGCGTTCTCCGCCAGCTCGGGCACGTCGTCGACGATGTGCACGAAACGCGTGGGGCCCGAGGACCCTGCGGCGTCAGCCATGCATCCCTCCTTCTCGCTCGGTTCGCTCGGTGCGTGCCTCTGCGTGGGACAACACCACTACCGTGCTCACTATGCCCGATCTGGTCGACGACCTCCGGCGCAGGATCGCCGCGGCCGGCGATCCGGAGCGCGCGCCGCAGATGCAGGCCTACATGAAGTCCGCGCTGCCCTACCGCGGCGTGATGTCGGTGCCGCTGCGCGCGATCATCGGTGAGGTCGTCCCGGCCCACCCGTTGCCCGACCGTGCGGCGTGGCGGGCCGCGGTGCTGGAGCTGTGGGACGAGGCGGCGTACCGCGAGGAGCGCTATGCGGCGCTGGCCGTGGCCGGGCACCGGCTCTACCGTCCCTACCGCGACCCCGCCGCGCTCGACCTCTACCGGCACCTGGTCGTGACCGGCGCCTGGTGGGACCTCGTCGACACGATCGCCACGCACCACGTCGGCGAGATCCTCGAGCGCACCCGGCCGAGGTCACCCCGGTCCTGGCGCGCTGGGCCGTCGACGACGACCTGTGGCTGCGGCGCACCGCGATGCTCAGCCAGCTCCGGCGCAAGGCCGGCACCGACGTCGACCTGCTCCGTCTCGCGCTGGAGCAGAACCTGGAGGACTCCCTGCACGGCCGGGAGTTCTTCATCCGCAAGGCGGTCGGCTGGGCGCTGCGGCAGCACGCGCGGACCGACCCCGACTGGGTGCGGTCCTTCGTGGCCGAGCACGAGGACCGGCTCTCCGGCCTCAGCCGTCGCGAGGCCCTCAAGCACCTCGGCGCTCAGGCGTCGAGGTAGACGCCGTCCTCGCGGGCGCTGACCGTCGCGCGGCCCAGGGGCAGCACCTTCGTGAGCGCCTTGAACGCCGCGCCGAGCCCGGGGATCTTGGCGAAGATGCCCTGTGGTCCGCGGACCATCCGTCCGGTGCTCACGTCGTACTTGGACTGGTGCCACGGGCAGACCAGGCAGCCGTCGGCGTCGATCGAGCCGCCCGCCAGGTCCGCGCCGAGGTGGCGGCAGCGGCGGGTCACGGCGAAGTAGTCGCCGCCGGCGTTCCCGACGGCGTACTTCCCCGAGCCCACCACCGTCCCGGGAGGCAGGTCGGACACCGCGGCAACACGCGTCTGTGCAGTCATCTCGCCACGCTAGGGCCTGGTGCGCACCGTGACCACCCCCACATCCCACGCGCTACCGCCGCGTTGTTACCAACGAGTAGCATCGAGAGGTATGTCTGAGTGACTCCCCTACGGATCTAAGGAGCCTTCGTGGCCCGACAGTTGCGAGAGGTCGTCTTCGTCGACGGGGTTCGCACCCCGTTCGGCAAGGCCAAGGGCCAGTACGCCGAGACGCGTGCGGACGACCTGGTGATCAAGTGCATCCGCGAGCTCATGCGGCGCAACCCGAACCTGCCGCCGGAGCGCGTGGACGAGGTCGCGGTCGCGGCCACCACGCAGATCGGCGACCAGGGTCTGACGATCGGCCGCACGGCCGCGCTCCTGGCCGGTCTCCCCCAGTCCGTGCCCGGCTACGCCATCGACCGGATGTGCGCCGGTGCGATGACCGCGGTGACGACCACCGCCGCCGGCATCGCGTTCGGGTCCTACGACGTCGTCATCGCCGGCGGCGTCGAGCACATGGGCCGCCACCCGATGGGCGAGGGCGTCGACCCCAACCCGCGGATCGTGTCCGAGAAGATCGTGGACCCCGAGGCGCTGTCGATGGGCAACACCGCGGAGAACCTGCACGACCGCTACCCCTCCATCAGCAAGGACCGCGCCGACGCCTACGCCCTCCGGTCGCAGCAGAAGACCGCTCAGGCCTACACCGACGGCAAGATCCAGCCCGACCTCGTCCCGGTCGCCATCCGCACCGCCGAGGACGGCTGGGGCCTGGCCACCACCGACGAGCCCCCGCGCCCGGGCACCACGCTCGACGACCTGGCCGCGCTGAAGACCCCGTTCCGCTCGCACGGCCGCGTCACCGCCGGCAACTCCGCCGGCATCAACGACGGCGCCACCGCCGCCCTGCTCGCCGACGAGGAGACCGCCAGGGAGCTCGGCCTGCCGGTCAAGATGCGCCTGGTCTCCTTCTCGTTCACCGGCGTCGAGCCCGAGGTGATGGGCGCCGGCCCGATCCCCGCCACCGAGAAGGCGCTGAAGCAGGCCGGCCTCACCATCGACGACATCGGCGCCTTCGAGGTCAACGAGGCGTTCGCGGTGCAGGTGCTCGCCTTCCTCGAGCACTTCGGCATCGCCGACGACGACCCGCGCGTGAACCCCTACGGCGGCGCGATCGCGATGGGCCACCCGCTGGCCTCGTCCGGCGTCCGCCTGATGACCCAGCTCGCCCGTCAGTTCGAGGAGCGTCCCGAGGTCCGCTACGGCGTCACCACCATGTGCATCGGCATCGGCATGGGCGGCACCGTGATCTGGGAGAACCCGCACTGGACCGGCACGAAGGACGAGGTCGCCTGATGGCTGCAGCACTGACAACCCCTGAGTTCCAGGCCCTGCTCGACCGCGGCGCGGAGATGTCGCCGGACGAGGTCGTCACCCAGGCCAAGTCCCGCGACGTCGCGCTGCCGCACGGCGCCGGCACGATGGCCCTGATCACCCTGGACAACGGCCTGGACCACACCCGTCCGAACACCTTCGGCCCGCGGTCGCTCAAGGCCCTCAACGAGGCGCTCGACGCGGCGCTCGAGCGCGACGACGTGGTGGCGATCGGCGTCACCGGCAAGCCGTTCATCCTCGCCGCCGGAGCGGACCTGTCCGGGCCTGACCGGCCTGGGCGGTCGCGACGACGCGAAGCTGATCGCCCAGCTCGGCCACGGCGTCTTCCGCAAGCTCGGCGACGGCGCCAAGCCGACGTTCGGCTTCATCAACGGCCTCGCCCTCGGCGGCGGCCTCGAGGTGGCCCTGCACTGCACCTACCGGACCGTCCAGGACTCCGCGCCGGCCCTCGGCCTGCCCGAGGTCATGCTCGGCCTGGTCCCCGGCTGGGGCGGCGCCTACCTGGTGCCGAACCTGGTCGGTGCAGCCACCGCGGTGAAGCTGATCATCGAGAACCCGCTCAACCAGGGAAAGACGCTCGGCGGCCACGCGGCGTTCGAGGCCGGCCTGGCCGACGCCGAGTTCTCCGGCGCCGACTTCCTGGAGCAGTCCCTGCTCTGGGCGGCCACGGTGCTCAACGGCGACGTCACGCCTGCGCGTCCCGAGGTCGACCGCGGCGAGGCCTGGGACCAGGCCGTCGCCAAGGGCCGCTCGGTGGCCGACTCCAAGACCGGCGGGGCCGCTCCGGCGGCGTACCGCGCCCTCGACCTGATCGCCGCCGCCAAGACCGCGACGCGCGACGAGGGCTTCGCGGCCGAGGACGAGGCGCTCGCCGACCTGATCATGACCCCGGAGCTGAAGGCGAGCCTCTACTCCTTCGACCTGGTGCAGAAGCGGGCCAAGCGTCCCGCCGGCGCGCCGGACAGGTCGCTGGCCCGCAAGGTCACCAAGGTCGGCATCGTCGGCGCCGGCCTGATGGCCAGCCAGCTCGCGCTGCTGTTCGCCCGCCGCCTCCAGGTGCCGGTGGTCCTCACCGACCTCGACCAGGCGCGGGTCGACAAGGGCGTGGGCTACGTCCACGAGGAGATCGACAAGCTCCTCGCCAAGGGCCGGGTCAGCCAGGACAAGGCCAACCGTCTCAAGGCTCTCGTGAGTGGAGTTGTCGACAAGTCCGGCCCTCAGGGGTTCGCCGACGCGGACTTCGTCATCGAGGCGGTCTTCGAGGAGCTGAAGATCAAGAAGTCGGTCTTCGCCGACGTCGAGGCGATCGTCTCCCCCGAGTGCATCCTGGCGACGAACACCTCGTCGCTGTCGATCACCGAGATGGCCGCGGACCTGAAGCACCCGGAGCGGGTCGTCGGCTTCCACTTCTTCAACCCGGTGGCCGTGATGCCGCTGCTCGAGATCGTCAAGGGCGAGCAGACCGACGACGAGACGCTGGCCACCGCGTTCGCGACCGGCAAGGCGCTGAAGAAGACCACGATCCTGGTCAAGGACAGCCCGTCGTTCATCGTGAACCGCCTGCTCGGCCGGTTCATGGGCGAGGTCGGGAAGATCGTCGACGAGGGCACCCCGCTCGAGGTCGCCGACGGCGCCTTCGCCGGCGTGGCCCCGATGCCGCCGTTCTTCCTGCTGTCGCTGGTCGGGCCGGCGATCGCGCTGCACAACAACGAGACGCTGCACGGCGCCTTCCCGGACCGGTTCTACGTGTCGCCGAACCTGAAGGAGCTCGTCGCGGCGGGCAAGTCCAGCGTCTACCTGCCGGACTTCTCGGTCGACCCGGAGGTCGCCGAGATCTTCGCCGCTCCTGAGGGCGCGACGGCGCTGTCGAAGGAGCAGGTCCGCGAGCAGGTGCTCTCCGCGCTGGCCGAGGAGGCGCAGCTGATGCTCGACGAGGGTGTGGTCGCTGCTCCCGAGGACCTGGACCTGGCGATGATCACCGGTGCCGGCTTCTCGTTCTGGAACGGTGGCCTGACCCAGCTCCTCGACCGCGAGGGCATCTCGAAGAAGGTCAACGGCACGTCGTTCCACTGACCCGAGGCAGCATCACGAAGGCGCCGTCCCGTTCACGGGACGGCGCCTTTGCCGTCCGACGCCTCGACGAGCTCGTGGGCCGCGTGCTCCACGGCCCGGGCGAGCTCGAGGACGTCGGGCACCGTGTCGGCGTCGACGGTGATGCCCAGCCCCAGGGCGTCGTCGTACGACACCGCGCCGACGGTGATCCCGAGGTTCGCCGTCACCGTGACGAACGGGTACATCTCCAGCAGCCGCGCTCCGAGCAGGTACACCGGTCGGCGAGAGCCGCTCAGGTTCGTCACCACCACGTTGGCGAACGGCTGGTGGTGCAGCAGCGCCGGGCCGACGGCCCGGAGCAGCCGCTGGGGCACCAGCCCCCCGAGCGTGAGCAGCGAGGTGCCGAGAGCGGCCTGCAGCGACCGCTTGCGACGGGCGGTCTCCTCCCCCACCAGCCGGAGCCGTTCCAGCGGGCTCCGCGACTCCCGGCAGGTCGACGAACAGCATCGAGAAGCGGTTCTCCAGCTCGCCCAAGGGATTCGTGCCGTGCAGGGAGAGCGGCACCACGCCGCGCATCCGGCGGACCGGGGCGCCGGCAGCCCCGACGTAGGCGCTCACCCCGGCGGCGACCACGGCCAGGACCACGTCGTTCAGCTTCACCCCCTCGGCGCGCTTGACGCGCTCCAGGTCGGCCAGGGGCAGCCGTAGCCAGACGACGTCCCGGCGTGGCCCGACGGGCCGGGTGAAGGCGAAGGGCGGGGCGAGCCTGAGGATGGACGCCCCGGCCGACACCACCTGCGGCAGGCCGGCGAGCACCTTGGCCGGCGCCACCAGGGTCCGTCCCACCCGCCAGAGCGTCTCCGCCTCCCTGCGCCACCGGGCGACCACGGTCTGTGTCAGCAGTGCCACCGCTCGGGGAGGGGGTGAGGCCGACCAGTCGGGCACCACGTCCTCGTGAGCGAGCGGCTCGGTGTCGAAGAACGCCAGCATCAGCCCGAGGACGGCCATCCCGTCTCCCAGCACGTGGCTGACCCGCGGCACCAGCGCGACCCGGTCCCCGGCGACCCCGTCGACGACCCAGAGCTCCCACAGCGGCCGGTCCGCCGCGAGGGGCGCCTCCAGCAGCCGGGCGACGAACTCGCGGAGCTGGACCTCGGTCCCGGGCGCCGGCAGGGCGACGAGTCGCAGGTGCCGGGCGATGTCGAAGTGCTCGTCGTCCACCCAGACGAGGCCCTGGCCGAAGGGGACGGTGCGCAGCACCTTGCGGAACCTCGGCGCCGCGCGTGCGAGCACCGAGTCCATGTGCCGGCGGATCCGGTCGATCGCGACGGCCCCGGATGCGTCCCGGAGCGCCGCGCCCTCGCACAGCGCCACGCCGCCGATCTGCAGCGGCGCGTCGTCGGCCTGGACGCACCAGACCGTGGCGTCCTCCGGTGACAGGTGCTCGACGCCCACGGCGACCCTCCCGCCTCCCCCGAGGTCATGGTGCTCCTGACGTGCGAAGGCCGCCACGGTCGTTGGTCCCGTGGCGGCCTTCGAGGTCAGGTCAGGTCAGGCGGGGCGGGTGGCGCGGTGCAGGGCGACCGAGAAGACCGCGAAGCACAGCGTGGTGATGACGCAGCCCCACCACATCACGTTGGAGAGCATGAAGGCCAGCGAAGCCGCCGACCACGGCCGCGAGCGCCCACCAGCGGACCAGGCCGGCCCGCCACAGGGTGATCGCCGCGAGCGGCAGGCCCAGCATGAACCCGATCATGCCGGGCGTGACGAACACCGCGGATGCCCCACATCATCTCGCAGCATCCGGTCGTTGACCGCGGCGACGCCGTCCACGCCGTACAGCTGGCCGATCGCCGAGTCGTACCAGTCGACGAACAGCAGGCCCGGCAGGGTGGTCATCCCGGCGAAGCCGATGAACGCGGTGATGTTCGCCAGCCAGGCGCCGCGGCCGCGGACGTACGGCGCGATGAGCAGCGCCGGCGCGATCCAGAACGCGTAGGACCAGTGGAAGCCGAGCGACTTGAACTGCAGCGGTTCCGGGTGGGCGGTGTAGATCTTCCACATCGCCTCCCCGCTCGTGCCGGCGCCGGGATCGGCGTAGGCACCGACGATCGCGAAGAGTCCGGCGAGCACCGGGGCGGCCACGAGGAACCACCGACGGGCGGCGAGGGCCTTCGTGGTGGTCCGGACCCGGGTCGACGGGCGCGGCGAGCGGGGCGTCGTGGGTGGTGACGGCGGTCATGGTCGTTGCTCCTTGAAGTCGTTGAACTCGTGCTCCAAGGCTGTCGGGCGGCGATCTCAACCGGATCTGTCGCGCGACGGAAAACCGGGTCAGTCGTACGACGGATCCTCGGCGCGCTGCTCGCCGGCCACCACGACGCCGTTCTCGTAGGCGAAGATCACCGCCTGCACCCGGTCGCGCAGCCCGAGCTTCATCAGCACGTTGCTGACGTGGGTCTTCGTGGTGCCCTCCGAGACGAACAGCCGCTGCGCGATGTCGAGGTTCGACAGGCCGCGCGCGAGCAGCCCGAGCACCTCGAGCTCGCGCGGGGTCAGCAGCGACAGCCGGTCGTCCTTCGCGGCGGGGGACGGAGCGGCACGGCGTACGAACGCGTCGATCACCCGCCGGGTCACTCCGGGCGCGAGCAGGGAGTCACCCGAGGCGACCACCCGGATCGCGGACGCCAGCTCGTCGGCCGGGGCGTCCTTGAGCAGGAAGCCGGACGCGCCGGCGCGCAGCGCCTCGAAGACGTACTCGTCGAGGTCGAAGGTGGTCAGCACCAGCACCTTGGTCGCCACGCCCGCCTCGAGCAGGCGCCGGGTGGCGGCGATGCCGTCGAGCACCGGCATCCGGATGTCCATCAGCGTGACGTCGGGGACCAGGCGGGTGACCACCTCGACGGCGTCCTCGCCGTTGGCGGCCTCGCCGACCACCTCGAGGTCGGGCTCGCCGTCGAGCAGCGAGCGGAAGCCGGCCCGGACCATGCCCTGGTCGTCGGCGATCACCAGTGTCGTCATGCCGTCCGTCATTGCCTCCCCCACCGGCAGCCGCGCGGCCAACCGGACTCCGCCGGCCGGCCCCCGGGTGAGCTCGACCGTGCCGTCGTAGAGCGCGACCCGCTCCCGGATGCCGACCAGCCCGTGCCCGGCGGGCGCCGCGCCGGCAGGTCGGGTCGTGGGCAGCCCGCGCCCGTTGTCGACCACCTCGACGTCGAGGTGCCGGTCCCCGTAGCGCACCCGCACGCACGCCTCGCTGGCACCGGAGTGCCGCAGGGCGTTGGTCAGGCCCTCCTGGGCGATCCGGTACGCCGCCAGGTCCAGTCCCGGCGGCAGGTCATAGGGCTCCCCCTCGACCTCGAGGCGCACCGCGAGGTCGCCGGAGCCGACCTGGGTCACCAGCCGGCGCAGCTCGGACAGCCCGGGCTGCGGGGTCAGCGAGGCCGACTCGCCGTCGGCGCGCAGCACGCCGAACAGCCGGCGCATCTCCGCGAGCGCCTCGCGGGCGGTGGCCTCCACCGCGGCGAGGTCGGCCGCCTCCTTGGCGTGCTCGGGACCCAGCCGGCGGCGTACCGCCTGGGTCTGGATCGTCACCACGCTGATCGAGTGGGACACGATGTCGTGCAGCTCGCGGGCGATGCGGGTCCGCTCGGCCGCCGCGGCGAGCGTCGCCTGCATCTCCTGCTCACGCTCGAGCCGGTCCGCGCGCGAGAGCGCCTCGGCGGCGTGGGCGGAGCGCTGCCGCACCAGCGCGCCGACGGCCCACGGGCCGACCAGGAAGACCAGCGCGGCGGCCACGTCGCTGGGCACCAGCCCGGCCTTGACCATCGCGGCCATGAACGGCACCAGCACCGCGGCGAGGCCCACGTAGCTCCGCGGCGGCTCGGTCTCCGCACCGACCGTGAAGGAGACCAGCACCAGGCTGAGCAGGACCGTGAACTCGCCCTGGGGGTTGGTGATGACGTTCGAGCAGATGACCAGCACGGCCACGCCGATCGGGAACCGCCGGCGCCAGGCCAGCGCAGCCATCGCCAGGCCGGTCACCACGACGTGCTCCACCGGCGAGGTGACGGTCCCGTTGACGAAGACCTCGGCGAAGGACAGCACGACGAAGACCGCCGCGATCGCGCTGTCGAGTCGCGGCGGCACGAGGCTCGCCCGGGTGTTCACGCAGACGACCGTAGGACATGCGCGGGGTGCTCACATCGGTCTTGCGACAGAGATCCGTCTGAACCTTTCGCGGCAGTTGTCGCGTCTACCCTGCAGTGGGGCCGAGGAAGCCCTGGACGAAGGGGGAACCTCATGGCACGGCGGGACCCGACCGTGTTCGCCGAGTTCGTCGCGGCCAGGTCCGCGTCGCTCTACCGCACGGCCTACCTGATGGTCGGCGAGCACGCACTCGCCCAGGACCTGCTGCAGGAGGCGCTGACCAAGACGTACGTCGCCTGGCCGCGGCTGCGCGAGGTGGCGAACGCCGAGGCCTACACCCGGCGCGCGATCACCAACACGGCGATCTCGTGGAGCCGCAAGAAGTCGTGGCACGAGCGGCCGACCGACACCGTCCCGGAGCACGCGACCCACACCGTGCACGCCGACGAGCTGGGCACCCGTGAGTGGCTCTGGGCCGAGCTCCAGCAGCTCCCGCCCCGGCAGCGCGCGGCCCTCGTGCTGCGCTTCTACGAGGACCTGTCCGAGGCCCAGACCGCCGCCGCCATGGGCTGCGCGGTCGGCACGGTGAAGAGCCAGGTCTCCCAGGGGCTCAAGCGCCTCCGCCAACAGACCGCCGCCCCGACGACCCAGAAGGTGGGATCCCGATGACCAAGCTCCTCCAGGACGTGCTCCACGAGCGCGCCGAGAACGCTCCCCGCCCCCAGGTCGACCTCGACCTGGTGATCGGCGCCGGAGAGCGCCGGATGCGCCGCGCCCGGCTCGGCACCGGACTCGCCGCCTCAGCCGTGGCCGTCGTCGTCGCCGGCAGCGCCCTGGTGCTCCCCGGCACGCTCGCCTCGCAACCGCAGCGCCCCGACGCCGCTGCTGCCCCGTCCCCCTGGAGCGAGCGACGCGTCGGCTACGCCATGGAGGACGTGGTCCACTGGGGCGACGAGTCGTTCTCCGTCGGCGCCGTGGTCGCCTCCTACGTGCAGACCGACGACGGCATCGTCTTCACGACGCGGAACGGCGACGTCTGGCTCTACGGAGGGGCCGACTCGCAGCGGATCGGCCACGCCGCGGGCAACCGTCTCCGCGCGGACGACACCGGGTCCCTGGTGGCCTGGGTCGACCGGACCGAGGAAGGGCAACCGCAGTACGTCGTGTTCGACACGCACACGATGGAGGAGGTCGCCCGGGTCGACGACGAAGTGGCCGGACCGGCGCAGCTCGGCCACGAGAGCGACGGCGGCGCCCTCGTCTATGCCGTCGACGACGGGTCCGTCTACTGGCGGGCCGGCGACGTGATCGTGCGCTACGTCGTCGCCACCGGCGACACCCATGTGGTCACGCACTGGGTGGAGGGCACGGACTCTTCGTCGGGCCCGCGGCTCGTCGACGTGGTGGACGTCGCGGCGGGACGCCTGGCCTACCTCGTGAACGACCAGGACGACCAGGGCGGCCACAGCGCCTTCTTCGTCGGGGACGAGGTCGGCGACCAGGCGACCGAGCTGGCGTCGGGCCACAACGGCTACCTGTCGCCCGACGGCCGTTTCGTCGGCGTCGAGGACGACGACGTGATGTCCCTCTACGACACGGGCACCGGCGCCGCGGTCACCCTGGCAGGACTCGACGGCTACCCGTTCAAGGTGGTCACCGGCTGGGTCGACGACGACACCGCCATGGTGTTCGCCATCAGGGACCTCGACGCCGATCCCTACGCGTTCGACATGCTCCAGTGCGACGTGCCGGGCGGCGCCTGCGACGTCGTCACCGGGGGCGAGGTCGCAACCGACGCGGAGTCGTTCGTCGTGCCCGTCGGCGACCCGATGACCTGACCGGCCGTCGCGTCAGGCCGAGGCACTCACCGACTCGTCCTCCTGAGCCCGTCGGCCCACCCGGCTGTTCTTGTAGCCGTAGGCGAAGTAGATGACCAGGCCGATCGCCATCCACACCACGAACCGGATCCAGGTCTCCACCGCGAGGTTGAGCATCAGGTAGAAGCAGATCAGCGACGCGACGATCGGCAGGACGGGCACCCACGGCACCCGGAAGGCCCGCTCCAGGTCGGGGCGGCTGCGGCGCAGGAAGATCACGCCGAGGCTGACCAGGATGAACGCGAACAGCGTGCCGACGTTGACCAGCTCGGCGAGCACGTCGATCGAGGTGAAGCTGGCCAGCACCGCCACCAGGACGCCGACGGTGGTGGTCACGACGTACGGCGTGCGGTAGGTCGGGTGCACCTTGGCGAACGCCTTCGGCAGCAAGCCGTCCCGTGCCATCGCGAACGCCACCCGGCTCTGGCCGAGCAGCAGGATCATCACCACGACGATGATGCCGATCGCGGCACCGATCGCGATCACGTTGGCGATGCCGTCGTGGCCGGCGTTGGTGAACGCGGTGGACAGTGGCGCCGGGTCGTCGGCGTCGATGTCGGTGTAGCGCTGCATGCCGGTGAGCACCACCGAGACCGCGAAGTAGAGCACCGTGCAGATCGCGAGCGAGCCGAAGATGCCGACCGGCACGTTCTTGGCCGGGTTCTTGGTCTCCTCGGCGGTGGTGGCCACCACGTCGAAGCCGATGAAGGCGAAGAAGACGACCGCGGCACCGGTGATGATGCCGCCCCAGCCGTAGGTCATCGGCGAGAGCCCGAACAGCACCTCGATCAGCGGCTGCTTGAGACCGCTGGTCCCAGCGGCGGCCGGCTTGCTCTCGGGGATGAACGGCGACAGGTTGCTCGCCTTCACGAAGAAGATGCCGGCGACCACGAAGAGCAGGGCGACGGCGACCTTGATCGCCACCGCGACCTGGTTGACCCGGCTGGACAGCTTGATCCCGAACACGAGCACCGCGGTGAGCGCCAGCACCAGCAGCCCGGCCGGCAGGTTGACGATGCCGTCGGAGGCGCTCGCCAGCGAGGCGGGTATCTCCAGCGGCGTCCCCTCGAGCACGTTGGCCAGGTAGCCCGACCAGCCGCCGGCGACGGCGGCCGCGCCGACGATGAACTCGAGCATCAGGTCCCAGCCGATGATCCAGGCGACCAGCTCGCCCACGGTGGCGTAGGAGAACGTGTAGGCGCTGCCGGCGACCGGCACCGTCGAGGCGAACTCCGCGTAGCAGAGCGCGGCCAGCCCGCAGGCGACGGCGGCGATCACGAACGAGATCGCGATCGCGGGGCCGGCGTACTGGTTGGCCGCCGAGCCGGTCAGCACGAACAGACCACCGCCGATGGTGACGCCGACGCCGAAGACCACGAGGTCGAGTGACCCGAGGTTCTTCTTGAGCCGGTGCTCCGGCGCGTCGGTGTCAGCGATGGACTGCTCGACGGACTTCGTTCGGAAGACGTTCATGTCTGCGCTCCTCAGGCAAGGGTCATGGGGCCTTTACCCGGGTTGGCGGTCGCGAAACCGCCGAGCACGCCGTCAGTCGACCTCGACCAGGGACTCGCCGTGGTCGAGAGCGGTGACGTCCTCGACGATGCTGCGGGCCAGCGCCTGGGCGGTCAGGCCGCAACGCTCGAGGATCGCGGCGCGCTTGGCGTGCTCGAGGAAGCGCTGCGGCACGCCGTGGAGCCGCACCGGGGTGTCCACGCGGGCCTCGTTGAGGGTCTGCAGGAGCACCGAGCCGCAGCCGCCGACGATGCCGTTGTCCTCGACGCTGACCACGAGGCGGTGCTCGCGGGCCAGGTCGACCAGGGCGGGGTCGACGGGCTTCACCCAGCGCGGGTCGACGACGGTGACGCCGATCCCCTGGGCGGTGAGCCGCTCGGCCACGTCGACCGACACCGAGGCCATCGAGCCGACCCCGACGATCAGCACGTCCTTGGTGCCCTTGCGCACCAGCACGTCGCAGCCGCCGGCCTTGTCCTGCGCCTCGAGGTCGGCGATGGGCGGGCCCTTGGGGAACCGTACGACGGTCGGGGCGTCGCCGACCTCGACCGCCTCGCGGAGGAGCTCGCGCAGCCGGGCGCCGTCGCGGGGTGCGGCCAGCCGCAGGCCGGGGACGACCTGCAGGATCGACATGTCCCACATGCCGTTGTGGCTCGCGCCGTCGTCACCGGTCACACCGGCACGGTCCAGCACGAACGTGACGCCGCACCGGTGCAGCGCGACGTCCATCAGCACCTGGTCGAAGGCCCGGTTGAGGAACGTCGCGTAGACCGCCACCACGGGGTGCAGGCCACCCATCGCGAGGCCGGCCGCGGACGTGGCCGCGTGCTGCTCGGCGATGCCGACGTCGAAGGTGCGCTCGGGGTACTTGGCCGCGAACAGGTGCAGGCCCACCGGATGCAGCATCGCCGCGGTGATCGCGACCAGGTCCTGCCGCTCGGCTCCCAGCGCCACCATCTCGTCGGCGAACACGTCGGTCCAGATCTGGCCCTTGGGGTTCTCCTCGCCGGTCTCGACGTTGAACGGCCCGGGCGAGTGGAACTGGTCGGCCTCGTGACGCTCGGCGGCGTCGTAGCCGAAGCCCTTCTTGGTCATCACGTGCACGATCACCGGGCCGCTGAACTTCTTGGCCTGGGCGAGCGCGTGCTCGACGGCGCCGCGGTCGTGGCCGTCGATCGGGCCGACGTACTTCAGCCCGAGGTCCTCGAAGAGGCCCTGGGGGGCGAGGGCGTCCTTCATGCCCTTCTTGACCGCGTGCAGCGCGTCGTAGACGGCGGGGCCGACGCCGCGGACCCCGTTGAGCCGCTTCTTGACGAGGTCGAGGACCTGCTCGTAGCGCGGGCTGGTGCGCAGCGTGGTCAGGTGGTTGGCGAGGCCGCCGACGGTCGGGGTGTAGGAGCGCCCGTTGTCGTTGACGACGATGACGAGCTTGCGGTCCTGGTTGGCCGCGATGTTGTTCAGCGCCTCCCAGGCCATGCCGCCGGTCAGCGCGCCGTCACCGATGACCGCGACGACGTAGCGGTCCTCCCCGCGGATCGAGTAGGCCTTGGCCAGTCCGTCGGCGTAGGACAGCGCCGTCGACGCGTGGGAGTTCTCGACGATGTCGTGGGCCGACTCGGCCTGGCTGGGGTAGCCGGACAGGCCACCCTCCTGCCGCAGCGTGTCGAACTGCCCGGCCCGGCCGGTGAGCATCTTGTGCACGTAGGCCTGGTGGCCGGTGTCGAAGACCACCCGGTCGGTCGGCGAGTCGAAGACCCGGTGGATGCCCAGGGTGAGCTCGACGACGCCGAGGTTGGGGCCGAGGTGGCCGCCCCGCGGGGAGCACGTGGTGACCAGGCGGTCCCGGATCTCCGTCGCCAGCCCGTCGAGCTGCGCCTCCGTGAGGTCGCGCAGATCGCGTGGGCCGGTGATCCGGTCCAGCAGTCCCATCCAGTGCCTCCTCGCGGCGTCCCCCGGGCTGTCCGGGCCTCAGCGTTCCAGTCTAGAGGGCGGGGTCAGGCCTCGTGACCCGCGAGGTAGCCCGCACCAGGCCGCCCAGGATGACGGGGTCCTTGTGCATCGCCGGGCCTGACGTGGAACCATTGGTTTCCTTGTAATTGTCATGGTTTCTCACTCGGGGGATGCGCCTGTGCTCAAGAAGCTCCTCGTCGTGCTGCTCGCGACGGTCCTGCTCGCCGGCTCCGGGGCGGTGGCCGCTGCGGCCTACACGCCTGACCAGGGGGCCGCGTTCAACAACCCGCGCGGCGACCGCGACGCGAGGAACCGCCTCGCGGTGAAGCTGCGCAACACCATCGCCAGTGCCCCCAAGCACTCGGTGATCCGGATCGCGGTCTACTCGTTCGACCGCCGCGACCTCGGTGACGCGCTCGTCGCCGCCTGCAACCGGCACGTCGCCGTGCAGGTCGTCATCAACGACAACTGGATCTCCGGCCAGGTGAAGCGGCTGCAGCGCCGGCTCGGCACGAACATCGACCCCCGCTGGAAGGACCGCTGCAACCCGCGCACGAAGCCGGAGAGCCCGACCTCGACGAAGCAGCCCTACCCCGAGCCCAGCTTCATGAAGGTCTGCTACCGCTCCTGCCGGCTCAGCGGTCCGGGCAACCAGCACATGAAGATCTACATGTTCTCGCGGGCCGGGGGCGCCGACAACGTCATCATGGTCGGCTCGAACAACATGACCTACTACGCCGCCAACACGCACTGGAACGACATGTTCACCGTCTACGGGCGGCCGGCGATGTTCGAGAGCTACAGCACGGTCTTCCGGCAGCTCGCCGAGGACAAGAAGGTGGCCCAGCCCTACCTGGTCTTCACGCACGGCGACCTCACCACCGAGTTCGGCCCGCTCCAGGACGTGCCGCGCTCCCAGGACCCGGTGGCGCGACGTCTCGCCGGCGTGACCTGCAGGGCGATCGGCGGCACCGGCACGGACGGGCACACCGTGATCCGGATCGCGATGTATGCCTGGAGCGGCGACCGGGGTCGCTACCTCGCGCACCGGGTGGCCGACCTGGACCAGAAGGGCTGCATCGTCCGCGCCATCCTCAGCGGCGCCCGCAAGGACGTGAAGCGGGTGCTGCGCGAGGGCGGCGTGCAGATCCGCAGCGCCGACCTCGACCTCGACGACAACGACGAGACCGGCTTCGCCGAGACGCCCTGGGAGCACTTCACCCACGAGAAGTGGATGGCGCTCAACGGCACCTGGAACGGTGCGCCGTACCGCGTGGTGTGGACGGGCTCGGAGAACTGGTCGAACAAGTCGCTGCACAACGACGAGGTGACCCTGCAGATCCCGCGCGCCGGTGCGCACCGCGCCTACGCGGAGCACTTCGACGCGCTGTGGAGCAACCCCCGCTACACGCGCAAGCTCTAGAGGCGCTCTCTGTCTAGAGCTCGAAGACCGCGACCGCGGGCTGCTCGAGGCTGCCCAGCCAGACCTTGCCGTCGTGCTCCCGCACGCCGGTGACCATGTGGTAGCCCGACGGGTCGAGTGTCCGGTCGTGGACGGTGGCTCCGCTGTCGTCGAAGGCCATCACCCGCACCGTGCGCTTGGGTTTGGGCTGGACCGGGCCGGGCAACCGCCAGGCGAGACGGCGCAGCAGCATCGGCCCGGTCATCAGCCGCTCCACGACGGGGTCGGTGGGTGAGGCGATCGTGACCCAGATCAGCCCGTCGCTGCCCCGCGCGATGTTGTCGGGGTAGCCGGGGAGGTCGGTCACCAGATGGTCGACGGCGCCCTCCTGCGGACCGGTGAGCCAGCGACGTACGACGGTGCGCCCGGCGGTCTCCGCGACCGCGACGAACGACTCGTCCACCGCCAGCGCCACGCCGTTGGCGAACCGCAGGCCGTCGAGGACCACCTCGACCGCACCGCGCGCCCGGCGGACGAGCAGCCGGCCGGAGGAGGTGTTCTCGACCATGTCGGCCTTCCACCGGTCGATCCCGTAGTGGCGCGAGGAGTCGGTGAACCAGATGTCACCGGAGCTGTGCACGGCCGCGTTGTTGCAGAACGTCAGGGCCTGGCCGCCGACCTCGCTCACCAGCGGCTCGATCTCCCCGGTCTGCGGGTCGAGCGCGACGAGCCCGGTGACGGCATCACAGATCAGCAGCCGGCCGTCGGGCAGCAGCTCGATGCCGAGCGGCCGTCCGCCGGTCAGCCCGACGCGGTCGACCGTGCGGCCCTCCGGGTGCACCCGGAAGACGGAGCCGTCGGCGGTGCCGGTGTAGATCCAGCCCTCCGCGTCGACGACCACGTCCTCGGCACCGTCGCCGGGGACCGGGAACACGCGCAGCTCCGTCATGGGTCCGCAGGCTACAGCCGGGCCACGAAGCGCCGTCCGCGCAGGGCCTCCTCGACCAGTCCGACGGCGCGGCGCTCGGACAGCAGCCGCGCCGACTCGGCCTGCCACGCCTCGACCGCCGCGTCCACGGCGTCCAGCTCGACGACGTCGCGCAGCGCGGCACGCGCCTCGCTGAGCCCGCGCCGGACGGCCGCCTGGCAGGCCTCCACGTGCAGCACGGCGAAGCGGGCCAGCACGACGTCGTGCCGGCGCAGCACCGGGTAGGAGCGGAACTCGGGCGGGCAGATGTCGAGCAGCCAGGCCACCGCGGTGTGCTCCCACCCGGGCGCGCCCGGCGGGCGGACCTGACGCGGCCACCCCGGCGGAGCGATGAGCTGGACCATGGACCCAGGATACCGCGCGATCGAACACCTGTTCGACGAAACAGTCGGCGGAGTGCGGCAGACTCTCCGGCAGGGCCCGTGGCGGACCCGCTACTCGACCGGGAGGTCCTGATGGCCAGCACGTTCACCGATCTTGCGATCGACTGTGCCGATCCCCACGGTCTCGCCCGGTTCTGGTGCTCGGTCCTCGACTACGAGGTGCAGGACGAGGACGACGGCATCGTCACGATCGGCGGCCCGGTGCCACCGACGTTGACCTTCGCGCGCGTGCCCGAGGGCAAGACCGTCAAGAACAGGCTCCACCTCGACGTCAACCCCACCGACCGGGAGCAGGACGAGGAGGTTCGTCGCCTGCTCGACCTGGGGGCTCGCCACGTCGACGTCGGGCAAGGCGAGGAGAGCTGGGTCGTGCTCGCCGACCCGGAGGGGAACGAGTTCTGCGTCCTTGCGGACCGCCGCCCCTGATCGGACCTATTCTTCCGAGCATGCGGGTCGGCGTACTGGGCGCAGCCGAGGTCCGGGTCGACGGGACCCCGGTCGATCTCGGCACCCGCAAGCAGCGGGCCCTGCTCGCCGCGCTCGCTCTGCACCGCGGCCGGCCCGTCTCGCCCGACGCCCTGGTCGGCCTGCTCTGGGCGGACACTCCCCCGGCCGGCGTGACCGGGACCCTGCAGGGGTACGTCGCCGGCCTGCGCCGCGCCCTCGAGCCCGACCGCCCGGCCCGAGCGCCGTCGACCGTGCTGGTCACGGAAGGCAACGGCTACGCGTTGCACGTGCCCGCCGAGAACCTCGACGCCGCCTGCTTCGACGCCGTCGTCGGCACCGCGCACCAGCGCCTCGGGACCGGCGCGCTGGTGCCCGCCGGTGGGGTGTCCACGCTGTCCGTCCACGACCTCGAGCTTGTCGTCGCCGACCTGGACGCGGCCCTGGCGCTCTGGCGAGGGACGCCGTACCTCGAGCTCGAGGACGCCCCCGCCGCGTCCGCGGAGCGGTTCCGCCTCGAGGAGCTGCGCCTCGTCGCGCTCGAGGACCGCGCCGTCGCGGGGCTCGCGCTGGGCCGGCACGCCACGGTCGCCGCCGAGCTCGAGTCGCTGACCACCAGCCACCCGCTCCGCGAGCGGCTCTGGGCCCTGCGCGCGGTGGCGCTGACCCGGTCGGGCCGCCAGGCCGAGGCGCTCGACGTGCTGCGCCAGGTCCGGACCCTGCTCGCCGACGAGCTCGGCCTGGAGCCGGGTGCCGAGCTGCGTGACCTCCAGACCGCCGTGCTGCGCCAGGACCCCGGCCTCACCTGGGCTGCGCCCGCAGCCCCGCCGGGACAGCCGGCCGAGCCGGCAGCCACGGTCGCAGCCGGGCCGAGCCGCAGCCCGGGCCCGGCCCCGTGGCCCCTCGTCGGGCGCACCGAGGAGCTGGCCGGGCTGGTCGACCTGCTGGGCCGGGCCGAGCAGGGCGTGCCGTCGTTCGCGGCGCTCGTCGGCGAGCCCGGCATCGGCAAGAGCCGGCTGCTCGCCGAGCTGGCCGGCGTCGCGCGCTCCCGCGGCGCGCGCGTGCTGGTCGGCCGCTGCTCCCAGGACGAGGGCGCTCCCCCGCTCTGGCCGTGGGCCGCGGTGCTCGACGGCCTCGGGCTCGGCGTCCCCACCGAGGCCGGCACCGCGGACGAGGGCACCCGGTTCCGCACCTGGGACGACATCGTCCGCTCCCTGGAGTCCGCCTCCCACGACCGGACGCTCCTGGTGCTCCTCGACGACCTGCACTGGGCCGACGTCTCGTCGTTGCGGGTGCTCGGCCTGCTGCTCGAGTCCGTGCACGAGGGGCGGCTGCTGCTGGTCGGCACCTGGCGCGACAAGCCGCGGCCGACCGGCGCCCTCGGCGCGGTCGCCGAGCAGCTCTCGCGCCGGCACGGGCTGCGGCTCGACCTTGCCGGGCTGGACACCGACGAGGTGTCGCAGATCGTCGCGTCCGTGGCGCACCTGCACCCGTCGGCGATCCAGGCCGATGCGCTGCGTGCGCGCACCGACGGCAACCCCTTCTTCCTGCTGGAGTACGCCCGGCTCGCCGGGCAGGAGGGTGACCTCGCCGCCCTGCTCGCCGAGGAGAACCCGCCGCAGGGCGTGGCCGACGTCGTCGCGCGGCGGCTCGAACGGCTGCCCGACGCGGCCCGGGCCACGCTGGTGACCGCAGCCGTGGTGGGGCGGCACTTCGACCTGGCGACCGTGACCGCGGCGGCGGGGACCGACGAGGACCAGGTCCTCGACGCCCTCGACGCCGCTGCCGCGGTCGGGCTGGTCCGCGAGGACGGGGTCGGCCGGTTCCGGTTCGCGCACGCCCTGGTCCGCGACACCGTGTACGCCGGCACGTCCCCGACCCGCCGCGCCCGGTGGCACGCCCGGGTCGCCGAGGCGCTGGCCGGCGTCCCCGGACGCGAGGGCGAGGTCGCCCGGCACTGGCACGCCGCCGGGCCGGGGCACGAGGGGCGGGCCTGGCGGGCCGACCGGGCCGCCGCCCGGGAGGCACTGCGGCTCTACGCCTTCGAGGACGCGATCGAGTTCCTCACCGCGGGACTGGTGGCGCTGGCCGAGGATCCCGGGGCGACGCCGCGCGACGAGTACGACGTGCTCGTCGACCTCGCCACGGCCGACAAGGCGACCGGAGACTGGATCAACCTGCGCCCCGTCGTCCACCGAGCCATCGCCGTCGCCGACCGTCTCGAGGACGACGAGGCGCTGGCCCGGGTCGCGCTGATGACCAGCACCGACGCGCTCTGGCAGTCTGCCCACCACGGCCAGGTCGACGCGGTCGTCGTGGCCGCGCTGCGACGCTCCCTGGACCGGCTCCCGGCCGCCGACTCCGAGATCCGCTGCCGGACCATGCTGAGCCTCTCGGGCGAGCTCTACTACGGCGTCTCCGCGCAGGAACGCGACGCCCTCGCCGAGGAGGCGGTGGCGATGGCCCGACGGATCGGCGACCCCGGCCTCCTCATGACGGCCTGCCTGAACGCCTTCGTCAGCAGCTGGCGTCCGGCAACGCTCCCCTGGCGGACCGCGCTCGCCGAGGAGGCGCTGCGCATCGCCGAGTCAGCTCGGCGACGAGCGGGCGCTCACCTACGCGCAGACGGTCCGGGCGGTGGCCGCCTCCGAGCTCGGTGACGTCGACCGCCTGGAGGCCCTCGCGGCGGCCGCCCGGGAGCGGGGCCGAGGCGCAGCGCAACCTCTACGCCCTGGTGGTGCTCGACAGCCTGGAGATCCCGTGGCTGGCGATGCGCGGCGAGCACGAGCGGGCCGAGGAGCTGATGGCGCACCTCGAGGCCACCGGGGCGCGGATGGGCCTCGCGCAGCAGGACGACGCCGTCGCGGGCGCGTTCTTCGCGACCCGGATGTGGCGCGGCGAGTACGAGCAGATCCTCGGGGTCCTGCAGGCCCTCGTCGACGAGGACGTGCTGCCGATGGATGCGGCGGCCCTCAACCTGCTGACCCGGGTCGGCCGGGTCGACGAGGCCCGCGCCCTGCTCGCCGACCACGCGATCGACCTGGGCGGCGACACCTGGTTCTCCCTGCTCCCCTGGGCGCTCGGAGCGGAGTCGGCTCTGGCCCTCGGCGACCGCGACCTGGCCGCCACGACGTACCAGCTGCTGGCGCCTCTCGCGGGCCGGATGGCGTGTGCCGGCTCGGGTACCGCGCTCGGGCCCGTGGACGCGTACCTCGCGATGGCCGCCGCGACGACCGGCGAGGCGGAGATAGCCGCCCGGCACGCCGACGACGCCCTCGCACTGTGCCGGGCATGGCGGATCCCGCTGGTCGCCGAGTGGATCGACGACCAGCGGGACCGGTACGGCTTCTAGCAGTAGCGGAACGCCCGGCGCTCCCGGCGCGCGAACGACCTGCGGCCGAGCCGCCAGAGCACCACGAACGGCAGCCCCGTCTTGGCCAGCACCTCGCGGCGGGTCTCGTCGGGGATGCCGTACGCCGCCCACGACACCAGCGCTGAACATCTCCTTCGGCGACAGGCCGGCCCGGAAGTGCTCCTCCTCCAGCGCCAGCCAGTCCTCCTCGGTCAGGTGCTGCTGCACCAGCACGATCGCCTCGGTCTCCTCGTGCTCGAGGTGGTGCGCGAGCCGTTCCTTCGTGGCGACGAGTCGCACCGCGAGGGCGGCCCGGGCGTCGTCGTCGTCGGCCTCGGCGAGCCGGGCGAACCCCTCGGCGCAGGAGCGCAGCAGCGGGTCGATCTCGCCGTGCTCGGCCTCCATCGCCTCGAGGGTCTGCCGGCCGGCCTCGTCCGACCGCTCCGTCAGCAGCGGCCAGAGCCCGGCGTCCTCGCCCGAGTGGTGGTGGTGCAGCACGGTGGAGAACAGCTCCCAGCGGGCTGCGAGCAGCCGCCAGGTCTCCCGGTCCGCGCTCGGGGTGGCCTGCGCCGCGGCGGCGAAGGCGGTGAGGTCGCGCCGGAAGCGCGTGGTGCATGACGTACATCGCGTGCATGTCGACCGGGCCCTCCGGAGCGGCCGTCTGGCCGGGGAGCCGGAGCTGCGTCGGGCCACTCGGGCCTGCGGGTCGTGGGTTGAGCAGTCATCGTCGTTCTCCTGGTTCTCGAAGGTGAGTGGTCACACGCCGGCGGGCGTCGACTCGACGGCGTCGAGCTCGTCCCAGAGGGCGGTCGAGGTCTCGGCCTCGACGGTGGGCAGCAGCCGGTCCAGCCAGGCCGGGAGCCACCAGTTCAGGCGGCCGAGCATCGCCATCGTGGCGGGCACCAGGACCATCCGGACGACGGTCGCGTCGAGCACGATCGCCACCGCCATGCCGAAGCCGAGCATCTTCACCACGACGTCGGTCTCGGTGGCGAAGCCGAGGAAGACGGCGACCATGATCGCGGCGGCGGCGGAGATCACCCGGCCGGTCGAGGCCAGCCCGCGGACGACGCTGGCGCGCGCCTCCCCGGTGGCCAGCCAGTCCTCGCGGATCCGCGAGAGCAGGAAGACCTCGTAGTCCATCGACAGGCCGAACAGGATCGCGAACATCAGGATCGGCACCCAGCTCGACACCGGCGTGGCGTGGTCGAGCCCGAGCAGGTCGGTGGCCCAGCCCCACTGGAAGGCCGCGGTGAGGACGCCGTACGACGCACCGATCGACAGCAGGTTCATCACCGCCGCCTTCACCGGGACGACCACGGAGCGGAACATCATCGACAGCAGCAGCACCGAGACGCCCACCACGAAGCCGATCACCAGCCAGATCCGTCCGGCGAGCAGGTCGGCGATGTCCGCGAACAGCGGCGTCGTGCCGGTGAGCTCGACGCCCTCGGGAGGACGTCGGAGCGCAGCGAGGACACCAGGCCGGCGACGCGTGTCGTCGGTCGGTCCGTAGGCCGGCTCGGCGGTGAAGACCGCGAGCCGTCCGTCCGGCGAGGTCGTCGCCGGGAAGACCGTGGCGATGCCGGGGTAGGTCGCCATCGCCTGCGCGACCGAGTCCACGGCCGTCCGCACCGGCACGCTCCAGGTCGACCACGACGGTCAGCGGGCCGTTGGCACCTGGGCCGTACTCGTCGGCGACCAGGTCGTAGGCCTGCCGCGTGGTCAGCTCCGTCGACTGGCTGCTCGCGTCCTGCGGCCAGGTGCGCATGGCCAGGGTCGGGGCGGCCAGGGTGAGCATCAGCAGCACCGCGGCGAGCGCCCACGGCAGCGGCCGGCGCCCGACCCGGGCAGCCCAGCGCGCGGTCAGCGGCTCCTTGCGCGCGGGTGGACCTCCGGGCGGTCGGGCTCGTCCCGCCGCACCTTCCGCGGCATCAGCCGGCGTCCGGCGAGACCGCACAGCGCCGGCACGAGCGTGACCGCGGTGCGCCATCACCGACGACGACGGCGATCGCGGTCGCGAAGCCGAAGGAGGAGTACGTCGGCAGGCCGGCGAGCCGCAGACCCATCAGCGACACCAGGACGGTCATCGAGGCGAACACGACCGAGCGACCGGCGGTGGCCGAGGCACGGGCCGCGGACTCCCGCACCGAGAGCCCGGACCGGAGGAACTCGACGTGCCGGGTCACCAGCAGCAGCGCGTAGTCGATGCCGACACCGAGCCCGACCATGCTGGCGACCGTCGGCGCCGTCGGGCTGACGTCCATCAGGCGCGGCCAGCAGCCCGATGCCCGGCCGAGCCGACCGCGAGGCCGGTGAGCGCGATGGCGATCGGCAGCCCGGCGGCGATGACGGAGCCGAAGGCGAGGACGAGCAGCACGCAGGGCGACGCCGACGCCGATGAGCTCGCCGCGGCCGTCCATGGGAGCGGCGGCGGTGTTCGGCAGCTCGCCGCCGAAGGCGACGTCGAGGCCGGCGTCCTCGGCCGGCTTCGTGGCGCCCTCGAGCGGGGTCATGTCGCCCATCAGGTCCGGGTGGGTGACGGGCACGTCGTACAGCACGGTGAACAGCGCGGTGTCGCCGTCGGCGGACAGCCGCGGCTCGCGGCACGAGCGACACGTGGTCGAGGCCGGTCAGTGAGCGGTGCACCTCGGTGAGGACGCCGGCGGGCAGCGCCTCGGACGCGGGGTCGTGCACGACGACCTGCGCGGTGGCGCCGGACAGCGCCGGGAAGTGGTCGCGGAGCTGTTCGATGCCGACCTGGGCGCGGGCGTCGGCGACGTTCCAGTTCTCCTGGGTGGTCCCCCCGAACGCGGCGGCGCCGGCGATGACCGCACCGGCGACGACGACCCAGGCGCAGATCGTGCGCCACGGGTGGGCTGCGGCGGATCCGCCGAGCCGGTAGAGCAAGCGGGACATGAGGTCTCCTGAGGTCCGTCTTCGTTGACAGACCCAGGCTGGACCGGACCGCTGGGGCCCCTCTGGAGGTCGGCTGGGGGTCGACTGGGGGTCCCCTAGGGTGGAGCGATGATCTTCATCACCGCCAAGTTCCAGGTCCTGCCCGAGCACGCCGACCGCTGGCCCGAGATCGCGGCCGACTTCACCGAGGCGACCCGCGCCGAGCCGGGGTGCCTGTGGTTCGACTGGTCACGCAGCCTCGACGACCCGTGTGAGTACGTGCTGGTCGAGGCGTTCCGCGACGACGCGGCAGGCGGCGCACACGTGCAGTCCGACCACTTCCGCACGGCTCAGCAGACACTGCCGGCCCACCTCGCGCAGACGCCGCGGATCGTGAACTTCTCGGTTGCCGGGCGAGGACTGGTCCGAGCTCGGCGAGATGGCCGTCCCCGCACAGTGACCGGCGGCGCGGACGCTACCCGGCGAGGAACGAGAACCGGACCTCGCGATCCGGGTTGTCGACGTTGAGGTCGACCAGGCAGACGCTCTGCCAGGTGCCCAGCTGCAGCCGCCCGCCGAGGACCGGCACCGTGGCGTACGGCGGCACCAGCGCCGGCATCACGTGCGAGCGGCCGTGTCCGGCCGAGCCGTGCCGGTGCCTCCAGCGGTCGTCAGCCGGCAGCAGGTCCGCCATCGCCGACAGCAGGTCGTCGTCGCTGCCCGCCCCGGTCTCGATGACCGCGATGCCCGCCGTGGCGTGCGGGACGAACAGGTTGAGCAGGCCGTCCCGCTCGGCCGAGACGAAGTCGGCACAGTCGCGGGTCAGGTCGAGGACGACCTCGCGGTCGCCGGTGCGATAGGTCCTCGTCTCGCTGCGCATGTCGGCCATGCTGCCATCCCGGGAGCGGCAGGTGCTGTCGGGGCGACCGGCCGAGGTGCTGCAATGGGGCGGTGGAGACCCGTGTCCACATCAGCCTGCTCGGCGGCTTCGACGTGTCCGTGGACGACCGGCCCGTCCCGGCCGGGAGCTGGCGCCGCCGGTCCGCGACCGGGCTCGTCAAGCTGCTGGCGCTGCAGCCGGGCCGTCGCCTCCTCCGCGAGCAGGTGATGGACGCGCTGTGGCCGGACCTGTCGCCTGACGAGGCGGCTCCCCGGCTGCACGTGGCGGCCCACCACGCCCGGATGGCCTTGGGGTCGCGGGACGGTGTGGTCCTCGCCGACGGCACCGTGTCCCTCTTCCCGGACGCGGCGGTGACCGTCGACGTCGACGCGTTCGACCGTGCCGCGGACGCCGCCCGGGCCGACGGTGGGCCGGAGGCGGCCGGCGCCGCAGCGGGCAGGTACACCGGAACCCTGCTGCCCGAGGACCTCTACGAGCCGTGGACCGAGGAGCCCCGGGAGCGGCTGCGGCTGCGGCAGCTGGAGCTGCTCGGCACGGCGGGCCGTTACGACGAGCTGGTCGCGGCCGACCCGCTGGACGAGGAAGCGCAGCTGGCCCTGGTCCGTGACCACGTGCGGAAGGGCCGACGACAGTCCGCCCTGCGCGCGCTGGACCGGATGGAGGAGCTGTTCCGGCGCGAGCTCGGTGTCGCACCGGGTCCGGCGGCCCTCTCTCTCCGCGCGGCGGCCGAGGCGCTGCCGGTCGGCTCGAGCGCCCACGCCCCCCTGCCGGGACCACGGCACCGGCTGATCGGCCGGGCCGCCGACCTGGAAGCCGTCACCACCCTGCTCGGCACCCACCGTGTCGTGACGATCACCGGCCCCGGCGGGGCGGGCAAGTCCACGCTCGCGCTCGCCGTGGCCCGCGACGTCCAGGCGGCGCGCGACGCAGGGCCCGACACCGACGTCGTGCTCGCCGAGCTGGCGCCGGCGCGGGACGGACGGGAGGTCACCCGCACCGTCGCCGAGGCCGCCGGCGTCCAGGGCGAGGGCGCGGTCCGCACGCACACGCTCGCGGCCAGCCTGGGACCGCGGGCGGTGCTGCTCGTCCTGGACAACTGCGAGCACCTCCTCGACGCCGCCGCCGACCTGGTCGACGCCGTGCTGGACGCGGGCCCGCGGGCGCGCGTCCTGGTGACCAGCCGGGAGCCGCTGCGCGTCGACGGCGAGGCCGTGCACCGGATCGGGTCCCTCGGCCCGGAGTCGGCCGAGCTCTTCGTCGAGCGGGCCGTGGCCGCAGCGGGACCGGGCGTGGTCGCGGCCGACGACCCCCGGGTCGTGGACCTGTGCGAGCGGCTCGACGGGCTGCCGCTCGCGATCGAGCTCGCCGCCGCCCAGCTCGCTCACCTGAGCCTGTCCGAGCTCGTCGACCGTCTGGACGACCGACTCACCCTGCTGGTCGGCGGACGACCACGGGCCGGACTGCGGCACTCCGCGCTCACCGCGACGATCGAGTGGAGCTACCGGCTGCTGTCCCCGGAGGCACGCGCCGTCTTCGACCGCCTCGGGGTGTTCCCCGCGACCTTCGACCTGGAGGCCGTCCACGCGGTCACCGGCGACCACGACACCGGCCGCGTCACCAACCTGGTCGGCGACCTGGTCGCCAAGAGCCTGCTCGTGCACGACCCCGCGACCGGGCGCTACCGGCTGCTGGAGACCATCCGGTTGTTCGCCGTGCGTCGGCTCGACGAGTCCGGGCAGCGGGAGGAAGCCGTCGAGCTGCTCCGCCGGCACGTGGTCGCACGGGCCACGACCACGCCCCGGGTCCGGACCTGGCTGTCCGCCTCCACGGCCGCCCGGAGCCGCGACGACCTGGAGAACGTCCGGCTGGCCTTCGAGTCGAGCCTCGCGCGCGGCGACCTCACCGACGCCGTCGACGTCGCGCTCGGGACCAGCACCCTGTGGCGCAACGCCGTCTTCTACGCGGAGGGCCGGCGTTGGGTGACCGCGCTGCGCGACCGGGCGCTCCAGCCCACCGACCGGCTCTGGACGCTGGTCCTCGCCGCCGACGTCGGGCTCGGCTCGGGCGACCCCCGGTTGATGCGCGAGGCCACCGAGCAGGCCGGCGCGCTGCTCGCGGACCTGGACGAGCCCGGCGCTGCCGTGATCGTGGCGATCAACGACGCCATGTCCCACCTCCTCGAACCCGCACGCTCGGCGAAGCGCCTGGAGGACGCGGCGCGGCGTGCCCGGGCGGCCGGCGAGCCCGGACTCGAGCGGCTCGCCCGCTCCTACCGCGTGGTCGCCCAACGGCTGCAGGGCCGGCGACGCGGCCTCGACGCCGAGGTCCGCGACCTGCTGGAGGACGACTCGGAGCACGAGTACGACCGCTACCTCTGCATCTGGGCGGCCAGCCTGGTCGCGCTCGTGGACCGCGACGGCCCGGGCCTGCGCCGGCTGATGGACGCCCAGCTCGCGGACCTGATGGCCAGCGGGCTGCGGGAGAACTGGCTGACGATGTACTGGGAGGCCCTCTCCCTGATCGCAGGACGGGAGGACTACCTGCCCCAGCTGCGGCGGGCCTGTGACCGGGCGGAGGCGGAGGGCCGCCGCCCCGAGGCCGACTGCCTCCTGGCGCTCGGGTACGCCGCGGCCTGCCGCGACGCGTGGGAGGAGGCCGCAGAGCTGCTCGGCGCCGCCGGCCGGGTGCTCCTGCACGACACGGCCGGCTTCATCCACCAGGCACTGCTCCGCGAGCAGCTGGTCGCTCCCCGGCTGGATCCCGAGGTGCTCCGCGCCGCCACGGCACGGGGACGGCGCAAGCCCGTCGACGCGCTCCTGCGCGAGCACGGCCTCTAACCGACGCGGACCGGGTCCTCCGGAGCAGGCGCCAGGTGCGGTGCCGTCCTCCGCAGCGCGGCGAGGGCGTCTCGGGTCTGGGACTTCACCGTCCCGACGGCCACCCCCATCAGCTCGGCGGTCTGCCGCTCGGTCAGGTCGTCGTAGTAGCGCAGCACCAGGACGGTCCGCTGCTTCGGCGTGAGCCCCGCCAGCGCGGCGGCCAGGTCCACCCGCTCCACGACCGGCTCGGCCGACGCAGCGTGGTCGCGTCCCACGGACTCGACGACGACCTCGCGGCCGCGGTGGCGACGCCAACGGGAGATGTTCTCGTTGACCAGGATCCGGCGCACGTAGGGCTCGGGGTCGTCCTGGATCCGCTTCCAGACGCCGACCGCCTTCACCAGGGCGACCTGGACCAGGTCCTCGGCGTCGTGGTGGTTGCCGGTGAGCAGGTACGCCGACCGCAGCAGGGCGGCGTACCGCCCGGCCACGAAGTCGTCGAACTCCTCCGCGGCCCTGGCATCACGCCCGAGCACGTCGCCTCCTGACCAGGAGCACGAGCCCGCCGAGCACGAGGACCAGCGCCGCGGCACCGGCCGCCCGCAGCCGCGGGTCGAGCACGTGGTCGGGGCCCGGCCGGTCGGCAGTCGCCCGCGACCACAGGTCCGAGGCGTACTGCGGGAACGCCCCCCAGCTCTCCCGGGCCTCCCGGACGAGCTCACGCGCCTCGCCCGTCCTCACGTCGACCGAGAAGACCGCGCCGACGCGCTTGCCGGTGCCGGGGACGACACCGCGAACGACGACGTGCCGCCCGTCCTGCCAGCCCAGCAGTTCCCACAGCTCGACCTCGGACCGCAACGGCTCCAGCGCGATCGACGTGCCGACCTTCCCGACGAACAGCCGCGAGGTGACCATGCCGTCGATCTGCCCGACCCCGACCACGGTGCGGCCGGACGGGTCGACGGACAGCTGCTGCACGTCGCGTGCGCCGGAGATCGGCACCCGGTCGAGGCGCTCGCCCGAAGGGACGCCCCAGAACGCCAGCCCACGCGTGACCATCGAGGCGAAACCGAGACTCCACCGGCGACACGTTCCAGAGCGGCGGGCCGCCCTGGACGAGGGTGATCGTGTCCGACGCCGGCGTCCACAGCCGGGAGCGGATGTGCTCGCCCGACCCGCCGTTCGGCTGGATCTCGGTGACCTCACCGAACGTCAGGAGCAGCGTCCCGGGGTCCAGCCAGGTCATGCCGGCGGCCCAGAGCCCCAGGTCGCTCGCCACCTCGTGCTGGCTGACGTCGCCAGAGACGGTGTCGTAGACCGCGAAGCCGCCCACCCGGTCGGGGTGGTCGGCCTGCCGCAGCCAGTAGGCCACCGAGCGACCGTCCGGGGACAGTGCCGGTTCCTGCGGGCCGTACAGGGTGTCACCGCTGGTGTCGAGGATGTCGGGCAGGTCGAGGAAGCGGTACTCCCCGGTCGCCGCCGCGACTCCCACCAAGCCGTTCGCCGTGCCCCCGAGCCAGCTCGTCGCCCGCCCGGCGCCGGCGACGACGGCCAGTGGGCCGATCGGCCCGTCGCCGGTGGTTGCGGCGAACGTGCTGGGCGTCTCCAGCCGGCTCGGGATGGCCAGACCGTCGGACCGCCGCCGGCGCCGGCTCGGTGGTGCGCACCGCGTCCCAGCCGACCGTGCTGAGCAGGACGGCGGCAAGCACCGCGGCGACGGTGCCGAGCGCGGTCGCGGCCCGGGTACGCCGCCGATGGCGTACCCCTCGGCTCCACAGGTCCGGTGGCGGCGTCGCCGTCGGCGTACCGTCCGCGAGCCTCGCGAGCTCGTCGCGCAGGTCCGTCGTCATCGTCTGCTTCCCCTCGTCCGGGTCACCCTCTCACCGGTACACGCACGAGGTGCGGTCCTCGGAGGGGTTGCGTCCGGGCATTTCTCGCCGAGGACTGTCGCTGCGGCCGGACGCGCCACGAGGGTGGCGACCTTCCGGCCGCCACCCTCGTGGTTCGAGCTGCTGTGCTCCTGCGGGGCGGTCAGCCCTTCAGCAGGTTGCGCAGGACGTACTGCATGATCCCGCCGTGCCGGTAGTAGTCGGCCTCGCCGGGGGTGTCGATGCGGACGACCGCGTCGAACTCGACGTCGCCGGCCTTGACCTTGACGGTCTTCGGGGTCTTGCCGTCGTTGAGCTCGGTGACCCCGGTGACGGAGAAGGTCTCCTCGCCGGTGAGGCCGAGCGACTCGGCGGTCTCGCCCTGGGGGAACTGCAGCGGCAGCACGCCCATGCCGATCAGGTTCGAGCGGTGGATCCGCTCGTAGGACTCGGCGATCACGGCCTTGACGCCCGAGGAGCGCCGTACCCTTCGCCGCCCAGTCGCGCGACGAGCCGGAGCCGTACTCCTTGCCCGCCAGGACGACGAGCGGGGTGCCGGCGGCGATGTACTTCTCCGAGGCCTCGAACACCGTCGTCACGTCGCCGTTGCCGGTGAAGTCGCGGGTGAAGCCACCCTCGGTGCCCGGCGCGAGCTGGTTGCGCAGACGGATGTTCGCGAACGTGCCGCGGATCATCACCTCGTGGTTGCCGCGACGCGAGCCGTAGGAGTTGAAGTCCCGCTGCTCGACGCCGTGCTCGGCGAGGTACTTGCCGGCCGGCGAGTCCTTCTTGATCGCACCGGCCGGCGAGATGTGGTCGGTGGTCACCGAGTCGCCGAGCTTCAGCAGGACGCGGGCGCCCTCGATGTCCTCGACCGCGGTGGGGTTCTCCGGCATGCCGTCGAAGTAGGGGGGCTTGCGGACGTAGGTCGACTCCGCCTCCCACTCGAAGGTCTTGCCCTCCGGCGTCGGGAGCGACCGCCACTGCTCGTCGCCGGCGAAGACGTCGGCGTAGTCGTTGCTGAACATGTCGGAGGTGATCGCTGTCGCGATGACGTCCTCGACCTCCTGCGCGGTCGGCCAGACGTCCTTCATGAAGACGTCGTTGCCGTCGGTGTCCTGGCCCAGCGGCTCTGTGAACAGGTCGACGTCCATCGACCCGGCGAGCGCGTAGGCGACGACCAGCGGCGGGGACGCGAGGTAGTTCATCTTCACGTCGGGGTTGATCCGGCCCTCGAAGTTGCGGTTGCCCGACAGCACGGAGACGACGGCGAGGTCGTTGTCGTTGACGGCCTGGCTCACCTCCGGGATGAGCGGGCCCGAGTTGCCGATGCAGGTGGTGCAGCCGTAGCCGACGAGGTTGAAGCCGAGCTTGTCGAGGTACGGCGTGAGGCCGGCCTTCTCGTAGTAGTCGGAGACGACCTTCGACCCGGGAGCCAGCGTGGTCTTCACCCAGGGCTTGGTGGTGAGGCCCTTCTCCACGGCCTTCTTGGCCAGCAGGGCGGCGCCGATCATCACCGACGGGTTCGACGTGTTGGTGCAGGAGGTGATCGCGGCGATCGCGACGGCGCCGTGGTCGATCTCGAACTCGGTGCCGTCGGACAGCTTCACCTGGGCCTTGTTGCTGGGGCGGCCGTTGCCGGAGCTGACGTGGCTGGTCGGCGCGGCGGAGCCGTTGCCGCCTTCGTGCGAGGGCGCGTCGGAGGCCGGGAAGGACTCGGCGACGGCTTCGTCGTACCCCTGCTCGTCCTCCTCGACGTAGTCGTTGAGGGCACCGCGGAAGGACTGCTTGGCGTCGGACAGCGAGACGCGGTCCTGCGGGCCGCTTCGGGCCGGCCAGCGAGGGGACGACCGTAGCGAGGTCGAGCTCGAGCTTCTCGGAGAAGCGGGGCTCGGCCTCGGGGTCGTGCCAGAGGCCCTGCTCCTTGGCGTAGGCCTCGACCAGCGCGAGCTGCTCCTCGGAGCGGCCGGTGAGCTTGAGGTACTTCGTGGTCTCCTCGTCGATCGGGAAGACCGCGATCGTGGAGCCGAACTCGGGGCTCATGTTGCCGATGGTCGCGCGGTTGGCGAGCGGGAGCGCGGAGACGCCGGGACCGTAGAACTCGACGAACTTGCCGACGACGCCGTGCTTGCGCAGCATCTCGGTGATCGTCAGGACGAGGTCGGTCGCGGTGGCGCCCTCGGGCAGGTCGCCGTTGAGCTTGAAGCCCACGACGCGCGGGATCAGCATGGAGACCGGCTGGCCGAGCATGGCCGCCTCGGCCTCGATGCCGCCGACGCCCCAGCCGACCACGCCGATGCCGTTGACCATCGTGGTGTGCGAGTCGGTGCCGACGCAGGTGTCGGGGTAGGCCTGCAGCTCGCCGTCGACCTCACGGGTGAAGACCGTGCGGGCGAGGTGCTCGATGTTGACCTGGTGCACGATGCCGGTGCCGGGCGGGACGACCTTGAAGTCGTCGAAGGCGCCCTGTCCCCAGCGGAGGAACTGGTAGCGCTCGCGGTTGCGCTGGTACTCGATCTCGACGTTGCGCTCGAAGGCCTCGGGCGTTCCGAAGACGTCGGCGATCACGGAGTGGTCGATGACCATCTCGGCCGGCGCGAGCGGGTTGATCTTGCTCGGGTCGCCGCCGAGGTCGGCCATCGCCTCGCGCATGGTGGCGAGGTCGACGACACACGGGCACGCCGGTGAAGTCCTGCATGATCACGCGGGCCGGGGTGAACTGGATCTCCTTGCTGGGGTCCGCGTCCGCCTCCCAGCCGGCGATCGCCCGGATGTCGTCGGCGGTGATGTTCGCGCCGTCCTCCGTGCGCAGCAGGTTCTCGAGGAGGACCTTGAGGCTGAACGGGAGGGACTCCACGTCCACCCCGTCGCCGGTGACCGCGTTCAGTCGGAAGATCTCGTAGGACTTGCCGTCCACGTCCAACGTGCCCTTGGCACCAAAGCTGTCCTGACTCGGCATCAGCCATCTCCTCGTGACGTCTTGAGTTCGTTCCGCCCATCTTGCCCACCGGGCCACAGACCTCACCAGGGAGGGTGCGACTCGTCTTGCGGGCCGACCGGCAAACTGTCTTGATGTCAAGATACATGACGTCGAGCAACTCGCGCCACCACCCCCGCCAAGGCAGACGAGCAGCACGGTCCGCTGGTCGACGAGCGAGCGCCGGTCCGCTGGTCGAGAGGAGCGAACCGTGCGGCCCCGGTGGTCGAGGAGCGAGCGCAGCGAGCGTCTCGAGACCACTCCCCCGCGCCGACCACACTTTCAGCCACTTCCCACTGACTCGACTCGCTCCTCTCCCGCTGCGCCGCCGGGGCGGAGTCAGCCACTTCCCACTGACTCCACGCCCCCAGCTCGTCGAGCCCGACCAACGGTGTCAGCGACTTCCTGCTGAATCCCAGCTGGTGACCGAGGAGCGAGCGCCGGCCCGGTGACCGAGGAACGAGCGCACGAGCTCCGGTGGTCGAGGAGCGAGCGCAGCGAGCGTCTCGAGACCACTCCCCCGCGCCGACCACACTTTCAGCCACTTCCCACTGACTCGACTCGCTCCTCTCCCGCCTGCGTCGAGCCGGACGAGCGGAGTCAGCAACTTCCTGCTGAATCGCCGTCCGCGGAAAGTGTCGGCGGCCCGTTCTAGGTTGTTGGTGGGTCGAGACCAACGGGAAAGGACGCCTGCCCATGGTGCAGACCCACGACGCCGGCCCAGGAGCCGGTGACGCCTACGAGCTGTTGTGCCGGATCCGGGACCTGCAGGTTGCGGCGAACCGGTCCGAGATGGCCCGGGCTCGCGCGATGACCGCGCTGTTTCAGCAGTTCTCCACTGACTTCGAGGCCCGCCGTGCGGACGACCCGCACTTCACCGCGACCCCACTCGCGGAGACGATCATCGAGACGCAGCCGGTGACCGGTCAGACCGCCGGCCGGATCCGGGCCGACCTGGAAGCGGTGCTGCTGATGGACGCGCACCTGCCCTGGCTCGCGGAGTACGTCGACGACGGCCGGCTCGACCTCTCCCGCGCGAAGCCGGTGACCGACGCCCTCAAGGACGATCTCGCCGACCATCCGGAGGCACGGGCGCGCTTCGCGACGCTGATGCAACGGTGGTTCGCGAAGGCCGCAGCGGCGTCGCCGGGTCTGCTGAACAAGACGATCACGCAGATCCGCAACCACGTGCACTACGTGGTGACCAAGGTGCTCTCCAGCGAGTTCGACGAGCGCTTCAAGAAACGGTTCGCCGCCCGGCGGGTGAGCAGCAGCCCGACCGGCGACGGGATGGCCGCGCTGACCATCGACACCGACCAGGTGTCGGTCAGGCTGGCCGAGCAGCACCTCGACCTGCTTGCCCGCGACGCCCGCAGCGCCGGCGACGAACGCACCTTGGAGCAGCTGCGTGCCGACCTGGCCGTCGACCTTCTCACCGGACGGAAGGCCGACACCGGCTCGACGGGGAGGTGGGCACGGCCGGTGATCAACGTGACCGTCCCGCTCCAGACGCTCATGGGGCTCTCCGACGAGCCGGGCCGGATGGGCGACCAGACCCTCCCTGCCTCGCTGGTGCGACACGTCGCAGCCGACCCGACCTCGACGTGGCACCGGATGCTCACCGATCCCGCCCGCGGCTGCGTCGAGCTCTCCACGCACACCTACCGGCCCACCGGGGCGATCTGGCGCGAGGTGGTGGCCGCCCAGCCCACCTGCTTCGCCCCGACCTGTGACCGACCGGCGACCGAGTGCGACCTCGACCACGAGCTGCCCTGGCCGGAAGGCCCGACCTCGACCGTCAACCTCGGCCCCGGTTGCGTGCGCGCACCACCACTCCAAGCACGCCCGAGGCGCCTCGCTGCGCAGACACCGGGACGGCACGTTGCGCTACACCACCCGCTCCGGGATGACCCACCTCGTCGCCCCAGCCGAGCAGCCCGTCTGCGAGGAGCCGCGCACCGGGCACCTGTGGGAGCGGCTGCTGGAGAGCCAGCCCGACTGTGCCGAGCTCCTCGAGGCGCTCGATGCCGTGCGCCACCACGCCCACGTCGCAACAGGTCTCGACGCGGAGGCCCGGCGCCGTGCCGACCTGACCGAAGACCTGCGGCTGTCCTACCCCGACGCGACCGAGGAGGACCTCGAGGACTGGGTCTGGGGCGAGGCGACCGAGGCTCCGCCGGTCCTGCGACGGGCTAACGGGTTCTGGGACCGAGCCCCGGAGGAGCCGGAGCTGTCGAGGCTGGCCTCGTGAGGCCGGTGGCACCGCCGCGGCCGGGCTGCCTCAGGACCGCTCGAGCAGGGCGACGCACTCGACGTGGTGCGTCATCGGGAAGATGTCGAAGGCGCGCAGGCCGGCCAGCCGGTAGCCGCGCTCGGCGAAGATCGCCACGTCCCGCGCCAGCGCCGCCGGGTCGCAGGCGACGTAGGCCACCGCCCGCGGTCCGAGGTCGGCCACCGCGTCGACCACCTTGCGCTTGGCGCCCGTGCGGGGCGGGTCCAGCACGACCAGGTCGATCCCGCCGCCGAGCTTGCCGTGGGCCAGCGCCCGGTCGACGCGGTCCACCAGGTGCTCCACCTGGGGCAGGTCGCCGAGGTTGCGCTCGGCGTCGGCCACCGCGGTCCGATCGCCCTCCACGGCGACCACCCGGCCGGAGTCGCCGACCCGCTCGGCCAGCGCCGCCGAGAACAGCCCGACCCCGGAGTAGAGGTCGGCCGCGTGCTCGCCCGGTCGCGGCTCCAGCGCGCTCAGCACCGCCGAGACCAGGGTGTCGCCGGCGCCCGGGTGCACCTGCCAGAAGGCCGACCCGCTGACCTCCCAGTCACGGCCGGCGGCGTGCTCGTGCAGGATCCGCGGGCCGTCGT
Source organism: uncultured Actinomycetota bacterium (assembly GCA_963721855.1). GTDB lineage: Bacteria > Actinomycetota > Actinomycetes > Propionibacteriales > Nocardioidaceae > Nocardioides_B. The sequence goes on along the minus strand of CAVRMN010000017.1, from coordinate 260,432 downwards.
ACGACGTCCGCCCGCGGGCCTCGATGATCCGGAGCTTCTCCCCCGCCGCCGAGACGATCGCCTCGACAGATGACGCCCCGGGCCACGGGGCCGTTCCCACCTCGGGCAGGTCGGGGTGGCCGATCGGGCAGACGTCGACGGGCACGATGTCGTGCGAGTGGTGCTTGCGCAGCCCCGCCCGGCCGGAGGAGTCGACGGCGAACTGCAGCCGGGTGCGCCAGCCGAGGCCTTCGTTGTCGCCGGGGACCGCCTCGACCGTGACGGGCACGTCGAGGCCGGCGAGCCGCTGCAGCTGCTCGCGGACCACCGCCGCCTTCAGGGCGCGCTGCGCGCCGAGCGCCACGTGCTGGAAGTCGCAGCCGCCGCACCGACCGGGACCGGACCACGGGCACGGCGGGTCGACCCGGTCAGGCGACGGCTCGAGCACCGCGACGGCGTCGCCCCGCAGGAACCGGGACTCCTCGTCGCCGTCGGTGATGCGCACCGTGACCCGCTCGCCGGGCAGCGTGTGCCGGACGAAGACCACTCGGCCGCCCTCTCCCGAGCCCGCCGAGGCGTCGAGCCGCGCGACGCAGTGGCCGCCGTGGGCGACCGGCCCCACCTCGACGTCGTGCTCCTCGCCGACCAGCGACCGGCCCCGGACCTCGCGCTCACGGGGTCGACGGGTCACGGGGTGCGGTCCTTTTCCTTGTTGCCGAGGACCCCGCGGCGCACGTCACCGGGACGTGGCTTGGCGAGCTCGCGCTCGACGCGCTGCTTCGCCACCTGCGAGGACCGGAGCTGGAACGGCACCGAGATGACCATGACGCCCTGGGTGAAGAGCAGCCGGCCCTTGAGGCGCAGCGCCGTCTGGTTGTGCAGCAGCTGCTCCCACCACCGGCCGACGACGTACTCCGGGATGTAGACCGCCACGACGCCACGGGGGTTCGCGTCCCGGATGCTGCGGGTGTAGTCGACGATCGGCTTGATGATCTCGCGGTACGGCGAGTAGAGCACCTTCAACGGGACGTCGATCCGGCGGTCGTCCCACTCCTCCATCACCCGGGCCGTCACGCGGGGGTCGGTGTCGACCATGACCGCCTCGAGCAGGTTGGGCCGCGCCGCCTTGGCGTAGGCCACCGCCCGCATCGTCGGCTTGTGCACCTTGGAGACGAGCACGATCGCGTGCACCCGGGTCGGCAGGATCTGGTCCTCGTCCGCCACGAGGAGCTCGGTGGCCACCTTCTCGTAGTGCCGGCTGATGCCGTCCATGATCGCGTAGAAGGCGCCCATCGCCAGGATGGTGATCCACGCACCGGCCAGGAACTTCGTGATCACCACGATGACCAGCACGACGGCGGTCATCCCGAGACCGAACGTGTTGATCGCCCGCGAGCGCATCATCAGCCGGCGTTCCTGCGGGTCGGTGGTGGTCTTCAGGTGCCGCGTCCAGTGCCGGATCATCCCGAGCTGGCTCAGGTTGAACGACACGAACACACCGACGATGTAGAGCTGGATCAACCGGGTGGGCTGGGCGTTGAACGCCACGATCAGGATCGCGGCCATCACCGCGAGGAAGAGGATGCCGTTGCTGTAGGCCAGCCGGTCGCCGCGCGAGCCGAGCTGCCGGGGCGCCAGGCCGTCCTGGGCCAGGATCGAGCCCAGCACCGGGAAGCCGTTGAACGCGGTGTTGGCCGCGAGCACCAGCACGATCCCGGTCATCGCGACCACGAAGTAGAACCCCGGACTGAAGTCGCTGAAGACCGCGTGTGCGATCTGGGCGATCACCACGCGCTGGTCGTAGTCGGCCGGGAGCGGGTCGCCGGCGGCGGTGCGGAGCCGATCGAGCTCGTGCGGGTCGACGTACTTCAGCCCCATCTGCTTTGCCAGCACGATGACGCTGATCATCATGGTGACCGCGATCAGGCCGAGCAGCAGCAGCGTGGTTGCCGCGTTGCGGGACTTGGGCTTGCGGAACGCCGGCACACCGTTGGAGATCGCCTCGACACCGGTCAGTGCGGCACAGCCCGACGAGAACGCACGCGCCAGCAGGAAGATCAGCGCCACCGTGGTGAGCGGCTGGTCCCAGCCCTCCTGCGGCAGGATCGTCAGGTCGGCGCTCTCGACGTCGGGCAGATCGCCGGCGAACATGCGGAGGAAGCCCCAGCCGCACATGCCGAGGATGGCGGCCATGAAGAGGTACGTCGGCACCGCGAAGAACGTGCCGGACTCACGGACACCGCGGAGGTTGAGCGCGGCGAGCACGGCGACCATGACCACGGCCACCGTGACCTCGTGGTCCTGGATCTCGGGGAAGGCCGCCGAGGCGTACTGCGCGCCCGAGGAGATCGACACCGCGACGGTCAGCACGTAGTCGACGAGCAGCGCGGCCGCCACCGTCATGCCGGCCCGGCGACCGAGATTGACGGTCGCCACCTCGTAGTCGCCTCCGCCGGACGGGTAGGCGTGCACGGTCTGCCGGTAGGAGGCCACCACCGTGAGCATCACCAGGGCGACGCCGAGCGCGATCTTCCACGACCAGGCGTAGGCCGCGACGCCGGCCACGCCGAGCATGATGAAGACCTCGTCCGGGGCGTAGGCCACGGACGACAGGGCGTCGCTGGCGAACACCGGCAGCGCAATGCGTTTGGGGAGCAGTGTCTCGCCGAGCTGCGTGCTCCGCAGCTTGCGGCCGAGCAGTATTCGTTTTGATACGCCGCTGACTCCCACGAGTCGAAAGGCTAGACCAAGCGGCGCCCGGCCAACGACCGGCGGCCTACCCAGCGGTGTAGCGTCTCCCCCGTGCATGTCGTGATCATGGGTTGTGGCCGCGTCGGTTCGGCGTTGGCGCGCAGCCTCGAGGACCGCAACCACACCGTCTCCATCATCGACAGCAACCCCGACGCGTTCCGTCGGCTCGGCCCGACCTTCAGCGGCACCAAGGTCACCGGTGTCGGCTTCGACCAGGACGTCCTGGAGCGCGCCGGCATCGACCGGGCCGACGCGTTCGCCGCCGTGTCGAGCGGTGACAACTCCAACATCATCGCCGCGCGCGTGGCCCGGGAGACCTTCGGGATCCAGCAGGTCGTCGCCCGCATCTACGACCCGGGCCGCGCCGAGGTCTACCAGCGGCTCGGCATCACCACGGTCGCCACCGTGAAGTGGACCGCCGACCAGGTGCTGCGCCGCATCCTGCCTGCCGGCGCCGAGCCCGACTTCCGCGATCCCTCCGGCACCATCCGGCTCGACCAGGTGCCGGTCAACGAGGCCTGGGTCGGCCACCGGACGGTCCAGTTCCAGGAGCAGTCCGGCAGCCGGATCGCCTGGATCGACCGCCTCGGCGAGGGCATGCTGCCCAAGCGCGACACCGTGATCCAGGAGGGCGACCTGCTCCACCTGGTGATGCGCGAGGAGAACGCCGACCACGTGTACGCCGTCTTCAACGAAGGACCGGAGGCCGACTGATGCGGGTCGCCATCGCCGGAGCGGGAGCCGTGGGTCGCTCGATCGCGCGCGAGCTCATCGGCAACGGGCACCAGGTGCTCCTGATCGACAAGGACCCGGCCGCGCTGAAGCCGGAGCGGGTCCCCGACGCCGAGTGGCTGCTCGCCGACTCGTGCGAGCTCTCCTCGCTCGAGGAGGCGCGCATGGAGACCTGCGACGTGGTCATCGCCGCGACCGGCGACGACAAGGTCAACCTGGTCACCTCGCTGCTCGCGAAGACCGAGTTCGCCGTCCCGCGCACCGTCGCCCGCGTGAACCACCCCAACAACGAGTGGCTGTTCACCGAGGCCTGGGGCGTCGACGTCAACGTGTCGACCCCGCGGATCATGTCGGCGCTGGTCGAGGAGGCCGTCACCGTCGGCGACCTGGTCCGGCTGTTCACGTTCCGTCAGGGCAACGCCAACCTGGTCGAGATGACGCTCCCCACGGACTCGCCGTACGTCGGCAAGCCCACCGGGCTGGTCCCCTGGCCGGAGAACTGCTCGCTGGTCACGATCCTGCGTGACGGCCAGGTCTACACGCCCGACGGCGAGCAGCCGATCGAGGCCGGGGACGAGCTGCTGTTCGTCGCCGCCGCCGACTCGGAGGCCGAGCTGCAGACGCTGCTCGCCCCGGAGCAGCACTCCGGCAGGTAGCCGCGACTCCGCCCGAGGCACCAGGAGCTAGGCGAGCTCCGGCTCGTGGTCCGGGTCGACCGGCGTGCTGTCGCGCGCCAGCAGCCAGACCATGCCGCCGAGCGCGGCCAGCTGCAGCGGCCAGCCCATCAGGATCTTGCTGATCCCCAGCGCGGCGATGTAGCTGCCGGCGTCGTCGGCAGCGCGTCCGCCCAGGTAGATGGGCAGCTGGACGGCCACCCGGATCACGCAGGGCGCCACCAGCATCCAGGTGAGGTTCCGGCACAGCCGGACGATCTGCTTGTCGCGGTGCCAGGCCGTCGGGTCGCCGGCGACGCTGCCGACCATGAAGCCGACGACCGGCCAGCCGATCAGGACGGTGAACGACATCACCACCGCGTAGCCGGCGTTGTAGATGAGCCCGGGCAGGAAGTAGGCCAGCGCGTTGTCCGACGCGTCCCCGCCGCCCTGGGCGCTGCGATAGGCGAACAGCGCCCCGATGCCGATCCCGACCAGGCTGTTGATCGCGAACTGGGGCGTGCTGCGCTGCGCCAGCCGGACGCCGAGCAGCACGACCGCCGCCGTGACGCTGATCAGCAGCGCGGTGCGCAGGTCCTTGGTGGTCAGGTAGGTGACCGTGAACGCGATGGTCGGGACCGCCGCCTCGAGCATGCCGCGCTTGCCGCCGAGTGCCTTGGCCAGCTGCATGCGGACCACCGACTCGACGGTCTCGGTCGCCACCTCGTGGTGGGTGGCCGAGACGTCCTCGTGGGCCACGGGCTACCTCAGCTCGTATCGGGGGTTGAACATGACGCGTTGGAAGTCCTGCGCCCCGATGCGCCCGACCACCCGGATCTGCCGCCCCGGCTCGATGCCGGCGATGCGACGCCGGCCGAGCCAGATGACCGTGATGACCCCGGAGCCGTCGTAGAGCTCGGCCTCGAGGGCGGGTACGCCGCCGCGTGGTCGCAGCGTCACGGTGCGCAGGCTGCCCTGGATGTCGACCCGCTGCCGGTCCTTGGCCTCGCTGATCGGGCAGCAGCCTGCCTTGACCACGTCCTTCTGCAGCTCGGCGGCCTCCTGGTCCTGGCCGCTCGCCCACCGGTTCAGCCCCTTGCGGAGCCGGTCCCTCACCTCTGACATGTCTCCAGCGTAGTCACGCCTCACAGCCGAGGTCCCGGAGTCTCAGCCCTCGCTCTGGAGCAGGTCCGGCGGAACGGTCAGCGGGAGCGCCTCGCCGGGGGCGTGGGGCTGGTCACCGCGGCGCACGATCACGTCGCGCAGCGCCCGCTCGACCGCGCCGTCGTCGTCGGGCTCGAGCGCCGGCTGGCCGAACAGCGTCGCGCGGAGCATCCAGCGCGGACCGGCGATGCCGAAGACGCGCGAGGGCTGCTGGCCGGACTTGCCGTCCGGCGTCGTCATGGTCAGCACGACCCGCAGCTCGGGCCCCCACGGGCCCTCCGCCTCGGTGGCGGTGCCGCCGCGACGGGTCACCTCGGCGGCGATCTGCGCCGCGGACGTCCTCCCAGATGTCGCCGTGGCGCGGTGCCGCGAAGGGGCGCAGCTCGACGGCGCCCTCCGGGCCGGCCAGGACGACCGCGATGACCTGGCCGTGCTGCTCGTCGACCTGCAGCTGGAGCTCGAGGCCCTCGTAGGGCGTGACGATCAGGCTGCCCAGGTCGACCTTCGTCGTGTCGTCCTCGGAGAGCACGACCTCGGAGATGTCCCACGGACCGCTCGCGCGCGGGTTGTCCGCCGCCTCCTCCGCCTGCTCAGCCGTGTCGGCCGGGGCGACCTCGGGCTGCTCGCGGTCGGACTTGTTCCGTCGGAACTTCACTGCTTCTCCTCGATCGGGCTTCAGGACGCCGGCGGGCCGGAGACGCGCTCCACGAACCCACCGGTGGAACCGTACCCGCCGTCGCCACGCACCGAACCCGGCAGGCTGTCGACCTCGACGAACCGGGCGCGCTCGACCTGCTGGATCACCAGCTGGGCGACGCGGTCGCCCCGCTGCAGGGCGACCGGGTCGCGCGGGTCGAGGTTGATCAGCATCACCTTGATCTCCCCGCGGTAGCCGGCGTCGACGGTGCCGGGCGCATTGACGATCGACACCCCGAACCGGGCGGCGAGCCCGGAGCGCGGGTGCACCAGGGCGACGTACCCCTCCGGCAGCGCGATCGAGATGCCGGTCGGCACCAGCGCCCGCTCGCCGGGCCCCAGGAGGACGTCGACCGTGGTCGTCAGGTCGGCACCGGCGTCGCCCGGGTGGGCGTAGGACGGCAGCGGGACCTCGGCGTCGAGACGGCTGATCAGGATCTCCACCATGCGGCGACCCTACCGAGCAGCGGGGACGGTCCGGGTGTCAGGATTGCCGGGTGAGCACGAACCCCGGTCCCGGCTACGACGAGCGCCTGCACGTCCCGTTGCGCTGGTGGGCCCTGGTGACGATGTTCCTCGCGACGCTGCTGCTCGCCTTCCTGGTCGCCACCCCGGCCTGGGTGGCGTTCGCCGTCACCGGGGCGCTGACCCTGCTCGTGGTCGTGGTCCTCGTGGCGTACGGCGCCGCGCGCGTCTCGGTCCACGACGGCACGTTCCGCGCGGGCCGCGCGCAGATCCCCGTCGCGCTCCTGGGCGCCGCCGTGCCGCTGGACGCCGCGGGCAGCCGCCGGCTCGCGGGCGTCGACGCCGACGCGCGCGCCTACCTGCTGCTCCGCCCCTACGTGAAGCGCTCGGTGCGGGTCCCGGTCGAGGACCCGGCCGACCCGGCGCCCTACTGGCTCGTCTCCACGCGGCGCCCCGACCGGCTGGTCGCCGCCCTCCAGGCGGCCGCCGCGGTCCGGCAGGGCTGATCCGCACCCGGTCGGGGTACTGACATGACCTGGCACACTGACGAACGACGCAGTCCAACGAAGGAGTGAGTGGTGGCAGGTTCGAAGATGTGGTCGGCCATGGGGCTGGCCTCGACGATGGGCGCCACCGTCGCGGCCCGCAAGGCCCTGACGACCACCTGGAAGGTGGCGACCGGCAAGAAGCCGCCGGTGAACGCCGCCCACCCCGACGTCTCGATCGGCGAGGCCGTGGCCTGGGCGACGATGAGCGGGGTCGCGGTCGGCCTGGCCCGGATGTTCGCCTCGCGCAAGGCCGCGGAGTACTACCGCAAGTCCACCGGGCACCTGCCGTCGAACCTCGAGGACGTCGAGGTCTGACGCCGGTCGCGGCAGACCGCCGCCCGAGAACGCAGATGAGGCCGGCCCTGACGGGCCGGCCTCATCGCGTTCTGGTGCCTAGGCGCAGTCGCGGCAGATCATCTTCTTGGGATCTGCGAGCTGGCTGCGGTGGTGCACGAGGAAGCAGCTCATGCAGGTGAACTCGTCCTCCTGCCGCGGTCGGACCTCGACCGCGAGCTCCTCGTGCGAGAGGTCCGCTCCGGGCAGCTCGAACGACTCGGCCGCCTCGGCCTCGTCCTCGTCCACCTTCCCGGAGTTCTTGTCGTGGCGACGAGCCTTGAGCTCTTCCAGGCTCTCTTCGCTCTGGTCTTCCTCGTTCTTCCGAGGAGCGTCGTAGTCAGTTGCCATGTGTGTTTCTCCCGGCCCCGTGAATCATCGTCTTAGTCGCGTCGCGCCAAAGTCTGGTTGCGAGGCGGATTGTGCACCATGCGAGCCGTGCGATGCACGGTTATTCCACCTGGTGTCGCCGACCTCACAGATCTGCCGGGAGGCCAACGAGTGCAGGCGGCGAACTATTCCCTCAGGAAGCCCGATCTGCGAACCAGGTCGGCGAACCCGTCGAAGGCTCCCACAGGGGCCGCCACGACGCAGTCCTTGCCTCCGACCCCGGGGTGCACCTCGACCCGGGCGCCGGCCTCCTCGGCGACCAGCCCACCGGCGGCGAGGTCCCACTCGTTGAGGCCCTCCTCGACGTAGGCGTCGATCCGGCCGGCACCCAGCCAGCACAGGTCGAGGGCGGCCGACCCCAGGCGGCGTACGTCGCGGACCTCCGGCATCATCGCCGCCGTCGCGGCCGCCTGGAGGACCCGCACCTCCTTCTCGTAGTTGAACCCGGTGGCCACCAGCTGCTCCCCCGGCACGGCCTCGGTCCGCACCGCCAGCCGGCTGCCGTCGCACCAGGCGCCGCCGCCGCGGGTGGCGGTGAAGACCTCCCCCTTGGCCACGTCCACGACCACCCCGGCGACCACCTCGTCGCCCACCCGGGCCGCGATGGACACGGCGTAGTGCGGGATGCCGTAGAGGAAGTTCACGGTGCCGTCGATCGGGTCGACGACCCAGGTGACGCCGCTGGTCGACTCGGCGTCACCGCCCTCCTCGCCGACGAACCCGTCGTGGGGGCGGGCCTCCAGCAGGCGCCCGTGGATCAGCTCCTCGGCCGACCGGTCCGCCTCGGTGACGACGTCGACCGGGCTCGACTTGGTGGCGGCCACGGTCACGCCGGCGCTGCGCCGGTCCGCGACCAGCTCGGCCGCCTCGACCGCGACGTCGCGCGCCAGGGCCAGCAGCGCCTTCGGGTCGGCCGCCACGTCAGTCCTGCCCGCACAGTGCGGGACGGGGGCCGCGGCTGTTGGCGCAGCAGCCGGCCGGGCAGACGTCCCACGACGCCGGCCGGGCGCCGACGGACTTGCGGCGGACCTCGAGCCCCCGCTCCACGGCGGCGCGCTCGACCAGCAGGTCCCGGACCATCGCCACGAAGCGCGGGTCCACCCCGGCGGTCGCCGCGCGGGCGAGCTCGACCCCGAGCTTCTCCGCGGTCGCGGCGGCCTCGGTGTCGAGGTCGTAGATGACCTCCATGTGGTCGGAGACGAAGCCGATCGGCACGACCACGGCGGCCTGGGCCCCGTCGGCCGCGAGCTCCTCCAGCCGGTCGTTGATGTCGGGCTCCAGCCACGGCACGTGCGGCGGGCCGGACCGCGAGCAGTAGACCAGCTCGTGGGCGTAGCGCAGGCCGGTCTCCTGGCGGACCCGCTCGACGATCTCCTCCACGACGCTGAGGTGCTGGGCGACGTAGGCGCCGCCCTCGGGGCCGCTGGCGTCGTTCATGGCCAGCGGGATCGAGTGGGTGACGAACAGCAGGTGCGCGTCGTGGCGGGCCGCGTCGCCGAGGTCGGCCAGCGCCGCGAGGGTCGCGTCGACCATCGGCTCGATGAAGCCCGGGTGGTTGAAGTAGTGGCGCAGCCGGTCCAGGTGCGGGGCGCCCTCGCCGACCTCGGCGACGGCGTCGGCGAGGTTCTCGCGGTACTGCCGGCAGCCGGAGTAGGAGGAGTAGGCGCTCGTCACGAGGCAGGCCGCCCGCCGGATCCCGTCGGCCTTCATCTGCCGCAGGGTGTCGGCGAGGTAGGGGTCCCAGTTGCGGTTGCCCCAGTAGACCGGGACGTCGATCCCGTTGGACCGCAGGTCCTCCTCGACGGCGGCGATCAGCTCCCGGTTCTGGTCGTTGATCGGGCTCTTCCCGCCGAAGAGGAAGTAGTGCTCCCCGACCTCCTCGAGCCGCTCGCGCGGGATCCCGCGGCCGCGCGTGACGTTCTCCAGGAAGGGGACGACGTCCTCGGGACGCTCCGGGCCCCCGAAGGAGACCAGCAGCAGGGCGTCGTACGGCGCGATGTCGGGAGCGGTCATGCCGCCCATCCTAGGAACACTCCCCCAACCTAGGATCCTGAAGTGATCACGACCTACCGCCGGGTGCTCTCGCTGCCCGGCGCGCTCGCCTTCTCGCTGAGCGGGCTGGTGGCGCGGCTGCCGATCTCCATGGTCAGCCTGGGCATCGTGCTGCTGGTCTCGACCCGGTCCGGCTCCTACTCGCTCGCGGGCGGGGTCTCCGCGTCGTTCGTGATCGCCATCTCGCTGTTCTCGATCGTCCAGGGCCGGCTCCTCGACCGGTTCGGGCAGAGCCGGCTGCTCGTCCCGGCCGTGCTGGTGTTCGCGGCCGCCCTGGTGCTGCTGATGGCGGCGGTCGAGCTGTCGTGGGGGACGGCGCCGGCGCTCGCCTTCGCCTTCGTCGCCGGGGCCGCGCAGCCGCAGATCGGCTCGTGCGTCCGCGCCCGGTGGTCGTACGTCGTGCCGGAGCGGCGCATGGTGCAGACGGCGTACGCCTTCGAGGCCGTGGTCGACGAGACCGTGTTCATGGTCGGCCCGACCGCGGTCACGCTGCTGGCCACGGGCGTCCACCCGCTCGCGGGGCTCTCCGTCGCCGTGCTCGCCGCGCTCGTCGGCACCTTCGTGCTGGTCGCGCAGCGCGGCACCGAGCCGCCGCCGCACCCGCGGCACCCGGTGCGCACCGAGCGCCCGGGGCTGCCCTGGCGGACCCTCGGACCGCTCGCCGTGGCCGCGGCGATGATGGGTGCTCTCTTCGGTGCCACCGAGGTGGCCACCGTCGCCTTCTCCGAGGAGCTGGGGCTCAAGGCGGCGAGCGGCCCGCTGCTGGCCGACGTGGGCGCTCGGCAGCCTGCTGTCCGGGGTGGTCACCGGAGCGGTGGCCTGGCGCGCGGCGAACGCGACCCGGTTCCGGTGGGGCGCGCTGGTGCTCGCCCTGTCGATGCTCCCGCTTCCCGTTCATCGGCGGGTTCCCGCTGATGGTGGGGGTGCTCTTCGTCGCCGGCTTCGCGATCTCCCCGACGCTCATCGCGATGATGGCGTGGATCGAGGAGGCCGTGCCGGCGTCCCGGCTGACCGAGAGCATGGCGGTGATCACCACCGGCATCACCGCCGGTGTCGCTCCGGGCGCGCTGGTCGCCGGCACCGTGATCGACCGGTTCGGCGCGAGCCCGAGCTACTGGGTGGCCGCGTCGGCGGGCCTGGTCGGGTTCCTCGCCGGCCTGCTCGCCGACCGGTCGCAGCCGGACGTCAGCGAGCCGCCGGCATCGCCCACCTGATCGTCCGGGTGACCACCTCGCCCGCGGTCCGGACGACCACCGCCTCGGTGAGCGGCAGGTAGGGCAGCACCAGCTTGCGGCGCGCCCACCGCGGCAGCAGGCTCACCGCTGCGGCGGACAGGGCGCCGTAGGGGGCGCGGGCCAGCAGCGGCAGCGGCGGGTGCAGCAGCAGGAACCGGGCGGTCTCCCGGGCGGCCGGCGTGGCCGCCAGCTCGGGCCGGTAGGCCAGCAGCTGGTCGCGCAGGTCGGCCTCGCTGCGCGGCGGCGCGTCGACACCGAGCTCCTCCGCGACCCGGGCGACGTCGGCCACGTAGCGGTCCCGGCCCGCCTGGTCGAGCGGCCGGGCGCCGTACCTCTGGTGCGCAGCGAGGAAGCTGTCGATCTCCGCGACGTGCACCCAGCGGAGCAGGTGCGGGTCGGACGCCGCGTAGGGGCGCCCGTCGGGAGCGGTGCCGACGACGGTCTCGTGCACGCGGCGCACCGCGCCGGTCATCCGGGCCGCGTCGGCCGCGGTGCCGAAGGTGGTGACCGCCAGGAAGTGGCTGGTGCGCTGGAGCCTGCCCCACGGGTCGCCCTCGAACCCGGAGTGGTCCATGACGCCGGCCATCGCGAGCGGGTGCAGCGACTGGAGCAGCAGGGCCCGGATGCCGCCGACGAACATCGACGCGTCGCCGTGCACGCGGCGCACCGGGCTGTCCGCGGCGAACCAGCGCTCCCCCGGCGTGCCGTGGATCCGTTGCCGCCGGGCGGGCCCCTCCGGGCCGGCGACCCGCGCGAACAGCCGGTCGCCCAGCTGGCGCCGCACGTCGGAGATCACCTCGCCCACCACGGTTCGAGTATGCCGGGTGCCGCCACACCCCGGCGGCTACGCTCCGAGGCATGACGCGCATCGGCGGTCCCTGGCAGAGCTGGTCCGGGCTGTCCACGGCCCACCCGACGTCCGAGCTGGCCCCGCGCGACGCCGGCGAGGTCGCCGACGCCGTGGTCGCCGCCCGCACCCAGGGCCTCACCGTCAAGATGGTCGGCTCCGGCCACTCGTTCACCGACATCGCGGTCGCCGACGGCCTGCTGCTGCGGCCCGACCGCCTCAGCGGGATCACCGCGGTGGACCGTGAGGCGATGACGGTGACCGTGCTGGCGGGCACGCGCCTGCACGACCTCAACGCCCGGCTGTCCGGGCTCGGCCTGGGGCTGCACAACATGGGCGACATCGACCGGCAGACCGTCGCCGGCGCCGTGTCGACCGGGACCCACGGATCGGGCGGCCGGTGGGCGTCGCTGTCCGCCCAGGTCGCCGCCCTCGAGCTGGTGACGGGTGACGGGTCGGTGCTGACGGTGTCCCGCGACGCGGATCCCGACCTGTTCGCCGCCGCCCGCGTCGGCCTCGGCGCCCTCGGCATCCTGACGTCGGTCACGTTCCTGGTCGAGCCGGAGTTCCGGCTGACCGCCACCGAGGGGCCGATGCGCTGGCAGGAGCTGGTCGAGCAGTGGGACCAGCTCGTGCAGGACCACCACCACGTCGACGTGCACTGGTTCCCGCGGACCGAGTGGGCGCTCGTGAAGCGCAACGACCGGACCCTCGACCCTCCGGCTCCGCTGTCCCGGCTGCGCGCCTACGTCGAGGACCACCTGCTCGAGAACCGCGTCTTCGGCCTGATGAACCGGGTCGGGAACGCCGCCCCCCGGACCATCCCGGCGATGAACCGGCTGGCCGCGCGTGCGCTGTCCGCGCGCAGCTACACCGACATCGCGCCGCACGTGTTCGTGGCCGAGCGGCTGGTCCGGTTCCGCGAGATGGAGTACGCCCTCCCCCGCGCGGCCGGCATGGCGGCCCTGGTCGAGGCCCGACGGCTGATCGACCGCTCGGACTGGCCGATCTCCTTCCCCGTCGAGGTCCGGTCCGCCCCGGCCGACGACTGCTGGCTGTCGACCTCCTACGACCACGAGTCGACCTACCTGGCGTTCCACGTCAACGCGCGCACCGACCACCGCCCCTACTTCACCGCCGTCGAGCGGGTGCTGCGTGAGCACGGCGGCCGCCCGCACTGGGGCAAGCTGCACACCCGGACGGCCGACGACCTGGCCCCGGCCTACCCGCGCTGGGCCGACTTCGCGGCGGTCCGCGACCGCGTCGACCCCGACCGCGTGTTCACCAACCGCTACCTCGACAGGGTGCTGGGTCCGTGAGCCGCCCCGTTCCCGAGAAGCCCCGCCCCGGCCAGGAGTCGGTGTGGGACTACCCGCGCCCCCCACTGCTGGAGCGCACCGACCAGCGCATCGAGATCGTGCTCGGCGGCGTCACCGTCGCGTCCACGACGGAGGCGTGGCGCGTCCTGGAGACCAGCCATCCGCCCACCTACTACCTCCCGCCGGACGCGTTCCTGCCCGGGTCGCTGCGACCGGCCGCCGGGTCGTCGTACTGCGAGTGGAAGGGCACGGCCGCCTACCTCGACGTCCTCGGAGGTACGGCGGTCGCGCCGCGCGCCGCCTGGACCTACCCCGACCCGAAGCCGCCGTTCGCGGCGATCGCGCACCACGTCGCGGTCTACCCGGCACCGATGGACCGCTGCACCGTCGACGGGGAGGTCGTCGAGCCACAGCCGGGGGGCTTCTACGGCGGCTGGGTCACCTCACGGGTGGTCGGGCCGTTCAAGGGCGGGCCCGGCACCGACGGGTGGTGACCCGGGTCAGGTGCTGGAGGTGCCGGCGGGGCGCGGAGCGTTCCAGCCGCGACGCATCGCGAGCAGCCGCCAGCCGATGCACACGAGCGCCGCGGGGCCGGCGACCACCGCGGTGCGCAGGCCGGCCTGCGAGCCGATCACCGCGATCGTCGCGCCGACCAGCGCCGGCGTCGCGTAGAGCTCGCCGCGCAGCACCACCGGCACCCGGCCGGCCAGCAGGTCGCGGAGCATGCCCCCGCCGATGCCGGTGAGCATCCCCATCAGCGCGGCCGGCAGCGGCCCGAGGCCGAAGGCCAGGGCCTTGAGCGCCCCGGTGACGCAGAACAGCCCGAGGCCGGCCGCGTCGAAGACGTTCACCAGCCGCTCGCGCCTGCCCAGGGCCGGGTGGAACCAGAACGTCACCAGGCCGGCAGCGACCGGGACGAGCAGGTAGCGCCAGTCGGCCAGGGCGGCGGGCGGCACCGCGCCGATGAGCACGTCACGCAGGAAGCCGCCGCCGAGCCCGGTGATGCCGGCCAGCACCAGCACCCCGAAGATGTCGAGCTCCTTGCGGACCGCGACCAGGCCCCCGGACAGCGCGAAGACGAAGATCCCGACGAGGTCCAGGACGGTGAGGACGACGCTCGGCTCGGGAGCTGCCTGGGGCATGGCGGCAAGGCTAGGGCATCGGATCCCATCGGATGCCCCAACGCGCGCGCCGACTACCGGCGGCGGCACACCCGCTGAAGTAGGCTCGGCGGAACGGAACCGAACCCTGAGGAGCGAACGCCGGCAATGAAGGATCAGGACCTCACGTTCGTGGGGCTGACCGAGGACGGGACGAAGCTGGTCCTGGTCAGCGACACGGGCGAGGAGTTCAGCCTTCCCGCCGACGAGAAGCTCCGGGCCGCCCTCCGCGGCGACCACGCACGACCCGGCCAGTTGGAGACAAAGATGGAGAGTGCCTTGCGGCCCCGCGACATCCAGGCGCGCATCCGGGCGGGCGAGTCCCCCGAGAGCGTCGCCGCGGCAGCCCAGACCACGATCGACAAGATCATGGGCTACGCCACGCCGGTCCTGGCCGAGCGCGCACACATCGCCGACCGCGCGCAGCGTGCCTCCGTGCGCCGCAAGGGCGGCGAGGGCTCGAGCCGGCTGCTCGGGGACGCCGTCGCGGCGCACCTGCGCGAGCGCAACGTCGACCCCGAGAGCGTCGCGTGGGACGCGTGGCGCCGTGAGGACGGGCGCTGGACGCTCGTCGCCGACCACGGCACCGCGGGCAGCTCCGGCCGCGCCGAGTTCGTGTTCGACGCCCCCGGCCGCTACGTCGTCGCGGAGAACGACGAGGCGCGGGTCCTGATCGGCGAGGCGTCCGCACCCGCCGCAAGTGCTCCGGCGCGCGGCTCCGGCCGCCGGCTCTCGGCCGTCGGGGCCGACGAGGAGCTCCCCCTCGGCGAGGACGCCATCGAGCTGGTGACCGACCCGGCGGGATCCGATGCGGGCACCTCCGACGCGGAGGCGACGGTCGACCTGACCGCGACCGCGCGCGCCGTACGTTCCCCCGAGAACCCGCCCGCCTCCCGGCCCCACGAGGACGACCTCACCGCCGGCACCGGCGACGCGGACTGGATCGCCACCCAGGCCTCCGACCGGCCGGCCGCGAAGCCCGCGGCCGAGGTCGCGCCGCAGCCCGAGGAGGAGCCGGAGGCGGAGCCGGCACGCAAGCCCGCCCGCAAGGGCCGCGGCCGCGCATCGGTGCCGAGCTGGGACGAGATCATGTTCGGCGGCGGCAAGCAGGAGTGACCGGCGTCGCGCGCTGGGGTATGGACAGTGAAGTTACCCATCGGTAGCCTCGCTCTATGTCGTACTTCGTCACCGGCGCGACCGGGTTCATCGGCCGACACCTCGTCCAGGAGCTGCTCGACAACCGCCAGGGCGAGGTCTTCGTCCTGGTCCGGGAGTCCTCACGCGAACGGCTCGACGCGCTGCTCCGCACCTGGGGCGATGCCGCCACCCGGGTCACCCCCGTGGTCGGCGACCTCGGGAAGCCGCACCTCGGCCTGACCAACGCCTGGGTCGCCGAGCACCGGGGCAGCATCGACCACTTCTTCCACCTGGCCGCGATCTACGACATGACCGCCTCGTCGGAGCTCAACGAGCAGCTCAACGTCGGCGGCACCCGGCAGGCGATCGGCCTGGCCGCGGAGCTCGACGCCGGCGCGTTCCACCAGGTGTCGTCCATCGCGGCGGCCGGCGACTACCACGGCACCTTCGACGAGACGATGTTCGACGTCGGCCAGTCGCTGCCGTCGCCCTACCACCGCACCAAGTTCGAGTCCGAGCGCATCGTCCGCGAGGAGTGCACCGTCCCCTGGCGCGTCTACCGCCCCGCGGTCGTCGTCGGCCACTCCGAGACCGGCGCCATGGACAAGATCGACGGGCCCTACTACTTCTTCCCGCTGTTCAAGCGGATGCGCGACACCCTGCCCGCCTGGCTGCCGGTGCTCGGCATGGACCTCGGCGACACCAACGTCGTGCCGGTCGACTACGTCGCGAAGGCGATGGACCACATCGCGCACCAGCCCGGGCTGGACGGTCAGGCCTTCCACCTCGTCAACCCGGAGCCGCAGCCGACCGTCGAGGTCGTCAACACGTTCGCCGCGGCCGCCAAGGCGCCGACCTTCTCGGTGCCGTTCGACCGGCGCGTCACGGGCGTGCTGCCCACCAACCTGCTGCCCAAGGCGTTGCGGCCCAGTGGACTGGTGAGCAACGCGCTCCGCACGCCGCCGGTCCAGCTCGCCCTGCGGGAGACGATCGGCCGCCTCGGCGTGCCCCCCGAGGTGCTCGAGCACGTCTCGTTCCCCACGGCGTTCGCCTCGCGGCGCACCGAGCGTGCCCTCGCCGGGTCGGGCATCTCCTGCCCCGACCTGGAGAGCTACGCCGTGCGGCTGTGGAACTACTGGGAGGAGCACCTCGACGCCGACACCGGCCGCGACAAGGACGTCGTGGAGGCCCTCTCCGGCCGGACCGTCGTCATCACCGGCGCGTCGTCGGGCATCGGCAAGGTCACCGCGCTGAAGGTGGCCCAGGCCGGCGGCGTACCGATCCTCGTCGCCCGCGGCAAGGACAAGCTCGAGGCGACCAAGGCCGAGATCGAGCTCGCCGGCGGCACCGCCCACGTCTACGGCTGCGACCTCTCCGACCTCGGCGCGATCGACGCCCTCTGCGAGCAGATCAACGCCGAGCACGAGACCGTCGACTTCGTCGTCAACAACGCCGGCCGCTCCATCCGGCGCTCGCTCGCGCTGAGCCACGACCGGTTCCACGACTTCGAGCGCACCATGCAGCTCAACTACTTCGGCGCGATCCGTCTCGTGATGGGCCTGCTGCCGAAGATGCGCGAGCAGCAGCGCGGGCACATCGTCAACATCAGCTCGATCGGCGTGCAGACCAACCCGCCCCGGTTCAGCGCCTACGTGGCGTCGAAGGCCGCGCTCGACTCGTGGAGCAACGTGGTCAGCTCGGAGCTGATCGGCGACGGCATCGGGTTCACCACGATCCACATGCCGCTGGTGAAGACGCCGATGATCGCGCCGACCCGCATCTACGACAAGTTCCCGACGATCACGCCGGCGCAGGCCGCCGACATGGTGATCGACGCGCTCGTGGAGCGGCCGCACGAGATCAACACCGCCCTCGGCACGCTCGGGGCGGTCGCGCACAACCTGGCCCCGAAGACGGCGTTCCGGGTCCTGCACCTGGCCTACCAGGTGTTCCCCGACTCGGCGGCCGCCCGCGCGCACACCGACGACGACGCCTCGGACGGGCCGACCCCGCAGCAGCTGCTGCTCGCCAAGCTGCTCAAGGGCGTGCACTGGTAGGACCCGCGTGCGGCGAGGAGCCGGAGGCTGGACCCCTGGGAGAACACCAGCCCCCGACCCTCGTCCACGGACCTCACCCCCGTAGAGGTCGGTCCGGCACTGTCGTAACGAGCAAGTGCACCTCAGGTCACGCGGCCGGCGTGTCGCCGGTGGCGACCGGCCGTGCGGGGTCGGCGACCCACTCGCTCCACGAGCCCGGGTAGAGCGCGGCGGTGAGCCCCAGCCGGCGCAGCGCGAAGACCGTGTGGGTGGCCGTGACGCCGGAGCCGCAGTAGACGCCGATCTCCCGGTCGGCCCGGACCCCGGCGCGTTCGTAGAGCGCCACGGCGTCGTCGCGGACCCGGAAACCGGTGGTCCCGCCGGCCGAGGTGGCGAGGTTGGCCTCGGTGAACGGCAGGTTCACCGCGCCGGGGATGTGACCGGCCACCGGGTCCAGCGGCTCCGTCTCGCCGCGGTAGCGCTCGGCCGCGCGTACGTCGACCAGCACGCCGTCCTTCGCCAGCCGCGCCGCCCCGTCGGCGTCCAGCACCGGCAGGTGGCCGGGGTCCGCCCGGAAGTCCCCCGGCGGCGGCACGACGTCACCGGCGTCGACCGGCCCGGCCGTGGCCAGGTAGCCGGCCCAGCCGCCGTCGAGCACCCGGACGTCGGGGTGGCCGCAGTAGGTGAGCAGCCACCAGGCCCGCGTCGCGGCGGCGCCGTTCCAGTCGTCGTAGACCACGACCGGCTGGTCGCGGCTGACTCCGGAGCGCCGCATCGCGACCGCGAACCGCTCGAGGTCCGGCAGCGGGTGCCGGCCCCGGGAGCCGTCCCCGACCGGGTCGGCCAGGTCGCCGTCGAGGTCGACGTAGACCGCGCCGGGCACGTGGCCGGCGAGGTACTGCGCGTGTCCGTCGGTGCGGCCGAGGACGTAGCGGACGTCGAGCACCCGCGCGTAGGGCGCCATCGCCGGCAGGTCGGCGGCGGCGAGCAGGGGGTCCGGTCGGTGCGCGTCCATGACCGCGATTATGGCCCGGTCAGATGCGGGACTCGCCGAAGGGCAGCGGTTCGCCGATCATCGACACCGCCTTGGCCCGGCCGGCGGTGAGCCCGCGCCGGTGGTGCTGACGGCAGAGCACCTCGTAGCCGACCTGCTTGTCCTCGCCGCGGTCGCCCATGTCCCCCACGACGATGACCTCGCCCTCGGTGATCATCACGCCGTTCTCGGTGCGGGCGTTGTGGGTGGCGCGCTTCCCGCACCAGCACAGGGCCTCCACCTGGAGCACGTTCATCCGGTCGGCGAGCTCGACGAGGCGCGCCGATCCCGGGAACAGCGAGCTGCGGAAGTCGGTGAGGATGCCGAACGCGAACACGTCGATCTGCAGCTCGTCGACGACGCGGGCCAGCTGCTCGATCTGCACCCGGGAGTAGAACTGGGCCTCGTCGGCGATCACGTAGTCGATCCGGGCACCCCGGGTCAGCGCGTCGACGACGTACGCCCAGAAGTCGAACTCCGCGGTCACCTCGATCGCGTCGTGCTGCAGCCCGAGCCGGCTGGACAGCGTCGCCGCACCGGCGCGGTCGTGGCTGGTGAAGATCCGGCCCTGCCGCCCGCGCACGGCGTGGTTGTGGTTCGTCTGGAGCGCGAGGGTCGACTTCCCGGAGTCCATGGTCCCGGTGAAGAACTGCAGTTCAGCCACGGGGCGTCATCCTGCCATGCCGGTCAGAGCACGATGACGGGGATCAGCATCTCCGCCGAGGTCAGCGACCCGTGCAGGCCGACCAGCGTGGTCTCGTAGGCGAACGCGGAGCTGCTCATCACGGAGAACGCGCCGCGGGAGGCCACCACGACGTCGCCGAGGCGTGGTCGTACGGCGGCCGCCACGTCGCCGAACCAGCCCCGGGCGATCGCCTCGTCGCGGGCGAGCACCTCGGCCCGGTCGCCCAGCACGCCCTGCCAGGCGGCGAGCACGTCGTCGCCGGCGCCGGAACGGCAGTAGAGGTGACGGAACCGCGCCTCGCCGCCGAGCAGGAAGACGCCGGCCTCCAGCTCGGGGTGCTCGGCCACGTCGATCCGGTCCTCGACCGGGGAGTCGACCATGCCGTGGTCGGCCACCACCACGATCCGGGTCGCGGCGGGCAGCGACTCGCGCAGGTGCTCGGCCGCGGCGTCGATCATCGACAGCTGCTGCTCCCACTGCGGCGACGCGACGCCGTAGCGGTGGCCGGTCCAGTCGAGGTCGCCGTCGTAGAGGTAGGTCAGCGCCGGCGCCTCGGCGGCTGCGGCCTGCACGGCGGCGAGCCGCTCCCCCACCCGGTCGGCGCCGACGAACTCGGCGCCGCGGAAGCCCGCGATGGTCAGTCCCGAGCTCTCGAAGTCGCGCTTGTTCACCACGGTCGTGTGCACGCCGGCCGCGGCCAGCCGGTCGAACGCGGTGCGGTGCGGCTGCCACTCGCGCGGGTCGACCTTGGAGCTCCAGTAGAGCGCGTTGAGCAGGTCCTCGGTGCCCGGGATGCGACTGGTGAACCCGACCACGCCGTGGCTGCCCGGGACCAGACCCGTGCCGAACGAGGTGAGGCTGGTCGCGGTGGTCGAGGGGACCCCCACCGTGGCGGGCGTGCCGAGATGGGCGTGCAGGAACGGCGCGTCCTCGGGATGGTCGCGCAGCAGCTCGAACCCGAGCCCGTCGACGAGGAACACCACGTAGCTGCGCGCCTCGGGCAGCTCCAGCGACGAGGGCGGCAGGCCGGCGTCGACGCCGAGCGCGCAGCCGACCGCGGGCAGCACGTCCGCGAGCGACCGGTCGCCGTAGGCCGGCGGGACGAACGGAGTCGTCATCGGACGGCGGCGGCGCTTCCGGTGCGGGCGGAGAGCGCGTCCGCGAAGCCGAGCAGGTTGGCCACGGCCTCCGGGCCCTCGGCCGCGGCGCTCACCCGCAACGAGAAGTCGTCGGAGCTGAACACGCCGGTGTAGCCGTGGTCGGCGTCGCACTCGGGGTCGGCGCAGCCGGCGGGCTCGAGGTCGATCCGGCCGACGGCGCCCCAGCCGATGGTGAGCACGGCCTCGTTGGCGCCCGGCGCGGGGATCGGCTGCCCGGCGTAGGACTCCGGGTTCGCGACCATCCGGTTCACGACGACCGAGCGGATCGCCGACAGCGCGACGGCCTCCGTCGAGCTCGACGTGTAGGGCGCCGGCAGCAGGTCGTCGGGCGCGTGCTCGTCGGTGTGGGCCAGGATCAGCCGGGAGCCGGTGAGCACCAGGACGGTCACGTGGCGGCGTACCTCGTCCCGCTCGTCGATCGTCGGCTCGTGGTGCACCAGGAAGGAGACCACCGGCTCGCCGGCGACGGCGGAGGCCACCGCGTCGGTGACGACGTCCGGGTAGTACCCGGACTGCTCGATCGCCGTGCGGAGGTCGTGGGAAAGGTCGCTCATGAGGCTCAGTCTGTCACGCGGCGAGGACGGGCTCTCCCGCGCGCAGGCCGTCCTGCTCGGGCGCCGGGTCGTTCACGATCGCCGGCGCCAGCGGCGCCCCTCAGCCGTGCAGCGTGTCGCCCGCCTGCGTGCTGAGCCGCCGGGTGTACCAGTCGGACCGCGCGTCGGTGACGGGCTCGACCCGGCCCACCGCGTTGAGGACGGTGGCCCCCGCGGCGCCGACCAGCACGAGGTTGAGGTCGAGCGCGCACACCTGGGGCAGGTCGTTCTTGAGCTGGGCGACCCGCAGCAGCAGGTCCTCGATCGCGTCGACGTCGACCTTCTCGCTCCCCCGGTAGCCGAACAGCAGCGGGGCGGCCTTGATCTCGCGGACCATCTCGGCGGCCTCGCCGCGGTGCATCGGCGGGATCCGGTAGGACCGGTCGCCGAGCAGCTCGGTGGTGGCCCCCGAGACCCCGAAGGCGACCACGGGGCCGAACAGCGGGTCCTCCATGCCGGCGACGCCGACCGGGACGCCGGGCGGCGCCACCTTCTGCACGATGAAGCCGGCGGCCTCGGGGGCGTCGATGACCTCGTGCATGCTCCGCCAGGCGTGCCGCATCTCGGTCTTGGTGTGGATGTTGCGCCACACGTGAGCCAGGTCCGGCCGCTGCCGCAGGTGCTCGGCGGTGGCCTTGAGGACCACGTCCCAGCCCAGCGCGGCACCCGCCGCCATCGCCTCGTCCTCGGTGGTGACGGGGATCCGCTTCCACAGGTCGATCCCGTAGGCGTCGAGCAGCTCACGGAGCTCGTCGAACGTCAGGTCACGTCCCTCGGGCGCGTCGACCAGCGTCCGGTTGACGAGCCGCCGGGCGTGCGGCAGGTCCACGTCCTCGGGGGCGACGCAGCTCTCCCTCGGGCTTGCGCCGCCACTCGGCGTAGGCGACCACCCGGGCGAGCGCGCGGACGGCGGCCTCGACCGCGGGGTACGACGGCACCGAGCCGCGCCCGGCGGTGCTGCCCGCGACGTCGGGGACCCGCAGCAGCTCGGGCACGCCCTCGACGCCGAGGAACGTCGACACCAGTGGCTTGTCGGACTGCTCCCCCACCGCGGCCAGGACGTTGGCGACCTCGACCCCGGAGGTGTTGAGCGGCGGGATGAAGACCGCGACGACCGAGTCGACGTCCGGGTCGTCGATGGCCGCGTCGAGCGCCTCCTCGAAGTCCTCGGCGGTCGCGTCGGGGCCGAGCGCGACGGGGTCGCGGACCTCCAGCCCCACGGACGCGGCGGCGTCGGCGGCCAGCAGGCCGAGGGCGTCGGAGTTGCCGACCACGGCGACCCTGCGTCCCCGCGGCAGCGGCTGGTGGGCGACGAGCTGCGCGACGTCGAACATCTCGTCGAGGGTGTCGACCTGGATCACGCCGGCCTGCCGGAACATCGCGTCCACGGCCGCCTGGGGCGCGGCCATCGACCGGACCGCGTGGCCCATCGGCACGCCCTGGGTGGTGCGGCCGGACTTCACCGCGATCACCGGCTTGCGCCGCGACACCCGGCGGGCGATCCGGCTGAACTTGCGCGGGTTGCCGATCGACTCCAGGTAGAGGAGCACGACCTCGGTGGAGGCGTCCTCCTCCCAGTACTGCAGCAGGTCGTTGCCCGACACGTCGGCGCGGTTGCCGGCGCTGACGAACGTCGAGAGGCCGAGGCCGCGGCGGCCGACCTTCTCCAGGATCGCCACGCCGAGGGCGCCGGACTGGCAGAAGAAGCCGGCCCGGCCGCGGGGCGGCATCGTCGGCGCGAGGGAGGCGTTGAGCGAGAAGCCGGTCGCCGTGTTGATGATCCCCAGGCAGTTGGGGCCGATCAGGCGCAGGCCGTAGCTGCGGGCCAGCCCGACCAGGCGACGCTGCCGCTGCCGGCCCTCCTCGCCGGTCTCCGCGAACCCCGAGGAGACGACGACCATGCCGTGCACGCCCTTGGCCGCGCAGTCGAGCACGACGTCGGCGACCTTGTCCGAGGGGACGGCGACGATGGCGATGTCGACGTCGCCGGGGATGTCGGCGACCGAGGCGTAGGCCGGCATCCCGGCCACGGAGTCGGCCGCCGGGTTCACGACGTACACCCGGCCCTGGTAGTCGCCGAGGACCAGGTTCCGCACCAGGGTCTGGCCGATCGTGTCCTGGCGGCGGGAGGCGCCGATGACCGCGACGCTGCGCGCGTCGAAGAAGTTCTGGATGGACGCCGCCTCGGCCCGGTGCTCACGAGCCTGCATCACGCTGAGCGAGGTGTCGGTGGTGCTGATCGGGAACTCGAGCCGCATCACCCCCTCCTCGAAGCCGCCCGCCACCTTGTAGCCGGCCTCCCGGAAGATCTGGATCATCCGCGTGTTCTCGGGGAGCACCTCGGCGACGAACCGGTCGACGCCCCGCTCGCGGCCCGCCTGCGCCAGGTGCTCGAGCAGCAGCTGCGCGATGCCACGGCCCTGGTGGGCGTCCTGCACCAGGAAGGCGACCTCCGCCTCCACCGGGCCCTCCTTGCCGTCCGTGATCTTGTCGAAGCGGCCGACCGCGATCATCTTCTGCGCGACGGTCAGCACGAACGCGACCCGGTCGTGGTGGTCGACGTGGGTGAAGCGCTTGATGTCACGCTCGGAGAGCCGCGGCATCGGTGCGAAGAAGCGCATGTACTTCGACTCGGCCGAGACCTGCTCGTAGAACTCGACGAGGAGCTCCTCGTCGTCGGCGCTGATCGGGCGCAGGTGCGCCGCCTGGCCGTCACGGAGGAGGACGTCGGCCTCCCAGTGCCGGGGGTAGGTCGCCGTGGGCTCGGGCTCGGCTTCGGCTGCACTCACACGAAGAATCTAGCGGGTTCCACTCCCCGGACGCGCCCCACCGGCGTGCCCATGGACGGTCGCGTCCCGGCAGAGGTGAGAATGGCTGGCATGGCACGCGGCAACAAGACGACCCTTCCCCCCGACGACTTCGAGGAGCACATCCTCGACATCGACGTCGGCGACGAGATGCGGTCCAGCTTCCTGGAGTACGCCTACTCGGTCATCTACAGCCGCGCCCTCCCCGACGCGCGCGACGGCCTCAAGCCCGTGCAACGCCGGATCCTCTACACGATGGCCGACATGAACCTCCGGCCCGACCGGGGGCACGTCAAGAGCGCCCGCGTGGTCGGCGAGGTGATGGGTCGTCTGCACCCGCACGGCGACGGCGCGATCTACGACGCCCTGGTCCGGATGGTGCAGCCGTGGTCGCTGCGCGTCCCGCTCGTCGACGGGCACGGGAACTTCGGCTCCCCCGACGACCCGCCCGCCGCGATGCGCTACACCGAGTGCCGGATGGCCGCCCCCGCGACGTCGATGACGGCCTCCATCGACGAGGACACCGTCGACTTCAAGCCCAACTACGACAGCCGCGAGCTCGAGCCCTCGGTGCTGCCCGCGGCGATCCCGAACCTGGTCGTCAACGGCGCCTCGGGCATCGCGGTCGGCATGGCCACCAACATCGCCCCGCACAACCTGGTCGAGGTGGTGCAGGCGCTGCGGCACCTGGTCACCCACCCGAGCGCCTCGCTCGACGACCTGATGCGGTTCATCCCCGGCCCCGACCTGCCCACCGGCGGCAAGATCGTCGGCCTCGACGGCATCCGCGACGCCTACGAGACCGGGCGCGGGTCGTTCCGGATGCGGGCCACCACCCGGGTCGAGAACGTCACGCCGCGCCGCAAGGGCATCGTGGTGACCGAGCTGCCCTACGGCGTCGGCCCGGAGAAGGTCATCGAGCGGATCAAGACGCTCGTGCAGACCAAGAAGCTCCAGGGCATCTCCGACATCAAGGACCTCACCGACCGCGAGAAGGGCCTGCGTCTCGTCATCGAGGTGAAGAACGGCTTCCACCCGGAGGCCCTGCTCGAGCAGCTGTTCAAGCAGACCCCGATGGAGGACTCCTTCGGCATCAACGCCGTGGCGCTGGTCGACGGCCAGCCCCGGACGCTCGGGCTCAAGGAGATGCTCGAGGTCTACCTGGGCCACCGGTTCGACGTCGTACGCCGCCGCTCGGTGTTCCGCCGCGGCAAGGCCGCCGACGAGCTGCACCTCGTCCAGGGCCTGCTCATCGCGATCCTCGACATCGACGAGGTCATCCAGCTGATCCGCACCAGCGACAACGCCTCGATCGCCAAGGAACGGCTGATCCAGGTCTTCGACCTCAGCGACCTGCAGGCGACCTACATCCTCGACATGGCGCTGCGCCGGCTGACGAAGTTCTCGCGCATCGAGCTGGAGAAGCGCCGGGAGGAGCTCGAGGCGACGATCGCCGCGCTCGACGAGATCCTCGGCGACGAGGCCCGGCTGCGGAAGGTGGTCTCCGACGAGCTGGCCGAGGTCGCCAAGACCTACGGCACGCCCCGCCGCACGGTGCTGCTGGCCTCCGCCGGCCAGACCGTGTCCGCGGCCGTCCCGCTCGAGGTGGCCGACGACCCGTGCTTCGTCTACCTCTCCTCGAGCGGCCTGCTGGCCCGCACCGGCGACACCGAGGAGCCGGGCAGCGGCGGCGGGCGCGCGAAGCACGACGTCGTCGTCTCCGCGGTGCGCACCACCGCGCGCGGACAGGTCGGCGTGGTCACCTCGCTCGGCCGGCTGGTGAAGCTCGACGTCCTCGACCTGCCGAGCCTCCCCTCGACCGCCAACGCCCCGCACCTCCAGGGCGGGGCGCCGCTGAGCGAGTTCCTCTCCCTCGAGCCGGGTGAGCGCGTGCTCACCCTGTCCGGCCTGCCCGAGGACGGGCCGGGCATCGCGCTGGGCACCCGGGACGGCGTGGTGAAGCGGGTCAACCCCGAGCTGCTCAACAAGGACAGCTGGGAGCTGGTCCGCCTCGGCGACGGCGACGAGGTCGTCGGCGCCGTCGAGCTGCGCACCGGCGACGAGGAGCTCTGCTTCGTCACCAGCGACGCGCAGCTGCTGCACTTCGCCGCCGGAGCCGTCCGGCCCCAGGGGCGCTCCGGAGGCGGCATCGCCGGCATCCGGCTCACCAGCGGCGAGCGGGTCGTCTTCTTCGGCGCGTTCACGCCCGACGAGGACACCGTGGTCGTCACCGCCTCCGGATCGAGCACGGCGCTGCCGGGCACCGAGCCCGGGGCGCTGAAGGTGACGCCCTTCTCGGAGTACCCCGCCAAGGGTCGGGCCACCGGCGGCGTCCGCTGCCACCGGTTCCTGAAGGGCGAGGACACCCTGGTGGTCGCCTGGGCCGGTCCCGGTCCCGCGCGGGCCGCGGCGGCGAGCGGCGCGGCGGTCGACCTCCCGGAGGCCACCGGCCGGCGGGACGGGTCCGGCGTACCGGGCTCCCAGCCGATCCTCGCCGTGTCCGGCCCGGTCAGCACGTTGCTCGGCACCTGAGCGGGCATGAAAGGCTGAGACCATGAACACATCGCGACGTCGCACTCGCGCCGCCCTGGCCCTCGCCGCCCTGGTGGCCCCGCTCGTGCTCTCGTCCTGCTCCGGCGCCAGCGGCTCCCCGGAGAAGACGCCGGAGGAGCACCTGGCCGCAGCCAAGAAGCAGCTCGACGACACGTCCGGCGTGCACATCTCGCTGAGCACCGACAAGCTGCCCAAGGGGGTCAACGGCCTGCTGTCCGCCGACGGGGTGGGCACCCACGACCCGGCGTTCGACGGCTCGATCAAGGTGGCCGCCTCCGGGATCACCGCCGACGCCGACGTCGTCGCGGTCGAGGGCGTCGTCTACGCCAAGCTGCCGTTCACCACGAAGTTCGTGGACATCGACCCCGCCGACTACAGCGCGCCCGACCCGGCCGACCTGATGAGCTCCGAGGGGGGCCTGTCCTCGCTGATGACCGCCGCCGAGGGCGTCGAGGCCGGCGACGAGGTCCGCGACGGCGACGTGGTGCTGACGAAGTACACCGGCACCGTCCCCGGTGGTGCGGTCGCGGCGATCATCCCCAGTGCCTCGGCCGACGCCGACTTCGACGCCACCTTCACGCTCGACGACAGCGACCGGCTCGACGAGGTCGTGCTGACCGGGCCGTTCTACCCGGGCGCCGACGAGGTCACCTACACGGTGAGCTTCGACCAGTACGGCACCGACAAGGACATCCAGGCTCCGTGACGCCGCCGGCCCGGGGCGCACGGCCCCTGCTGGCGCTCGCCGCCGTCGCCGTCGGGTTCGCGGCGGCGGACACCTACGTCGTCGTCCTGGCCCTGCCGGACATGATGGCCGGCGTCGGGCTGGCCATCGACGAGCTCCAGCGGGCGGCCCCGATCGTCTCGGGCTTCCTGCTCGGCTACGTCGCCGTGCTGCCGCTGATCGGCCGGATCGCCGACCTGCGCGGCCGGCTCCCGGTGCTGGTGGGGTCCCTGGTGGTGTTCGCCCTCGGCTCCCTGGTGACCGCGGCGGCGTACGACCTGCCGAGCATGGTCACCGGCCGGTTCCTCCAGGGCGTCGGCGGCGGCGGGCTGGTCCCGGCGACGCTCGCGCTGGTCGCGGACATCTACCCGCCGCAGCGACGCGGTGTCCCGCTCGGCGTGGTCGGCGCCGTGCAGGAGCTCGGCAGCGTCCTCGGCCCGCTGTACGGCGCCGTGGTGCTCGTCGTTCGCGCCCTGGCAGGCGATCTTCGCGCTGAACCTCGCCGTCGGGCTGGTCCTCGCCGCGGCGCTGCGGACCCTCGGTCGCCCGGGCGGGTCGAGGCTCGCCGGCACCACGCCGCCGCCCGGTCGACCCTGTCGGCGCCGTGCTCGCCGGGCTCGCCGTGACCGCCCTCGCGCTCGTCATGCTGGAGCCGGCGTTCCTCGCCACCCAGGTCACCCTCGGCCTGGCGTTCGTGCCGGTCGTCGGCGACGCGCGCTGGCTGTCGCCGCTGGGGATCGGCGTTCGTGCTGCTGGTGCTCGCGCTGGTCGCCCGGTGCCTCACCGCGGCCCACCCGCTGGTCGACCTGCGCGCGCTGGCGGGAGGTGGCGCGCCGCACCGACCTGCTGGGCGCGGCGCTGCTGGCGCTGGCCCTGGCCGGGGTGATCCTCGCCTTCGCCACCGCCGACCCCGAGGTCTCGGTCTTCTCCCCCGCCGGGCCGTGGTTCCTCGCCGGCTCGCGCCGTCGCCGCGGCGCTGTTCTGGTGGCGCAACCGGACCAGCCCGCATCCCGCTCGTCCCGCACGGGTCCCTGACGGCGACCCCGGCCTGGGGCGCCCTGCTGGTGAGCTTCTTCGTCGGGGCGGCGCTGATCGCCGCGCTCGTCGACATCCCGATCTTCGCCCGGGTCACGGTCTACCCCGACTCCCAGCTCTCGGCCGCGCTGGTGCTCGTGCGGCTGCTCGTCGCGCTCCCGGTCGGCGCGCTGCTCGGCGGCGTGCTGAGCCGGCGGCTGCCGACCGGCGTCGTCACCGCCGTCGGCATGGTGCTGGCCGCCGCTCGGCTTCGCCTGGATGGCGCAGTGGGGGCTGACCAGCCTCGACCACTGGTCCGCCACCGTGCCGCTGGTCGCGGCCGGGCTCGGCTTCGGCCTCGCCCTCGCGCCGGTGAACGCCGCGCTGCTGGCCAGCACCGAGGACGCCGTGCACGGTGTCACCAGCGCGCTGCTCGTGGTGGCGCGGATGGTCGGCATGCTCGTCGGGATCAGCGCGCTGACGACGGTGGGCCTGCGCCGCTACTACGCCGTGCAGGTGGACCTGCCGTCCCCGCGCGACGTGTGCGCGACCGGGACGCAGTGCGCGGAGTACACCCGGATCCTCAAGGAGGCCGGGCTCGAGCAGCTGCAGACCGTCTTCGTCGGGGCCGCGGCGTGCGCCGTGGTGGCCGCCGTGGTCGCGCTCGTGGCGTTCCGCTCCGCACAGACCCAGGGCGTCAGCGCCCGCGAGGCGTTCAGGCACGTCGGATGACCGGGCGAGCCGAGGTGCAGCGACGGGTCCCGCGCCGCGGGCGAGCAGCTCGCCGGGTCGGCGCCGCACGCCGTCGCGTGGCTGGCCCTGGAGCAGAGCGGGCCGTGGGGCGCCGAAGGCGCTCACCGACAGCCACCTCGACCCCGAGGTCGGCCGGCGGCTGGAGGCCGAGGCCGCCGCTCACGGCGTACGCCCCGTCGCTGGTGCGCCGTCCGGGCCGGCACGCCGACGACCACGCCGCGGACGGCGCGCACTCCCGGCGGGTGCTCGTCGCGCACACCTCCCCCGGCCGCAGCTGGCTGCTCGAGGGGGCGGTCGCCGACCCCGCGGACGTGCTGGCCGTCGACTGGGCGGCGCTGCGCGACGGGCGACCAGGACGCCGTACGCCGCTCGCTGCCCACGCTCGTCCCCTCGGACCGGTCGCACCTGCTGGTCTGCACCAACGGCACCCGCGACCTGTGCTGCGCCACCAAGGGCCGCCCGGTCGCGCTCGGGCTCGCCGCGCTGCACCCGGACCGGGTCTGGGAGGTCACCCACACCTCGGGGCACCGGTTCGCCGCCACGGCGGTCCTGCTGCCCGCCGGGACCCTGCACGGCCGGCTCGACGTCGGCGCCGCCGAGCAGGTCCTGCTCGCCGCCGACCGCGGCGAGACCGTGCTGCCCGGCAGCCGCGGCCGGTCCACGTGGCCGCCCGCCGGCCAGGTGGCCGAGCTCGCGGTGCGCGACGAGACCGGGGAGATGGGGCTGGACGTCCTGTCCGTCGAGTCGGTGGCCGCGACCGGCGAGCACGCCTGGGACGTCACCGTCGCCCACGCCGACGGGCGCCGCTGGCGGGTGGGCGTCACCTCCGAGGAGACCGGCATCGACCGGGCGGAGTCCTGCGGCAAGGCGCTCGTCACGCTTGCGCCGGTGGTCGACCCGGCTCTGAGCGTGGACACCGTCCGGCGGCGCCCGCGGGTTCCGGTAGGTTGCGGCTCGTGAACGACGCCTTCGCCGACCTGCTGGCAGCCAACCGCAGCTACGCCGAGACCTTCGCACTCAGCGGCTTCGACGGCGTCGCCCACGCGGGCGTCGCCGTGGTGACCTGCATGGACTCCCGGATCGACCCGCTGGGCATGCTCGGGCTGAAGCCGGGTGACGCCAAGATCTTCCGCAACCCCGGTGGGCGGGTCACCTCCGCCGCCCTCGAGGCCCTCGTGCTCGGCGTGCACCTGCTCGGCGTGAAGCGCGTGCTGGTCGTGCCGCACACCCGCTGCGCGATGGCGTCCTCGACGCTCGACGAGCTGCGCGCGCGGGTCGGCGAGTCCGCCGGCCAGGACGCGTCGTGGCAGACGTTCGGCGTGGTCGAGGACCAGGTGGCCGCGCTCGAGGACGACGTACGCTCCGTCCGCTCGCACCCGCTGATCCCCGAGTCGGTCGAGGTCGGCGGCTTCGTCTACGACGTCGACACCGGCCTGCTCGACCACGTCCTCTGAAGACGTGAAGGCCCCCGGGTCGCCGGGGGCCTTCACGTTCAGGCTGTGACGCTGCGCCGCGGCCGCGCGACTCACTGCGCGACGGTGAAGGTGACGCGTCGCGTCGGCCTTGCGCTTGCTCGACTGGTACGAGGAAGCCGTGTAGGTCCCCGCGTCGTCCGCGGTGTAGGTGGTGGTGCTCGCGGTCGAGAAGCAGCCGTCGCTGCCGGCGATCCCACCGAAGAAGGCGATGGCGGTCGGGCTGGTGACCTTGACGCTGACGCCGACTCCCGGCTGGTAGCCGCAGCCGCTGAACACCAGCGACGAGCCGACCGTCGGCTGGCTCGTGGCCTGCGCGCCGGTGGAGCTGGTGCTGACGGTGAGGGTCGCCGAGCTGGGCCGGGCGGCCATGGCGGTCGGGGCCACCAGGGCCACGGACAGGACCGCCGGGACGGCGACGAGCGTGAGGATCTTGCGCATGAGGGTCTCCCAGTTCTCCCTGTGGATGCTGTGAGCACCGCGGCAGCCGCACCAGGGGTGGGACGTGGCTGCTCGGGCTGACTGCGAACCGGCGGGGGTGCACACGCTCGAGATAGGTTCGACAGGTCCTTCGCCACAGCGATCGGCGTCCTCGGCGCGCGGCTTTAGCGTCGACGTCGCCGGAACTCCTGGAGCCGACTAGACCGCCGCGCAGAGGATTCCGGCCGGTTGCTGACCTTTTGAGAGGTTCTCCGCCTCGCTAGGCGTCGATGGTGTCGGCGTCGACCTCGTAGGCGCCCTGGACGATGAAGTCCTTGCGCGGCGCCACCTCGGAGCCCATCAGCAGCTCGAACACCTTGGCGGCGTCGTCGGCGTCGTCGGCCGTGATCCGGCGCAGCGTCCGGTGCCGCGGGTCCATCGTCGTCTCCGCGAGCTGGTCGGCGTCCATCTCACCGAGACCCTTGTAGCGCTGCACCGGGTCCTTCCAGCGCACGCCCTTCTTGGTCAGCTCGGCGAGCTTCCGCTGCAGGTCGGGGTCGGAGTAGGTGTAGAGGTACTTCTCCATCCCCTTCTTGGGGTTGGAGAGCTCGATCCGGTGCAGCGGCGGCACCGCGGTGAAGACACGGCCCTCGGTGATCAGGTCGGGCATGTACTTGAAGAACAGCGTGGTCAGCAGGCACCGGATGTGCGCGCCGTCGGAGTCCGCGTCGGCCATGAAGATGATCCGGCCGTAGCGACGCGCCTCGAGGTCGAAGGTGCGGCCCGAGCCGGCGCCGACCACCTGGATGATCGAGGCGCACTCGGTGTTCTTCAGCATGTCGCCGACCGACGCCTTCTGCACGTTGAGGATCTTGCCCCGGATCGGCAGCAGCGCCTGGAACTCCGAGTTGCGGGCCAGCTTCGCGGTGCCGAGCGCCGAGTCACCCTCGACGATGAACAGCTCGCTGCGGTCGATGTCGTTGGACCGGCAGTCGGCCAGCTTGGCCGGCAGCGCGCTGGACTCCAGCGCGCTCTTGCGGCGCTGCGTCTCCCGGTGCTGCCGGGCGGCGATGCGGGTGCGCGACGCGTTGGCGACCTTCTCCAGGACGAGCTTGGCCTGCGCCTTCTCCGCCCGCTTGGTCGAGGTGAGGAACTTCTTCAGCTCGGCCGAGACGACCTTGCGGACGATGTTGCGTGCGGCCGGGGTGCCGAGGATCTCCTTGGTCTGCCCCTCGAACTGCGGCTCGGCCAGCCGCACGGTGACGACACGCCGTGAGCCCCTCGAGGACGTCGTCCTTGATGACGTCGCCCTCGGCGGCCTTGAGCTGCTTGGACGAGCGCAGCACCTCGTTGAAGGTCTTCGTCACGGCCTGCTCGAAGCCGGCGACGTGGGTGCCGCCCTTGGGCGTGGAGATCACGTTGACGAAGGAGCGCAGCTCGGTGTCGTAGCCGGTCCCCCAGCGCAGCGCGACGTCGACGAGCAGGTCGCGCTCGACGTCCTGCGGGGTCATGTGCCCCTTGTCGTCGAGGAGCGGCACCGTCTCGGTGAACTTCTCGTGCCCCTCGAGGCGCAGGATGTCGGTGACCGGCTCGTCGGAGGCGAGGAAGTCGCAGAACTCGGTGATGCCGCCGTCATGGCGGAAGCTCTCCTCCACGGGCTCGTCGCCCCGGAGGTCGCGGATGACCAGCTCGAGGCCGGGGACGATGAAGGAGGTCTGCCGGGCCCGGGTGACCAGCTCGTCGAAGACGAAGGTCGCGTCCTTGGTGAAGATCTGCCGGTCGGGCCAGAACCGGATGCGCGTCCCGGTGACCCCCTTCTTCACCCGGGCACCCTTGCGGGTCAGGCCGGACTGCTCGGTGAACGGGGTGCCGGGTCCCTCACCGGTGAAGACGCCGGGAGCCCCGCGCTGGAAGGACATCCCCTGGATGGTCGGGGCGCGCTCGACGTCCACGTCGAGCCGGGACGACAGCGCGTTGACCACGGAGGCGCCGACGCCGTGCAGACCGCCGGTGGCGACGTACGAGCCGCCACCGAACTTGCCGCCCGCGTGCAGCTTGGTGAAGATCACCTCGACGCCGGGGAGGCCGGTCTTGGGCTCCTTGTCGACCGGGATGCCGCGACCGTCGTCGTGCACCTCCACCGAGCCGTCGTCGTGCAGCGTCACCTCGATGCGCGACGCGGCGCCGGCGAGGGCCTCGTCGACGCCGTTGTCGATGATCTCCCACACGCAGTGCATGAGGCCGCGGGTGTCGGTGGACCCGATGTACATGCCGGGCCGCTTCCGGACCGCCTCGAGCCCCTCGAGGACGAGGAGGTGGTGGGCGTTGTAGGTGTTGTCGGCGATCGTGGTTCCTCCGGCGGTGCGGGTCGGCATGGGGCAAATCTACCTGCGACACGCCGGGCGACCGGATCCGCCACGCCTACCGCCGATCCGCACCACGACGGTCCACGATGAGGCTGTGGTCGTTCCCGGGAGACCGGGAGGGGTCACGATGCGACAACGAAGGTTTCAAGTTCTGTGGATTGGCAACCCTGAGGTACCAAACCGCGTCAGACTTGGAGACGAACCAGTCGCGTAGGGCATGTGGGAGAGGTCACTCGGTCTCACGGGCGAAACCGACCACTGGGGGGAAGCGTCAGGCGTGATTGGATGTTGTGTCCAGTGAGACGCAGGGCGGGCAGCACCAGGGAACATTGGGTGCCCGCGCTACGTTGAGCAGGACACCAGGGAAGGAATGAGGCCTCAAGTGACCACAGCAATTGCCCCGAGCTCGCCGCTCACGGCTCTCGACCGCTGCGACCGTTGCGGTGCCCAGGCCTACCTTCGCGTAGAGCTGGCCGCCGGAGGTGAGCTGCTCTTCTGCGCTCACCACGCCCGCGAGCACGGAGACAAGCTTCGTGAGATCGCTGCTCACGTCCACGACGAGACCGACAAGCTGGTCGCCCCGGCGACCACACCGACCGCACTGGACGGCGAGCTCTGAGCTCGTCCCTCCCAGACTTCGAGAGCCCCGGCCGCGTGCCGGGGCTCTCGTGTTTCCGACCCAGGTCTGTGACAGGGTGACGGCGTGAACGGCACCGAGACACTCGTGGCGCTCGCCGTGCTGGTGGGCCTCGTCGGCATCGTCGTCCCGGTCCTCCCGGGGTCGGTGCTGATCCTCGGCGCCGTGCTGGTCTGGTCCATCGAGAACGGGTCCGCGACCGCCTGGGGGGTCTTCGCAGTCGTGGCCACGCTGCTGGTCGTCGGCGCCGTCGTGAAGTACGCCGTCCCCGGCCGGCGCCTCAAGTCGGCCGGTGTCCCGCAACGCACCCTCCTGCTCGGTGGCGCCCTCGGCGTGGTCGGCTTCTTCGTCGTCCCCGTCGTGGGGCTCGTCCTCGGCTTCGTGCTCGGCGTCTACCTGGCCGAGATCCAGCGCGTCGGCCGCGAGGCGGCCTGGCCCTCGACGACGCACGCGCTGAAGGCGGTGGGGGTCTCGATGCTGATCGAGCTCGCGGCCGGGATGCTGGCCGCCCTCACCTGGTTCGCCGGCACGCTTCTCACCTGAGCGCCGTGGCCGTCCTCCTCGCACTCGTCTCCGCCGTCGCCTACGGTCTGTCCGACTTCGTGGGCGGCCTGGTGTCGCGTCATGCCTCGGCGTGGTCGGTGGCGGTGGTGGGCCAGCTCTCCGCCACCGTGTGCACGGCGACGATCGCGCTCGCCGTCCCGGGGAGCCCGGAGCCGGTCGACTTCGCGTGGGCCCTCCTCGCCGGCGTCGGCAGCGGGATGGGCACCGGCTTCCTCTACCGCGGCTTCTCGACCGGTCGGATGAGCGTGGTGGCCCCCGTCTCGGCGGTCGGCGCTGCCGTCGTACCCGTCCTCGTCGGCGCCCTGGGCGGCGAGCGCCCGTCCGCCCTCGTGTGGCTCGGGATCGTCGCCGCGTTGCCGGGCATCTGGCTGGTGGCGAGCGTCCCCGAGGACGACCTCGGCCGGCTCGACCCCGATGCCTCCGCGGCCCGGCCGGCCGTTGCCGACGGTCTCGTCGACGGCGTGCTCGCCGGGCTCGGCTTCGGTGTGCTGTTCGCCGCCCTGGGGCAGGTGCCCGACACCGCCGGGCTCTGGCCGCTGACGCTGACCCAGCTCGTGTCGGTCCCGGTGGTCGTGGTGCTGGCGACGGCACTGCGGGCGGCGTGGGTGCCCCGGGGCCGCACCGTGCGGTGGGCGCTGCTCGCCGGGCCGCTGGGCGCGGCCGCGACCGGTGCGTTCCTGCTGGCCACGCCAGCGCGGCTACCTGTCCGTGGCCGGGGTGCTCGCCTCGCTCTACCCCGCCACCACGGTGCTGCTCGCGGCGCTGCTGCTCCGGGAACGCATACACAGAGCCCAAGGCCTGGGCCTCGGGCTCTGTGCTGCAGCGATCGCCCTGGTTGCGGGCGGTTAGCCGCTACTTCGTCCAGTGTCCTTTCTCGGGGTCACCGCGGGATGTTGACGTTGCCGTCGTAGGACCCGTAGTGCCGCGGGGTGAAGACGGCGCCGGTGAGGTCGCACAGCTGGGCGGCCGTGATGTTGGTGCCGTGGGCGGTGTTGAACGCCGCGAGCTGAGCCGCCGAGATCGACGTTGCGTTGTCCGAACCCGACCCCTCCTTGTTCAGCGTCACCGAGCTCGGGTACAGCGAGTTGTCGGAGTTCTGGCACACGAGCGTGATCACCTTGAACTCCCGCTTGTCCACGAAGCTCACCGTGACCGTGGCGCCGGCCGTGCCGGAGATCCGCTGTGGAGCAGCCTTCGTGTAGCCGGTCGGGGCCGAGTCCTCGACGACCCAGTAGAAGGTGCCCGGGGTCAGCACGAATCCCGAGGTGCAGGTGCCGCTGGCGATGGTGCAGGTGGACACGGGCGCCGGGTTGTTCGCCTCGCGCGAGGTCCTCCGTACCGGGCGAGGACGTGCTTGCCGGGGCCAGGTCCTCGTAGACCTTGAACACCGCACCGTCGACCGCGCTCGCCGGGTTGTCGTCGTCGGACTTGTTGATCGTGACCTTGGCGTTCTTCGTGTTGGTGAAGGTGCAGGTCACGGTCCTCACCCGCGGCAGCGTCACGCTCACGTTCCGGTTCCGCGAGTGACGTGGTCGCGGTGCGACGAGCCGCCCGTCGTGTTGGTGCAGGCCAGCGCGGTCAGCTTCCACTCGCTGCCCGGGTCCTGCTCGGTCACGGTGTAGCTTCCCGGACAGGATGTCGACGTACGCCTTCGGCGTTCGTCCGTCGGCCAGCGAGAAGTTCCACCGGTCCCGCCCCGATACCCGGCGTCTTGTGAAGGTGAACAGCTCTGAGTCGAACCGTCCGGAGCGTCACCTTGCCACGATCCGAGCGTCGCCTTCGCGGTGTTGGTGAACGTGCACGTGACCGTCGTGTTGACCGTGACGTGGATCGCGGTGACGAGATCACCGTTGTCACAGGTTGCGGACGTCAAGCTCCAACCTGCCGGGACGTTCTCCGACACGTCGTACGTGCCGGCGAGGATCCCGTTGTACGTGCTGCCTGTCGACACCGCGGTGCCGGCCGTGGCCGTGGTCAGGTTGAACTTCGTGGTCGTGTCGCTCGGAGTCTGGTCCGCCAGCGTGGCGGAGTTGAAGCCGAACGTCCCGGTGCCACCGACCGAGATCTTCCGGATGACCAGGTTGCCGCAGTTGTTGATGGTGATCGACTGCGGCGCGATGAAGTCCTTCGTCTCCGCCGTGAACGACGACGACGAGCGGCTCTTGAGGTAGGCCGACCCGAAGTTGGTGCACACGCCGGGCGCGAAGACACCGGCGGCGGTCAGGTCGATGGCTGCCTCACCGAACGTCGCCTCAGGAAGATCGACGTCCGGGTTCGCGATCGGGTCGGTCACGGTGGCGCCGTTGATCGAGCCGTCGGCGAAGCCGGCCTGCGACAGGTCGATCTGGTTGTCGTTCACGCCGTCGAGCGCGTCGTCGGCCGGCTTGGCTCCCCAGCACGGCAGCGCGTTGTTCGCGGTGCAGTCGGCGGCCGTCCCACCACCGCCAGCCTTCATCCACTTGACCAGGCTGAGCGTCGGCACGGTCCCGCCGTTG
Organism: uncultured Actinomycetota bacterium; assembly: GCA_963721855.1. Taxonomy (GTDB): domain Bacteria; phylum Actinomycetota; class Actinomycetes; order Propionibacteriales; family Nocardioidaceae; genus Nocardioides_B. The sequence goes on along the minus strand of CAVRMN010000017.1, from coordinate 223,659 downwards.
GAGAAGTCGTAGCGGACCAGCAGGTCACCCTCGGACCGGGTCGCGCTGACGTCCTTCTGACCGGTCGTGGTCAGGTCCGGCTGGGCGAGCTTGTTGATCTCGAAGTCCATGTTCGCGCTGCCGAGCGTGTTGGTGCGCTCCCAGGCGAGGTAGAGGAACTGGTGGTCGTTGCTGCCCTTGTTGTTGGCGACGTAGAAGCGGGTCAGGTCGCTCTTGTTCGGCGGGATCGATCCGCTGACCACCGTCGGTGTGACGTCGTCCTCCTTGGTGCCCTGGCCGAACGAGTTGTCGCCCGAGCCGCTGGCCTTGTCGACCCCGATCACCCGATTGGGTGCGTTGACCCAGTCCAAGTTGCCGGCGATTGGTGACGACCAGGTTGCCGTCCGTGCTCTCGAACGTGCTGCCGCCCAGGTTCGCCGTCGCGACGAGCGGAACCAGGGCCCCCACCAGGGTGGCAGCGCTCACGATCGCGACGCGCCGGCGCTTACGTCGAGTGATGCTGCTCGTCGCCTGCTGCCCGACCCGGACGCGTTGAAACTTTGGAGAAATGCATGGTGATAAGTCCCCTCGACCTGAAGCGACGCACCGTGCGCCGCCGTTCGCCCGCCAGGTCCCGAGCCCCACGCCGGACCTGTGCGCAATCACCCCACGGTCTGGGGGGTCCCTTAGCGCACGGTCCGACAATGCTCGTCCATCCACCAATCGGACAATGACGAGGTATGTCTGGACCATGTGGACCCATCCGTTTGCGCGACGCCGCTTAGGTATGTCCCGATAAGCACGGCACTGCCCCGGTCCGAAGACCGGGGCAATGCCATACGGGTCAGCCCAGACGGGTCAGCCCCGGGCCACCCAGGGGGTGAACTCGCGACGGGACCCGAGCCAGTCACGGACGATGTCGCCGTCGGACTGCTCCCCGGCGACCTTGACGGCGACGCGGACCTTGCCGGGCCGGTCGAGGCAGGCGCGCGACATCCGCATGCGGGTGACGTCGGCCGCGTAGTCGAGGTGCATCTCGTAGGAGCACGTCAGCGGGACTGCCCGGCGGCCGACCTTCCAGCCGTCGGTCTTGATCAGGGCGTAGTCGGCGCCCTCGAAGAAGCCGCCGGTGAAGGCGAACTCGGGACCCTTCTGGCTCCGGTCGGTGTCCAGGTAGACGGTGCCGCTCGCGCCGCTCTTGAACGAGCGACGCAGGTTGTCGTGCTGGATGACCACGCGGACGTTCTTCTCGTTCACCACGGTGACGCTCTGGATGTCGACGCCGTGCGCGACGTCGCCGGACGCGTCGTCGAACGTCGCTGTCGCGGCGGTCGCCGGTCCGGCGAGGCCGAGCGTGATCGCGGCGGTGCGGCGGTGGCGGCGCCGACGAGCGTCTTCTTGGCGGTGTTGTTCATGTCCTGCTCCTTGATCGGGTCCCGCGGGCGGGTCGAGCACCTCCCCTCGAGGCCTCACTGCAGCCAAGACGCGACCGGTGCCCGTGGGGTTGCATCGCATCGGCGATGATCTGCCCATGACGACGAACGGTCCCGTGCACGCCTTCGGCGACGACGTGCTCGGTGACGCGGATGCCACGGAGATCGCCGACCGCGTCCGCAGCGGGCAGCTCAGCGGTGCCGAGGTCTGCGCCGCCGCGATCACCCGCGCCGAGGCGATGCAGCCGCTCGTCAACGCCGTCGAGTACGCCGACTTCGACCGCGCACGAGCGGCGGCCGAGTCGCCGACGGCGGGCGCGTTCACCGGCGTGCCGACCTTCGTCAAGGACAACGTGGACGTCGCCGGCCTTCCCACCAACCACGGCACCGACGCGTTCGTCGCACAGCCGGCGCGCAAGGACAGCCCCTTCGTGACCCAGGTCCGGGCCCTGGGTGTCACGGTGCTCGGGAAGAGCCGGCTCCCGGAGTTCGGGTTCAGCGCCTCGACCGAGTACGCCCGTGCCGACCCGGTGCGCAACCCGTGGAACCTGGCCTACTCCGCCGGCGCCTCGTCCGGCGGCGCAGCGGCCCTGGTTGCCTCCGGGGTCGTCCCGCTCGCCCACGCCAACGACGGCGGCGGCTCCATCCGGATCCCCGCCGCTGTGTGCGGCCTGGTCGGGCTCAAGCCCACCCGTGGGCGGCTGGTCCAGGACCTGTCCGATCGCGTGCTCCCGGTGCGCATCACCGCCCAGGGGGTGCTCACCCGGACCGTGCGCGACACCGCCCGCTTCTACGCCGGAGCGGAGGAGTTCTGGCGGAATCCGAAGCTGCCGCCGGTCCGGTCGGTCGAGGGTCCGAGCCGCACCCGGCTCCGCGTCGGGGTCGTGCTCGACTCGGTCACCGGCGCGCGAACCGACGCGGAGACCCGCGGCTGCGTGCTCTCCACGGTCGCGCTCCTCGACGACCTCGGGCACCACGTCGAGGAGGCCGCGCCCCCGGTGTCGCCGCGGTTCGCCGACGACTTCAGCCTCTACTGGGGCCTGCTCGGCTTCCTGGTGTCGCGGACCGGCACCCGCATCCTGGATCCCCAGTTCGACGTGACGCTGACCGACAACCTCACCAAGGGGCTCGCCGACATGTGCCGGCGCGAGCTCGCGAGGACACCCGGAATGCTCTACCGCCTGCGCCGCAGCACGCACCAGTACCGCACCGCCTTCACGCGGTACGACGTGCTGCTGTCGCCGGTCCTCGGGCACACCACGCCGCAGCTCGGCCACCTGTCGCCCACGCTGCCGTTCGACGAGCTGTTCGCACGGCTCACGGCGTACGTCGGCTTCACGCCGCTCAACAACGCCTCCGGCGGCCCCGCGATCTCGCTTCCCCTGGGCCAGACCCGTGGCGGGCTGCCGATCGGGTGCCACTTCTCGGCCGACCTCGGAGACGAGCGCACTCTCCTGGAGCTCGCGTTCGAGCTCGAGGACGCCCGGCCGTGGCCGCGCATCCAGGACGCCGGCGTCCTGGCCGGCTGAGCCTCATCCGGTCTGCACGGGCCGCTTCCTCGACGCCGGACGAGCCGACGCCGGCTTCGACGCCTGCGGCGGGACGGAGGCCTCCGCCGGCCCGGCGAGGGCGAGCACCTCGTCGAAACCCTCGACCAGGCAGTCCCGGAACTCGTCGAAGTCGGGGATGGCCCCGGTGTCGACGTTGATCCCGATCGCGCACGTGTCGACGTACGTCATCAGCGTGACGTTGACGGCCGCGCCGATCGTCGGGCCGAACGCATACTGCTTCCGCACGGCCGCCCCACCGAGATAGACCTTGACGGGCAGGCCAGGCACGTCGCTGGCCAGGAAGTCGACGTGGCGCAGGATCGCGCTGATGTACCAGCGTGGAAGCAGGTTCAGGCCGCCCGCGATCGCCTGGGTGTACGGCAGTGACCGTTCGGTGCGCACCCTGCCGGCCCGGAGGTGGATCTGCCGGATCCGCTCGGCCGGGTCCTCGACGCCGACGGGCAGGGTGAAGCGCAGCAACGTGATCCGGTTCCCGCCGATCGGGTCGTGGTCGCCCCGGATGCTGACGGGCATGGTGACGTAGAGGTCGCCGACCTCGGCGCCGTGCTTCGCGTGGTAGATGCGCAGCCCCCCGGTGACCCCGGCGAGGAAGGCGTCGTTGAGGGTGCCCCCGGAGAGGTGCGCCGCCTCACGCAGCGCGGGCATCGGCACCTCGTGCACCCCGAGCTCCCGGATCAGCCGCCGACGCTTCATGACCGGCGACGCGGTGTGGTTGATCGGCCTGACCACCCGGTAGACCGAGGCGGCGGTGTCCCCGACGGCGCGCACGCTCTGCAGCGGCCGCCGCACGCCGTGGAGCGCCGCGGGCGGCAGCGCCCGGGTCACGCCCCACGCGGTCCGGGCGAGGGCCGCGTCGTACCGCAGCCAGTGCCGCAGGCCGCCCAGAGCGCCCGGTGCCTCGGCGGTCGGCTCGGGAGGAAGCTGTCCCCGGTCCTGCGGCTCCTCGGTCAGGTCGAACAGCACCATGGCGATCTGCACGCCTCCGATGCCGTCGGTGAGCGAGTGGTGCAGCTTGCACACCAGCGCCGCGCCACCGTCGGCCAGACCGTCGACGAGCGTCACCTGCCACAGCGGGCGGGCGTGGTCGAACTCGCCCATCTCCGCACGGCGGGCCATGTCGAGCAGGGTGTCGAGGGTCCCGGGGTAGGGCGCTATGACGCGACGCAGGTGGAAGCGCAGGTCGAAGTCGGGGTCGTTCTCCCACCGCGGTGGCGCCGGCGGCAGCGTGGAGACCACCCGTTGGCGGAACATGGGGATCTCGCGACCGATCCGCTCGAACCGGTCGACGACGACGTCCCAGTCAGGTGACCGGTCCAGCATGATGATGGTGACGACCGTCGACCGCAGGACGGCGTCGTGCTCCATCCCCCAGGCGAACGCGTCACTGTTGCGCATGAACTCCGCCATCACGGCCTCCTCGCGGTGCCTGCGTGCTTCATTCCACGCTAGGACCGGAGGCGGCGCTGGGCCTGAGGCGAAGGTCCTTGCCGGTCAGTCCAGGTAGTCGCGCAGCACCTGCGAGCGGGACGGGTGGCGCAGCTTCGACATCGTCTTGGACTCGATCTGCCGGATCCGCTCCCGGGTCACCCCGTAGACCTTGCCGATCTCGTCGAGGGTCTTCGGCTGGCCGTCGGTGAGGCCGAACCGCATCGAGACCACGCCGGCCTCGCGCTCCGAGAGCGTGTCGAGCACGGCGTGCAGCTGCTCCTGGAGCAGCGTGAACGACACCGCGTCGGCCGGGACGATGGCCTCGGAGTCCTCGATGAGGTCACCGAACTCCGAGTCGCCGTCCTCACCGAGGGGCGTGTGCAGGGAGATCGGCTCGCGGCCGTACTTCTGGACCTCGATGACCTTCTCCGGGGTCATGTCGAGCTCCTTGGCGAGCTCCTCGGGCGTGGGCTCGCGGCCCAGGTCCTGGAGCATCTGCCGCTGGACGCGGGCGAGCTTGTTGATGACCTCGACCATGTGCACCGGGATGCGGATGGTGCGGGCCTGGTCGGCCATCGCCCGGGTGATCGCCTGGCGGATCCACCAGGTGGCGTACGTGGAGAACTTGTAGCCCTTGGTGTAGTCGAACTTCTCGACCGCACGGATCAGGCCGAGGTTGCCCTCCTGGATCAGGTCGAGGAAGAGCATGCCGCGACCGGTGTAGCGCTTGGCCAGCGAGACCACGAGCCGGAGGTTCGCCTCGAGGAGGTGGTTCTTGGCGCGGCGGCCGTCCTCGGCGATCCACTCGAGCTCGTCGAGCACCTTGGCCGACATCTTGCCGCCCTTGGCGAGCTTCTCGTCGGAGAAGAGGCCGGCCTCGATGCGCTTGGCGAGCTCGACCTCCATCTCCGCGTTGAGCAGCGGGACCTTGCCGATCTGCTTCAGGTAGTCCTTGACCGGGTCGGCGGTCGCACCGGCGACCATGACCTGCTGGACGGGCTCGTCGGTGTCGTCGGCCTGGGAGACGACGAAGCCCTTGCTCTCGTCCTCTTCCTCCTTGAGCGTGGGGTCCTCGACGAGGTCCTTCTCGAACACCTCGTCGGGCACGTCCGGGAGGACCTTCTTGCCGTCCGGCCCGAGCAGCAGCGCGGGGTCGACGACCGGGGTCGCCTCGTCCTCGACGGCGCCCTTGGCACTGGTCTTCTTCGCCGCGGTCTTCTTGGCGGCGGCCTTCTTGGCGGGCTCGGCCGCCTTCTTCGCGGCGGGCTCGGCGGCCTTCTTCGCCGGAGCGGCCTTCTTGGCCGGGGTCTTCTTCGCCGGGGCGGCCTTCTTCGTGGCGGCCTTCACGGTGTTGCGGCTGCTCGTCGCCGCGGCGACGCGCTTGCGGCTGCTCGTGTCCTCGTGGCTCATGGTCACGGAGATGCCCTCCTCGCTCAGATAGCGCATCAGGGCCTTGAGATGAGCGGCGGTGTGCACGTGCGACGCGGCGGCGGAGCGAAGCGCGTCCGCGGTCACATGTCCAGAGGCCTTGCCTTGGTCAACCAGGGCGACGATGTCGGGGTGTGCAAGGACGTCAGCGGGGAGCTTGCGGGACGTGCTCGTCGACACGAACTACCTCTCGTACAGCGGATGGCGGGCGCGGCAAGGCCCGTACACGTCAAGAGCCGCACATTCATTGTGACACGTCGACCAGTGCAATCCAAGTCAGGACCCCGCGGAGGGGGTACGCGCGGCCGCCTTCTGCTCCTTCTTGAACGCCCGGACCTTCTCCAACGACGGAGCATCGACCACGTCGGCCACCGACCGGAACGACCCCTCGTCGGCGTAGCTGCCGGCGGCCTGCTCCCAACCGGCCGGGCGGACGCCGAGCTGCTTGCCGACGAGCGCCACGAAGATCTGGGCCTTCTGCTTGCCGAACCCGGGCAGGGCCTGCAGCCGCCGCAGCAGGTCACGGCCGTCGGCCGCCTCCTGCCAGAGCCGCGCCGTGTCGCCGTCGTACGCCTCGACCACGTGGGCGGCGAGCGCCTGGATCCGCGCCGCCATCGAGCCCGGGTAGCGGTGCACCGCCGGCGGCGTGGCGCACAACGCCGCGAACTGCTCCGGGTCCGCCGCGGCGATCTCGGCGGGGTCGAGGCTGCCGAACCGGTCGAGCACCTTGGCCGGCCCGGCGAACGCGCGCTCCATCGGGAACTGCTGGTCGAGCAGCATCCCGCAGAGCAGCGCGAAGGAGCTCTCGCTCAGCACCTGGTCGGCGTGGACGTCCTGGGCGATCTGGAGGGCCATGGCGGCGATTCTGCCACCACAGGACGGTGGGACGGGGTGGCTACTCCCCTGCCTTCACAGCGAGGACGGGGCAGGGAGCGTCGAGGAGGACGCGCTGGGCGTTGCTGCCGAGGATCAGCTTGCCGACCGGCGAACGGCGGCGCAGCCCGATGACGATGATGTCGGCGTTGACCTCGGCCGCCACGTTGACCAGGTCGTCGGCCGGGTCGAGGCCGCGGACGAGCTGGCGCACCTCGTGCTCGACGCCGGCTTCGCGGAGGGCCTCGCGGACCTCCTCGAGCTGGGCCTCGGACTCGATCGCGTCGGTGTCGTCGAACTCACGACCTCCGCGGTGGGAGTTGACCACGACCAGACGCATGTCCCGGAGCTTGGCCTCCTCGGCCGCCCGGCGCAGCGCCGCGCGACCCTCGGGCTTGGGTACGTAGCCCACGACGATGGTCCCCATGACGTCCTCCCTGGCGAACTCCGGCCCCTGCATCCGCACGGGCTGGTGTGACCGTATCCAGCCGGAGCGGTCGGCGCCACCTGTGGACGACCACCGGCGCGTTGCGCCGCGACCGGGCAGGCTGGTCGGATGACCACTCGCACGACCACCGTTGCCGACGCCGCGCTCCTGCTGCGCCGCGAGGTCGGGCTGCTGCGGCAGCGCGAGACCCGGCGCGTCTTCGACCTCGCGGTGTACGTCGGCACGCTCGGCGGAGCCCGCGACTCCTTCGTCGTCCGGGCCCGCGACCTGCCGGCCATGGACCCGGGGCTGCGTGCCGACGTCATCTCCGAGCTGCTCGAGCAGACCGCCCCGGAGCTGCGCACCGCGTGGGTGGTGCGGCCGGGGCACCCGGAGCCGCACGACGCGGACCTGCACTGGCTGGCCGCCGCGCGCGCGGCGTTCGCGATGCACGGGAGGCCGCTCGAGGCGTTCTACGTGATCACGAGGTACGGCTGGCGCGACGTGTGCACGGGACGGACCCGGACCTGGAAGCGGCTGCGCCTCTGAGCCGGCGCCCGCGACTCAGTCCCAGGTGTGCACGGGCTCGTTGGTGTGCATGTGCCGGCGGTACTCGTTGAGGGTGGCCCGCAGGGCGTCGAGACGGTCGGCATCACCCTCGGTGGCCCGGGCGTGGAAGTGGTCCACGAACCAGGACGCGCCGTTCTGGCCCGCGAGGCAGCGCTGCTCGATCACCCCGAGCAACCGGTCGCTCTCCTCCGGGACGACGCCCCAGGCGTCCAGGCCGGCCCGGGCCATCGGCAGCAGCCGCCGCAGCACCAGCTCCGTCGCGGGGACCTGCCCGAGGCCCGGCCAGTAGAGGTGGGCCTCGATCCCCTGCCGGGCCGCGACGTGGAAGTTCTCCTCGGCCGCGCTGAAGGACATCTGCGACCACAGCGGTCGCTCGTGCTCCGCGAGGGTGCGCACCAGGCCGAAGTAGAAGGCGGCGTTGGCCATCGTGTCGACCACGGTCGGTCCCGCAGGCAGCACCCGGTTCTCGACCCGCAGGTGCGGGGTGCCCTCGACCACGTCGTAGACCGGCCGGTTCCAGCGGTAGATGGTGCCGTTGTGCAGCCGGAGCTCGTGCAGGCTCGGCGTGCGGCCGGCCTCCAGCTCCTCCAACGGGTCCTCGTCCTCGAGGATCGGCAGCAGGGCCGGGAAGTAGCGGACGTTCTCCTCGAACAGGTCGAAGATCGAGGTGATCCAGCGCTCGCCGAACCACACGCGCGGCCGCACCCCCTGCGCCTTGAGCTCCTCGCTCCGGGTGTCGGTGGCCTGCTCGAACAGGGCGATCCGGGTCTCGCGCCACAGCTCGCGCCCGAGCAGGAACGGCGAGTTCGCGCCGATCGCCAGCTGCACCCCCGCCACGGCCTGCGAGGCGTTCCAGTAGGCCGGGAACTCCTCGGGGCTGACCTGGATGTGCAGCTGGGTGCTCGTGCACGCCGCCTCGGGGACGATGGAGTCCGCGGTGGTCCGCAGCCGCTCGGGGCCGCCGATGTCGATCACGATGTCCTCGCCGCGCGCGGCGAGGATCTGGTCGCTGAGCAGCTGGTAGCGCGGGTTGGTGCTCAGCGACTCGGGGCTCATGTGGCCGGCGGCGAGGGTCGGCAGGATGCCGATCATCACCATGTGGGCGCCGACCTCGGCCGCCTTCTCCTGAGCGTGGTTCAGGCTCTCGCGGACGCCCTCCTCGAACTCCGTGAAGCCGCGGTCCTTCAGCTGCTTGGGCGGCACGTTGATCTCGAGGTTGAACTGGCCCAGCTCGGTGACGAAGTCCGGGTCTGCGATCGCCTCGAGCGCCTCGCGGTTCTTCAGCGCGGGGTCGCCGGCGTCGTCGACCAGGTTGAGCTCGATCTCCAGACCGGTCATCGGGGAGTCCGCGTCGAAGCGCGACTCCCGCAGCATCCGGGCGAACACGTCCAGGCAGCGCCGGACCTTCTCGCGGTACCGGGTGCGGTCCTCGCGCGAGAACTCCTGCTGCGCTACCTCTTCTCCCATGGCCGCAGCCTAGGGCGCGACGCCAACGGCGACCAGGATCGGCTCAGCCGGCGAACAGGCTGAGCATGTCGGGGGTCAGCGGCTCCCAGGCCGACGGCGGCATCGCGCAGGCCAGCGTCTGGGCCACCAGGGCCGCCAGGCTGTAGCCCGGGTCGGCCTCCTGGCTGCGGTCCACGGCACACCAGGCGAGGGCTCCGTCGCCGGAGAGCCAGGCGGCGAACGCGAGCAGGGCGGCCGGCGCGGCCAGGGCCGCGTGCGGACTGCGGCGGACCACGTCGGCCCAGAGGTCGACGTGGACGCGGGCGTCCGGACGGGTGATCTCGGACCAGGCGACGTCGCGGACGTCGATCCTGACGATCGCCACCAGCAGCCGTCCGACGTCGTGCGCGTCGAGCCGCCGGCGGTCGTCGACGAAGCGGCGCACCCGGTGCTGGAGCCAGCGTCCCTCCTGGACGAGGTGGTCGCGCAGACCGCTGGGGTTCTCGGGCCCGAGCGGGTGGCGGGCCGCGGCCTGCATCCGGGCGAGCGCGACCTCCATCGCGTCGGTGACGGCCTCGATCTCGTCGAGGTCGGTGCCGACCAGCGAGTCGCGCAGGGCCTCGCGGCTGTCGTGCACGACCCGCCCGTCGACGACGGCCTCCACCGTGATCGGGTGGGTGGACACGTCGTACGGCGTGCCCTCCCCCGCGCAGTCGCCCATGCAGCCGGCGAGCCAGAACCAGCGCTCGCCGTCGGCACGGACCCCCATGACCACGGCCACCCCGACGTCGGCGAGGTCGGTCTCGAGCATCACCATCACCACGTCGGCGAGCGCGCGGTCGGCGGTGTAGATCACCACCGCGACCTGGTCGGTGCCGGCCCGCCGGGACACCCGGACCAGGTGCGCGACCAGGTCGTCGACCTCGTCGATGTCGTCCGGGAGGTCCACGCGGGCGTGGAACGGGTTGCGGGCCGCCCCGGTGGTCAGCAGCACCACGGAGTCCCGGGGGTGGAACCCGAGGAAGCCGGGCACGGCGGCGAGCAGGTCGCCGGGGTTCTTGATGCGGAGGGTCTTCGTCTCGGTCATGGGGCCGAGCCTGGTGCGGGGCCGCCGCCGCGCCGAGAGCCCGTTCGGGGGCTGTGGACGTCCTGCCGCGGACGACACCTGGGGACGGGATCCGGCCCGTACCGGAACGGTCGGCGGCGCCAGGCATGATGAGGACGTGCGCTCCGACCCGACGATCCTGCACGTCGACCTGGACGCCTTCTTCGCCGCCGTCGAGCAGCGCGACAAGCCGTCGCTGCGCGGCAAGCCCGTCGTGGTCGGCGGGGTCGGCGGTCGCGGCGTCGTCGCCACGGCCTCCTACGAGGCCCGCGCCTTCGGGGTGCGCTCGGCGATGTCCACGGCCGAGGCGCGCTCCCGCTGCCCGCACGCAGCGTTCCTCACCGGCCGGTTCGACGCCTACCGGGCCAGCAGCGTCGCGGTGATGACGCTGCTGCGCGAGCTGTCCCCGCTGGTCGAGCCGCTCTCCCTCGACGAGGCGTTCGTCGACCTCGCGGCCGCCGGGCTGGACGACCTCAGCGTCGCCGGGGTGACCGCGGTGGCCGAGAAGCTCAAGCAGGACGTCACCGAGGTCACCGGCGGCCTCTGCGGATCCGTCGGAGTGGCCACGTCCAAGCTGGTCGCGAAGATCGCCAGCGACCTCGACAAGCCCGACGGCCTGGTGGTGGTGCCGCCCGGCACCGAGCGCGCGCTGCTCCGCCCGATGAAGGTCGGGGTGATCCCCGGGGTCGGGCCCGCCACCGCCGAGCGGCTCCGCCGTGCGGGGGTGCAGACCGTCGAGGACCTCGAGCAGGTCCCCGTCGAGGAGCTGGTCCGGCTGGTGGGGCAGGCGCACGGCACGTCGCTCTACCACCTGGCCCGGGCCGAGGACGACCGGCGGGTCGTCGCCGAGCGAGAGGCCAAGTCCGTCAGCGCCGAGGACACCTACGACACCGACCTGGTCGACCGCCGGCTGCTCGACGGGCTGCTCGACCGGCAGGCCGCGAAGGTGACCGAGCGGCTCCGCAAGGCGCGGCTGTCCGGCCGCACGGTGACGGTGAAGATCCGGCTGCACGACTTCACCACCCACACCCGGTCGGCCACGCTGGCCGCGCCCACCGACAACACGCGCGTCGTGGCCCGCACCGCACGCGCCCTGCTCGCCGAGGTCGACACCTCCGGCGGCGTGCGGCTGCTGGGGGTCGGGGTGTCCGGCCTGGCCGACTGGATCCAGGAGGACCTGTTCGAGGAGTACGACGCCGACCCCGAGCCCGAACCCCTCCCCGACGCCGAGATCGAGCGCTTCACGCGCGGCCGGCGCTGGTCGCCCGGCATGGACGTCACCCACGTCGACCACGGCCAGGGCTGGGTCTGGGGGTCCGGGGTCGGCCGCGTCACCGTGCGGTTCGAGACCGCGAGCACCGGCCCCGGGCCGGTCCGCACGTTCTGGGCCGACGACCCCGGGCTGGCCCCGCTGCGCGTCGCGGTGCCCGAGCCCGACCTCACTCCTCCCGGAAGCTGACCTGCTCACCCGGCCTCAGCTGCGCGCACGCGTCGAGGTCGTCGGGGTGCACCACCCCGAGCACCGGGTAGCCGCCGGTGGTCGGGTGGTCGTTGAGGAAGACCAGCGGTCGCCCGGACGGCGGCACCTGCACCGCGCCGAGGACGATGCCCTCGCTGGGCAGCTCGCCCTCGCGGGCGCGCCCGAGCACGGTCCCGTCGAGCCGCAGCGCCACGCGGTTGGAGTCGGCGGTGACGGTGTAGTGCGCAGCGGTCAGCGTCCGCACCGCGTCCGCGGCGAACCAGTCGCGCCGCGGGCCGGTGCGGAACCGCAGGACCACGGAGCCGCGAGCACGACGTACGGCGTGCACGTCGAGCGCGGCCGGACCTGCCTGCGGCCGGCCCAGCGGCAGCACCGCTCCCGCCGCGAGCCTCGGCGGGCCGAGCCAGGCCAGGGTGTCGGTGGACCGCGACCCGAGCACCGGCTCCACCGCGAGCCCGCCCGCGACGGCCAGGTAGGAGCGGACGCCGTGGCGGGCGGGGCCCACCGTGACCTCCGCACCGGCACGGACCGTGACCGGTTCCGCGAAGGCGACCGCCCGGCCGTCCACCCGGACCGTGCAGGGCGCCCCCGTGACGGCGACCGTCGTGGCCGCCGACAGCCGCAGCGTCACCCCGCCCAGCGTGGTCTCCAGCAGCGCCGCGTCGTCGTCGTTGCCGACCAGCCGGTTGGCCAGCGCGGCCGCCGCGGCGTCCAGGGCCCCGGCACGGGGGACGCCCAGGTGTGCCCAGCCCGGCCGGCCCCGGTCCTGCACGGTGGTCAGCGGGCCGGGCTCGAGGACCTGGAGCACGCGCACGCTCAGACCTCCACGAAACGCACGCGCGTGCCGGGCGCCAGCGTCGCCGGGTCGTCCCGCGCGGCGTCCCACAGCACGAGGTCGGTGCGACCGAGCAGGCGCCAGCCGCCCGGGCGACGCCGTCGGGTAGACGCCGGTGAACTCCCCCGCGAGGCCGACCGACCCGGCCGGCACCCGCGACCGCGGGTCGTGGTGGCGCGGCACCGCCAGCGGGGCGGGCAGCCCGGTGCAGTAGGCGAACCCCGGGGCGAAGCCGCAGAACGCCACCACGAAGTCCAGCGACGTGTGCGTGGCGACGGTCTCCGCGACGGTCATGTCCCAGCGTCGCGCGACGTCCTCGAGGTCGGCTCCGTCGTAGCAGGTGGGCACCTCGACGGTGGCCGCCTCGACCGCCGGCACCGGCCCCGAGGCGAGCGCGGCGAGCTGCGCCACCAGGTCGTCGGCGTCCTCGAGGCCGGAGAACAGCACGGTCTCGGCCGCGGGGACGACGTCGCGGGCCCGGACGTCTTCCGCGCGCGCGGCGCGGTAGAGCGCGAGCGCCGCGGCCGCGTCGTCCACCTCGACGAGCAGGGCGTCGGCGCCGTAGCGGTGGATCTGCACGGTCCCAGTCTGCCCGGAGGAGCAACGGCCCCGAGACAGGCGTAGGGCCCCTGAAGGTATGAGTTCCAGGGGCCCTACTGTGTGACCGGGCTTCGTGACGCTTCCCGGTCGACCGGCAGTTCCGTCGGATCCCGTCAGCCTCGTCACCGGCTGCCGCGGTGGGTCTCCCCACCGGATGGATCCGCAAGATGTCTGCCGATCCGCCTTCCCTTTCGGGAGTGCGTGAGAGATGTCTACGCCCACGCTGCGGGTCGCGCAAGGGCTTTCCGGCACCAATTTCCTTCGGATCTCCGGGGTCGCCGCGTCGTCCACAGAAACGCGTGCCGGGTGCACAGGCAGGCGTCCGTTATCCCCAGTTTCTCCCTCAGCCTGTGGACGGTTCACCAGGGCCGGAGCCGGTACCCGGCGGCCTCGAGCGCGACCCGTACGGCGTGCGCGTGCCCGACCGCGCCGGGGGTGTCGCCGTGCACGCAGACCGACTCCACCTCGACGGCGAGCTCGACGGCCCGGGCCGCGATGAGGGTCGGGTCGTCGAGCACCGCGCCGGGCTCGTCGCGGGGGCGCAGCCGTCCCTCCTCGGTGTAGGCCCGGTCGGGGAAGCCCTCGCGGCGCACCTCCCGGCCGACGGCGGCGGCGAGCTCGAGCAGCACCGAGCCGGGCAGCCCCAGCACCGGCAGCCGGCCCGACCCCTCGAGCACGGCGCGCGCCTGCGTCGCGTCGTGCACCACCCGGTTGTAGAGCGCGCCGTGCGGCTTCACGTAGGACACCGCCGTGCCGACCTCCGCGGCGATCCGGGCCAGCAGCGAGACCTGGTGCGCGACGTGCTCGCGGAGGACCTCCGGGTGCACGTCGAGGTCGCGGCGGCCGAAGCCGGCCCGGTCGTCGTACGACACCTGCGCCCCGATCGCGACCCCGCGCCGGACCGCCTCGACGCACACCGCGCGCATCGTGTCGACGTCGCCGGCGTGGTAGCCGCAGGCGACGTTGGCGCTCGTCACGACCGCGAGCAGGCCGAGGTCGTCGGTGACGCCCTCGCCCAGGTCGGCGTTCAGGTCGATGCGCAGGCTCACCCCTCGATTGTCTCGGATAGCGTCGGGGCATGCAGGACCCCTCCTTCCCCGTCGCCCGGCGCATCCCGTTCGAGCGCACCCACCACGGCGACACCTTCGTGGACGACTACGAGTGGCTGCGCGACAAGGAGTCACCGGAGACGCTCGCCTACCTCCAGGCCGAGAACGCCTACACCGAGGCGCGCACGGCCCACCTGGCCGGGCTGCGGCAGCAGATCTTCGACGAGATCAAGGGCCGCACGAAGGAGACCGACCTGTCGGTGCCGGCGCGGATCGGCGGCCACTGGTACTACAGCCGCTCGATCGAGGGCCGGCAGTACGGCGTCAGCTGCCGTTGCCCGGTCGACGGGCCGGACGACTGGACGCCGCCGCGCCTCGACGCCGAGGTGGACGTCCCCGGCGAGCAGGTGCTGATCGACGTCAACGAGCTCGCGGAGGGCCACGAGTTCTTCGCGCTCGGCACCGCCTCGATCAGCCCCGACGGCCACCTGCTCGCGTTCAGCTCCGACGCGGTCGGCAACGAGCGGTTCCTGCTGCGGGTCAAGGACCTGCGGACCGGAGAGATGCTCCCCGACGAGGTGCCCAACACGCTGGGTCCCGCGGTGTGGGACCTGCACGGCACCGTGCTCTTCTACACGACCGTCGACGACTCGTGGCGACCCGACAAGGTGTGGCGGCACGAGCTCGGCCACCCGGTCGCGGACGACGAGCTGGTGCACCACGAGCGGGACGAACGGTTCTGGACCTCGGTCGGCCGGACCCGCAGCGACCGGCTCATCGTCATCGGCTCGGGCTCGAAGACGACCACGGAGTACCGCGTCCGCGACGCCGCGGACCCCGTCGGCGAGTTCCGCGTCGTCGCGCCCCGGCGGCAGGGCGTGGAGTACGGCGTCGAGCACGCCGTGATCCGCGGCGAGGACCGCCTGCTCGTGCTCCACAACGAGGACGCGGAGAACTACGCGCTCGCCACCGCCCCCATCGACGCGACCTCGCCGGACCAGTGGGAGCCGCTGCTCCCCCACGACCCGGACGTGCGGCTCGAGGACGTCGACGCGTTCGCCACCCACCTGGTGGTCAGCCAGCGCAGCAACGGCCTCACCCAGCTGCGGGTGATCGAGCTGACCGAGGACGAGACGGGCACCGGGCTCGGCGACGACTACCTGATCCGGTTCGACGACCCGGTCTACACGGTCGGGGCGGCCGGCAACCCGGAGTTCCACCAGCCCACCATCCGGCTCGGCTACACCACGATGGCCACGCCGCCGGCGGTCTACGACTACGACGTCGCCTCCCGCGAGCTCACCCTGCTGCGGCAGACGCCGGTGCTGGGCGACTTCGACCCGGAGCGCTACGAGCAGCACCGGACCTGGGCCACCGCGGAGGACGGCACCGCCGTCCCCATCTCGCTTGTCTGCCCGAAGGACGCCCCCCGCGACGGCAGCATGCCGTTGCTCCTCTACGGCTACGGCTCCTACGAGGACTCCATCGACCCCTACTTCACGATCTCCCGGCTCTCGCTGCTCGACCGCGGGATCGGCTTCGCCATCGCGCACGTCCGGGGCGGAGGCGAGATGGGCCGGCACTGGTACGACCAGGGCAAGATGCTCCGCAAGGCCACCACGTTCACCGACTTCGTCGCCTGCGCCCGGCACCTCGCCGACACGGGCTGGACCTCGGCCGACCGGCTGGTCGCCGAGGGCGGCAGTGCGGGCGGCCTGCTGGTCGGTGCCGTGGCCAACCTGGCCCCCGAGGCGTTCCGCGGCATCCTCGCCGACGTGCCGTTCGTCGACCCGCTGACCACGATCCTCGACCCCACCCTGCCGCTGACCGTCGTGGAGTGGGAGGAATGGGGCAACCCGCTCGAGGATCCCGAGGTCTACGCCTACATGAAGGCCTACTCCCCCTACGAGAACGTCGAGGCGAAGCGCTACCCGGCGATCCTGGCCGAGACGTCGCTGCACGACACCCGGGTGTTCTACGTGGAGCCCGCGAAGTGGGTGGCGAAGCTGCGTGCGGTGGCCCTCAACCCCGAGGACGTGCTGCTGAAGACCGAGATGTCCGCCGGCCACGGCGGCGTGAGCGGGCGCTACAACGCCTGGCGGGACCGGGCGTTCAGCTACGCCTGGGTCATCGACCTCCTGGGCCGCGCCTGAGCCGGCGCCGGGCGCCGCGAACCCCCCGAAAACACTAGGTCCGAGGGAGCCATCCGGCCCTTGTCGGCGCGCGAACCTGCCTCGACCCTGAGAAGTCCCTGAGATCCGCTCCGGACGGCAACTTCCGGACGCTCCCGGACGTCGTACAGGTCAGAGGGACGGAGCGGGGATTCCGCTTCGAAACGGGAATCCTGGCGGTCCCCCGACCGTTGGGATGACTACAGGGACTACCGGTGGGTACCCCTCGCAAAACGGAAGGGAGCGCACGTGGCAACGAGTCGCACGCACACACGCGAGATCGAGGGACGCGACAGCGTCGGGATGTACCTCGATGAGATCGCGCGTACTCCGCTGCTCGACGCGGTCACCGAGGTAGAGCTCAGCAAGACCATCGAGGCGGGTCTCTTCGCGCAGGCCCTGCTCGACGAGGGCCGGGTCGGCCGCCGCAAGGGCGGGGCCCCCAAGTACGCCACCCAGGAAGAGCTGGAGTGGATGGTCGAGGAGGGTGAACGCGCCATCCAGCGCTTCATCGAGTCCAACCTCCGGCTGGTCGTCTCGATCGCCCGCAAGTACGGCCGCAGCCAGATGCCGATGCTGGACCTCGTCCAGGAGGGCAACACCGGCCTGATCCGCGCGGTAGAGAAGTTCGACTACCGCAAGGGCTTCAAGTTCTCCACCTACGCGACCTGGTGGGTCCGTCAGGCGATCACCCGCGGCATCGCGCAGCAGGCCCGTGTCGTGCGGCTCCCCGTCCACGTGGTGGAGGAGCTCAACCAGGTCGGTGCCGCGCGCCGCACCCTGGAGCGCCAGCTGGGCCGTGACCCGGAGCCCGAGGAGATCGCGACCGAGCTCGGCATGGACATCGACCGCGTCCTCGACCTGATGAGCTGGGGTCGTGACCACGTCAGCCTCGACACCCCCGTGGACGACAACGGCGACACCTCGCTGGGCGACCTGATCGCCCAGGAGACCGCGCCGGGCCCGGACAGCACGTTCCTCGACGGCGAGTCGAAGGGTCGGCTCGGCACGCTGGTCGAGCTCCTCGACGAGCGCGCCGCGGACATCATCCGGTCGCGCTACGGCCTCGTCGACGGGCGCCAGCACAAGCTGGCCGACATCGGGGCGAAGCACGGCATCTCCGCCGAGCGGGTCCGCCAGCTCGAGCGGGAGGCGCTGCAGAAGCTGCGCACCCTCGCCGACCCCGACCTCGCGGCCTAACCGCCGGTCAGCTCCTCGAAGACCTCCGTGACCCTGTCGCGGAGGTCTTCGAGCGTCCCGGTGTTGTCGATGACGTACGTCGCCACCGCCCGGCGCTGCTCCCGGGTTGCCTGCGCAGCCACCCGGGACTCGGCGTCCTCACGCGTCCAGCCTCGCTGGGACAGCATCCGCTCGACCTGGGTCTCGACCGGGGCGTCCACGACGATCACCGCATCGAACTTCTCGGCCTGGCCGGTCTCGGCGAGCAGCGGGATGTCGTGCACGACGAGCGCCCCCTCCGGCGCGGCCGCCTCGAGCTCGCGGCCTCGGCGCCGCACCAGCGGGTGCACGATCGCCTCGAGCCGGCGCCGCGCGTCCTCGTCGGCGAAGACGATCGCACCGAGGGCCGGCCGGTCGAGCTCCCCGCCGGGCGTCAGGATCTCGGACCCGAACTCCGCGACCACCTGCCGCAGGCCGTCGGTGCCGGGGGCCACGACCTCGCGGGCGAGCTGGTCGGCGTCGATCACGACGGCGCCCAGCTCCGCGAGGATCGTCGACACCGTGCTCTTGCCCGACGCCACCCCGCCGGTCAGGCCCACCCGTTTCGCAGTCACGGGTGGGAGTATCGCAGCATGCCTGTGACCCAGTACCTCGTCGCCTCGTCACTGGACGGGTTCATCGCGGACGAGCACGACAACCTCGACTGGCTGCTCTCGATGCCCGGTGGCGACGACGACGCCAACCCCTACCCCGCGTTCATCAAGGACGTCGGCGCGCTCGCCATGGGCGCCACGACGTACGAGTGGATCGACCGACATCACCCCGGCGAGTGGTTCTACGACGACCGCCCGACGTGGGTGTTCACGCACCGCGAGCTGTCGGTGATCGAGGGTGCGAACCTGACCTTCACCTCCGACGACGTGCGCGAGGTGCATGCCGCGATGGTCGAGGCGGCCGGTGACCGCAACGTGTGGCTGGTCGGCGGCGGCGAGCTGGTCGGTCAGTTCCTCGACCACGACCTCCTCGACGAGATGATCGTGTCCGTGACCCCGGTCCTGCTCGGCGCCGGCGCGCCGCTGCTGCCGCGACGGCGCACGAAGCCGATGCGGCTGCTGTCGGCGACGCCGTCCCCCGCGCAGACGTTCGTCCACCTGCACTACACCCTGCGCTGAGGCCGCGGGCGCGCTGGCAGGATGGGCGCATGCCGCACGTCGAGATCAGGCCCGGGGACCGGATCGCCCTGCTCGTGCCGGGCTCCGCGGAGTACGTCGACCTGGTGATGGGCCTGCTCGCGGCCGGGATGTTCCCGGTGCCGCTCGACCCGCGGCTGACCGCCTCCGAGCGCGCCGGGATCCTCGAGGACCTCGAGCCCCGGCTGGTCGTCGACACCCCGGAGCTGGCCGCGTCGATGCTCGAGAACACTCCCGAGCGGTTCCGCCGGGGGCTGCCGCTGGGCCGGCCGATGCACGTCACGAGCGGCACCACCGGGCGGCCGAAGGGAGTCTGGTCCGGGTCGCTCGACGAGCACGCCGCGCAGGCCCTGGTCGACGAGGAGCGCGACCTGTGGGGCTTCACCGACGACGACGTGAACCTGGTGCTGAGCCCGCTGCACCACTCCGCTCCCCTGCGCTTCGCGATGGGCACGCTGCTGGCCGGCGGCCGCATCGTCGTCCCCGGAACCGCCGACCCCGCGGCCGTCACCGCCGCCATCGTGGACGAGCGGCCCACGACGATGTTCTGCGTGCCCACCCACCTCCAGCGGCTGTTCCGGCACTGGGACGAGGTCGGCGTCCCGGACCTGTCGTCGTTCCGGCTGGTCGCGCACGCGGGCGCGGCCTGCCCGCCGGAGGTGAAGCGCCGGCTGATCGAGCTGTTCCCCGAGGGCTCGACCTGGGAGTTCTACGGTTCCACCGAGGGGCAGTTCACGGCCTGCCGCAGCGAGGAGTGGCTGGAGCGACCGGGCACCGTCGGGTCGCGCGCGTCCCGGCCGCACGCTCGAGGTCGACCCCGACGGGACGATCTGGTGCGGCGTCCCCGAGCACGCCCGCTTCACCTACTGGGGCGACCCGGAGAAGACCGCGGCGGCCTGGCGCGGTGACGCGTTCACGGTCGGCGACCACGGCCGGCTCGACGAGGACGGCTACCTCTACCTCGCCGGGCGCCGCGAGGACCTGGTCATCACCGGTGGCGTCAACGTCTACCCGGTCGAGGTCGAGCACGTGCTCGGCGAGCACCCCGGCGTCGACGAGGTCGCGGTGTTCGGGGTGGCCGACGGCTCCTGGGGCCAGCGGGTGTGCGCGGCCGTCGTCGGGGACGCCGACGAAGACGAGCTGCGGGCGCTGGCGGCCGAGCGCCTGGCCCCGCCCAAGCGCCCGAAGGACTACTTCCGTGTCGACGCGCTGCCGCACACCGCGACCGGCAAGGTGCAGCGACTCGTGCTGGCAGAGCGCGACTGGGGCGTCACGCCGTCGCGCTGAACGACCTGCGGTAGGCCTGCGGGCTGACCTTGCGGACGCGCTGGAAGTGGTGGCGCAGCGTCGCGGCGTTGCCGAACCCGACCTCCGCGGCGATCTGGTCCACCGGGTGGTCGGTGGTCTCGAGCAGCTCCTCCGCGCGCAGCACCCGCTGGCTGGTCACCCAGGCGTGCGGGGTCGTCCCCGTCTCCGCCCGGAACCGCCGGGCGAAGGTGCGGTCGGACATGTGCGCGCGTCGGGCGAGGTCCTCGACGCTGTGCTGCTCCGCGAGGTTCTCGGTCAGCCACACCAGCAGGGGCCCGAGCGTCTCGACGTCGCAGTCGGCCACCGGGGTGCGGATGAACTGCGCCTGGCCGCCCTCGCGTTGCGGCGGCACGACCATCCGGCGGGCGATCTTGGCGGCCGCGGCGGCGCCGTACTCCTTGCGCCAGATGTACAGCGTCGCGTCGAGGCCCGCCGCGGTGCCCGCGCTGGTGATGACCCGGTCGTAGTCGACGTACAGCACCTCGGGGACCACCCGGGCGGCGGGGAACCGCTCCGCCAGCTCGTCGGTGTGGCGCCAGTGCGTGGTGCACTCCCGGCCGTCGAGGAGTCCGGCCTCGCCGAGCGCGAACGCGCCGGAGCAGACCGACAGGACGGTTGCGCCCCGCTCGTGCGCCGCCCGCAGCGCGTCGACGACCGCGGCGGGAGCGGGCGCCGCGGTGTAGTACGCCGGCACGCAGACCAGGTCGGCCGACTCGAGGCGGGACAGGTCGTGGTCGACCGTGATGCCGAACCCGACGGACGTCCGGTAGGTCCCGGGCTTCGGGGCGCAGATGGCGAAGTCGAGCACCGGCAGGCCCTCGTCGGAGCGGTCCATCCCGAAGGCCTCGCAGAGCGTGCCGAGCTCGAAGGGGGTGATGCCGTCGAAGGCGACGACGGCCACGTCGGTGAGCATGCCCCCAGGATGGCACAGAGTTGGCAGGAAATCGATGGAGACTGTCATTCCTGCCACTCGTGGCAGGAATGAGATGGACGCATGATTAGTGCCATGGACATCGTGATCACCCTGCTGGCGCTGGTCCTCCTGGGCCTCGCCTTCCGACTGCTCGTCGGCTACGCACGCCACGACGGGTTCGCCCGCCCCCACCGCCTGACCACCACGCTGTACCCCCGGCTCTGACGCTTCCTCCACGCAGAAGGGCCCGGCACCACCGCGAGGTGGGCCGGGCCCTTCGTGTCAGCGCGTGAGCGCCGGGTTCAGCGGGAGGTCACTGACCGCCGCCGGTGAGCTTCTCGCGGAGCGCCTGCAGCGCCTCGTCGGAAGCCAGCGAACCAGCGGTCTCCGTGCCACCCTCGGCCGGAGCCGGCTCGGAGGAGTAGGACGTCGCCTCGCCGGCCTCGACCTCGGCCTTGGCGGCCTCGGTCTGCTGCTTGACGTGCGCCTCCCAGCGGGCGTGCGCCTTGGCGTACTGCTCTTCCCAGACGGCGCGCTGCTCGTCGAAGCCCTCGAGCCACTCGCCGGTCTCCGGGTCGAAGCCCTCCGGGTAGATGTAGTTGCCCTGCTCGTCGTACGACGCGGTCATGCCGTAGAGCGTCGGGTCGAACTCCTCGGCCTCGGACGCGGTCGCGGTCTCGTTGGCCTGCTTGAGCGACAGCGAGATCCGGCGACGCTCGAGGTCGATGTCGATGATCTTGACCATGACGTCGTCGTTGACCTGGACGACCTGCTCGGGGATCTCGACGTGACGCTCGGCGAGCTCGGAGATGTGCACCAGGCCCTCGATGCCCTCCTCGACACGGACGAACGAGCCGAAGGGCACCAGCTTGGTGACCTTGCCCGGCACGATCTGGCCGATCTGGTGGGTCCGGGCGAAGTGCTGCCACGGGTCCTCCTGCGTCGCCTTCAGCGACAGGGAGACACGCTCGCGGTCCATGTCCACGTCGAGCACCTCGACGGTGACCTCGTCGCCCACGGCGACGACCTCGGACGGGTGGTCGATGTGCTTCCAGGACAGCTCCGAGACGTGCACGAGACCGTCGACGCCGCCGAGGTCCACGAACGCACCGAAGTTGACGATGGAGGAGACGACACCCTTGCGGATCTGACCCTTCTGGAGCTGGGTCAGGAAGCCCTGACGCACCTCGGACTGGGTCTGCTCGAGCCACGCACGACGCGAGAGCACGACGTTGTTGCGGTTCTTGTCGAGCTCGATGATCTTCGCCTCGAGCTCCTTGCCGACGTACGGCTGGAGGTCGCGGACGCGACGCATCTCCACCAGGGACGCGGGCAGGAAGCCGCGCAGCCCGATGTCCAGGATGAGACCACCCTTGACGACCTCGATGACGGTGCCGGTGACGACGCCGTCCTCTTCCTTGACCTGCTCGATGGTGCCCCAGGCGCGCTCGTACTGGGCGCGCTTCTTGGAGAGGATCAGGCGGCCTTCCTTGTCCTCCTTCTGGAGAACGAGGGCCTCGACCTTGTCGCCGACGGAGACGACCTCGGAGGGGTCGACGTCGTGCTTGATCGAGAGCTCACGCGAGGGGATGACGCCCTCGGTCTTGTAGCCGATGTCGAGCAGGACCTCGTCGCGGTCGACCTTCACGATGGTGCCTTCAACGATGTCGCCGTCGTTGAAGTACTTGATGGTCGCGTCGATGGCGGCGAGGAAGTCCTCTTCGGACCCGATGTCGTTGACCGCAATCTGCGGTGCGTCCGAAAGAGCGGGGGTGATCGTCATAAGGGAATGGGTTCCTTGGAATGGATGGAGTTGTGCGGACGCGCGTGAAGTCCCTTTTCACTACCCAAGGTTCTTGGTCCCACCAGGCGGTGCACGCCGGGCGAGAAGATAGCGAGCGTGAATCTGCTACGTCTGAGACTCATGCAGACTTCTGCGCACCGTTCAGGATACGCGTGGTGCAGCGCGTGCGTCCAACCGGACCGGCGGCAGCGCGCTGTCAGGGTACGGCGGACAGGTCGCCGCTGCACGCCACCGCCCTCAGCAGAGCGGCCGCCTGCTCCGTGACCGGGTTCTCCCCCCGGCGCCCCGCGAGGTCGACCAGCGCGAAGAGGTCCGCCGCCCGGGCCCGCTCCAGCGTGTCGACGCCTGCGTCCGGCACCGCGTCGACGTAGGCCGCCAGGACGGCCTCGGCGAACACCGGTTCCCGCTCGAACCGCAGCAGGTTGCCGAGGTCGGCGACCGGCAGCCCCGCGTGGGCGAACTCCCAGTCCAGGACGCCGGTGACCCGGCCGCGTGGCGGGGTCGACCAGCAGGTTCTTCGGGTTGAAGTCGCTGTGCACCAGGCTGGTGCGCCCGATGCCGTCGAGCAGTGCCTGGGCGTGGTCGGCGACCGCGAGGAGGGCGTCGTACTCCCGTTGCGGCCACTCCTCCAGCGCGCTCCCCCGCCGGTGGCTCGCGACCCACTCGGGCAGGTCCGCGCCGCCCGGAAACGCCTCGACGCGCAGGGTGCCGTCGGCGAACCTGCCTGCGCCGAGGAAGGGCATCTGCGCGAGCCGGCCGAGGATGCGACCCAGCTCGACGCCTACCGCTGCCCGGGCGTCGTCGTCCAGCGAGGGGAGGCACAGGTCCAGGCGCTCACCGGGCAGGTACGACGTCACCAGCAGCCCCGGCGCGCCCAGCCGCCGGGTCGGGGCGGCGGACCTCGAGCACCTCCGGCACCGGGACCAGGCCCCGGACCAGGCGCAGCACCGCCGCGTCGACCTCCACCGCGGCCGGGCCGCGGCCGGCCCCGCGGTGCGCGTAGATCCGCACGACCGTGCGCTCGCCCGCCGAGTCGGCGACGAAGGTCTCGCCGCTGAACCCGCCCTCGAGCGGGGCCATCGCGTAGCCGTCCATGGCCGCGATGCTTTCATGCAGCCGCCCGCGGGCCACCGCTACGCTCTGCACATGCCTCTGCTCGCACCCGTCGTGCACTGGATGACCCTGCCGGCCCGTCTCACCGTGGCGGCAGCGGAGACCACCCTGGCGCTGGGTCAGCTGGTCGCTCCCGAAGGGCCGGTACGTCGCCCGGGCGGCTACGCGGAGCGGGCCATGCTGCTGATCGGCGAGGGGGGTCTGGTCGAGCGGCTGGCCGCGTCGCTGTCCGACCCGCAGGGCCCGATGCGGCTGGTGAACGTCATCGTCGACGCCCTCGACCCCGAGCGTCCCCTCGGCAGGGCGATCGCGCCGGGCGGACCGATGGACCGGCTGCTCGACCCCCAGGGTCCGTTGTTCCGGCTGCTCGAGGAGGGGGGAACCGTCGACCGGCTCGTCGAGACCGACGGACCCCTCGACCGGCTGGTCGCCCCCGGAGGTCCGCTCGACCGGCTGCTCGCGGTCGACGGCGCCCTCGACCGGATCACCCAGCCGGGCGGAGTGCTCGACCGGCTCCTCGTCGAGGAGGGCCTGCTCGACCGGTTGCTGACGGAGGGCGGCTTCGTCGAGAAGCTGATCGCCGACGGCGGCACCCTCGACCAGCTGGTCGCTCTCGGCGTGACCCTCGAGCACATCCAGCCGCGACTCGGTGAGCTGGCCGAGCTCGTCCCGGAGCTGCACGCCTCCGTCGACGCCCTCAACCGGGCGGTCGGCCCGCTCGGCGAGCTCGCCAACCGGGTCCCCGGACGCCGGCGCAACTCGATCGAGGCCTGATGAGCGGCATGCCGGACGGGGTGCACCCCGTCCGCCGCACCGTCTCCGAGACCGAGAGCCGGCAGGCCAACCGGCGTGACTGGGACGCCTACGCCGACGAGTACCAGTCCACGCACGGCGCGTTCCTGCGCGACGTCGGCTTCGTCTGGGGCCCCGAGGGCGTCGACGAGGGCGACCTGCAGGTGCTCGGCGACGTCTCGGGGAAGCACGTCCTGGAGATCGGCTGCGGCGCCTCGCAGTGCGCCCGCTGGCTGACCGCCCGCGGCGCCACCGCCGTGGGCCTCGACCTCGCGTTCCGGCAGCTGCAGCACTCCCGGCGCATCGACGCCGGCACCGGCTACTCGGTCCCGGTGGTCTGCGGGACCGCGACCGACCTGCCCTTCGCGGACGGCTCGTTCGACGTCGCCTTCTCGTCGTTCGGCGCCCTGCAGTTCGTCGAGGACATCGCCGGCACCGTGGCCGAGGTCGCCCGGGTGCTGCGGCGGGGCGGTCGCTTCGCGTTCTCGATCACCCACCCGATCCGCTGGAGCATGCCGGACGACCCCACCAAGGAGGGGCTCGTGGTCACGTCCTCCTACTGGGACCGCACGCCGTACGTGGAGCAGGAGGACTCGGGGCGGGCGCGGTACGTCGAGCACCACCGGACCCTGGGTGACTGGGTGGGCCTGCTGGCCGGCGCCGGATTCGTCATCACCCGCCTGCTCGAGCCGGAGTGGCCCGAGGGCCATGACCGGGTCTGGGGTGGCTGGGGTCCGGAGCGCGGCGCCCTGATCCCCGGCACGGCGATCTTCGTCGCCGACCTCGCCTGACTACCGACGACGGGGTGGGCGAGGGCCCACCCCGTCACGAAGCGGTCGGCCCGGGCTCAGGACACGTGAGC
This sequence comes from uncultured Actinomycetota bacterium, assembly GCA_963721855.1. GTDB lineage: Bacteria > Actinomycetota > Actinomycetes > Propionibacteriales > Nocardioidaceae > Nocardioides_B. The sequence continues at coordinate 198,103 of CAVRMN010000017.1, read as the reverse complement.
GCGACTGCCGTCCGAACGCCTCTTCTGCCTGGCGTAGAGCAGGAGCCCCGCAACCAGGAGCAGTCCGCCGATAATGCCGCCGCCCCAGGGCAACCAGACCCGGATCACCTTCAGCTGCGTGGCCAACGAGGAGTACTCGTCGACGTTGTTGGCGATCGTCTCGGCGTTGTATCCGATGAGGGCGTCGGTGAGAGTGGCGACCTCCTCGCCCTCGTACTCAGCCACGACGTGCTGTGCCTCTTGTCCGCGGATCACGACGCCGGTCTCCGGCTCCACCCAGAGGGTCCGCGTGTTGGCATAGATCCGGTCCAGCTTGACGTCACCCTCCTCGTCGATCCCGAAGATGCTGGCAGGCGCGTTGATGTCACCGACATCGGTGGGCTCGATCACCTGCTCGTACTTGTAGACGGTGAGACCGTCGATTTTTTCGGTGCCGCGATATACGAGGTCGGTGGAGTCCTTCAGCGAGCCGTCCCAGAACTGGTACGTGGTCTTCTGCGCGTTGAACGGGAGCTTGAAGTACTGCCCGCTGATGGGGGTGTCGGTGTCTCGCACCTCCTCGCCGGTCTCGAGGTCCGCCGTCGAGGCCAGATACGTGTCGCAACAGTCGATCGCCTCGCCTGTGTGACGGTCGAATGCGACGCGATCGTGCGTGGCCGACCGCGGAGGGTTTTCCTTGCTTACGGTGTCTCCCGGCTCGGTGTTGACGACCGACGTCTCATAGATGGCGACCTGGCGGTCCAGCTCATCGCTCGCGGCCTCCGAAGCGTCGACATCGCCGATCACCTTGCGGACCGATTGCAGGTCGACGGTGATCTCCTGCTGGCTCGCGATGTCGAAGATCGTCGCGTCGGTTGCTTCCGACACACGGATGGAGTCCTCGTCGAGGGGAACCACTGCGAGGCGGTCGTACCCGTAGAACCGTGCGAGAAGGGCGGCCGTCAGGAGAAAAGCACCCAGGCCGATCAAGATGTAAGTGAATACCTTGCGCACGTCGCAGTACCCCTCCCAGGGAAACGTAATAAGTGATCGAACACTAACGCACCCAACTCACTGGTAACACACATCAGGGGAACGCACCACCGCTCCTGGGGTGAGTTCGTTCCCCCGCCGGCGACCACCGTCGTCTATGGCATAGTTCCCGCCGTGCTCCGATGGTCGGTCCTACGAGAGCGAGTCGTCGCACCGCGGGTGCATCGACCCCGGATCCCCGCCCTGCCGTCCGAGGCAGTGGTGACCATCGGCGCCGTCATGATCGCCGTCCAGCTGGCGTTCCGGGGCTGGGCCCTGTTCCCGAGCTGGTTCTACGCCGACGACTACCGCCTGCTTGCGGACGCCGGGAGCACCCGGTTGGACCTGGACTACCTCGTCACACCGTTCGACAGCCAGTTCATGCCGATCGGTCGGCTCCTGGCCTGGCTCGTCGCCGACTCGGGGCACGTCAACTGGACGCTGGCCGCCACCCTGACCCTGGTCCTCCAGGGCCTGGCCAGCATCAGCTGTCTGTGGATGCTCGTCACGGTGTTCGGCCGCCGCTGGGGCGTGCTGGCGCTGCTCGGCATCTACCTGACGTCCGCGATGACCATGTCGGCGCTGATGTGGTGGGCCGCGAGCCTCAACCAGCTTCCGTTGCAGATCACCTTCTTCGCGTCGCTCGCCGCGTGGGTGCGCTACCTGCGCAGCCGCCGCCTGTCCTGGCTCGTCGCGACCTTCGCTCTCCTGGGCTTCGGCCTGCTCAGCTACGTGAAGACGATCTTCGTGTTCTTCCTGCTCGCCTACGTCCTGCTGGCGTACTTCACCAGCGGTTCGATCCTCACGAGGACCCGAAGGGCGATCGCCAGCTACTGGCCGGCGGCGCTCGCTGCCGGCGCGGTCGCCGTGGGGTTCGGCTACTACTACCTCACCTATGTTCCCAGCGTCCTCAGCTCCTCCGAAGCACCCGCCCTGGGTCTGGCGGACACGATGATCGGCAGAGCGTTCACGTCCGCGACGCTGGGAGGCCCCTGGCGATGGGACCCCTGGAACCCTCCGGTCGCCTCTGCCGACCCTCCCGACTGGACTGTTCGGCTCGCCTGGTGCGCCCTGGTGCTGTTCTTCGTCTACTGGGCTCTTCGACGGGAACGCACCGGACGCTCCGTCGTCCTCCTGGCGCTCTACCTGGCGGGGGACTACGTGCTCCTGCTGACGACTCGGGCCTCGGCCGCGGGAGCCCTCGGTGGTCTGGAGTACCGCTACCTGGCGGACGCAACCGGTCCGCTCATCCTGTGCCTCGGTCTCGTCACGATGTCCGTGCCGGGTGCCGAGGGGTCCAGCCGCCCTCGCAGCAACCCTCTCCTGACCCGCCCGCTCGCGCGCACCTGGCTGGCGGCCCTCGTCGTCGCCATCTGCGTGTCGGGGACCATCAGCTCGGCTGAGTACGCACGCATCTGGCACACGCAGAACCCCGGCAAGGACTACCTGGCGAACGTGGTCGGCACCATCAGTGGCCAGGGAGCCGTGGCGCTGGCCCACCAGCGCGTGCCCGGGGATGTGATGCACAGCGCCCAGGCGCTCTACAACGACACCGAGTGGCTCGTCCCGTTGGCCGTGGACAACGCGAGCTTCCCCGAGGCGACTTCCCGCCTCTTCGTCCTGGACGCGCACGGTCGCCTGCGTCCGGCGGACATCGACGCCGGAGTGACGTCGCCGGAGGGACCGCTGGAAGGCTGTGGCTGGCGGGTCCGCGAACGGGGACGGGAGATCCCCCTCACCGCCAGAACCCTCGACCTGGAGTTCTGGATCAAGATCGGGTACCTGTCCACCTCCGCGTCCGGTGTCACCGTCACAGCCGGCGACACCGTGCTGCACACCGGGCTGCGGCAAGGCCTCGGCGAGCTCTTCGTCCGCGTCGACGGAACCTTCGACTCGGTGACCCTGAGCGGTCTGGAGCCGGGCGTGACACTGTGTGTGGACACGATCGACGTGGGGACCCCCGAGCCGGCCGAGGACGTGAGATGACAGCGGAGACGGCAGTGCCGCAGGCGGCGCTCTCCCCTCGTTTCCCCGCCCTGGACACCATGCGCGCCGTGGGTGCCGTGGCCGTCCTCACGACCCACACCGCATTCTGGGCCGGCAACTACACCGGCCACGGGACGTGGGGCACGCTGCTCGCCCGGATGGATGTCGGTGTCTCCATCTTCTTCGTCCTGTCAGGGTTCCTGCTCTCCCGGCCCTACCTGGCGCGCGCGAGCGTCGCGATGACGCCTCCGGCTCTCGGGTCTTACTTCTGGAAACGGTTCCTCCGGATCTTCCCGGTCTACGCGGTCACGGTGGTCGTCTGCTTCACCTTCATCGACGCCGACCAGGGCGCGAGCGCCCTCGAGTGGGTCACCACGCTGCTCCTCGCCAACGTCTACGTGGACACCTCCCTGCCCGCCGGACTCACCCAGATGTGGAGCCTCGCCGTCGAGGTGGCCTTCTACCTGGTCCTGCCGGCCCTGATGCTGCTCGCCGTCGGGCGAAGGCGGCGGCTCCGGCCGGGACGAGTGGTCACGCTGCTGCTGGTCCTGACCGCCTTCAGCATGTGGTGGCACCTCGACCTGGCGGCCAAGGCACCGGAGTCGGCACTCCCCCTGCAGTGGCTACCTGCCTACCTGTCGTGGTTCGCGGTCGGCATCGGTCTGGCTCTCGCACACGTACGCCTTTCCATCGGGCAGTCGCCGGGCCGGATGCTGAGGGCCCTGCAGGCGCTTGCTCGCCATCCCGGGAGCTGTTGGGCGATGGCCGCCGGTCTTCTGCTCGTCGCGGCGACGCCGCTCGCAGGTCCGACCATGCTCGCCGCCTCGACTCCGGCGCAGTCACTCACCAAGAGCCTGCTGTACGCCACGATCGGCGGCCTGCTCATCCTTCCCGGCATCTTCCCGGTCGCCGGGAGCACCTACCTGCGCATCATGTCCTCCGGCCCACTGCGACACCTGGGCCTGATCTCCTACGGCATCTTCTGCATCCACCTCCCGGTGCTCCACCTGGTGATGTCGATGACCGGCTACACGCTGTTCGCCGGGCACGGTGCGCAGATCTGGATCCTGACCTTCGTGCTGGCCGTCCTCGCCGCAGAGCTGATCTACCGCGTCGTGGAGCGACCGAGCATGCGCCTGAGGCGACCCGGCATCCGCCGGCGGTCCTCGAGCACCGTCAGCAAGGCGCCCGCAAGGGAGACCAGCGCGAGGTAGTGGGGCCAGCGCAGGCTCCCTGCCCACCCGTCGGGGTCTCCCCAGGGACGGAAGGCGTAGCCACCGGCAGCGAGCAGGACAGCTCCGGCGAGCAACCACGCCGCTGCTTCCTCGTCCCGCCGTCGGAGCAGCATCCCGGCGACGATCGACCCGCCCATGACGCACGCGCCCACGGTGCCCGCGAGCAGACCGCCGCCGGCGAGAGCCAGCCCGAGCAGGAGGGACGGGCGTAGGCGACGCTCGGAGAGCGCCGGGTGCCGAGCCCGCGTACGCCGGTTCAGGAGCACACCGGCGCCCAGGCCCAGAAGGCCCAGCAGCCCGAGCGCCAGTCCACCCCGGTAGAGCTTGTCCGGCGCGAAGTCGATCCGCACCCGACCACCGTCCGGCGAGACCGCCCACCCCTGCTGCCATCCGTCCGCCACGATCGGGCGGACCGCGCTGCCACCTTGGGCCGCATGCCAACCGGGGTTCGTGTTCTCGCGCACGACCACGACCTCGGAACCGCCCGTCCCGGCCACGACGCGTTCAGAGGGGCTCGGCGTGGTCAGCCTCGGGGATCCGGCCGTGGTCACGGGGTCGAGCCCCCCGTCGAGCACAACCGTGTCGACGGCGAGAACGTCGGAGTCGTTGACCTCGACGTGGTTGTTGCCGGGCCACAGCTTCAGGTTGTCCGCCTTGCAGACCCTCGCCGGAACCGACTTCATCGCGAACAGGTCCCGAGGAACGGCTTCGAGCGCGGTGTCGTACGTCGTTCCGTTCACGCGCAGCGTCGGGCCGGTGCCGCAGGGGTACCTCAGCGGCACAGGAGAAAGGTGGAGCGGCAGGTAGGGAACACCGGACAGCCGCAGCTCGGTGACTCCGATGGGCGGTGTCGTGTACGACCCGTCGAAACGAAGACTCTCCACCTGCTCTGCGGAGTCGACGAGGATCTCCAGGTGATCGGTCCGGATCGGGTCGAACCGGGCGGCCCCCCGCTCATCCAGCTCGAGCGAGCGCGTGCCTCCGGGCCACACGAGCGTGATCGTCCGGGGAGCCCGCGCAGCCACGTCCGGCGCCACCTTCAGCCGGACACCCGTCACCCTCTTCGGGACCACCCAGCTCAGCGAAAGGGACGGGCGCGCGTCCTCGGCGCCGGCGTACCAGGTCGTCGTCCGGTCCCCGTCGATCGCCGCGATCGACGAGCCCCTGGCATCAGGGACACCGACCGAGGACGACGAGACGTTGACGAGCTGATCCCGTTGCAGCAGCTGCTCCAGGGCCTTGCCCGGGCGCGCTCGCACGGTGACCTTCGGTAAGTACTCCCGCGCGCCGACGAGCGGAACGACCCTGCTCATGCCGTCGGGCTCCTCGCCCGCGCGGGCGCGCTCGGCCGAGCAGCGCACCGCCAGCGCCACGGTTGCGCAACCGGTGCGGGCATCGTCCAGGGCACGGAGCACGATCGCATCCGGAGTGCGCCAGGACGCAGGCAGCGCAGGAAGGACCAAGGAGCGCCGCACGTCGATCGCGCCTGCTTCGACCTCTGCGACGGTGATCTGTCGGCCACCCTCGGCGGGTGCACCCTCGACCCGCAGCCAACCCGTCCGTCCGGGCTCGAGCCTGACAGTCCGGGTCTCCCCTGGTCCCAGCTCGAACGGGTCCGTGACCTGCCCGGCGGTGCGGAGGCGGACGAGCTGGCTGTCTCGCGCGGTCGGGCCGCCCGTCAGGGTGACGGCCGAGAGGGTCGCCCGCGCGTCGAAGGTCACCTGCCACCACGGCTGCTCGCCCCGCCCAGCCCCTGACACCCAGGCACTGGTGCGCGATCCGTCCACGGCGGCGAAGGGCAGCAGCCCCGGCTCTGCCCCGCCGACGGCTGTCGCGTCCGCCATGGACGAGGACGCGGACACCCTGCGGGCTCCGGTGAGCTGCGCCGTGGTCGACCACCGACGTTGGCCCTTCAGCTCATAGTCCTGGACGGGGTTCCCCGAACGCCGCCTGTCTCCCGGCGTCAGCACCGCACTGCGCGCGTCGTGCACACGCCCGAAGAACCGCTCCCGGTCCTGGAGCCCATCGGTGACGATGAACGGGGTTCCCACGCGACGCCGCGGGCCGGCGTCCACCGCCAGCTGTGTCGGCCCCGGCCCGATCAGGCCGAGGTCCGCGAGATCCAACAGGTCCTCGGGTCCGCCGCTGACGAGCGGCAGCCGACTGGTCGCCACCGCCCGCGCCCCGCCGCTGACCACGTCGTAGATCTCGACGGCGTGATAGCGCGTCTGCCACCCGTCGTTGATGACCACGCGACCGTCGGGACCTTTGACGTGTCCTTCACCCCCCACGATCGGACCGAACGACCAGACCCGCTTCAAGCCGGGCGACTCATCAAGTGCCTGGTGCACGAGCACGGGGTCCGGGACGTCGCCGGACCGTTTCAGGTCGTTTCGCACCACCAGGTGTCGCACTCCGGCCCGCACCAGGTAGGCCGCCAGGCCCGGCGAAGGCTTCCCCTGCGCCATCCGGTCCTCGATCGCGTCCAGCATCCGGATGTTGCCGGCCGGCGCCAACGGGATTGCGTTGCGGACGGCCCACGGGGAGTCGCCCAGGAACTGCAGAGGTTCGTCGCGGGGAGTACCCCACTGGTAGCTGGCGAACGACGAGCCCGGCAGGAGGAGGGCCAGCCCACCCTCACGGTCCAGCCAGCGGGCCGTCTCCTGCCAGTAGCCGGGCACCTCCGTGAACCCCCCGGTCGGGGTCATCCGACCCAGCAACGCCGGGGCACTGGCACCCGCCACCGCCACGAGCGCCAGACCGAGGATGGCCCTGCGTTGGACGGCGTGGCCGAAGGCCGCGAACTCCTCGCGCCCGGAACCGGGGTCCTCGACCGGGCGTCGCACACGGGTGAGCACGACCTCGATCGCCCAGGCCACGCCGAGCACGAGGGGCAGGCGGACCACGGGATCGAACTTGTGGATGTTGCGCGCCGGCGACAGGACGCCGTCCAGCCAGGCGTGCATGGGCTCCGCGAACCAGCCCTGGACCGACCCGAGGTGGCCGGCGGTCACCATCACCAACCCCACGAGCAGGGAGAGGACGAGGAACTGGCGGTGCCGCGTCCCGCGCGCCATCAGCCCGACGAGGCCCAGCGCCAGGACGACGCCGCTGTTCAGCGGTAGGTAGAAGTCCGTGATCAGGTCGTTGCCGGCACGCCACTCCGGGTCGATGTACGGCACCCAGGCCGACGTGCCGCGCAACGAGTCGAAGATCGTCGTCGGGAAGGTGGTGATCGAGGCGGTCTCGATGAAGTCGAGGAACGGCGGGCTGTAGGCACCCAGCAGGAACAGCGGTATCAGCCACCACAGCGTGCCGAGGGCCGTGAAGACCGGCCACCAGAACATCAGGCGGCGACGGCGGGGCCCCGATGTCCGGGTCAGCAGCCACACGGCTCCCAACGGGATGACGGCGAACGTCGCAGCCGCGTTCACGCCGCCCACCATCGCCACGGCCAGCGCCGACAGCGCTGCTGCCCGGCGCGGCGACCCGGAGACGGATCCGCGGATCAGGGGCAGCAGCACCCACGGCGCCAGGGCGCTGGGCCAGGCCTCGATCGAGATCGGGCCGAGGGTGGTCAGCATGCGTGGCGAGAGTGCGTAGGCGAAGGCAGCGACGATGCAGGCGAGGTCGGAGCGGACCCCCAGCGCCCTGGCGACCCGCGCGGTGCCCACGAAGGCGACCACCATCACCAGCCCCATCCAGAGGCGCTGGACGACCCAGCCCTGGATGTCGAGCAGCGAGCCCAGCAGGAAGAACGGGCCCATCGGCCACAAGTAGCCGTAGGCCTGGTTCTGGAGCTGTCCGAAAGCAGCCTCGCCGTCCCAGAGGTGCAGCGCCCGGGCGAGGAAGTCCGCCGGCGCGGCCACGAGGTCGAACTTGGTGTCGGCGATGAGGAAACCCGGGTCCTGGATGAACGCGAGCCCGAGCAGGAGCACACAGGCCGCGGCCAGCCGAATCGTGGTGACCGACCCGAGACGCGGGAGTCCTGTGTCGGGTTCGGGACCGGCCTGCTTCATGTCTTGCGCAGAACGATGACGAGATTCCATGTCACCACCTCCCGCACGCCGGGCACCGACAGCAGCCACCGGCTCCAGCGGGGGTTGTAGCGAGGAGTGAGGTCCACGACCTCGGCGGCGGACTGGGTGTCGGCCCAGCGCAGCCCCGCCCGGACCGTCACGGGGAACAGCGACACCCCGAACCGGTTCTTCGGCTCGTGCCCGTGCGTGCGCAGGTAGCGCCGACGGGCCCTGGCACCACCGAGGAAGTGCCACGGTGCGGTCTCGTGACCACCCCAGGGTCCGAACCACACCGTGTAGCTGAGGAACACGAGCCCGCCCGGCCGGGTCACCCGGACCATCTCGTCGGCCATGCGCCACGGGTCGGGCACGTGCTCGAGCACGTTCGAGGAGTAGCAGACGTCGAGGGCACCGTCCCGGAACGGCAGGTCCATCCCGCTGCCGATGACAGTTCCCGAGGCGATCTCGCCGAGTCCGGAGAGCTCGCCCACGTCCGCGTCGAGGGAGAAGTACGTCGCGCCGTGGGCGCGGAACGCGTCGCGGAAGTAGCCCGGTCCTCCACCGACGTCGAGCATCGTCGCTCCCTCGAGGTCGACGTACTGGGAGAGCTGCGCGGCGGAGTCGTCGGCGAGGGCGGTGTAGAAGCGGGCCGGGTCGGGCTGCTCGTAGCGGAACTCGCGCAGCAGCCGCACGGACCTCCTCAGGTCGGCACGCCAGGGGCGACGCACTGGGGAGGTCGGGCTCGGCACGCGGTGACTTTACCCGACCGTGCACCTCGCCGAGACGCCCACGACCTGTCCCGTCGCACGGCCGCGGATATCGTTGTCCGGTGTCCACCCCCACCGGCCTCGCGGGTCGCCGAGTCGTCTTCTTCTCATGGCGCGACACCGGCAACCCCGAGGGCGGCGGGGCCGAGCGCTACCTCGAGAAGATGGCCCACGGCCTGGTCGAACGAGGCTGCACCGTCAGCATCTTCTGCGCCGCCCACGCCGCTGCACCGCCGGACGAGACCATCGACGGCGTGCGCTTCGTGCGCCGCGGCACCAAGCTCTCCGTCTACCTGCAGGGCATGCTCGCACTCGCACGACGCAGCTTCGGCCAGGTCGACCTCGTCGTCGACGTCCAGAACGGGCTGCCCTTCTTCACCCGCCTCGTCACCCGCAAGCCGGTGATCGTCCTCGTCCACCACGTTCACCGGGAGCAGTGGCCCGTGGTCTACCCGGGTGTCACCGGAAGGATCGGCTGGTGGATCGAGCGGGCGCTGGCACCGAGGCTCTATCGCAGCTGCCAGTACGTCGCCGTGTCGCGCGCCACCCGTGCGGAGCTGGGGATGCTCGGTGTCACCGGCCCGAGGGTCGCCGTGGTGCACAACGGCACCGACCCGATCATCCCGACAAGTGCGCAGAAGGCGACATCACCGACGATCTGCGTGGTGGGGAGACTCGTCCCGCACAAGCAGGTGGAGCACGCCATCGATGCCGTGCTGGCGCTCCGCGAAGAGTTCCCCGACATCACACTGCACGTGGTCGGGAACGGCTGGTGGGAGGCTTCCCTGCACGAGTACGCCGCCGCGCGCGGCGCCGGCGGGACCGTGGTCTTCGACGGCCACGTCGACGAGGTGCGCAAGAACGAGATCTACGAGCGCTCGTGGGTCCTGGCGCTGCCGTCGCTCAAGGAGGGCTGGGGCCTGGTGGTCGGCGAGGCCGGCATGCACGGGACGCCCGCCGTGGCCTACCGGTCGGCCGGCGGCACCCGCGAGTCGATCGACGACGGCGAGTCCGGGATCCTGGTGGACACCCAGGCACAGTTCGTCGAGGCTCTGCGCACGCTCCTCACCGACGCGTCGCTTCGCGAGAGGCTGGCGGCCGGCGCGCAGCGGATGAGTCACCAGTTCACCTGGGGGCACGGCCAGGAGTCCTTCGCCTGCGTGGTGGACTCGGCGTTGCAGGGAGTCCTGGTCAACAGCCAAGACCCCGGCGACGAGAACTGATCTCGCGGCCGGGGTTCGGTCAGGTGGAGAAGACTGGCGTCGTGGCTCAGCCGGTGGCGCCGTAGTCGACGACCTGCTCGTTCACGTTGGGCGGGGCGCTTGTCTGCGAAGACACGACGCCGACGACGGTGGCTGCGGCCAGTCCCCCACCGACCACAACGCCCACAATGGCACCGATAAGCGAATTCACTCTGAAAACCCTCCCTAGGTCTCTCCCGAGTGTATCAGCGGGCCACTGGGGACTTCACCGCCCTGTGAACTACGCCACGCCCAGCGGTCACGACGCCGGCGAGCAGCATGCCGAGGAATCCCAGCCACGCCAGCGCCATGAGGACGACCCAGCCTCGTGGAGGCACGCTGTCCCTGACCGGGACGCCCAGCCCCACGACGCTCAGCTCCCCCGTCACGAGGACCGTCCGCCCCGCTACACGGGGAGTGGCACCTGCTCGTCGCTCGGTGACGACGGTCCCGATCCCCAGCGCGGCCAGCTTCCGCGCACGCTGCTCCGCGTCCGCGGCCGCGAGGGCGACCCGGACCGCCGCGCCCCGCGGGTCCTCCCCCGCGATCGTGTGCCCGTCCACCGAGAGCTCGTCACTGGCCACGTAGTCGGGGGTCAGGTACCGCCCGACCGGGTCGAGCACCTTGTGGCCGTGGTTCCAGGCCGGCGCGCGGTAGCTGGTGAAGGGGAGGACCAGCACGTCGTGCGCCTCCCCCTGGTCGTCCAACGCCTGCACCGCCTCCCGCGCGGCGGCGTACGACGTGGGGTACTCCGCCACCCGGATCTTGCCGGCGAGCCCGAGGGCTGCGTCCGGGAGCACGGCCACGGGGACCAGCACGAGCGCCAGCCCGATCGGCACGCGTGGCACGGTGCGCGGAAGCAGCCGCGAGAGCTCAGCCGAGCCATAGGCGACCAGCGCACAGAGCAGGGGGGCGCACAGGGCGAGCATCCGGGCCCCGTCACGGACCAGCCCCACCCCCGGGACCTCGGCGACCAACCAGGAGAACTGGTCGGGCGCTGCCCAGGTCAGCACGGCCAGGCCCCAGCCGACGCACCAGCAACCGACGAACGCCAGGACGTCCCGGCGCCCCGTCGCGCGGAACCACGCGCGGGCACCGAGCGCGGCCAGGCCGGCGACCACCGCGAGCGAGACCCAGGCGAGCAGCCCCTCCCGCGCGCCGGGGACGACCTCCGCGTTCCAGATCCCTCCGAGACCGAGCGCCGCCACCGGGCCCGGCAGGCGTCCCTCACCGCTCAGCGCGAAGTCGCGCGCGCCGGCGCCGTCGGTGGTCGCGACCCCGGCATGCAGCAGACCCGAGACCACCCACGGTGCGTTCGCCATCGCCACCAGGGCGACGGCCGCGACGCCGGCGCGCGTCACCCGCCGACCGAGGGCGAAGGCGAGAAGGGTGACGGCCGCGATGAGCCCGGCGCTGGCGGAGAGGCTCGCCACGGGCAGCAGCCAGAACAGGCTGACCGGGACGCGGTCCTGCTCCCGCATCCGGCGGGCCGCCACGATGATCCACGGCAGCGCCCCGTAGCAGAGGAGCACGGGCCAGTGCCCGATGAGCAGGCGCTCGGCGACGAACGGGCTCCACTCGTAGAACGACACGGCCACCAGCTGCCCCACCAGGGAGGCCGACGGGGCGAGCCGGGCGGCGCCGACACCGCCGGCGACGAGTGCGCCGAGGAGGACGAGCTTCTGCAGGACCATGCCCGGCACGACCTCGTCGAGCACGGCCACGACCGCGTCGGAGGGCACCGCGCGCGGAAGCCCCGAGCCCAGCCCCAGGAAGTCGCCGCGCAGCGCCAGGTCCGGCACCCACACCATGTCGTAGCTGAGCACGTAGCCGGTCCCGAGCACCGGCCAGAGCATCAGCACGGCCAGGAGCACCGCCCAGAGGGCGGGCAGCCAGCGGAGTCTCGACACGGGCGACGTACTCCTCTCCGGGCAGGAAGCTCGCCACGGACGGGCGGTGCCGCAGACTCTAGTTGTGGGGATCCCTCGTTGACGCTGGTACGCGCGACATAGGCTGCCGCGTGTGACCGCGCCGAAGACCAGTCCCGGGTTGCTGCAGGGAAGTGCGGTCATCGCGGTCGCCATGGCCGTGATGAACGTGACCACCTACGGGTTCACGATCCTGGCCGCCCGGCTGCTCGGCCCCGTGGAGTACGGCGCCCTCGCCGCCGTCATGGGCCTCCTGCTGGTGCTCAACGTGCTCTCGCTCGGGCTGCAGGCGACCGGGGCGCGCCGGGTGGCGGCCGCCCCCGCCGAGCGCGCCGGCATCGAGCGGGACGTGATGCGGACGACGTACCGCTGCGCCCTCGCCCTCGGCGCGATCTCCCTGCTCGCCGCTCCCCTGGTCTCGGCGGTCCTGAACCTCGACTCGTGGACGCATCGCGGCGCTCATCGCCGTGACGGTCGTGCCCCTCACGGTCATGGGCGGCCAGGCCGGGATCCTCCAGGGCGAGCGCCGGTGGGGCCCGTTGGCCCTCATCTACCTCGCCGTCGGCGTGGCCCGGCTCGCGTTCGGCCTGGTGGCGCTGCTGGTCGCGCCGGACACCTTCGGCGCCATGCTCGGCGTCACCGTCGGCGCGTTCGCCCCGGCCGTCGTCGGCTGGTGGGCGCTGCGCAGCTCGGCCGCGGGATCGCTGGCCGTCGCCATCGCTCCGGTCACCGGTCCCGTCCGGGCCTCGGTGAGCGGCCTGCTGCACGAGACGTTCCACAACTCGCACGCGCTGCTCGCGTTCTTCGCGCTCTCGAACGTGGACGTGGTGATCGCCCGGAGCGTGCTCCCCGAGCACCAGGCCGGCCTCTACGCCGGCGGTCTGATCCTCACCAAGGCGGTGCTGTTCCTGCCGCAGTTCGTGGTGGTCATCGTCTTCCCCGCCATGTCGAGCGCCCAGTCCGCACGCCGGCTGAACCTGCAGGCACTCGGCCTGGTGCTCGCCATCGGGCTGGCCACCGTGGTCGGCACCGCGGTGCTGCCGGGCCTGGCCGTCACGTTCATCGGCGGGCCGGAGTACGCCGAGCTGCAGGACCTGCTCTGGCTCTTCGCCCTCCTGGGCACGCTGCTGGCCATGCTGCAGCTGATGGTCTACAACGTGGTCGCCCGCCAGCGGCTGCGCGCCGTGTTCGTGATCTGGGCCGGCCTGGCGGCGCTGCTGGCCCTCGGGACGCTCGCCAGCAGCGTCCGCCAGCTCGTGCTGGTCGTCCTCGCGGTCGACGCGGTGATCTTCACCGTCCTGCTGCTCGTCGCCGGGATGCGCTCGCGCCGCTCGACCGCGGAGCTCCCGGCGCCCTAGTGCGCGGCGGCGTGCCAGCTCGCTCCCGTGCCGACCGACACGTCGAGCGGGACGGTGAGCTCCGCGGCGCCGCCCATCTCCGCGCGCACCAGCTCCTCGAGCTGCGCGGCCTCCCCCGGCGCCACCTCGAGCACGAGCTCGTCGTGCACCTGGAGCAGCATCCGCGACCGCAGCCCGGCCTTCCTGATCGCGCTGTCGACGCGCAGCATGGCGACCTTGATGATGTCGGCCGCCGAGCCCTGGATCGGGGCGTTGAGCGCCATCCGCTCGGCCATCTCGCGCCGCTGCCGGTTGTCGCTGGTCAGGTCCGGCAGGTAACGCCGCCGGCCCAGGATCGTCTCGGTGAACCCGCTCCGGCGGGCCTCGTCGACGACGCCGGCGAGGTAGTCGCGGATGCCGCCGAAGGTCTCGAAGTACTCGTCCATGAGGCCCTTGGCCTCGCCGGTGTCGATGTTGAGCTGCTGCGAGAGGCCGTAGGCCGACAGCCCGTAGGCCAGCCCGTAGTTCATCGCCTTGATCTTGGCGCGCATCTCGCTGGTCACCTCGGACGGCTCGACCTCGAAGACCCGCGCTGCGGTGACGGAGTGGAAGTCGCGCCCGGACCGGAACGCCTCGATGAGCAGCGCGTCCTCGGACAGGTGCGCCATGATCCGCATCTCGATCTGGCTGTAGTCGGCCGTCATCAGCGACTCGTAGCCCGCGCCGACGACGAAGCCCTCGCGGATGCGCCGTCCCTCCTCGGTGCGGACCGGGATGTTCTGCAGGTTGGGATCGGTCGACGACAGCCGGCCGGTCGCCGCGATCATCTGGTTGAACGTGGTGTGGATCCGGCCGTCCGAGGACACCGTCTTGAGCAGCCCCTCGACGGTCTGCCGCAGCCGGGAGACGTCGCGGTGCCGCAGCAGCGCCAGCAGGAACGGGTGCTCGGTCTTGTCGTAGAGCTGCTGCAGCGCGTCGGCGTCGGTCGTGTAGCCGGTCTTGGTGCGCTTCGTCTTCGGCATGTTGAGCTCGTCGAAGAGCACCACCTGCAGCTGCTTGGGCGAGCCGAGGTTGATCTCCTTGCCGATGACGGCGAACGCGTCGTCGGCCGCCTTCTTCACCTCGCCGGCGAAGTGTGCCTCGAGCCCCTCGAGCTGCTCGACGTCGACCGCGACGCCGATCCGCTCGAGGTCGGCGAGCACGTGCACGAGCGGAAGCTCGACGTCGGTGAGCAGGCGGGTGCCGCCCCGCTCGTCGAGCTCAGCGTCGAGCGCCGCGGCGAGCTCGAGCACGGTCCACGCCTGCAGCATCGCGGTGTCGCCCGGCGGCGTCCTCGCCCACGCTGTCGAAGCTGAGCTGCCCCTGGTCGTCGTCGGAGGTGAGCTTCAGCTCGCGCTTGAGGTAGCGCAGGGTGAGGTCCGCGAGGTCGTAGGAGCGCTGGTCGGGACGGGCGAGGTACGCCGACAGCGCGGTGTCCCGCTCGAGGCCGGCCAGCGTCCAGCCGCGCGCCGCCATCGCCAGCATCGGTCCCTTGGCGTCGT
Source organism: uncultured Actinomycetota bacterium (assembly GCA_963721855.1). Classification (GTDB taxonomy): domain Bacteria; phylum Actinomycetota; class Actinomycetes; order Propionibacteriales; family Nocardioidaceae; genus Nocardioides_B. The sequence goes on along the minus strand of CAVRMN010000017.1, from coordinate 183,038 downwards.
GCAGGACCAGCTTGTAGGCGGGGTCGGCGAGGAAGTCCGCGAGCACGGTGTCGTCCTCGGGGCCGATCTGCTCGACGTCGACCCACGCCGCGGACTCGTCGGCCGTGGCGAGCGCGACGGCGTAGACCTCGCCGGTGCCGGCGCGCCAGGTGCCCTGCACCTGCACGCCCACCCGGTCGCCCGGCGCCGCGTGCGTCTTGAGCCAGTCGGCGAGCTCGCCCGCCGCGAGGCGTCGCAGGTCGAGGTCGAACTCGGCCTCCTCGACCTCCTCCTCCGACTCCAGCGTCGCGAAGAGCCGGTCGCGCAGCACCCGGAACTCCAGGCCGTCGAAGAGCTGGTGGACCTGCTGGCGGTCCCACGGCTGCTTGGCCAGGTCGGTCGGCGTGACAGCGAGCTCCATGTCGCACACCAGCCGGTTGAGGTGCCGGTTGCGGATCACCTCGCCGAGGTGGTCGCGCAGTGACTCGCCGGCCTTGCCCTTGATCTTGTCGGCGTGGGCGATCACGTTGTCGAGGCCGTCGTACTCGCTGATCCACTTCGCGGCCGTCTTGGGGCCCACGCCGGGCACGCCGGGCAGGTTGTCGGAGTCCTCGCCGACCAGGGCGGCGATCTCGGGGTAGCGGTGCGGAGGGACGCCGTACTTCGTCTCGACGGCCTCCGGGGTCATCCGGGCCAGGTCGGAGACGCCGCGCATCGGGTAGAGCACCGTCGAGTGCTCGGTGACGAGCTGCAACGAGTCGCGGTCGCCGGTGAGCACCAGGACCTCGAAGCCCTCGGCCAACGCCTGCGTGGTGAGGGTGGCGATGATGTCGTCGGCCTCGAAGCCCTCGACCTCGAGGTGCCGGATCCGCAGCGCGTCGAGCACCTCCTGGATCAGCGGCAGCTGGCTCTTGAACTCGTCGGGGGTCTTGTTGCGCTTGGCCTTGTACTCCGGGTACTCCGCGAGCCGGAAGGTCTGCCGCGACTTGTCGAACGCGACGCCGATGTGGGTCGGCTCCTCGTCGCGCAGCACGTTGATGAGCATCGAGGTGAAGCCGTAGACCGCGTTGGTGGTCTGCCCGGTCGACGTCGAGAAGTTCTCCACGGGCAGGGCGAAGAACGCCCGGTAGGCCAGCGAGTGGCCGTCGAGGAGGAGCAGGCGGGGGCGGTCGGCAACAGGCTCAGGCACACGGCCACCCTAGTCGGCCCCACCGACGGGTTCGACGGGTGTTCGGGGCCCGGCCTCGGCGATGGTCGGGTCGGACCCCGCGTCGTTACGAGGTCTTCGCCTGCGCCCGGCGCTGGGACCGCCGCTGGGCGAGCACCTGGCCGACCGAGCGGTGGCTGCGCGCTCCGACGCGGGCGGCTGCGGGCGGCTCGACGGGCATCTTGGCCCGCAGTGTCGCCACGGTCGCAACGCGCATGACGGCGACCTGGGCGAGGCCGAGCCGGGCCATGAAGCGGTTGGCGTCGCGGTCGGTGACCGTGGCCGCGACGAGGACGTGCGAGGACTCCTTCTCCTCCGCCCAGGCCAGGGTGGCCTCCATCAGCGCGCGGCCGACGCCGTGGCGGCGGAGCTCGGTGCGGACGTGGAGGTGGAGGACGTGCACAGCGGTTCCGGACTGCAGGGGCGACAGCGGCGCACGCACGAGGTGGGCCACGCCGGCGACCTGGCCGTCGGACTCCGCCACGATCAGCCGCTGGTCGGGGTCGAGGGCGATGCCGGCGACGGAGGCCGCTGCCTCGGCGGGCCGTGTCTCCTCCATCCCGGCGCGCGTAGAACCGGAGGCGAGCAGCTCGCGGAGCGTCTCGACGTCGCCGGGTTCGGCGTCGCGCACGTAGACCGGGCAGCGGAACAAAGGGGCACCTCTTCCCAACCAGGATCGCCGGATGACGAGGAAGACCACGGACCGTGGGTCCGCGGCCGGTCCGGCGACGCGCGCGCCCCCGAGACAGCATGAACCGGACCGAGGTGAGAGATTACGCCTACAAAGGACGGATCGGTAGAGGAACCCCCGGGTTCCGTATGGAGGCGCGGTGTTCCCCGGAGTCGGCACAGTCGTGAACGTGCTCACGGTGCTCGTCGGCACGCTCATCGGCGTCCTCGTCGGTCACCGGCTCGGCCAGCGCACCCGTGACGTGGTCACCGACGGGCTGGGTCTCGTCACCCTTCTGATCGCCGCCTCCGCCGCGATGGCCGTGGACGACCCGGCCTGGTCCGACGCCGTGGGCTCGAGCGCCCCGATGCTGATCGTTCTCGGCTCCCTGGTCGTGGGCGGGATCATCGGCTCGCTGCTGGAGATCGAGGACCGCATCGAGCGGTTCGGCAGCTGGCTGCAGACCCGGCTGCAGGCCCGGACCAGCGGGTCCCCGCGCTCGTCGGCGGACCGGCAGCGGTTCATCGAGGGCTTCGTGACCGCCTCGCTCGTCTTCTGCGTCGGCCCGCTCACGATCCTCGGCTCGATCAACGACGGCATCGGCAACGGCGCCGACCAGCTGTTCCTCAAGGCGGCCCTCGACGGGTTCGCGGCGATCGCGTTCGCCGCGTCGTTCGGCTGGGGCGTGGGCGCCAGCATCGTCGCGCTGGTTGCCGTCCAGGGATCCCTGACGCTCCTCGGCGCGGTCCTCGGCGACGTGCTGCCGGATGCCCACGTCGCCGCGCTCACCGCCACCGGCGGGCTGATGCTGGTGGGCGTCGCGCTCCGGCTGCTGCGCGTCCGGCAGGTCCCCGTGGGCGACCTGCTGCCCGGCCTGCTGATCGCTCCGCTGCTGACCGCTGTGGTCATCGCGGTCCGCTGAGCCGAACCGACCTAGAGGTCGCCGCCGAGGTAGGCCGCCTTCACGGAGGCGTCGCCGGCCAGCTCCGCGCCCGTCCCGGAGCGGACGATCTCGCCGGTCTCCAGGATGTGGGCGGTGTCGGCGCGCTTGAGCGCCTGCGCGGCGTTCTGCTCGACGAGCAGCACCGTCGTGCCCTGCGCGTTGATCTCCTTGATGATCGCGAAGATCTGCGCGATCAGCTTCGGCGCGAGACCCATCGACGGCTCGTCGAGCAGGATCAGGCGCGGTCGTGCCATCAGCGCGCGGCCCATCGCGAGCATCTGCTGCTCGCCACCCGACATCGTGCCCGCGACCTGGCTGGTGCGCTCCTTGAGCCGCGGGAAGAGGTCGAAGACCCGGTCGAGGTCATCCTTGAACGCCGAGGACTTCCGGTCGGCCCGGACGTAGGCGCCCATGTCGAGGTTCTCGCGGACCGTCATGCCGGGGAAGATGCCGCGGCCTTCGGGAGACTGGCTGATCCCGAGCTTCACCCGGTCGTACGCCGGCACGTGGGTGATGTCCTTGCCCTCGAACTTCACCGTGCCGGCACGGACCTTGCGCAGCCCGGAGAGCGTCTTCAGCGTGGTGCTCTTCCCGGCACCGTTCGCGCCGATCAGCGTGGCGATCGTGCCTTCCTCGACGCCGAAGGAGATGTCGCGGATCGCCTCGATGTGCCCGTAGTTGACGCACAGGCCCTCGACCTCAAGAAGCATCTTCGTCCACCCCCAGGTAGGCAGCCACGACGGCCGGGTTGTTCTGGACCTCGGCCGGCGTGCCCTCGGCGATCTTGCGCCCGAACTCGAGCACCACGATCCGGTCGGTGACACCCATCACCAGGCGCATGTCGTGCTCGATGAGCAGCACCGTGAAGCCGCGGTCGCGCACCTTGCGGATCAGCTCCATCAGCTTGCGCTTCTCCTCCGGGTTGAAGCCGGCGGCCGGCTCGTCCAGGCAGAGCAGCTTGGGTCCGGTGGCCATGGCCCGCGCGATCTCGAGGCGACGCTGGTCGCCGTACGACAGGTTGGCCGCGAGCTCGTCGGCCCGCGCCTCCAACCCCATGAACCGCAGCAGCTCCATGGCGCGACGGTGACCGTCCGCCTCCTCACGCCGGTGGCGGGGCAGCCGGAACAGGGCGCTCAGGACGCCGGTCTTGTGCTGGGCGTCGAGGCCGACGAGCACGTTCTCGAGCGCGGTCATCGTCTTGAACAGGCGGATGTTCTGGAACGTGCGCGCGACCCCCAGCTTGGTGATCTGGTGGCGCTTCAGGCCGGCGAGCTCGCTGCCCTGGAACAACACCTTGCCGCTGGTGGGCTTGTAGACCCCGGTGATCGCGTTGAACGCCGTCGTCTTGCCGGCACCGTTGGGGCCGATCAGCCCGAGGATCTCGCCCTCGTTGATGTGGAAGCTCACGGAGTCGAGGGCCGTCAGACCGCCGAACTTCAAGGTGACGTCGGCGACCTCGAGGATCTTCTCAGGCATGCTGGGCTCCCTCGTCTTCGTCGACGCCTTCTTCGAGCGCTTCGATGTCGTGCTCGAGCTTCTTCGCTCGCACGGTGCGCCGTGGCGGCAACAGACCCTGCGGGCGGTAGATCGCGAGCACCATGAGCGCGATACCGAACACCAGCACCCGCCAGTCCTCGAACCCGCGGAACCGCTCGGGAAGGTAGCCGACGACCGCCGCGCCCACCATCACGCCCCAGCGGTTGCCGGCACCACCGACGACGACGGCGGCGACGAAGAGGATCGAGAGCAGCAGGGCGAACGACTGCGGGCTGACGAAGCCCTGCTTCCCGGCGAACAGTGCTCCAGCCAGGCCACCGACGAAGGCACCCATCGCGAACGCGAGGAGCTTGAACTTGAACGTCGGGACGCCCATGAGCTCCGCGGCGTCCTCGTCCTCGCGCGTCGCCTCCCAGGCCCGGCCCACCCGGCTGTCCTTGATCATCGTGTCCGCGATCAGGATCAGGATGATGACGGTGAGCGCGAGCCAGTAGTAGGGCACCTGGTCGAGCACGCCGAAGACGATGAGCTGGGTCTTGTTGTCCAGGTCGACCAGCGGTGCACCGGTGTCCCAGCTGAGGTGCGGGATCTCGGCGAGCGAGACACTCGGCGGCCGGTCGATCTTCGAGACGCCGGCCGCTCCCCCGAGCCACTCGGAGTTCACGATCGAGAGCCGGACGATCTCCCCGAAGCCGAGCGTCACGATCGCCAGGTAGTCGCCGCGCACCCGCAGCGTCGGAGCGCCGAGCAGCACGCCGGACACCATCGCCACGGCGACCGCCACGGGGATGGTGGCGAAGTAGGGCCAGTTGCCGTGCTCGGAGGTGAGCACCGCCACCGTGTAGGCGCCGATGGCGTAGAAGCCGACGTAGCCGAGGTCGAGCAGGCCGGCGTAGCCGACCACGATGTTGAGCCCGAGCGCCACGAGGACGTAGACGGAGACGATGAACAGCACGCCGCCGAAGTCCGTGTCCGGGGTGGAGATGAACGGCAGCTCCAGCAGCGGCAACGCGTAGAAGAAGATGGCCGCCACGACCATCCCCGCGATCTTGGCCGACCGCGGCAGGCCGTCGATCCGGTCGCGGAACGAGGCCCTGCCCTTCCGGGCCTTCCCGGTCTTCTCGGCGCCGGTCTTGTCGGTCGTAGTGCTCATGCGCGTGCCTTCCCCAGCGACTCGCCCAGCAGGCCGGTCGGACGGAACAGCAGGATGACGACCAGCAGGACGAACGCCACGACGTCCTTCCACTGGGTGCCGATGATGGCCGAGCCGTAGTTCTCGGCGACGCCGAGGACGAGGCCGCCAAGCAGCGCGCCCCGCAGGTTGCCGATGCCGCCCATGACCGCGGCGGTGAAGGCCTTCACACCGAGGATGAAGCCGGCGTCGAACCGGGTCGCACCGATCCGGATCATGTAGAGCGTCGCCGCGGCACCCGCCATCAGGCCTCCGAGCAGGAAGGTCAGCTGGACCGCTCGCGTGGAGTTGACGCCCATGAGGGCCGCCGCCTCGGGGTCCTGGGCGACGGCACGCATGCCGCGGCCGAGCCGGGAGCGGCGGACGAACTGGTCGAGCGCGATCATCATCAGCAACGCCGCGAGGATCACCAGCAGATCCACCGTGGTGATCGTGTAGTCACCGATCGCGAAGAGACCCTTCGGGTGGATGTCGACCGGGAAGCCGGTGGTGTCGCGCGAGCGGCGGACGTAACGGTCGATGTTGTCGTCGAGCCCGACCGCGCCCGCGATCTGTCCGCGAAGCCCCATCGCCTCGGCGAGCACGAAGGAGGCTCCGATGGCGCCGATCAGGGCGACCAGCTTGGGCGCCCCCCGCTTCAGCAGGGGGCGGTAGGCCACCCGCTCGAGGAGCAGCGCCACCCCGCCCGACACGAGCATGGCCACGCCCATCGCGACCACGAGCATGCCGATCACGGCGCCGGTGCTCGACGCCGGTGTGCCACCGAGGAGGTAGAGCGTCCACACGGTGGCGAAGGTGCCGTACATGAACACTTCGGAGTGCGCGAAGTTGATGAGCTGGAGCACGCCGTACACCATCGTGTAGCCGAGGGCGACCAGTGCGTAGACCGAGCCGAGCGCGAGGCCGGTGATGGTGAGCTCGAAGAAGTGGTCGAGCAGGAACTCCACGTCAATCCCCTGTCAGCCGAGACCGCCGGGCATGGGTTGCGGCCGGGAAGTGAGCCCCCCGGCCGCAACCTCATGCAACGAGCAAGTCAGACGAAGTCTGGACCTACTTGATCTCGGTGTCGACCGCGATCTTGCCGCCGGTCACCTTGTAGGCGTAGATGACGACCTCGGCCACCTCGCCGCTCTCGTCCCACTTGATGTGCTTGGTGAGACCGTCGGAGTCGTAGCTGTTCACCCAGTCGAGAAGACCCTGGCGGTCGGTGCTGCCGTCCGCGATCCCCTGGAGCAGGACGTTGGCCGCGTCGTAGCCCTCAGCGGAGTAGGTCCCGGGCTCGGCGTTGTTGACCTCCTTGTACTTCGCGATGAAGTCGTCGGTCGACGGGGCGCAGGGGCAGGTCAGGATCGCACCCTCCGCGGCGGAGGCACCGGCGGCCTCGACGAAGCCGGGGTCGTTCGAGCCGTCGCCCGAGAGGAAGGTGCCCTTCCAGCCGGCCGAGCGGAGCTGCTTCACCAGCAGGCCGGCCTCGGTGTAGTAGCCGCCGTACCAGAGCGCGTCGGCGCCGGAGGCCTTGACCTTGGTCACGGTCGGGCCGAAGTCGGTCTGCTTCTGCTGCACGGTGTCGGTGTCGACGACCAGGTCACCGAGGTCCGAAGCGACGCCGTCGGCGATGTACTTGCCGTACTCCGACGCGTCGTCGACGACGAACACCTTCTTGGCGCCGAGCGTCTCCTTGATGTACTTCGCGGCGGCCGGGGCCTGGGTGGCGTCGTTGCCGAGCAGGCGGTGGAAGGTGTCCCAGCCGTTCTGCGACAGGTCGGGGTTCGTGGCCGAGGCGGACACGGTCACCAGGCCGGCCTCGGCGAACGCCGCGCCGGTGGCGTCGGTCTCACCGGAGAATGTGGGGCCGATGACGCCCACGATGGAGTCGTCGTTGATGATCTGGGTCGCCAGCGGGGTGGCCTTCTCGGGGTCACCCTGCGAGTCGAACTCCTTGATCTCGACCTTGCAGTCGCTGTCCGCGGCGAACTCGTCGAGGGCGACCTTGGCGCCGTTGACGATGTTCAGGCCGAGGTTGGCGTAGTCGCCGGTCTCGGGACCGAGGAAGGCGAGGTTGACGTCGCAGCTCGCGCCGTCGCCCGCGTTCGCGTTGTCCGTGCTGTCGGTGGTGCCGCACGCCGTCAGCGCGAGCCCGGTGGCCACGGCAGCCGCCGCGATGCGCCAGGTCTTGGATGAGCGGATCATTGACCCTCCGTGAGGTACAAGAGCCGGCGCCCGGACCGTTCCGGGCGCGCGGCAGCTGATTCGTGTGTGGAACCTAGCACCACGAGGTCCGATCACAGGGCTCCGTCCACCGTTTCCCGGGAGCGCGTTGTCAACTTGTGACCAAGGCGGCCCGCTCGGCGGCAATGCGTCCGAATCGTCCTGTTTCCAAGGACATCCGGACCGCGGTCAGCGGGGGCCGGACCCCTCGGCGATCTCGGGTCCGTGGGTGATCACGCCGTCGGCGACCTGACGCATCGACAGCCGCAGGTCCATGGCGGTCTTCTGGATCCAGCGGAACGCGTCGGGCTCGCTGAGCTCGAGCCGCTGCTGCAGCACGCCCTTCGCCCGGTCGACCGCCTTGCGGGTCTCGAGCCGCTCGCTCAGGTCGGCCACCTCGGCCTCGAGCATCTGCAGCTCGGCGAAGCGGCTGACCGCCATCTCGACTGCCGGCACCAGGTCGCCCTTGGTGAACGGCTTGACCAGGTAGGCCATCGCGCCGGCGTCGCGGGCCCGCTCCACCAGCTCGCGCTGGCTGAAGGCCGTGAGGATGACGACGGGTGCGATGCGCTGCCCGGCGATGCGCTCGGCGGCCGAGATCCCGTCGAGGCGGGGCATCTTGACGTCGAGCACGACCAGGTCGGGCCGGAGCTCCTCGGCGAGCGCGACGGCTCGTTCGCCGTCGCCGGCCTGGCCGACGACGTCGTACCCCTCCTCCTCGAGCATCTCGGCGAGGTCGAGGCGGATCAGGGCCTCGTCCTCGGCGATGACGACGCGACGGGCCGGGGTGCCTGGCTGTGTGCTCACGCGGGACAGGCTAACGGGCCTGACGAGGCGGGAGCACGGCGAGAGCGGCTCAGGCGCTCTTCGTCACACCGTCTCGGTGTGCGGCGAGGTAGATCTCGACCTCGCGCCGCTCGACGGACTGGCGGCACAGCTCGGTCGCGGCCTCGCGCGCGTTGGCCACTGCACGCTCCTGGCTCACCAGCCAGCCGATCAACCGTCGCATCCGCTCCCCGCCGTCCTGCACCCTGAAGACCTTACAAGACGAAAGTCTACCGGATCACTAGAGATTAGCAACTGTCCGTCCGAGACGCGTCCCGATCGCGGTCCGCCCGGACCGGCTAGTACCGTTGGCGCGGCTCGGCCCCGGTTGTCCAACGGCAGAGACAGTGGTCTCAAACACCATGCCAGTGTGGGTTCGAATCCCACCCGGGGCACCCTATCTCCTCATGGATGTCGGCGCACTGCCCGACCATCGCTCCATGCATGCCCCGCAGCGTCCGTGAGGACGCCCTGCTGTTGCTTGCGCAGGGCTCCACGCTGCAGCACTGTCAGCCGCGCCCTCGGCGTCAGCAGGTCAACACTCCGCGAGTGGCGCGACAACGGCATCGAGGCCAGCCGCGTTCTGTCGGACTGTCCGCGATGCTCCGACGAAAGCGGATCACTCGACGGACCCTCCTATGCGGCCCTCTTCGGCTACTACCTGGGCGACGGCTGCCTCTCCCCGGCACGGACGCACTTCGTCCTGCGCATCTCCTGCGACGCCGCCTACCCCGGGATCATCGCTGAGCGACGCGGCCTCGTGCGGCCGTACATGCCGGCGGCAGCGTGTGCCATGTCCGCGCCCCAGGGGCAGTCGTGGTCCAGAACTGCTGGAAGCACTGGCCGTGCCTGTTCCCGCAGCACGGACCCGGGCGCAAGCACGAGCGGGTGCTCGGGATGGCGGACTGGCAGTGGGCCCTCGTCCGCCAGCACCCGGCCGACTTCCTGCGCGGCCTCTTCCACTCCGACGGCAGCCGGGTCAACAACTGGGCGACCCGGCCGGTGGCAGGGGTGACGAAGCGCTACGACTACCCGCGGTGGCAGTTCACCAACTGCTCGCAGGAGATCCACCAGTGGTGCTGCGACGCCCTCGACCTGGTGGGCGTCCCGTGGCGTAGGTCCAACGCCAAGACGACGTCGGTGTCGACGCGCGCCGGCGTCGCCCGGCTCGACGCGCTGATCGGCCCGAAGTGCTAGCGCGTGGGCCGCCGGTAGGCCGGCGCCACCTCGTTGATGGCATCGCCCATCCGGTGGATGCGCAGCGCGTTGGTGGAGCCCGGGATTCCCGGGGGGCTACCGCCGATGATCACGACGAAGTCTCCCTCCTTCACCCGGTTGATCTTGAGCAGGTGCTCGTCGACCTGTCGCACCATCTCGTCGGTGTGCTCGACGTCGGTCGTCTTGAACGTCTCGATGCCCCAGGACAGCGCGAGCTGCGAGCGCACCACGGCGACGGGGGTGAACGCCAGCATCGGGATCGGGCCGCGGTAGCGCGACAGCCGGCGGGCGGAGTCGCCGCTCTGGGTGAACGCGACGAGGTACTTCGCACCGATCCGCTCGGCCACCTCGGCGGCGGCCTTGGCGATCACTCCCCCGCGGGTCCGCGGCTGCCAGTCGATGGCGGTCATCCGGGAGAGCCCGTGGTCCTCGGTGGACGCGATGATGCGCGCCATCACCTCGACGGTCTCGATCGGGAACTCGCCGACGCTGGTCTCCCCCGACAGCATCACGGCATCGGCGCCGTCGAGCACCGCGTTGGCGACGTCGGACGCCTCCGCCCGGGTGGGCCGCGGCGCGGAGATCATCGACTCGAGCATCTGCGTGGCCACGATGACCGGCTTGGCGTGGCGACGCGCCACGTCGATGACCTGCTTCTGCAGGAACGGCACGTCCTCGAGGGGGCACTCCACGCCGAGGTCGCCGCGCGCCACCATGAAGCCGTCGAACGCGTCGACGATCTCCTCGATGTTGACGATCGCCTGCGGCTTCTCGATCTTGGCGATCACCGGAAGGAAGATGCCCTCCTCACGCATCACGTCACGGACGTCCTCGACGTCGGCGGCGGAGCGCACGAAGGACAGCGCGATGAAGTCGACGGTCAGGTGGAGGGCCCAGCGGAGGTCCTCCTTGTCCTTCTCCGACAAGGCCGGCACGGACACGGCGACGCCGGGCAGGTTGATGCCCTTGTTGTCGCTGATCGGGCCGGGGACCATGACCAGGGTGTGCACCTCGGTGCCCTCGACCGAGGTCACCTCGAGCCGGACCTTGCCGTCGTCGATGAGGATCTGGTCGCCCTCGGCCACGTCACCGGGGAGGCCGTCGTACGTCGTCGAGCAGATCTCGGCGTCGCCGGGCACCTCCCGCGTGGTGATCGTGAAGGCGGCGCCCTCCGTGAGCTTCAGCGGCCCGGCCGCGACCTTGCCCAGCCGGATCTTGGGTCCCTGGAGGTCCGCGAAGATCCCGATGGCGTGGCCGCTCTCGTCGGAGGCGCGGCGCACCATCTCGTAGACCAACTCATGGTCGGCATGGCTGCCGTGGCTGAGGTTCAGCCGGGCGACGTCCATGCCGGCGTCCACGAGGGCCCGGATCTTCTCCGGGGTCGAGACAGCGGGGCCGAGGGTGCAGACGATCTTTGCTCTACGCACCCCCCGACCCTAGCGGGCTACCGGTGAGTCACCGCTACCAGGAATGGATCGTTCCAATATCTGGTCCCTCAGACGACGAGCGGCCGCTCGGTCGGCGGGATCGGGGCCGGCAGGGTGGTGGAGCCGGTGAGGTACTCGTCCACCTTCGCCGCGGCCGCCCGGCCCTCGGCGATCGCCCACACGATCAGCGACTGGCCGCGGCCCGCGTCCCCGGCGACGAACACCCCGGGCACGCTCGACATGTAGGACGCGTCGCGGACGATGTTGCCGCGTCCGTCGAGGTCGACGCCCAGCTGGGCCACGACGCCGTCCTGCTCGGGGCCGGTGAAGCCCATCGCGAACAGCACCAGCTCGGCCGGGATCTCGCGCTCGGTGCCCTCGATCTCGGTGAGCTTGCCGTCGACGAGCTCGACGTCCACGAGCCGGAGCGCCCGGACGTTGCCGTCGTCGTCGCCGAGGAACTCCTGCGTGGAGACGGCGTACACCCGCTCCCCGCCCTCCTCGTGCGCCGAGGAGACGCGGAAGAGCATCGGGTACGTCGGCCACGGCTGGCCGGCCGGCCGATCCTCGCCGGGCTGCGGCATGATCTCCAGCTGCGTCACGGACGCGGCCTTCTGGCGGTGGGACGTGCCGAGGCAGTCCGCCCCGGTGTCGCCGCCACCGATGATCACGACGTGCTTGCCGGTCGCGGTGATCTGGTCCTCGACCTGCTCGCCGAGCGCGACCCGGTTGGCCTGCGGGAGGAACTCCATCGCCTGGTGGATGCCGCCGAGCTGGCGCCCGGTGATGGGCAGGTCACGCGCGACGGTGGCGCCGATGGCGAGGACGACGGCGTCGAAGCGCTCCACGAGCTGTGCGCCGGTGATCTCGGTGCCGACGTCGACGCCGGCCCGGAACACCGTGCCCTCCCGACGCATCTGGTCGAGGCGGCGCTCGAGGTACTTCTTCTCCATCTTGAACTCGGGGATGCCGTAGCGCATCAGCCCGCCGACCTTGTCGGCACGCTCGTAGACGGCGACGGTGTGACCCGCGCGCGTGAGCTGCTGGGCGACGGCCAACCCGGCCGGGCCCGAGCCGATGACCGCGACGGTCCTGCCGCTGAGCCACTCGGGCGGCTGCGGCCGGACGTAGCCGGACTCCCAGCCGCGGTCCGCGATGGCGACCTCGACGTTCTTGATCGTCACCGGGTCCTGGTTGATGCCGAGCACGCACGCGGTCTCGCAGGGCGCCGGGCAGAGCCGTCCGGTGAACTCCGGGAAGTTGTTCGTGGCGTGCAGCCGCTCGACCGCACCCTCCCAGTCGTCACGCCAGACCAGGTCGTTCCACTCCGGGATGATGTTGCCGAGCGGGCAGCCCTGGTGGCAGAACGGGATGCCGCAGTCCATGCAGCGGCCGGCCTGCTCGGTGATGATCGGCAGCAACGCACGCCCGGCGCTGCCGGGGTAGACCTCGTTCCAGTCCTCCACCCGCTCCTCGACCGGACGACGGGACGCGACCTCGCGGCCGTGCTTGAGAAAACCTCGGGGGTCAGCCATGGAGGGCCTCCATCATCTTGGTGGCGGTCTCGTCCTCGGACAGGCCCTCCTCGAGAGCCTCGGCCTTCGCTTCGAGCACCCGCTTGTAGTCGCTCGGCATCACCTCGGTGAACCGGGTCACGGCCGCGGACCAGTCGGCGAGCAGCTCCTCGGCGACCGTGGAGCCGGTCTCCTCGAAGTGCCGGCGTACGAGGTCCTGCAGCTCGTCGGCGACGTCGCCCTTGACGTCAGCGAGCTCGACGAGCTCCTGGTTGACCCGCTGCTGGTCGAGGTCGAGCACGAACGCGACGCCGCCGGACATGCCGGCCGCGAAGTTGCGTCCGGTCGGGCCGAGAACCACGACCCGTCCGCCGGTCATGTACTCGCAGCCGTGGTCGCCCACGCCCTCGACGACCGCGGCGGCGCCCGAGTTGCGGACGCAGAAGCGCTCGCCGACCTGGCCGCGCAGGTAGATCTCGCCCGACGTGGCGCCGTAGCCGATCACGTTGCCGGCGATGATCTGTCCCGACGCGTCGAACGGCGCCGTACGGTCCGGGCGCACCACGATGCGTCCGCCCGAGAGGCCCTTGCCGACGTAGTCGTTGGCGTCGCCCTCGAGCCGCAGCGTGATGCCGCGCGGCACGAAGGCGCCGAACGACTGCCCGGCCGACCCCGTGAACGTGAGGTCGATCGTGCCGTCGGGCAGGCCCTCGCCCCGGTAGCGCTTGGTCACCTCGTGGCCGAGGATCGTGCCGACCGTGCGGTTCACGTTGCGGATCTCGACCTGGCCGCGGACCGGCTCGCCCCTCTCGAGCGCCGGGGCGGCGATGCGCACCAGCTCGTTGTCGAGCGCCTTGTCGAGCCCGTGGTCCTGCACGGTGGTGTTGTGCCGGGCCGCCCCCGCGGGCAGCTCGGGCACATGGAGCACCGGGGTCAGGTCGAGGCCGGCGGCCTTCCAGTGCTGGACCGCGGTCTCGACGTCGAGCATCTCGGCGCGGCCGACCGCCTCCTCGAGGGTGCGGAAGCCCAGCTCGGCGAGCAGCTCACGCACCTCCTCGGCGATGTAGGTGAAGAAGTTGACGACGTGCTCCGCCTTGCCGGTGTAGCGCTCGCGCAGCACCGGGTTCTGGGTGGCGACGCCGACCGGGCAGGTGTCGAGGTGGCAGACCCGCATCATGATGCAGCCCGACACGACGAGCGGCGCGGTCGCGAAGCCGAACTCCTCGGCGCCGAGCAGCGCCGCGATGATCACGTCGCGCCCGGTCTTGAGCTGGCCGTCGGCCTGCACGACGATCCGGTCGCGCAGCCCGTTGAGCAGCAGCGTCTGCTGGGTCTCGGCGAGGCCGAGCTCCCACGGCCCGCCGGCGTGCTTGAGCGAGGTCAGCGGGGACGCACCCGTTCCGCCGTCGTGGCCGGAGATGAGTACGACGTCCGCGTGCGCCTTCGACACCCCGGCCGCCACCGTGCCGACCCCGACCTCGGCCACGAGCTTGACGTGCACGCGTGCCGACGGGTTGGAGTTCTTCAGGTCGTGGATCAGCTGGGCGAGATCCTCGATCGAGTAGATGTCGTGGTGCGGCGGTGGCGAGATCAGCCCCACGCCGGGCGTGCTGTAACGGGTCTTGGCCACCCAGGGGTAGACCTTGTGCCCGGGCAGCTGGCCGCCCTCGCCGGGCTTCGCGCCCTGCGCCATCTTGATCTGGATGTCGTCGGCGTTGGTGAGGTACTCCGACGTCACGCCGAACCGGCCCGAGGCCACCTGCTTGATCGAGCTGCGGCGCTCCGGGTCGTAGAGACGGTCCGCGTCCTCGCCGCCCTCACCGGTGTTGGACTTGCCGCCGAGCATGTTCATGGCGACGGCCAGCGTCTCGTGCGCCTCCTGGCTGATCGACCCGTAGGACATCGCGCCGGTGGAGAACCGCTTGACGATCTCGGAGACCGGCTCGACCTCGTCGATCGAGATCGGCTCCCGGGTGCCGTCCTTGAACTTGAACAGGCCGCGCAGCGTCATCAGCCGCTCGGACTGCTCGTTCACCCGCGCGGTGTACTGCTTGAAGATGTCGTAGCGACCGGTGCGCGTGGAGTGCTGGAGCCGGAAGATCGTCTCCGGGTCGAACAGGTGCGGCTCGCCCTCGCGGCGCCACTGGTACTCGCCGCCGATCTCGAGGCTGCGGTGCGCCGGCGGCAGGCCGTTGACCGGGTAGGCCTTGTGGTGCCGGCGTGCCACCTCCTCGGCGACCGTGTCGAGGCCGATGCCACCGAGCTTGCTGGTGGTGCCGGTGAAGTAGCGGTCGACGAGCTCCTGGGACAGTCCGACCGCCTCGAAGATCTGCGCGCCGGTGTAGGACGCCACCGTGGAGACGCCCATCTTGCTCATCACCTTCAGGACGCCCTTGCCGAGCGACCTCACCAGGTTCTTGACGGCCTTCTCGGGCTCGACGTCGACGAAGAAGCCGTCGCGGGCGAGGTCCTCGACGGTCTCCATGGCGAGGTAGGGGTTCACCGCGGCGGCGCCGTAGCCGATCAGCAGCGCGACGTGGTGCACCTCGCGGACGTCACCGGCCTCGACGACGAGGCCGACCTGGGTGCGGGTCTTCTCGCGGACCAGGTGGTGGTGCACCGCACCCGTGAGCAGCAGCGACGGGATCGGCGCCAGCTCGGCGGTGGAGTGCCGGTCGGAGAGCACGATGATGCGCGCGCCGTCGGCGATCGCGGCCGACACCTCGGCGCAGATCTCGTCGATGCGCTCGGCCAGCGCCGCTCCCCCGCCCTCGACGTCGTAGAGACCGCGGGCCACGTGCGTGATGAAGCCCGGCATGTCGCCGTCACGGTTGATGTGGCGGATCTTGGCCAGCTCGTCGTTGTCGATCACCGGGAACGGCAGCACGACCTGGCGGCACGACGACGGCGTCGGCTCCAGGAGGTTGGCCTCGGGGCCGATCGTGCCGGCCAGCGACGTCACGAGCTCCTCGCGGATCGCGTCCAGCGGCGGGTTGGTGACCTGCGCGAACAGCTGCGCGAAGTAGTCGAACAGCAGCCGCGGACGCTCGGAGAGCACCGCGATCGGCGTGTCCGTGCCCATCGACCCGATCGGCTCGGCGCCGGTCTTCGCCATCGGCGTGAGCAGGACGCGCTTCTCCTCCTCGGTGTAGCCGAAGATCTGCTGGCGGCGCGTGACCGAGGCGTGCGTGTGCACGATGTGCTCGCGCTCGGGGAGGTCGTCGAGGTGGATGATCCCGGCGTGCAGCCACTCGTCGTAGGGGTGCTCGGCGGCGAGCTCGCCCTTGATCTCCTCGTCCTCGATGATCCGGTGCTCGGCGGTGTCCACGAGGAACATGCGGCCCGGCTGCAGCCGGCCCTTGCGCACGACGGTCGCGGGGTCGATGTCGAGGACGCCGACCTCGGACGCGAGGACGACGAGACCGTCGTCGGTGACCCAGTAGCGCGAGGGGCGCAGGCCGTTGCGGTCGAGCACGGCGCCGACCTGGGTGCCGTCGGTGAACACGACGCAGGCGGGGCCGTCCCACGGCTCCATCATCGAGGCGTGGAACTCGTAGAAGGCGCGCCGCTTCTGGTCCATCTCGGCGTGGTTCTCCCACGCCTCCGGGATCATCATCAGCACGGAGTGCGGCAGGGAGCGGCCGCCCATGTGCAGCAGCTCGAGCACCTCGTCGAAGGACGCCGAGTCGGACGCGCCGGTGCTGCAGATCGGGAAGAGCCGCTCGAGGTCCGCGGCGGCGCCCTTGGCGTCACCGGCCGCCGGGCCGGCGAGCAGGTCGCTGGAGAGCAGCGCCTCGCGGGCGCGCATCCAGTTGCGGTTGCCCATCACGGTGTTGATCTCGCCGTTGTGCGCGATGAACCGGAACGGGTGCGACAGCGGCCACGACGGGAACGTGTTGGTGGAGAACCGCGAGTGCACGACCGCGACCGCCGACTCCACGCGCTCGTCGGTGAGCTCGGGGTAGAACCGGTCGAGCTGGTCGGTGGTGAGCATGCCCTTGTAGGCGATGGTCCGCGACGACAGCGACGGGAAGTAGACGTCGGTCTCCCGCTCCGCGCGCTTGCGCAGGCAGAACGCCCTGCGCTCGAGGGCCATCCCGACGAGGCGGCCTCCGGCGGCGGCGACGAAGAGCTGCTGGAACGACGGCATCACGCTCACGGCGGTGGCGCCGAGCATGGACGGATCGGTGGGGACCTCGCGCCAGCCGAGGACGGTGAGGCCCTCCTCGGCGGCGATCTCCTCGATGCGCTGGCGGGTCTTCGCGACCTGCTCGTCGTCGCCCGGCAGGAACGCCGTACCGACGGCGTAGGTGCGCGCGGGAGGGAGCTCGAAGCCCAGCTCCTGGGTGACCTCGCGGAAGAACCGGTCCGGGACACCGAAGAGGATGCCGGCGCCGTCACCGGTGTCGGGCTCGGCCCCGGTGGCACCACGGTGCTCGAGGTTGCGCAGGGCGGTGATCGCCTTGGCAACGATGTCGTGGCTGGCTACGCCGGTCAGGGTTGCGACGAAGGCGACACCACAAGCGTCATGCTCGTGGCATCCGTCGTAGAGCCCCTGTGGTTGCGGCATTGCCGAAAGTCCGGACTGTGCCCGGGGTGCGGGCGGCGGGAATGCATGCATGCGGCATTCTCCCGTCGTCGTCTGGCACCGGGGCCCGAGAGCGGTTCCGGTGCGGCTCCAATGCGAAAGATGCGCGGGACGACATTGGCCCATGCGGAAAGCAAAGCCTACATCACCCGCTGCCGCGAGAGCTCGCCGGCTGAGACGCGAAGATCACATCTTGGACAGGTTTGAGGACGCCCGAAGCGGGACGGAGCGGACCCGTCAGCCCAGCCCGGAGACGCCCACCAGCGCACCCACCCCGTAGGTGATGGCCGCCGCGACGCCGCCGAGGAACATCTGCCGTGCACCGCCGTACCACCAGGGCCGGCTGGTCACCGAGGTCACGACCGCTCCGGCTCCGAACAGCGCGAGCAGGGTGATGACCAGACCGGGCAGCAGCGAGTTGGCCCCGAGCAGGTAGGGCAGCAGCGGGATCAGCGCACCGATCCCGAAGGCGACGAACGAGGACACCGCGGCCAGCATCGGTGACGCCAGGTCGTGCGGGTCGACCCCGAGCTCCTCGCGGGCGTGCACCTTGACGGCGTTGTCGACGTCGAGGTGGATCTGGCGGGCCACCTCGTAGGCCAGGTGCTCGTCGATCCCCTTCTCGACGTACATCGCCGCGAGCTCTTTGGTCTCGGCCTCGGGGTTGGCGATGATCTCCCGGCGCTCGCGGTTGACCTCGTGGGCAGCCGCCTCGGACTGGCTGGCGACCGAGGTGTACTCCCCGACCGCCATCGAGAACGCGCCGGCGGCGAGGCCGGCGAAACCGGCCAGCACCACCGCGGTGGAGCTGTCGCCCTGCGTGCCGCCGGCCACACCGGCGATCAGGGCGAGGTTGGAGACGAGGCCGTCGCTCGCCCCGAAGACCGCGGGCCGCAGCCACCCTCCGGTGACGTCGGGGTGCTCGTGGCCGACCTGGTGGGTATGGGTGCTCATACCCGGAACCTATCCAGTCTGCGTCGCGGATTCATCGAAGGTGAGGCAAACCTCAGTCGGCGTCCCGATCGGCCTCGGCGTCCCGGTCGGCCTCGGTGGCCGGTACGTCGGTGGCCGGTACGTCGGTGGCCTCGGAGTCGGCGGCGTACCCGTCGGTCGCCGCGCCGTCGCGCAGGACCTGCTCCTCGCGCCCGGGGTGGCGCCGGGCCGACCAGAGGAAGAACAGCAGGGCGGCGGCGAACACGATGATCGAGGTCCACACGTTGAGCCGCAGGCCGAAGACGTCGTTCTCCTGGACCTTGTCGATCCGGAGGTACTCGATCCAGCCGCGGCCCGCGGTGTAGGCCATCACGTAGAGCGCGAACGCCCGTCCGTGGCCGAGGCGGAACTTCTTGTCGGCCCAGATGACGAGGAACGCCGTACCGATGTTCCACAGGCTCTCGTAGAGGAACGTGGGGTGGAAGGTGGCGTACTGCTCGTAGCCGTCCTCGCGGTGCGCCGGGTCGATCTCGAGGCCCCAGGGCAGCGACGTGGGGCGGCCGTAGAGCTCCTGGTTGAACCAGTTGCCGAACCGGCCGACGGCCTGCGCGAGCGCGACGCCGGGGGCGAGCGCGTCGGCGAGCGGCGGGAACTTGGCGCCGTACCGCCGGCAGCCGAGGTAGGCACCGACGGCGCCGAGCGCGATCGCGCCCCAGATGCCGAGGCCGCCCTGCCACACGTAGAGCGCGGCGACCGGGTCCTTGCCCTCGCCGAAGTAGAGCCGCCAGTCGGTGGCGACGTGGTAGAGCCGGCCGCCGACGAGGCCGAACGGCACCGCCCACAGCGCGATGTCCCCGACCTGCCCGGGCTTGCCGCCGCGGGCGACCCAGCGCTTCTCGCCGAGCCACACCGCGATGACGACCCCGGCGATGATGCACAGGGCGTAGGCACGGATCGGCAGCGGGCCGAGGTGCCAGACCCCCTGGCTCGGACTGGGGATGCCTGCGTAGATCACTGGGTGTCTCCTGTCGGGACGCCGCCCTCGCTGAGCACGACGTGGATGTCCTCGGCGATCTGTTCCGGGGAGGTGCCATGGGTCCACACCAGAGGTGCGGTGCCGTCGGGCAGCACACCGACGACCTGGGTGCCGTGGGACACCTCGTAGCCGCCGGAGGGCAGCTTCTCGCCCTTCTCGACCGCGACGCCGAGGGACTCCCCCGCCTCGACGACCCGCGGCAGCGGCCCGGTGAGTCCCTCGAACGAGGGGTCGAACCGGTCGAGATAGTCACGGAGCGTCGCCTCGTCGTCACGCGCCGGGTCGGTGGTCACGAAGAGCATCCCGACCTGGGCCCGCTCGTCGCCGTCGAGCCGGGTCAGCGCGGAGGCGATGTCGGCCATCACGACCTGGCAGATGTCGGGGCAGTGCGTGTAGCCGAAGAACACGACGGTGAGCGGCTTGTCGGTGTCGTCGGCGAGGCGGTACGCCGACCCGTCCGTCGCCGTCAGCGAGAGGTCGGCCACCTCGTAGGGCTTCGGCAGCACGATGCCGTTCATGCCGTCGTCGTCCTGCACCGTGACGCCGGTGACCGGCGCCCCGGCGTCCTGGTCGGACGACCCGCAAGCGGTCAGCGCCAGCACCCCGACGGCCGCCAGGGCCGCCGTACGGAGAGGCTCACGCACGTCGGACACCTGCCGCGAGCTCGCGGGTGAGCTCGGCCAGGGACTCCAGCCCGGCGGCGCGGTCGGAGCCGGCGTCGAGCAGCCGGCGCACGAAGGCGGAGCCGACGATGACCCCGTCGGCGTGCCGGGCGACCTCGGCGGCCTGGGCGCGGTCGGAGACGCCGAGGCCGACGCCGATCGGCAGGTCGGTCACGGCGCGGGTGCGCGCGACGAGGGGCGCCACCAGGTCGCTGGAGGACTCACGCGCCCCGGTCACCCCCATCACCGCGGTGGCGTAGACGAAGCCGCGGCACGCCGCCGCCGTCATCCGCAGCCGCGCGTCGGTCGAGGACGGCGCGACGAGGAAGATCTTGTCGAGGTCGTGGGCATCGGCCGCGGCGACCCACTCGCCGGCCTCGTCGGGGACCAGGTCCGGCGTGATCAGGCCGGCTCCCCCGGCGCTCGCCAGGTCGGCGGCGAACCGCTCGACGCCGTAGCGCTCGACGGGGTTCCAGTAGGTCATCACCACGACGGGCACGCCGGTCGCGGCGACCGCCTCGACGGTGTCCAGCACGTCCTTGGTGCGGGTGCCGTTCTCCAGCGCCTGCTGGGCGGCGGCCTGGATCGTCGGGCCGTCCATCACCGGGTCGCTGTAGGGCAGGCCGACCTCGATGACGTCGCAGCCGTTCTCGACCATGGTGCGGATGGCGTCGATGCCGCCGGCGACGTCGGGGAACCCGGCCGGCAGGTAGCCCACCAGGGCGGCGCGGTCCTCGGCCCGTGCCTTCGCGAAGGCCTCCGCGGTGCTGCTCATTCGGTCGGCTCCCCCGCCTTGTCGTCGGGCCGGGTCTCGCCGAGCCCGAACCACTCGATCGCCGTGCCCATGTCCTTGTCGCCACGGCCGGAGAGGTTCACCAGGATCGTCGAGCCCGGCTGCTCCTTCGCCAGCTGCATCGCCCCGGCGACGGCGTGCGCGGACTCGATCGCCGGGATGATCCCCTCGGTGCGCGAGAGGAGCGCGAACGCGTCCATCGCCTCGGCGTCGGTGACCGGACGGTAGGTCGCACGTCCGGACTCCGCGAGGTAGGCGTGCTGCGGCCCGACCCCGGGGTAGTCGAGCCCCGCCGAGATCGAGTGCGACTCCTTGGTCTGGCCGTCCTCGTCCTGGAGCACGAACGTGCGGGCGCCGTGCAGCACGCCGAACTCGTGGGCGTAGATCGTCGCCGCGTGGCGCATCGTGTCGACGCCGTCACCCGCGGCCTCGCAGCCGACCAGCTGCACGTCGGCGTCGTCGAGGAACGCCGCGAAGAGACCGATGGCGTTGGAGCCGCCGCCGACGCAGGCGACCGCCGAGTCGGGCAGGGCACCGGTGAGCTCGAGGCACTGGGCGCGGGCCTCGTCGCCGATGCCGCGGCAGAAGTCGCGCACCATCGACGGGAACGGGTGCGGGCCGGCCGCGGTGCCGAACAGGTAGGCGGTGTGGTCGACGCTGGCGACCCAGTCGCGGATCGCCTCGTTGATGGCGTCCTTCAGGGTGCGCGAGCCGGACTTCACCGCGACGACCTCGGCGCCGAGCAGGTGCATCCGGGCCACGTTGAGGGCCTGCCGCTGGGTGTCGACCTCGCCCATGTAGACGACGCAGTCCAGACCGAGGTACGCCGCCGCGGTGGCGGAGGCGACGCCGTGCTGGCCGGCACCGGTCTCGGCGATCACCCGGGTCTTGCCCATCCGCTTGGTGAGCAGCGCCTGGCCGAGCACGTTGCGGATCTTGTGCGCGCCGGTGTGGTTGAGGTCCTCGCGCTTGAGGAGGATCCGGGCGCCGGCCAGCTCCGAGAGCTTGGTGGCGTCGTAGAGCAGGCTCGGCGTGCCGGCGTACTCCCGCAGCATCCGCTCGAACTCCCCGGTGAACTCCGGGTCGGCCATCGCGTCCTGCCACGCCTCGGTGAGCTCGTCGAGGGCGGCCATCAGGGCCTCGGGCATCATCCGGCCGCCGAAGCGGCCGAACCGGCCGTCCCGCTCGGGGCTCGGCGAGGACAGGGAGGGAGTGTGCTGTGCGGTCACGGTCGGACTCTCAGTGCTTGTCGAGGTCGCGCTGCTTCAGGGCGGGGTGGGCACCGGCGGCGACGAGGTCGGCCACCGCCTCGCGCGGGTTGTCCCCGCGCACCAGGGTCTCGCCGACGAGGACGACGTTGGCGCCCTGCTTGGCGTACTCGAAGACGTCGTGCGGACCGCGTACGCCGGACTCCGCGACCCGGACCACGTCGTCAGGGATGAGGGGGGCCAGCCGGGAGAAGGTGTCCCGGTCGACCTCGAGGGTCTTGAGGTTGCGGGCGTTGACGCCGATGAGCTGGGCGCCGGCCTCGAGCGCGCGGTCGACCTCCTCCTCGTCGTGCACCTCGACCAGCGGGGTGAGCCCGATGGACACGGCCCGGTCGAGCAGCCCCTCGAGCTGGTGCTGGTCGAGCGCGGCGACGATCAGCAGCGCCAGGTCGGCGCCGGCGGCGCGGGCCTCCCAGAGCTGGTAGGAGGTGACGATGAAGTCCTTGCGCAGCACCGGGATGCGGACCGACTCGCGCACCGCGCGCAGGTCGTCGAGGCTGCCGCCGAAGCGGCGCTCCTCGGTCAGCACGCTGATCGTCGCGGCGCCGCCGGCCTCGTAGTCCGCGGCGAGTGCGGCCGGGTCGGCGATCGTGGCGAGCGCGCCCTTGCTCGGGCTGGACCGCTTCACCTCGGCGATCACGCTCACGCCGTCGGCGCGGAACCGGGGCATCGGGTCGAGGGCGTCGGGCGCGCGCAGGGCAGCGGCCTTGAGCTCGTCGATGGGCGTGACGGCCTCACGGTCGGCGAGGTCGAGGCGCACGCCGTCGATGATCTCGTCGAGTACGGACCTGGCCACGTCAGAGCTCCCTGTCTGCGTCGTACGGGTGATCGAGGTCTCTAGACTCTCACGTGACCGGCCACCCGCTGACCGCGAGGTCCGACACGGACCCGCGGACGTCCGACCCGCACCAGGAGCGTCCGATGAGCTACCCGCCAGGTCCGCCGCAGCCGGAGCAGCCGGGCTACGGGCCGCAGTACGGACCTCCCCCCGGCTACGCGCCGGTCCTGCCCACCAACACCAAGGCCACCGCCGCGCTGATCACCGGCATCACCACGCTGGTGCTGTCGTGGTGCTGCGGGCTGGGCGTCTTCGGCCTGGTCGCCGTCGTGCTCGGCATGAAGGGCCGCTCCGAGGTGCGCCAGTCGCAGGGCACGCAGACCGGCGAGGGCCTCGCGCTCGCCGGCATCATCACCGGCGCCATCGCCGTGGTGGTCGGCCTCCTGGTGATCGCGCTGATCGTGGTCGTCTTCGCCACCGGCAGCGCGACCTTCACCGACTACGGCTCCTGAGGGTCCAGGTCCCCGTCCTGGCCGTCGCGAGACGCTAGCGTGCACCCGTAACCGGTGCCGCGACCCGACGTGGGGAGACCTGACATGAGCTACACACCGCCGCCTCCGCCGCCCGAGGAGGGTGGGTCCGGGGAGATGCCCGGCGCGACCCCGCCGGGGTACGGCGCCCCGCCGCCTCCCCCGCCGCCCGGCTACGGCGGTCCCGGCCACGGCGGCCCCAGCTACGGCGGCCCTCCCCAGAACAGCCCCAAGGCCGTGGCCGCGCTCGTGGTCGGCATCATCTCGCCGGTCCTCGGGCTGTGCTGCGCGATCATCGGGCTGGTCGGCATCGTCGCCATCGTGCTCGGCCGCAACGCGCAGAAGGAGATCGCCGCGAGCGGCGGCCGCCTCACCGGCGAGGGCATGGCCAAGGCGGGCGTGATCCTCGGGATCATCGGCTGCTCGCTCGCCGTGCTCATGACGATCCTCAACGTGGTGCTGCTGACGATGGGCGACGGCACGATCGACTTCAACAACGTCGGCTGACCCGGATCGACCCTCGGGTCAGGGGGTGAGCCAGGTGGCGAAGGGGAGGTTGCGGACCAGCCAGAAGGCGAGCGCCGCCCCGAGGACGACGTACATGACGACCAGCGCACGGCGCTCGTCGACCACGCGGCGCACCCCGCGCCAGCCGTCGAGCAGGCGACGGGTCCACCACAGGCCGAGGACCGGCAGCGCGCCGACGAAGAGCAGGTTGCTCGAGGCGGCGGCGACGACGTCACCGTGGGTGAGGTCGTTGACCGCGCGGAGGCCGCCGCAGCCGGGGCAGTAGGTGCCGGTCAGGGCGAGCCAGGGGCAGAACCCCCAGCTGCCGGAGCGGTGCGGGTCGCGCAGGTGCAGCGCGACGCTGGCGGCGAGCAGTCCGACGGCGACCAGGACGGGTGCCTGCACCCGTCGCCACCGGCTGCGCTCGTCGCGCAGCGGCAGCATGGTCGTCGTCACGGCGTCATCCGATCAGTGGGAGGCGGGCTCCGCGCCGAGGCCCATCATCGCCATGATCTTGCCGACGATCGCGCCGATCGGGACGAGGGCGACACCGACCCAGAACACGGTCATGTTGTCGATCACGAGGCCGATGCCGCCCACGACGAAGCCGACCAGGATGATCATGACGCCGGTCCAGGCGGCCGGGGTGTTGCCGTGGTGAGCCATGCGGGAGTTCTCCTCGTGAGGACGTGAAGCGGTTCGGCGGATCGGGACTCATGATAGGGCCGCGGCCCTGGTTCTCAGGCCGTCGGGTCGTGTCCCTCGTCGAGCGCACGCCACAGGTCCTGCTCGGTGGTGGGCGCCGCCGCCCGTGCGGCGGGGGCGTCGTACCGGCTGCCCATCGCCGGCCAGCGGCGCGCCCTGCGCACGGCGACGACGAGGGCGACCGCCGTGAGGAGCAGCGCCAGGCCCGTCGTCCAGTACCAGCCGGTCACCGACGTGACGAACACGTCGCTGCCGGCGCCCTGGGCCAGGACGGCCTGGAGGGAGGCCTCCTCCGCGGCGCGGTGCCCGTCGACCAGGGCCACGATCGCGCCCCCGGCGGCGACGAGCCCGACCACCGCGACGACCTGGCGGGCCCTCCCGCGGAGCACCAGGACGACACCCCAGGCAGCCAGCGCGACGAGGGCGAGGGCGAGCACGAGCGGCGCTGCCTCGGAGCCCGTCGCTCCGGCGGTCACCTTGACCCCGGCCGCCCGTCCGTCGGTGCGGGCCCAGGTCTGGCTCGCGGCCACCGCGGCCAGCCCGGCCCCGGCCAGACCCAGCAGCACGGTCGGGGCGAAGGAGCGGTCACGCACCGGGGCTCACCGGCAGCTCGACCGGCTGCTCGACCGGCAGCTCGCGGGCGTCGAAGCAGGTGCGGTCGCCGGTGTGGCAGGCCGGGCCCTCCTGGTCGACGCTCACCAGCAGGGTGTCGCCGTCGCAGTCGAGCCGGACCCCCTTGACCCACTGCCGGTGGCCGGAGGTCTCGCCCTTGACCCAGTACTCCTGGCGGGAGCGGCTCCAGTACGTCGCCCGCCCGGTCGTCAGCGTGCGGTGCAGCGCCTCGTCGTCCATCCAGCCGACCATCAGCACCTCGCCGGTGTCGTGCTGCTGGACGACGGCGGGCACGAGGCCGTCGCCGTCACGCTTCAGCCGGGCCGCGATGTCGGGGTCGAGAGAGGTCACGCACCCCAGTGTCCCATCGCCCTCCAGGACCCGGGTCAGCGCAGGGACTGCTGGGCGACCCAGGACTCGTGCAGCCGCCCGTAGACGCCGCCCTCGGCGACCAGGCGGGCGTGCGGTCCCCGCTGCACGACGCGGCCCTTGTCCACCACCAGCACCTCGTCGGCGTTCTCGGCCGTCGACATCCGGTGCGCGATGGTGACCGAGGTGCGGCCGCGGGTCAGCCGCTCCAGCGCCCGGCCGATCCGCATCTCGAGCGCCGGGTCCACCGCGCTGGTGGCCTCGTCGAGCACCAGCAGGTCGGGGTCGGCGAGGTGGGCGCGGATCAGCGCGACGAGCTGGCGCTCCCCCGCCGACAGCGACTCGCCGCGCTGGCCGACGTGGGTGTCGAGCCCGCGCGGCAGCCCGTCGAGCCAGTCGGCCAGGCCGAGCTGCTCGGCCGCCTCGCGGATGTCGTCGTCGCTCGCGTCGAGGCGCCCGTAGAGCGCGTTGGCCCGGAGCGTGGAGTCGAACAGGAAGCCCTCCTGCGGCACCATCACCACCCGGTCGCGCAGGGACGCGAACGGCACGGTGCGCAGGTCGATCCCGTCGAGGCGGACCGTGCCGCTGGTCGGGTCCATCAGCCGGGTGAGCAGCTTGGCCAGCGTGGTCTTCCCCGAGCCGGTCTCCCCCACGACGGCGAGCCGGGTGTTCGGCGCGACGTCGAGCGTCACGCCGTGCAGGACCGGGGGGCCGCCCGGGTAGGCGAAGCCGACGTCCTCGAAGGAGATCGTGACCGCCTCGCGGGGCAGCGGCGTGCCGGAGGACCCGGGGTCGACCACGTCGGCGGGGGTGTCCAGGATGCCGATCACCCGCCGCCAGCCCGCGATCGCGTTCTGCGCGTCGGTCAGCACCTGGGTGCCCATCTGCACGGGGCCGACGAAGAGCGTGACGAGGAAGGCGAACGCGAGCACCTCGCCGGCGGTGATCTGGTCGTCCACGCCGAGCAGGACGCCGAAGATCAGCACCCCCGCGTTGGCGAGCCCGGCCGAGACGCCGCCGAGCGAGAACGAGAACGCGGTGAGCCCCTGGGCCCGCGTGCTCGCGGCGCGGTGCCGGTCGATCGCGGTGTCGATGCGGTCCTGGGTGCGCGTCTCGATGGCGTAGGAGCGGACCACCGCGGCACCGACCACCGGCTCGGAGATGGCGCTCAGCAGGATGCCGACCTGGCGGCGTACGACGCCGTACGCCTCGGAGAGCTTGCGCTGGAAGTAGCGCAGCGACAGGAACAGCGGCAGGAAGCAGATCCAGACCACCAGGGTGAGCTGCCAGGAGTAGTAGGCCATCACCACGGTGGCGACGACGATCTGCCCGACGCTGACGATCGCGATGATGCCGCCGAAGATCAGGAACTGCGACACCTGGTCGACGTCGGAGGTGACCCGGGCGACGAGGGCGCCGCGGCGCTCGGTGTTCTGGGTGAGCAGCGGCAGGTCGTGCACGTGCCGGAACGCCTTGATCCGCAACGTGGCCAGGCCGCGCTCCGCGGAGGTGAAGAGCCGGGCGGTCATGAAGTACGACGCGGCCGTGGTCGCCACGATCGCCACCGCCGCGAGCAGCGCCATCTTCGTCATGAACGTCACGTCCGGACCGCCGGCTGCGCCGAGGCCGCGGTCGAGGGTCTGCTGCACGGCGATGGGCACGACCACCCGGCCCAGCGTCGAGATGACGGCCAGCGCCAGCGTGCCGCCGATCCCGTCGCGCAGCTCGGGTGAGAGCTCCACCCCGCGCCGGATCGTCTGCCAGGCGGAGATCGACTCCCCCGTGTCCATGCTCGTGGCGGTGCTCACGGGCTGGCCACCTCCTCGGCTGCCTCGTGGTGCTCCATCTCGTAGGCGTTGACGAGGTGGGCGTAGCCCGGGCTGCGGGCCAGCAGCTCGCTGTGCGTGCCCTGGTCGACGACCCGGCCGTCGCGGAGGTAGACGACCTGGTCGGCGAGCGCGATCGTCGCCTTGCGGTAGGCCACCACCAGCACGGAGGCGCCGGTGTCGTCACCGCGCAGCGCGGCCAGGATCCGGGCCTCGACCTCGGGGTCGACCGCGGAGGTGGCGTCGTCCATGATCAGCAGCCGCGGCCGGCGCACCAGCGCCCTGGCCAGCGACAGCCGCTGCCGCTGGCCGCCCGACAGCGACGTGCCACGCTCCCCCAGCCGGGTGTCGAGCCCGGCGGGCAGGGCGGCCACGAAGCCGTCGGCCTGGGCGGTGCGCAGCGCCTCCCAGACCTGGTCGTCGGACAGGTCGGCACCGAGTGTGACGTTGTCGCGGACGGTGTCGTCGAAGAGGAAGGCCTGCTGCGGCACGAGGGACACGTGCTCGGCGAGCCGGCCGCGGGCGAGGTCGCGCAGGTCGGTGCCGTCGACGAGTACGGCGCCCTCCGCCGGGTCCACCAGGCGCACGAGCAGCGACGTGAGCGTGCTCTTGCCGGAGGCGGTGGCACCGACCACGGCGACCGTGCGGCCCGGCTCGACGCTGAACGTCAGGTCGTCCAGCAGCGCGGGGCCGCCGTCGTAGCGGTAGGCCAGCCCGTCGACGTCGAGCCGCGCCCCGCGGTCGTCCCGGCCGCCCGGGACGGTGACCGCCCGGTCGCCGTACCGCATCTCGCCGGTGGCGGCCAGCACCGTCGACACCCGCCGGAAGCCGACCACGCTGCGCGGGAACTCCCCGAGCAGCCAGCCGATCGAGCGGATCGGGAAGGCGACGATCGTGAGCAGGTAGCCGACCGTGACGACGTCGCCGGGGTCGGCGTTGCCGTCGAGCACCCGGTTGACGCCGACCGCGAGCACGGCGAGGACGCCCAGGTTGGGCAGCGCCTCGAGCACCGGGTCGAAGAGCGCGCGGACCCGGCCGGCCCGGATGTTGGTCTCGCGGAGCTGGTGCGCCTTGTCGGCGAAGCGCTCGGTCTCCTCGACCTCGCGGCCGAGCGTCTTGACCACGAGCGCCCCGTCGAACGACTCGTGCGCCACCTCGCTCACCTCGCCGCGCAGGGCCTGCGCGCGGGTCATCAGCGGCGACTGGACGCGCTGGAACACCACGTTGGCGACGATCACCAGCGGGAAGACCATCAGGCCGACGAGGGCCATCACGAGGTCGGTGAGGAGCATCTGGACGACGGCGATCACCATCATGGCGACCGTGCCGACGGCCATGGGCAGCGGCGCGATGGGCGCCCACGCGGCCTCGACGTCGGAGTTGGCGTTGGACAGCAGCTGGCCGGTGGGGTGCCGCTGGTGCCACGACATCGGCAGCCGGAGGTACTGACGGGTGACCTCGCGGCGGTGGTGGGCCTGCATGCGGTACTGCATGACGCCGGCGCCGAGCCGGCGCGCGACGATCCCGACCGCGCGGAGGAGTGCGACGCCGAGGAACAGCGCGAGCACGGCGACCAGCCCGCCCCAGGTGTAGTGGCCGGTCTTGAAGGCGGGCAGCACCACGTGGTCGGTCGACCAGCCGAGCACCCAGGCGTCGGCGACGGTCAGCGCGCCGAAGAGCAGGGAGCCCAGCGTGGACAGGGTGAACACCCACGGCTCGCGCCGGATGGCGACGCCGAGCACGGCGAACCCGTCACGCAGTGTGCTTCCGGAGGTGACCGACGAGAGGTTGTCCCGGCCGTCCTGCGCGGTCACGTCGACCTGGCTGCTGGACACCCGTCTCCTCCCTCTCACCGGGCGCGCCCCGTGCGCACCGGGGACCAGCCTACGATCGGGACATGACACGGATGGCCAGGACCGAGCGGACGGCGCTGTGCGACGCGGCACTCCAGGTCGGCGAGGACCAGCCGACGCTGTGCGGCGAGTGGACCGTGAAGGACCTCGTGGTGCACCTGCTGGTGCGCGAGCGGAGCCCCGCCGCGGCCGGGATCGTGCTGTCCCCGCTGGCGAGGCTCACCGACCTGGAGTCGCGCCGGTTCGCCGCCCGCGACTTCCCGGTGCTGGTCGAGAAGCTGCGGCACGGCCCGCCCCGGTGGTCGCCGTACGCCGTGCCCAAGCTCGACGCGACGCTCAACACGCTCGAGTACTTCGTGCACCACGAGGACATCCGGCGCGCGCAGCCGACCTGGGAGCCGCGGAAGCTCAGCGACGACGAGCAGAAGCTGCTGTGGGCGATGATCCGCACCGGCGGCAAGCCCCTGGTCCGCAAGGCCCCCACCGGCGTGACGATCGAGAACAGCACCACGGGCAGCCGGGCCGTCCTCAAGGGCGGCGCCGAGCACGTCGTGGTGCGCGGCCTGCCGAGCGAGGTCACGCTGTTCGTCTTCGGCCGCACCGCGCAGGCGCAGGTGGAGCTGAGCGGAACCGACGAGGCCGTCGCCCGGCTCACGGACACCTCCCTCGGCATCTGACCGCCGAGTCGGCGCGTCTGGTCGGCCGAACCCCGTCGAGTCGGCGCGTCTGGTCGGCCCGACCCCGTCGAGTCGGCGCGTTTGGCTGATGGACGCGGTCGCGGGGCGGAACCGCGTGCCTTCTACGCTTGGCCCCATGAGCGCCTACCTCGAGCTGCTGCCCGCCGTCGACATCGCGGACGGCCAGGCCGTCCAGCTGGTGCAGGGCGTGGCGGGCTCCGAGAAGCACTTCGGCGACCCCGTCGAGGCCGCCCTGAACTGGCAGCGTCGCGGTGCGGAGTGGATCCACCTCGTCGACCTCGACGCCGCCTTCGGCCGCGGCGAGAACCGCGAGCTGCTCGCGAAGATCATCGGCACGCTCGACATCAAGGTCGAGCTCAGCGGCGGCATCCGCGACGACGAGTCGCTGGCCGCCGCCATGGCGGCCGGGTGCCGGCGCGTCAACATCGGCACCGCCGCGCTCGAGCAGCCGCAGTGGTGCGCGCAGGCCATCGCGGAGCACGGCGACCGGGTGGCCGTCGGGCTCGACGTACGCGGCCGCACCCTCGCCGCCCGCGGCTGGACCCGGGACGGCGGCGACCTGTACGACGTGCTGGCCCGTCTCGACGCGGAGGGCTGCGCGCGCTACGTGGTGACCGACGTCAACAAGGACGGCATGCTCCAGGGCCCGAACCTGGACCTGCTGAAGGCGGTGTGCGACGCCACGGACCGGCCGGTCGTCGCGTCCGGCGGGATCACCGAGCTCACCGACCTCGAGGCGCTGATGGGGCTCGTCGGCGACGGCGTCGAGGGCGCGATCGTCGGGACCGCGCTCTACGAGGGCCGGTTCACGCTCGAGGACGCGCTCGCGCTGACGAGGCCGGAGCAGCCGTGACCCTCGCCGTCCGGGTCATCCCCTGCCTCGACGTCGACGCGGGCCGGGTGGTCAAGGGGATCAACTTCCAGGACCTCCGCGACGCCGGCGACCCCGTCGAGCTGGCCAAGGTCTACGACGCCGAGGGCGCCGACGAGCTGACCTTCCTCGACATCTCCGCCTCGCACGAGGGGCGGGCCACCACGATGGAGATCGTGTCGGCGACCGCCGAGCAGGTGTTCATCCCGCTGACCGTCGGCGGCGGCGTCGGCAGCGTGGCCGACGTGGACCGGCTGCTGCGGGCCGGGGCCGACAAGGTCGCGGTGAACACGGCGGCGATCAAGCGGCCCGAGCTGGTCGCCGAGATCGCCGACCGGTTCGGCAACCAGGTGCTCGTGCTCTCTGTCGACGCCCGCCGGGCGCCCGGCACCGACAGCGGCTTCGAGGTCACCACGCACGGCGGCCGGCAGAGCGCCGGGATCGACGCCGTCGAGTGGGCCGTCCGGGCCGCCGGGCTCGGCGCCGGCGAGATCCTGCTCAACGCGATGGACGCCGACGGCACCCAGGACGGCTTCGACCTCGAGCTGATCCGGCTGGTGCGTCGCGAGGTGAGCATCCCGGTGATCGCCAGCGGAGGCGCCGGCAAGGTCGAGCACTTCCCGCCGGCCGTCGAGGCCGGCGCGGACGCCGTACTCGCGGCGACGGTCTTCCACTTCGGCACGCTCCGGATCGGCGACGTGAAGAAGGCCCTGGCCGACGCCGGCCTCCCCGTCCGCTGAGGCCGTCCCGCTAGCCAGACGCGCCGACTCGGGGTCAGCGGCGGCGTGGGAGCAGGAGGGTCGCGAGCACGGGGGCGGCCAGCACCGAGACGATCAGCGCGGCGAGGCGGGCCTCCCAGTCCGGCCGGACGATCCAGACCAGGATGTTCAGCGCGAGCAGCAGGGCGACGAGCAGGCCGCGCTGGATCCGGCGGCGCCGGGCGAGGATGCCGGTGTCGCGACCGACGGGACGGAAGCCCGGCAGCCGGTCGGTCGTCGCCCGCCGGACCGCCTTGGCCCGGGCGGCACGGCGCTCGCGGCGCTCGGCCTCGGCAGCCCGCGCCGCCGCCTTGAGGGCGGCCTCGTGCTCGCGGTCGGCCCGCCGCTGGGCGCGCTCCTTGCTCATCGACGGCTCATCGACGGCTCATCGTGCGGCCAGCGAGTCGACCCAGTTGCGCAGCAGCGCGGCGCCCGCGTCCCCGGACTTCTCCGGGTGGAACTGGGTGGCGGCCAGCGGACCGTTCTCCACCGCGGCGACGAACCGGTCGCCGCCGTGCTCGGCCCACGTCACCAGCGGCTCGCGGGTGCGGCCGTTGGTGCGCAGCACCCACTCGCGCACGCCGTAGGAGTGCACGAAGTAGAACCGCTCCCCCTCCACGCCCGCGAACAGCCGGGATCCGGCCGGGACCTCGACGGTGTTCCAGCCCATGTGGGGTACGACGGGCGCCTGCAGCCGCTCGACCACGCCGGGCCACTCGTCGAGCCCCTCGGTGTCGACGCCGTGCTCGACCCCGTGGGCGAACATCACCTGCATGCCCACGCAGATGCCGAGGACCGGGCGCCCACCGGCCAGGCGCCGGTCGATGACCTCGTGGCCCTTCACGGACCGGATGCCCTCGACGCAGGCGGCGAACGCGCCGACGCCGGGCACGACGAGCCCGTCGCGCGTCCTGCGCGGCGGCGCGGTCGGCGGTCAGCGTCACGGACGCGCCGGCCCGCTCGAGGGCGCGCACGGCGGAGCGGGTGTTCCCCGACCCGTAGTCGAGGACCACCACGGAGGGGCCTCGACAGGCTGACCGACGTCAAAGGGAGCCCTTGGTCGAGGGCACGCCCGTCTCGCGCGGGTCGATCGCGACGGCGTCGCGCAGCGCCCGGGCGAGCGCCTTGAACTGCGCCTCGACGAGGTGGTGCGGGTCGCGGCTGGAGATCACCCGCACGTGCAGGGCGATCTGGGCGTGGAAGGCCAGCGTCTCGAAGACGTGCCGGGTCAGCGACCCGAGGTAGGAGTCGCCGATGGTGACGTAGGCCTGCGCCTCGGGCTCGCCGGTGTGCACGCAGTAGGGGCGGCCGGACACGTCGACGGCGCACTGCACGAGCGCCTCGTCGAGCGGCACCAGCGCGTCGCCGAAGCGGCGGATGCCGCGCTTGTCGCCGAGCGCCTCGCGCAGCGCCTCGCCGAGCACGATCGCGGTGTCCTCGACGGTGTGGTGCGCGTCGATGTGGGTGTCGCCGTCGGTCTGCACGGTCAGGTCGATCAGCGAGTGCCGGGCGAACGCGTCGAGCATGTGGTCGTAGAACCCGACGCCGGTGGAGACGTCCGCGCGGCCGCTGCCGTCGAGGTCGAGCTCGACCAGGACCTTGGACTCCTTGGTCTGGCGCTCGATGCGTGCACGTCGCGTCATCCGGTTGCCTCTTTCAGTGCGTCGGTCAGGGCGCTCTTGAACGCCGTCATCTCCTCGGCGGTGCCGATCGACACCCGCAGCCAGCCGTCCGGGCCGGTCTCGCGGATCAGCACGCCGCGGTCGAGTAGAGCCTGCCAGACCGCGTGCCGGTCGGCGAACCGCCCGAACAGCACGAAGTTGGCGTCGCTGTCGGCCACCTCGAGGCCCTGCCTCCGCAGCCACGCCACCGTCCCGTCCCGCTCGACGCGCAGGTCGTCGACCCGGCCGAGCAGCTCGTCGGTGTGCCGCAGCGCCGCCAGCGCGACCGCCTGCGTCACCGCCGAGAGGTGGTAGGGCAGCCGGACCACGCGCAGCGCGTCGCAGATCTCCGGCGACGCGGCGAGGTAGCCCAGCCGGGCGCCGGCCAGCGCGAAGGCCTTGCTCATCGTGCGCGACACCACGAGGTTCGGCGTGGTCGGCAGCAGCTCGAGCGCGCTCGGCGTGCCGGCCCGCCGGAACTCGCCGTAGGCCTCGTCGATCACGACGACGCCGTCACCCGCCGCCGCGCAGACCGCGGCGACGGTCGTCGAGCGGCAGCGCGGTGCCGGTGGGGTTGTTCGGCGAGGGCAGCAGCACGACGGTCGGCCGGTGCTCCGCGATCACGGCCACGCGCGTGCTCGACGTCGAGCGAGAAGTCGCTCTCCCGGTGGCCCGACCACCCAGCCGGTCATCGCGTCGCGGGCGTACTCGGGGTACATCGAGTACGTCGGCGCGAACGACACCGCCACCCGGCCGGGGCCGCCGAAGGCCTGCAGCAGCTGCAGCATGACCTCGTTGGAGCCGTTGGCCGCCCACACCTGCTCCGGCGTCGACGCCGTGGCCGAGGTAGGCGGCCAGCGCCTCGCGCAGCGCGCTGAACTCGCGGTCGGGGTAGCGGTTGAGCGTGCGGGTGGCGTCGGCGACCGCGGCGGCGACGTCGGCCACCACGGCCTCGCTCGGCCGGTAGGGGTTCTCGTTGACGTTGAGGGCGACCGGGACGTCGAGCTGGGGCGCGCCGTACGGCTCGACCCCCCGCAGCTCCTCCCGCAGCGGGAGCGCCATCAGCCGTCCTCGCCCAGCCGCACCCGCACGGCCGCGCCGTGACCGGGGAGGTCCTCGGCGTGCGCCAGGGTGACCACGTGGTCGGCGACGTCGCGCAGTGCCTGCTCGTCGTAGTCGATGACGTGCACGGCCTTGCGGAAGCTGCGCACCGACAGGCCGCTGGAGTGGCAGGCGCACCCGGCGGTCGGCAGCACGTGGTTGGAGCCGGCGCAGTAGTCGCCGAGCGAGACCGGCGCGAACGAGCCGACGAAGACGGCGCCGGCGTTGCAGCACGCGCGCCGCCCAGGCCGCCGCGTCCGCGGTCTGGATCGCGAGGTGCTCGGCGGCGTAGCCGTCGACGACGGCCAGGCCCTGCTCGAGGTCGTCGACGAGCACGATGCCGGACTGCTGCCCGCCGAGGGCGGTGCGGATCCGCTCGACGTGCTTGGTGACCGAGACCTGCTTGTCGAGCTCGGCCTCGACCTCGTCGGCCAGCGCCGTCCGACGGGGTGACCAGCACGGAGGCGGCCATCGGGTCGTGCTCGGCCTGGCTGATCAGGTCGGCGGCGACGAACGCGGGGTCGGCCGTCTCGTCGGCGAGGACGGCGATCTCGGTCGGGCCGGCCTCGGAGTCGATCCCGACGACGCCCTTGAGCAGCCGCTTCGCGGAGACGGTGTAGATGTTGCCGGGACCGGTGACCAGGTCGACCTTGCGGCACGGGCCGGCGCCGTAGGCGAACATCGCGATCGCCTGGGCGCCGCCGACGGCGTACACCTCCTCGATCCC
The DNA here is from genome assembly GCA_963721855.1 of uncultured Actinomycetota bacterium. GTDB lineage: Bacteria > Actinomycetota > Actinomycetes > Propionibacteriales > Nocardioidaceae > Nocardioides_B. Next base: position 148,082 of record CAVRMN010000017.1, on the reverse strand, counting down.
GAGCAGCGCGCACGCGGCCAGGATCGTCGGGTGCGGGAGCCCGTCGTGGTCCGCCTGCGGCGAGGAGGTCAGCGCGATCGAGGTCACCCCGGCGACCTGCGCGGGCACGACGTTCATCACGACGCTGGAGACCAGCGGCGCGACCCCGCCGGGGACGTAGAGGCCGACCCGCTCGACCGGGACCATCCGCTGGGTGACCGTGCCGCCGGGCACCACCTGGGTGACGACGTCGGGCTCGAGCTCGGCCTCGCAGGTCAGCCGCAGCCGGCGGATCGACTCCTCGAGGCCGGCGCGGACCGCGGGGTCGAGCTCGGCCAGCGCCCGGGTCAGCGCCTCGGGCGGCACCACGATGTCGGTCTGCTCGACCCGGTCGAACCGGGCGGAGAACTCGCAGATCGCCTCGACGCCGCGATGGCGGACCGCGTCGCAGATCGGGCGCACGACGTCGAGCGCCGCCTCGACGTCGAAGTCGGCGCGCGGCACCACGGCACGGTAGTCAGGAGCCTGCTGCCCTCTGAGGTCGATCCGGCGAATCATGCCTCCCAGTCTAGGTGCGACCGGGCTGCGCCTTTCCCGGTGGTTCGCGCGGCGGGACGGGGCCAGGTGAGTAGGTTGAGAGGCGTGCAGAGCCGGTTGCCGATCTTCCCGCTGAACGCCGTGGTGTTCCCGGGCGTGACGGTGCCCCTGCACGTGTTCGAGGACCGCTACCGGGCGCTCGTGCACCACCTGCTCACGATCCCCGAGAAGCCCGACCGGCTGTTCGGCATCGTGGCGATCCGCGAGGGCTACGAGGTCGGCGCCCACGGCGTGCAGTCGGTCCACCGGGTCGGCTGCGTGGTGCAGATGACCTCGGTGGAGCCGTACCCCGACGGCCGCTTCGACATCGAGGTCGTCGGCCGCCGCCGCCTGCGGATGGACGGCCTCGACACGTCGGGGCCCTACCTGGTCGGTGACGTGGAGACCGTCGAGGAGCCGCCGGACACGAGCGCCGCCGCGATGGCGGAGGCGACGCGCACCCGGGAGACGTTCGAGGAGTACCGCCGACGGCTCTCGGACCTGCGCGGCGACGAGGTGCTCGACGGCACGCTCCCCCGCGACCCGATGTACCTCTCCTACAGCCTCGCGGCGACCTGCCTGCTCACCCTGCAGGAGCGCCAGTCGCTGCTCGAGTCCCCGTCGGCCATCGAGCGGCTGGCCATGCTGCGGCACACGCTGCACGAGGAGATGCGGGCCATGTCCGCGATCCCCTCCCTGCCCGCCACCGAGGTGGCCCGCACCGCGTGGTCCCCGAACTGAGCGCCGGCGCGGGACGCGGACGGATGGCGAAGAAGGCGGCAGCCGGGCGGTACGCCGGCCACGGCGGCCCTGACCCGGGCGCGGATCGCGTTCAGCGTCCACACCTACGACCACGACCCGGCCGCGGCCTCGTTCGGCCTGGAGGCGGCGGCCGCCCTCGGGCTCGACCCGGAGCGGGTCTTCAAGACGCTGCTCGCCTCGGTCGACCCGTCGGCGGGCTCCGGAGGCGGCCGGCTGGTGGTCGCGATCGTGCCGGTGTCGGGGCAGCTCGACCTGAAGGCCGTCGCCGCGGCGGTCGGCGGCAAGAAGGCGGTGATGGCCGACCCGGCCGACGCCGAGCGGGTGACCGGCTACGTGGTCGGCGGGATCTCCCCGATCGGCCAGAAGAAGGCCCTGCCCACCCTGCTCGACTCCTCGGCCACCGATCACGAGACCGTGTTCGTCTCGGGCGGGCGGCGCGGCCTGGACCTCGAGCTCACCCCGGCCGACCTCGTCGGCGGCAACGGGAGCGACGCTCGCCCCGATCCGCCGCTAGCGTCGAGGCATGCGCCTCAAGCCCGGCCGCCCCGACCTGGGTCGCTACGCCCACCGCTTCGACGTCCCGCCCGCCGCGGACGGCCTCGGGGTGACCTTCCTCGGTGTCGCGAGCCTGCTGCTGGACGACGGTGAGTCCGCGGTGATGACCGACGGGTTCTTCTCGCGGCCGCCCCTGCTGAGGGTCGCGCTCGGGAGGATCGCCCCGGACACCGCGCGGATCGACGCGGCGCTGGCCCGCACCGGCACCCGGCGGCTCGACGCCGTGCTGCCCGTGCACACCCACTACGACCACGCGATGGACTCCGCGGTCGTCGCGGAGCGGACCGGCGCCCTGCTGGTCGGTGGCGAGTCGACGGCGTACGTCGGACGCGGGCACGGTCTGGCCGAGGACCGGATCCGGGTGGTGACGCCCGGGCAGCCGATGACGTTCGGGGCGTTCACGCTGACCTGGGTCGACTCGCACCACTGCCCGCCGGACCGCTTCCCCGGCGTGGTGACCGAGCCGGTCGTGCCGCCGGCGCGGGCGTCCGCCTACCGGTGCGGCGAGGCCTGGTCGGTCCTCGTCGCGCACACCAGCGGTCGGACCGCCCTGCTCCAGGGGAGCGCCGGCTTCGTGGCCGGGGCACTCGCGGGGAAGCGGGCCGACGTGGCCTACCTCGGCGTCGGCCAGCTCGGCGTGCAGGGCGAGGACTACATCCGGAGCTACTGGGCGGAGACCGTCGAGACGGTCGGCGCCCGGCGCGTGGTGCTCACGCACTGGGACGACTTCTTCCGGCCGCTGAGCCGGCCGCTGCGGGCGCTGCCGTACGCCGGCGACGACCTCGACGTGTCGATACGCGTCCTCGACGAGCTCGCGGGCCGGCAGGGCGTCGCCCTCCACCTGCCGACGCTCTGGCGCCGCGAGGACCCCTGGTCGGGACTGCGCTGAGCCCCGACCGGGGTCCTCGTCGGGAGTCAGCCGATCAGGTAGTCCTGCGTCTGCGGGTTGAGCATCGTGAGCTTCTTGGCCCCCGCCACCGCCTTGCTGCTGAAGCGCAGCGTGTCGAGCCCGCGGGAGATGTCGTTGACCACGATCAGGCCGTTGTACCAGTACGTCGACCAGGCGTTCGACTGCATGTCGTAGAAGCCGATCTCCTTGGGTGCCGCCGGGTCGGTGAGGTCGACGACCGACGTGCCCGAGCCGTAGGCCGAGGACACCAGGACGTAGCGGTCCGCCAGCGGCACGTAGTTGAAGTTGTGGTAGGTGCTCGGCTCGTCCCGCGGGATCCGGAAGTGGCTGAGCGGCGCGGACGGGTCGGCCACCGCGTAGGTCCAGATCGCGCCGTAGGGCTCCTTGGCGGGGCCGAAGTACTCGTCACCGAAGGTGACGTACTCTCCGTCCGGCGTGAATGCCGCCGAGTGCCAGATGTCGACGTCGGGGGTGTCGATGTTCGCCGTGACCACGGGGGCCAGCGGGTTCGAGATGTCCCAGAGCTGGCCCTGGGACAGGCAGGCCGCGGCCGCCAGCTTCTTCGGCGTCGAGCACGGTGATGTCGTGGCAGGCGAAGAACGGCTCCGCGCCGAACTGCGCGCCGAACATGTCGATGCCCTTGATCTCGGGCTCGGCCACGACGCGCGCGTCTCGTCCGGCCGCGGCGTCGTCACCGTCGACCTGGATCACCGAGATGTGCTCGAAGGGCGGCTGGCAGTCGGGGCCGAGACCGCTCTTCGACAAGGGGTAGGACGCGACGTAGATGTACGCCGTGCCGTCGTCGCCAGGGACCAGCGTGTTGGTGTGCGATCCGCAGTCGGTCCTGATCCCCTGGAGGAACGTCGGGGCCGAGGGATCGCTGATGTCGAACACCCGCACGCCCTCGAAGGCGCCCTCGGTGGTCGCCGTGACGTTCTTGGACCCTTCGCATCCCTCGGTGCTCTGCGGGGTGTCGACCGACAGGAAGAGCAGGTCCCCGTGCACGGTCACGTCGCCCTGCGGCCCGTTGCAGTGGACGTCGGCGACCTCGACCGGCACCTCCGGGTCGGCGAGGTCGATGACGCGGAAGCCGCCGTAGTGGCCCGCGAACGCCAACGTGCCCTTGAAGGCCAGGTCGGAGTTCACGCCGCCCCGGTGCTCGGAGGTGCTGAGCAGGTGCATGGACGGGCTGTAGCCGTCGGCCGGGCTGGCGGGAGGCGGTGGCGGGATGCTGCCGTCGTCCCACGGCTCGTGGGCGGCGGCGGGCAGGGCTGTCGTGGCACCGAGCACCACGGCGGCCAGCCCGATGAGGATGCGGGGGTGGCGCATGAGACCTCCAGGTCCGAGAGCGCGCCCTCGAGGCGGGCGCGGAGGCGTCACGCTAGGAGCGACGCGGCGGTGGCACAACAGGAAGAGGCCGTTGCTCCGCCTCATGAATGTGCGTTGCACAAACGTGCGTGTTCCGCCGTGGCCACCGCGCTCAGCGGCGCGTGGCGACCAGCTCCTCGAGGAGCGAGACGCAGCCCGCGGTCCCGGGCAGGGCCGCGATCTCCGCCGCGACCGCACGTGCTCCTGCGCGCAGCTCGGCGTCGTGCAGGACGCCGAGGAGGGCCCCGGGGAGACGGTCGAGCACCGCGGGGCCGGCCGGGACCATCGAGCCGGCACGCCGGTCGGCGACGCCGTCCTCCTGGAGAGCCACGCCGGCCCGCACCGCCTCCACCCGCGCGGCGTTGGCGAACTGGTCCGCGGCGAACAACGGCACCACCACCTGCGGCAGGCCGGTCGCGAGCGCGAGCATCGTGGTCCCGAACCCGCCGTGCCCGATGATCCCCTCGGCATGGGGCATCACCTGGCTCTGGGGCCACCACCGCTCGACGTGGACGTTGTCCGGAAGCAGTCCGAGCTCCTCCGGTGCCCCGGCCTCGCCGAGCGTCATCAGCACGCGGACCCCGACGTCGCCCAACGACTCCAGGACGTCGCCGTAGAACTGCGGGAACAGCCCCAGCCCGGCGGCGACGCTGCCGAACGTCACGTAGACGAGCGGGTCGTCGCGGTCGCCCCACCACCGGGGCAGCGGCTCGGCGCGGCCGGGGTCGCCGGCCGGCTCCCGGAACCTCGTCGGGCCCTCGGTGGTCACCGTGGCGTCGACGTCGAACGACGGGGGCAGCAGGGTCCACCGCGGCGCCTCGCGAAGCCCGGCGGTCCCGGGCCGGCAGCCGAGCGCTTCCAGCGGCTGCTCCAGCAGGCCGATCATCTCGTCCGCGAAGGAGTCGAGCCCGATGTTGACCTCGACGTGGGGAAGCCCGCTCTCCAGGGCCACCACGTAGGAGGCCACCTCGGCCGTCTCGCGGAGGACCACGTCGGGGCGCCAGGTCTCGACGACCCGCCGCAGGCCCGGCAACGCCGCCTCCGCGTCGAGGCGGCCGAACACCTCACCGATGACCAGCTCGTTCGCCTGGCGCATGGTGAGCTCCGGGATGCGCGCGAACGCCGCCCCCAGCGCCTCGGGAGACGCGTCCGCCAGGGGCACGTGGTCGAGGCCGGCCTGCTCGACCGTGCGGGAGAAGGACCCCGGCGCAGCCACGCGCACCTCGTGACCAGCAGCCGCGCAGGCCCGAGCGAACGGGACCAGCGGCGCGAAGTGCCCGGCGCCCGCCGTGGTCGCGACCAGAACCCGCATGTCCGTCCCTCCTGCTGACCCAGGCTAACGACGAAGAGGCGTCACCGGCAGGGTCAGCGAGCCGGCTCGGTCGGCGGCGACCAGAGCACGAACAGCGCGCCGACGAGGGCCGCGATCGGCCAGACCAGGTAGCAGACGGTCGCGTTCACCGCGAGCTGCGTCGGCAGCCGGTCGCCGACCGCCGCAGCGGCCGCCAGCGACGCCGGGTCGGCAGGCCCGAGGGCGCGTCCGACGAGGACCATCAGCGCCGTCGCGACACCCGACCCGACCACCAGCAGACCCGTGGTCAGCAGGAAGTCCCGGGACCGCCACCAGGTGAGCGCACCCCCCGAGAGGAGACCGAGGGTGGCGGCGATGACCACGAACCAGCCGTCCGTGGCGAACTGCTTGCCGAGCTGGACCTCCCCCATCGCGAGGCCGCCGTTGTCCGCCTTGGTGAACATCGCCGGGTCGACGACGAGCCACCAGAGCACCGCGCCGACCAGGCCGAGCGCGACGGAGACACCGATCACCCAGGCCACGTCGAGCAGCGCCTCGTTGCGCGCCGGCGGGACCTCCGCATCGGCTGCGTCCGCTTCCTCGGTCACCACGGCATCGTGGGGCGACGTCATGCCCCGACCAGACAGTTGGGGCCGAGCAGCGCCTTGAGGTCGGCGTACAGCGACGGCCCCGGCGCCACCCGGAGGCGGTCGTCGAGCTTCATCACCGTGGTCGCGGTCTTGGTCATCAGTCGCAACCGTACTTCGGTGACCCCGGGGTGGCTGCCCAGGACGTCCTTGAGCTGCTCCACCACCGGCGGCGTGCACCGGGTGGAGGGCATCGAGATCACCACCGGTCCCGACGGCCCGTCGGACAGGTCGGGGAGGCTGACCTCCTGGCCGTGCAGCTCCGGCTGGTCCTTGGACCGCGACAGCCGGCCCTTGACCGTGATGATCGCGTCCTCGGTGAGCAGCGTGCTCGCGAGCTGGTAGGCGCTCGGGAAGAGCAGCACGTCGACGGCACCCTCGAGGTCCTCCAGGGTGACCATCGCCCAGGCGTCGCCGCGCTTGGTGATCTTGCGCTGGAGCGAGGTGACGAGCCCCGAGATGGTGACCGTCGAGCCGTCCGGGCGCTCCTCGTCGAGGAGCAGCTGTCCGATGGTGCAGTCGGTGCCGTTGGAAAGGATGTGCTCGAGCCCGAGCAGCGGGTGGTCGGAGACGTAGAGCCCGAGCATGTCGCGCTCGTGGCCGAGCAGGGTCGTCTTGTCCCACTCGTCGATGTCGGGCAGGGCCACCGAGAACCCGAACCCTCCGCCGGCCTCGTCGTCCAGGCCGCCGAAGAGGGAGTCCTGGCCGATCGCCTCGTTGCGCTTGATGTCGACGAACTGGTCGACCGCCTGCTCGTGGATGGCCACGAGGGCCCGCCGCTTGTGCTTCATCTCGTCGAAGGCGCCCGCCTTGACGAGCGACTCGATCACCCGCTTGTTGCACACCTGGGCGGGGACCTTCTCCAGGAAGTCGTTGAAGTCGACGTAGCGGCCCTTCGCCTCCCGGGCGGCGATGATCCCGTCGACGACGTTGCCGCCCACGTTGCGGATCGCGCTCAGCCCGAACCGGACGTCGCGGCCCACCGGGGTGAAGTTGAACGCCGACTCGTTGACGTCGGGCGGGAGCACCTGGATCTTCATCCGGCGACACTCGTTGAGGTAGATCGCCATCTTGTCCTTGTCGTCCTTGACCGAGGTCAACAAGGCGGCCATGTACTCGGCGGCGTAGTGCTGCTTGAGGTAGGCGGTCCAGTAGGAGATGAGGCCGTACGCCGCGGTGTGCGCCTTGTTGAAGGCGTAGTCGGAGAACGGCACCAGCACGTCCCACAGCGCCTTGATCGCCTCGTCGGAGTAGCCGTTGGCCCGCATCCCGTCGGAGAAGGGGACGTACTCGGCGTCGAGCACCTCCTTCTTCTTCTTGCCCATCGCGCGGCGCAGCAGGTCTGCCTGGCCCAGGCTGTAGCCGGCGACCTTCTGCGCGACCTTCTGCACCTGCTCCTGGTAGACGATCAGGCCGTGCGTCGTCCCGAGGATCTCCTGGAGCGGCTCCTCGAGCTCGGGGTGGATCGGCTTGATCTCCTGCTTGCCGTTCTTGCGCAGCGCGTAGTTGGTGTGCGAGTCCACGCCCATGGGGCCGGGGCGGTAGAGCGCGAGGACCGCCGAGATGTCCTCGAAGTTGTCGGGGCGCATCAGCCGGAGCAGCCCCCGCATCGGACCGCCGTCCAGCTGGAACACGCCGAGCGTGTTGCCGGTGCCGAGCAGCTGGTAGGACGCCGCGTCGTCGAGCGGCAGGTCCTCGAGGACGAGCGTCTCGCCCCGGTTGGCCTCGATGTTCTTCACCGCGTCGTCGAGGACCGTGAGGTTGCGCAGCCCCAGGAAGTCCATCTTGATCAGGCCGAGCGACTCGCAGGTCGGGTAGTCGAACTGCGTGATCATCGCGCCGTCGGAGGGGCGCTTGAGCAGCGGGATCACGTCGACCAGCGGCTCGCTGGACATGATGATGCCGGCCGCGTGGACGCCCCACTGGCGCTTGAGGCCCTCGATGCCGATCGCGGTGTCGACGACCCGCTTGACGTCGTTGTCGGCCTCGTAGAGCGCGCGGAACTCGCCGCCCTCGCCGTAGCGCTTGTGGTCGGGGTTGAAGATGTCCTGGAGCGGGACGTCCTTGCCCATCACCGCGGCGGGCATCGCCTTGGTGATCCGGTCGCCCATCGCGAACGGGTAGGCCAGGATCCGCGAGGAGTCCTTGACCGCCTGCTTCGCCTTGATCGTGCCGTAGGTGACGATGTAGGAGACCCGGTCGTCGCCGTACTTCTCGGTGACGTACTTGATGACCTCGCCGCGCCGACGCTCGTCGAAGTCGATGTCGAAGTCGGGCATCGAGACGCGGTCCGGGTTGAGGAAGCGCTCGAAGATCAGGCCGTGCTGGAGCGGGTCGAGGTCGGTGATCCGCATCGCGTAGGCGACCATCGAACCGGCACCGGAGCCGCGCCCCGGGCCGACCCGGATGCCGTTGTCCTTGGCCCAGTTGATGAAGTCGGCGACGACGAGGAAGTAGCCGGGGAACCCCATCTGGGTGATCACGCCGATCTCGAACTCGGCCTGCTTGCGGACCTCGTCCGGGACCCCGCCGGGGTAGCGGGCGTGCAGACCCCGCTCGACCTCCTTGACCAGCCAGGAGTCCTCGTTCTCCCCGGGCGGGCAGGGGAAGCGCGGCATGTAGGCGCCGGCGCGCTCGGTGAAGGAGACGTCGCATCGCTCGGCGATCAGGAGCGTGTTGTCGCACGCCTCCGGGAAGTCGCGCCACACCTCGCGCATCTCTGCGGCGGACTTGAGGTAGTAGCCGTCGCCGCTGAAGGCGAACCGCTGGCCCGGACCGTCGCCGGCCGGGATGTCCATCGTGCTGCCGGAGTTGATGCACAGCAGGTGCTCCTGCGCGGCCGCGTCCTCACGGTTGACGTAGTGCGAGTCGTTGGTGGCCAGCAACGGGATCTGCAGGTCCTTGGCCAGCCGGAGCAGCCCGTCGCGGACCCGCTTCTCGATGTCGAGACCGTGGTCCATCAGCTCGAGGAAGTAGTTGTCGCGGCCGAGGATGTCCTGGAAGTCGCCGGCCGCCTTGCGGGCGGCGTCGTAGTTGCCGTAGCGCAGGTGCACCTGCACCTCGCCGGACGGGCAGCCGGTGGTGCCGATGATCCCCCGGCCGTGCTGGGCGAGGAGCTCCCGGTCCATGCGCGGGTGCTTGAAGAAGCCGTCGCGCCAGGCCCCGGTCGAGAGGCGGAACAGGTTGTGCATGCCCTCGGTCGTCTCCGAGAGCAGCGTCATGTGGGTGTAGGCACCCCGCGCGGAGACGTCGTCGGGACCGCCGTCGTAGAAGTTGACCCCGCGCTTCTCGAACCGCGAGATGTTGGGCGCGAAGTAGGCCTCGATGCCGATGATCGGCTTCACGCCGGCGCTCGTGGCCTTCTTGTAGAACTCGTGGGCCCCGAAGACGTTGCCGTGGTCGGTCATCGCCACCGCCGGCATCCCCAGCTCCGCAGCGCGCTCGGTCAGCGCACCCAGGCGGGCGGCACCGTCGAGCATGGAGTACTCGGTGTGGACGTGCAGGTGCACGAACGAGTCGCTCTTGGCGGGCCCCGGAGACATAGGTGAGATCGGCCCCTTCCGGACACTTCGAACCACGACGATCGGACACCACAAGGCAGACCGACGCTGAGGGCGCGGCCTGACCAGCTGTGGGGAAGGCAGCCAGACTACGCGACCTCAGGAGCTGATCGTGGCAGGACCCACCGACAGTTCCGGGGCCCGGGGTCAGTCGGCGGCGTCGAGGCTGGCGGTGATCACGGCATGCATGATCCGCGCGATCGCGTCGGGCCCCAGGTCGGGTGCCAGCGCCGCCATCCGGGCGACGATCTCGGCCTCGCGGGCGGCGTCACGCCCGGCATGCCCACCCACCGGCTTGAGCTCCTGGGCGGCGGCCGTGAGCAGCGCCCGCTCGTTGAGCAGCCCGGCCAGCCGGCCGTCGAGGGCGTCGATCCGCCTGCGGATGCCCGCCAGCCGGTCCTCCCCCATCCAGGCCATCTCGAGGTCGGGGGTCCGCTCCTCGTTGTCGGAGCCGTCGGTGCGCCGGATGACGATCAGGCCGTGCCGGCGGTAGAACTCCTGGGCCCGGACGTTCGTCTCGAAGACCCACAGGCCGAAGCCCCGGGGACGCAGGCCCTTGGCCAGGTCGAGCAGGGCGGCGCCGATGCCCTGTCCGGTGAGGCCGGGTCGGACGTACAGCGAGTCGAGCCACTCGGGGTCGAGCACCAGGTAGCCGACGAGCTCGTCGTCCCGCTCGGCCACCCAGACCTCCCGGTCGGCCGGCATCGGGAGGGTCCGCGGCACCAGGCCGAGCACCTCGCGGAACCAGTGCCGCACCTCGGGCATCGGGTGGACGGTGTGCGGCATCGCCGGGTACGCCGCCAGGCGCGCGTCCCAGAACAACGAGGCCAGGACCTCGGCGTCGTCGGCGGTCGCCGGCCGCAGGGTCAGGTCGGCCGCGCCGTCGCCGTCGGCGTCCTCAGTGGGCGTCACGGATGACGTCCAGCGCGTGCTGGAGGTCGTCGGGGTAGCTGGACTCGTACTCGACGTACTCCCCGTCCTCGGGGTGCTCGAACCCGAGGCGGACGGCGTGCAGCCACTGCCGGTCGAGCCCCACGCGCTGGGCCAGGACGGGGTCGCCGCCGTAGGTCGGGTCGCCGATGCACGGGTGCTTGAGGGCGGCCATGTGCACCCGGATCTGGTGGGTCCGGCCCGTCTCGAGCTGGATCTCGAGCAGGCTGGCGAACCGGTGGGCCTCGAGGGTCTCGTAGTGGGTGACGCTGTGCTTGCCGTCGCCCATCACCGCGAACTTGTAGTCGTGCTTGGGATGCCGGCCGATCGGGGCGTCGATGGTGCCGCGCAGCGGGTCCGGGTGGCCCTGCACGAGTGCGTGGTAGGTCTTGTCGACGGTGCGGGAGCGGAAGGCGTTCTTGAGGCGGGAGTAGGCGTACTCGGACTTGGCGATCACCATCACGCCGGAGGTGCCGACGTCGAGGCGCTGGACGATGCCCTGCCGCTCGGAGGCGCCGCTGGTCGCGATCCGGAAGCCCGCCGCGACGAGGTGGCCCACGACGGTGGGCCCGCTCCAGCCGGGGCTCGGGTGCACGGCGACGCCCACCGGCTTGTCGATGACCACGAGCGCGTCGTCGTCGTGGATGATCTTGATGCCTTCGACCACCTCGGGGACGATCGCCACCGGGTCGACGGAGGCCGGGATCTCCACGTCGAGGGTCGCACCGGGGTCGACCCGGTCCGACTTCGAGGAGTCACGCCCGTTGACGCGGACGTGCCCGGCGCCGATCAGCTCCGCGGCGCGCGAGCGCGAGAAGCCGAACATCCGGGCCAGGGCGGCGTCGAGTCGCTCCCCCGCCAGCCCGTCGGGGACGGTGACGCTGCGGTACTCCATGCTGCTCGCGCTCACGTCTTCGACGCCCCTCGCTCGCGCTCGCGCGTGCCGTCGAGGCGGATCCCGCGGATCGTCTGCAGGATGATCAGGCCCGCCGCGATGTTGATGCACACGTCGGCGACGTTGAACACCGGGAAGCTCGGGAAGCGGAGGAAGTCGACGACGTGGCCGCGCATCGGCCCGGGCTCGCGGAACACCCGGTCGGTGAGGTTGCCGAGGATCCCGGCCAGCAGGAAGCCCAGCGCGAGCGCCCAGCCGGTGCTGCCCAGGCGGCGGGCGAACCAGAGGGTGGTGGTCGCAGCGAGCACGGCGATCCAGGACAGCACGAGCGTGTAGGACGTGCCGAGGCTGAACGCTGCGCCGCTGTTGAACGTGAGGAACAGGGTGAACGCGTCACCCACGACCTGCACGGGCGCGGCCGAGTCGAGGTGGTCCAGGGCGAGCTGCTTGGTCCCGAGGTCGACGGCGTACCCGAGCACGGCGACGAGCGCGAACAGCGGTAGGTGCCGCTTGCGGTGGTCGGTGCTGACGGGTGACTGTGCTGGGTCGCTGGGTTTCAGCGACGCTCCTCGCGCTGCTTGCATGACAAGCACAGTGTCGCACGCGGGAATGCCATCAACCGCATCTTGCCGATCGGGGCCCCGCAGCTCTCGCAGACGCCGTAGGTGCCGTCCTCGATGCGGGCGAGCGCCTTCTCGGTCTGCTCGAGCATGTCGCGGGCGTTCCTGGCCAGGCTCATCTCGTGGTCACGCTCGAACGTCTTCGAGCCCACGTCGGCCTGGTCGTTGCCGGCGCCGTCACCGGCGTCGCGCATCAGGTCGTGCAGCTCGTGCTCGGCCAGGTTGAGCTCGGAACGGAGCCGGTCGCGGTCGGCGTTGAGCTCGCCCTTGACCTCGTTGAGCTCCTTGGTCGTCCAGGGAGTCTCGTCGGCCTTGACGGCGAGCGTGCGCGACGTCGTGGCGGTGGACTTCTTGGCGGGGGTCGCCTTGGCGGCGGTCTTCTTCACCGGCGCCGCGGTGGCGGCGGGGGCGGTGCTGGCAGTCTTCTTCACCGGGGCCTTCTTCGCGGGAGCAGCCTTGTTCGCTGGGGCTTTCTTGGCCGGCGTCTTCTTGACCGGAGCCTTCTTCGCCGGGGCCGCCTTCGAGGCGGTCGCGGACTTCTTGGCGGGCGCCGGCTTCTTCGCCGGGGCCGCCTTCTTGGCAGGTGTCGCCTTCTTGGCGGGCGACTTCTTGGCGGCCGGCGTCTTCTTCACCGGGGCCTTCTTGGCAGCAGCGGTCTTCTGGGCTGTCGCGGACTTCTTGGCCGGAGCCTTCTTGGCCGGGGAGGCCTTGGTGGTCACCGTCTTCTTCGCGGGGGCGGACTTCTTCGCCGCCGTCTTCGTGGCGGGCGCCGTCTTCGTCGCGGTGGTGGAGGGTTTGCGGGTCACCCCCGAGGTGACGCGCTTGGCCGCTGCCGCCGTCTTGCCGGCGATCTTCCGTGCGGTTGCTCGTGCCATGGACCGGGGCCCCCTCGAAGCCGGTGGTATCCGGGTGTGGATACACAGGAACGTGTGGCGTCCGCCACACGCGTGCGGCGAGAATATGCGTCTCACCTGCGCTTATCAACCGCGACACCCGGTGTGGACCGGCCTCCTGTGCGGCCCCGCCTGGTTTGCCCGAGAGTGCCGCTTACGCACTTCTGGCCCCGGGAGGGTGCTAGTACCACCGGACGATGACAACGGGCACCCGGATGCGCGCACAGTGGTGTTGCCCCACCACCCGCCGGACGAGCAACTCCCAAGGGCCCGTCCGGCCGTCCCCGCGGCGGGGCGGAGTGTGTGACCCCCACCATTCCGTCCCGTCGCTCGGCACGTCCCGGGAAACCGAGGTGAACCGGCCGCCGCGCGTCTGGCAGACTTGGCGCACCGCAAGGCGTGGACGGGACGAGTACCTCCGAGCACAGCCGGCAGCGACCTGGGGACGGTGAGAGCCCAGGGGAACTGGCCGGAGGGAACATCACCCCTGAGCCGCCGGAAGAGCGCACGTCCCCCCGGACGTGCAGGTAGAACCGGCCGCGGTGACCTCGAGAGAGGGCGTCCCGCCGGGTCAGGTGTCCGGGCGGGCCGCCAAGGAGGGTGGTACCGCGGGAGCGGCCGGACAGCGGCCCGCCTCTCGTCCCTTCACCGGACATGCCCCACCGGAGACCCCGGTCGGGTGGTCGACGAAGTGAAGGCAGACGTGAGCGAGAACCCGCAGTACAACCCGGTGAGCCCCCAGGTCGACCTCCCCGCGCTGGAGCACGAGGTGCTCGCGTTCTGGGAGGACAACCAGACCTTCCACAAGTCGATCGACGCCGCCGGCGGCCGCCCGCGGTGGACCTTCTACGAGGGCCCGCCGACCGCCAACGGCATGCCCGGGACCCACCACGTCGAGGCACGCGTCTTCAAGGACGTGTTCCCCCGCTTCAAGACGATGCAGGGCTTCCAGGTCGAGCGGAAGGCGGGCTGGGACTGCCACGGCCTGCCGGTCGAGCTTGCCGTGGAGAAGGAGCTCGGCTTCTCCGGCAAGGGCGACATCGAGGCCTACGGCGTCGCGGAGTTCAACGCCCGGTGCCGCGAATCGGTGCTGCGCCACGTCGACGCGTTCGAGCAGATGTCGGAGCGGATGGGCTTCTGGGTCGACACGGACGACGCCTACGTCACGATGACGCCGACCTACGTCCAGTCGGTGTGGTGGGCGCTCAAGCAGATCTTCGACTCCGGGCGGCTCGTCGAGGACTACCGGGTGGCGCCCTACTGCCCCCGCTGCGGCACCGGGCTCTCCGACCACGAGCTCGCCCAGGGCTACGAGACGGTGACCGACCCGTCGGTCTACGTCCGGTTCCCGCTGACGTCCGGCCCGTACGCCGGCACCGCCTCGCTGCTGGTGTGGACCACCACGCCCTGGACGCTGGTGTCGAACACCGCCGTGGCGGTGCACCCCGAGGTCGACTACGTGGTCGCGACCGACGGCACCGAGCGGCTCCTCGTGGCCGAGCCGCTGTTCGCCTCCGTGCTCGGCGAGGGCTGGACTGTCGAGGCGTCCGTGTCCGGCACGGACATGGAGCGCTGGACCTACCAGCGGCCGTTCGAGCTGGTGGCCTTCCCGGAGGGAAGTGGTGAGCAGGGTCCGGAGGACGCCCCGGCCCACTTCGTGGTGCTCGCCGACTACGTCACGATCGAGGACGGCACCGGCCTGGTGCACCAGTCCCCCGCGTTCGGCGAGGAGGACATGAAGGTCAGCAAGGACTACGGGCTGCCCGTGGTCAACCCGGTGCGGCCCGACGGTCACTTCGAGGACTCCGTGCCGCTGGTCGGCGGGCAGTTCTTCAAGCACGCCGACGCCGACCTGGTGAAGGACCTGGAGAGCCGCGGCGCGCTGTTCCGCCACGTCGCCTACGAGCACTCCTACCCGCACTGCTGGCGCTGCCACACCGCCCTGCTCTACTACGCCCAGCCGTCCTGGTACGTCCGCACCACCGCGGTCAAGGACGCGCTGCTGCGTGAGAACGAGAAGACCAACTGGTACCCCGACACCATCAAGTGGGGCCGCTACGGCGACTGGCTGAACAACAACATCGACTGGGCCCTGTCCCGCAGCCGCTACTGGGGTACGCCGCTGCCGATCTGGCGGTGCGCCGAGGGCCACCTCACCTGTGTGGGCTCGCTCGCCGAGCTGTCGGACCTCACCGGCACCGACCAGTCGGAGCTCGACCCGCACCGGCCGTTCGTGGACGGCGTCACGTTCGCCTGCCCCGCGGACGGCTGCGGCGCCGAGGCGCGCCGCGTCCCGGAGGTGATCGACGCCTGGTTCGACAGCGGGTCGATGCCGTTCGCGCAGTGGGGCTACCCGCACGTGCCGGGCTCAGTGGAGCGGTTCGAGCAGGCCTATCCCGCCGACTTCATCTGCGAGGCGATCGACCAGACGCGCGGCTGGTTCTACACGCTGATGGCCATCGGGACGCTGGTGTTCGACGAGTCGTCGTACAAGAACGTGCTGTGCCTGGGTCACATCCTGGCCGAGGACGGCCGCAAGATGTCCAAGCACCTCGGCAACATCCTCGAGCCGATCCCGCTGATGGAGCAGCACGGCGCCGACGCGGTGCGCTGGTTCATGGCGGCGTCGGGGTCGCCGTGGGCGGCCCGGCGGGTCGGGCACGCGACCATCCAGGAGACGGTTCGCAAGGTGCTGCTGACCTACTGGAACACCGTCTCGTTCCACGTGCTCTACGCCCGCACGGCCGGCTGGACGCCCGCGGCGGGGGACGTCCCGCCCCTCGCCGAGCGGCCGGTGCTGGACCGTTGGCTGCACGCCGAGACGGCGCGGCTCGTCGGCGGGGTCACCGACGCGCTCGAGGTGTTCGACACCCAGCGCGCCGGCTCGCTGCTCGCCGACTTCGTCGACGACCTGTCGAACTGGTACGTCCGGCGCTCCCGTCGCCGCTTCTGGGACGGCGACCCGGCCGCGCTGGGCACGCTCCACGAGACGCTCGACGTGGTCACCCGGCTGCTCGCGCCGCTGACGCCGTTCATCACCGAGCGCGTGTGGCAGGACGTCATCCGTCCGGTCGACCCGGCGGCGCCGGAGTCGGTCCACCTGGCGTCGTGGCCGGAGTACGACGAGTCCGCGGTCGACGCCGACCTGTCCGCCGGTGTCTCGCTGGCGCGGCGCCTGGTCGAGCTCGGCCGGGCCGCCCGCGCCGACGCCAAGGTGCGCACCCGGCAGCCGCTGAGCCGCGCGCTGGTCGCGTCCTCGGCGCACGGCCGGATGACCGACGAGCTGCTGGCGGAGGTCGCCGAGGAGCTCAACGTCGGCGCGGTGGAGCCGCTGTCGTCCGCGGGCGAGGGGCTGGTGGAGTTCTCCGCCAAGGGCAACTTCCGCGCGCTCGGCAAGCGGTTCGCCAAGCAGACGCCCCAGGTCGCCGCGGCCATCGCCGCCGCCGACGCCGCCGCGCTGGCCGCGTCGCTCGAGGCGGACGGCCGGGCGGTCGTCACGCTCGACGGCGCGGACGTGGAGGTGCTCCCCGACGAGGTGATCGTCTCCGAGCGCCCCCGTGAGGGCTGGTCGGTCGTCAACGAGCAGGGCGAGACCGTGGCCCTCGACCTCGAGCTGACGCCTGCGCTGGTCCGGGCCGGTCTCGCCCGGGAGGTGGTCCGGCTGGTGCAGGACGCCCGCAAGAGCAGCGGTTTCGACGTCAGTGACCGGATCGTGCTCACCTGGCAGGCCGGCGGGCAGACCGCGGAGGCGCTCCGGGAGCACGGCGGCCTGGTCGCCGACGAGGTGCTCGCGGTCGAGGTGCACGAGGCCGACCCGGCCGCGGCCGGGGCAGGGACGGGAGCGGGCGTCGTACGCGACGAGGACCTCGACCTGAGCTTCACCGTCACCAAGGTCTGACCCCGTCCGTCGAGTGTGGGGTTGTTCGCGCACGAGTGTGGGGTTGTTTCCCGGCCCCCGCGAACAACCCCACACTCAACCGGAACTAAGCCCACACTCAACGGGAAACAAGCCCGCACTCAACGGGGGGGAACATGCAGCGAGGCCGGTGTCCCCTTGCGGGGGCACCGGCCTCGTTCGTCGTGCGGGCGGGTCAGATCACTTGGTCTGCTCCGCGTCGTCACCGAGGAGCGACTTGAGCCGCTTCGGGGCGTGGTCGTTGCCGGCCATCGCTCCGCCCTCGCCGGAGCCGTCGAGCGCCGCCAGCTGCTGCTGGAAGTAGCTCTTCAGGCGGCTGCGGTACTCGCGCTCGAAGGACCGGAGGTTCTCGACCTCCGCGTTGAGCTTGTCCTTCTCCTTCTCCAGGTCGCCGAACAGCTGCTGGCGACGCTCGGCGGTCTCGGAGTCGAGCATCTGCGAGCGGGTCCGCGCGTCGGACTCGAGGCGGTCGGCCTTGACCTTGCTCTCCGACTCGAGCCGCTCGGCCTTGGTGCGGGCCTCGCCGACGATCTTGTCGGCGGTGTCCTTGGCCTCGCCGACCAGCTCGTCGGCGTTGCGGGTGGCGATCTCGAGGAGCCGGGCGGCGGCGCTGGAGGCGTCCGCGACCGTGGTGACCTTGATCTCCTCGACCTTGGCGGGCGCAGCCGCCGCGACGGGCTCCGGAGCCTTGACCGGCTCGGGCGTGGGCTCGGGGGCCTTGACCGGCTCCCGCTCCTGCACGGGCACCGGGGCGCCCCCCTGCTGAGCGGCCGAGAGCTTGCTTCGGAGGTCGTCGTTCTCCCGCGTCAGTCGCGCCAGCTCGGCCTCGACCTCGTCGAGGAACTGGTCGACCTCGCCCATGTCATAGCCCTCACGGAGCCGGACAGGAGTAAAGCGCTTGTTGCTCACGTCCTCAGGCGTCAGCGGCATGACCTCACCCTTTGTTCGTAGTCGTTGTGTGTCCGTGGCGTCGCCGCCACTTCGCCCACCGTACTCCGGAATCCCGGAGACCCGGCTCATGGGGTCTGTGACTGTCCTGCCTCGGGGAGCCTACCCGCGATTCCGCTCCCGAGTCACACCTGCACCAGCCCCGCGCGTCGGATCAGAAGAAGATCAGCGCCACGAGGATGCGCAGCAGGTAGACCACGACGAGGACGATCAGGAAGCTCGTGTCGAGCGCCACACTGCCGATCCGCAGCGGCGGCACGAAGCGGCGGACGAAGAGGATCGGCGGGTCGGTGATGGAGTAGACCACCTCCAGGACGACCAGGACCGGCCCTCGGGGCGTCCAGGAGCGCGCGAAGACCTGCACCCAGTCCACCACCAGACGGACGAAGAGCAGCCCGAGGAAGATGTTGAGGGCGAAGAGCAGGATCGAGCCGACGAGGTACACGAGGACGGATTCTAGACGCCGTCAGGACTGGTTGAAGAAACCGCCCTCGGCGATGCGTGCCTTGTCCTCGGCTGCGACGGAGACGTTGGGCGGTGAGAGCAGGAACACCTTGTTGGTGACGCGCTCGATGGTGCCGCGGACCGCGAAGACCAGGCCGGCCGAGAAGTCGACGAGGCGCTTGGCGTCGGCGTCGTCCATCTCGGAGAGGTTCATGATCACCGGGACGCCCTCGCGGAAGTTCTCCCCGATGGTGCGCGCCTCGTTGTAGGTGCGCGGGTGCAGCGTGGTGATCCGGGACAGCTCGGCGACGGTGCCGACGGGCGCGGCCGGTGTCGGGTGCGGACGACGACGCTCGGAGATGTTGGCCACCGGAGCGGGGCGCGCGGGCTCGTCGCGACGGACGTCCTGCTGCTCGTAGTCGTCGTAGTAGTCGTCCTCGTAGCGCTCAGTGTCCTCGAGCAGGCCCAGGTAGACACCCATCTTGCGCATCGCGCTGCCCATGCCTTTTGCCTTCCGGTTCTGCACCCGCGGATGCGGGTGCTGCTACGTGCCTGACACTACCCGAGCGGGGGCCTCGGTCCGAGGACCGCGGAGCCAATCCGCACGTGTGTCGCACCTGTCTGTACGGCGGCCTCCAGGTCGCCGCTCATCCCCGCCGAGACCCAGGTCGCGGAGGGGTCCACCCGGCGGACCTGGTCGGCCAGCCGGGCGAGTCTCTCGAACGCCGCACGGGGGTCCTCCCCCGGGGGCGCCACCGCCATCACGCCGCGCAGGCGCAGCCCCTCGGCCGCGGCCACCCGTGCCGCGAGCGCCTCGACGTCCGACGGCGCGGCGCCACCGCGTCCGGTGCCGGCCCCGGCGTCCGGGTCGAGGTTGACCTGGACCAGGCAGTCGAGCTCGACGCCGCGCTGGTGGGCGCCGCGGGTCAGCCCGGCGAGCAGCTTGGGGCGGTCCACGGACTCGACCACGTCGGCGTAGCCGGCCACGGCGGCAGCCTTGTTGCTCTGCAGGTTGCCGATGAAGTGCCAGCGCAGGCGGAGGTCGGCGCACTCCGTGGCCTTGGCCTCCGCCTCCTGGTGCCGGTTCTCCCCCACGTCGGTGACACCGAGGTCGGCGAGCAGCCGCACGTCCGAGGCCGGGAAGTACTTGGTGACGACGGTCAGCGTGACCTCGTCGGCGGTCCGGCCGGCGTCGGTGCAGGCGGCGGCGATCCGGTCCCGGACGGCCTGGAGGTTGGCGGCGACCTCGTCGCGTCGCGCGCCGCTCACGGCTGCACCCAGACCACGCCGGCCAGCCGCCCGGACTCGACGCCCTGGCGGCGGTAGGAGTAGAGGTCCTCGTCCTCGCGGGTGCACCGGCTCGCGTCGACGACCTCGACGCCCGCGGCCCGCAGCTGCGCGAGCACCCCGGCCCCGACGTCGACCGACGGCCGTCCCCCAGGACGTCTCGGCGTAGGCCTCCGGCACGACCGCGGCGACGTCGGCGCGCATCTGCTCGGGAACCTCGTAGCAGGCGCCGCACACGTGCGGCCCGACCCAGGCGCTGATCTCCTCGGCGCCGAGGTCACGCATCGCGGCCAGCGCCGCGGGCACGACGCCGGCGACGAGGCCGGGCCTGCCGGCGTGGGCGGCACCCACGACCCCGCGCGCGACGTCGGCGAGCAGCACCGGCACGCAGTCGGCCGCCCGGACGACCAGGGCGACACCGGCGGTGCGGGTCACCAGCGCGTCGACCCGGGGCAGCTCGGCGGCGGGCGCGTCGTCCACCACGGCGACGTCGGCCCCGTGCACCTGGTGCATCAGCGCCAGGCGCGGCGGCGTACGACCCGGTGCGAGCGCCCGGGCCAGGATGCCGAGGTTCTCCTCGACGTCCTCCGGGCGCTCGGCGCCGTTGACCGCCAGGTTCAGCGACGCGTACGGACCGTCACTGACTCCTCCGTGACGGTCCGTGAACGCGACGTCGACCTTCCCCCGCGTGTCGGTGAAGGCGAACACGCCTTACTTGAGGAAGTCCGGGACGTCGAGCTCGTCGTCGTCGAACTGCAGCTGGCGGGGCTGGCGCGTCGGCTGGGCCGCGGGCCGGGCGGCCGGGGCGGGCTCACTCGGGTGGATCGTCATCGGCTGCTGACGCGAGGGCTGCGGACGCCCGCCCTGCTGTCCGGCGGTCGCCGAGTCGGGCGTCGTGGACTGCCGCTGCGCGGAGACCGGCTCGGCCTTCTCCGGCTCCGGCGCGCGGGTGGCGCTGGCCTGCGCCGCCGCGCGTACGTCGGCCTGGGTCGCCTGCGGGGCCGGCTCGCGCCGGAGCACCG
The DNA here is from genome assembly GCA_963721855.1 of uncultured Actinomycetota bacterium. Lineage (GTDB taxonomy): Bacteria > Actinomycetota > Actinomycetes > Propionibacteriales > Nocardioidaceae > Nocardioides_B. The sequence continues at coordinate 127,479 of CAVRMN010000017.1, read as the reverse complement.
TGCCGTTGTCGCGCCGCTTGGGCATGCCGCCGTCGAACCCGGCCGCGATGACGGTCACCCGCACCTCGTCGCCGAGCGCGTCGTCGATGACCGCACCGAAGATGATGTTGGCCTCGGCGTGCGCCGCCTGGGAGACCAGGGCGGCCGCCTCGTTGATCTCGAACAGGCCCAGGTCGGACCCGCCCGCGATCGAGAGCAGCACGCCGTGCGCGCCGTCGATGGAGGCCTCGAGCAGCGGGCTGGACACGGCCATCTCCGCGGCGGCCACGGCCCGGTCCTCGCCGCGCGCCGAGCCGATGCCCATGAGCGCCGAGCCGGCGTTGGACATCACGGACTTCACGTCGGCGAAGTCGAGGTTGATCAGGCCCGGGGTGGTGATCAGGTCCGTGATGCCCGAGACGCCCTGGAGCAGCACCTGGTCGGCCTGCTTGAACGCGTCGAGGATCGAGACGTTGCGGTCGCTGATGGACAGCAGCCGGTCGTTGGGGATCACGATGAGGGTGTCGACCTCGTCGCGGAGGCCGGAGATGCCCTCCTCGGCCTGGTTGGCGCGGCGGCGGCCCTCGAACGAGAAGGGACGGGTGACCACACCGATGGTCAGCGCGCCGAGCGAGCGGGCGATGCGCGCGACGACGGGAGCGCCGCCGGTGCCGGTGCCACCACCCTCGCCGGCGGTCACGAAGACCATGTCGGCCCCCTTGAGGACCTCCTCGATCTCCTCGGCGTGGTCCTCGGCCGCCTTGCCACCCACGTCGGGGTTGGCGCCGGCACCGAGTCCGCGGGTCAGCTCACGACCGATGTCGAGCTTGACGTCCGCGTCACTCATGAGAAGGGCCTGGGCGTCGGTGTTGATCGCGATGAACTCGACGCCCTTGAGGCCGACCTCGATCATCCGGTTGACGGCGTTGACTCCACCTCCACCGATACCTACGACCTTGATCACGGCCAGGTAGTTCTGCGGTGCTGCCACGGCAGGTGCCTCTCGCTGCTCGGGCTGCCCGGCCGAGTGTGTTTCTCGGCTTCCGGACAGACGGTGTATGTCGGTGGGGAAGCGCTCGAGGTCCTCCATGAACCCTAACCCTGAAGTAGAGGGTTATAGTTATGTCAACCTCGTGCTTGTGAAGAACTTAGGTGCCGCCCCGAGGAGGTTCTCGCAGACACGCCGTGTCGTCGTTGATTTCCGCGATCCGTGCGACCCCCTCGTCGGGGCGATGCCGGGGTGCGTCAGGGGCGGGTGACCGGCTGGCCGGGCACGCTGACGTCGTACATCGACGCCTTCTGGCGCAGCAGCACGGCGAGCACCTCGGCCTTGTGGCCGGACTCGTCCGCGCTCCCCCACTGCACGGTCTGGCCGGAGCGCAGCCGCAGCGAGATCGTGTCGACGGTGCTGACCGAGACGTACTCCACCCGCGACGCGATCGCGGCCGGCAGCGTCTCCACGACGCGGGCCGCCTCGGCGAGCGCGTCGGCCTGGGTCGCCGCGCCGACGCGCAGCAGGGGCAGGCTGGGCGGGCGGGACGGGTAGCGGCGGAACATCACGCCCTCCTCGTCCACGCCGTGCAGGACGCCGCCCTGGTCCACGACCGCGACCGCGACCCGCTCGGTCACGTCGATGCGGATCCGGTCCGGCCAGGCGCGCGACACGTCGACCTCCTGGATCGGCGCGAGGGCCTCCACCCGGGCGGCCACCGCCTCGAGGTCGACACTGGCCAGCGGCGCGCCGGTGGGGACCGCCGCGACGTGCCGGACCTCGCGCGGGTCGAGCACGCCGGTGCCCTCGACCTGGACGCCCTTGACGGCGAGGACCGAGGAGAAGAAGACCAGCCACACGACGCCGGCGACGAGGCCGAGGAACGCGAGCAGCCCCACGACGACGCGCCACGCGAGCCAGCGGCGGGCCCACTGCCGGCGGGCGAAACGCTTGCGGGCCAGCCGGACGCTGTGCTCGGTGTCGTCGCCGGGGAGGCGGGTGTCAGCCCTCATCGGGAGCGTGCTCCTCCCCCGGCGCCGCCGCGGCAGCCTCGCGCTCGGCGAGCAGCTCGAGCACCTCCGGGCCGACCAGCGTGACGTCGCCGGCCCCCAGGGTGAGCACCAGGTCGCCGGGACGGGCGCGCGCGACGAGGGCGGCGGGCGTGGCCGACCAGGACGGCTCGAAGTGCACGTGCTCGGGCGGCAGCGGCACGTGGGAGGCGACCAGGGCGCCGTTGACCCCGGGCTCGGGGTCCTCCCGGGCCACGTAGACGTCCATCACCACGACCTCGTCGGCCGCCCCGAGCGCCGTGCCCATGGCGGTGCCGAAGATCTTCGTGCGCGACACCAGGTGCGGCTGGAACGCCACCACCACGCGGCCCGTGCCCGCGAGCGAGCGGGCCGCCTGCAGGTCGCCGCGGATCTCGTTGGGGTGGTGGGCGTAGCTGTCGTAGACGCGCACGCCCGCGACCTCGCCCTTGAGCTCCATGCGGCGGCGGGTGCCGGTGAACGCCTCCAGGCCGCGCTTGAGGTCGCCGAACGAGAAGCCCAGCCGCAGCCCGGCGGCGAGAGCGGCCAGCGCGTCGAGGACGTAGTGGCGGCCCGGGATCTGCAGCGACACCTCGCCGAGGCGCCGGCCGCGGTCGAACACGGTGAACGTCGAGGCGGACCCGGCGAAGACGAGGTTCTCCGCGCGCAGATCCGCGTCCGCGGACTCCCCCACGCCGACGACGTCGAGGCCGCGCTCGCGGGCCTGCGCGGCGAGGTCGGCGGCCCCGGCGTCGTCGATGCACACCACCAGGAAGCCCTCGGGGTCGATGCGGTCGAGGAACCGCGTGAAGGCCGCGTGGTAGGCCTCCTCGGTGCCGTAGTTGTCGAGGTGGTCGGCCTCGACGTTGGTCACCAGTGCCCCGAACGGCGAGTAGACCAGGAAGGCGCCGTCGCTCTCGTCGGCCTCGGCGACGAAGATGTCGCCGCTGCCGTCGTGGGCGTTGGAGCCGGACTCGTTGAGCTCGCCGCCGATCGCGAACGACGGGTCGGCGCCGCAGTGCTGCAGCGCGACGGTGAGCAGCGACGTGGTCGTGGTCTTGCCGTGGGTGCCGGCGACCGCGACGACCTTGCGGCCCCGCATCACGGACTCGAGCGCGGCGGAGCGCGGCAGCAGCCGCAGCCCCTGGGCGCGCGCCTCGACGACCTCGGGGTTGTCCTCGCGCACGGCGGTCGAGACCACCAGCGTGTCGACGTCGTGCACCTGCTCGGCCGCGTGGCCGACGTGGCAGCGGGCGCCGAGGGCCCGCAGCCCCTCGAGCGCGCGCGACTCCTTGGCGTCGCTGCCGCTGACCGTGATGCCGCGCGCCAGCATGATGCGGGCGATGCCGGACAGGCCGGCGCCGCCGATGCCGACGAAGTGGACGCGGCCGAGACGGTCGGCCGGGAGCAGCTCGTCGGGGACCGGGACGATCATCGTCGTCCCTCCAGGGCCGCGTCGAGGATCATCCGGGCCAGCCGCTCGTCGGCGTCGCGCGGGATCAGCCCGGAGGCCGCGGCGGACATCGCGGCCAGCCGGTCCGTGTCGTTGGCGAGCGCGGGCACGGTGGCGCTGACCCACTCGGGCGTGAGTGCGCCGTCCTGGACGAGCAGCCCGCCGCCGGCGTCGACGACAGGGCGCGCGTTGAGGTCCTGCTCGCCGTTGCCGATCGGCAGCGGCACGAACACCGCCGGCAGCCCCGTCGCGGAGACCTCGGTGACGGTGTTGGCGCCGGAGCGGCAGACGACGAGGTCGGCTGCGGCGTACGCCAGGTCCATCCGGTCGACGTAGGGCACGACGACGTACGGCGGGGCGCCGGGCGTGCGCTCGACGCTCGCCTCGCCCTGGGGGCCGACGATGTGCAGCACCTGGACGCCCGCTTCGGCGAAGGCACCGGCCGCGGCGGAGACCGCCTGGTTGATCCGGCGAGCGCCCTGGGAGCCGCCGGTCACCAGCAGGGTCGGGAGGTCCGGGTCGAGCCCGAACGTCGCGCGCGCCTCGGCCCGCAGGGCGGCGCGGTCGAGCGTCGAGATCATCCGGCGGATCGGCAGCCCGACGTAGGTGGCGTGCCGCAGGGGCGTCTCGGGGAAGCTCGTCGCGACGTGGGTGGTGAACCGGACGCCGAGCTTGTTCGCCATGCCCGGCAGCGCGTTGCCCTCGTGCACGACCAGGGGCAGATGCCGGCGCCGGGCCGCGAGGTAGGCGGGCACCGAGACGTAGCCGCCGAAGCCGACGACGACGTCGGGCCGCACGCGGTCCATCACCTCGAGGGCGGCGTGCATCGCGGCCCGGAGCCGACCGGGCAGGCGGGCGAGGTCGGCTCCTGCGCGGCGCGGCATCGGGACCGGCGGCACCAGCTCGAGCGGGTAGCCGGCCTCCGGGACCACCCGGACCTCGAGGCCGCGCGGCGTGCCGAGGGCGGTCACCTCCACCGACGGGTCGAGACGGCGGAGGGCGTCGGCGGTGGCCAGCAGCGGCGAGGTGTGCCCTGCGGTGCCGCCCCCGGCGAGAAGTACCTTCATGAGTCCTTACCTTGTTGCGGTGTGGGCCTGCCCGCGTCGTGCGGGGGTCGTGGCCCCCATCATCGCGCCCGCCTGATGCTGCCTCCCCCGGCGGTCACCCCTGCGGGGGTGCGGCGGCGGCGCTTCGCCCGCAGCGCGGCCTTCGCCCCGGGCTCCGCGCGTGCGAACGAGACGAGCAGCCCGAGGGCCACGAGCGACGGCAGCAGCGCCGAGCCGCCGTAGGAGACCAGGGGCAGCGGGATGCCGATGACCGGGAGCAGGGCCAGGACCATGCCCACGTTGATCATCATCTGCACGGTGAGCCAGATCGTGATGCCGGCCGCCATGTAGCGGACGAACGGGTCGGTCGTGCGCCACGCCACCCGGAAGCCGGCGTACGCGATCGTCAGGAAGAGACCGAGCACGAGCAGGGTCCCGACGAGCCCGAGCTCCTCGCCGAGCACGGCGAAGATGAAGTCGGTGTGGGCAGCCGGCAGGTTGCCCCACTTCTGCTGGCTGGCGGAGATGCCCTTGCCGAAGATGCCGCCGGTCGACATCGCGAACAGCCCGTGGGCGGGCTGCCAGCCCGCGCCCTGGTAGTCCTTGAACGGGTCGGCGAAGTTGGTCAGCCGCTCCAGCCGCTCCTGGCTGGTCGTGGCCAGCCAGAGGGCCGTCACGCCGACGAAGGTGAGCGCGACGACGAACAGGCGGGCGGGCGCACCCACCACCCAGAGCATGCCGAGCACGATGGCGAACAGGACCAGGGCGGTGCCGAGGTCGTGCTGCCAGACGACGAGTCCGGTGACCACCCCGGTCACCGGGACCATCGGGATCAGCGCGTGGCGCCAGTCGCCGATCAGCCGCTCCTTGCGGGCGTAGAGGTCGGCGCACCACAGGATCACCGCCAGCTTGGCGAGCTCCGAGGGCTGCAGCCGCAGCGGACCGAGCGCGAGCCAGTTCTGGTTGCCGTTCGCCTCGATGCCGAGGCCGGGCACGTGGGTCAGCGCCAGCGTGACGATCGCGGCGAAGATGCCGGGCCACGCGAACGCCCGGATCAGCCGGTGCGGCAGCCGCGAGACGACGAACGCGATCGGCAGGGCGAGCGCCACCCAGGTCAGCTGGCGGAAGAACCAGTAGTAGGAGCTGCCGTGCTTCTCGTAGCCGTCGATGCTCGAGGCGCTGAGCACCATCATCAGGCCGATGGTCAGCAGCAGGGTGGAGGCGCCGAGCAGCAGGTAGTAGGACGTCAGCGGCCGGTCCAGCGCGTGCCGGGCGGCGGCCGTCCAGCCCGCGAGCGGCCTCGGGGACGAGATCTGCCCGCGGGGCTCCCCTGCGGTCGTGGTCACGCCTGGCCCTCCCGCCGAGCTGTCGCCGTCATGTCACGTGGACGCGCGGAAAATGCGGTCCATCGGGACAAGTCTCCCCGGCGACGTCCTCGATCGGCCGGACATCGGACGCGTGTCGCCGCGTGACCCGTGTGACAGGTGAGGTCAGCGCAGGCGGCGTACGGCGTCGGCGAACGCGTCGCCGCGGGCGCCGTAGTTGGCGAACATGTCCATCGACGCGCACCCGGGCGCGAGCAGCACGGTGTCGCCGGGCTGCGCGAGGTCCGCCGCGGCCGCGACCACGTCGGTCATCGCGCCGGCGTCTTCGCGGGCGACCTCGACGACCCGGACGTCGGGCGCGTGCCTCGCGAGGGCCTCGGCGATGACGGCGCGGTCCCGGCCCAGCAGCACGACGCCGCGCAGCCGGTCGCGCACCGAGGTGACGAGGTCGTCGAACGCCGCACCCTTGGCGAGGCCGCCGGCCACCCAGACGACCGGGTCGTAGGCCATCAGCGAGGACTTCGCGGCGTGCGGGTTGGTGGCCTTGGAGTCGTCGATCCAGCGCACGTCGCCCACCGTGCCGAGGTCGGCGATCCGGTGCCCGTCGGGCGTGAAGGAGCGCAGGCCCTCGCGGACCGCCGCGGTGGAGACGCCGTAGGACCGCGCCAGCGCTGCGGCTGCCAGCGCGTTGGCGACGAAGTGCGGTGCGTCGGAGGCCAGGTCGGCGACCGTGCAGAGCTCGGCGGCGCTGTGCTCCCGCTCGTCGACGAAGGCGCGGTCGGCGAGCACGTCCTCGACCAGGCCGACCATCCCCACCCCGGGCATGCCGAGGGTGAAGCCGATGGCGCGGGCGCCCTCCTCGACGTCGGCGTCACGGACGAGCTGCTCGGTCACCGGGTCCTGCACGTTGTAGACGCAGGCATTGCGGACCCGCTCGTAGATGCGGCCCTTGTCGGCGGCGTAGTCGGCCATCGAGGCGTACCAGTCGAGGTGGTCCTCGGCGACGTTGAGCACGGCGGCCGACTCCGCGGCCATCGTGTGCGTGTAGTGCAGCTGGAAGCTGGACAGCTCGACGGCGTAGACGTCGTAGGGCTCGGGGTCCATCACGGCCTCGACGATCGGCAGGCCGACGTTGCCGCAGGCGATGCTCCTGCTGCCGTGCGCCTTGAGGATCGCGTCGAGCATCTGCACGGTCGTGGTCTTGCCGTTGGTGCCGGTGACGCAGAGCCACTTTCCCGGGTGCTCGGGGTCGCGCAGCCGCCAGGCGAGCTCGACCTCGCCCCAGACGGGGATCCCGCGGGCGTACGCCGCCACGAGGGCCGGCGCCGTCGGAGGCACCCCGGGCGAGGTGACCAGGAGGTGCACGTCCTCGGGGAGGGTCGCCGAGGCACCGGGGCCGATGCGCACGGTGGCGCCGAGGATCTCGAGCAGCTGGGCCTTCTCCTGCTGCTCGGGGGTGGCCGACTCGGCGAGCACGGTGACGTGCGCCCCGACGTGGGTGAGGTTGTCGGCGGCCGCGAAGCCCGAGACGCCGATGCCGATGACGACGGCCCGGACGCCCTCCCAGGAGTCGGTGCGGCCGAGATGGTCGAGGCTCATGTTCCTGCCACCCACTCGGCGTAGAAGACCCCCAGCCCGGTGGCGACGCACAGGCCGGTGATGATCCAGAACCGGATGACCACGGTGATCTCGTCCCAGCCCTTGAGCTCGAAGTGGTGGTGCAGCGGGGCCATCCGGAACATCCGCTTGCCCTTGGTTGCCTTGAAGTAGCCGACCTGGAGCATCACGGACAGGGTCTGGATCACGAACAGGCCGCCGAGGATGGCCAGCAGGAACTCGGTGCGGGTGAGGATCGCGAGGCCGGCGAGCGCGCCGCCGAGCGAGAGCGAGCCGGTGTCGCCCATGAAGATCTTGGCGGGCGAGGCGTTCCACCACAGGAAGCCGAAGCAGGCTCCGGTCAGGGCGGCCGCGATGACCGCGAGGTCGAGCGGGTCGCGGACGTCGTAGCACTTGGTGCCCGGGCTGAGCGCGCAGGACTGGTTGTTCTGCCAGATGTTCACCAGCGTGTAGGCGCCGAACACCATCGTGGACGCCCCGGTGGCGAGGCCGTCGAGGCCGTCGGTGAGGTTCACCGCGTTGCTGGCGCCGGCGATCATCACCAGGATCAGGATGATCACCAGGGCGGCCGGCAGCGTCCATCTCTCCATGTCCCGGGTGAACGAGATCGCGAGGGAGGCGGGTGTGTTGCCGCGACTGTCGGGCCGGGTCAGCGCCAGTGCGCCGAAGATGACCGCGACGATGGTCTGCCCCGCCATCTTCGCCTTGCTGCGCAGGCCGAGGCTGCGCTGCATGGCCACCTTGATGTAGTCGTCGAGGAAGCCGACCGTGCCGAGCCCGACGAACAGGAACAGCAGCAGGAGCCCGGACCAGGACGGCACGTCCTGGGTGATCAGCTTCGCCAGCGCGTAGGAGATCAGCACCGACAGGATGATCACCAGGCCGCCCATGGTGGGCGTGCCGCGCTTGGTGTGGTGCGTGGTCGGACCGTCGTCGCGGATCAGCTGTCCGTAGCCCTTGGCCACCAGGACCCGGATCGCGACCCGTGTCCCGAGCAGCGTGAGGATCAGGGACAGGCCCCCCGCAAGCAGGATTGCCCTCATCGACCCTTCTCCTCTTCCACGAGTGCTTCGGCGACGCGTTCGAGCGCTGCGGCACGGGATGCCTTGACCAGGACGACGTCACCGGGGCGCAGGTGCGCGCGCAACCAGGCCAGGGCCTCGTCGTTGTCGGTGACGAACACAGACTCCTCCCCCCAGGAACCCTCGAGGCAGGCGCCCAGGTGGATCGGCCGCGCCGGTTCACCCACCACCACGAGCTGGGAGATGTCGAGACGCACGGCCAGTCTGCCAACAGCGTCGTGCTCCTCGCGGCTCGACTCGCCCAGCTCGCGCATCTCCCCCAGCACCGCGACCGAGCGGGTGCCCGGCCCGCGCCCGCGCGCGATGGCGGCCAGCGCCTTCAGCGCGGCCCGCATCGAGTCGGGGTTGGCGTTGTAGGCGTCGTTGACGACGAGCACACCGTCGGCGCGCTCGTGCTGCTCCATCCGCCACCGGGAGGTGTTGGTGGCCGCCGAGAGCGCCTCCGCCACGTCGTCGAGCCCCATGCCGAGGCTCAGCGCGACGGCAGCGGCGGCAGCGGCGTTGCCTGCCTGGTGCTCGCCGAGCAGCTGCAGGTGGACGTGCGCCCTGCCCCCGGCCGTGACGAGGTCGAACTCGGGGCAGCCGGAGCTGTCGAGAGCGAGACCGTCGATCCGGACGTCGGATCCCGCGGACTCCCCGAAGGTGCGCACGGACGCGCGCGTGCGCTCGGCCATCGCGGCGACCAGCGGGTCGTCCGCGTTGAGCACGGCCGTGCCGTCCGCGGGGAGCTCCTCGACGAGCTCGCCCTTGGCCTCGGCGATCGCCTCCTGGCTGCCGAACTCGCCGACATGGGCCTTGCCCACGTTGAGCACGAGGCCGATGTAGGGACGGGCCACGCCGCACAGGTCGCGGATGTGCCCGATGCCGCGGGCGCCCTTCTCGAGCACGAGGAAACGGGTCCCCGGCTCGGCGCGGAGGACGGTGATCGGCATGCCCAGCTCGTTGTTGAACGACCCGTGGGTGGCCACCGTGCTGCCGGCGGTCGCGAGCACCTGGGCGAGCAGGTCCTTGGTGCTGGTCTTCCCCTGGGAGCCCGTCAGGCTCACGATCTTGAGGTCCGGGAGCCGGCCGACCACGTGCCGCGCCAGCGCCGCGAGGGCGGCGTAGGGGTCGGCGACGACCACGGAAGGCACGCCCAGCGGACGCTGTGCCAGCACGGCGGCCGCGCCGGCGTCGACCGCCTGGGCCGCGTAGTCGTGCCCGTCGACGTGCTCCCCCGCCACCGCGACGAACAGCCCGCCCGCCTCGACCTGGCGGCTGTCCACGGAGGCCGCTCCGGTCACCGTGACGCCGGTGTCGTCGTGCACCTCGCCGCCGACCACCGCGGCGATCTCCGAAAGGGTCATCGGGATCATCGGGCGGTCAGCTCCTCGCGCAGCACCTCACGGTCGTCGAACGGGTGGACCGTGCCGGCGACCTCCTGCCCGGTCTCGTGACCCTTGCCCGCGACGACGACGACGTCGTCCTCGCCGGCGAGCGACACGGCGAGCCGGATCGCCTCGCGCCGGTCGCCGACCTCGTGCACCTCGGCGCGCTCGGCGGCGGGCACGCCCTCCGCCCCGGCCAGCACCGCCGCCCGGATCGCGGCGGGCTCCTCGCTGCGCGGGTTGTCGTCGGTGACGACCAGGACGTCGGCGAGCCTGGCCGCGATCTCGCCCATCAGCGGGCGCTTGCCGGGGTCGCGGTCGCCGCCCGCGCCGAGCACGAGCACGAGCCGGCCCTTCGTCTGCGGGCGCAGCGCGCTGAGCGCCGCGGTCACCGCGTCGGGCTTGTGGGCGTAGTCGACGACGGCCAGGAACGGCTGCCCCGCGTCGACCTGCTCCAGCCGGCCCGGGACGCCGCCGGAGACGGCCATCCCCTCGGCGACGCGGCGCGGGTCGAAGCCGGCCTCCCCGAGCGCCGCGATCGCGCACAGCGCGTTGGACACGTTGTAGTCACCGGTCAGCGGCACCCGGGCCAGGAAGGTGTCGCCGCCCGGCGTGTGCACGACGAACGTGGAGCCGCCGGGCTGCAGGTCGACGTCGGTCGCCTGCCAGTCGGCGGGGTTGCCTGCCGAGGAGAAGGTCCGCACCGGCACCGCGGCCTCGGCGACGAGGCGGCGGCCGTGCTCGTCGTCGATGTTGACCAGGCCGAGCCGGGTGCGCTGCGGGGTGAACAGGGAGGCCTTGGCGGAGTAGTAGTCCTCCACGTCGGTGTGGAAGTCCAGGTGGTCCCGGCCCAGGTTGGTGAAGCACGCGACGTCGAACACGACGCCGTCCACGCGCCCCATCACGAGTGCGTGGCTCGACACCTCCATGGCGCAGGCCTCGACGTCGCGCTCGACCATCATGGCGAACAGCGCGTGCAGGTCGGGCGCCTCGGGGGTGGTGAGCGAGGTCTTCACGTCCACCCCGTTGACGCGGGTGCCGACGGTGCCGACGACGGCGGCGTTGGTGCCGGAGGCGGTGAGGGCGGCCTCCGCGAGCCGGGTGGTGGTGGTCTTGCCCTGGGTGCCGGTGACGGCGACGAGCCGCAGCCGGGACGCGGGCTCGCCGTACACCAGCGCGGAGAGCGCCCCGAGGACCGTGCGGGGCTGGGCGACGACGAGGACCGGGACGCCCACGCCGTGGCAGATGTCGGCACCGGCGGGGTCGGTCAGCACGGCGACCGCGCCCGCGGCGACGGCCTGGGCGGCGAAGGACGCGCCGTGCGAGGTCGAGCCGGCCGGGGCGGCGTACAGGTCGCCCGGCTGCACCCGCTGGGAGCTGATCGTGAGACCCGTGACGCGGGCGTCGCCGTCGCTGTCGCGGATCTCGAGCAGGCTGTCGCCGAGCCAGCCGACGACGGTGCGCAACGGGGTCTCCGGGGGCTTGCTGGGGCGTGGGGGGATCACGTCGGGCACGCCGCAGAGGCTACAAGCACCCTCACCACTCGATGTGCGGGCGGGGGGCGACCGAACCGGTCGGGGGTACGGCGTACTTGGACAGCAGGTGGGTCATGATCTTGCGGAAGGCGGGGCCGCCGACGGAGCCACCGCCGCCGCCGTTCTTCGGGTCCTGCACGACCACGTAGACCAGGAAGCGCGGGTCGTCGGCCGGGGCGAAGCCGGCGAACGACACCGTGAAGGTGCCGTCGTAGCAGCCGCAGTCCTCGCCCACGCGCTGCGCGGTGCCGGTCTTGCCGGCCACCCGGTAGCCGAGGATGCCGGCGCCCGGCGCGGTCCCCTCCTCGGGGTCGGTGACGGCCTCCATCATCGACGTGGTCTGCTTCGCGGCGCTCTCGCTGATCACCCGGTGACGGGTCGAGGTGTCGGAGCCGACCACGTCGCCGGCCGACGTGACGGCCCGGCCCTTGACCAGGCTGGGCTGCACGTAGACGCCGCCGTTGGCGATCGTGTTGACGGCCGCGGCCATCTGCACGGCGTTGACCGCGACGCCCTGGCCGAACGAGATCGTGTCCTGGTTGATCTGGCGCCAGTTCTTCCAGTCCGGCAGCACGCCGGGCGACTCGGCCGGGGCGTCGACGACGCCGGTGCGGCTGCCGAGCCCGAAGGCGCGCAGGTAGCGGTAGAACTCCTGGGCCTCGAACTTGTCCGCGGCGAGCACGGTGCCGATGTTGGAGGACTTCGCGATCACGCCGGTCAGCGTCAGCCGGAGCTTGCCGTGCGGGAAGTAGTCGTGGATCACCCGGTCGGAGCGCGGCAGCACCGGCGGCACCAGGATCCGGGTGTCGGGGGTGACCTTGCCGGCGTCGATCAGCGACGAGGCGGTGAGGACCTTCTCGACCGAGCCGGGCTCGTAGACGTCACGCAGGGCGCGCGACCCGAGGTCGACCTCGGGCGAGAGCGACGGCTGGTTGGAGTCGTAGGTCGGGTAGTCGGCCAGCCCGAGGAGCTCACCGGACCGGGTGTCCATCACGACGGCCGCGCCGGACGAGCCGCCCGAGCCCTGGACGGCGGAGCGCAGCACGCGCTGGGTGTACCACTGCACGTCGCGGTCGATGGTCAGCGCGACGTCCTGGCCGCTCTGCGGCTCGACGGTGGTGTTGTCGCCGAGCGGGATGCGGTTGCCGCCACCGTGCTCGTAGGTCTCCGACCCGTCGACCCCGGAGAGGATCTGGTCGAACATCAGCTCCGCGCCCTCGCCGGCGTCGCCGTTGGCGTTCATGAAGCCGATGACGTTGGCGGCGACGTCCTTCGCCGGGTAGTCGCGCACCGGGTCGCGGCGTACGTCGACGCCCTTGTAGCCCTTGTTCTCCACCTCGGCGAGCACGGAGCGGGCGAGGGTCGAGGGGACGCGGCGGGCGAGGTACTGGAACTGGGTGTCGGGCTTGCGCAGCCGCTGCAGCAGGTCGAAGTAGTCCACCGACAGCCGGCGGGCGATGATCGTCGCGATCTCGCTGGCGTCGTCGTGGGTCATCGTCGGGTCGGCCACCAGCATCAGGCCGTCGACCGACTCGGCGAGCGGTACGCCGTTGCGGTCGGTGATCGTGCCGCGGGTCGCCGGCAGGGTGACCGTGACGACGCCCTCCTGCTGCGCGCGGGCGACGTAGACCTGGGCGTCGACCCCCTGGAGCTGGAACAGCCGGGCCGCGAAGACCGAGACGACCATCGCGATGATGATGAAGCCCACCCGGAGCCGCACCAGCGAGGCCCCGCGTCGCGAGCGCACCGGTCGGCGTCGCCGCTGGACCGGCCGTGCGGGCGGCCGGGGCCTGACGGGGCGGCCCGGGTGCGGGCGGCTGCCCTGGGTCAACGCCTGCTCCCCTGCTGGCCGTGGTCGTCGGACTTCTTCTTTGTACCTGCTCCGTCTCCGGCTGCCTGGTCAGCCGCGCCGTGGTCGTCGCCCGACTTCGCGGGCGGCTCGACGATCAGCGGCTCGGGACGCAGGTTCGCCGGCTTGCGGGTCGGCAGCGGAGCGACGCGCAGCCCGTCCTCGACGAGGGCCGGGGCGGGGTTGCCGAGCACCTTGCCGTCCGACAGCCGCAGGAACGCGGGGCTGCTCGGCGGGACCATGCCGATGGCACGGGCCTGCACCGCGACCCGCTGGGGGTCGCGCAGCCTCTCGAGCTCCATCTGCAGCGACTGCTCACGGGCGTCGAGCAGGGAGGCCTGCTCGGCCATGGCGGTCGCGGTGAACGACGCCTGCTGCATGGAGGTGTTGAACAGCAGCAGCCCGGCGACGCCGCTGACCAGCAGCAGCGACACCAGCGTGACGAAGGGGACGCGCGCGGCCCGGGTCCGGCGTCGCGGCACCACGGTGAGACGGGCGCGCTCGACGGCCGCCTCGGCGATGCGTGGAACGCGGTTCCTGGCCTGGTTGATCAAAGCGCTCATGCCGCTCCCCCTCTGACACGCTCCACGGCCCGCAGCCGCACGGACGCGGCTCGGGGGTTCTCCTCGATCTCTGCCTCGGACGCCTTCTCCGCGCCGCGGGTCAGCAGCCGCAGCGGCGGCTCGCTCCCCTCGGGCACGAACGGCAGGTCCGGCGGCACGGTGCTGCGGGTCGCCTCGGCGAAGGCCTGCTTGGTCAGCCGGTCCTCGAGCGAGTGGTAGCTCATGACGACGACGCGGCCGCCCACCCCGATCGCCTCGATGGCGGCGGGCAGCGCCCGGCGCAGCACCGACAGCTCGTCGTTGACCTCGATGCGCAGCGCCTGGAACGTGCGCTTGGCCGGGTGTCCGCCGGTGCGACGTGCCGGCGCCGGGATGGCGTCGCGGATCAGCTCGACGAGGCGGGCGGAGCGGGTGAACGGCTCCTTCTCGCGCTCCCGCACGATCGACTCGGCGATCCGGCGGGCGAACTTCTCCTCGCCGTACCACTTGAGGATCCGGGCCAGCTCCTCGACGGGGTACTGGTTGAGGACGTCGGCCGCGGTCGGACCGGCGGTGTCGTTCATCCGCATGTCGAGCGGTGCGTCCTCGGCGTAGGCGAACCCGCGCTCGCGGACGTCGAGCTGCATCGAGGAGACGCCGAGGTCGAACAGCACGCCGTCGACGTGGTCGAGCCCCTGCTCGCGGAGCACGTCGCCGATCTCGTCGTAGACGGCGTGCACGAAGGTGACGCGCTCGCCGTACGGCGCGAGCCGCTCGCGGCTGCGCTCGAGGGCGTGGACGTCGCGGTCGATGCCGATGACCTGGGCCTCGGGGCACCGGGCCAGCACGGCCTCGGTGTGCCCGCCGAGGCCGAGCGTGGCGTCGACCATGACGGACCCGGGCTGCTGCAGCGCGGGCGCTACCAGAGCGACGACCCGGTCGAGGAGCACCGGGACGTGGCTGGGCGTGACCATGTCAGACCGCCTGGCCCGCCAGCCGGACGAGCAGCAGCAGGGCGACTGCGAGGCCTGAGGAGGCGACCGCGGAGAACGCGATGACCGCGACGCCGTCCCGCACCTCGTGGCGGACCCGCCGCGCGGGTTGTCCGGACAGCTGTCCGGAGAACGTGATGCTCATGGGCTCGACCCCTCGATAGCTCTGCTGGTGCTGACGTGGAGCCACCGGGTTCGCCGAACCAGGTCCTGCGTCCGCTCGCCTCTTGGGAAGTTGCCTTCTGGCACCGGGGAAGGTGTGTCAGACGGCAAGAGAGGAGCGGACGCGAGACCTCGCCCTGCGACTCGATGGATCCGTTCTTGAGTTGTGCGCTGCCGAGCCAGCGGTCGTGCCCTGCACCCCCGCGTCAGACGCCGGGGAAGACTTCTTCCGACAGGTCCGCGAAGGTCTGCTCCTGCTGGTCCGAGTAGGTCTGCCACGAGGTGGCGTCCCAGATCTCGATCCGGTTCATCGCGCCGATCACGATGCAGTCCTTCGACAGCGACGCGTAGTCCCGCAACATCGGCGGGATGGTCACGCGGCCCTGCTTGTCCGGCGTCTCGTCCGAGGCGCCGGCGAAGAACATGCGCACGTAGTCCCGGCCCGCCTTGTTGGTGACAGGCACCTCGCGCATGCGCTCGGTGAGCTTGCCGAACTCCTCCATGGACCACACGTAGAGGCAGCGCTCCTGCCCTCTTGTGACCACGAGACCCTCCGCAAGCTCGTCCCGGAACTTCGCCGGGAGGAACAGCCGCCCCTTGTCATCGAGCTTGGGCGTGTAGGTGCCGAAGAACATCCGGCACCTCCCCAGCTCCGATGTGAAGAAGCTCCCTTTCCTCCACTGCGCTCCACTCTACTCCACTACGCACCACCGTCAACCATATTCGGGGAAGTTCCGCCCCCTTTCGCTCCTCTCCCCCGCCTGGGCGGCCCGGCGCTGAACCGAACCGCGACGTCCCACGTCTTGTGGTCAACGGGCCTGCAGCCGCACGACGACAGCGCGGCAGCGGGTCCGCGGGGCGGAGAGGTGGTGCGGAGTGGAGGGCGCGGCGAGCCGGTTGTGGGGCGGAGTGGGGCGAACCGGGAGGAGGGCGTCGTTCGGGGCGCTCGAGGGCGCTTCAGCACGATTCGGTGTCGGTTTCCGAACGTGCTTCCTGTTGTCGGTGACAGGCATTGGCGGCATGGGGTTGACTACAGACACCGACCAGGGGGTTGGCCCACCACCGATGGGCCGGAAGAGAAAGAGGACGGCGTGACGTCAGTGGAAGAGGCGGCCCAGCGCAGGAGCGCCGGCGAGTCCGCCCCGGACCTCGACCACCTCACCCGGGTGGCCGGCCGCATCCGCGCCAGCATCGAGAAGGTCATCGAGGGCAAGCCGGAGGTCGCGCGGCTCGCGCTGATCGTGCTCCTCGCCGAGGGCCACCTCCTCATCGAGGACATCCCCGGCGTCGGCAAGACGATGCTGAGCAAGACGCTCGCCAAGTCGATCGACTGCACGGTGCGGCGGATCCAGTTCACCCCGGACCTGCTGCCCTCCGACGTCACCGGCGTGTCGGTGTTCAACCAGGACACCCGCGAGTTCGAGTTCCGGCCGGGCGGGATCTTCGCCAACATCGTCGTCGGCGACGAGATCAACCGGGCCTCGCCCAAGACCCAGTCGGCGCTGCTCGAGTGCATGGAGGAGCGTCAGGTCACCGTCGACGGGTCGACGTACCACCTCGAGGCGCCGTTCATGGTGATCGCGACGCAGAACCCGATCGAGATGGAGGGCACCTACGCCCTCCCCGAGGCGCAGCGTGACCGGTTCATGGCGCGCGTGTCGATGGGCTACCCGGTCGAGGCCGCAGAGATCGCGATGCTCTCCAGCCACACCCGGCGCAGCCCGCTCGAGGACCTCACCCCTGTCACCGACGCGGCTGAGATCCGCACCCTCGTCGGCATCGTCAGCCAGGTCTACGTCGCCGACGCGGTGCAGCGGTACGCCGTGGCGCTCGCCACGGCGACCCGCAAGTCCCCCGAGATCATGCTCGGCGCCTCCCCCCGCGCGACGCTGCACCTGGTGCGCGCCGCGAAGGCGGCCGCCGCGGTCGCCGGGCGCGACTACGTCATCCCCGACGACGTCCAGGGTCTGGCCGTGCAGGTGCTCGCGCACCGCATGCTCCCGACCGTCGAGGCGTCGATGAGCGGCCGGAGCACCGAGGCCGCCCTGAAGCAGATCGTCGCGGGCGTGCCGATGCCCGAGAGCCGGCGCAGCGCCACCTAGGCGCGGACCATGCGTGAGGCACTCTCGGCCCTGACCACCCGCGGGCGGGCCTTCCTGGCCGCCGGTGGCACCGCCTTCCTCTGCGCGTTCGTGCTCGGGTACGACGAGCTGCTGCGGGTCGGCGCCCTGCTCGTGCTCACCCCCCTGGTGACGGCGTGGTTCCTCGGCCGCAGCCGCTACCGGCTCGGGCTGGTCCGCTCGGTGGCGCCCACGCTCGTGGCCGCCGGCCAGCAGGCCCGCGTCACCATCGACCTCACCAACGACGGACGGATGCCCACCGGCCTGCTGCTGCTCGAGGACCAGATCCCCTACGTGCTCGGCACCCGGCCGCGGTTCGTCGTCGACCGGATGGGGCCGCGCTGGAAGCGCAGCGTCGGCTACCTGGTGCGTTCCGACGTGCGGGGCAAGTTCGTGATCGGCCCGATGAAGGTGCGGCTCAGCGACCCGTTCGGGATGGTCGAGCTCGACCGCACCTTCCAGTCGACGTCGTCGCTGGTGGTCACCCCGCGGGTGGTGCCGCTGCCCGTCGTACCCCTGTCCGGGGCCTGGACCGGGTCCGGCGACAACCGGCCACGCGCGTTCGCCAGCGGCAGCGCGGAGGACGTGACGGTGCGTGAGTACCGCCGCGGCGACGACCTCCGCCGGGTGCACTGGCGCAGCAGCGCGCACTCCGGTGAGCTGATGGTCCGCCGCGAGGAGCAGCCCTGGCAGTCGCGCGCGACGCTCTTCCTCGACAACCGCAAGATCGCCCACCGCGGCTCGGGCGCGGCGTCGTCGCTGGAGCACGCCGTGAGCATCGCGGCCTCGATCGGCGTGCACCTGGTGCAGCGCGGCTTCAGCGTCCGTCTCGTCACGGCGGCCGGCGAGGAGACCACCCCGCAGTGGCACGAGCACGGCGCGCACCAGGCCGAGACCCGTCCGCTGCTGGAGTCGCTCGCGGTCGTCACCGAGGTCGCCCACCCGCACATCGACATGAAGTGGCTCCAGGACGTGGGCCACTCCGGGCTGCTGATCGGCGTCCTCGGCTCGGTGGCCGACCACGACCGGCCGGCCTTCACCCGGATGCGGCACTCCGGCTCGTCCGCCCTGGCGGTCGCGCTCGACGTGGCCGCCTGGGGACGCGGTGGCGGTCTCACGGGGCCCGACCCGCTGCCGTGGCTGACCAACCACGGCTGGCGCGCCGTGAGCGCCGGTCCCCGCGACCCGATCCCCACCGTCTGGCAGGACCTCGGCCTGCTCGGCCGCACGCGCATCTCCACCCGCGGCGGCCTGCTCACCCCGGAGAACGTCCCGTGAGACGGCTCGCGCTCCGGGTGCCGGACACCGCCCTCGTCTCGCTGGTCGCGGCCCTGACCACCTGGGTGACGTTGCTCGCCTGGTCCCCGTTCAGCGAGCGGCCGAGCACCTACCTCGTCCCCCTGCTCGGCACCTGCCTCCTGGTCGCGGTCTCGGGAGCGCTGCTGCGCGCCTCCCGCCTCAATGCCGTCCTGGTGCTCCTGGTCCAGGTGGTGCTGGTCGGCCTGGTGCTGCACCACGCCTGGTCCGACCTGCACGGCGCGCTCGGCGGGTGGGTGCCCACACCCACGTCGCTGCGCGCGGTCGGCGGGCTGCTGGGCGACGCCGTCGACGCCTCGCAGTCCTACCCCGCTCCGGTGCCCAAGGACGTCACCGCGTTCGCGCCGCTGATGGTGCTGGCCGGCACCGCCACGGCCCTGCTGGTCGACCTGATCGCCTGCGGCCTGCGCCGCGCCCCGGTCGCCGGGCTGCCGCTGCTGGCCGTCTACACGGCACCGGTCAGCATCCTCGACGGCGGCGTCTCCTGGCTGAAGTTCGCGCTCGCCGGTCTCTGCTTCCTCTTCCTGCTCACCTGCCAGGAGGAGAGCCGGCTCGCGCACTGGGGCCAGCAGGTCACCGGCACCGGGCGTGTCTTCGACACCCAGGAGACCCGGGTGAGCAGCCGCGCGGTGTGGTCCTCGGCCCGCAAGATCGGGCTGACCGCCACCGGGCTGGCCGTCATCGTCCCGATCCTCGTCCCGACCCTGACGCTGCACCTCTTCGACGGCAGCGGAACCGGCAGCGGCGCCGGGGACGGCGTGTCCCTGCGGAACCCGATCGTCAACATGCGGCGCGACCTCGTGCAGGGCGCGGACGTCGACGTCGTGCAGGTGACCACGGACGACCCGGACCCGTCCTACCTGCGGATCACCGTGCTCGACGACTTCGACGGGCAGACGTGGCAGCCGGCCGTCCGGAGCCTCCCGGTGGAGCAGCGCGCCGAGGGCCTGGTCCCCCGGCCCCCGGGCCTCGACCCCCGGGTGCCGCAGCAGACCTACGCGTGGAAGGTGAGGGCGTTCGACACGCTCCGTTCGATGTACCTGCCGGCCCCCTACCCGGTCCGGTCGCTCACCGCGCCCGGCGACTGGCGCTACGACCGGAACACCCTCGACTTCGTCGCCGGCGCCGAGGGCGAGCTCGCCGCAGGCGTGACCTACGACCTCGAACGCATCGACGTGGAACCGACCGCGAGCCAGCTCGGCTTCGCTCCCGCGGCTCCGGCGGCTGTCTTCGGTCCCAACGTCGCGGTGCCCGATGCGGTCCCGGCCTCCGTCGGCAAGCTGGCCGCGACCGTCACGAGCGGCGCCCAGTCGAAGTTCGAGATGGCGCAGCTGCTCCAGCGCTGGTTCCGGGTCGACGGCGGGTTCCGGTACTCCCTCGAGCGGGCCCCGGGCAACGGTTCGGACGACCTCGTCAACTTCCTCGCGGACAAGCCGGGTGGACGCACCGGCTACTGCGAGCAGTTCGCCGCCGCGATGGCGCTGATGGGGCGCACCCTCGGGATCCCGTCCCGGGTCGCGGTGGGCTTCCTCCGCCCCACCCCCAACGGTGACGGCAGCTACGTCTTCAGCGCCCGGGACCTGCACGCCTGGCCCGAGATGTACTTCCAGGGCGTCGGCTGGCTGCGCTTCGAGCCCACCCCCAGCCGCCGCAGCGGGGCGGTCCCCGACTACACGCGGCTGGTGGTCGACCGGAGCACCCCCTCGGCGTCGTCCTCCGCGTCCTCGGCGATCAGCGCGGGACCCAACCGGGCCGACCGCACCCTCACCCCCGCGGGCGGGGGCTCCGGCTCCGGCGGCGGGTCCGCCTGGAGCTCGGGCGTGTTCCTGGCCAGCGTCGGTGGGACGCTCGCCCTGCTCGCGCTCCTCGCGCTGCCCCGGGGGCTCCGCACCTGGGTGCGGTCGCGACGCTGGGCGTCGGCCGGCTCCGCGGCCGGGCTCGCCGAGGCGGCCTGGGCCGAGATGCGCGACTGCGCGATCGACCTCGGCGTGGCGTGGGACGACCACGTCACGGTGCGGACGCGGGCCCGGGAGCTCGTCCGCGCCTTCGGGGTGCCCGGGCAGCACGAGGACGCGCTGTCCCGGGGTGGCGTCCGCGGCCAGGGCGCGAACCCCGAGGCCGAGGCGGCGCTCACCCGGCTGATCGAGCTGGTGGAGCGAGCCCGCTACGCCCGGAGCCTGCCGCCCGACGCCGCCGAGGCCGCAGCCGTCCGTGCCGACCTCGAGACGGTGCGTCGAGGCGCTCGAGGCCGGAGCGGGAGGCCGTCGCCGCGCGAAGGCGACCTGGCTGCCGGCGTCGCTCTGGACCCGCTGGGGCTCGCGGTCGGCCCGGCGCAGGCACCGGGGCGGGGCCGTGCTGGGCGAGGCAGGCGTGGACCGCGCGGTCTGATCGCGGGTGCGGGGCGCTGCTCCGGTCGGGCTAGAGGCCGTTCTGGTCGCGGCGGCGGCGCCACCGCTCCTCGAAGCGCTCCATCAGGGAGTGGTGCTGGTGCCCGCGCCCGCGGGACGAGCGCTTCTGCGCGCGGCCGCCCTCGATGAGGGTGAACGGCGCGTGCGGGTCGGTGGCCTCGCGCTGGTCCTCGCCGCCTGCGGCCTGGCCGCGCCACGAGCTGAGCGCGACGTAGGACGAGCCGAGCATGACCACGAACCCGAGGATCCCGACGACGGTCTGCTGGAGCACGGCGCCGGCCATGAGCACCACCACACCGACCAGGAAGGCGCCGCCTGCGATGTAGGCGCGCCGGCGTGCGTGGCGGCGGAACGACGTACCGCGCATGGTCGATGCGAGCTTGGGGTCCTCAGCGACCAGCGCACGCTCCATCTGCTCGAGCAGACGCAACTCTTCTTCAGAGAGCGGCACAGCAACCTCCCGCCAACGATCCGTGAATTCAGTCTAGGCAGCAGTTGGTGACGGCGGTAGCCGACCTCCGAAATTTGGGCCGATCGGCAGGCGACGTCGGTGCTTTCGACCCGTCAGGCGCTCTCGAGCGCCACGAGCTTGGCCCGCAGCGTGTTGGTCGCACGGCTGTGCACCTGGCTGATCCGGGACTCGGTCACACCGAGCACCTTGCCGATGTCGGCCAGCGTCAGCCCCTCGAAGTAGTAGAGGGCGATCACGACCTGGTCGCGCTCGTTGAGCTCCGCGATCACGCGACGCAACGAGGCGCTGACGTCACCGCGCTCGACGGAGTCGTCGGCGGCGGAGGCGAGCTCGTCGGCCAGCTCGAAGTCGTCGAGGTTCGCATGGTTGCTGGAGGCCTGCTTGGCGAGGTCGCGCACCTGCTGGACCGGGACCCCGACCTCCCGGGCGATCTCCTCGTCCTCCGGGAGCCGGCCGAGCCGCTCCTCCAGCTTGACCGTCGCCTGCTGCACGATCCGGACCTTGTCCCGGACCGAGCGCGGCACGAAGTCCATCGAGCGCAGGCCGTCGATGATCGCCCCCCGGATGCGCGGCACCGCGAACGTCTGGAAGCTGAGCCCGCGTGAGGGGTCGAACCGCTCGATGGCGTCCATCAGGCCGAGCACGCCGTCGGAGACGAGGTCGTCCTGGTCCACCGAGTGCGGCAGCCTGCTGCGCATCCGGCCGGCGACGTACTTCACGAGCGGGGAGTACTGCACGACCAGGCGGTTGCGGAGCACGGGCTCCCGGGTGCGCTGGAAGTCGGACCAGACGGCGAGGACGGAGTCGTCGTGGTCCGGCGGGGTCACGCCAGCCCCCCGGAGCGGATGTGGGGCTGGGTGAAGGCGACCAGGGCACTGGCCGGGTTCTCCCGGTAGCGGGCGATCAACGTCTCGGTCGCGGTGTCGAGCCGCTCGTGCAGGGCCTTGCGGTAGTCGGTGAGCTGCCGCTCGGCGGTGCGCAGGCGCTCGATCGCCTCCTGGACGGCGTGGGTGTCGTTGGGGTCCAGCTCGGTGACCCACATCTCCTCGAGCACGGGCAGGTCCGGCAGCGGCTCCGCGGCGTGCACGCTCACCAGCGCGTTGCGGCCCTGGCCCGAGCCGGTGTCGCCGAGCACCCGGACCAGCTCCTTGATCGTGAGCGGCCGCTCGTGGTGCGCCTCGGCCACCAGGACGTCGATCCGGGCGTGGACCAGACGGCGCCAGTAGGAGACGCGCTCCTCCTCGTCCGCGAGGCGGCGGCGGTAGGCGCGCAGCTCGTCGAGCGAGAGGTCGGTCCAGGGTCGGGCGACGCCGTTCTCCACCGGCGACCCGACCCTGCGGTCGATGTCTCCGTCCGTGTTCATGGTCCCTTTCCCTGCTGGCGTGGCTGGCACAGGCACAACTGTTCCATGGATTACGGACGACTGGGTTCGAAACGGTTCCGTGACCGCCAAGGTAAAGAATCTCGAAATAGTCCGTTCGAGCTATCAAGGCGCCGTCCCCGGACGCCGATGCTCTCCGTGACAGATACGCAGCCTCGCTTTCTGGGAGGAACGAGGAGGCGGATCCAGACCCCACCCACGGGACCTGCAAGCCCCCCTGCAGTCCGTGGAGCTGGAGCATCAGCCCCCCGATGCACCGGCGCAGCGGCCCTCAGTCCGATCTCGAGACGGACCTGGGGGCCGCACTGGTTTAACAACCACCCCGGTGCTCACGCCCGGACATTCCCTGACGCTCGTGCCTGGTCTCCCGGTCAGAAGCGTCGCCGGGCGGACCGCAGCGGCACCGAACCTCAGCGCCACTCGGTCCACCGCCTGGTCGGCCTCGGTCCAGCCACGCTCCCGCTCCCCCAGGACGAGCTGGCGCTGCACCGAGGCGCGCGGCACCAGGCCCTCGACCCGGACCCCGACCAGCCGGATCCGGGCGCGTTGCAGCCCCAGCGCGACGAACAGGTCGGCCGCGGTGCGGTAGATCTCCCGGGTCACGTCGGTCGCCTCGCCCATCGTCCGGCTGCGGGTGATCGTGGTGAAGTCGGCGAACCGGACCGTCAGGGTCACGGTCCGGCCGGCCACCCGGGCCGCGCGCATCCGCCCGGCCACCTTGGCCGCGAGCCGCAGCACCTCGCGCAGCACCACCTCGCGGTCGTCGGTGTCGCGGCCGAAGGTCTCCTGCGCCCCGATGCTCTTGTCCGGCTCGTCGGCTCCGCGACGCGCGGTGACCGTGCGACGGTCGTGGCCCCAGGCCAGCCGGTGCAGCTGGCTGCCCATCGCCGTCCCGACCGCGCGCTGCAGGGTGGGCAGCGGGGTGTGCGCGACGTCGCCCACCGTCATCAGCCCGAGCCGGTGCAGCATCTGTGCGGTCTTCTCCCCCACCCCCCACAGCTCGCCCACGTCGAGCGGGTGCAGGAAGGTGGTCACCGCGTCGGGCGGCACCACGACCACGCCGTCCGGCTTCGCCCGGCGGGAGGCGAGCTTGGCGGTCGCCACCGTGCTCGCCACGCCGACCGAGCAGGTGATCTGCTGCTCGTCGTGGATCCGGGCGCGCAGCAGCTCGGCGATGGCGTAGGGCGACCCCAGCCGGCGTACGGCGCCCGAGACGTCGAGGAACGCCTCGTCCATCGACATCACCTCCACCACCGGGGTGACCTGCCGGAAGGTCTCCATCACCGACGACGAGACGGTGCTGAAGGTCGCGTAGTCGGGGGCCACCACCACGGCCCGCGGGCAGAGCCGGCGGGCCCGGGTCATCGGCATCGCGGAGTGCACGCCGTGCTCACGGGCGAGGTAGTTCGCCGAGAGCACCACACCCCGGTGGCCGCCTCCGACGATGACCGGGACGTGCTGGAGGTCGGGGCGGTCGCGGGTCATCACGGACGCGTAGAAGGCGTCCATGTCGACGTGCAGGATCGGGCAGCCCCACGAGGCCACGTCGAGGGCCGCCGGCGAGGTCCCCCTCACCGGAACCCCCGGAGGAGCGGGTCCCGCGGACGGTCAGCGGCGGGTGGCCAGGGTGTGGATCTGGGTCGCGAGGGGGAGGTACTCGGGACGGTCGGCGACCGCCTGCTCGAGCTCGACCAGCCGGTCGGCCGCCCCGGGCTCGAGGTCGACCAGGGAGCTCGGCACCAGGTCGACGAAGACCCGGACGGCGTGCATCGCGGTGGTGTCGAAGCCGCTGCGGTCGAGCACGTCGGCGATCTCCTCGGCGGTGAACCGCCGGGTCGCGCCGGGGCTGTCGCCGGTGGCACCGTCGAGGATCGCCTTGGCCTGGCCGAAGTGCCCGGCCATCGCCCGGGTGATGACGGCGGCGTGGCGCTGGTTGACCAGCAGGCTGAGCACCCCGCCGGGGCGCAGCACCGCGGCGATCGCCCGCAGCGCGGCGGCCGGGTCGTCGACGATCTCGAGGACCCCGTGGCACAGCACCACGTCGGCGCTGCCGGCCGGGACCAGGTCGTGCAGGCTGGCGAGGTCTCCCTGGCGTGCGGTGACCAGGTCGGCGACCCCGCTCTCCTCGGCCCGGCGACCGAGGATGGCCAGCGCGTCGGGGCTGGGGTCGATGACGGTGACCCGGTGGCCGAGCTCGGCGACCCGGACCGCGAACCCGCCGGTGCCGCCGCCGATGTCGACGACGTGCCCCACCTCGTCGGCGTCGCCCGCGTGCGCGTCCAGCACGCCGCGCAGGGCGTTCCAGACCACGGTCGTGCGTGCGGCGCTGCGGCGCTGCAGGGTGTTCCGCTGGTCTCCCGACATGCGGCCAACCCTAGGGCACCGCCCGCCGCGGGGTCTGCGGGCGGCCTGGTGCCACCGACCTCAGCCACCGGAGCTCCCGGGTGAGGAGTGCCAGAGCTTGCGGGGCGCGCTCTTGGTGTCCTCGCCGGGCGGCTTGACGTCGGCGTAGGGCGACATCGTGAAGCCGCTGGAGTGGACCAGCACCCGGCGACGGCCCATGCCGCCCGCGCTGCTCCCCGACCCCGGGGTCGGGGCCATCACCGGACGGGTCGACCGGCTCTCCGCGGCACCCTGCACCGCGTCCTCGCCCACGGGCGCGCCGAAGCCGTCGGGCTCGCGGGCCATGAACGCACGCACCGCGGCCATCCCGTCGGGCCCGCCCTGCTGCCACAGCTCGTGCAGCACCGGCAGCTCCCAGCAGCCGGTCGCGCGCAGCGAGATGCCGTGCCGGCCGGTGCGCCGCAGCTCGCCGCGGACCACGAGCAGCCAGGAGTGGAAGACCGTCGCGGCGTAGGGGCCCTGGGCGTCCTCGAAGAACGTCGCGTCCGCGGGCCCGGTGCCGTCGTCGAGGGTGAGGAAGACGACGCGACGGCCGGACCGGATCGGCGGGGTCTGGGTGGCGACCTTGACCCCGGCCACCAGCACCTCGGACCGGCTCCGCCGGGTCGGCAGGTCGACCGCGCGGGTCGCTCCCAGCGCATCGAGAAAACCGGCGTAGAAGTCCACGACGTGACGGCTCACGTCGAGGCCGAGGATCTCCAGCTCCGCGCGCACCCGCTCGGAGGCGTTCATCTCCGGCAGCCCGCTGACCTCGCCGTCGACCGGGGAGTCGCCGAGGTCGAGGGCGAGCTGCACCGAGGTGACCGGGGGCGCCGGACGGGTCGCCTTCGACTGCCGGGACGCCTGCGCCCACACGCCGTCGCGCGCCTGCTCCCGGACCTCCGGGTCGCTGCTGTTGCGGGTCGCCGCGGCACCGGCCCGGGCGCCGGCCCGGCTCAGCCCGCGGCCGCGGCCGCCGCTGGCCCGGTCGACCGCGCGGGTGTGCCGGTCGAGGTCGGCCACCTGGAGCAACAGGTCGCGGCGGGTGACCTTGCCGCGGCGGCGGACGCCGGGCAGCGCACTGCCGATGCCGTAGACCGAGTCGAAGCCGCCGGCGAGCACGAGCCGCTCGACGACCGGCCGGGAGACCCGGGCACGGTGCCAGAAGTCGGTGAGCGAGTGGTAGGGCCGGGCCGCGACGATCCGGTCGACCTCGGCCTCGGAGATCCCCTTCACCTCCGACAGCGCGAGCCGGATGCCGTAGGCGCGTCCGTCCGGCAGGCCCGGTCCCGGTGCCGTCCGGGGCGGCTCCCCCATCACCTCCGGCGGGGGTGGTCCCTGAGGAGCGAACGAAGTGAGCGTCTCGAAGGGTTCGTCGTACACGCCGACCTTCTCGACGACGTAGGTCTTCTCGCTCGCGTTGACGTCGAGGCCGAGGACGGCGATGCCGAACTGGCGGGCGTCGTCGAGGATCAGCCGTTTGGGGTACATCCCCGGGTCGTGGGTGAGGACGCCGGCGAGGAAGTGCGCCGGGTAGTGGGCCTTGAGCCAGGCCGACTGGTAGGTCGGCAGCGCGAACGCGGCCGCATGGGCCTTGCAGAAGCCGAACGAGGCGAACGCCTCGAGCACCTTCCAGACCTCCTCGACCAGACGCTGGGAGTAGCCGCGGCCCATCGCCCGCGGGAAGAACCAGAGCTTGGTCTCGGCCATCCCCTCCACGTCACCGAGCGCCCGGCGGGCCTCGTCGGCCTCGGCGAGGGTGCAGCCGGTGAACTGGGCGATCATCTCGATCACCTGCTCGTGGAAGACCACGACGCCCTGGGTCTGCCCCAGGATCGGCCGGAGGTCCTCGTGGAGGTAGTGCGGCATCCGCCAGCCCTGCTTGGCGTTGAGGTAGGGCGTGATCATGTCGCTCTTCACCGGGCCGGGCCGGAACAGCGAGATGTCGGTGATGATGTCGCCGAACGTCTCGAGGCCCGACTTGCCGACCAGCTCGCGCTGGCCGGGTGACTCGATCTGGAAGCAGCCCAGCGTCTTCGCCTGCGAGATCATCGAGAAGGTCCGCGCGTCGTCGAACGGCACGCTTCCCTCGTCGTCGAGGTCGAGCTCCACCCCGTCCACCCGGCGGATCTCGTCCAGCGCGTGCGCCATCGACGACTGCATCCGGATGCCGAGCACGTCGAGCTTGAGCAGGCCGAGGTCCTCGACGTCGTCCTTGTCGAACTGGCTCATCGGGAAGCCGGCGTAGGAGGCCTCCACCGGGGTCCGGTCGAGGAGGGTGGCGTCGGAGAGCAGCACGCCGCACGGGTGCACCGCGATGTGCCGCGGCAGCCCGTCGAGCCGCTCGACCAGCCGGAACATCAGGTCGAGCCGTTGCTCGCCCAGCCCGGAGGCGCGGAGCTCGGGAAGCTCGCGCAGCGCCAGCCGGGCGTCGCGGGCGCGGATGTGCGGGAACGCCTTGGCGATCGCGTCGACCTCCCCCGCCGGCATGCCCAGCGCGGCGCCCACGTCGCGGACGGCGTGCCGGACCCGGTAGGTGTCCATCATCGAGACGCACACGCAGCGCTCGCCGCCGTACTTGTCGAGGATCGCCTCGTAGACCTCGAGCCGCCGGGCGGACTCGACGTCGACGTCGATGTCGGGCAGCGCCTGGCGCAGCGGCGAGAGGAACCGCTCCATCAGCAGCCCGTGCCGCAGCGGGTCGACCCCGGACACCTTGAGCAGGTAGTTGACCAGGCTGCCCGCCCCCGAGCCGCGGGCCGCGCACCGCACCCCCATCTCCCGGACCAGGTCGGTGACGTCGCCGACGGTGAGGAAGTAGGAGGCGTAGCCGAGCTGCCCGATCACCTGGAGCTCGTCGTCGAGGCGCTTCCAGATGCGCTGCCGGGGCGCGCTGCCGTAGCGGTCGCCGATGCCGGCCTCGCACCGGGCCCGCAGCAACGCGTCGGCCGAGGCGTGCCGCTCGCTGCCGTCGCTGATGTCGAACTCGGGGAAGTGCACCTCCCCCAGGCCGAGGTCGCTGCGCGGGTCGAGGGCGCACCGGTCGGCCACCACCCGGGTCCGGGAGAGCAGCTCGCGCGCGGCCCGGTCGGTGTCGCCGCCCGCGCCGGCGAACCGGGCGATCTCCTCGGCGACCTCGTGCATCTGCTTGCCGGACTTCAAGAAGCCTTCGGCGTTGCCCCGGTCGACATGCCGCAGGTCCAGCGGCACCAGCCGGCGGGCGGCGTCGAGCACGTCGACCGTCGGGGCGTCGGTGCGGTCGGCGTAGCGCACCGCGTTGGAGAGCACGGTGCCGAGGTGGTGGGCGCGGGCCATCCCGAGCATCCGGGCGGCGTGCGGGGAGCTGCCGGGGCCGGAGCCGGCCAGCCGGTGGGAGACCACCTCGACGAGCAGGTCGGCGCCGTCCAGCACGTCGAGCCACGGCAGCAGCGCCGCGTGCGCCAGGTCGTCGCGGCGGAGCGTCGCGGCGCTGCCGACCTCGGAACCGGGGCCGAGCATGACCAGGACGTCCTGGCCGGCGACGTGCTCCGCGACGAGGTCGAGCGTGGTGACCGGCCGGCCGCGCTCGCCGGCCAGGTGGGTCGCCGACACCAGGCGGCACAGCGCCGCCCAGCCCCGCCGGCCGGAGGCCAGGAAGGTGGCCCGCGGCAGCCGGGGGTCGCGGAACGCGCCGCCGCGCACCGGGGTGCGGGCCGGGGCGACCCGGGCGGGACCGGGCACCGCGCCGGTGGGCGCGTAGGCCAGGTCGACGCCGAGGACCGGCCGGACCCCCGCGCTCAGGCAGGCCTTGGCGAACCGCACCGCGCCGTAGGTGCCGTCCCGGTCGGTCAGCGCGAGGGTGTCCATCTCCTGCTCGACCGCGCGCTCGACGAGCACGTGGGGATGGGAGGCGCCGTACTGCAGGGAGTAACCGGACGCGACGTGCAGGTGGACGAAGGGATCGGGCACCGACTAGCTCGCGAAGCTCGTGGGGAGGCGCTCGGGGAACGGGACGTGCCGGGACAGCCCGAGGGCCTCCTCGACCAGGCCGAGGAAGCGGTCGGCGTCGCGCACCAGGTCGTCGGCCTCGCGCTCGGTCACCGCACGCTGGGAGCCGGACTCGGCGGCGGCCCGCTTGGCCGCACCGGCGGAGAAGAACGCCGCCCACTCGGCGAGCTCGGGGGCGACCTCGGCGAGCAGCACCCAGGCGTTCTTCTGCACGGACCTCCCCCGCCGCGCCTGACCGGTCGTGGGGGTGGCCCGGGCGGCGAGCAGGGCGGCGGTCGCCCGGAGCGCCGCCACGTGGGCCTGGGCATAGCGCAGCGGGATCTCGGTGGTGGTGATCGCGTCACGCAGGGAGGCGGCGGCGCGCTCGAGGTAGGCGTGGCTCGCCGCCGGGACCCCGAACGGGGTCGTGGGGGTCGTCGGTGTCATCGGGGAGTCCTCTCAGTCCGCGCAGCGGGCGAGCTGCCAGCTGCCGTCGGTCCAGTCGAGGACCAGGTCGAAGACGCCGCGGCCTCCTGCGCCGGCGGCGACCAGGCCACGGGCCGCCTCGACCCGCCAGACCTCCCGCTCCGCCGTGAGGTCGGCGCGCACCGGCGTCTGGCCCACCCCGCTGTCCGTCCCGGTGGCCGTCCCGGCGGCCATCTCCGTCTCCGCGCCGAGCACGGCGTGCACCCCGCTCGACTGCCACCACGGACCGGTCTCCACCCAGTGGCCGACCACGTCGCACACCTTCCACAGCCGGCCGCGCCAGAGGAACTGCTCGGGGCCCTCCTCGCGTCCGCCGGGGCCGGGCACCATCCCCCGCCGCACCTCCACCGGGTCGTCGTACTTGCGCATCTGCTCGCCGCCCTCCTCAGTCGCCTGCACCGGTCCCACCCCACGAAAAACTGTCCGCACCCCCTGCCACGATCAGCCCGTCGCCGGAACGCCGGCCGCCGCTGCGGGTGGGCCACCCCGGTGGAGGTGGGGTCGAGGTCACCTCCACCAGGGCGGTTCGTTCGAACACCTGTTCGAACACCTCCAAGGTACACCCGCCCTCCGACAGTCCGTCAACCTTCCGGACAGAACCTGGGGAAACCTGGGGAGGCGACTAGAGTCGGCGGCCATGAGCACCCCCGACGAGCACGCCTCCATCGCCCGGTTCCGGGCCGAGCTCGACCGCCTCGGCGGCTCCGGGCGGATCGTGGTCCTCCCCGACTCGGTGCACACCGCGGCGCTGGCGGCCGAGGCGCTCGGCTGCGAGGTGGGCGCGATCGCGAACAGCCTGGTCTTCGACGCCGAGGGCACACCGGTCCTGATCCTCACCTCGGGCGCGCACCGGGTGGACACCGCCAAGGTCGCCGCCGCCCTGGGGGTGGGGAAGCTCGGCCGGGCGACGCCGGAGTTCGTCCGGGAGCACACCGGCCAGGTGATCGGCGGGGTCTCTCCCCTCGCCCACCCGGCGCCGCTCACGACGTACATCGACCCCTGGCTGCAGAAGTACGACGAGGTCTGGGCCGCTGCCGGCCACCCCGCCGCGGTGTTCAGCTCCACCTACGACGAGCTGGTCGCGATGACCGGCGCGACCGAGATCGAGGTCGACTGATGGAGATCTGGGTCAACCCGGCCTGCTCGAAGTGCCAGGCGGCCACCGCTGCCCTGGACGAGGCGGGCATCTCCTACACCGTCCGCCGCTACCTCGACGAGCCGCCCACCGTCGAGGAGCTCGCCGCGGTCCTCGACCGGCTCGGCATGGAGCCGTGGCACGTCGCGCGGCCCAAGGAGACCCGCGAGGCCGGCATCGACCTGCCCCGGGACGCCGAGCACCGCGAGGCCTGGCTGGCCGCGATGGTGGCGCACCCGATCGTGATCCAGCGCCCGATCCTGACCGCCGACGACGGCACCACCGTGGTCGGCCGCGACCCCGACACGCTCTCCGAGGCGATCGACGCCGAGAGGTCCTGACCGCCCGGCCGGGGACCTTCGCCCCTGGCCCCGGCCCGCGACAGGCGCCGAGGGTGAGGAGCAGGAGGTGTCTCATGCCTGCACCACGGAGCCTCACCGTCGCCGCCTCCGTCGCGGCGGCGCTGGCCGGCCGGTACGCCGCCGGCCGCAGCAAGGCCGACAAGCAGACCGTCCGGGAGCTCGACACCAGGCTCGCGAACCTCGGCGAGGTCGAACGGCTGTCGATCCTGCCGGTCGTCGAACGCCATACCGACGGCCCCGGCCTGCGTGGGGAGCCCGGCGTCTCCTACCTGGTCAGGGCCGACGACCTCACGCTCCTGTTCGACACGGGACTGGGGACCGGGGGTGACCGGACGGCGCTCGAGCTCAATGCGGACACCCTCGGCGTGCGCCTGGCCGACCTCCGGTGCGTCGTGATCTCCCACCTGCACGCCGACCACGTCGGCGGGCCGGCGTCCCAGCTCCGGCACACCTTCCGCTTCGGGTCCGAGCAGCAGGTGCCGCGCGGGCTCACCGCGTTCGTGCCCACGCAGATGACCCACCCGCACACCGACGTGTGCGTGGTCGACGAGGCACGGGTCATCGGCCCCGGCGTCGCCCTGCTGCCACCGCTCCCCCGGATGCTCTTCTGGCTGGGCTTCGTCGCCGAGCAGGCGCTGGTGGTCAACGTTCGCGGTCGCGGGCTGGTGCTGGTCACCGGCTGCGGTCATCCGGAGATCGAGCGGACCCTGGCCGCCGCCGAGAAGGTCGTCGACGCCCCGGTCCACGCGGTGGTGGGCGGGCTGCACCTGCCGGTCCACCCACTCGGTACGCCGCTGCTGCCCCAGGCCGTGCTCGGCAACCCGAGCTGGCCCTGGCGGCCCATCAGCGAGGAGGACGCGCGCTCCGTCATCCGGACGATCCAGGAGCGCGGGCCGGGCCTGGTCGCTCTGTCCGGCCACGACAGCACGCCGTGGACCCTCGACGCGTTCGGCAGCGCCTTCGGCGACCGCTACCGGACGGTGCGCGTGGGCGAGGAGATCGTCATCGCCGCGTGAGGCCGTTCGGAGGGAGATGAGCGATGCCCGGCGACGACCTCGTGGCGACCCCGATCGTCGCAGGCACCCGGGCCACCACTGGGTCGGGCTGATCGAGGGCGAGCTCGGGCAGATTCCCCGGCGACTTCCTCTTCATGCGGCGGGAGCTGCTGGGCATCAAGCACCGCGCCGAGCACACAGACGGGCTCGCCCGAACGGGTCATCTTTCTGGATCCTGCGTTCGCCGGTAAACGCCGACGGCACTGCCGCGCGATAGTCAGGTATGGGGATCGTACGGGGGGCCAAGGGCGAGCTGCTCGAGCTCGTCGATCGCACACCGGCGACCGCCACCGCACAGCCCGAGCCGGTGATCGTCGCCGGACCCGAGTCGTTCGAGACCTTCTACCGGCGCCAGCTCCCCCAGCTGCTCGTCCTCGCCCGTGCGCTGGTCGGGCCGCTGCTGGCCGAGGACGTCGCTCAGGAGGCGATGCTCGTGGTCTACCGCAGATGGACCGACGTGCGGGTGCTCGAGTCACCGGAGGGCTGGGCCCGCTCGGTGTGCCTGCACAAGGCCGTGTCGCTGGCCCGGCGCCGCACCGTCGAGCAACGGGTGCTGCGCCAGATCGGCTCGTTCCGGACCCCGCCGGCACGACTGGTCGAGGACGACGAGAGGTTCTGGTCGCTGGTCCGCGGCCTGCCCCATCGCCAGGCGCAGGTGGTCGCCCTGCACTTCGCCCTCGACCTCGGTGTCGCCGAGATCGCGAGCACGCTCGGCTGCGCGGAAGGGACCGTCAAGGTCCACCTCTCCCGGGCGCGGGCTGCCCTCGCCGGGTCCCTCGGGCTGGACGCGGAGGAGCAGTCATGAGCATCGACCAGGTGGCTCGTCGCGCGGGCACGGACCTGCGCGTGTCGGTGATGCGCGACGTCGACGTCGACCTCTCCTTCGCCGCCCTGGAGGGGACGTGGCGACGACGGCGGCAGGCCCGCGTCCTCACCGTGGCACTCACGGTCGCCGCGGCGGTGACGGCCGTGCTCGCCCTGGTGCCGTTCTCGGAGCAGACGAAGTCCGCCCCACAGCCGTCGCAATCGGCGGCGCTCTACTGCCTGGGCACCGAGGTCGTCATGTGTCCCGCGCCCGATGTCGTGGAGGTGAAGGCGACCGTGCCGTACGACGCGCATCTCCCGAAGGCCTTCCTGGGCGACCCGGGGGTCAGCAAGGCACCGGAGTGGGTGGAGTTCTACCAGCGCACTCCGGGCGTCTCGGGCAGCCAGGCCGGCGTCACGGTCCTCACCGGCGTCGACCCGGCCAGGTCGACGGAGCACCTGGAGGCCCGACAGCTCGCGGACTGGGTGGCCGGGCGAAGCTTCCTCCACGCCACCTCGGTCGAGCAGACGTCGGTCGACGGACTTCCGGCCTGGCGGGTCGACGCGACCCTGCGCCCGGGCGAGCCCCGGTCTCAACGCAGCTGGTGCAGAGGCATCGACTTCCAGTGCCGCGCCCTCCTCCGGCTGGACGACGGGGACCCGGACTGGGAGGCGGGGCCCCGGCGGTCGGTGGTCGGTTACTTCGTCTTCGTCGACGCCCCCGGTCCGCGCACGGTGGCGATCTGGTCCTGGGCGTCCGAGGGGAACACAGCCGGGCTCAGCGTCAACGACGAGCTGATCGGCGGCCTGAGCTTCCGTCGCGGCGGGTGACCGGGGGCCCGTCCGGGCGTCAACCGCCCGGACGGGCGGGCCCGTCTGCGTCATGCGTCCGTCGCGGTCTCGGGCCTAGCGTCGAGGGATCCATCACCACGCCTTGAAGGGGGCGCCATGAAGTACGTCGTGAGCTGGGAGAACCGGTCCAACGCAACGGAGGAGAGCGCCGCACGGTCGCTGCAGGTGTTCGGCAAGTGGACGCCCAACGAGGGCTCCACGTTCAAGGAGTTCCTCTCCCGCGTAGACGGCCGCGGTGGCTACGCCGTCGTCGAGACCGACGACCCGTCCCTGATCCTGCGGGACACCGCCCTGTTCAGTGCCTTCTTCGACTTCAGGGTCGACCCGGTGCTCGAGGTCGCCGACGCGACGGCCATCGAGATGGAGACCGTCGAGCACCTCAGGTCGATCAGCTGATCCCGGGTCCCACCCGCACGTCGGCGGCCCGGACGTAGGCGATCCGGTGCCCGAACCAGATCTGGTAGTAGGTGTCCTTGCCCCGCACCACGGTGTGGTCGCCGGCGAGCGAGTCGTCGTAGGTCTTCGCGTAGTAGTAGTCGGTCGGGACGGTGTCGTCCGCGAGCACGTAGGCCTGGCCGGGCTTCAGCGTGTACTGCAGCGGTACGACGCCCTGGTCGGGGATCTCGGCGGGGTACGCCGTCGACTCGGGGTAGGCGCGGCCGTAGACCGGGACGGCCGCGTCGCCCGCAGGCTCGACCACCTGGCCCTGGGACGGCACCACGACCGGGTCGGTCTTCGGGCTGCGCATCCAGGCGAGGTCGCCGAGCCACCACACGCCGAGCCAGTCGCCCTGGTGCTTCGCGACCTCGAGCTTCTGGCCGGCCGCGGCCCGCGCGCCGATGTCGGAGACGTAGGTCGTCGACGCCGACCCGTCCGGGTGCAGGCCGACGTCGGTCACCAGGGGCGCGTCGTCGCGCGGCTCGGTGCGCAGGTAGACGAAGTTCGTGCCCTGCGGGTCGCAGCTGCCGTCGGCCTTGCAGCCGGTGACGACCTGCTGGTTGTCGGCGAAGCCGGGCGCCACCGTGACCACGTCGCTGCGCTCCTGGCGGTCGGGCGCGATCGGCGCGCCGACAAGTGCCATGTAGTGCTCCCAGTCCCAGAACGGGCCGGTGTCCCAGTGCATGGTGCGCACCTTCGACGGGATGTGGCCCGGCACCTGGTCGTGGCCGATGATGTGCGCGCGGTCCAGGGGCACGCCGTACTCCAGCGCGAGGTGGCGGACCAGCTCGGCGGACGTGCGGTACATCGACTCGGTGAACCAGGTCGCGCCCTGCGCCGCGATGCCCTCGTGCTCGAGGCCGATCGAGTGCATGTTGACGTACCAGTTGCCCGCGTGCCAGCCGACGTTGCGGGCGTCGAGGTGCTGCGCGACGTGCCCGTCGGACGAGCGGAGCGTGTAGTTCCAGGCGAGGTACGTCGGGTCCGTCACCAGCTTCAGCGCGGTGTTCCAGGTGCCCTCGGTGTTGTGGATGACGATGTAGTCGATGCTCAGGTCGTGCGGCCGGTCGGCCAGGTCGTGGTTCCCGTAGGCGGTCGGCTTCGGCTCGCCGTACCACTCGTAGGGCGCCGGGATGGACTCGCAGCCGAGGTCGGGCGGGCAGTCGACGGCGTCGATCCCCGGCTCGAGCAGCCCCGCGGACTCGACCGCCGCGGTGTCGACGCGGGCGTCGGGGGTCGGGGCGAGCACGACCTGCTGGCCGTCCTCGGTGGTGGCCCGCTCGCCGGTGCGCAGCACGTCGAAGACCTGGCGGGCGAACCGGAGCGCGGTCGGCTCGTCGGCGGCGCCGGCGTAGAGCGCCACCGCCTCGCTCCACGCGTCGGGCTCCTGGGCGGTGGTGCGCGGCTGGTACGACGCCAGCACGGCGGCGCCGCCGCAGATGTTCGCGACGTCGTCCGAACGGAGCCGGTCCGCGCCGAGGCCGGTGAGCTCCTGGGCCGTGGCCAGCGTGCC
Source organism: uncultured Actinomycetota bacterium (assembly GCA_963721855.1). Taxonomy (GTDB): domain Bacteria; phylum Actinomycetota; class Actinomycetes; order Propionibacteriales; family Nocardioidaceae; genus Nocardioides_B. The sequence goes on along the minus strand of CAVRMN010000017.1, from coordinate 91,820 downwards.
GACGCGGGTCTCGCCCGAGGCGGCCGGGGCCTCGCCCTTGGTGGCGGCGTTGGCGTCCGCGCCGAGCTGCCGCAGGGTCAGGTGCATCGGTCCGTAGCCGCCGGCGGTGCTGGGCTCCGCGCCGTGGTCCTCCCAGCGCGACTCCAGGTAGGACACCGCGAGCAGCACCTTCTCCGGCACCCCGCTGACCGCGGCCGCCCGGGTGAAGACCTGCTGGCGGGCCGCCGGCCCGTCGGTGCAGCGCGACCAGTCGACCGCTGCCGCCTGGGGCGCGGTGGCGACCGCGAGCCCTCCGGCGACGAGTGACACGACCGACGCGGCCGCGCCTGCCCTCCATGACCTGCGCGTCATCGCCGCGCCCCTTTCCCGAGACCGACGCCCGGAGGGGTCCCGGGCCGAGGCCCTAGCCAACCGGGCAAATCCGACAAAGTAAAGGGCCCACGTCCTACGCTGACCCCGTGGACCTTCTCCCCTTGGTCGTCTCCAGCGGCTGGGCCAGCGGCGTCAACGCCTACCTGCTCGTGCTGGTGCTCGGCATCGCCGACCGGGTCGCCGGGCTGGCGCAGGTGCCGGACGTGCTCGCGCGCACCGACGTGCTGGTCGTCGCCGGGTTGCTCTTCGCGGTCGAGTTCGTCGCCGACAAGATCCCCTACCTCGACTCGTCGTGGGACGCCGTGTCGACGGCGATCCGTCCGACGGTCGGAGCCGTCGTCGCGCTGCTGCTCGCGGGAGACGTGTCGACGCTCGAGCAGGCGCTCTACGCCGTCCTCGGAGGCGGTACGGCGCTCGCGTCGCACGCGGTCAAGGCCGGCCTGCGGCTGGCGATCAACACCTCACCCGAGCCGGTCACCAACGTGGGTACGAGCCTCGGCGAGGACGTCACGGTGCTCACCGTCGCGCTGCTCGCCCTCGCCCACCCCTGGATCGCCTTCGGTGTCGTCGTGGCGCTGCTCGTCACCGGCACCACCTTGCTCGTCGTGCTGCTCCGCCGGATCCGGCGCGGCTGGCGGCGGTGGAAGGGCAGGGACCGGGCCGCCGCCTAGCCTGTGCCGATGGACCTCACCGACGACGACCAGCGCGCGCGGTGGCGTGCCCACCTCGAGGAGCCGTTCCGCGACCGCCCGGTGATCACCGGGCTGCTGCCCCTCGCCGCCTTCACGTCCTGGGTCGAGCTGCTGCGCCGCGCGGGCGCCCGACGGCCCCTGGTCCTCGCTTCCGGCCGCGGCGCGGGACGCGGCCCGGCGGACGACGACGCCCAGGTCGTGCTGATGGACCGCCGCGACTACGCGACCATGACCGAGGAGCTGCGCGACCAGGACCGGCTGGCGCGCAACCTGCCCGACGGCGCCCGCGCCGCCGTCGACGCCTACGACCCGGACGGCGAGGCGGTGTGGCTGCTCGGGCCGTTCGTCGTCAACGAGCCCGTCCTCGGACGACCGGTGTACGGCGGCCGGCCGGCCGCGTGGCTGGCGCTCGAGGACAAGCTCCTCGCCGAGAGCGTGTGGCAGGCCGTCGACGCACCCCACGCGACCGCTGCCGTCGTACCGGTCGACGCCGGCGCCCTCGACGATGCGAGCACCCGGCTCGACGACGGCGCCGGGGTGGTGTGGGCCGGGGACGCCCGCGACGGCTTCAACGGCGGCGGCGAGTTCACCCGCTGGGTGGTGACCGAGCAGGACCGCGCCGCCGCGCTGGAGTTCTTCGCCCCGCGCTGCGACCGGGTCCGGGTGATGCCCTTCCTGGACGGCGTCCCGTGCAGCATCCACGGCACCGTGCTGCCGGACGGCACCGCGGCGTACCGCCCCGTCGAGCTCGCCATCCTGCGCGGCGCCGGGCGGCGCTTCGTCTACGCGGGCAGGGGAACCACCTGGGACCCGCGGCCCGAGGACCGCGACCACATGCGTGACCTCGTGCGCCGCACCGGCGAGCACCTGCGTGACCGCGTCGGCTACCGCGGGTCGTTCGGGATCGACGGTGTGATGACCGCCGACGGCTTCCGGCCGACCGAGCTCAACTCCCGGCTGCCGGGCGGGCTGACCACCCTGGCGAGCGGCCTCGAGCCGGGCTTGCTCAGCCTGCTCGAGTTCAGCTGCCTGGCCGGACGGGACCCCGGGGTCACCGTCGCCGAGCTGGAGGCCTGGGCGCTGCCGGCGATGGACGGCCGCCGGGTGACCAACGTGATGTCGATGAGCCACGAGCGGGTGGTCGAGGAGACCGTCGAGCTGCCGGTGGCGTGGGACGGTCGCGAGCTGCGCCGCGCCCATCTCGACCTGCCCGAGGCCGTGGTGACGGTCGGGCCGAGCGCCGTCGGGACGTTCTGCCGGCTCGCCGGCGACCTGCTCGGCGCCGGTGAGCGCGTCGCTCCGCTCAACGCCGCGCTGCTGCGGTTCCTGGACGCCGAGCTCGACACCGGTTTCGGTCCGGTCGAGGTCGCGCCCGACGTGCGCGGCTAGGCTCACCGGTCATGGCGCGCGTGGTGGTGGTCGGGGGCGGGATCGCCGGTACGGCGTCCGCCGCGCGCCTCGCGAAGCTCGGCCACCAGGTCACGCTCGTCGAGCAGTCCGACCGGCTCGGCGGCGCCCTCGGGTTCCTGGAGCAGGACGGGTTCCGCTGGGACACCGGCCCCACCTCGACGGCCCTGCCGGCCGTGGTGCGCGACCTGTTCCGCAAGTCCGGGCGTCCTCTGGAACGCGAGCTGGAGCTGGTCCCTGTCGAGCCGATGCGCGAGCACCGGTTCGAGGACGGCAGCGTGCTGGCGATGCCGTCCGGCAGCCGGTCGGCCCAGCTCGAGGCCGTCGACGCGGCGCTGGGGTCCGGCCTCGGGCGGCAGTGGGTGGACTACGTGCACTCGTTCGCCGAGCCGTGGGACGTGCTGCGGCGCAGCTTCTTCGAGCGGCCCTGGTCCCCCGACCACGCGGACGCCGAGGCGAAGGCGCTGCTGGCCACGCGCCGGACGCTGCACAAGGCGGTGCAGAAGACGTTCAAGGACGAGCGGCTCCAGCAGCTGGCGCTGAGCCACGCCCTCGTCGACGGCCAGGACCCGCGCAACGTGCCGCACTGGATGGGGCTGCTGGACTACGTCGAGCAGAACTTCGGCGCCTGGACCGTCCCGGGCGGGATGGGTGCCCTGGCCGGCGCGATGGCCAAGCGGCTCGGCGAGCGCAAGGTCGAGGTGGTGCTGGGTGCGGCGGTCCGCGACGTCGTGCTGCGGGACGGCCGGCCCGTCGCCGTGGCCACCGACGCCGGCGAGCTCGACGCCGACCTGGTGGTCTGCGCGGTCGACCCGCGGCGGCTCCCGGTCCTCGCCGCACACGTCCGCAAGACGATGCCGGCGCTGCCTCCGGTGATGTCGCACCTCGGGCTGGTCGGCGACGTGCCGGACCTGCCCCACGAGGTGGTGCTGCACGGCGAGCCGACGATCGTGGTCCGCACGAACGGCACCGCCCCGGGCGGCGGGGCGGCCTGGACGCTGCTCGGCCGGGGCCGGCTCTCGGAGGACATCCTCACCGCGCTGGCCCGGCGCAAGATCGACATCCGGGAGAACGTCGAGGTGCGGATCGACCGGTCGCCCCGCGACCAGGTGGTCGCCTGGGGCGGCTCGCCGTACGGCGTCGCCTGGCAGGGGCGGGCCACGCTCGGCCAGAAGCTCGGCACCACCACGCCGGTGCCGGGGATCCTGTGCGCCGGCGTGCACGTCGCGGCCTGGTCGGGGCTCCCCTTCGCGGCGCTCACCGCCGCCAACGTCGCCGAGGTCGTCGGCAAGGCCTAGCCGCCGGTCGCGACCAGCACGGTGAGGGCGACGGCGGTGAGTGCGGCCAGCGCCAGCCCGGTGAGGGCCCAGGCCCGCCCCGGTCCGTTCCGCGCGCTGACGCCGGTGATGACGGCGCCGGCCCAGCCGATCGGCAGCAGGGACAGGCCGACCACCCGGATCCAGTTGGGCGGGTCGATCACGTAGGTGAGCAGCGCTGCGTAACCGACAGCCGCGAGGGCGAGGGCGCCCAGCACCGTGCTGGACACGGCCATCCGCTTGCCGTAGCGGCCGTAGCCGAACACTCCGGTCTCGTGCCGGCTCGAGGGCTTCATGGTGGTCATGGCGCACCTCCTGTCCGCTTTGATTGTTTCGCAGGAGGCGCGGACCGGTCAGGGTCGAAGGACCTCAGCGCGCACAGGCCGTGGTTCAGGCGTACCCGTGCGGGACGGGGCCCAGGATCTCCATGCCGTAGCGACGCGCCACCTCGGAGAGCTCTGCCTCGCCGACCGGTCCCGCAGCCCCCGCCGCGGCGAGGTCGTCGAAGTAGCCGACCATCGCCGCCGGCGTGTAGAGGTTCAGCTTGCGGCTCGGCACCGCACCGACCCGGAATCCGTGCACGACCCCGGCCGGGATGTACACGAACGACCCCGCGGGGCACGTGTGCTCGGAGTCCGGCAGGAAGATGACGTACTCACCCTCCAGCACGTAGAAGGCCTCGGCGGCATCGTGGTGGATGTGCAGCGGGGGCCCGAACCCAGGAGGCTCCTCGGCCTCGAGGAGCGAGAATGCGCCGGACGTCTCGTCGCCGGTGGCCTTGACCGACATCGCGAAGCCGCCCAGGTCGATGGTGCGACCACCTCCCGGGCCCCGCACGAACGCGCCGTGAGCCGCTTCCACCGTGGCCGCCTCCTCAGGTGATCCCCCGGGCCATGCTGGCGCACGGGCGACGTCCGCGACAGCCCCGGTCGTGCGGCTGCGCCCTCCGCATGGGGAGGGCCCGGCCGCACGACCTCAGCCGGTGACGGTCGCGCGCAGGCCGGCGTAGATCTCGCGCGTCGCCTTGGACCGGTTCAGCGTGTAGAAGTGCAGGCCGGGTGCGCCGCCGGCGAGCAGGGTGTCGCAGAGCTCGGTCGCCAGCGCGATGCCCTCGGCGCGTACGGCGGCCGGGTCGCCCTCGAACCGGCCGACCCGCGCGACGATCTCCTCGGGCAGCGCCGCCCCGGACAGCTCGGCCATCCGGGTGATCTGGGCCAGGTTCGTGATGGGCATGATGCCCGGGATGATCGGGATGTCGACGCCGAGCGCGGAGACCCGGTCGACGAGCCGGAAGTAGTCCTCGGGCCGGAAGAACAGCTGGGTGATCGCGAAGTCGGCGCCGGCCTTCGCCTTGGCGACCAGCACCCGCGCGTCGGCCTCGACCGACTCGGCCGAGGGGTGTGCCTCGGGGAACGCGGCGACGCCGACGCAGAAGTCGCCGAGCGACTTGATCATCTCGACGAGCTCGACGGCGTAGCGCAGGCCCTCGGGGTGCGCCTCGAACGGCGCCGTCGGGCCGGCGGGCGAGTCCCCGCGCAGAGCGAGCACGTTGCGGACCCCGGCGCCGGCGTAGGCGCCGATGATCGAGCGGAGCTCGTCGCGCGTGTGGCCGACGCAGGTGAGGTGCGCCAGCGGCGTCATCGAGGTGTCGTGGGCGATCCGCTCGGTGATGGCGACGGTGCGGTCGCGGGTCGAGCCGCCGGCGCCGTACGTCACCGACACGAACGTCGGGTTCAGCGCCTCGAGCTCGCGCAGGGCCTTCCACAGCTGGCGCTCGCCCTCGAGGTCCTTCGGCGGGAAGAACTCGAACGAGAAGGAGCGTTCCCCGGCAGCGATGAGCTCCCGGACGGTGCTCGCACCGCCGGGCATGCGCGAAGGAAGTCCCAGAGCCATGGCCCCAGGATAGGTGGACCGCCCGCGCCGTCCCGGCCCTGTCCACGCCAGGCTTGCGAAGTAGGCTCACCGGCGTGACCTGGGACCCCGCACCCTTCCGTGCCGCGATCTCCTCGACGCTCGAGCAGTTCGTCGACGAGCAGGCTGCCCGGCTGGCTCCGCTCGGCGAGGACGCGGCGCGGCTGGTGGCCGCCGCGCGCGCCTCGGTCGCCGGCGGCAAGCGGTTCCGGGCGTCCTTCTGCTACTGGGGCTTCCGGGCCGTGCGGTACGACGTGCCCGACGAGCCCGCGCTGGTCCGGGCCGCGGCGTCGCTCGAGCTGCTCCACGCGAGCGCGCTCGTCCACGACGACTACATGGACGCCTCCGACACCCGGCGCGGCCGGCCGGCGACCCACCGCGCGTTCGAGGCGTTCCACCGCGAGCAGGGGTGGTCCGGCGACCCGGTGCAGTACGGCGCCGCCGCCGCGATCCTGCTCGGCGACCTGCTGCTGTCCTGGTCGGACGAGCTGCTGCGCCGCTGCGGGCTCGACCACGACGTCGTGCGCGACGCCCTCGCGTTCTTCGACACCACCCGCAGCGAGGTGATCGCCGGGCAGTTCCTCGACGTGTCCGTGCAGGCCCGCGGCGGCGCCGACGTCGACCTGGCCATGAAGGTGCTGCGCTACAAGTCGGCGAAGTACTCCATCGAGCGACCGCTGCACGTCGGCGCGGCCCTCGCGGGGGCGGACCCGGCGATGCTCGCGACGCTCTCGGACTTCGGCCTGCCGCTCGGCGAGGCGTTCCAGCTGCGCGACGACCTGCTCGGGGTGTTCGGTGACCCGGACGTCACGGGGAAGCCGGCGGGCGACGACCTGTCCGAGGGCAAGCGGACCGTGCTGGTCGCCCTGGCGCTCGGCGGCGCGACCGAGACGGACGCCCGGTTGCTCGACAGCCGGCTGGGCACCGACCTCTCGGTCGACGAGGTCGCCGAGCTTCGCCGGGTCATCGAGTCCTCGGGCGCGCACGCCGACGTGGAGCGGCGGATCCGCGCGCTCACCGACCAGTCGCTGGCCGCGCTCGACGCCGCGCCGATGGAGGAGCCGGCGCGCGCCGCGCTCCGGCAGCTCGCCGACGCCGCGACCCAGCGCATCGTCTGACGCCTGCCGGGTGTCCCCTCGCCGGCGCCGTGATGCGCAGCGCGCCCCCGCCGCAGGAGGTTTCGAGACGCCTCGCCTGGCGGCTCGGCTCCTCAACCACCGATAGGGGTCAGTGCTTCACGGGGAGCTCGGGGACGTCGAGGACCGGGCCCTCGCCGCGCAGGATCGCGGCGAACTTGCAGCCCCGGTCCGCACTGGTGCGCTCGCTGAGGACGTTGAGCGCGACGTGGAACGCCTGCTCGTCGTGCCGGGCGAACGGGCTCCAGCCGTCCCACAGCAGCACGATGCCGTTGCACTCCCGCTCGTCCACGTCCGCGAGGGCGTCCGACAGCGTGTCGAAGTTCTCACCCGCGTGGTCCGGGAGGCCGAAGGCCGCGGCCGCCGACTTGAGGAACGACTCCTTGTCCTCGACGGTCCAGCCGTCCAGGTAGACGAACTTCCAGCCGGCTTTCTCCACCGCGTGCTCGACGTCCGGGACGGCCGCGGCGTTGTGCCACCGGTAGGCACCGGGCGGGGTGTGATCTGCCAGGAGTGCTGCGAGACCGCTCATCAGTTGATCCTCCGGGAGTGACGGGTCCGGGCGTCCCCACGATGACGAAGGCCCCGGGCACTCACTGCTCGTCGCAGTGGCATCCGGGGCCCGTGGGTCGGCCGATTGTCTTCACGTGTCCGAGGTTAGACCCGCCGGCGGGTCGGCGACAGGGGTCGAAAGCCTCAGGTTGGACCGGGTCAGAAACCCATCGCCTGGGCGCGGCGCTTGACCTCCGAGCCGCGGTTCTCGCGCAGCGCGTCGATCGGCCGGCCGGGCAGCGTGTCGTCGGCGGTGAACAGCCAGCGGAGGATGGCGCGGTCGTCGAAGCCGGTGTCGTGCAGCACCGTGCAGACGCCCGACACGCCCTTGACGATCTCCCCGTCCATGATCAGCTCGGCCGGGATCTGCTGGCCGGCACCGGGGCTGGGAACCGCGGCGGCGAGCTGGTTCTCCCGGATCAGCTGGCGGACCTTGCTCACGCTGACGTGCAGCCGGTCGCCGGCCTGGCTCCAGTCGAGCCACTCGGCGATGAGCTCGGTGAGGTCGTCGGGGTTCTCGGTGCTTTCCACGGGGCACATGGTTTCACGCGGCGGACCGCTCCGTAGCATGGGCCGGGCCCGCGGCCCGCTGATGCGCCGCACGCACCCCTCTCCCCGCACCCAGGAGTCGTCTCGATGCCACGCAGAACGACGGCCTCGGTGGCCGTCGCCGTGGCCGCGGGTGTGCTCGCACTGTCGACCCTTCCCGGTACGCCGCCGGCTCCCGGCGAGACCGGGCGGGGTCGAGCCGTGGCGGCGCCGACCACCGGCCTGGACCTCCCCGCGGCGGCCGGCCGGACGCCGTACCAACGCCGCCACCTCGAGGCCCGCCGCGACTCGCTCACCCTCCAGCCGGTCGTCGGCGCGGGGCCGGCCGGGGACCGGCCCAACCTGCTCGTGCTGATGACCGACGACATGCGCGACGACGACCTGCGCTTCATGCCCAACGTGCGCCGGCTGATCGGCGACCGGGGCGTGCACTTCACCAACATGTTCTCGCCGCAGCCGCTGTGCTGCCCGGCGCGCGCGTCGTTCGACACCGGGCTCTACTCCCACAACCACGGGGTGTGGTCGCACGTCGAGCCGTTCGGCTTCCACGCGCTCGACGACCGCCGCACGCTGCCCGTCTGGCTGCACCGGCTCGGCTACGACACGATGTTCCTGGGCAAGTACCTCAACGGCTACGGCCGCCAGCCGACCCGGACGGGCGGCCCGAGCGGCCACTACGTCCCGCCGGGCTGGACCGACTGGCACGGCTCGGTCGAGACGGCGCCGGAGTCCCGGGACCCCGAGAGCCCGACCCACTACCTGGCCGGCGGCACCTACCACTACTTCGACACCACGCTGAACGTCCGCGGGCAGCTCGAGCCGCACGAGGGCGTCTACCAGACGCACCTCTACAGCGACGTCACCCAGGAGATGCTGCGCCGCGAGGCGCGCTCGCCGAACCCGTTCTTCGCGTGGATCTCGTTCACCGCGCCGCACGGCGGGCTGCCGCAGGAGCCGGACGACCCGCCGCCCTACCCCGTCAGGGGCCACAAGGTGGAGCGCTTCGACAACCCGGCGCGCCCGGACTACGTCAAGGGGCGCTTCGACAGCAGGATCACCCGGATCCCGGGCGGCGACGACCCGCACGACGACATCGCGAAGAAGCCGTTCTTCATCCGCGACCGCACCCCGATGACGCAGACGGAGGACGACGCGGTGCTCGCGGACTACCGGCAGCGCGTCGAGTCGCTCTCGGTGGTCGACGACGAGGTCGCCAACGTGATGGCCACGCTGCGGCGCACCGGCGAGCTCGACAACACCTACGTGCTGTTCACCTCCGACAACGGCTACTTCCTCGGCGAGCACCGGATGCGGCAGGGCAAGATCCTCCCCTACGAGCCGTCGCTGCGGGTGCCGCTGATGATGCGCGGCCCCGGCATCCCGGCCGGCGAGGAGCGCACCGACCCGTTCCTGATGCCCGACTTCGCGCCCACGCTGCTCGACGCGGCCGGCGGCACGGCCCCGGCGTACGTCGACGGCGCCAGCATGCTCGACGTGGCCGAGCACGGCGACCGTGGCTGGACCCGCGGCATCCTCACCGAGACCGGGCCGCGTGGCGTGCACAGCGACGTGAAGGAGAGCGACAACTTCCTCGTCCACGCCAAGAAGAAGTTCGTGCTGCGCTACTCGCTCGGCGTGCGGACCGGGCGCTACCTCTACGTCGAGCACCACAGCAACGAGCGCGAGCTCTACGACCTGAAGACCGACCCCCAGCAGTTCGACAACGTCGTGGACGAGCCGCGGATGGCGCGGGTGGTCCGGCTGCTGGCCCGCGAGCTGCGGCTGCTGCGCGACTGCGTGGGCGCGGAGTGCCGGCGCCCGCTGCCCCCGGTGCTGCAGACGCGCCACCCGGTGCCGGCGTACGTCGCCAGCCCGGTCGAGCAGCCCCGCTGACGACCGGACCACCTTGACTCACCCCCGTCCCGTGAGTCACATTCGTAGACACCCTTAACTTCTCCACCATTGGTTACAGGGCCGCGCCACCCTCTTGCTGTCGACGAAGGGACCACCCCGGTGACCCACCAGACGACCGGGCGACGCTGGCTGTGCCGGCTCACCACCGGCACCACCACGGCCGGCCTGCTGCTGCTCGCCGTGCCCGCCACCCTCCAGACGTCGGCCGGGCCCGAGCGCTCGCCGGCGGGTCCCGTCACCGAGGCACCGGTGCAGCTGGTCGGCCACCACAAGCCGCACCCGCACCGCAAGATCAAGAGGTACCGCGTCCGCCCCGGGGACACCCCCAGCTCGATCGCCGTGCGCTACCACGCCTGGACCGCGCAGCTGATCCGGATCAACCACACGTCCACGCTGTACGCCGGCGACATCATCCTCATCCCCGTCGTCGTGAAGGCCTCCCGGGCCTGCACCAAGCACAAGAGCCACGACACCGGCCTGCCGAGCCTCAAGCAGCCCGGCGTCGCGAAGGCCTGGAAGAAGAACCTGCCGAAGAAGCACCACGCGACGAAGCACGCCCCGAAGAAGCACCAGAAGCACGAGAAGAAGGCGCACCAGAAGAAGCAGCCACGGCCACGAGCACCACCACGGCTGGACGCACGCGGACGCCAGCCGGGCCGAGGTGCGCCGGGTGATCGTCCACAAGGCGAACAAGCTCGGCGTGAACCCGGACCTGGCGCTGGCGATCTCCTGGCAGGAGGCCGGCTGGCAGCAGCACCGGGTCTCCCCCGCCGGGGCGATCGGCGCCATGCAGGTGATGCCGTCGACCGGCCGCTGGATGTCGGTGCTCGCCGGCCGCAAGCTCCACCTGCGCGACCTCCACGACAACATCACGGCGGGCGTCCTGCTGATCCGGACGCTGCGCAGCCAGGCCGGGCTCAAGCACGCGGTGGCCGGCTACTACCAGGGCCTCGGCGGCGTACGGCGGGACGGGATGTACCCCTCCACGAAGCGCTACGTCGCCAACGTGCTGCACCTGAAGGAGCGGATCGCCCGGGGCTGGAACCCCGCCTGACGCGCACGCCGCCCGCTCCCGGGGCGGCCCCCGCCACGCCGACCGGGTCCCCAGACGGGTCGGTGCTCGCTCCCCCGCCTAAAATCGACCTCTGAGGCCGGATCTTCCCCGCTCCTGGCCGCATGTCTGAGAGGTTGCCCGAAGTGGACAGGACTGCCGCGGACCCGCTGATCGGGCGTGTGCTCGACGGCCGCTACCGCGTCGGCCCCCGGATCGCCCGCGGCGGGATGGCCACCGTCTACGAGGCGATCGACCTCCGCCTGGACCGCGTCTGCGCGGTGAAGGTGATGCACTCCGGCCTCGGCGACGACCAGGACTTCGCCGGCCGCTTCGTGCGCGAGGCCCGCTCCGCGGCGCGGCTGTCGCACCCCAACGTGGTCAGCGTCTTCGACCAGGGCGACGACAACGGCACCCTGTTCCTGGCCATGGAGTACATCCCCGGCCACACCCTGCGCGACCTGATCCGCAAGGAAGCCCCGATGGCGCCGGCCAAGGCGCTCACCCTGATCGAGCCGGTGCTCTCCGCGCTCGCCGCCGCGCACGCGGCCGGCCTGATCCACCGCGACGTGAAGCCCGAGAACGTCCTGCTCGCCGACGACGGCCGGGTCAAGGTCGCCGACTTCGGCCTGGCCCGGGCGGTCAGCGCCGAGACGCAGCACACCGCCACCGGCGGCGTCCTCATCGGCACCGTCTCCTACCTCGCCCCCGAGCTGGTCGTCGACGGCCGGGCCGACGCGCGCTCGGACGTCTACGCCGCGGGCGTGCTCCTCTACGAGATGCTCACCGGCCGCAAGCCGCACGAGGGCGAGTCCCCGATCCAGGTCGCCTACAAGCACGTGCACGAGGACGTCCCGCCGCCCTCCCGGATGGTCCGCGGGATCCCGCCCTACGTCGACGCGCTGGTCGCCCGGGCCACCGCCCGCGACCGCGAGCTCCGGCCCGCCGACGCCCGGGTGCTGCTGCACCAGGTACGCCGCGTGCACGGCGCGCTCGACCACGGCGTCACCGACGACCCCGAGCTCACCGCCGACCTGACGCCCACGGTGCCGGTGCACCCGCTCGACGACATCGACTACGTGACCGAGGACGACGTCCCGACCATCCTCAGCGGCGCGCAGCTCGCCCACGGCGGTCGCGTCGAGCTCGCCGAGGAGACCGGCGACGAGTGGGCCGACGGCGGCACCAGCGTCATCGGCACGCTCGGACCGGCCGGCCCTCGGCACCCCCGCCGACCCGCGCGCGCGCCCCGCGCCGACGGCCCGCCGCGGCCGCGGCAGCGGCGTTCGCGCAAGGGCCCGATCCTGCTGCTCGTCGTGCTGCTGCTCGCCGTCGCCGCCGGCGTGGGCGGCTGGTGGTACGGCTCCGGCCGCTACACGACCACGCCCGGCGTGATCAACATGGCGGCGTCGCAGGCACGCACCGAGATCGAGGACGCCGGCCTCGGCTACGAGGAGGGCCGCTCGGTCTACTCGGAGACCGTGCGCGCCGGCTCGGTCGTGAGCACCGACCCCGGCGGCGGGGAACGGATCCTCGACGGCGGCACCGTCACGGTCTTCCTCTCGCTCGGCCCGGAGCGCTACGAGGTGCCGGCCCTGCGCGGGATGACGCTCGACCAGGCGCAGAAGGCCCTGACCGACGCCCACCTCGAGCTGGGCGACGTCGACCGAGCGCTACAACGAGCGGGTCGCCAAGGGCGTCGTCCTCGCCGCCGACCCCGAGCCCGGCAAGGAGCTCAAGCCGGGCTCCACGGTCGACCTCGTGGTGAGCCGCGGCCCGAAGCCGATCGAGGTCCCCGACTTCACCGGCAAGGACGCCGACCGTGCCGAGGCCAAGGCTGACCGAGCTCGGCCTGGAGGTGCGGGTCACCGAGGAGAACCACGACACCGTCCCCGAGGGCGACGTCATCACCCAGTCGCCCAACAGCGGCGACGCTGCACCGCGGCGACCTGGTGACGCTGACCGTCTCGAAGGGCCCGGTGCTCGTCGAGGTGCCGAACCTGACGGCGGTCGGCGTCGAGGAGGCCACCCGCCGGCTGCAGGAGCTCGGCTTCCAGGTCCGCACCGAGCAGGGCGGCACCTACCTCGGGCTCGGCTACGTCTCCGGGGCCGACCCCGACTTCGGCACGATGCAGCCCAAGGGCAGCCTGATCACCCTGTTCCTGGTCTGACCCCGAGGACCCGACCCCCGACAAGGGACCGAGGCCCGGCTCGTAGGCTTCTCACCATGCCCCCCGCTCCGCCCTCCCCTGGGCCCCGCTCCGCCCTGCGCAACCCCGTGGGCACCCACGTCCAGGTGGGCAAGGGGCTCGTCAGCCGGCGCTCTCGCGCAGGCCGACGCGCTCGGCTGCGAGACGATCCAGGTCTTCGCCGGCAACCCCCGCGGCTGGGCCGCCTCCGCCGGCGACCCGAAGGTCGACGCCGCGTTCCGCGAGGCCACCGCCGAGCGCGGGATGCGGGTCTTCGTGCACGCGCCCTACCTGGTGAACCTGGGCTCCCCCACGGCCGCGACCTACGAGAAGTCCGTCGCCACCGTCGCCCACAACCTCAAGCGGGCGGCCGAGATCGGCGCCGAGGGCGTGGTCGTGCACACCGGCTCCTGCGTCGACGCGGGCACGCTCGAAGTCGCGATGCGCCAGGTCCGCGAGGGCCTGCTGCCGATCCTCGAGGTCCTCGGCGAGGACGCGCCCTGGCTGCTGCTCGAGCCGACCGCGGGCCAGGGCCAGTCCCTGTGCGCCGGCGTGGACGACCTCGAGGCCTACCTCGCCGCGCTCGACCTGCACCCGCGCGCCGGCATCTGCCTCGACACCTGCCACGTGTTCGCCGCGGGCGCGCCCCTCGACGAGCCCGGCGGCACCACCGCGACCGTCGACCGGATCGTCGAGATCGGCGGGCCGGGCCGGCTGCGGCTCGTGCACGCCAACGACTCCAAGGACGTCCGCGGCGCCTTCAAGGACCGGCACGAGAAGATCGGCGAGGGCCACATCGGCATCGCTGCGTTCGAGGAGCTGTTCGCGCACCCGGCGACCGACGGCGTGCCGTTCATCCTGGAGACGCCCGGCACCCGCGACGTCGGCGACCCGCAGATCGAGCTGCTCAAGAAGCTGCGTGACGCGTGAGCGAGCGCCGTACGACGCTCCTCGCCTCCCTCGCGCTGCTCAGCATGACCGCGTGCTGGGGCTCGACGTTCTACCTGATCAAGGACCTGCTCGACCGGGTGCCGGTGCTCGACTTCCTGGCGGTCCGGTTCGCCATCGCCACCGTCGCGCTGCTGCTGCTCGCCCCGCGCGCGCTCGGCAAGGTGTCGCCGGACAACCGGCGCAGCGCGGTCGTGCTCGGCGCGCCTCTACGGCGTCGCGCAGATCCTGCAGACGGCCGGCCTCGCGCACACCCCGGCCAGCGTGTCCGGCTTCATCACCGGCATGTACGTCGTCTCCACCCCGGTCTTCGCGGCGCTGCTGCTCAAGCAGCGGATCAGCGGGCTGACCTGGGGCGCCGTCGGGCTCGCCATGCTCGGCCTCGGGGTGCTCACGCTGAGCGGGTTCAGCGTCGGCTACGGCGAGGCGATCACGTTCGTCGCCGCGCTGCTCTACGCGCTGCACATCGTCGGCCTCGGGGCGTGGAGCAACGCCCGTGAGGCGATGGGGATGACGATCATCCAGCTGTTCGTGATCACCGTCGTGTGCTTCGTGGCGACGATCCCCGACGGCGTCGTGCTCCCGCACACCACCCAGGACTGGCTCGCCGTCGTCTACATGGCGGTGTTCGCCGGGGCCCTCGCGCTGGCCGGCCAGACCTGGGCGCAGGCGCACCTGCCGCCCACCCGGTCGGCGATCATCATGAGCATGGAGCCGGTGTTCGCCGCGGTCTTCGCCGTCCTCCTCGGCGGCGAGTCGCTGACCGCCCGGATGCTGCTCGGCGGCGCGATGGTGCTGACCGCGATGCTCGTCGTCGAGCTGGTGCCGCGCCGCAAGATCGAGGCCGAGGTCCCGCACATCGCGGTGTAGCCGCGAGCGGTCGCACGGACGTGCACTCGCTGCCGTCGGCGCGCGTCATACCCCGGCAAACGCGGACACGGCGCGGGGTGAGTGCACGTCGTACGGACTCGTCGCCCACGAAAATCGGGTGCCGCACGCCCGCCGTGCTCCTACGGTGATGCACATGCGTGCCGAGATCCTGCCCTTCACCGAACAGCACCTTCCCGCCGCGGGGCGCCTGCTCGCCGAGCGGCACCGCCGGCACCGCGCCGCGTCGCCGCTGCTGTCGCCGCGCTTCGAGGACCCGGCGGTGGCCGAGGCCGAGGTCACCGCGGCGTTCAAGGCCGAGGACGCCTCGGGTGCCGTGGCGGTCCGGGACGGCGAGGTCGTCGCCTACGTCGTCGGCGCGCCGAAGCCGTCGCCGCTGTGGGGTCCCAACGTCTGGGTCGAGTCCGCCGGCCTGGCCACCGGTCCGTCCGCCGAGGACGCCGAGCTGATGCGCGACGTCTACGCCCTCGCGGCGACCCGCTGGGTGGACGAGGGCCGGACCGCGCAGTACGTCCTGGTGCCGGCGCACGACGAGGCCCTCGCCGGCGCCTGGTTCCGGCTCGCGTTCGGCCACCAGCACACCCACGCCGTGCGCGAGAACCTCGACCACGCCGCCCACCGTGCGCGAGGGCGTCACGATCCGGCCGGCCGAGCGCGAGGACATCGCCCGTGCTCGCCGAGCTCGACTGCGAGCTCCCGCGCCACCAGGGCCTGTCGCCGTGCTTCTCCGCCGGGGCCACCTCCACCGTCGAGGAGGCGCTGCAGGAGTGGGAGGAGGACTGGGGCGACCCGGACTTCCCGACCTGGGTGGCGGTCCACGACGGCAACGTCGTCGGCTCGGCGGTCGGGTGCTCGCTCGCCAAGTCCAGCTCCAACGGCGGCCTGATCTCGCCGGACAGCGCGGCCTTCCTCGGCTTCGCCGCCGTGCTCCCGTCGGCCCGCGGGCTCGGCGCGGGCCGCGCCCTCGGCGAGACGGTCATGCACTGGTCGGGCGAGGCCGGCTACGACTGCGTGGCGACCGACTGGCGGCAGACCAACCTGCTCAGCTCGCGGACCTGGCCGGCCCTGGGGTTCGAGCCCACGTTCCTCCGGCTGCACCGCACCGTCGGCTTCTGACCCCCGGGCGGGCCGGCCGGGTCGCGGGCCCGGACCGGCCCGCCCGGCCCTCCCGGGGAAGGCCCCAGCGCGGCTCCGGTCCAGACCCGGCTGTCCGGATCGTGGAAACCGCGTCCGCGCCTCGGTCGGCTCGGGATACCGTCTTCCCGTGCAGAAGACGACGTATTTCTTTGGCTACCCGCCCGGGGCACCGGCGCCGGCAGCCTGGTTCGTCTGACCCAGCACGCCGAACGACCCGACGCCCCTGGCCACGACAGGGGCGTTTTTTCATGGCGGGACCCCTGCCGCGGCCGGGGGCCCACCACCGAAAGATGAGGAAACACCATGGTCGTCGTCATGACACCGGAAGCCACCGACGAGGACGTCGCCCACATCGTCGAGCGCGTCGAGAGCGTGGGCGGTGAGGCGTTCGTCAGCAAGGGCGTCGTGCGCACGATCATCGGCCTGGTCGGCGACATCGACTCCTTCCACGGCCTGAACCTGCGCAGCCTGTCGGGCGTCGGGGACGTGCACCGGATCTCCGACCCCTACAAGCTGGTCAGCCGGCAGAACCACCCGGTGCGGAGCACGGTCTGGGTGCGCGGCGTGCCGATCGGACCGGACTCGTTCACCTTCATCGCCGGGCCGTGCGCCGTCGAGTCCGCGCAGCAGACCCTCGAGGCGGTCGAGATGGCCAAGGCCGCGGGCGCCACGATCATGCGCGGCGGCGCCTACAAGCCGCGCACCTCGCCCTACGCCTTCCAGGGCCTCGGCGTGGAGGGGCTGGAGATCCTGTCCTCGGTCCGCGAGACCACCGGGATGCCCGTGGTGACCGAGGTGGTCGACGCCCGGGACGTCCCCGTCGTCGCCGAGCACGCCGACATGCTGCAGATCGGCACCCGCAACATGGCGAACTTCGGGCTGCTCCAGGCGGTCGGCGAGTCCGGCAAGCCGGTGCTGCTCAAGCGCGGCATGACCGCGACGATCGAGGAGTGGCTGATGGCGGCGGAGTACATCGCCCAGCGCGGCAACCTCGACGTGGTGCTCTGCGAGCGGGGCATCCGGACCTTCGAGCCGGCCACCCGCAACACCCTCGACATCTCGGCGGTGCCGGTGGTGCAGGCGACCAGCCACCTGCCGATCATCGTCGACCCCTCGCACGCGGGCGGCCGCAAGGACCTGGTCGTGCCGCTGTCACGCGCGGCGATCGCGGTCGGTGCCGACGGCGTGATCGTCGACGTGCACCCGAACCCCGAGGTCGCGCTGTGCGACGGCCCGCAGGCGCTGCTCGGGGCGGACCTGCGCGCCCTGGCGCAGGCCGTGCGTCAGCTGCCGCCGGCCGTCGGCCGGGTGGACGCGAGCGCCTTGGCCAGGACGGACGCGGCCACGACCGCCTGATCGCCGGTGACGTCGAGGTGGGTCACGAAGCGCAGCGTGTTCGGGCCCACCGTCGACACCACCACGTCGTGCTCCCGGGCCGCCGCGACCACGGCGGGGGCGTCGGGTACGTCGACGACCACGATGTTGCTGTCCACGCTCGCCGGGTCGACGCCGCACGCCTCGGCGAGCAGCCGGGCGTGCGCGTGGTCGTCGGCCAGCCGCTCGAGGTGGTGCTCGAGCGCGTAGCGCCCGGCCGCCGCGAGGACGCCGGCCTGCCGCATGCCGCCGCCGAGGCGCTTGCGCCAGATCCGGGCCTCGTCGACCATCGCCCGGGTGCCGAGCACCAGTGAGCCGACCGGGGCGCCGAGGCCCTTGCTCAGGCAGACGCTGAGCACGTCGGCGCAGCGGCCGTAGTCGGACAGCGGCACGCCGCTCGCCACGTGGGCGTTCCAGATCCGGGCGCCGTCGAGGTGGACGCCGGCACCGTTGTCGTCGGCGAACGTGCGGACCGCCTGCAGGTCCGCCAGCGGCAGCACGGTGCCGCCGCCGAAGTTCTGGGTGTTCTCGACCGAGATCGCCTTGGTGGCGACGAAGAACGGCGACATCTCGGGGGCGAACAGCGTCGCGATCGCCTCGAGGTCGATGCCGCCGCGGACACCGGTCCAGGTGCGCATGGTGACCCCGAAGAAGGCCCCGTGCGCCCCGAGCTCGGCCCGGGCGATGTGGGCGGAGGACTCGCAGAGCACCTCCTGCCCCGGCGCGACCAGCGAGCGGACGCCGAGCAGGTTGGCCATCGAGCCGGTGGGCGTGAAGAGGGCGGCCTCCTTGCCGAACAGCCCGGCCACCTGCTCCTCGAGCGCGCGGACGGTCGGGTCCTCGCCGTACACGTCGTCGCCGACCTCGGCCCGGGCCATCGCCTGCCCGCATCCCGTCGGTCGGCTGGGTCACGGTGTCGCTGCGCAGGTCGATCACGCCCGCCACCCTACGACGTCGGGCGTCGCAGCCGGCCGGGCGTCACCGGTCAGGTCGGGGTCGCCGGGCACCGCAGGTCGACGAACGGCTGGCCGTTGCGCGGGTCGGGGGTGACCGTCACCGCGACCGGCAGCTCGCACGGCGGCCCGGTGGGTGTCGGGTACGACGGGCGTCGGCGAGGGCTGCTCCGTCACCGGCGGCAGCACGTCCACCGGCCTGATCGGGTGCCGCCGGGCCGCGCGCAGCGGGTCCCGGGTCGGCGCCACCGACCGGCTCGGCGACGGGCACGGCGATGTCCTCGATCCGGTCCTCGGCGATCCGCGTCCACCCGCCGGTCGCGTCCCGGACGGCGATGCCGAGCCCGCCCAGCGACACCACGACGACCGGCTCCGGGTCGCCGGAGAGCACCGCGAGGCCGCCCGTCCCGACCGCAGAGCGGCTTCCCGCACACCTCCCCCGCCTCGTCGCGCAGCCGCCCGCACCGCCGCCTCGTCCAGGACCGTCTCCTCCGACCAGGTGAGCCCGCCGTCGCGCGACGCGTACACCACCACGGTCCCGACAGCCGTCGGGTCCTCCCGCTGCGACCGGGTCGGGTCGTACGTCCGCCAGCACAGCCGCGGGCGCGCCGGGTCGCAGAGCGCCTGCACGTGGTCGTCGCCTCCGTAGGTGACCCGACCGCGCTCCGCGTCCGACAGCACCCGGACCCCGAGGCCGCCGGCGGCCGGCTCCAGGACGTACTGCTCGCCGTACACGATCCGCGGCCCCCGCTCCCAGCCGTCCGACCCGGCCTCCCAGCGGCCCTCGAGCACGGTCAGGCTGTGGCTCCAGCTGCGGTCGTCGCACGGCGAGGTGGCCGCGGTGGCCAGCACCGCGAACGGCAGCACCACCGCGCCCGCGGCGGCGGTCGCGCGCCGTCGCAGCGGCCGGGTCGGACTCGCCGCCAGCCGGTGCACCCGCAGCGCGAGGAGCAGCGCGGGCAGGGCGAGCAGGTCGGTCGGGTCGCGGACGGAGGTACGACGGTCCGGCGACCGCCGACCACGTCGCGGACGCGGCCGCCGCTCCGACCGCGGTCGTCTTGACGGCCGTGAAGCCGGCCCCGGTCAGCAGCACGGCGAGCAGCTCGGGGCGGCGGACCCGCAGCCACCCCAGCGGCAGGGCCAGCACCAGCGGCGCCACGACGAGCCCGGCCACGTCGCTGAGCTTGCCGGTGACCCAGCCCGGCCAGGCCTGCTTCAGCACGTGGTCGTTGAGGGCGAGCAGCACCAGGGACCCGACCGCGAGCGGGTGCGCCAGCGCCCTCAGCGCGTGCACCGTCGCCGTGTCCCGTCCCCCCGCCATGGCGCGATTGTGGCGGCACGGCGACGCCGACGGGTCTCGAACCGGCTACGTTTTGCCGACGGTCGGGCCTCCGCGGCGACTCAGGCGGAGGTCTGGGCGGCGCGCAGCATCTCGGCGACGAGGAACGCGAGCTCGAGCGACTGCACCCGGTTGAGCCGCGGGTCGCACACCGACTCGTAGCGGTTGTGCAGGTCGCCCTCGAGCAGCGCCTCTCCCCCGCCGACGCACTCGGTGACGTCGTCGCCGGTGAGCTCGATGTGCACGCCGCCCGGCCAGGTGCCGAGCGAGCGGTGCACGTCGAAGAAGCCCTGGACCTCGTCGATCACGTCGTCGAAGCGGCGGGTCTTGTAGCCCGAGGACGCCTCGAAGGTGTTGCCGTGCATCGGGTCGCACACCCACGCGACGCAGACGCCGGCCGCGGTGACCTTCTCGATCAGGTTCGGCAGGTGGTCGCGGATCTTGCCCGGCGCCCATCCGGGTGATGAACGTGAGCCGCCCGGGCTCGTTGTCGGGGTTCAGCTTCGCCGCGAGCGCGAGCGCGTCGTCGGGCGAGGTGGTCGGGCCGAGCTTCACGCCGATCGGGTTGCGGATCCGCGACAGCAGCTCGACGTGGGCGCCGTCGAGCTGGCGGGTCCGCTCGCCGATCCACAGGAAGTGCGCGGACACGTCGTACGGCGACTGGGTGCGGGAGTCGATCCGGGTCAGCGCCTGTTCGTACTCCAGGATCAGCGCCTCGTGGCTGGAGTGGAAGTCGACCCGGTGGAACTCGTCGGGGTCGGCGCCGATGGCCTGCATGAAGGTGAGCGCCCGGTCGATCTCGTTGGCGACCTTCTCGTAGCGGCGGCCCACCGGCGAGCTGCGGACGAAGTCGGTGTTCCAGGTGTGCACCTGGCGCAGGTCGGCGTAGCCGCCGGTGACGAAGGCGCGCACCAGGTTGAGCGTCGCCGCGGAGGAGTTGTAGACCTCGACCAGCCGCTGCGGGTCCGGCACCCGCGACTCGGGGGTGAAGTCGAAGCCGTTGACCGCGTCGCCGCGGTAGGCCGGCAGCGTCACGCCGTCGCGGGTCTCGTCGTCGGAGGAGCGCGGCTTGGCGTACTGGCCGGCCAGCCGGCCGAGCTTCACGACCGGGACCGACGCGGCGTAGGTCAGCACGACCGCCATCTGCAGCAGCACCCGCAGCTTGTTGCGGACGTTGTCGGCGGTGACGCCGTCGAACGTCTCCGCGCAGTCGCCGCCCTGGAGCAGGAACGCCTCACCGCGCGCGACGGCGGCCAGCTTCACCTTCAGGTCGTCGCACTCGCCGGCGAACACCAGCGGCGGGACCTTGCGCAGCTTCGCCACAGCGGCGTCGACCGCGGTCGGGTCGGGCCAGGTCGGCTGCTGGGCGGCGCCCAGGGCGTGCAGGCTCGGCAGGTCGGGGATCGCAGTCACCGGTCCAGGGTACGTCGTGCCGCTCCGGCCGGCTGCGGGGTGCGGGGGCCTTGGAGACACCCTCCCGACGGGCTCAGCCGGAACCTGTGACCTTGGTGGAGAGCGTGGCCGGCGTCGGGTCGGTGTTGCCCGCCGTGTCGGTGGCCCGCGCGGACATGCTGTGCGGGCCGTGGTCGAGGCCGCTGAACGTGGTCGTCGCACCGCAGGACCGGTAGGCCCCGCCGTCCAGGCTGCACTCGTAGCTGGCCGGCTCGTCCGCGCCGATCGCCACCGTCCAGGAGTCGCTGTCGACCGAGCTCGTGCTCGCGGTCGTCTGCGGGGCGTTCGCGTCCGCGGGCGGGTCCGGGCTGGGGCTCGGGGTCTGCGTCGGCGCCTTCGACGCGGTCGGGGTGCCGACCTCCGGTGACACGGTGGGGGTGTCCGGAAGGACCGTGGGCGTGCTGGTCTCGGACGGGCTGGGCGAGGGGGTCGGCGAGGGCTGCGGCTTCCGGTCGCCGCCGCGGCTGACCGCCTCGGACGGCGAGTCCGACAGGGTCGGCGGAGCGGCCGAGGACGGCGTACCGAGCTCGGCGGTCACCGGGGTGCGGGCCGCGGTCGGTGCGGCGTCGTCCTGCTGGACGGCGACGCCGACACCGGTCAGCGCGGCCGTGACGGCCAGCGTCGCGGCTGCCACGACGCGGCGTCGCGCGGGGTCGGGCAGCGGGATTCGGGAGAGGAGGCTACGTGAAGCACGATGGCGCATGAGTTGTCCGAGACGTCGACGGTAGGTCACTCCCCCTGATCCGCCCGTCGAGGGCGACGCTCGACCATAACAACCCTCGCCGTCAGGACCAAAGCGTCCGGCCCCGTCAAACATCGCCGAATCCCGCCCTCGCCGCCGTCCGGCACCCCTACGCTCGCGACATGGGACTGTTCGACCGGTGGCGGACCCCCGTCGAGGCTCCGTGGGAGCCGCCGGCGCCCGGCGGCTGCGCGTGCGAGGAGCACGTCGAGAACCTCCGCGACCACCCGGCCGGGGAGGGCGACCTCACCGTGGGCGCCCTGCTGGACAGCGGCGCGCTGGCCGCCGAGCCGGTCGGCGCCGAGCCGGCGTACGTCGAGCTGCCCGTCACCGGGCAGCGACTGGGGCCGTTCCACTGGCGGCTGCGGCTGGAGGGCGAGGGCCGCACCTTGTACGCCGTGGGCGCGCCGGCCGCGCTGGACGACTGCCTCTCGCTGCAGCCCGGGGTCGACCGGGTGGTGTGGCCCGACCACAGGGACCTCCTCGTCGGCGCCCCGACGCTGTGCGCCAGCGGGGTGATGGCGGCCCTGGTCCGGGCGCTGGACAACCCCCGGGTCCGCCACGAGGCCTGAGCCGCAGGGCGTGACCTTTCTGACATCCGGGCGTTGAGCCGTGCATAGAAACCGGCCCACCCCTCGGAAGGTCCTCATGACCATTGCTCGCAACTCGGTGCTCGGCGCCCTCGGTGGCCTCAGCCCTCGCCGCCGGCCTGCTCGTCGCCCCCGCCCAGGCCACCACCAACGACCCGCTCCGTGCGCAGCAGTGGGGCCTCGACCAGGTCCACGCCGAGCAGGCGTGGGCCAAGACCACCGGCGACCGGCGTCGTGGTCGCGGTCGTCGACAGCGGTGTCGACCTGACCCACCCCGACCTGAAGGCCAACCTGGTCCCGGGTGCGACCTTCATCGAGTGCGGGCCGAACCCGTGCGGCAACGGTGACTGGAAGGGCCCGGACGGCGTCGGCCAGGCGAACGACGCCCACGGCAGCCACGTGAGCGGCATCATCGCCGCGGTCACCAACAACGGCATCGGTGTCGCCGGCGTCGCTCCCGACGCCAAGATCATGCCGATCAAGGCGCTCGAGGACGGCAGCGGCTCCTTCGAGGACATCGCGGCCGGCATCCGCTACGCGGCCGACCACGGCGCCGACGTGATCAACATGAGCATCGGCGCGGTGCCGGGCGCGCAGGCGCTCTCGCTCACCGGGGTGGACACCTCGGTGACCGACGCGATCGCCTACGCCGACTCCAAGGGCGTGGTGGTCGTCGCCGCTGCCGGCAACGAGTCGGTGCCGGTCTGCGACAGCCCGTCGTTCGACCCCGGTGCCATCTGCGTCACCTCCACCACGCGCGACGAGACGCCGTCGTACTTCTCCAACGGCGCGGTCAAGCCGGACATGATGGCGGTCGCCGCCCCGGGTGGTGCGGGTCTGCTGTTCTGCGAGGACGACATCCTCTCCACCGTCCCGCAGGGCATGGGCTCCGCCGTGTGCGGCCAGTCCGACTACGACTACTACGCCGGCACCTCGATGGCGACGCCGCACGTCGCCGGGGTGGCCGCGCTGCTGGTCGCCCAGGGCCGCACGCTCGACAACGTGAAGTCGGCGCTGATCGACACCGCCCGCACCCCGGGCGTCGGCACCGGCGTGTTCACCACGTCCTACGGCCACGGCATCGTCGACGCCGCGGCGGCGGCCGACTACCAGGGCGCGACCGTCGCCCCGGTGACGACCACCAAGGGCAAGGGCAAGCGGAAGTAACCCAGCGCTTCACCAGCAGCAACGGGCGGGTCGACCTCACAGGGCCCGCCCGTTGTTCTGTCCCCGGAGGGCTACCGGTCGATGTGGTCGACGTCCCGGAAGCCGGTGCGCTTGGCCCGGACGCCCCGGTTGGTCATCCAGGTGAGCACCCACAGGCCGACGCCGATGGCCAGCAGGCCGGCGGCGATCTTGTACTGCACGTAGTCCTCGGGGTCGCGGGCCCACGGGCCGACCAGGAACGCGCAGCCCAGCGCGCCGAGCGCGGGGATCGCGGTCGGGGCGCGGAACTTCGGCTCGGTCTTGTGGTCCTTGCGCAGCACCAGGCAGGCCACGTTGACGATCGCGAACACGATGAGCAGCAACAGCCCGGTCGTGCCGCTGAGCGCGACGACGATCGAGCTCTCCGCCTGGTAGGTGACGACCGCGATCAGCCCGAGGGCGAGCGCGGTCGTGAAGGCGATGCCCGCCCACGGCGTACGCCGACCGGGCAGCACCCCGCCCAGCGAGCGCGGCAGCACGTCCTGGCGGGCCATGCCGTAGATCAGCCGGCTGGCCATCAGCATGTTGATCAGCGCGGTGTTCGCGACGGCGAAGACGGTCAGGAACGGGAACACCGCGTCGACCGGGAAGCCCGGGGCGCCGGTCTTGACGACCTCGAGCAGGATGCCGGTCTCGGCGTCGAAGTCCTGGATCTCGCCGAGCGGCAGCACCATCACCACCGAGACCGCGACCAGCACGTAGATGACGACCGCGATGCCGAGGCCGGTGAACATCGTGCGCGGGAAGATCTTCGCCGGGTCCTCGACCTCCTCGACCATGTTCACCGAGTCCTCGAAGCCGACCATCGAGAAGAACGCGATCGCGGTGGCGACCGTGACGGCCGCGAACATGCCCCGGTCGGACGCGGAGTCGAAGGCGACCACCTGGCCGACGTCGGCACCCTTGGTCGCCATCACCCAGAAGCCGATGCCGATCACGATCGCCAGCGCGGAGATCTCGACGAGGGTGAGCACCACGTTGAACTTCACGGACTCCCCGACGCCGCGCAGGTTGATCAGGGCGAGCACGAGCATGAACCCGAGCGCCACCCACAGCGTCGCGCCGGTGCCGGTCGGGACACCGCCGATGGTCTCGTCGAGCCCGGCGAGCAGGTTGGCGGCCAGCAGGTTCGACGACGTCGACGCGCTGGTGATGCCGGAGCAGACCACGGTGAAGGCGACGAGGAACGTCACGAAGTGCACGCCGAACGCCTTGTGCGTGTAGAGCGCGGCGCCGGCGGCCTGGGGGTACTTCGTGACCAGCTCGAGGTAGGAGAACGCCGTCATCGTGGCGATCGCGAACGCGATCACGAACGGCAGCCAGGCCACCCCGCCGACCTCGCCGGCGATGTCGCCGGTCACCGCGTAGACGCCGGCGCCGAGGATGTCCCCGACGATGAACAGCAGCAGGAGCTTGGGCCCCATCACCCGCTTGAGCTCGGGCTGTCCCTGCTGGGGCGTTCTGTCGGCGGTCACCTCGGTGCTCATCTGGTTCCCCTGTCGTTTCGGTGATTGCCCCACCTTCTCCCCCGTTCGCGGCGCAGGCAACCACCCCGCGCCAACGGCTACGGGCGCCGGTGCAGCAGGAGCGGGAGTACGGCGGTCGCGCCCGCACGTCGCAGCGCCGCGGCCGCGACGGTCACCGGCCACAGCGACGACGTCGCGTCGACGACCAGCAGCACGGCCCGTCCGGCCACGCGGTCGCCCGGCACGGAGTCGGGGGTGACCACGTCGCGCCAGAGCGCGGCCTCGTCGGCCGAGCTCAGCTCGCGGAGGTCCGGCCGGTGCGCCGGGAGCGGCAGGGAGGCCCGCTCGAGCCGGCCCACCTCGGCCAGGTGGTCGGCCACCGAGGCGGTGAGCAGGGGGTAGCCCGCGGCCGGCAGGTCGACGACCACCTCGGGCCGCGCCGACCACGACGACCGCCAGCCGCCGAGCAGCCGGACCGAGGCGTCGAGCACGTCCTGCGGCGCAGGGGCGTCGCGGCCGAACATCTGCGCGACGGTCTCGCGCCACTCGGGGGCGTCGGCGTGCACGAGGGTGCGCCCGGTCTCGTGCATCTCCCCCGGCGCGATCCGGCCGCGGGACCCGAAGGCGCCGCCCGGCCACATCTTGCGCGGCTCGAGCAGGTGCACCTCGCCGCGGAGCACCGTGGTCACGGCAGCCACCGTGTCGTGCGCCGGCTTCTCCGCGAGCCCGGCCGGCAGCTCGCCGCGGCAGACCGAGCAGCGCCCGCACGGCTCGGCGTGCGGGTCGTCGAGCGAGGCCTGCAGCAGCTCCATCAGGCAGCGCTCGCCGCGGGTGTAGGCGCGCATGATGTCGGCCTCGCGGCGGCGTACGGCCACCACGCCCTCGTAGTGCGCGGCGTCGTACTCCCACTGTTTTCCGGTCGCGATCCAGCCGCTCTCGGTGCGGGTGACGACGTCGTCCACGGCGAGCTGCTTGAGCATCAGCTCGACCCGGCCCCGGCGGACCCCGGACTGCGCCTCCACCGCGGCGACCGACAGCGGCTCCTCGGTCGAGAGCACGGCCAGCACCCGGTTGACCTGGTCGGGCTGCGGGATCGTCGCCGTGGCGAAGTAGTCCCACACGCCCGCGTCGGCGTCCGAGGGCAGCAGCACGGCGTGGGCATGCTCGATGGCGCGGCCGGCACGGCCGACCTGCTGGTAGTAGGACACCGGCGACGGCGGCGCTCCGACGTGGACGACGAAGCCGAGGTCGGGCTTGTCGTAGCCCATGCCGAGCGCGCTGGTGGCGATCAGCGCCTTGAGCCGGTTGTCGCGCAGCGCGTCCTCGAGCTGCTCGCGGCGGGCGGGCTCGAGCTGGCCGGTGTAGGCCGCGACGGGGACGTCCGGATGGACCTCGGCGACCGCGGCGGCCAGCCGCTCGGCGTCGGCGACGGTCAGCGTGTAGACGATGCCGGAGCCGGGCAGCCGCGGCAGGTGGTCCACCACCCACGCGTAGCGCTCCAGCGGGGTGAGCCGGTCGACCACCGAGAGCTCCAGGCTGGCCCGGGCGAGCTGGCCGCGCAGCACCAGCGTCCGGTGGTCGAGCCCGTCGAACCGCCCAGCTGGTGGGCGACGTCGTCGGTGACCCGCTCGTTGGCGGTGGCCGTCGTGGCCAGCACCGGAGTCTCGGGGTTGAGCCGCTGCAGCACGTCGGACACGCGGCGGTAGTCGGGGCGGAAGTCGTGGCCCCAGTCGGACACCGCGTGCGCCTCGTCGATCACCACCAGGCCGAGCCGGCCGGCGAGCCCGTCGAGCACGCGCCGCCCGAAGCCGGGGTTGGCCAGCCGCTCCGGCGACACCAGCAGCACGTCGAGCGCGCCGGAGCGCAGCTCGTCCTCGACCGAGGACCAGGCGTCGATGTTGGAGGAGTTGAGCGTGGCGGCGCGCAGACCGGCCCGCGCGGCGGCGGCGACCTGGTCGCGCATCAGCGACAGCAGCGGCGAGACGACGAGGGTCGGTCCGGCGCCCTCGGAGCGGCGGATCGCGGTGGCGGCCCAGTAGACCGCCGACTTGCCCCAGCCGGTGGCCTGCACGACCAGCACCCGGGCGGCGGGCTCGCACAGCGCGGCCACGGCGGTGGCCTGGTCCTCGCGCAGCCGCGCGCCCGGGCCGGCCATCGCCTCGATCACCTTCGCGGCGGTCTCGGCGCGGGTGTCGGCAAGTGCGGTCGTCGTCATCGGGCCACCGTAGGCGCCGGCGCCCTCAGGAACCGGAGCGGGGAGGGCCCACGTCGATGGCGTCGGGCTCGGCGAGCAGGAAGTCCGCGTCGTGCTCGGACTCGGGGCCGCCGCGCGCCCAACGGCGCGTGGGGTTGACCGGGTGGCCGGCCTGGGCACGGTGGTGGCGTGCGTGTGGCGACCTTCAACATCCTCAACGGGCGTTCACCGAGCGACGGCCGGGTGGAGCTGGACCGGTTCGGCGACGCCGTACGCCGGCTCGACGCCGACGTACTGGCGCTGCAGGAGGTCGACCGCAACCTGCCGCGCTCCGCCCATGCCGACCTCACCGCGGTGGCCGCCGAGGCGATGGGGGCGGTGGAGCACCGGTTCGTCGCCGCGCTCGCCGGAAGCCCCGGGGCGAGCTGGATCGCCGCCACCGGCGACGAGCAGCCCGACTCCGCCGCCTACGGCATCGCTCTGCTCAGCCGTTACCCCGTCACCGGATGGGAGGTCGTCCGGCTGCCCGGGGTCCCTGCTCGGGTCCCGATGTGGTTTCGCGGAAGCCGCCGCCCCGTGCTGGTGCGGGACGAGCCGCGGGTGGCCGTGGCCGCCACGCTCCAGACCCCGCGCGGAGCTCTCACGGTCGTCAACGCCCACCTGTCGTTCGTCCGGTGGTGGAACGGTCGTCAGCTCCGCGACCTCATCACGGCCGTGGGCCACGCCGATCGGCCGCTGCTGCTGATGGGCGACCTGAACATGGGGCCGGCCCGGGCACGGGCGTTGACCGGGATGCGGCCGCTGGCGACGCACCGGACGTTCCCGAGCGGGGCGCCGCTCACCCAGATCGACCACATCCTCGTCGACGGCGACCTGCGGGCCACGGGGAGCCGGGCCGTCGACCTCCCGCTGTCGGACCACCGCGCACTCGTGGCCGACCTGGCCTGAACGGACCCCTCCGGGGCACGTCGCCGGGGCATTCCTTGGGTGCGCGGGTCGGCGTACCGTCGCTGGGAAGAGCCCTCGAGCGAGGGTCGGGGGGAGCAGCCTTGAGCGCGCTTTCGGTGCACAGCCTCATCCACCCGCGCGCCGGCAGCGCGGGTCTGCGCCTGGCCGGGACGGCGGGCATGCTCATCCTGCCGGTGTTCGCGCTGACGGTCGTGGTGCTCACCTGGCTGGAGTGGGACTTCCTGCACAGCACCGGGTGGACCGTCCTGCACGAGCACGAGGTGAACTACCCGAGCGCGCTCGCGCGCGGCGACCTCGGCGTCTTCCAGCAGCTCAACTTCCTGCTGGTCGGCGTGTTCGCCGTCGTGTTCGGGCAGGGTCTGCGGACGCAGTTCACCCATCGCTGGTCCGGTGCGGTGGCCGCCGTCGGCTTCGCGGCGGTCGGCCTGGCGGGCTTCTTCAGCATGTTCGTCACCGACCTGCCCGGTGAGCCCGCCAGCTGGCACGGGCTGCTGCACGGCATCGGGTTCCTGCTGCTGATGCTGGGCTCCGCGGTCACGTTCGTCGCCAGCGGACTCGCGTTGCGCTCCGCCCCGGGCTGGCGTGGCTACTGGGTCTACTCGGTGGCGAACCCCGCCCTGGCACTGGGCGCCTCGATTGCCGTCATGGGCCCGCTGGGGCAGGTGTCGTTCTTCGTGCTGGTCGCGCTGCTGCTCGGCTGGTTCGGGGTGATGGGGTTCCGACTACGTCAGCTCGCCGACCGGTCGGCGAGCTGACGTCGCCCCGGCCGGGCGACGGACACGTCAGCCGAAGAAGACCTCGGCCTCGGCGTACTCCGCGGGAGAGACCAGCTTGAGCACGCCCGTGCCCTCCCCCAGCGGGATCCGCACGATGTCGGTGCCCTGCAGGGCGACCATCTTGCCGAAGTCCTGGTCGTGCACGGCCGTGATCGCGTGCAGCCCGAAGCGGGTCGCCAGCCAGCGGTCGAACGCCGTGGGGGTCCCGCCCCGCTGCACGTGACCGAGCACCACGGCGCGGGACTCCTTGCCGGTGCGCTGCTCGATCTCGTTGGCGACGCGGTCGCCGATCCCGCCGAGCCGGACGTGGCCGAACGCGTCCTTCTCACCGGTGATCAGGGTCATGTCGCCGCCCTCGAGCGGCACAGCGCCCTCGGAGACGACGATGATCGGCGCGAAGCCGTCGCGGAACCGCGAGTCGACGTACTCACACAGCTTGCCGATGTCGAACGGCTGCTCGGGAATGAGCACGCAGGCGGCACCGCCGGCCATGCCTGCGTGCAGGGCGATCCAGCCGGCGTGCCGGCCCATCACCTCGACGACCAGGACGCGCTGGTGCGACTCGGCGGTGGTGTGCAGCCGGTCGATCGCCTCGACGGCGATGTTCACGGCGGTGTCGAAGCCGAAGGTGAAGTCGGTGCCGGAGAGGTCGTTGTCGATCGTCTTGGGCACGCCCACCACGTTGACGCCGAGCTCGGCGAGCTTGGTGGCCACGCCGAGCGTGTCCTCGCCGCCGATCGCGACCAGGGCGTCGACGCCGGCAGCGGCCAGGTTGTCCTTGATCCGCTCGACGCCGCCGTCGATCTTGAACGGGTTGGTGCGCGAGGACTTCAAGATGGTGCCGCCGCGCGGCATGATGCCCCGGACCGAGTCGCGCGTGAGCTCGGTCGTCAGCCCCTCGAGTGGTCCACGCCAGCCCTCGCGGTAACCGACGAACTCGTAGCCGTAGGTCTGCACGCCCTTGCGGACGACCGCACGAATCACCGCGTTCAGTCCGGGACAGTCCCCGCCACCGGTCAGCACTCCGACTCGCATGTTCCACTCCTCTACCTCACGGACTCCTGACCCTAGCGAGTCCGATTGGATCGTTCCAGAGGCGGTCGCATCCTGGGCGCGATCAAGCGGAGCATCGCTTGGTCGCAGCCGTCCACCCCGATGCGCAGGCGAGCACGCCGACCCGGTCATGAAGAACCGAAGGGTCGGGCGGGACTGAGTCCGCTCCCGGTGATCGCCGCCTGACTCTCTCAGGCGCGGGGTTCTCGCTCGCGAACCCATCCCCCGGTGAAGTCCAGTCGAGCCGCGAAGTCCGGATGGAGGCTGTGCCTGCCCGGCGGCGGCTTGAACTCCGGCTTGTGGTCACGCGGGTTGATCCGCACTTCCCACGGCGTGCTGTGAATGATCGTGTGGTGCGCTTTGCAGAGCAGCACCATGCTCTTCACCGAGGTCTTGCCACCGTCGATCCAGTGCTCCACGTGATGGGCGTCGCAGGCGATCGGTGAACGGGTGCAGCCCGGGAAGGCGCAGTGCTTGTCGCGCGCGATGAGCGCGAGCCAGATGCCCATCGTCACCAAGCGGTTGGCCCGTCCGACGTCCAGCGGGACTCCGTTGCCGTCGAGCACGATGGGCAGGATCTCGGCATCGCAAGCCAGGCGGCGCACGGCCGCGACCGAGAGCTTGTCACCGGTCTCGAGCGTGGCCGTGCCGACTCCGGCCCGGAGGTCCTCCCAGCTCACCGTCACGGTGACCCGAGGCTTCTGGCCGTGGGCCGTCGGCAGCGTCTCGCTGTCCAACGCCGTCTGGGCGACCTCGACCAGGGCGTCCCACGCCCGGGCACCGTGGTCGCGCTCATCGCGGCCCTCGGTGCCGCAGTCGGGGTCAGTGGCCGGCAGCGGAGCCGAGAGTGCCTGCAAGGCGGCCTTGATGACCGCCGCGTCCTCGACCGTGCCGCGGCCCCGGATCTTCACGCCGCCGATCCCGTCGTCGACGATGGCGAGAAACCGGTTCAGGTGCGCCGAACGCTCCAGCTTGTCGAGCTTCTTCTCCTCACGCTTCGCAACCCCGTCGGGGTCGAGCACCTCGAGCAGGTGGTTGCCTGCGACCTCCAGCTCCGTGGCGTTCAGCTTGACCGCCTCCTGGAGCAGCAGGTCCTCGGCCGCCTCACGGAGCGTCGCATCGACGGGCAGATGGTCGATGATCCGGATGATGACGTCGGAGTGCTCGGGCGAGACGGCGCCGTCGTACAACGCCTGCCAGGTCTTGAGCCGGTCTCCCATCAGGGCGCGAGCGGTGTGCAGGAGCTTGCGGCCGCATCCCCGACGACCGCCGATCGTCGCGGTCAGGTAGTCCGGCACGGACGCCCAGCCCTGCTCCTCCCGGGCGGCGTCGGTGTCCTCGATCTCGACGGCGGCCACCGCTTCCAGGGCATAGAGACGGGAGCGCATCTTCTCCATCTCGACCGTGGCCGCAAGGACGTCACAGCGGGTCTTGAACGCCCACACCGTCCGCGCCGCCTCGTCCAGCGACTCCCGGGCATCGGACACCACGCCGGCGAGCGTCCGCTCCGCCTGGGGGTGCGCCGAAATCGTCATGAAGCCATCACATCAACGGCCACCGACAGGATCGCTCAACGGTCTAGACCATTTCCGAACAGTTCGATAAGTTGCACGCGCGCCGGTCGTCCGGCGTTGGTGGCGGCGGTGCGAGGATGCAGTCCATGAGCGTTCTGGCCATCGATGCAGGCACCACCGGCGTCACCGCGCTGGTGGTCACCACGGCGGGGAAGATCGCGGCCCGCGGCTACCAGGAGTTCGCCCAGCACTTCCCGAAGCCGGGCTGGGTCGAGCACTCCCCCGAGGAGATCTGGCAGGCCACCATCGAGGCCACCCGGGCGGCGCTGGCGGCCCTCCAGGACGCCGGCGGCGAGGACGTCACGGCCATCGGCATCACCAACCAGCGCGAGACGGTGCTGCTCTGGGACCGCGAGACGCTCGGCTCCCCCCGTCGCGCGATCGTGTGGCAGGACCGGCGTACGGCCGACATCTGCACCCGCCTGCGCGAGGCCGGCCACGAGGAGCGCGTCGCCGAGCTGACCGGCCTGCGGCTGGACCCCTACTTCTCCGGCACCAAGCTCTCCTGGCTCGCCGAGCACGAGCCGAACACCTGGGCGCTGGTCGAGGACGGCCGGTACGCCGTCGGCACGGTCGACTCCTACCTGATCGCCCGGATGACCCGCGGCACCTGGCACGTCACCGACGTCTCCAACGCCTCGCGGACGCTGCTGTTCGACCTCGAGCGCGGCGAGTGGTCCGACGAGATGTGCGCGCTGTTCGGCGTCCCGCGGGCCGCGCTGCCGGAGGTCGTCCCGTCCTGGGGCCACCTCGCGACCACCGACCCGCGCAGCTTCCTCGGCCTGGAGCTGCCGATCGCGGGCATCGCCGGCGACCAGCAGTCGGCGCTGTTCGGGCAGACCTGCTTCGACGTCGGCGACTCGAAGTGCACCTACGGGACCGGCTCGTTCATCCTCACCAACACCGGCTCCGAGGTGGTCCGCTCCGAGGCCGGCCTGCTGTCGACGGCGGCGTGGAAGTCGCCGGAGGGCGAGCTGACGTACGCCGTCGAGGGCGCGATCTTCGTGACCGGCGCGGCGGTCCAGTGGCTGCGCGACGGGCTGCAGATCGTCGGGTCCGCCGCCGAGACCCAGGCCATCGCGGCGACGGTGAAGGACACCGAGGGCGTGGTGTTCGTGCCCGCGCTGACCGGTCTCGGCGCGCCCGACTGGGACCCGCACGCCCGGGGTCTGATCATCGGGCTGACCCGCGGCACCACGCGGGCGCACATCGTCCGGGCCACCCTGGAGGCCATCGCGTTCGAGGTGCGCGACGTGATCGACACGCTCCCGTCGTCCACGCCGCTGACCTGCCTGACGGTCGACGGCGGCGCCAGCGCCAACGACCTGCTGTGCCAGATGCAGGCCGACCAGCTCGGTGTCCCGGTCGAGCGACCCGAGATCGTCGAGACCACCGCCCTGGGCGCCGCGTTCCTGGCCGGGCTCGGCACCGGGGTGTGGTCCTCGACCGACGAGCTCCGCGAGACGTGGGCGCTGGACCGGCGCTTCGAGCCGAGCGGCGACCGGAAGTCGGCCGACGCCGCGCACACCCGCTGGCGCGACGCGGTCGAGCGCGCCAAGGGCTGGACCGCCTGACGGCTCAGTCCGGAAGCGCGGCGGCGGCCGCCTTGGCCTCGGCCAGCGCGGACTCGGCGAGCGCCACCTGTTGCGCCGCCTCCTCTCGCTCGTCGCGGGCGGTGTCGGACTCCTCGTCGAGCTGCTCGAGCCGGTCCTCGAGCTCGTCGATCCGCCGCTTCAGCTCGTCGATCTCGCCGTTGACCTGGAGGCACTGCGCCTGCAGGTCCTGCACGGCCTGCTCCTGCGCGGCCAGCGCCACGCGGGCCGCGGCGACGTCCTCCTCGGCCGAGGCGACCGCGGCGGCGGCCTCCTTCTTGGCGCGGGCCCGCTCCTCCGCCTCACGCCGGGCGCGCTCCTCGGCATTCGGACCCGGTACGGCGCGCAACCCGGTCGACTTCCGGGACCCGGCCGGCCCGGCCACCTCCGACAACGGCCGCGCCGACGAGCCGAGGGCGGTGTTGTCGGCCACCGCGCTCGCCACCTTGAGCGACCCCACCCCGGTCGCGGACAACGGGTCGAGGAGCAGCCCGGTCCGCACCGCGGCCGCCGCGTCGGTGTCGATCATGGCGGCGTGCAGCGTGTCCTCGACCTGGCGGACCACCGACTCCGAGACCTTCTGACCGAGCTCGCGGGCGAGCGTCCGGCCCTTTCCGGCCACGGCGGCGATCAGCCGGCGGCGCTGACGGGCGAGCTCCCGGAGCGCGTCGCCGTCGAGGTCGGCCTGCGCCCGGCGCAGCGACTCCCCCAGGTCGAGCACCTGGGTCATCTCGTCGGCGTCGCGGCGCACGAGCAGGTTGACCACCCACGCCGCCGCGGCCGGCTTGCGGAGCGCCTTGACCCGGTCGGACAGCTCCCGGTCGCCCTCGTCACGGAGCTGCTTCGCGTAGGCGTTGCGGGCGTTGGTGAACTCGGCCGGAGTGAGGCCGTAGAGCTCCGCCGCGATCGCCTCGAAGGCGTCCGGTTCACTCATGGGCACCCCTGCCGACCCGCGGACCGCGAGGGGTCCGCGAGGGAGAGGAGCCGCTCGGTCGTCACGAGTCGAGCCTAGCCAGCGGCGTACATCCATTTATGCGATACGCCGATGGGTGTCGGGGGTCTGATTTAGCATTCGAGACATGCAACGCCTGGGGGCGGCCGAGCGCACGGGGGTGCGGGCCGAGGAGTCCGTGGCCGCGCCCGCCCTGACGGCGCTGGCCTGGGCGGCGGGGCTGCTCACCACCGCGCTGATCCTCGGCACGCCGTACCTCGTCTTCGGCTACCACAGCCCCTCCCTGCACCTGGTCCTCGACTCGGTGGACTCGTGCATCGCCTTCCTGCTCGCCTACCTGCTCTACGGGCGGTTCCTGCGCAGCCGGCGGCTGCAGGACCTGCTCCTCGCGGAGGGCCTGTTCGTGCTGGGCCTGGCCGGCCTCGGGCTCTCGCTCGTCGTCAGCCAGCTCGACGGTCTGCGCCCACTGACCATCGACGTCTGGCTGCCGATGACCCTCCGGGTGGCTGCCGCGTTGCTGATCGCGGCGGCCGCGCTCGTGGGGACGCGGCGGACGCCGGCCCGCTGGGCGGCCTGGGCCCGCATCGCCCCGTTCGTGCTCCTGGTCGTCACGTTCGCGGCACTGTGGCTGGCGCGCGACGCGCTGCCCCCGGCACTGGACCAGAGCCCACCGGCGTCGGCCCAGCGGCCTGTCGTCGAGGGCCACTGGGCGCTGCTCGTCGCGCAGGGGCTGAGCGCGACGTGCTTCCTGGTGGCTTCCCTGGCCTTCACGCGGCAGGCGACGCGCCGCCACGACGAGCTCGTCCGCTGGCTCGGCCCGGCCTGCGCGCTGGGCGGCTTCGCCCGGGTCAACTACGTGCTGTTCCCGTCGCTCTACAGCAACTGGGTCTACACCGGCGACCTGCTGCGCACCGGCTGCTACGTGCTGCTGCTGGTCGGCGCCGCCCGCGAGATCGGCCGCTACTGGTCGGCACAGGCCCGCGCCGCCGTGCTCGAGGACCGACGTCGGCTCGCCCGCGAGCTGCACGACGGGGTCGTCCAGGAGCTCGGCTACATCCGCGCCGAGTCCTACGGAATCGAGGTCGACCACGGGGTGCGCGAGCGGATCCTCGGCGCCTGCGACCGCGGTCTCGACGAGGCACGCGCCGCGATCGACGCCCTCGGCCGCAGCCCGGACGAGCCGCTGGGCTTCGTGCTGCACCGGGCGGCACGGCAGGTGGCGGAACGGTACGGCGGGCGCGTGGTCGTCGACGTGGACGACTCGGTCGACGCCGAGCCCGAGCAGCGGCACGCGCTGGTGCGGATCACCCGCGAGGCGGTGTCGAACGCCATCCGGCACGGCTCGGCCGGCTCGATCCGCATCCGGCTGGAGCATGACCAGCACGCGCGACGCCTCGTCGTGCAGGACGACGGGATGGGCTTCGACCCGGCCGCGGCCACCGGTGTCGTCGGCTACGGACTGATCAGCATGCGCGAGCGCGCGCAGGGGCTTCCGGGCGCGTTCGACATCGCTCTCGAAGCCGGGCGAAGGCACGACCGTGGGGGTGACCTGGTGACCGACGAGCCGGGGGCTGTGGCCCCGCTGCGGGTGGTCATCGCGGACGACCACGCCCGCATCCGGGGCCGGGTGCGGGAGGCCCTGGAGCTGAACGGCTGTGCGGTCGTCGGCGAGGGCGCAACCGCCGAGGACGCGATCCGGCTGGCCCAGGAGCACCAGCCCGATGTCGCGCTGCTCGACATCCACATGCCCGGCAACGGCATCCACGCCGCGCGCGAGATCAGCAAGTCGCTGCCCGAGACGACCGTGGTGATGCTGACGCAGTCCGCGGAGGACGACGACGTCTTCGACTCGCTGCGCGCCGGGGCGTCGGGCTACCTGCTCAAGGACACCGACCCGGCGCGGTTGGGCGACGTGCTTCGTGCGGTGCTCAACGGCGAGGGCGCCATGCCGCGCCGATTGCTCGCCCGGATCCTGCAGGAGTTCAGCGCCCCCACGAAGCGCCGGTTCGCCCGGAAGTCCACCGCTGCCGCGAAGCTCAGCGAGCGCGAGTGGGAGGTGATGGAGATGCTGGCCGAGGGGCTCTCCACCGAGGAGGTCGCGGGCCGGCTGTTCCTCTCCCCCACGACCGTGCGGGTGCACGTCTCCTCGGTGCTGAAGAAGCTCCGGGTCAAGGACCGGGAGTCCGCATTCGAGGCACTGCGGGAGAGCTGACCTCGCCCCTGCCCTCGTCGACGAGCTGGGTCAGCGCCGCGATGAGCACGTCGGCCTCGTGGAGCGTGTACTCCTCCGAGCCGACGAGCACGTAGGGACCGTCCTGCGCGCCCGTCGCCGGGTCGATCGTCGTGCAGAGCCGGAGCAGCGTGCGTCGCACCATCAACGAACCGCCCACGTGGACGTGGTCGTCCTCGCCGAGCTGGTCGCCGTGGACGCGTGCGCACCACTCCGGGCAGGTCGCCGGCCGTGCTCGCTTGGTCTTGCCACCCATCGACCTGCCTCCTCATCAAGGTATGGGGCGGGGGTCCCGCACTGGGTGGTGCGGGACCCCCGCCCATCGCTCCTTCCCAGGAGGAGCGACGAGGTTGGATCAGCGAAGCCCGATGTTGACGTAGTACGTCTGACCGTCGTCGAGCGTCACACCGATCCGCCAGTAGTTGCCACCGGTGCTCGGCGTCTTCCAGTTGTAGATGTACTGCTGAGCGGTGGCGTCGTACCGGAAGTCGCTGCCGCTGTCGGCCGAGGCGGCTGTAGACCGTCTCGTCCACCGGCGCGCTCATCGCGCTGCCCTTGACCGGGGTCAGCCATGCCGGAGCGGTGGCCGCCTGGACGACCGTGCCGTCGGCCTTCTTCAGCTGGAACTTCACCGGAACGGTGCTGCCGGCCTTGAACACGCTGGTGCTCGGTCCCGATCTGGTGCGCGGTGTCGTTGATCGGCTGCAGGAACCCGTCGAAGCGGTAGATCACCCTGTAGGTGCCGGTGACTGGTGCTGGTGTTGCCGGCCTTGTCGGTCGCGGTCGCCGTGTAGTTGAACGTGCCCACGCCGTTGGCGTTGCCGCCGGTGACGGTGACCTTGCAGGACGCCAGGCCGGAGAAGCTGTCGGTGGCGGTGCAGGTGGCCGCCGGGACGGTGCCCAGGGTGTAGGTGCCGCCCTGCGACGTTGACGTCCGCGGTGGTCAGCGTCGGCTTCTCCTGGTCGATGTTGATGCCCGACGACCGTGGCGCTGCGCGATGTTGCCGGCCTTGTCCGTCGCGGTGCCGGTCGCCGACTGGTTGGCGCCGTTGGCGGACGAGCATCACCGGGTCGGGGCAGGCGGCGATGCCGGACAGGGCGTCGGAGCAGGTGAACGTCACCGTCACCGGGCCGACGTACCAGCCGTTGCTGCCTTGCGTGCCGCTCGTGATCGCGCCGGTGATGGTCGGCTGCGGTCTTGTCCAGCTTGACCGTCACCGAGTCGGTGCCCGACGTTGCCGGCGGTGTCCTTCGCCGAGCCGCTGACCACGCTGGCCGGCGGTCTCGGTCGCTGACCATGACGTCCGGGTGACGCGTGCCGCTGGCGACGCCGGAACCCTTGTCGTCGTCCTTCGCGGTGAAGTGCACCGTGACGTCGCTGTTGTTCCAGTCCGTCGGCGTTGGCGCTCGGGGTACACGGTGTGGGTCACCGTCGGGGCGATGTTGTCCCACTTGAGCGCGACCTGTTGGCCGTCTCCACGTTGCCGGCGTTGTCGACCGCCCAGTACTGCACGGTGCCCGGTGCCGGTGCCGGACAGCGGGACGCTGACGGTCTTGGTGGCACCCGCGGCGACCTGCTCAGTGCCGCCGTCGACGGTGTAGTGGATCTCCTTGACGCCGGACAGGCCGGCCTGGTCGGTGGCGGTGAGCACCACGTGGCGGTGTCACCGGTGCAGCAGCCGTTGGTGGCCGTGCACTGGTTGTCGCGCCGTGGTCTGCGGCTCGTGCCGTCGATGTTGATGCCGCCGACGGTCTTGCCGCGCTGACGTTGCCGGCCACGTCCTTCGCGTCCCGCTGGTGACGCTCTGGTTCGGCGCCGTCACCCGTGAGCACCGCTTGCTGGTGGGGCAGTTGCCCGCCCCGAACCGGCGCTGCCGCGACCAGGGCTGGTCGGTGCACGTGAAGTCCGACCGTGACCGTCGTCCTGTACCAACCGGCGGCGTTCGGCCGGTGGTCGCGGCGCCGGTGATCGCCGGAGCGGTGCGGTCGATCTTGATGCCGGTGACCGACCCGGGTCGCTGTGTTGCCGGCCTTGTCGCTGATGCGTCGCCGGACCGGCGCCCAGGTTGCGGCCCTCGCCGGTGACCGTGCTGTCGGCCGGCTGGGTCGCCGGGTCGATGCCGGAGAGCCCGTCGTCGCCCGACCCAGGTCGACGGTGACGTCACCCCTGTACCAGCTCGCCACCGTTGGAGTCACCCGGGCACGCCGACCAGCGTGGGCTTGGTCTTGTCGATGTTGACTGGTCCGAAGTCGGTGCGCGCTGCGGTTGCCCGGCGACGTCGACTGCGTCGCCGTGGACCTTCTGGCCCGCCCCTCGTTCGTCAGCGTCGTGTCCCGGCGCAGCCGGCGACGCCGTCGATGCCCGGAGTCGGCGTCGGTGCAGGTGAACGTCACGTCGACGTCGGTGTTGTTCCAGCCGAAGTCGTTCGCGCCGGGGTGCGCACGCCGGTGATGGTCGGCGGCGATGGTGTCGACCTTGAGCGTCGATGGTCTGCTTGGCCTCCACGTTGCCCGGCGAGTCGACACTCCAGTACGTCACGGTGTGCGACCCGGTGGACAGGTCGGCGGTGAACGGCTCGCCGTAGGTCTGCGCGTCCCCACCGTCGATCGAGTAGTAGGTCGCGGCGACGCCCGACGCCACCGTCGGTCGCGTCGAACGCGACCGGGATGCCGCTGGTCACGAACCAGCCGCTAGTCCGGCGAGATCGGGTTGATCACCGTGGTCGTCGGTGCGGTCCTGTCGATCTTCAGCGTCGAGCGGCAGCGCCTGCTGTCCTCGACGTTCCCGGCGACGTCCGTGCTCCAGAACGTGATCGGTGTGTCGTCCGTCAGTGCCGAAGGCGAACGGGCTCGTCGTACGTCCTGGACGCTCGGCTCCGTCGATCGAGTAGTACGACGTCGCGACGCCGGACAGGTTGTCCGACCGCGTCGAGCGTGACCTGGACCGCGTCGCCGTACCAGCCGTTCTTCGGCGTGCCGGAGCACGGCGGCGCGGTGGTGGGCGGCGCTGCGGTCGATCTTGATGCCGCTGACCGTCTCGGTGGCGGTGTTGCCGGCCACGTCGGTGCAGCTGGCGGTCGACGGAGAGGTTGTCGCCCTCACCGGTGACCGTGGAGTCGTCCGGCTGGGTCGGCGGCGACGCCGGACAGCGTCGTCGGTGCACGTCCAGGCGACGGTCACGTTGCTCGGTGTGCCAGCCGGAGGCGAAGGCGGCCGTCAGGCTCGGGCGTCGGTCTTGTCGACGTTGATGCCGCTCACGACGTCGCTGGCGGAGTTGCCGGCCGCGTCGATGGCGGTGCCGGTGGCCGACTGGTTCTCTCCCTCGACCGAGGACCTTGTTCGGCGTCGTGGACGCCACACCGGACAGCGTCGTCCGCGGCGTGAAGCTCACGGTGACATCGCTGCGTTGTACCAGCCGGCGGCGTTCGCGTCGCCGGTCCACTGTGGCCGGTGATCGTCGGAGGGGTCTTGTCGATGCTGACCGTCGCGGTGTCGGTGGTGCGTGTTGCCGGCGTTGTCCCTGGCGGTGCCGACGACCTGCTGGTCCGCGCCCTCGGTCGATCTTCGTCACCGGCGCCGTGCAGCCGGTGAGCGTGCGAGCCGCCCTGGTCGGTGCAGCTCGAACGTCACGGTGACGTCCTCGTTGGTCCAGGCACCCGTCCGCGTAGGTACAGGCGGCTGAACGCGTGACCGATCGTGGGCGCCGTCTTGTCGATCTTCACGTGAGCGGTCTGAGCGGCCTCGACATTGCCCGCGTTGTCGGTGCTGAAGAAGCTGACCGTGTGGTCACCCTCGGTGGTCAGCGTGAAGCTCGTGCCGTTCTGAGCCGCGGCCGCCGTCGACGGAGTACGTGGTCGAGGCGACGCCGGACAGGTTGTCCGACGCAGCAAGCGTCACCGTGACGTTGCCGTTGGTCCACTGGTTCGACGGTGCCGGTGATGCCCGTTGATCGGCGGCGGTCTTGTCGATCTTCACGGCCGGGGCGCTCGAGGCGGTGGTCGTGAGACCAGCGCCGTTGGTGACGGACGTGCTGCTGGTGAGGTTCTGGCCCTCACCGGTGATCTTGGTGTCCGCGGGAGCGGTCGGGATTCCCGACTCGGGGTCACTCGCGGTCCAGTGGATCGTGACGTCGCCCTTGTACCAACCCTTGCCGTTGGGCGAGTGGTCGGCGCTCCGGACAGCAGCGGGCGCCGTCGTGTCACCTGCTGGAGCGGTGGACGCTGTGGTCTTCGTGTTGCCGGCCACGTCGGTGGCCGTGCCCGTCACCGTGACTCCGGGCTGGACGGTCCTGCTGTTCGATGGTCGATCGCCGTCCGCGAGGCAGGAGGCGATCCCGGAGGCCGGCGTCGTCGCAGGTGAACGTGACGGTGGTCGTTCCGTCAGCGTTCTTCGTCTGCGCGGCCGTGATGGTCGGGTCGCCCTTGTCGATCCTGCACGGTCACCGAGCCGTGCCGACGTTGCCGAGCCGGTCGGTCGCCGACGAGCGTGCGGGTGACTACGCCGTTCGCGGTGTTCGTTCGACGAGGCAGGGGTCGGGCCGCTGGCCACACCCGAGCCGGTGTCGGTCGCCGTCCAGGTGACCGTGACGTTCGCTGTTGTTCCAGCCCGCTGCGTTCGCCGCCGGCGTGAGGGCTGCGGTGACGACGCGGACCGGTGTTGTCCAGGACGTACGACGCCTGCGTGACGTTCGCACTGCCGGTGCACTTGTCGTTGCCGTTGATGTTGGCGGCGACGGCCGCCACCGTGAAGCGCCTGCGCACCGTCGCCCGCGGGCGCCGTGGTGCGTGAACGTCCAGTCGCTTGCGCGGTGCAGGAGTCTGCCTCGGCAGAGTAGCGGCGCCGCCACGTCGACGCACTTCGTGTCGCTCGGTCGTCACGACCGTCAGGGTCAGCGTCTGCCCCCTGCTTGGCGTAGAGCGTGCCACCGACGGACGGCTGTACCGGTGCCGCCGGTGAAGACGGCACTGGTGACCGACGAGGCGAAGGCCGGCGCGGCGCTGAGTCCCCCCAGGATCACCACCGCGGATGACAGTCGCCGCCAGGAGCCGGCGGCCTCCTGTCGTCGGTCGGGACGTGCCTGCGCTGGACGCGGCGTTGAGACGAGTACGCATGTGAGTTCCCCCTGTGGGCGCTGCGTGGTCCGAGAACGTGCCGCTCCCCAGGCCGGCACACCTTGAACGTATGAACCAGACACGGGCGACAGAAGAGGCGTTGACCGTTCAAAGGTCTAAACACCCGTTTGGTCCACGCTCAGTCGGAGCGTTCAACTTCCTAAACGCCACCTCGACTGCTGTCGCTCCGTGCCAGTGGCCCTCTGCAGCTTACGGCAAGTCGCGCGGGACCGCGCGTCGTTCCGCCGTAGACTCCCCAGCCATGCCACACGCGCGGGTTGCCCACGTCGCATCCTCCGCCTGGACCCCGGCAACTCTGCTCGCAATCCTCGTGGCCACCCTGCAGTTGGCGAGCGGAACCTCGCCGCGGGACCTGCTGGCCTTCACGGTGTACGCCGCCCTCGCCCTGGTGCTGCCCGGCACGCTCCTGTGGCGACTCCTCCGACCCGCTGCCCCACGGCTCTGGCTCGAGGATGTGGTCTTCGGGGCCATCCTCGGCTACGCCGTCGAGATCGTCTGCTACGTCGCCGCCCGTGCCGTCGGGCGCACCTCTCCTGGTTCTCGCTTGGCCCGCGGCGGTCTATGCGATCTGTGCGCTCACGCGACGTGGCCGGGCGGCGTGGCGACCTGAGGGAACCGAGCGGGTCTCCACGGGCTGGTCCTGGGGCATCACCGGCGTGCTCGCCTACCTGATTCTGTTCATCGCTCGCGCGAACTGGTGGCAGAGCGGCCTCTCGCACCGAGGACCTCCGGATCGATCGGACCGGACGGATCCTTCCAGCTGGCGATGACCGGCGAGCTGCGGCACCATCTCCTGCCCACGGTGCCTTGGGTGGCCGGAGAGCCCCTGCGCTACCACTGGCTCACCTACGTCCACACCGCCGCGGCGACCTGGGTCACCGGCATCGAGCCGATCGTGATGCTCCGCCGACTGGCGCCGCTGCTGATGGTCATCCTCATCGTCCTTGCGGTCGCCGTGCTCGCCCGCCGGCTCAGCGGACGCGCCGGGGTTGGCCTCCTTGCCGCCGGCCTGCTCGTGCTGGTGCACTCACCCGCGTTCGCGCCCGCCGAGGCCGACCACTTCCAGCGCCAGGAGTTCACCTCCCAGGCGATCTTCGGCAGCCCCACGATGACCTTCGGCAGCCTCATGTTCTGCGGCGTGCTGCTGCTGTCGGTCGAGGTCCTGAGGGATCGGGACGACCGCCGGACCTGGCTGCTGCTCGCGCTCTTCCTGGCCACCGCATCCG
Organism: uncultured Actinomycetota bacterium; assembly: GCA_963721855.1. Lineage (GTDB taxonomy): Bacteria > Actinomycetota > Actinomycetes > Propionibacteriales > Nocardioidaceae > Nocardioides_B. The sequence goes on along the minus strand of CAVRMN010000017.1, from coordinate 48,938 downwards.
GAGCAAAGGCGACGTTCGCGCCGATGATGGTGGCGGGCGCCCTCGCAGTCGTAGCTGTCGCGCTCGTCGCACGGACGCCGCTTCGCCAGGGGTCGAGGCTGCTCGCGCATCACCGCGTCGAGCTGGCTCGGTCTTCCAGCTCGTCTTCTACGCCGGCGACAGCGGCGGCGCCACGCTCTCCGCCCACGGCACCCTGGACTTCGCGGCCAGGTCCTTCGGCGCGCTCACGCCATCCGCTCTGGTCGACCGCTGGCGTCGCCCTCGCCGCAGTGATCGTCGCGCTGTGGGCGGTGCACATGGCCGGCATGGCCGGTCTGCTGGTGCACGGCGGTTGGCGCGACCCGGTGACCGCGTTCGCGTTCGGCTTCACCGCGTCCGGGGTGGGTGGAGCCCTCCTGCTCGACCTCGGCGCCGCCTCCCAGCAATGGTTCGTGTGTGCGACTCAGGTGATCACCGCAGTGGCCGCCGCCTGGGGCTTCTCGCGACTCGTGCCCCCAGATTCACTCCGGCGACCTGCGTGCCCATCGCCGCCACGGCAGCCCTCCTGGGAGCGTCCGCCATGGCCGTGGCCTGGGCTCCGGGCTCCAGCGAGGTCCCGGTCTCGGGCCCCACGCTCGTGAGGCTCTGGGCGTACGCCGCACCCTTCCTGCTCACCGTGGTAGCACTGGCGGTGCTCGCCGTGGTCATGGCCGCGCTGCCCTCGCCGGCTGCGCGCGGGACCGTGGCAGTGGTCTTCCTGTGCAGCGGCCTGACCGGGCTGGGCATGTTCCGCACCACTCAGCTCATCCTGGCGATGGCACAGGTTCCGTGGTCCCGACCCGGCCCACCGCACCCGACGCGACCACGTGTGGGCGAAGGCGGCGTCGAGGCGGCCCGCTGGGTCCGCGCACACTCGACGCCGGACCAGCTCGTGGCCACCAACGGGCACGCGCTGGCTCCTGACTCTGAGCTTCCCGCTGGCGTTCTGGCTCGCCGGCTACGCCGAGCGGCGCGTCCTCGTCGAGGGTTGGGGCTGGGCGCTACACGCCGACGGCAGCCGACCGGTGACCAGCCGAGGAGCGCGACACCGGTCGACGAGCCGTTCTGGGACGGTGCCGCTGCTGGCCGCCAACGACGCAGCCTTCACCGCACCGACGCTCGACCTCGCTCGACGGGCTCCGGCAGGCGCTACGGGGTCACGTGGCTGGTGCGTCGACCGACGCTTCCCGGCGGACATCGACGGGCTGGATTCCCTGCTCCGTCCGGCCTTCGACCGGGGCGACTACACGGTCTTCCGGCTCGGCTGAGCCCGGCGGTCTCAGAGCTCCTCGTCGAGGCCCTGCTCGATGGCGTAGCGGACCAGCTGGACCCGGTTGTGCAGCTGCAGCTTGCGCAGGGTGTTCTGCACGTGGTTCTGCACGGTGCGGTGCGAGAGGAACAGCCGCTCGGCGATCTGCTTGTAGGACAGCCCCTTCGCCACCAGCCGGAGCACCTCGGTCTCCCGGTCGGTCAGCCGCGGCGCGTCCGGGTCGGAGGAGGCCGCGGCCGGCGTGTCCGAGAGCCGGCGGTACTCCCCCAGCACCAGGCCCGCGAGCCCGGGCGTGAAGACGGTGTCACCCTCGGCCACCCGTCGTACCGCGTCCAGCAGCTCGTCCTTGGACGCCGACTTCACCAGGTAGCCGGTGGCGCCGGCCTTCACGGCCTCGAGCACGTCGTCCTGCTCGCCGGAGGCCGACAGGATCAGCACCCGCACCGTCGGGTCGTCCTTGACCAGCCGCGCGGTGACCTCGACGCCGTTCGGCGCCGGGATCTGCAGGTCGAGCACGACGACCTGCGGCCGCGTCGCGGTGGCCCGGGTGATCGCCTCGGTGCCGGTGGACGCGGTCGCGACCACGGACAGGCCGGCCTCGGTCAGGTCGCGGGCGACGTTGTCACGCCACATCGGGTGGTCGTCGACGACCATCACCTTCAGCGTCACCGCCGACCTCCATGCCCGTCCGATGCTGCGTCCCGAATGCTGGGTCGAAGGGTACGACGTCAGCGGGGCGCGACGTACCGGCCACGCCGGTGCACCAGCGGCTCGACCGGCTCGCCCAGGTGCACCTCCTCGAGCAGCCCGTCGACCAGCGCCGACCAGCCGACCGACGCCGGCTCGCCGGCCAGCGTGAAGCCGGCCCAGGCCGAGACACCGCCGAGCACCGGGCCCCACCCGGTCTGCTGCCAGGTGCCGAGCCGGAAGAGACCGCCCGGTGCCGGCGCCTGGCCGGCGAACGCCTCGGCGAGGTCGCGGTGCTCCCAGGCGAGCAGCTGCACCACCCCGCGGCCGGTCTCGCGCAGCCGGTCCGCGAGGTCGGAGTCCGGGTCGACGAGGGCCAGGACGTGCGCCGGGTCGCCGTGCGCGACCATCAGCGACGAGACGGTGAGCCCGGCGCGCGCCGCCCCTTCGCCGGCCGTGACGAGCGTGACCGCGCCCCCGAGTCGGCCGCGCAGCCGGCGGGCCGGGTCGCGGTCCTCGTCCGGGGTCTGGAACGGGTGCTCGGAGTGGATCGTCACCCCGCGAGAGTAGCCGCGGCCACGCCGGGTACGGCTGGCCCGACCGATGACGATATGTCCGTTCGGACTGATTTCGTCCGATTTGACGGACTTGCTCCACGGCGTGGGAGAGGGTGTGGGTGTGGAAGACCAGGGGTGGGGCCACTACGTACGGCCGGCGACGGCCGACGACGACGCGTTCCTGTACGACGTGTTCTGCACGACGTGGGAGCACGAGGCCGCCGCCCTGCCCAACCGCAACCTCGTCCAGCACTTCCTGCGGATCCAGTACACCGCGCAGGGCCGCAAGTTCGCCCAGCGCTTCCCCGGCCACGAGCGCTGGGTGGTCCTGCACGGCGACCAGCCGGCCGGCCGGTTCTTCCTGCACCGCGCGACGTCGATCCTGCACATCGTCGAGCTGACCCTGCTGCCGCAGTTCCGGTCGCTCGGCATCGGCAGCGCCCTGCTGCGCGGCGTCATGGACGAGGCCGCGGCCGCGGGCCAGACCGTGAGCCTGCGGGTGCCGCGGCGCAACGTGCGGGCGGCCAGCCTCTACAACACGATCGGGTTCCGGCTCGTCACGGTGGACGACCAGGACAGCTACTTCGAGTGGACCCCGCAGGTCACCCAGCGCAGCTGAGCGGCGCGTCAGCCGCGCGGGACGGTGAGCTCCCACTCGGTGCCCTGCCCGGGGCCGGTCACCAGGACGGCCGACCCGCCGAGGTCGGCGATCCGGCCGCACACCGACTCCCGCACCCCGAGCCGGCCCTCGCCTGCCGCGGCCTCGAGCCGGCCGGCGGGGATGCCCGGCCCCTCGTCGCGGACCGTGACCACGACGGACCCGCCGAGGTCCTCGACGAGCACCCACGCGGGCGCGTCCTCCCCCACGTGCCGGGCGACGTTGTCGAGGCAGGCGCGCACGACGGCGGTGAGCTCCTCGGCGACGTGGGCCGGGAGCGGCACCGGCGCACCCGGCCCGGACACGGTCACCGTCCGGGTGGCCAGCCGGGTGAGCTGCTCGACCAGGTCGAGGTCGGCGCCGGCCGCGCGGGCGCCAGGCCCCGGCCCCGCCGTCAGCGCGGCGGTGTTGCCCTGGACCAGCGCCCGCAGCGCCACCTCCTGCTCCCCCGCGAGCCGGCCGAGCTCGGCGACGTCGCCGCCGACCTCGAGCCCGCGGCGCTGGACGAGGGCGAGCACCTGGAGCACGCCGTCGTGGACCACCCGGGCGAGCCGGGCCCGCTCCTGCATGGTGGCGGCGATCCGCTCGGCGGCGGCCTGGGCCTCGGTGGCCTCACGCAGCCGGGACGTGGAGTAGCCGACCACCCCGGCGGCCAGCAGCAGCAGGAAGATGTTGCCCCAGGTGGTGCCGGTGGCCTCCAGCCGGACCGAGAGGTCGCACGCGGAGACGACCGCCGCGGCGAGCACGCCGCCGACCCAGCCGCGGGCGACCGCCCAGGCGAGCACGGCGGCCATCACCCAGAACGACGGGATCGTGGACGCGTGCCGCTCCAGCATCGCCTGGCTCTGCACCAGCGGGGTGGCCAGCAGCGCGGCGCAGGCGACCACGAGGTCGGCCACGAACAACGGCGTACGCCGCCGCCGCGGGTCGTCGTACGCCCAGGTCACGAACGCCGACCAGGCGACGATCCCGACGACGACCAGGCCGGCGCCGACCGGGTGGTCGAAGTCCTGCCAGCGGGCCAGGTTGAGCGCGACGGCGTAGACCAGCACGACGCCGCGCAGCACCGCGAGCGCGCGGAAGAGGGTGGTCTCGACCTGGTCGGTCGGCGAGGGCGCGCCGGGCCGCGGGACCGCGAGGGTCATCCGGCTCAGGAGGCCCTGAGCTCGGCCTCGACGCGCTCGGCCTCACGCCGGGCCTCGTCGGCCGCGGCGGCGTCGGAGGAGCTCTTCGCCGCCTCCTTGTCGAGCGCCTTGGCCTTGGAGGCGTAGATGTCGACGTACTCCTGGCCGGACAGCCGCATGATCTCGTACATGATCTCGTCGGTGATCGACCGCAGGATGAACCGGTCGCCCTCGAGGCCCTCGTAGCGCGAGAAGTCCAGCGGCTTGCCGAAGCGGACGACCGGACGGGTCCAGGTGCCGAACTTCTTGCCCGGCGGGGCGACCACGTCGGTGCCGACGACGGCGACCGGGATCACCGGCACCTTGGTCTCGAGCGCGAGCCGGGCGACGCCGGTCTTGCCGCGGTAGAGCTTGCCGTCGTGCGAGCGGGTGCCCTCGGGGTAGATGCCGAACAGCTCGCCCGCGTTGAGGATCCGCTTGGCCGAGCTCAGCGCGCCCGCGGCCGCGTCGCCGCTGCTGCGGTCGATCGGGACCTGGCCGGCGCCGGAGAAGAACTTCTTCTGGAACCAGCCCTTGAGGCCGGGGGTGGTGAAGTACTCCGCCTTCGCCACGAACGTCACCCGGCGCGACAGCGTCAGCGGCATGAACAGCCAGTCGGCGTAGGAGAGGTGGTTGCTGGCGAGGATCGCCGCGCCCTCCTCGGGGACGTGCTCGGCCCCCTCGGTGTGCGGCCGGAAGATGAGGCGCAACAGCGGTCCGACCAGGACCCATTTGAGCAACCAGTAGAACACCCGGTGCTCCTCCTCTCCACTACGTGACCGTCGCTCGAAACCCTAGCCCCCCGCGCGGCACCGTGCGACGATTCGAGAGGGCCCTTTTCCGCGCCCGTACCCCGCACCACCGATCAGGAGTCCTCGTGTCCGTTGCCCCGCACACCGAACCCTTCTACGCCGACGCCGACCCGGGCGACGACGGGCAGCGGGTCGGGGTCCTGCTCAGCCACGGGTTCACCGGCTCGCCGGCGTCCATGGTGCCCTGGGGCCACTACCTGGCCGAGCAGGGGTACGCCGTTGCCGTCCCGCGGCTGCCCGGGCACGGCACCACCTGGCAGGAGATGAACCGCACCCGGTGGCAGGACTGGTACGGCGAGGTGGAGCGCGCCTTCGAGAAGCTGAGGGCCAACTGCGACCAGGTCGTCGTCGGCGGCCTGTCCATGGGGGCGACCCTGGCGCTGCTGCTCGCCGCCGAGCGGCAGAGCGAGGTCGCCGGCATCGTCAGCGTGAACGTGTCGATCGACAACAAGGACCCGCGCCGGTTCGCGCTGCCGCTGCTCAAGCGGCTGGTGCCGTCGTTCCCCGGGATCGCCGACGACGTGAAGAAGCCCGGGGTGACCGAGGGGGCTACGACCGGCTGCCGCTGCGCGCCGCCGCCGAGCTGGTCGCCCTCTACAACCACCTGCGGCCCGCAGCTGCCCCGGATCACCCAGCCGCTGCACGTCTTCCGCTCGTCGGAGGACCACACGGCCGACCCGGGCTCGCACGACCTGCTGATGAAGTCGGTCTCCTCGAGGGACGTCACCGAGCGCGTCCTTGAGAACAGCTACCACGTGGCTACGCTCGACAACGACGCCCCGGTGATCTTCGAGGAGTCCGCGGAGTTCGTACGACGAGTGACGGGACCATGAGCCAGCCTGACGACCGCACGCCCGAGGAGCCGACCGGCTCCTCCGACGTCGAGCCCGCGCTCGACGAGGACGCGGTCTGGGCGGCCATCGTCGCCAACTACGGCGACCGCCCCGAGATGGGCTCCCCTACGTTCGGTCCCGACGACCGAGTGGTCGAGGAAGGACCGGAGCTGCCGGAGGTTGAGGAGCGAGCGGAGCGAGCGTCTCGAAACCCCCGCAACATCTTCGACCGGACCTACATCGAGGCGAACACCGAGCTGAACTCCGAGGCGACCTGGGACGACGAGGGCCACTTCGTGCCGCCGCCCCCTCCCCCGCTGCCGACCCTCGAGCCGCGACGCAAGCTGGCCTGGATCGGCCTGTTCGGGGCCCCGACGCTGATGCTTCTCGCGGTGATCTTCGGCTGGCACTTCCCGAGCTGGCTCGGCACCCTGCTGGTCGGCTCGTTCGTCGGCGGCTTCGTCTACCTGGTCGCCACCATGCCCCGCCGTCGTCCCGGTGACTGGTCGGGCGACGACGGAGCCGTTGTGTAAGGATCCCTTCGACCGGTGGTTGGGCTCGCCCGTCGTGCCGTCCTCGAACGGTCCGCTGGTCGAGCTTGTCGAGACCACTCGCCCAAGAAGGAGTCACCGTGCACGCCAGTGAGACCGTCGAGATCTCCGGACACCTGATGGACAGCGGCGTGCTGTCCCGGGTGCTCGACGACATCCGGGAGTACGAAGGCGACTACACGATCGACCGCTTCGACGTCGGGCACGACGCCCACGACGTCTCCCACGCCGTGATCACGGTCTCCGCCGAGGACGACGACGCGCTGCAGCGGCTGCTGATGCGGCTGCAGACCCGCGGGGTCAACCAGGTGCACCCCGGCGAGGCCCAGGTCGACACCGCCGACATGGACGGCGTGTTCCCCGACGGCTTCTACTCCACGACCAACCTGGAGACCAAGGTCCGCATCAACGGGCGCTGGGTGACGGTCGACAACCCGGAGATGGACTGCGGCCTCATCGTCGACGACTCGGGCGAGACGCTGCGGGTGTTCACACTGCCGATGGCCGACGTCCGCGCCGGCATGAAGGTGGTCTGCGGGGCGCACGGCATCAAGGTGAGCGTGCCGCTGCCGGTGAAGACCGGCGGCTCGTTCGGGTTCATGGAGTCCGACGTCTCCAGCGAGAAGCCGCAGGCGGTGCTGGTCCGCCAGGTCGCCGACGGGATGCGCGAGGCGAAGGCCGCCGGCAAGAAGGTGCTCTGGGTGGGCGGGCCCGGCGTGGTCCACACCGGCGCCGCCCCGGCGATGGTCTCGCTGGTGCACGCCGGCTTCGTCGACGTGCTGTTCGCCGGCAACGCGCTGGCCACCCACGACATCGAGTCCGCGCTCTACGGCACCAGCCTCGGCGTCGACCTGGCCCAGGGCCGCGGCGTCGAGCACGGCCACGAGCACCACATCCGGGCGCTCAACACGATCCGCAAGGCCGGCTCGATCAAGCACGCGGTCGAGCAGGGGGTGCTGACCGGCGGCATCATGCACGCGATGGTGACGCACCAGAAGGACTTCGTGCTGGTCGGCTCGGTGCGCGACGACGGCCCGCTGCCCGACGTGCACACCGACGTCATCGAGGGCCAGCGCGCGATGCGCGGCAAGCTCAAGGACGTCGGTTTCTGCCTGATGGTGGCGACCATGCTGCACTCGGTGGCGACCGGCAACATCCTCCCGGCCTCGATCCCGCTGGTGTGCGTCGACATCAACCCGGCCACGGTGACCAAGCTCGCCGACCGCGGCTCGTCGCAGGCCCGCGGCATCGTCACCGACGTCGGGCTGTTCCTCGAGCAGCTCGCCGTCGAGCTCGTCCCCGACTACCGCAACCAGCGCGCGTAGCCGCTGGTCGAGCGCCGACCGCTGGTCGAGCCCGTCGAGACCACTCCAGCGCACCGCTGGTCGAGCTCGTCGAGACCACTCCCAGCCCGGCCCGCCTACTCCGACAGGTGCAGCCCGTCGGCGGGCACGTGGACGTTCGCGTTGAGGCTGTAGTTCGACTTCAGGCACGCCGGCGAGCCGTTGAACTCGAGCTCCTTGACGATGATCAGCGCCTGGTTGGTGCGGTTGCAGCCGTTGCCGTCATACCGCATGTGCCCGGACGCGGCGTAGATCGTGCCCGAGTAGAACGAGGTCCCCTCGCCGCTGATCTCGATGTCGCGGATGTTCAGCCGGTCGTAGGCGATCGCCAGACCCGCGGTCGGGCCCGTGGTGGGCGCGACGATCTTGACGTTGCCGTTGCCTCCGGCGTCCAGCCAGCCGCCGTCCTGCCCGGGCGGGTTGCACGGGGACGGCACGGACGTGGAGCCGCAGGCGAAGTAGAGCGTCACGCCGGCCGTGGCGTCCAGCCCCGCCAGGCCCGAGAAGTCCCACTCGCCGGTGATGACGTAGAGGCCCGGCTGCAGCACGCAGGTGCCGGTCGGGAAGTTCTTCGCCCCGTAGATGCCCGGACCGTGCGTCGTCCCGGTCCCGCAGGGCTCGCTCTTGGCGGTCAGCGCGCTGTAGTCGGGGGGAAGCGGGTAGTTGGCGAGCGGGTCGGCCACCGGCTGCTGGTGGGTCAGCGGGTCCGGGGTGTAGCCGTCGAGCGGGCCGGTGGCCACGCCCTCGACCGAGATGACGCCGTCCGTCGACACCAGCCCGTTGTTCTGGATGTTGACGTCGCCGTTGACCGCCACGTTGCCGCCGGAGATGAACGCGTCACCGTTCTGGAAGTCGTGGTAGCTGTGGCCGATGACGCACAGCCCGCAGTCCGAGGCCCCACCGATGCGGAGCGACGCCTCGGCCTGCGCGGAGACGTTGACGTTGGTGACCCCGAAGATCGCGCCGAACACCAGGTTCACGCCGCGGACGGGCGCCACCACACGCACCTTGGACGGATGGGTCGCGTCGTCGAAGGAGATGCAGTGCGTGTCCGGCGCCTCGTACGCCAGTGCCGCCGAGTCGGTGCACGACGCCCACGCCGCGGTGTCCACGCGGTAGTTCTTCAGCGCGTAGGACTTGGCAGCGGCGATCGCCCCGGGGACGTCCGGGACCTCCGTGCCGGAGAGATAGAGCGCGTTGCCGGCCGCGAGCGCGGAGGCGTCCGAGGCGGCCTGCGCCTCACCGCGTACGACGCGCGCCTGGCCGAGGTCGGCCACCAGGGCGGCGACGCCGAAGAGCATCACGGTCATCACGGCCACCAGGATCGCGACGGCCCCCCGTTCCTCGCGATCCCGGTGGTGCCAGCGGTGACCTACGCGCACCAGGTCCACGACACACCTGTCGGCGGAACTTCGGCCCCTCCGGTCTCGACCTGCTGGGGGGTCGCGGCCTCGATCGACATGCGCGAGGACCAGCGGATCATGCGGTCACTCGGCAGCGGCACCAGCCCGGGCAGCCGGTCGGCCTTGATCATCCCGCAGACCACGAGCTCCTTGCCGCGCACCCAGCCGGCCGGCAGGACCACCTTGACGTAGGTGTTCCCGGTCATGGCGTTCACGTCGGACTCGGCGCGGCACATGAGCTTCTTGATGTTGTCCGACGGCGCTGTGCCGCTGTACGTCATGCCGCAGCTCGTCGAGGTGCCGTAGTTCTGCACGACGCCCTGGCGCGAGGCTTCGCGCAGGCCCTGGCGCAGGTTCAGCGAGTCGTTGAACCAGAGGCCGTAGGTCAGCGTGCCGAACAGCACCGCGAACACGATCGGCGACACCAGGCCGAACTCGAGCGCGGCAGCGCCGCGCTCACGACGGCGACTGCGTCGCCGCGGGGAGCCAAGAGGGGCATCCATTTCGTACATTTCTCCTCTTTCGGGCATCCCCCGTGAGGAGTAACGGCGACCGCGTCACCTGACTGAACGGCCGAGGGGCAAGAGGGCCCGTTCCGGCCCCCCGAGGTGGCCCGAAGGGGCTAGACCAGATGTCTAGGTCAGGTCGAGGACGGCGAGCACCGGCCGGTGGTCGCTGCCGGCCGCGAGCTGCTCCGCCGGGACCCCCGGGTCGCCGTGCGCGAGCACGGTCGCATCCCCTCTCACGAGGAGGGCGTCGATCCGCTTCTCGGGAGCATCCGCGGGGAAGGTGCGCCACTCCTTCGACCCGTGGTCGACGAAGCCCGCCTGCCGGAGCCGCTGCCAGGAGGGACCGTCCGGAGGCTCGTTGAGATCCCCGGCGACCACCACCGGTCCCCGCAGCCGACGTGCCACCGCGATCACGCGGTCGACCTCCTTGCCCCGGCGCTCGCGGTCGAGGCTGAGGTGGCACGACACCACGCCCAGCAGACGGCCACCGACGCGCAGCTGGGCCCAGGCGATACCCCGGCGCGGCTGGAACAGGGGCTGCGGCAGCACCTCGGAGCCCGAGGACTTGACCGCGACACCCGGCGCGACCGCGATCATGTTGGAGCCCGCAGGACGTCCACCGGTGACGAAGCGCATCCCCCAGGTCTCGGTCAGCCGGCGGCACTCCCGCTTCCAGAACAGGAACCGCTTGGGGCTCTCGTTGACCAGCAGGATGTCGGGCCTGCTGGCCGCGACGACCTCGTGCAGGGCTCGTCCGCGACGGCCGCCCATGAAGATGTTGTAGGTCATCACCGTTGCCCGAGTCACGTCCGCGATCCTGCCATGAAGCGTGACTCGCACGTCTCGAAAACGCGGGCTCGTCGCCGAGCTACTTCGACAGGTGCAACCCGTCCGGCGGGACGTAGACGTTCGCGCTCTTGGTGTAGGTCGACTGCAGGCACGAGTTGTTGCCGTTGAACTCCAGCGAGCTCACCACGATGAGCGACTCGTTCGTGTTCGTGCAGCCGTTGCCGTCGTACCGCATCTTCGATGAGTAGGCGTAGATCGTGCCGACGTACTGCGAGGTCCCGTTCCCGGTGAGCCAGAGCGGACTGGTGTTGAGCCGGTCGTAGGCGATCGCCAGACCCGGGTAGCCCCCTGCGTCGGCGGTCGTCGGTGCGGTGAGCTTGATGTCCCCGTTTCCGTGCGCGAGGAAGCTTCCGCCCTCCTCGCCGGGAGGGTTGCAGGCGCGGGGTGACACCTGGGTGCCACAGGTGAAGTAGAGCGTGACACCGCTGCCGGTCAGGCTGTCGGTGCCGGCCAGCTCCCAGTCGCCGGTGACGACGTACAACCCGGGCTGGAGCACGCAGCCGGCGCCGAAGGCGACGTCACCGTAGACCCCCGGACCGTGACCTGCTCCCACCCCACAGGGGTCGGTGTTGCTCTTCGGCGAGATCGCCGAGAGGTTGCTGGGCAGCGGGGTGGTCGCCAACGGGTCGGAGATCGGTTGCTGGTGCTGCAGCGGCTCGGGCGTGAACGTGCTGCCGACGGCGACGCCGGAGATGCTGATCGTCGCGGCGTCGACGGTGCCGTCGTCGTTGGTCTGGCCCTCCACGACCACCTCGCCGTTGGCCTTGAGCGAGACGTCGCCGTTGATCGAGGCACTGCCTCCGCTGACCTTGACGTCGCCGTTCTGCAGGTCGTGGGGGCCGAATCCGACGACGCAGAGAGCACAGTCGGAGTACGAGTCGACCTTGAGTGAGGCTTCGGCGTACGCCGAGATGTCCACGTCGGTGGCACCGAACACCGAACCGAACACGAGGTTCACCGAGCGGATCGGCGCGACGACCCGCACCGTCGACGGCTCGTCGGCCTTGTCGAAGGAGATGCACTGCGTGCTCGCCGGCTTGTAGGCCAGCGCGGAAGCGTCGGTGCAGCCGGTCCAGTCGGCCTCGGTGACGCCGTAGTTCTCGGCGGCGTACTTCTTCGCCGCCAGGACCGCGTTCGTGAAGTTCGGCGTTGGGACTCCGGCCAGGTACAGCGCGTTCGCGGCGGCGAGGGCTGAGGAGTCCGAGGCCGCCTGGGCCTCCCGGCGGACGACGCGCGCCTGGCCGAGATCGGCCACGAGGGCCGCGATACCGAAGAGGAGGACCGTCATGGCGGCGACGAGGACGACGACCGCCCCGCGCTCGTCCTGATGACGAGCCCGCATCCGAGTGGCTACAGGCACCAGGACCAGTCCGTGCTTGCTGGAGGCTGCTCCTCGCCCCCGACCTCGCTGAGTGCGTTGGCAGGTATCGGGGCCTGGGCGGGGGTGGCCGCCTCGATGGACATCCGGGAGGACCAGCGGATCATCCGGTCGCCCGGCAGCGGCACCAGCCCGGGGAGCCGGTCGGCTTTCACCATGCCGCAGACCACGAGCTCCTGCCCCCGGATCCATCCGGCGGGGAGCCGCACCTTGATGTAGGTCTCGCCGGTCATCGCCCCGACGTCCGCCTGGGCGCGGCACATCAGCTTCTTGATGTTCGCGGACGGCGGCGTGCCGTTGAAGGACATCGTGCAGGTCTCGGTGCCGTAGTTCGCCACCACGCCCTGGCGAGACGCCTCGCGCAGGCCTTGCCGCAGGTTGAGCGAGTCGTTGAACCACAGGCCGTAGGTGAGCGTGCCGAAGAGGACCGCGAAGACGATCGGCGAGACGAGCCCGAACTCCAGCGCCGCTGCACCGCGCTGGGTACGACGTCGCCCGCCGCTCGAGTGGTCGAACCTGCGCATGGACATGACGTACCGCTCCCCCGGTGCCGAGACTGGTCTATACCTCTGTTGTCGGCACATCGACGGGCAGACTGAATGGGTGAGCTGGATCTATCGGTCGGAACCTGACAAATAGCCCGTTCGGACTAGAGGATCAGCGGCTTTCCGCCGCCGCTCGGGCGAGATCCGCCGCTCCGATGAAGCCCGCATCGGGGCCCAGCTCCGCCCGGACGATGGGCACGTCGGGTCGGAAGCCATGCCCCGGCAACCGATCGGCGAATGCTGTGCGCGCTGGCCCGAGCAGAAGCTCACCCGCGTCCGAGAGCCCGCCGCCCACGACGATCAGCTCAGGGTCGATCGCAGCGGCGAGGCCGGCCAGCCCGACTCCTAGCCAGGCTCCGACCTCGGCGAAGGCATCGAGTGCCCAGGTTTCACCCTCCTCAGCAGCGGAGGTCACCTCATGACCCGAAAGCTGGTCAGACCGCTGGGCGCCGCGCTTCCGCGGCAGCGCGGGCGAGCGCCTTCCCGCTGCAGTACTGCTCCCAGCACCCGACCTGGCCGCACTCGCAGGGTCGACCGCCCGGGACGACCTGCATGTGTCCGAACTCCCCAGCCAAGCCGTGCGCGCCGCGCAGCACCCGCCCATCCATGACGATGGCTCCTCCGATGCCGGTGCCGAGCGTCACCAGGAGCGCGTGCCGGTAGCCACGACCGGCACCGAAGAGCATCTCCGCGTGTGCCGCCGTGTTCGCGTCGTTGTCGACGACGACCGGCAGGCCGAGCCGCCGCGCGAGCACCTGCTGGAGCGGCTCGTCCCGCCAGGAGAGGTGCGGCGCGAACAGAACCGACCCACGGAGGTCGACGAAACCGGCCGCCCCCACCCCGACCGCGGACACGTCGTACGACGATCGCAGCTCTTCGACCGCATCGACGATGGTGTCCTCGACGACACCGGGCGCGGAGCTTCGATTCGGGGTGTCGCGGCGCACGAGGGCCAGCACGCTCCCGTCGCGGTCCACCACTCCGGCGAGCACCTTGGTGCCCCCGATGTCGACTCCGATTGCGTGTCCCGGCATAAGGGCAACTGTGCACCACCCGATCGGGCTATTTCTGCCGATTCGCGGCGGGGTCACCCTATCTGGGGGATAACCTCGCGGAATCGACGAATACAAGGGGACGGGCATGTTCGCACGCGGGCTCACTGCTGGGCACACGCGCACACGGGCACGCCGCGAGGGTGGAGCGGTCGCGGTCGAGTTCGCCCTTGTCCTGCCGGTCCTCGTCATGCTGCTTGCTCGGGATCGCCACCACCGGCCTCTCCTACACCCATGCCATCGGTGTGACCAACGCCGTGCGTGAGGGGGCTCGGTTCGGGGCGACCGCGGACGCCACAGCACGCGGACTCCAGCCGGCCCACCGCAGGGCCGCCGACGTTGTCAGCCGGGTGCGGGGCACGCAGTTCGACGATCCCACGAGCAAGTCTGCGTCCGTGTGCGTCCAGCTCTTCAAGCAGCGGCGCCGGTGGTCGGCGCCGCCGGGCCTCCGTGTCGGGACAGCAGCACGCTGCGACACGCCCACCGCCTGCTCCGCCGACGGCTGGCGATCGCCCGCGATCCCCACCGGCGCCCCACCGGCGGCCGTGCGTCGTCCGGGTGATCGCCGCGCGCAAGTTCAGCATCAACATCGCCATCGTCTCCCGTGTGGAACACGGGTCAGCGTTCCGACCTCGGTGGCGACGCTACGAGCGCAGGACAGGGTGCCGGCATGCGCTGATGCACTGGCGGCGTGACGCGGGCCCGCGACGAGCAAGGCGCGGTCGCGCATCCTCGTCGCCGCAGCTGGTGATGCTGCTGGTGGTCACCGCGATGGTGCTCGACTTCGGGCTGGTCCGGATGGACCGCCAGCAAGCAAGTCTGCGGCCGACAGCGCCGTCATGGCCGGCACTCCGGCGGCGTGACGGCGGCGACGACCAGCGTCTACACGTTCAAGGCGGTCTGCGACGCGCTGGAGTTTCCTGCAAGGCCAACGACACGGAGCTCAGCGGGCTCCCGCTCGGGAGCACCTGCACGGCCCCCAACCCGAGCGTCGTCTGCGACCCCACCAACCCGACTGCACCGGCAGCCCAGCGGTCTACCAGGAACGGTCGTCTCCGGCGGCGCTCACCTCGGAGGTCACGATCAAGTCGCCGTACTCCGCTCAGCGACGGCAGACTTCCCCGAGGAGTCTTGGCCAGCCTGTCGAGGCGACCCCAGCCAGTACCAACGGGTGCGACCAGATCGGGGTGATCATCACCCAGAGCAGGAAGCCCGGGCTTGGGCAGCCTCGGCGACCATCCAGCGACCTGACGTGCTCCGAGTCCGCTCGGTCGGGCGGGTGCACGCGGGGACGGCGACCTGGCGCCGGCACTCATCCTGCTCGAGCGAACTCGACTGCCAGGTGCTGACCAACGGCAACAGTCCGGCCGGGCAACACCTCGAAGATCTGGGTCTACGGCACCGGGGCACATGCCGGCGTCCATCCACTCCGACTCAGACGCCACCGAGCCGGGGTGTGGGTCCGGACCCAACCAGCAGCTCGCCCGGGCAACAAGGCCAACGGCATCGTCGCCTTCGGCGCGCCTCAGCGGGGATCTCCCGGCCTGATCAGCACGTACGCGACCTTCGGAACCGGCCGACCAACATCGTCTCCGACGGCACTGACGAACATCTTCGGCACCACCGCTCTCAACGACGGCCACCCTCCCCGGGACGAAGACGGCGCTAGTCCGGCCGCGGACCGGGTCGGCCGGCGCGCTCGTCGACGAGCGCTACCTGCCCGGGCGTCACGCACCGCGGTCGACCGGCGCGCGCACGCCAGTGGTTGCTCGACCACTGTCGGCCCGACCGCGCGTGTCGCCGGGCTACGGCTGCAACCCCACCTGACGGCGCTCGCTGGCAACGTGACCTCGAGCAGACCGTCTACATCGACTGCCCGGGCAACAGCGGCATCACGATCACTGGCACCATCGGCGCAGGCACGATCTACTTCCACGGCTTCATCAAGGGCGGCAACGCTGGACATGCCGAACGCGACGAAGGTCTACATCGACAACACCGACAACTCCGGCGCGCAAGGTGAACGACGCAGCGCTCATGCACATCGGGCAACACCAACAGCGTTCTGTGTCCGTCGGCACGAGCAGCCTGCAGCTCAGCACCGACACGTGTACCCGCGCGGTACCGCGCAGCGCACTCGTCCGTCCGTCGGGGCAGCGTCTGCAGCTCCACGGCGGCCTGCTGCGCATGTGCAACACCACCGTCTTCATGGAGGGCGGTCAGCTGGGCCAGGGACCGGCGGCGAGCCCCGGCGGCTGTCTGCCGACCTCGAACGGCTGCCCACGACCGACGCCGCTGCACCGGCGCACAGACCCGGACGGCAGCGGCAGCTCCGAGCTCGCTGTCGGCGCCACCGACTGGACGGCCCCCAACCAGTACGGCAGCATGAAGGCGGCGACCTGCGACTCAGACCAGCAGACCCGCCTGGGACGCACGGCGAGGACCTGGCGCTGTGGGACCGAGACCTACGCCGTCTCCCGCCAACTACAAGATGGCCGGTGGCGCGCAGCTGAACGTCAGCGGCGTCTTCTTCGCTCCCAACGCGTTCCCGATGGTCTTCAGCGGAGGTGCTGTCTTCGACCTGCGGGACGCCCAGTTCATCACCCGGTCGTTCGCCGTCGACGGTGGCGCCCAGCTGCTCGATGCGCGTCGACCCCAACAACGCGATCAGCGTGCCCAAGCTCGGCCGTTCACGCTCTCGTCCGCTGAGCGAGCGCCTCAGTCCTGCCGCGCCAGGTCGGCCGCGCCGATGAGGCCGGCGTCGTTGCCGAGCTCCGCCGGGCGGATCGCCGAGCTCGGGACGGTAGCCCCGACCGGTGAGGTTGCCCCGGAAGTGCTCCCGGATCGGGTCGAGCAGCAGGTCACCGGCGTCGGACACTCCCCCGCCGATGACCACCACGCCCGGGTCGAGCACGGCCGCCAGCGACGCGATCCCCTCGCCCAGCCACCGTCCCAGCTCGGCGAGCTGGGCGACCGCGAAGGGATCGCCCTGCTTGGCGGCGTCCGTGATCATCGGACCGGTGATGCCGTCGACGTCGCCACCGGCTCGCGCGACGAGAGCCGCCGCCGACGCGTCCTCGCGCGCCCTGGCCCGCGCGTCGTGGACCAGCGCGGAGCCGCTGGCGTACTGCTCCCAGCAGCCACGGTTGCCGCAGGGGCACGGACGCCCGTTCGGGACGACGCGCAGGTGGCCGATCTCCGCCGCCACCCCGAACGTGCCGCGGTGCAGCTGCCCGTCCAGGACGATCCCGCCGCCGACTCCGGTGCCCACCGTGACCAGGAGGAGGTCGTCGGCGTCAGCTCCCGCGCCGAAGGCGAACTCGCCCCAGGCGGCCGCGTTGGCGTCGTTCTCGATGACGACGGGGAGATCGGTACGCCGCTCGAGCTCGGCCTTGAGTGGCTCGTCGCGCCAGGCGAGGTTGGGCGCGAGCAGCACGATCGACCGGGTGACGTCGACGAAGCCGGCCGCGCCGACCCCGACGCCCTCGACCTCGTGGTCGGCCGCGAGCTCGCGCACGAGCTCAGCGATGGTGTCCTCCATCGCCGCCTTGTCCTCGGCCGGTGACTCCCGGCGGGCCCGCTGGAGGATGGCCCCCTTCTCGTCGACCACTCCGGCGGCGATCTTGGTGCCGCCCACGTCGACCCCGATGGTCAGGCCCATCAGTCGTCCTCCCAGTCACCGTCGTCGGACAGGTCGATCCGCTCCACGGCCCCGTCGGACCGAGCCGGCGATGTGTCCGGCACATGTGTCGCCATGAAACCCGCGGCTGCCTGGAGCAGCGACGACGCCGCGGTCGTGAGGTGCTGCTTGACCTCGGGGCTGGTCGCCCGCACCGCCGCGATCATCTTGCAGACGGGACAGTACGTGCACTCACGCCCTCCCGTGGCGATGTGCTCGTTGACGTTGTGGAGCAGTCCCCCCGCCCCAGCCGCCGCGGCACCGAAGGACTCGCCGTACTCGTGGCCGCTCTCCTTGGCCCATTCCTGCAGGGCCTGCAGCAGCTTGACCGCCTCGTCGCCCACGCTCCCGACGGGCGGCGGCGTGCCCTCGGAGTCGCTCACGGGTCCACCACCGCCTGGCTCGCGGTGTCGACGCCGTCCGCGCGGAATCGCACCTGCAACGAGCCCTCGTCGATGCGCGCGCCACTGACGGTGTGCCGGTTCAGCGCCGCCGGGAGTGCGAGAAGCCGGCGGTAGGAGCCCACGGTCACCACGAGTTCGTCTCCATGTCGCGCCAGGTCGATGTCGGACTTGTCAACGAAGGGTAGTGCGATGCGCAGAGTGGCCCCGTGCTGCGTACGCGTGATGGTCATCGGTCCGTCACCGACCGGCGGCGCGAGAGGGTCGTCGTCGCCGTACGCCGCAGCCGCGAACTCGCCCAGCTCGGCGACACCGACCGGCTCCGAGGAGCGGTACGACGACCTCCAGATCGGCAGCCCGACGAAGGACTGCTCCACCTCGTGCAGCACCCCGGCCTGGGCCGACACCCACTGTTCCCGCCAGGCGTCGGCGCCGTCGGAGGGGAAGACCCGGTTGGCGACGACCCCGTCCACCCGGTAGCCGAAGAGCGACAACGTCGTGAGCGACCGCCGCGCCTCGGCGACGACCACGTTCTCCGGGGTGAGCACCAGCCGCACGCTGGCCTCGGGCCCGGTGAGGATCTCGCGCACGTGCTCGAGGTCTCGGTGCAGGCGTTCGATCGCGTCGAAGACGGTGTCGTGCGGCATCGGCACGCCGGCGGCCTTGGCCAGCACGGGGCGCAGCGCCTTGACGATCCGGCGCTCGGCCGGGAACACCCGGTCCATGTACCACCCGAGCGCCTCGGGCAGCGCCAGCAGCCGGAGCGTCTCCGCGGTGGGGGCGCAGTCGACGACCACGACGTCCCACTCCCCCGAGATCGCCTGGGTGCGCAGCTCGAGGAGCGCCAGCACCTCCTCGGCCCCGGGGATCACGGTCAGCTCCTCCGCGGTGATCGGGTCGACACCGGCTGCGTCGAGGACGGCGAGCAGATAGCCCTGGATGTCGGCCCACGACCGCTCGAACCGACGCTGCGCGTCGACCTGCTGCACGAAGAGCTTGTCGGCGACCTGGGTCGGTTCGGATCCGATCGGCACACCGAAGGCGTCGGCCAGCGAGTGCGCGGCATCGGTCGACAGGACCAGCGTCCGGAGGCCCTTCTGGGCTGCTGTGACTGCGGTCCCAGCCGCGGCGGTGGTCTTGCCGACCCCGCCCTTGCCGGTGAAGAGGATGATCCGCAACGGCTCAGCCGAGCGACTCGACGCGCTTCTTGAGACCCTTGAGCGCGGTGTCGATGATGACCTTCTCGGCCTTGCGCTTCAGCATCCCGATCATCGGGATGGAGATGTCGACGGCCAGGCGGTAGGTCACCTCGGTGGACCCGTCGCCCTGCTCGACGAGCTCGTAGGCACCGTCCATCGCCTTGAGCATCCGGCCCTCGACGAGGGTCCACGTGACCGCGTCGTCACCCTGCCAGTCGTAGCCGAGGGTGTAGGAGTCCTTGATCGGGCTGGCGTCGAGCTCGAAGTGGACCTTGTCCGCACGTCCCGCGGAGCCCTCCTCCACCACGTCGGCCGACTTCACGCCCTGGGCCCAGGCGGGATAGGCGTCGAAGTCGGCGATCACCGCCATGATCGACGCCGGGTCGGCCGCGATCACGATGCTCGAGGTGGTCTGTTCTGCCATAGGAGAGGGCTCCCAATCCGTTCGATCCTGAGGTCGCGAGCGTAACCGATGCGCTTCGGCGCTTCTCGGGCCGCCGGACGCTTACGTCCGCGGGTTCGCGGTACCGTCCACCCAGACGGTTCGGCTGCACACCTGGGAGGTAGTTGCGTTGCGGGAATACTCCACTCCCCTCGACCTCGACCTTCCCACGACGGGCAGCCTCACCGACGACGTCGTGTCCCACGCCCAGGAGCACCCCGACGCCGTCGCCTTCAGCCGGCATGCCGGAGCCACGTGGGAACCAGTCACCGCTCGCGAGTTCCACGACCAGGTCCGTCAGGTCGCCAAGGGCCTCATGGCGGCCGGCATCGAGCCAGGCCACCGCGTAGCGCTCCTCTCCAAGACCCGCTACGAGTGGACGTTGTTCGACTACGCGATCTGGTACGCCGGCGCGATCACCGTGCCCATCTACGAGACGTCCGCCCAGGCACAGGTCGAGTGGATCCTGGCCGACTCCGGCGCCGCCGCGCTCGTGGTCGACTCCCCGGCCCACGACGCCGGTCTCGAGGAGGCCCGGCCTCGACTCGGTGACCTCAGGCACACGTGGGTCCTCGACGAGGACGCCGTCGAGGAGCTCACCCGGCTCGGCGGACTGGTCTCCGACGAGGACCTGGACCGCCGTCGGCAGGAGGTCACGCCTGAGTCCGTGGCGACCGTCATCTACACCTCCGGGACGACCGGGCTCCCCAAGGGCTGCACCCTGACCCACGGCAACTTCATGTTCGAGCTCACCGTGGCACTCGACGCGCTGGACGAGCTGTTCACCGCCGAGGAGTCGTCCACGCTCCTGTTCCTCCCGCTGGCGCACGTGTTCGCACGGGTGATCCAGATCGGCTGCGTCCGGGCGCGCGTCCGTCTCGGCCACTCGGCGGACGTCAAGAGCCTGGTGGCCGACCTCGGCGAGTTCCGCCCCACGTTCATCCTCGCCGTGCCCCGGGTCTTCGAGAAGGTCTTCAACACCGCGTCCCAGAACGCCCGGGCGGACGGCAGGGGCGGGATCTTCGACAGGGCTGCCGACACCGCGATCGCCTACAGCCGGGCGCTCGACAGCGGCCGACCGGGCCCGTTCCTGCGCGCTCGTCACGCCCTGTTCGACCGGCTGGTCTACGGCAGGATCCGGGCGGCGCTGGGCGGCTCCTGCGACCACGCCGTGTCCGGCGGCGCACCCCTGGGTGAGCGGCTCGGGCACTTCTACCGCGGCATCGGCGTCACCGTCCTCGAGGGCTACGGCCTCACCGAGACCACCGCGGCGCTCACCGTCAACCGTCCCGGAGCCTCGAGGGTGGGCAGCGTCGGACGCCCCTTGGCCGGAACGACCGTTCGGGTCGAGGCGGACGGAGAGCTCGTGGTGCGCGGCGGGCAGGTCATGCGCGGCTACTGGAACAACGCCGAGGCGACCGCCGAGGTGCTGGGGCAGGACGGCTGGTTCCACACCGGCGACATCGGCGACATCGACGACGAGGGCTTCGTCCGGATCACCGGACGCAAGAAGGAGATCCTGGTGACCGCCGGGGGCAAGAACGTCGCCCCGGCACCGCTCGAGGACCGCATCCGCGCGCACTACCTGGTCAGCCAGTGCCTGGTGGTCGGCGACGGCCGTCCGTTCATCGGAGCCCTGGTCACCCTCGACGCCGATGCGGTGGCACGCTGGGCGGAGCAGCGAGGCAGAGTTGGCGACCTCACCGAGCTGAACGAGGACCCCGAGCTCCGCGCAGAGGTCCAGACCGCTGTCGACGCGGCGAACGAATCGGTCTCGCAGGCGGAGTCGGTGCGGAGCTTCGTGATCCTGGACCGTGACTGGAGTGAAGAGAGTGGCGAACTCACTCCCAGCCTCAAAGTCAGGCGCAACGTTGTCCTCAAGTCGGCGCGTCGAACACGTCGACCATCTCTACAAGGCCTGAGACGACACGCGGCATTTCATGCATTTGCGCAGACGCGGACGCCGGTTTGTAGAACGCTTGTCCCGGGGCTGAGGGCAGCCCTCCGGAAGCGAGCGACCAGCAGACGGCCGTCAGCGCGTCCGGAGGCCGAGTAGACAGGTCGAGGCATGGGACGCAGAACGGTTCTTCTCATCGTGGCAGCGCTGATCGCCGCGCTGGGCAGCGCGATGGTCTTCCTGTACGTCAAGGGCGCTGACGACCGGGCCACCGAGGCGCAGGCGCCGGTGCAGGTGCTGAAGGCGGTCGCCCAGATCAGCCCGGGCGAGACGCTCGACCAGGCGCAGGCCGCGGGCAAGATGCGAGCTCGGCACGGTTCCGCGTGCCCAGGTGCTCCCCGGCGCCGTCAACTCCATCGAGGGCATCGGGACGCAGGTCGCGCTCTCCTCGGTCTTCCCCAACGAGCAGATCATCGCCGGCAAGTTCGGGTCGCAGGGCGACCAGGAGCTGCTGACGCTGCCGGACGGACAGATCGCCATCTCGGTGACGCTGTCCGACACCGGTCGCGTGGCCGGCTTCGTCGTGCCCGGTGACGACGTCGCGATCTTCCTCAACGGCGAGATCGGGCGGCGGCAACACCGGCGTCCGGCTCCTGCTCCCCCGCGTGAAGGTGATCGCGATCGGCAGCACGACCGTCATCTCCACCACCACGACGAACCCCGGAGGCGCGCAGACGACCGAGCAGCTGCCCCGCACGCTGTTCACCCTGGCCGTCGA
This sequence comes from uncultured Actinomycetota bacterium, assembly GCA_963721855.1. Lineage (GTDB taxonomy): Bacteria > Actinomycetota > Actinomycetes > Propionibacteriales > Nocardioidaceae > Nocardioides_B. The sequence goes on along the minus strand of CAVRMN010000017.1, from coordinate 26,914 downwards.
CCAGAAGGACGCCGAGAAGATCATGCTGGCGGCCACGACGGGCGAGCTCTCCTTCGGCTACCTGAACGACAAGTCCGAGGTCAAGCCCGGCCCGGGCACCACCACCGACACCCTCTTCCGGTGATCGCTGATGCCCATCATCGTTGAGAACAACCCGAGCAACGCCGAGCTGTTCACCTCGGTCACGGGCCCCTCGTCGCAGGTCGTCGGCAGCCTCGAGGAGCTGAAGCACACGCTGTCCTCGGCCCCGGACGAGTACGCCCTCGTCCTCGGCCCCGGCGTCGACCTGGAGGCGGCGGCCGCGCTTGCAGACATGCTGCGCGTGACCCGCCCGTCCACCAGCGTCATCCTGATCCGGCGCCGCGTCGACACCAGCGTCCTCGCGGAGGCCCTCCGCTCCGGCATGCGCGAGGTCGTCGAGGAGCGTGACCTCACCGGCCTCGGCTCGGCCGTGGGCCGCGCCAAGCAGGTCTGGCAGGCCCTCAACGGCCCCGTCAGCGGTGCCGGCTCCGGGCCGCAGGGTCATCTCGTCACGGTGTTCTCCCCCAAGGGAGGCGTCGGCAAGACGACCCTTGCGGTCAACCTCGCCATCGCCCTGGCGGACAAGGGCAACAAGAGGGTCTGCGTCGTCGACCTCGACCTCGGTTTCGGCGACATCGCGATCACCCTCCAGCTGATCCCGGCCCGCACGATGGCGGACGCCGTGCACTTCGAGAGCGGCCTCGACTTCAGCGTCCTCGAGCCGCTGCTGACGCCGCACAGCACGGGCATCACCGCGCTCGTCGCGCCGGTGCAGCCGGACGCCCGCGACTCGATCCCGGCCGCGCTCGTGGGTCGGATCCTCGGCATGCTCAAGCAGAACTTCGACTACGTCGTCGTCGACACCGCGCCCATGTTCGACGAGTTCGTGCTCCAGGCGTTCGACGAGACCGACACGCTGCTGCTCGTCACCACGCTGGACGTGCCCACCTCTGAAGAACGTGAAGATCGCCGTCGAGACGCTCGACCTGCTCAACTTCCCGAAGGCTCGTCGTCGCCTGGTGCTCAACCGCGCCGACGACAAGGTCGGCCTCACCGCCGAGGAGGTCGAGGGCACCCTGGCGATGAAGATCGACGCAGCCATCCCGACCTCGTCCCAGGTCGCCAACGCCACCAACAGCGGCGAGCCGATCACCAGCGCGATCCCCAAGCATCCGGTCAGCCTGGCCGTGACGAGCCTCGGCGCGGTCGCTCGCGGCCCACGGCACCGCGACTGACGCGCCTCAGAGACACCTCCGCACGCGTCGCCGCCCCCAAGCGGGGACTCCTCCGAAGGAACAGTAGGTAGTCATGAGCAGTCTCGCCGACCGGTTGGCCGCCGCCTCGCGCGACCGCGCCACCACCGCACCCACCTCGCAAAGCGCCGCCCTCCCGGCACGGGTGACCGGCCGAGCAAGGACGCCCACAAGGAAGACGCCTTCCAGGGAGCTGAAGGCGCAGGTGCACAACCGGCTGCTCCAGCAGCTCGGCCCGAAGCTCTACGACGCCGACCTGACCCAGTCGGAGCTCGAGCGGATGGTCCGCGGCGCGCTCCAGGACGCCATGCAGGACGAGGACGTCCTCCTCACTCCCGCGGACCGCACGCGCATCTCGCAGGAGATCGCCGACGACATCCTCGGCTACGGACCGATCGAGCCGTTCCTGCGCGACCCGGACCTCACCGAGGTCATGGTCAACGGGCCGGACAGCATCTACATCGAGCGCAGCGGCAAGCTGCAGAAGGTCGACGGGCAGTTCACCGACGAGGCCCACCTGCGTCGCACCATCGACAAGATCGTGTCGAGGATCGGTCGTCGCGTCGACGAGTCGAGCCCCATGGTGGACGCCCGCCTCCCCGACGGCAGCCGTGTCAACGCCGTCATCCCCCCGCTCGCCATCGACGGCTCGCTGCTCACCATCCGCAAGTTCTCCGCGGACCCCTACACCTCCGACGACCTGGTCGCCTTCGGCACCTACTCGCAGCGCACCGCCGACTTCCTGTCCGCGTGCGTCAAGGGCAAGCTGAACATCATCGTCTCGGGCAGCACGGGCGCCGGCAAGACGACGACGCTCAACGTGCTCTCGTCGTTCATCCCGCACGACGAGCGCATCGTCACCATCGAGGACGCCGCCGAGCTCCAGCTCCACCAGGACCACGTCCTGCGCCTCGAGTCCCGCCCGGCCAACATCGAGGGCAAGGGCGAGGTCGACATCCGCGACCTGGTCAAGAACTCGCTGCGCATGCGCCCCGACCGCATCGTCGTCGGTGAGGTCCGCGACTCGGCGGCCCTGGACATGCTCCAGGCCATGAACACCGGTCACGACGGCTCGATCTGCACGGTCCACTCCAACGGTCCCCGCGACACGCTGGCGCGCATCGAGACCATGGTGCTGATGGCCGGCATGGACCTGCCGATCCGCGCCATCCGCGAGCAGGTCGCCTCGGCCGTCGACGTGATCGTGCACCAGAGCCGGCTTCGCGACGGCTCCCGTCGGATCACCCACGTCACCGAGGTCGAGCGGATGGAGGGTGACGTGATCACCCTCCAGGACATCTTCGTCTACGACCACTCGATGGGCTTCGACGAGAACGGCAAGAGCCTCGGTCGGCTGCGCGCCACCGGTCTGCGCCCCAAGTTCATCGACAAGCTGTCCCACGTCAACGTGAAGGTCGACCCCATGCTCTTCGCCATGGACGGAATGTGACCGTGCCCGTCATCAAGCGACTCGTCGGACGCAGCCGGTTCCTGGCCGCCGCGATCCTTCTGGCCCTCGGCGGCACTGCGGCGCTGGCTGCGCCGGCGTATGCCGCCGAAGGCAGCATCGACCACGTCGAGCGCGACGGAGACGTCATCCAGATCCTCTACTCGCTTCCCGGAGCAGGTGACGTCGAGCCCGACCTCGGCAGCCTCGCGGTGTCGCTGGACGGCAAGCCGCTGACCACTGACGCCGAGCTCGCCACGGATTCGGAGACCGCGCTCCGCCGCACCACGATCCTCGCCATCGACGTCAGCCACAGCATGCTGACGGACAACCGGTTCGGAGAGGCACAGCTCGCGGCCAAGGCGTTCCTCGACGCCGCCCCGGACGACCTCTACGTCGGCATCGTCACCTTCTCCGACACGGTCACCGTGGCGCAGGAGCCGTCCCTCGACCGCGCCGAGTCCGCCAGCGTCATCGACGGGCTCACCGTGTCGAGGCAGACTCGCCTCTACGACGGACTCCTCGAGGCCATCGACGCCAGCGGCGACGAGGGTTCGCGCAGCCTGCTCGTCCTCTCCGACGGGCGCGACACGTCCGACACCGAGGTCAAGACCGTGACTGGACGCATCGGTGTCTCCGACGTCAAGGTCGACGTGGTGGCCCTCGGGCTCTCGGCCGAGGACACCGCCGTGCTGCAGCAGCTCGCCGACGCCGGGAACGGCACCGTCATCAGCGCCGACGACCCTGCGGCGCTGACCCAGGTCTTCGCCGACGAGGCCGAGACGATCGCGCGCCAGATCCTGATCTCCGCGACTCCGCCGCAGCGGATGCGACCGAGGGGACCCTGGCGGTCACCGTCGACGCCGGCGGCGAGACCTACACCGACACGGCCTTCGTCAACGTCGCAGCCGCCACGCGGCGCGCCGCCGGAAGATCACACGCACGAAGCTCGTTCCCGTGCAGGCGAGCGGCTTCGCAGATCTCGCAAGAACCTGATGCTCGGCGGCATCGTTGCTGCCGGCCTCGGGCTTCCTGGTCCTGATGCTGGCGGTGCTCGGCGTCTTCGGTCGCGGCAGGGACCAGATCGGTCGAGGACCGCATCTCGGCCTACACCCGCAAGGGCTCGCGGAAGCTCGCAGCGCCGCGCCAGCCGCAGGCCAGCAAGGCGTCACGGCTCAGGCCGTCGGCATCGCCGAGAAGGCCCTCGAGGGCACGCGCGGGCCTCGCATCGGCCTCGGCGTCAAGCTCGAGGCCGCCGGGATGTCCATCAAGCCCGCCGAGTGGCTGCTCGCGCACGCCGGCATCGTCTTCCTCGCCGGCCTCATCGCTCTGCTGATCAGCTCCGGCAGCATCGTCCTGCACCCTGGTCGGGCTGTTCTTCGGCATGTTCCTGCCCTGGGCCTACCTGTCCTTCAAGCGCAGCCGACGGATCAAGGCGTTCAAGTCGGGCCTCGCCGACACGCTCCAGCTGATGTCGGGCAGCCTGTCCGCCGGTCTCTCGCTGGCACAGTCGGTGGACACCGTGGTCCGCGAAGGATCCGAGCCGATCTGCCAGCGAGTTCCGCCGGGCGCTGGTCGAGGCCCGCCTCGGCGTCGAGATCGAAGACGCCCTGTAGGGCGTCGCGGAGCGCATGGAGAGCGTCGACTTCGAGTGGGTGGTCATGGCGATCCGGATCCAGCGCGAGGTCGGCGGCAACCTGTCCGAGCTGCTCACCAACGTGGCCGCGACCATCCGCGAGCGGGAGTACCTCGAGCGACAGGTGTCGGCGCTCTCCGCGGAGGGCAGGCTGTCCGTCTGGATCCTCGGCGGTCTCCCCCCGGCTTCATGGCGCTACCTGATGATGGCCAACCCGACGTACCTCGAGCCCCTGATCAGCACGACCATCGGCTACATCCTGCTGGGTGTCATGGCCGTCCTGCTGACCGTCGGGCATCCTCTGGATGAAGAAGCTCGTCAAGGTGGAGGTCTGACATGAGCGCGACCGTCATTCTGGTCGTCGGCATCGTCGGCATCTTCGCCGCGATCATGCTCTCCCTCACCGCGGTCGGGGTCTTCGACAACGAGGCGCGGGGCGTGAGCAAGTCGCTCTCCCTCCTCGACTCGTTCTCCGCGGCACCGCCGGAGCTGCGCAGGGAGCTCGACCCCTCCTTCAACGACCGCGTCCTGACGCCTCTGCTCGACCGGACCGTCAACCTGGGCAAGAAGCTGACCCCGGCCGACCACGGCGAGCGGATCCGCAACCGGCTCGAGGTCGCCGGCAACCCGCCCGGCTGGACCGTCGACCGGGTCACCTCGATGAAGTTCGTCGGCTTCGCCGGCGCGCTCGTCCTCAGCCTCGTGGTCTCGATGCTGTTCGGGCTTCGGCTTCGCGCCCATGCTCGGCTGTCTGCGTGATCGCCGCGGTCGTCGGCTACCTGGCCCCGAACATGTACCTCTACCAGAAGGGCTACGACCGCACGCAGAAGATGCAGAGGGCAATGCCCGACGCCCTCGACCTGCTCACCATCTCGGTGGAGTCGGGCCTCGGCTTCGACGCCGCGCTCTCGCAGGTCGCGCGCAACACCGACGGCCCGCTCGCCGACGAGTTCGCCCGTGTGCTCCAGGAGATGCAGATCGGTCTCGGCCGCGGAGCCGCGCTGCGCGCGCTCGGTGAGCGCACGCACGTCCCCGAGCTCAAGGGCTTCGTGTCAGCGCATGGTGCAGGCCGACGCCCTCGGCATCCCGGTCGCCCAGGTGCTGCGCGTCCAGGCCCGCGAGATCCGGACCAAGCGTCGTCAACGAGCCGAGGAGCAGGCTCAGAAGGTCGCGGTCAAGATCCTCATCCCGCTGATCTTCTGCATCCTGCCCTGCCTCTTCATCGCCGTCCTCGGTCCCGCCGCGATCGGCATCTTCGAAGCGTTCTCAGGGCATATGTGATCCCGCAGGCACGGATCGGGACGGCGGCGCGCGTCTTCTGCGTTGCCGCCATCCTCGGCTTGAGTCTCGCGCTCCTGGACTCGGTAGCGCTGCAGGGCACCCTGCTGTTGGCGGCCCTCGCCGCCGTGTCCGTGGCTGCCGACGTCTCCTCCCGGCTACCGGAGAGCTGGGTGGTGACCGCCGAGGCAGGCTTCGCCGCACTCGTGGTCGGCATGGCACTGCCCCAGGGAGTGCTGCTCCTCCCCTACCTGGTGGTGCCCTCGCTCGTGGCCGGGGTCTCGCTGGGCGGGGCCTACGTGCTGTTGACGGTCGGCATCGAGGTCGCGGCCATGACCGCGGTGACCCTGGTCTCCGGGCGCGTCGCCGGCCTGGAGCAGCTGTCCGAGATCCTCGGTCCGTGGTTGCTGACCACCTTGGGTGTGGGCCTGCTCGGCGCCATGGTTCGGGCTTCTCGGACCACGGCAGGGTCGGCGACGGACGCGTCCTACGAGTCCGCCCGACGACTGCTGTCCCAGCTCAGGACGGTCGCCCGGCGACTGTCGTCCGGGCTCGACAGCGTGACCCTGGCCTCTGACCTGCTGCGGACGGTCCAGCAGCACCTCGACGACACGCACGCGGCGGTCTTCACCCGCACCGACGGCGGCGTCCTGGCGCCGCTCGGCTACCGCGGGGCCGGTGCCCGGGACGTCCTCCAGCCCGACGGCTCCCTCGTCGAGCGCTGCTGGCACGAGATGGAGCCGCTGCAGGAGATCCAGGCAGCGGGTGCCGCCAACCGCCGGCACCGGATCGTCCTGCCACTGCGTGTGGGCTCCCGTCTGATCGGCGTGGTGATCTCCGAGGCGGCGCGCACCGGCAACGCCGAACAGTCTCAACGCCCTGATGCGTGAGGTGGACGAGCACGCCCTCCGCCTGGATGCCGCCCTGACCTTCGACGAGATCCGTTCCATCGCCACGATCCAAGAACGGCACCGGCTCGCACGCGAGATCCACGACGGTATTGCCCAGGAGATCGCCTCGCTCGGATACGTCGTCGACGACCTGGCCGCGACGAGCCACTTCGGACGGCCAGCGGCGCAAGCTCCACGAGCTGCGCGGTGAGCTGTCTCGCGTCGTCAGCGAGCTGCGCCTCTCGATCTTCGACCTGCGCACCGAGGTATCCGCCGGGCTCGGGTCCGCGCTCTCCGACTACGTCCGCGAGGTGGGCGCGCGATCCGGGATGACCGTCCACACCACGCTGGACGTCGCCCCCACCCGCTTGCGCAGCGAGGTCGAGACGGAGCTCTTCAGGATCGCCCAGGAGGCGATCACCAACGCCCGCAAGCACTCCGCAGCCCAGAACCTCTGGGTCGACTGTCGGATCCGGCCACCACTCGGCACGATCACGGTCCGCGACGACGGCAACGGTCTCGGCAAGGCTCGCGACGACTCGTTCGGCATCAAGGTCATGCGGGAACGTGCGGAGCGGATCAACGCGACCTTGGAGATCTCCAGCGGCACTGGGTCCAGTCACAGCTCCGGGACACCTGCGTCACGGTTACAGTGGGCGCGGATGCCTCTGCTCGTACCGCAGCGATCCAGACAGAAGGTGCATGAGGATGGCTGAGCCGGTGAAGACAGTCGTACTCGTCGACGACCACGACCTGATCCGGCAAGGGCTCGCGCGTGCGTTCGAGCGGCACGCCGACTTCACGGTGCTGGGCGAGGCCGGGATCGGTGTCGGAGGGCAGGAGCCTGGCCCAGCGCCTGAAGCCCTCGGTCGTCGTGACCGACGTCCGCCTCCCCGACGGCACCGGCCTCGACCTCGTCCGCTCGCTGCGAGAGCACGACCATGAGATCGGCATCGTCGTGCTGACCATGTACGCCGGCGACGAGCAGCTGTTCGAGGCACTGGAGGCGGGGGCGTCCGCCTTCGTCGCCAAGGACGCACCGTCCGACGACGTCGTGGCCGCCGCCCGGCACGCGACGGTCTCGCCCCGCTCCTTCACCGCGGCCAACCTTGCCGACGCGATGCGCCGGCGGATGTCGCCGACAGGTCCTCAGCTGTCCCCCCGAGAGTCGGAGGTGCTCCGACTGCTGGCCGAGGGGCTGGGCGTCGCGGCCATCGCCCGACAGCTCTTCGTGAGCGAGTCCACCGCCAAGACGCACATCTCGAAGATCTACGAGAAGCTCGGCGCTGCCAACCGTGCGCAGGCGATCATGAACGCGATCCGGGCCGGATTGTTGACCGACGATCAGCACTCCTGAGTCGGAACGCCCGAAAATAGTCATAGCGGACTATCAAGTGCGTATCGACGTCCCCCGAACGGGCACCAGAGTTTCGCCGTTTCGCCGATATCGCGAGTCGATCCTGGGATCATTCTTGTAGTGCCTGGTCTCACCTTCGAGGCCTCATAACCACCTTGGGAGATACCAATGCTTCAGCTCATGCAGCGCCTGGTGAACCGGCGCGGACGACGAGAAGGGCGCCTCGGCTGTCGAGTACGGCCTGCTCGTCGCCGCCATCGCCGCCATCATCGTCCTGATCGTCTTCGCGATCGGCAAGTTCGTGAAGGCCGGCTTCGCGGACACCTGCTCGGGCCTCGCGCAGGGCAGCTACACCGCCAGCACCGACCACCTGCCCCTCCTGATCCTCAGCAGACGGCAAGCACGGGGTCGAGGTCTGTCGCCCGACCCCGTGCTCCTGTCCTTGGGAGGTACGATCAAGGTGACACAGAACCTGAAAGCCATGCGTCCGGAGACGCGGAGCCTCGGCCGTCGAGTACAGCTTCCTCGTGGCCGCGATCGCCGCCATCCTCGTCGTCATCGTCTTCGCGATCGGCAAGTTCACTGGCGCGGCGTTCAGCGACACCTGCACAAGCCTCGCCAGCGGGTAGTTTCTCCGGTCCGACCTGCCCACGCGGAACCTGTCCCTGGTCACGGCTGACTTCTAGCGGATCCGCCGCACCATGTAGATCGAGTAGTCCCCGGCGTCGATACTCGAGCGTCACCGACCCGACGCGCAGTCAGCCTCCGGCTCGTCCACAGGTCCCCGATCGTCGACGAACAACCATTGCACCGGGTGCGCCGATTGAAAGGATGCCAGCGCCTTCGCGGTTGGTTGCGTGAAGACCCTGTCGTTGTCCGCCAGAAGAGTCGGAGTCGCCCCAGAAATCTCCGAACCACACGCCCGATCGTGCGGTGTACGCCCATCCCTCCAGCACGAATCTGCGTTCACTGATCGCCGACATCCAGAAGTGCCTGGAGTCACACTTCCCAGACACCGGGCGCGCCGGGCCGCAGTGAACGTTCGTCATCACGACGTCGTCAACATCCGAATGGACTTCTCAACCACTCGGCGGCTCTACGACCGTCCGCGCCAAACACGCATTCGGGGACGTGCCTCGTGCAGACTGCGGGGGGAGGTGGCCTACGGCAAAGGCCATCGCTCCGCGCCAGCCCCAAACCGGTAAGCAGCACGACAGCAGCACGCAGAGTGACCGGTCCTCGCTCCCATGGCTCGAGGTCGCGGAGCGCGATTCTCGCCACCAGGACGACGAGGACGACGGCGACCAGCACGGGCAGGTTCACCCAGACCCTGAGCACCGGGGACTCCACCATCTCGCCATCAATCGGCGCGGGATTCGCGCCACCGCTCGGTCACCAACCGCAGGCCGAAAAGGGTAAGTCCGCGGTTCGCTGCTGCAAGAAGCGCCCGACAGGATTTCGCGACGGCGGGCGCGTTCATAGAGCAGCACGAATCCCCAGGCTGCAAGCATGGGGACCAACGCATGCTGCCGCGCGGCCGAAGTAGACCTGACTGTTCCCCACATGCCCCAGCATGAAGGTTGCGCCGTAGCCGCTCGCTATGGCGCCGAGCAGCCACCAGAACCGAGGGTCCCACCGCGTCTCGGGGTTCCGGGACGACGGCGACGGAAGCGCACCCGGCAGCAACCACATCGCGAGCAGCGACCCCGTCACCATCAACTCGCCCGCTAGACCTCCGCCGAGCACGCCGAGCGACTTCATGTACCAGCCTCGTGCTCTGCAGTGGCTGCGAGTCCCAGGCTCTGGCTGTCCCCCGCGATAGAGGACCCACGCAGCTGACGACGATCACGGATACGTCGCTCGCCAGGCCCAATGCAGCGCTCATCCTGTCGAGCCCCCGACGCGGCAGCAGAGCGAGTCCCAGCACTGCAACGAAGCCGCACACGTACAACGGGAGGAACGTCACCTTGGCGCCAGACAGGGCCGCCATGGACGCAAGAACGAAGAGCCAAGTTGCCGGTCGGAATGTGCTTCTGACGCGAACGATGCTTCTAGGCAGAACGATCACAATCGGCACGGCCAGCACGTAGGCGAACGTCTGCGTCGGGCTGTGCATGAGGATCACGGCCTGCAAGAAGCGCTCTTCCGGAGTGGCCTCTCCCATGGTGGATCCCGTCACGTCGAAGCTGCCGACAAGAACGAGGCAGGCGGAGGCCACGGGCATCGCCCAGGCATTGCGCGAAAGGCGCGCGGCAACGACCCCGACACCCAGCACAGCGAGCGTCGCAAGCACCAGTGGGTCGAACCGGCGGTAGAGACGTCTCGCTCGGGAGCCCAGTCGCCCAGGTGCTCGCAGCGAGGTGAGCGTGCACGAACCACTGATAGGTGAGCCCGCTCGGGTACTCGATGTAGGGATAGACGGCTGGGAAGTGATGGCGAAGCTCCCCGACAAGCGCGAGCTGGAACATCTCATCGGGGTCGACCGAGCGCCGTCGAGCGCAGCGGGTGGATGCTGAACATCACTCACCGCGATCCAGGTCGACCAGGTAAGCGACCAGACCCGCCAGCGACCAGCCCACTCCCGCCGGCAGAGCGTCTGCCTCAACTGAGAAGACCGCGTGCGCTCTCCCCGTGCACCCGATCAGTCGTGCCACCCCGGCGCCGACCAGGACCGCTCCGGGTCCCAGCACGTACACACCGAGGGTGGCCCATCGCCTCGGGCCGGGACGTAGCAGAGCAACTCGAGCCCGTAACCGACCGCCGCGCCACAGACCCAGTCCTCGAGCTCGGTGTGCAGATGCGGCAGCGTCGGCGTTGGCGGCCTCGTGGCGTATCATGACGGCTCTCCACACCAGCCGGCCAGGAAGGAGGATCACCAAGAACAGGTAGACAGAAGTAGCGGGCACGATTCGGAGACCGGCACGTCGAACCAGGCGAGAGTGGCCAGGACGGCCAGTCCCAACGCCAGAATGCGGCGTTCCGGTCGCGCGAACCGCACCGACACGGTGCGCTGCCTGGTCGTGGCGACGGCTGTGGTCAGTCACCTGCGGATTCTGTCACCAACTCGTGCAGACGCTGCGCAGAAACGCTCCACCGGTGACGTCTCGGCCCACCATGAACCCCGGGCTTCCAACGTGCGTCTCAGTGTCTCGTCCAGGAGAAGCCCGGACAGCGAGGGTGACAAGAGCCTCTCGCTCGGCTCGACCACGACATCCTGTCCGAGCCATCGAGCAGCGCTTCCGGTGCACCCCCGGAGTCTCCGACGAGGACGGGTAGCCCGCAGGCCTGCGCCTCCAGGAAGACGATGCCGAAGGCCTCCGGCTCCGAGCCCGAACAGGCGGGTCCGGCAGGGCATCGCGAAGACGTCGCCGGCGTCGGTGTAGGCCGGCACCTCGTCCCAAGGCACGCCTCCCGTGAAGATCACCGAGTCCGACACCCCAAGACGCGCCGCAAGCCGCTCCACGGCCGTGCGGTTCGGCCCGTCCCCGACCAGCAGCAACCGAGCGTCGGGCAGCTCGGCCAGCACCGCCGGCCAGGCCTTCACCAGGGTGTCCTGGCCCTTGCGCTTGATCATGCGGGCCGTGCACACGACGACCGGCGCGTCCTGCGGGATACCGAGTCGCTCCCGCACCTCCGCTCCCCCACATCCCGGGTAGAACCGATCGGTGTCGACCCCCGGTGACAGCCGCTGCATCCGCGCGGCCGCCTCCGGCGACAGCGCCGGCGCGATCCGGTCACGGCACCACTCGCTGACATAGGTCATCACGTCCACCGAGTCGCCGATCCGCCGCAGCAGACGCCGGGCGACCGGGCACCCGCGCCCACCACACCTCGTGCCCGTGGGTCAGCGCGACGATCCGACGGGCGCCCGCGCGACGAAGCGCGGGTGCCAGCAGCCCCAGCGGCGCGGAGGCGCCGAACACGACACGGTCGCAGTCGTGGCGCCGCATCACCTCGACGACCCGACGCGCCACCGCCGGCGTCGGGCAGCAGCGTCGACGACGGATCGCGGTAGACGGGGAACGGCAGCCGAGCGTCGTACTCACGGTCGCCGGGCATCGACGCGGTGTAGACCACGACCTCGTCCGGCGGCATCCGCTCGCACAGCGCGAGGATGAACGACTCGATGCCGCCTCGCCGGGTCGGGAAGTCGTTGGTGACGAACAGGATCCGGCTCATCGGGCGGCCTCGCGCAGCGACTTCGGCAGCCCGGCCCGCTGGACGGCGGTCGGGTGGCTGCCGAACCAGAACTGGCTGAGCCAGGGCGGTGTCGGGTCGTGCAGCGCCTCGATCGCGAGCTTGCGCTGCATCCGGACGAAGACCGCGGGATCGTCGGTCGCCGCCAGGGCTCCTCGGTCAGCGCGGGCCTCGATCGCCCGGCTCACCGCGTTGACCGCCGGGCTGGAGACGAAGGACCCGACGGCGACGAGCGCGAGCACCAGCGCCACGACCTGCGGGTCGGACGCGCCGGTGACGCCCGCCCGGTCGCGCAGCCGGCGGCCGTCGAGGAGCAGGGCGAGCACCGCGACGCCGCCGACGATCCCGACGGAGCCGAGGACGGTGCCGATCAGCACGTCGTGGTTCTTGGCGTGCGCGAGCTCGTGCGCGACGACGACCTCCACCTCGGCCGGCGACATCTCCTGGAGCAGCGTGTCGTAGACGACCACCCGACGGGTGCTGCCCAGGCCCGGAGACGTAGGCGTTGAGCGTCGTCGTACGGCGTGACGCGTCGGCCACGAGCACGTCGTCGACCGCGACGTGCTCCCGGTCCGCGAGGCGCAGGATCGCGCTGCGCAGCGGTCCGTCCGGCATCGGGGTGAACTTGTTGAACAGCGGCTCGACGAGCACCGGGTAGAGGAACGACCCGAGGACCGTGAGCACGACCATCCCGGCTCCGGCCCAGGCGAACCAGTGCCGCGGACTGCGCCGGGCGCTCCCGACGACCACGAGCACCACGAGCGCGGCGAGCACCCAGGCGACGAGCAGGCCTTTCAGCTGGTCGGCGGTCCAGCCCGCGAGGCCCTGTCGGGTCAGGTCGTACTCCAGGCTCTGTCTGCGCAGCAGCAGCGCGAACGGAAGGGTCGCGAGGCGGCCCACCACCAGGACCGCCAGCGTGCCCAGCGCCACCGTCAGCCACCAGGACAGCCGTCCCGCGACTCGGCCGACCAGCCGTGCGCCGAGCGACGTCAGGCCGAGGACCAGCGCGACGGCGAGCGAGACGCCGTACGCCGACCAGCCCAGCAGCCGTCGGGTCCGGGAGAACTCCTCCGCACGAGCGATCTCCGCGGGGCTGAACAGGTCGTGCACCGGCATCGGGTGCAGGTCTCCGCCGGGCACCCAGTCCCACGGCACCAGCCACAGCGCCAGCACCACCAGCGTCAGCGCCGCACCGGCGGCGACCACCACGGCGGCGCGGCGGTCGAGCCCAGGCTCGTGGGTGCGGGTCACAGCGGCAAGCCTGCCATGCCGCGACCTCGCACGGTCAGCCGGCGAGCTCGCGGAGCTGGTCGCGCCAGCGGGTGGTGAAGCGCTTCTCGGTCGTGCCCAGGACGGAGCGGAAGGCGTAGGTGGTCGAGGCGTCCTGGTCGGCCCGGTCGTAGAACGCGAGGAGCTTGTCCTCGCCGTACGTCTGGGCGATGAGGCGGCACGCCAGCCAGGCGGCCTCGTAGGACGCCCCCAGGCTGGTGTTCTCGCTCGCGAACTCGTCCTGGCCCGGCAGCGTCCGCGGCGGGCCGTCCTTGGCGACCTGCTTGAGGATCTGGCTCGCGGTCACCTCGACCGGCAGGTCGACGTGGGCGAGCGCCACGTAGTCGGCGAAGCCCTCCAGCAGCCAGGTCGGCATCGACGAGATCGCCGCGTCGGTGGCGACGTGCGTCGCCTCGTGGCTCATCACGATCTGCGAGCCCTGCTCCCCCAGCGGCGAGAACACCGGCGGGTTCACGAAGATGTGCGTCGGCGCGGACGGCGACAGCGACCCGTCGACCGGTGCGGTGACCGCCGCGATGGCGTCGTACGACGTGTCCGAGCTGAGCACCCGGTCGAGGTCGTCCTGCGAGTCTCGGGACCTCCACGACGAGGCGACCGGCCCAGCGCGGGAAGACCTTGCGCACGTCGCGGACGGCCTGGTCGGCCAGCTGACCGAACCGCTGGGCCTCGACGCGGTCCCCCGCCACCGCGGCCAGGGCACGAGGACTGCGCAGCACGGTCAGCCGCTCGAGCAGCCAGAGCGGGGCCTGCTCGCCGTAGTCGTTCCGGGCGGTCACGAACGCCGCGCCGTCCTTGGTCTGCAGGAAGACCATGGTGACCTCGAGGTGGCTGTCCGCCTTGTCGAAGCGCCGGAGCCTCCAGTCGAGCTGCACGTCGCCGACCCAGGCCCGGTCGGCCAGCCGTGGCGCGACTCCTGCCGGGTGGCGTCCGGCGTTCTCGTCGACGTAGCGCAGCGCCAGGTCGGTGATGCCCAGCCGGCGCACGTTGCCGGCCAGGTCGGCGAGCTCCAGCACGGGCGGCCTTGTCGCCCGGTGCCGCCAGCGCGAGCACGTCCTGCCGCGAGCCGTCGGTCAGCGCCTGGCTGAGCTGCTCCAGCAGCTCGGCTGCGGCGTCCTCCCGGTCGTCGGCACCGTGCTGTCCGGTCGCGGGCGGCGGGAGCACGGCGGTGTCCGGCCCGCTCACCAGGAAGTAGCCGAGGCCGAGCAGCCCCGTCAACAGCACAAGGCCGGTCACCCACCAACGGGGGCGACCGGCCCTGGGGCCTGCCATCAAGCCATGCCTAGCCGACTCGGACGGCACCGGAGTACGGCATCGAGAACACCGGGGCGACCTGGACGCCCGAGGACGGGTTCGCCGCGTGCACGATCTGGCCGTTGCCGATGTAGATGCCCACGTGGCTGACCGGCTGGTAGTAGAACACCAGGTCGCCGGGGGCGAGCTGCGACTGGGAGACCGGCGAGCCGGAGCCCATCTGCGCGCTGGAGGAGTGCGGGAGGCTCACGCCGGCCTGGGCCCAGGCCATCATGGTCAGCCCGGAGCAGTCGAAGGCGTCCGGCCCGGCGGCGCCGTACACGTAGGCGTCGCCGACCTGGGCGAGGGCGTACTGCACGGCGGCACCGGCACGGCCGGAGACCGCGACGTTGGGCACGCGGGAGGAGCCGCGGCTGACCGGAGCGGCCCGCGCCTGGAGGCGGTCGAGGAGCTCGTTGGCCTCGGCGGCCTTCTTGTCGATCTCGGCCTTCTCGTCGGCCAGCGTCTTCTCGGTCTTGGCGATGCGGGCGAGCTCGCGCTTCGCGGCGGCCTCGCGCATCTCGAGCTGACGGGCCTGGACGGCGAAGTCCGCCATCATCTCGGCCTGCTGGTCGTTGTAGCCGCTGACCGTGGCGATCTGGTCGAGGAAGGTGTCGGGGTCCTTGGCGAGGAGCACCTGGGTGGTCGTCGAGAGCGCCTGGCCCTGGTACTGCGAGACGACGGCCTGCGCGACCTGGGTGCGGACCGCGTCGACGCGCTGCTGCTGGCGCGACAGGTCCGACCGGAGCGCCCGGAGGCGGGTCTGGGCGCGCTTCAGCTCGATCTTGGCGTCGTTGTAGCGCTCGGAGGCCTTCTCGGCCTGCTCGTAGAGGCTGTCGACGCGGGCCTGGACGTCCTGGACGTCCGGCTCGGCGAAGGTGGGGCTCGCGGCCAGCATCGAGCCGCTCATGGCGGTGATGCACAGGGTCGCGAGAAAACTGGCGGTGCGCTTCCGGCCGTTCAGCACGAGCGGACGGTCTCCTCTTTGTCGTGACGTCTACCGAGTTAGCTGACGGGTTCGGGCGGCAAAGAAGCCCTACGCACATCAAGCGGCCGCGGTCAGCGGCCACTCTCGCGTGCGATTCACCCCAGGAACATGGTTCCCCGGTTCCGGATTCGGCAGCCCCCGGCCTAGTCCAGATTCGACGCAGCGCCTGAGCCGGCCCGGTCTGGTCGACTTGTACAGACGCTTGAGGCCAAAGGCTACGGGGCCATCACGGTGCGGAGCAAACGAATCGGTCACACCGGACGGCGTGTCCTCCCCCACAGGCCTCCTTCCCAGTCACAGAAGCCTCAGTGGTGACACGAGTCACACCAGCACCTAGCATCGCAGAACACCGCCGTCGCGGCGCTGCGCTATAACCGCTCGGAAGGCGGTGTTCGCGGATGAGGGCACCGAATTCATCAACTCAGGTAGGACGGTGGCACCGCCTCGATTGCCGCGGATGCAGCCCGGGCCACCACCAACCGGCCATTGCCCAGCGAGTGACCAGCCAACCGACGATGCCGAATCCCGCGAGCAACATCACCGTCAAGGTCGTCTCCTCACGCAACCCCACCAGGACGGTGCAGTCGATCCAGAAGTCCTCTTCGGCAATGTGGTCCTCACCGATCAGAGCTGCGACAGATGTGACCGCGAGTTGGTAGCCCACCAGATAGGGAGCCAATCGCCTGACGATCCCGCCGGCATAGGTTGCGGCCATCGCACAAGCAGGGGCGAGACACAGAAGGAGTTCAAGGGTCAGTCGGTAGCCGTTGAATCCAGCGCCTCCGGTCCACTCGTTGAGCGCCGCCTGGACGACTGAATACGCAACCCCGCCGAGAGCTAGCCACAACGACCAGACGGGCAGCCTGACGCGGTGCCGCCAGACCAGGTGGAACCAAGACGCCAGCACCAGGGGGGTCCACACCAGAAAGCCTCGTTGCGGGGACACGAACAACCCAGCCACCTGTTCCAAGTATCCGTCTCCCGAACCGCGACTCGCGGTGGCCGGGGACGACGTCAGCTATGCCTTGCGCATAACCGCTTGCGACCGACCACTCCCCGAATATGAAGCGGTTCCACAGGAGGAGGAGGGCCATGAATGCGCCGCTGATCAGCGCGATCATCGCCGCTGGGCGCAGGGAACGCCGCGACCACAGCATCCCAAGCCCCATGACGGCGGCAATCACCGCCACGTGAGGACGAGCCAGAATTGCGATGCCGAAGAAGAAACCCGCCCATCCCCACCTCTCGCGGCTCGCGGCCCACCCCGCTCCGGCTAGGCCCAGAATCGTCACCACGTGTGGCCACAGTGACTCCGCGGCAACCGACCATACAGGCGTGGTGAAGGCGACCACCGCGGTTGCACCGATCGCCGCAGGCACTGAAAGCCGGGAGCGCAGGGCAAGGAAGTACAGGACCATCGCGAGAGCAGACCAGAACGCTGCAGCCATGGATCCTGCGCTCGTGTTGTAGTCCGAGAACTCGCTGCCAGAAAGGAGGAGGTAGAACGGCACCGCTGCCCAAATCTGGCCAGGCGTCCTGCTCAGCACTACGTGGCCTTCAGGGTTGGTACCGAAATAGTCGGGTCCCACCTTTATCTCCGGCAGTCGAACGCCGTCGAAGAAGGGGTTCCCGGTGTGCGCGAGATGCCAAGCACCAAACGAGTTCGCCAGCCCGTCGGTGCTCATCTGGCACCGCAGACAATGAGGCGCACGTAGACGATGAGAGATGACGCCAAAGACAGCCAGCCCGACCAACGAGGCGCGTTGGGAACCAGTCAGTGTGGGCATGCGATTGAGTCTAAGGAGACTCTCTCGAACTTTTGCCGCTTTTTGCATGGTCTGTCGGGGCGGGAGAACGTCAGGGACGGGCCGTTACAGCAGTGACCCTCGTCGCACTGCTATGCACTCGCTACCTCGGGCCCGCTTTCAGCGATGACCATGCGCAATGGGGGGACGAGCCCCGACCCCGCCAGCACGTCGAGGGCACGCTGCTCCTCGTCCCCAAAGCCGAGCTCAGGCGGTGGCCCGAGCAGCACCGTCACCACGCAGTCGTGGCAGGCGAGACCACGCACCACGCAGGTGTCGCAGTCGATCTCAACGCTCATCTGGTCCTCCAGGGGAAGTGATGCACTTCGAGGACCGTCGCAGGGCCTACCGACAGTTCTGAGCCGGGCCGCGTCAGAAGCGCGTCAGGACCGTGAGAGAAGCCGTGCGAGCGCCGAAGACCCCGCAGCCCGAGCACCTGCGCGCACGACATCGCTCACGACCTCCTGGTCACTGGACACGACGACCACCGGACGCCCCTGTGGTTCGGCGGCCACGAGCTCGCGGATCACGTCGTCGGCGATGACGCCGTACGGGCTGAACAGCACGCGCACCCCCCGTGGGCGGTTCACCAGGGGTCGCTCCTTCTTCTCCGCAGCATCGAACACCACGGTCACCTCTGCGCCGCTCCTCGCCACCAGGGGCGCCAGCCCTCCGAGCAGCCGATCCCGCTGCTTCTCGAGGGAAAGCTCCGACCACGTCGTCTTGGTCACGTTGTAGCCATCGATGATCATGTGCGCGCGCGGCAACGCCAGCAGCGCGTCGAGCATGGTGGGGTCGTCAGCGGCCGAGCGAGCCGTGCCCCGACGATGTCTTGACCCCTTGCTCCGCAACGTGAGCCTCGACCACGTCCGCTGGCGAACCCTCAGACGCAGGCAGTGCCAGCTCGCGCCGAAGCCCCTGCGCCGTCTCCAGAAGAGTGTCCAGGAGCAGCCTCGCTCTCAGCGTGCCTGTCCCCCGCTCGACGCGTTCGGCGCGTCGCAGCGTCCCGGCCGCGGACTCCAGCTCCTCGATGCGCGCGCGAAGCCGCCGAACCTCGGCCTCTGCCTGGGCAACGGTCGCGGCGGCCGCGCGTTGCGCCTCGGCGATCTCGCGAGCGGCGCCTTCAGCCGCCGACTCAGCGACCCGGGCCTTGGTGCGGGTGTCGCCGAGCTTGTGCCGCAGCTCGGAGTTCTCGGCCTTGAGGCGTGCGAGCTCGTCCTTCTGGCGCTGGCGGGTTTGCTTGAGCTCCTCCGTCAGACTCTCCACTTGCCGGCGAAGCCGGCCGACCTGCTCGGCGCTGTGCGAGCGGGTCTCGGACTCCCGCTCGGCTACACGGCTGCAACGGCTGCCTGCAGGGCGCCCGCCCATCCCTCGGGACGGATGAGGTAGGCGATGGCCGCCACGTCGACCGGGTCCGCGGCGGCGGGCGGAGCCCCGGAATCGAGCGCCTGCGCGACGTCCGGCAGCGCCGTACGCACCTGGACGGCGAGGTGCTCACGGAACTCGTTGTCGGTCTCGAGCACGCTGACGATCTGCGTGCCTGCGAGCTTCGCCCGTCGCCCGGGAGCGAAGGAGGAGACCCGCTTGAGTGCCGCAGGAAGGGTCTCGCTGGGCATCCTTCCCAGGGCGTCGGATGCAAGTGCCACGACGCGCGCCCGGACCGCGTCGGGGAGCGGTCCCGCCAGCTCGTCAGCGTCGACCGTCGAGGAGACCTGCTGAACCTCCCCCTGCTCGGTCACGACGTAGCCGCGTCAGCTTCCGCACGGGAGACGAGCTCGATCGCGTCGGAGCGGCCGCACCAACGGCAGGTCACGCTGTCGATGACCTCCTGCTCGGTGGTCGTCTCCTCGACCTGGTGGTCCCCCGCCAGGTCGAAGTGCCAGAACTCCGTCGTACGTCGGCTGCGGGTCACGTCGAAGCGGGTGAGGTTGCCACATCCACCGCAGCGCCAGCGGGTGTTGGCATCGGGCAGGGAGGCAGCCAAGACGAGCTCCTTCGTTCGTGGTCGGTCAAGACTAAGCGTATGCCGCGTGGTGTCCCGTTTTGGTCGGTGCCCACCTCTAGCGTCTGGTTCATGAGCAGTGCGGCGACTTCCTCGGCTTCGGTGGGCCCGGCCACTCGGCCGCAGTGGGAGTCCCAGCGGAGCTTCGACGAGCTCGGCCGCCGGCTGCATGACATCACGTTCTGCGTCGTCGACCTGGAGACCACTGGCGGGTCGGCCAAGGACGGGTCGATGATCACCGAGATCGGCGCAGTGAAAGTCCAGGGCGGTGAGGTGCTCGGCGAGTTCCAGACGTTGGTCAACCCGCATCAGGCGATCCCTCCCTTCATCGCGGTGCTCACCGGCATCACGGACTCCATGGTCGCCACAGCTCCGCCGATCGACCAGGTGCTCCCCCAGTTCCTGGAGTTCGCCCAGGGCAGCGTCCTCGTCGCACACAACGCTCCCTTCGACGTCGGCTTCCTCAGACACTTCGCCGAAAGGCAGGGCCGCCCCTGGCCTGCCTTCGAGGTGCTCGACACCGCCAAGCTGGCTCGCCGGGTCATCACGAAGGACGACGCCCCGAACTGCAAGCTGAGCTCGCTGGCCGTCCTGTTCGGTGCGGGCACCACGCCGAATCACCGTGCTCTCGCCGACGCCCGGGCAACCGTCGACGTGCTGCACGGTCTGATGGGACGTCTGGGCAACCTGGGCGTGCACACGCTCGAGGAGCTGCAGACGTTCTCGGCGCGGGTGAGCACGGCCCAGCGCCGGAAGCGCCACCTGGCCGAGCAGCTTCCGCACGCCCCGGGCGTCTACCTCTTCCGCGACGACCAGGGCAGGGTCCTCTACGTCGGGACCTCGAAGGACCTGCGCACCAGGGTCCGGACCTACTTCACCGCTTCCGAGACCCGCTCCCGGATGGGCGAGATGGTCAACCTGGCCTCGACCGTCCAGGGCATCGAGTGCGCCACCCCGCTGGAGGCCGAGGTCCGGGAGCTCCGGCTGATCGCCGAGCACAAACCGCGCTACAACCGCCGCTCCCGGTTCCCCGAGCGGGTGCACTGGATCAAGCTGACCGTGGAGCCGTGGCCCCGGCTGTCTCTCGTGAAGCAGGTGCTCGACGACGGCGCCGACTACGTCGGCCCGTTCAGCTCCAAGCGCATCGCCGAGCGCAGCGTGGCCGCACTCCACGAGGCCTTCCCGATCCGCCAGTGCGGCGGCCGCATGCCCAAGCTGCCCACGCTGACCGCCTGTGCCCTGGCCGAGATGGGGCGCTGCCTCTCCCCCTGCAACCGCGCTGTCACGGCCGAGCGCTACGGCGAGGTCGTCCACGACCTCCGGACCTCGCTGCTCGGCCGGCCCGACGTCGTCGTGGCCTCCCTGTCTGCCCGCATGGCTGCGCTGGCCGAGACCGAGCGCTTCGAGGAGGCCGGCTCCTGGCGAGACCGGCTCGCCGCCTTCCTGCGTGGCGTCGCCCGCACCCAGCGTCTGCGCGCGCTGACCCGCTGCCCCGAGGTCGTCGGCGCGCGTCGCGAGAACGGTCAGTGGGCGGTGCACGTCGTCCGCCACGGCCGCCTCGCCGCCGCCGGCGTGATCCCCCCCGGCGCTCACGCCGGCGAGTGGGTGCGACAGCTCCGCGCCTCCGCCGAGACGGTGGCTGCCGGCCCCGGTCCGACTCCGGCCGCCACCGCCGAGGAGACCGAGAAGATCCTGCGCTGGCTGGAGTCCGACGGCGTCCGCCTCGTCCACGTGGACGGCGAGTGGAGCTGTCCGATCGGCGGCGCGACGAAGCACCTGAAGATCCACGACGCCGTCAACGAGTCCAAGGAGAACCTGGTCCCCTTCGAGGACCGGCGCTCGCTCCGGCCGGAGCACCAGCCCGTCCGATAGCGTTGGGCCCATGATCACCGCCATCGTCTTCGTCAAGGCCGACGTCGCCCGCATCCCCGAGGTCG
Source organism: uncultured Actinomycetota bacterium (assembly GCA_963721855.1). Taxonomy (GTDB): domain Bacteria; phylum Actinomycetota; class Actinomycetes; order Propionibacteriales; family Nocardioidaceae; genus Nocardioides_B. The sequence goes on along the minus strand of CAVRMN010000017.1, from coordinate 5,523 downwards.
CCGAGGAGATCGCCGCCCTCGAGGGTGTCAGCGAGGTCTACTCCGTCACCGGGCAGATCGACCTGATCGCCCTGGTCCGAGTGCGCAACCACGACGACGTGGCGACCGTGGTGGCCGACAAGCTCAACAAGGTGCCCGGGGTGACGGCCACCGAGACGCACATCGCGTTCCGCGCCTACTCCCAGCACGACCTGGAGTCTGCTTTCTCGCTCGGCCTGGACTGAAGGCCCTCATGAGTTGGCTCGACGTGCTCGGGTGGAGCGGCTCCGCCCTGCTCGTCTACTCGCTCATGCAGGCGCGAGTCCTGCGCTTCCGCGTGCTCAACCTGATCGCCTGCGTGGTCCTGGTCGTCTTCAACGCGGTCCTCGAGATCTGGCCGATGGTGGCCATGAACGTCGTCCTCTCGGGCATCAACCTCTACTTCATCCGAAAGCTCGTCGCTGACCGTCACGATGAGCAGGCGTTCGAGGTGCTCGAGGTCGGTCCCAACGACGAGTACCTCCGCTACGTCCTGCGCGTGCACAGCAAAGACATCCTCGCGCACCAGCCCGGTCTCGTCTGGGACGGCGCAGCACCCGGCCGCCGCGCGTACCTCGTCCAGCACGCCAACGAGACGGTCGGTGTCGTCCTGGCGCGCGAGGTCGAGCGAGGGGGTCCTTCAGATCGAGCTCGACTACGTGACTCCGCGCTACCGCGACTTCTCCCCCGGCGAGTTCGTCTGGCGTCGAAGCCGCCTGCTCAGCGACGAGGGCTTCCGCCGCGTGATCAGCCCGCCGGGCATGGTCGGCGCCTACTACGACCGCATCGGCTTCCGCCGGGAAGGCGACGTGCTTCGTCCTGGACGTCTGATCAGCCGGCGCTGGGAGTCCGTCGGAACCGCCCGGAGGCGGCCCGGTCCTGCAGGCGCAGAAGCGACTTCCAGTACGGCAGCACCACATCCTGGTAGCGCTTCTCGGGAACGACCTTCATGGCCACGCGCAGTGGTGCACGTACGGCTCGGTGAGGCACCGACATGATCTTCCGGATGTCCCTGACGCTCTCGTCGGTCGGCAGCATCGCCCGCGGTTCTGCGCCGCCCTTCCGGACACCGGCGAAGTAGAGATCGAAGGACGTCGGCATGTACCAGAAGCGGAACTCGCTGAACAGGTCCTGCATCGGGAGCGCCTCGAGGAAGTCGCGTTCCTCGAGGTTGCGGTAGTAGTTCAGGCCGACCGCCTGGGTTCCCGGGCTCTCCCTGAGCTCGGTCCGCGTCGTTCCGTGCTCGGGGCGTCCCCGGAGGCGCAGGTGAAGGCCACCAGTCCTCCCGGTCGGGTCATGCGAGCCATGTTGGTGAATGTCGCCACCCAATGAGGGTCATGTTCGAAGCACTCCCCCGAGAGAGCGAGGTCGTACGCCCGGTCCGGGTGGTCCACCTCATGACCGAAGGCGACCAGGTCGACTCCGGGCCCCTCGTCGAGGTCCACACCGACGTACTCAGAGCTCGCCCCGAACAGAGTCCGGACGCTCCCGTTCACGTCGTAGGAGCCGATCTCGATGATGCGGCCCTCGTCGACTAGCACGGGATTCGTCTCTGCGACAGCCTTGAAGAACGCGAACTGCTCCGGATGGCTCACCCGTCATTCCCTTCATCCCATGACATGTGGGCCGATTCTGTCACCGAACCGTTGGCGGACACGGCTTTACGTGACTTCATGTCCGGATGGCCGACGGCGGCTCTGCACCGCGAGGGCGGCGCCTCAGCCTGGTTGATTCCCCGCGCTCGCCGCGATCCAGCCGTCGAGGCTCGCGCGCGCTGCGCCGGAGTCGAGCGACTCCTGGGCGCGGGCGATGCCGGCGGTCAGTCGCTCCGCGTGGGAGCCGGTCTCGGCGGCGTGCACGGCGAGGGCGGCTCCGGCGTTGAGCACGACCGCGTCGCGCACCGGCCCGGGCTCCCCCGCGACGAGGCGGCGTACGACCTCGGCGTTGTAGGCGGCGTCCTGACCGCGCAGGCCCTCCGCCGTACCGCCGCCGAGACCGAAGTCGTCCGGGTCGACGACGAACTCCTCCACCGAGCCGCCCGAGACCGCCCAGACGTGCGAGGTGGTCGTCGTGGTCAGCTCGTCGAGACCGTCGTCGCCGCGGAACACCCACGCGTCGACGCCGCGCCGGGCGAAGACGCCGGCCATCAGCGGCGCCATCCGGGCGTCCGCGCAGCCGATCGCCTGGGCCTCCGGCTTGGCCGGGTGGGCCAGCGGGCCGAGGAAGTTGAAGGTGGTGCCGATGCCGAGCTCGCGGCGGGCCACCGCGGCGTGCCGCAGCGCCGGGTGGAAGGCGGCGGCGAAGCAGAAGGTGATGCCGGCCTCCCGACCGACCCGCGCGACCTCGGCGGGCGGCAGGTCGAGCCGGATGCCGAGCGCCTCGAGCACGTCGGCCGAGCCCGCCTTCGAGGAGGCGGACCGGTTGCCGTGCTTGACCACGGGCACGCCCGCGCCGGCGGCGACGATCGCGGCCATCGTCGAGATGTTCACCGACATCGACCGGTCGCCACCGGTGCCGACGATGTCGAGCACCCGGCCGGACACGGAGATCGGGGTGGCGTGCGCGTACATCGCCTCGACGAGCCCCTCGAGCTCCTCGATCGTCTCGCCCTTGCCGCGCAGCGCGACCGCGAACCCGGCGATCTGCACCGGGGTGGCCTCACCGCTGAGGATCTCCCCCATCGCCCACGCCGTCTGGTCCGCGGACAGGTCGGAGCGCGCCACGAGAGCGGCAGAGCCAGGACCTCCGGCCAGGAGTGGACGTCACGGATCAGGCGGGGATGCGCTGCTGGAGGAGGCGGATGACGGCCTCGGCGAGCTGGATCGGGTCGAGCGGGTGGGGTACGGCGGCCTCGGCGCGCGACCAGGTGGCCAGCCAGGCGTCCTGCGGGCGGCCGGTCAGCACCAGGATCGGCGGGCACTGGAAGATCTCGTCCTTGAGCTGCTTGGCGATGCCCATGCCGCCGGCCGGGGTCGCCTCGCCGTCCAGGATCGCCAGGTCGATGTCGCCGGCGTCCATCTGCTGGATCACGACCGGCTCGGTCGCCACCTCGACGTACTCCAGGGCGGGCAGGTCCGGGTGCGGCCGCTTGCCGAGCGCCAGGATCACCTGGCTGCGCGTGTTCGCGTCGTCGCTGTAGACGAGGACCTTCAACGGCTGGTTCTGGGTGGCTTCGGTCACGTCGCAGATGCTACCGGGAGCGGTTTCGACAGGCTCGACCACCCGCAGTCGCTCGACCACCCGCGGGTCAGCCGCCGTTGGACTGCTCGAGGCGGTCGAGGCGGCGGTCCTCCCGCGCGGCCTCCCGCATCGACGAGCGCACCCACTGGGTGAACAGCACCGCCGAGGAACACCAGCCCGACCAGGTCGCCGGAGCCCCAGAGGATCCCGCCGGCCAGGTGCTGGTCGGCGGCGGGGTCGGGCAGCCAGGTCAGCCCGGCCTCGGCGGGCAGCGAGCGGTACCACTCCCCCGCGATCAGCTCCTCCTGCCCCATGATCGTCACGCCGAGGAACGCGTGGAACGGCAGCGTGAGCACGATCAGCAGCAGCCGGAACGGGTAGGCCACCCGGCCGGGCACCGGGTCGCTGCCGACCAGCGGCCAGAAGAACAGCGAGCCGACCAGCACGAGGTGGACGTGCATCATCTCGTGCACGAAGTCCGACTGCAGCGACGCGTCGTACCAGCCGGTGAAGTAGAGCGCCCACGGGCTGATCACGAACAGCAGGAACGTCAGCGGCGCGAACGACAGCACCTTCGCCAGCCGGGAGTGCAGCAGCGCCAGCAGCCAGCCGCGCGGCCGGGCGCGGCAGCGTCCGCAGCATCAGCGTCACCGGCGCCCCGAGCGCCAGGAACAGCGGCACCAGCATCGACAGCACCATGTGCTGGACCATGTGCACCGAGAGCAGGGCCGTGTCGTACGCCGCCAGGCCGGACGCCGTCGCGAACGCGAACGAGCCCATCCCGACCACCACGAAGCTCAGCGTGCGACCGAGGGGCCACGTGTCGCCGCGGGAGCGCAGCACCCAGACCCCGAACAGGTAGGCGCCGGCCACCCACACGGTGAGCACGGTGAGCACCGGGTCGATCCCCCAGTCGGTGAACACCCGCCCGAACGAGAACGGCGGCAGGCCGGCGAGCGAGCCGGCGTCGAGGAACGGAGGCACCTGTTCAGGGTAGGCGGGGTCTCGACAGGCTCGACCACCCGGGCGGGGCTCGACCACCCGGCCGACGGCTCGACGGCTCGACCAGCCGGGCTCGGATACCGTGACGCCCATGATCACCGCCATCGTCTTCGTCAAGGCCGACGTCGCACGCATCCCCGAGGTCGCCGAGCAGATCGCCGCGCTCGAGGGCGTGAGCGAGGTCTACTCCGTGACGGGCCAGATCGACCTCATCGCGATGGTCCGGGTCCGCAACCACGACGACGTCGCCGCGGTGGTCGCCGACAAGCTCAACAAGGTGCCCGGCGTCACCGCGACCGAGACCCACATCGCGTTCCGGGCCTACTCCCAGCACGACCTGGAGTCCGCCTTCTCGCTCGGCCTGGACTGAGCGCGCGCATGAGCTGGCTGGACCTGCTGGGCTGGAGCGGCTCGGCGCTGCTGATCTACTCGTTGATGCAGGCGCGCGTGCTGCGCTTCCGGGTGCTCAACCTGGTCGCCTGCGTCGTGCTCGTGGTCTTCAACGCGCTGCTGGAGATCTGGCCGATGGTCGCGATGAACATCGCCCTCTCCGGCATCAACCTCTACTTCATCCGCAAGCTCGTCTCCCAGCGCCACGACGAGAAGGCGTTCGAGGTGCTCGAGGTCGGCCCGACCGACGAGTACCTCCGCCACGTCCTGCGCGTGCACGGCCGCGACATCCTCAAGTACCAGCCGGACCTCGTCTGGGACGGCGCCGCCCCGGGCCGCCGCGCGTACCTCGTGCAGCACGGTGACGAGACGGTCGGCGTCGTGCTCGCCCACACCGAGGAGCCCGGCGTGCTCCAGGTCGAGCTCGACTACGTGACGCCGCGCTTCCGCGACTTCTCCCCCGGTGAGTTCGTCTGGCGTCACAGCCGGCTGCTCAGCGACGAGGGCGTCCACCGGGTCGTCAGCCCGCCCGGGATGGTCGGCCCCTACTACGACCGGATCGGCTTCCGTCGCGAGGGCGAGGTCTACGTCCTCGACGTCTGACGCGGGGGATCCGCCGAGCTTCACGGGTCTCGACAGGCTCGACCATCCGGACGATCGAAGCACCGGACAGGTCCGAAAAATCCCGATGTGAAGAAGATGACGCGGAAACCAAGGGGGTCCGCGTGCCATGCGCGTGGTTACAGACATAATGGCGCCCGTGGCGACAACGACTTCCGTGATTCCTGCATCCCGCCTGCACGGGCACCACGACCGGCCGAGCATGGTCAGCGTCGGGACCATCGTGTGGCTGTCCAGCGAGCTGATGTTCTTCGCGGCACTGTTCGCGTCGTACTTCACGATCCGCTCCGTGTCCCCCGAGATGTGGGCGCT
>CAVRMN010000016.1:0-61342 GCA_963721855.1 uncultured Actinomycetota bacterium | reverse complement strand
CGTGTTGAGCGTCGTGCGCGCCTGCGTCACCGGGTCGCGGACCAGGTCGCCCTGCGTCGCCAGGCGCTGCGCGTCGGGCTTCGCCCAGATGTAGGTGTCGTCGACCGGGGCGGCCAGAGGGTCGAGCACCGCCCGGTCGGCGCCGAGGTAGAAGACGTTGGGGCCGGTGTTCTGCTCCGGGCTGCGCACGGAGGTCTGGTTCGTGCTCACCAGCTTCGCGATGCCGCTGTTCGGGTCCTCGAGGTCGCCGACCCAGATCGAATGGGTCGGGCAGACCACCACGCAGGCGGGCTCCAGGCCCTCGTCGACCCGGTGCGCGCAGAGGTTGCACTTCGCGGCGGTGTGCGTGTCGGCGTCGATGTAGATGGCGTCGTACGGGCAGGCCTGCATGCAGCTCTTGCAGCCGATACAGCGCTCGTTGTCGAAGTCGACGATGCCGTCGTCGCGCTTGTAGAGCGCCTGGGTGGGGCAGATCTTGACGCAGGGCGCGTCGGTGCAGTGGTTGCAGCGCATCACCCCGAACGAGCGCGTCGTGTCCGGGAACGAGCCGGTGTCGACGTACTTCACCCAGGTCCGGAACTGGCCGAGCGGCACCTCGTGCTCGGTCTTGCAGGCGACCGTGCAGGCGTGGCACCCGATGCAGGTGCGCTGGTCGATCGCGAAGCCGTACTGCACCCCGGTCTCAGCCCTTCCGGATGACGTAGCGGAAGAAGCCGTCCTCGTTGGTGGCTTCAAGCAGCTCGTTGCCGGTGTCCTTGGCCCACGAGGGGATGTCGCTCCGCGAACCCCCGTCGGTGGCCTCCACGACCATGATCTGTCCCGGCTCGATCTGCTTGATGCCCTTGGACGTCAGCAGCACCGGCATCGGACACTTCTTGCCCTTGGCATCGATGGTGAGGTCGACCTGGTAGTCCATCACTGGCTCCTAGATGAAGAGGTTGATCTGGGACTTGCTCATCTCCGAGAGCGCAGTGGCGGCACCGACCGGCTCGCCGACACCCTCGATCAGCTGGTCGGGACGCAGGCCCATCAGCTCCATGGTCATCTCGCACGGCCAGAGGTTGACGTCGAGCTCGAGGCACATCTCGATGAGCTCCTTGGGACTGGCGACCTTGTTGTCTCCTGCGAGCTTGTTCATCATCCAGGCGCCGGCACCTGCCATGTTGAGCTTCGAGAGCTTCATGTGGCTGATGCCCGGCCGGTTCATTCCCGCGAGTGCCTTGGTCATGACGTTCGTCCCGGTGATCCGCACGTCGTCACGCACCAGCGGGAACAGCCCCCAGAACGTGAAGAAGATCGTGGTCCTCATGCCGTACGCCGCACCGGTCGACCCCAGGATCAGGGTCGGCCACATCTTGTCGAGATCGCCGCTCCAGGCAACGATCGTCATGCTCTCCGGTACGTCCGCGTCCTGGTTGTCCGCCATGGGGCCGGGTCCTCTTTCTTTCGCAGATGAGGCGTTGCCAAGTGTGACCACGGACACTACATTCGTTGTTGCGCATATAACAAGACCTTCCGTGAACACGCAGGAGACCCCGTGGCCGAGACCGTCACCCCGCACGAGCTGTTCCAGGAGATCGCCGACGGGAGAGTGCCTGAGTTCCTCGACGTGCGGAACATCGACGAGTTCGAGGCCGGTCGCGTCGAGGGCTCGCGGCCGGTGCCCACCCGCAACGTTCCCGTCTACCGGGTCTTCGAGGACCTGGAGGAGGAGTGCGCGCGCACCCTCGAGGGAGCGGTCGTGATCTGCGGCCAGGGAAACGGCTCAGAGCTCGTCGCCGAGGAGTTCGGCGACCTGGGGAAGACCGTACGGTCGCTCGAGGGAGGCACCGACGCCTGGAACCGGCTGCTGGTGCCGGTCGAGATCGCCGGCCTCCCGGCTCCGGTGCGCGTCTGGCAGTTCCAGCGGCCCGCGAAGGCGTGCCTGTCGTACGTCGTGGGCGTGCCCGGCGAGCGCTGCATCATCGTGGACCCGACCCGCCAGCCCCAGCCCTACCTCGACCTCGCCGCCGAGCACCGGATGACCGTGGCCCATGTCGTCGACACGCACGTCCACGCCGATCACATCAGCGGCGGCCCAGCTCTCGCCGCCGACCTGGGCGTGGAGTACCACCTGCCGCCGGAGGACTGCGGCGGCGTGGTGCCGTTCCCGAACCGTCCGCTCAAGGAGGGCGACGTCCTCGACCTGGGCTCGGCGCACGTGCGGGTGCTGACCATGCACCTGCCGGGCCACACGCCCGGCACCATCGCGCTGCTGGTCAGCGACGCCGTGCTCCTCGTGGGTGACACCGTCTTCGTCCGCGGCCTGGGCCGGCCGGACCTGACCGGTCAGGCCGAGGAGCTCGCCCGGGACCTCTTCCGCAGCGTGCACGAGCGGCTCCGCCCGCTCGACCCGCAGACGATCATCGCCCCGGCGCACTGGTCGAGCTCGGCCGAGATCAACAGCGACGGCCTGGTGGTGACAACGCTGGAGGACGTGTTCACCGCGACCCTGCTCAACGAGAAGGCGATCGAGCAGTTCGTCGAGGAGATCGTGACGTCGCTGCCGGCGGCGCCCGAGTCCTACGACACGATCCGGCTCGTCAACTCCGGCAGGCTCGCCCCGCCCGAGGACGAGGTCGACCTGCTCGACGTCGGTCGCAACCAGTGCGCGGCCTCGACGTCGCTGGTCTGAGCAGATGCCCTCCCCCCGACGATCCGACCGCACCCCGCTCCACGAGGTCGGCGAGGCCCCCGACTACCGGTTCACCCTCGCCAACGAGCGCACCTTCCTCGCCTGGGTCCGCACCGCGCTGGCGATGATGGCCGCCGGGGTCGCGGTCGTGCAGTTCGTCCCCGGCCTCGACCTGGTCCGGCACGCACTCGGGATCATGCTGATCCTGCTGGGCGGCCTGCTCGCCGGCGTCTCGTATGCGCACTGGGAGAGCAACGAGCGAGCCATGCGGCTGGGAGCGCGACTGCCGCACTCCCCGATCCCGCGTCTGGTCGCGGCCGTGCTCACCCTGACTGCGCTGGCCGCTCTGGTGCTCACCATCGTGGACCTGGTGGAGGGATGAACGGCGAGGACGGCCTGCAGGCCGAGCGCACCGCCATGGCCTGGCAACGCACGGCGCTCGGTCTGGGCGGCGTCTCGGCACTGCTGCTCCATCACGCCGGCGGCAAGACCGCTCCTTCGGTGCCGGGCGCCGCCGGGCTGCTCGCGGCGCTGGTCGTGCTCCTCCTGGTGGAGGCGCGCTACCGGCGCCGCGACCGTGACGAGCTCGAGAACTCCCCGATGGGCGTCGGGCCGGTCCGGGGGATCGCGGCGGTCACCGTTCTGCTTTCTCTCTCCGCGGTCATCGTGGTCCTGACCGAGCGCGGTTGAACCTAGAATCACTACAACGACCAGCAGGGGTCACGGCCGGAGGACGCGTGGACAGACAGGTTGCAGCAGAGCTGCACGAGCTGCACGCACGCGTGTGCAAGGCCATCGCAGACCCAAAGCGGTTGCTGATCATCAACGAGCTGCGCGACCGCGAGCTCAGCGTCAGCGATCTCTGTGAGGCGCTCGACCTGAGCCAGTCCAACGTCAGCCAGCACCTCGCGATCCTCCGCGAGCGCGGTGTGGTCTCCACCCGACGCGCGGGCACCAGCGTGATCTACACACTGCGCGGCAAGAAGGTGCTCCAGGCCGTCGACCTGCTGCGCGAGTTCCTCGCCGAGGACCTGGCCGACCGCGGTCGCCTCGGCCACGAGATCACCGGCTGAACCGGCCACTTTCCGCGCCGGGAATCAAGTTTGCCCATCCGGCGTTCCTTGCTACCGTGAATGGATACCCCCGTGGGTATTCCAATCGTCGTAGGAGGAACCATCGTGACCACTGTCATCCCGATCGACACCCCCGGTCTCGGCGACCGCACCTACCTGGCCCATGACGGCCGTGTCGCCCTCGTCGTCGACCCGCAGCGCGACTTCGACCGCGTGCTCGCGGCGGCCGAGGAGGCCGGCGTCAGGATCACCCACGTGTTCGAGACGCACATCCACAACGACTACGTCACCGGTGGCCTCGCCCTGGCCCAGGCCGTCGGGGCGTCCTACCTCGTGAACGCCGACGACCCGGTCGCCTTCGAGCGCACGCCGGTGCGTGACGGCGACGTCGTCGCGGTCGGCGACACCATGCGGGTCCGGGTCGTGCACACCCCCGGGCACACCCACACGCACCTCTCGTTCGCGCTCGAGACCGACGGCGAGCCGGTCGCGGTGTTCACCGGCGGCTCGCTGCTGTTCGGCTCGACCGGGCGGCCCGACCTGCTCGGGCCCGACCACACCGACACCCTGGTCCGCGCCCAGTGGCACTCCGCGCGCCGGCTCGCCGACGAGCTGCCGGACGCGACGGTGGTCTACCCGACCCACGGCTTCGGCAGCTTCTGCTCGGCCACCCAGTCCGAGGCCACGGCCTCCACGATCGGCCAGGAGAAGGTCTCGAACCCCGCGCTCACGCAGGACGAGGCGGCGTACGTCGAGGAGCTCCTCGCCGGCCTGGACGACTTCCCGGCCTACTACGCCCAGATGGGCCCCGCGAACACGGCCGGCCCCGGCGCCCCCGACCTCACCGCTCCCGAGGTCGCCGACCCGGCCGAGCTCCGTCGCCGCATCGACGCCGGCGAGTGGGTGGTGGACCTGCGCACGCGCTCGGCGTTCGCCGCCGGCCACCTCGACGGCACCGTCAACTTCGGCACCGACGGGCAGTTCATCACCTACCTGGGCTGGATCCTGCCCTACGACGCCACCATCACCCTGCTCGGCGAGACCCCCGAGCAGGTCGCGGACGCCCAGCGCGACATGGTCCGCATCGGGATGGACCCCGCCGCGATGGCGACCGGGAAGCCCGAGGAGTGGGCCGACGGCGCTCCGCTGAAGTCCTTCCCGGTGGCGGACTTCCAGGCCCTCGCGGCGGAGCTGCGGGAGAACCCGGACGCCGCCGACCGGGTCGTGCTCGACGTCCGCCGTGGCTCCGAGTTCGACGCGGGCCACATCGCCGGTGCCGTGAACGTGCCGATCCACACCGTGCTCGCGCACCTGGAGTCGATCCCGCACAAGAAGCTGTGGGTGCACTGCGCCGGCGGCTACCGGGCGAGCGTGGTGGCCTCGATCCTCGCGGCCCGCGGCCACGACGTCGTCGCGGTCGACGACTCGTTCGACGAGAACGCCGCCAAGGCCGGCCTGCCGGTCGTCTGACCTCCTCCCTCTCTCGGAACGCACCACCAACGAAGGAGCTGTTTCTCCATGCCCAGCACCACCACTCAGGCCCGCCGTCTGGACGCCCCGACCCTGCAGCAGCGTCTGGACTCCGCCGACGCCCCGCGGGTGCTCGACGTCCGCACGCCGGCGGAGTTCGAGACCGCGCACATCCCGGGGGCCTACAACGTCCCCCTCGACACGCTGCGCGAGCACCGTGCCGAGCTGCGCCGCCACCTCGACCAGGACGTCGTCCTGGTGTGCAGGTCCGGCGCACGGGCCGAGCAGGCGGAGCAGGCCCTCGCCGACGCCGGGCTGCCGGGGCTGCGGGTCCTGGACGGCGGGATGGTGAGCTGGGAGGCGGCCGGCGCGCCGGTCCGCCGGGGCCGGCAGACCTGGGAGCTCGAGCGCCAGGTCCGGCTCGTCGCGGGCGGGCTCGTCGCCGCCAGCGTCTTCGGCAGCACCGCGGCACCCCGGCTGAAGTGGGTGGCCGCGGCGGTCGGCACCGGCCTGGCCGGCGCGGCGCTCACCAACACCTGCGCCATGGGCATGATGCTCGCGAAGATGCCGTGGAACCGCACCGGAGGCGAGCCCTGCGACGTGGAGTCGCTGGTGCAGGCACTCGCGGACGGCGCGACCGCGTCATGACCGCGACGCTCCCCTGGTGCTCGTCCCGTTCGCGCTGATGGTGGTGGCCACCTCGCTGGCGATGCCGCGGCCGCAGGGCGAAGTCTGCGGCGCACCACATCAACGCCGGTGCTGCCGTCACACGAAGCGCTGCGGGTGAATGCCCGCTGTTGCGAATCGACGGACAGCGTCCGAAACTGTCCTGTCGTCCCCAGCCCCGGAGCACCAGCCGCCTCTCGCCATCACCGTCGGCGGGTCTTTCGGCCCTTCTTTGGCGCCGAGGCGCGGCGCATCTTGGAGTGACAGAACTCACATGCCCGCCGGACCTCAGGTCTACGTAGAAGGCATGGACTGAGGGCTTGAGCACGGCGGGCGTCGCAGGGAAGAGAGCCGGGCAGTGCCCGGGCGGACCCACCGGCGGCAGCGGCCCGCTTCCTGATGGTCGACGTAGCGGATCACACCCTCAGGGGGTCCCCATGATCAGGATCGAGTCGCTGTCCAAGAAGTACGGCGGCCGCACCGTCGTCGACGACGTCACCTTCACTGCCCAGCCCGGCCGGGTGACCGGCTTCCTCGGGCCCAACGGTGCCGGCAAGTCCACCTCGATGCGGATGATGGTCGGCCTCACCCGTCCGCACGCCGGACACGTCACCATCTACGACCGGAGCTTCGCGGAGCTGCCCAACCCGGGCAGGGACGTGGGCGTCATGCTCGACGCCTCGGCCCAGCACGCCGGACGCACGGGTCGAGAGATCCTCACCCTCGCGCAGCTGACGATGGGGTTACCGCCCGACCGGGTCCCCGAGATGGTGGGACGCGTCGGGCTCACCGAGGCCGCAGCAGAGCGCCGGGTGGGCACCTACTCGCTCGGGATGCGCCAACGGCTGGGCATAGCGGTCGCGCTGATCGGCGCACCGTCCGTGCTGATCCTCGACGAACCGGCCAACGGCCTGGACCCGGCCGGCATCCGGTGGATGCGCGACCTCCTGCGCGCCTTCGCCGACGACGGCGGGACCGTCCTGCTGTCCTCGCACCTGCTGCACGAGGTCGAGGTGATCGCCGACGACATCGTGATGATCGGGCGTGGCCGGATCGTCTCCCAGGGCTCCAAGGCGGAGCTCCTCAGCGGGGCAGGCACCGTCGTCCGGGCGCGCGACACCGAAGCCCTGGAGCGGGCCTTGGAGCGACTCGGGGCTGGTCACCACTCGCACCCACGACGGTGCCCTGCACACCGACGCCGAGCCCACCGTCGTAGGGCAGGTCGCCTGCGAGTCCGGCCTCGCCCTCACCGAGCTGCGCACGGCCGACGGCGGCCTCGAGGAGATGTTCCTCGCGCTGACCGCCGACACAGAACGAGAAGGGAAAGCAGCATGACCACCATCGCGCTCGACCCTGTCCACGAAGATCTGCGCCACGTCCCCGGAGTCCCGCTGTCGCGGGTGGTCGGCGTCGAGCTCCGCAAGATGTTCGACACCCGCGCCGGCTTCTGGCTGATGGCGAGCATCCTCATCTTCGCCCTGATCTCCACGGTCGCCACGATCGCGTTCGCCCCGGAGTCCGACCTCACCTTCTACACATTCTCCGCGGCGATCGGCTTCCCGATGACCGTGATCCTGCCGATCATCGCGATCCTCGCGATCACCGGTGAGTGGAGCCAGCGCACCGGCCTGACGACCTTCACGCTCGTGCCGCACCGCATGCGGGTGATCCTCGCGAAGGTCATCGCGTCGCTGATCGTCGGAGTGGCATCGATGCTGATCGCCCTCGTCTTCGGCGTCGCCGGCAACTTGATCGGCCCCGCCATCACCGGGACCGACCGGGTCTGGGACGTGTCGCTCGTCCACTTCCTCGAAATCGTCCTCGGAAGCCTGATCTCCCTGCTCCTGGGCACCACGCTCGGCATCCTGTTCCGCAGCTCACCGGTGGCGCTGGTCGCCTACTTCGTCATTGCGTTCCTTGTGCCCACGGTCCTCGGGCTGCTGGCGGCCAACGAGCCGGGATTCCGGGACCTGCAGCGGTGGGTGGACCTGAGCCTCGCGCAGTCCTTCCTCTTCGACGGCACCATCTCCGGGGTGCAGTGGGCACGACTCGCGGTGGCCACGACGCTGTGGCTGGTCCTGCCGGCGGTTCTCGGCCTGCGCCTGGTCGCGAGGTCGGAGGTGAAGTAGCCACACCTGGCCCTTGACGTCACCGATTCTGTGGGACCGACGTCATGGTGCAAACGGCGGCGCGAGCGGCTGCCGTCTCGTGCCGCCGCCGCCCACCGAGGTCGGGCTGTTGTTGTCGATGATCTTGAGCTTCGGGTAGATCGACTGGAGGTCGGCCATGACCTCGGGGTCGGCGGTGCCTGCGAACCAGCCTCGGCCGCCGCGCCATTCGTCGAGGGCATCCACCTCGACGGCGAAGGCGTAGTAGTCACCGGCGGTCTCATCGACCACGTAGGCGCCGTAGTTCTTCAGAGTCCAGGCGATCTTGCGTGCCTGCCTTGAATCAAGCGTGCTCCGGTCGAAGCGACGGGGCAGTGCGAGCAAAGCACCCGGCATGAGGCTGGGATTGCTGCCGCCGTAACGGGCCCGGTCGACCGGGTCGTCCTCCTGCACTGCCGGCCAGCGGTGGGAGCGCCCGACGCCGGCGTAGTAGCAGTACTGCGCACAGTCGATGTTGATCTTGAGTGCATGTCGGATGCGCCCGGGCCCGGACAGCTCGCCGTCACGGATGGAGCCGCCGACCGTGGAGAGCCCGGACCCCCCATGCGCCCCCAGTCTGCCCTTGCTCTTGGTGAGGGACACCGGGTCCGCCGGACTCGTCATGCTCCACTCGGGGTTGCCTCCGGCAGCCAGGACCAACGGCTGGCCCTGCCACACCGTGTCGTCGTCTGGTCGCAGGAATGCCGCGGAGCCATTCCAGCGGCCGTCCCAGCTGAAGTCCGGTGGCACGTGAACCTTCCCCAGGGCGCCGTCGTCGTCGGAGGTGAGCGCCTTCACAGGGTCGTTCGGGTCCAGCCCGATGAACTCCTCGTCCGGCTGCGTCTGCTGGTTGGTCGAGCGCCGCAGACCCGCATCCACGTAGACGGCCTCAGAGCCGAGGGGCATGTTCCAGATCGAGTGGGCCCTGAAGGGCCACTTGTACGGGTCCCGCGACGCCGGGAAGCCGGTCCTGGCCGACGCGGTCGCCGGTGACAGATCGACCGGCGCCAGGTGGGTGACGTCACTGCCACTGTCCAGGACCGCCCCCTTGTTGAAGGTGTTGATGGGACTGCCGTCCCATCCGCGGCCGCTGGCAACGAACTCCCACTCGTACGCCCCGGGGTACAGCTCGAGCTTCAGCACGCCGAAATCGGTCCCGTTGACCGCTTGCGGCTGCGGCGAGGCCGCCGGGTCCACCGAGTACAGCTGGTTGCCACCGCTGCCGACCAGGAACTGCCGTATGCCGGAGCTCACCGGATTCCCGCTGCAGTCCAGCCGAGCGTAACGGGCATAGACGTGGTCATGCCCGGTCAGGAGGATGTCGGCCTTGGCCGCCTGCAGGGCGTTCCACAGAGCGCACGGTGACGTGCTGCTCCCGTGCTCGGTTCCGGGGCTGTACCGGGTGCGGTGGAACGCGGCAACGATGTGCTTGTCCTCGTTGGCCGCCAGGTCTGCCTTGAGCCAAGCCATCTGCGCCGAAGACGACGAGGAAGACACGTTGGTGTTCAACGCGTAGTAGCGCCAACCGTTGCCGAGATCGCGGGCGTAGTAGAGGCCATGGTCCCCGTGCGTTGCTCACCCGGGCGAGACCGAAGTAGTCGACGTACCCCTGGGGGGGATCGGCGTGGTAGTCGTGGTTACCCGGAGTCGGGTATGTCTTGGCCTTGAAGGCGCCCCAGATCGGGTCGTAGCAGTCCTGATACTGCTGGATCGTGCCGTCGTCGTAGGCGTTGTCGCCGGTCGTGAAGACGAAGTCCGGGTCCGCCTCCTCGATGAGGTCACCGGTCGCCTGCGCGTTGGGGCCCGACCAGTCGCCACACGCAGCGATGTCCCCGCTGCCCATGAAGGTCACTGGCGCGGTCGCGCCGGAATCCGGGGTGCAGCTCACGGCGAAGTCGTCGAGACCGACCCCGTCGCGTTGGATGGTGGCGTTGCTACGCAGCCGGAATCGAAGGAAGACACGGCTCCGCCCGTCGTACCGGGTGAGTGATTCCTTCTTCGAGAGCCATGAGCCGCCCGTCGATCCGGACCGGGCAGCCATCCGCCGCCATGTCTTGGCGTCTGTGGAAGCCTCGACGAGGAAGATGTCCCGGTCCTTCTCCGTTCTCATCGTGAGCTCGTACTTCAGCGTGCAGCTCCGAAGCCCCTCGAGGCTGAGCGGCTTCCTGGTGCGTACCCAGGTATTCGCTCGTGGCGCATATCTGACGCTCGGGCTGTCGCTGAGGAAGGTGCGGCCACTTCTCTGCAGCCCCCACCGTCTGGTTCCCCCGGTCACCCAGCGGTCTCGCCAGGTGCTGTTGAACCGTTCCTCGCGCACGATCTGCTCCCCGGGCGCAACATCGGCCGTCTGCGCACTGCGCGTATCAGAGCCCGCTCCTTGGGCGGCCCCTGGTGGAGCGCTCGACGGCACCAGAAGCGCCGCGACCCCGACGATCGCCGCTGAGAACACTGCTCGTCCGGCGCGGCGCGGCGCGGGCTTCCTCATGCTGTCTCCCCATCGGCTTGCGGCACCGGCCGAGCTCTCGACACGGCCGGATCCCGCTCACCCTACGACAGGCAAACCTCTGCAGGGACTGGCCAAAAACGACATAAGGAGCAGATGTGCTGATTGCGTTCAGAGCTCGATGATCTGTCTCAGGGCCGTTCCGGCGGCGAGCTCGTCCATGGCCCGATTGATGTCGTCGAGCCCGATCCGGGACGAGACAAGTTCGCTGACGGGTAGGCGCCCTTCGCGCCACCACTGGGCGAACACCGGGATGTCCCTGGCCGGGACCGCGGACCCGAGGTAGCTGCCGATCACTGTTCTGGCCTCGGCCACCAGCAGCAGGGGCGAGACGCTCGCGAGCGCGTCCGGGGGTGGGAGGCCGACGGTGACGGTGCGTCCACCAGGGGCGGTAGCGGCCAGCGCCGCCTCGAACGCCCGGGCGTTGCCCGCCGCCTCGACGACGACGTCGCACCTGACTCCGCTGGACGCGAGCTCGGCAGGGTCGAGGACGGTGGTCGCGCCGAGCTCGCGGGCGTGGTCACGCTTGGCGGCGACTCCGTCCACCGCAACGACGTCCCCGCAGCCGAGGGCGACCGCGGTGAGAAGCGCCGCCATGCCGACGCCGCCGAGTCCGACGACCATGACGCTCTGGCCCGGCTCAGGTGGGGCGGCGTTGAGCAGGGCCCCGCCTCCGGTGAGCACGGCGCACCCGAGCACCGCAGCGACGTCCGGCGGCACGTCGTCATCGACGGGGACGACCGACCGGGTGTCCACCACGGCATGGGTGGCGAACGCCGACACCCCGAGGTGGTGATGCACCGGGATCCCGTCGCGGCTCAGCCGCCGCCCTCCTCCCAGCAGCTCACCGGCAGCGTTGCTGGCCGAGCCGGGGCCGCACGGCATCCGCCCGTCCGTCGCGCAGCCCGCGCACTGTCCGCAGCGGGGCAGGAACGTCATGACCACCTGCTGACCCACGGCGAGGTCGGACACGCCGGAGCCCAGCCCGACGACGCGGCCGCTTGCCTCGTGGCCCAGCAGCATCGGGACGGGGCGAGCCCGGTTGCCGTTGACCACGGACAGGTCCGAGTGGCAGACACCGGCAGCGGCGATCTGGACCAGCACCTCACCGGGTCGTGGGGCCTCGAGCTCGAGCTCTCCCACGGTGAGCGGGCGGGTGTCGGCCCACGGCCCCGGACGGCCGAGCTCCTCGAGGACGGCGCCGGTGATCCTCACGAGCGGGACCGCTTCGCGCGGAGGGGGGCTTCGGGAAGCGACATGGCGTCGACACTATCTCCGGCAAGGGGCCGGGGTTGAGGGCGGCGTTGGACACTCACCAGGTGTAGAAGCCCTGGCCCGACTTGCGCCCGAGGTGCCCGGCCGCGACCAGCTCCTGCAGGATCGAGGGCGGGGCGAACCGGTCTCCCACCTCCCGAGCGAGATGCTCGGCGATCGCCAGTCGTACGTCGAGCCCCACGATGTCCGTCGTCATGGACGCTCCACCAGCAACGCCGTCCCCTGTCCGACACCGACGCACATGGTGGCCAGACCACGCTGGGCGCCGGTCCGCTCCAGCCGCCCGAGGAGGGTGAGCAGGATCCGCGCCCCGGACGCGCCGAGCGGATGCCCCAGGGCGATGGCCCCGCCGTCGGCGTTGACGGTCTCGGAGTCGAGCCCCAGGTCCCGGATGCAGGCAAGCGCCTGGGACGCGAACGCCTCGTTGAGCTCGACCGCGCCGAGGTCGGAGGTCGACCAGCCGACGCGGTCCAGCGCCTTGCGGGTGGCCGGGACCGGGCCGATCCCCATGATCTCGGGGGCGACACCGGCAGACGCGGAGGCGACGATCCGGGCCCGGGGCTGAAGCCCGTGCCGGTCGACGTACGCCTCACTGGCGATCACCAACGCGGCAGCACCGTCGTTGAGCGAGCTCGAGTTTCCGGCGGTGACGACCCCGTCCGGGCCGTTGACGGGCCGCAGGCCCGCGAGGCGTTCGAGGCTGGTGTCGCGCCGCGGCCCCTCATCGGTGTCGACCCTGCCCACGGGCACGATCTCGCCGGCGAAGTGACCGCTCTCGATGGCCTTGACGGCTCGCTGGTGGGACGCGAGGGCGAACTCGTCCAGCTCGGCTCGCGTGAGGTTCCAGCGTTCGGCGACCCGCTCGGCGGTCTCGGGCATCGAGGAGGTCGTGCTCGCGTCGAAGCGTGGGTTAGGGAAGCGCCAGCCGATCGAGGTGTCGAAGCTGGCGCCGGGCTTGGCCCAGGCCTTCGCGGGCTTCTCCGTCACCCAGGGCGCTCGGGTCATCGACTCGACGCCCCCGGCCACCACCACGTCGGCGTCGCCGGCGGCGATCAGTGCGCGGGCGGTGGCAACGGCGGTCAGGCCGGAGGCGCACAGCCGGTTGACGGTGAAGCCGGGGACGCTGTCGGGAAGGCCGGCCAGGAGCGCGGCCATGCGTGCGACGTTGCGGTTGTCCTCGCCGGCCTGGTTCGCCGCGCCGAAGACGACCTCGTCGACGTCGGCTGGGTCCACTCCGGCGCGGGCCACGGCCTCGCCCAGCACCAGGGCGGCGAGATCGTCCGGCCGGGTGCCGGCCAGGGCGCCGCCGTATCGTCCGATAGGCGTCCGCGCGCCGGCGATGATGAAGGCTTCCATGGGGCTATCTCCTTGAACTGATCGAACTTCGCGGGAGGCGTTCGCCTCAGGCGACACCGACGGGACTGCGTCGCTCGAGCTGATGGGCGACACCACGGCTGATGGCGGCATCCGCTTCGGCCTCGTCGAGGCCGGACTCGACGAGCAGCGCACGGGTGTGTTGGCCCAGCGCCGGAACGGCTCCCATCGGGGCCTCGACGTCGCCGAAGGTGGCCAGCGGCAGCAGCGCCTCGATGGTCGCGTCCTCGATCTCGACGCTTCGCCAGCGGTCGCGCGCTTGCAGCTGGTCGTGGTCGACAACGTGCGCCAGCGTCTTGATCTGGGCCGCAGGGATGCCGGCCGCGTCCAGACGTGCATCCAGCTGCTCGGTGCTCCAGCCCCGGGTGCTGGATCTCGCTCGTGCCTTCGTAGAGGCGCAGGAGCCGAACGTCGCGGTAGAGCCGCTCGACCGGCACCTCCCGCATGTAGCCGGAGCCACCGTGCACCTGGACGGCGAGGTCGGCTGCCTTGCCCGCCATCTCCGTGCAATACAGCGTGGCGGCGGACGGGGCGATGCGACGATCCTCTCCGGTCACGTACAGCCGGGCAGCCTCACGGACCATGGCTCGACCCGCGAGGACCCCGGTCTGCTGGTCGGCGATCATCGCCTGGACCAGCTGGAAGTCGCCGATCGGCGTGCCGCCCTGCGTGACCGTCACGGCGTAGGCGACGGACTCGTCGAGGGCGCGCTGGGCGCTGCCGACGGCGAGCCCGGCGACGTGGATCCGGCCCCGCGCCAGGGAGGTCATCGCCGCACGGTATCCGATCTCGCCGTCACCGCCCACCAGGGCGTCCGCCGCGGTCTTCGGCGGCGACGAGACCAAGGCTCGTGAGGTTGCCGACCAGCTCGAGGTCGGCATGGTGGGGATCAACACCACGATCAAGAGCGCGCCCGACATGCCGTTCGGTGGCGTCAAGAGCTCGGGGGTCGGCCGAGAGCTCGGACGATTCGGGCTCGTGGAGGACGACGGCGACCAGAGCGAGGATCCAGCTCGCGAAGGTGCGCCAGGGGTGCCTGGCACTGGCCATGGCGATACCGCAGGGCTTGATGGCGATGGCGGCCGACGACCCCTCGCCGGCGGCGGTGCTGACCTGGGCGCAGGCGCCGCGCCGCCAGGGTCGGTCCGCCTGACAGGGTCACCCCGAAGCCGCCCTGCTCGCGCGCCCTGGCGTCCACGACCGTCTCGTCCATCAGGTGCCCGCCATACCCAGCGACCTCCGCGCGGCCCGCCGCCAGCAGCTCCCCGGGCGGGAGGCCGTCGCGGGAGAGGAAACCCTGCGGGTGCGCGGCCGGCGCGTTGCGGGGCTGTTGCCGTTTCCGGGAACGAGGAGGTTTGATGACTCCGTGACGGACCCGATCGGTGCCGCCCTTGACCTGGTCGGCCCGAGGCTGCGGAAAGTGCGCGACCTGCGAGGCATCACGCTGACCGAGGTCGGCGACCCGCGGATCCGGCTGAAGCCACGCCGGGTCAAGGGCCGCACCGTGCTCCCGCTGACCCGGAACCCGGGTGGCGTCCAAGCATGGAGGTTCGTCATCCCTGCCAGTCAGACCATGCCTAAGCCGCGGACCCACGACGGCTTCGAGTGGCTCTACGTGCTGGCCGGCCGGATCCGGCTGGTGCTGGGCGAGCAGGATCTCGTGCTCGGAGTCGGCGAGGCCGCGGAGTTCGACACCCAGGTGCCGCACTGGTTCGGCAGTGCCGGGGACGGTCCCGCCGAGGTGCTCAGCATCTTCGGTCGCCCCGGGGAGCGGATGCACGTGCATGCGACGCCGCCTCGCGGGGAGGAGCCGCTGATGGCGGCGCCGCTGGTCGAGACCAAGCTGTTCGTTCCCCGGACCCGGCCGGGCCTGGTGCCGCGACCCCGGCTCGACGGCCTCCTGGGCGACGGCCACACGAGACTGACCTTGGTCTCGGCCCCGGCGGGCTTCGGCAAGACCACGCTGCTGACCGCGTGGCTGGCGGGGCGGACGGCCGGCCGCAACGGGGCCCGGGTCGCCTGGGTGTCGCTCGACGAGGGCGACAGGCGAGGTGAAGCGTTCTGGGCCTACGTGCTCACCGCGCTCGAGCGGGCCGCGCCGGGAGCCTGCGCAGCAGGGCTGGCGATGCTCGAGGGTGACCAGCCGATCGAGGCGGTCCTGGCCGCCGTGCTCAACGAGCTCAGCGTCCTTCCCGACGACGTGACCCTGGTGCTCGACGACTACCACCTGGCCGAGAGCCCGGACATCCAGGCGGGTATGACGTTGCTGGTCGAGCGGCTGCCACCCCAGGTGCGGCTGGTGATCAGCACGCGCGCCGACCCGGCGCTTCCTCTCCCTCGGCTGCGCGCGCGAGGCGACCTCACCGAGGTGCGGGCTGCGGACCTGCGTTTCACCCAGGCAGAGGCAACGTCCTACCTCCACGACGCGACGGGGCTCGACCTTGACGAGTCGGACGTGTCCGCCCTCGAGGCCCGCACCGAGGGCTGGATCGCGTCACTCCAGCTCGCGGCGCTCTCCCTGCGTGGCCACGACGACCCTTCCCGGTTCATCGAAGGGTTCGCCGGCGACGACCGGTACGTCGTGGACTACCTCGTGGAGGAGGTCCTCGACCACCAACCCGCCGACGTGCGTGACTTCCTGCTCGGAACCGCGATTCTCGAACGCCTGACGGGCCCGCTGTGCGAAGCCGTCACGGAGACGTCGGGCGGTGGACGGATGCTCGAGTCGCTGGAACGCCGAAACCTGTTCGTCGTGCCTCTGGACGACCAGCGCCGCTGGTACCGCTACCACCACCTGTTCGCCGATGTCCTGCGCACTCACCTGCTTTCCGAGCAACCCGAGCGTGTCGCGGGTCTGCACCGCCGGGCCAGCGCGTGGTACGACGCCGCCGGTGAGCCGGTCGCCGCGGTCCGGCATGCGCTCGCGGCCGGCGACGTCGGCCGCGCGGCAGACCTCATCGAAGCCGCGCTCCCGGAGCTGGGTCGGGAACGCCACGAGGCGGTGATCCGAGGTTGGGTCGACGAGCTACCGGACGCAGTGCTGCGGAACCGGCCCGTCCTCGCCATCGGGCTTGTCGGCGGGTTGATGTCGAGCAACGAGTTCAGCGGTGTCGAGGAGCGACTCCAGGACATCGAGCGTCAGCTCGACCTGCCCGACGACAAGATCGTCGTCCTCCAACGTGAGGAGCTGGCCCGCATTCCGGCGCACATCCAGATGTACCGAGCCGCACTGGCACTCAACTCCGGCGACCCCGAGGGAACCATCGCCCACGCGGATCAGGTGGTCCGCGTGGCGGCAGCGGACGACCACCTGGCGCGCTCGGCCGCCTCGGCACTGTCCGGGCTCGCGTCCTGGACGACCGGCGACCTCGGCGCGGCCCACCGCGGCTACACCGCGGCCATCGAGGGCCTGCAGAAGGCCGGGCGCATCGCCGACGTGCTCGGCTGCTCCATCACTCTCGCCGACCTCGAGCTGACCCAGGGTCGACTCGACGACGCCCAGCGCACCTTCGAGCGCGCCCTGGAGCTCGCCGGCCAGGGGTCTCCTCCGTTGCGGGGCACCGCCGACATGTTCGTCGGTCTCAGCCGCGTCGCCTGGGAGCGCAACGACCTCACCGCCGCGGCCGAGCACCTCCGTCACGCCGACGAGCTCGGCGACGCTGCCGCGTTGGCGCAGAACCCCTACCGCTGGCGGGTCGGGATGGCACGCCTTCGCGAAGCCGAGGGAGACACCGACGCCGCGATTCGCCTCCTGGACGACGCGATCCGCGTGTACGTCGGCGACTACTCGCCCGACGTGCAACCGGTGGCGGCCCTCCGTGCCCGGATGCTGGCCGCGCACGGCCAGGTCGCCGACGCGCTCGACTGGGCGCGGAGGCAGGGGCTGTCGCCCGACGACGAACCGTCCTACCTGCACGAGTCCGAGCACGTCACGCTGGTGCGGATCCTGCTGGCGCTAGGGACGCCCGATGCGCTGCAGCAGGCGACCGGCTTGCTCGACCGCCTGCTCGCGGCGGCCGAGGACGGCGGGCGGATCGGGACAGTCCTCGAGCTCCTGACCCTGCTCTCACTCGCCCGGCAGGACCCGGCGCCGCTGGAGCGCGCCTTGACGCTGGCCGAGGTCGACGGCTGGACCAGGGTCTTCGTCGCCGAGGGTGAGCCGATGGTGAGGCTCCTCGAGAGGCTCGCCCGCACGCGTCCCGACTGGTCCTTCCTGCGGCGCATCCTCGAGGAAGCGAAGGCCGGTGCGGAGGGCAGCTCGGCGCCACCCCCTCGTCGTCAGCAGCCGCTGGTCGATCCGCTGAGCGACCGTGAGCTGGACGTCCTGCGCCTCCTGGCCAGCGAGCTCGACGGACCCGACATCGCCCGCCACCTGGTGGTCTCGCTCAACACCGTCCGCACGCACACCAAGCACATCTACACGAAGCTGGGGGTCAACAACCGGCGTTCGGCCGTCAGCAAAGCCCACCAGCTCGGCCTGCTGGGTCGCTGACCGCGCAGGCACGAGGCCGAGATCACCACCAGGATCACCACATGCTGTGACGCGCACTCACCGAACCGGTTCCTAGCCTCGACTCATGAACACTTCCCGCACCGAACCCGACGCCGGCTGGTACGAGATTCGACTTCAGGGCCGCCTCGACCCGAGGTGGGGGACCTGGTTCGAGGGGATGACCCTGACCGCCGAGGGGGGCGGCATCACCGTGCTGCGCGGCCGGGTCGCGGACCAGGCCGCGCTCCACGGCTACCTGAGTCGGCTGCGCGACATCGGACTGCCGCTCATCTCCGTCGTCCAGGTGGAGCCCGAGGAGTCCTAGGGACCAACGGCCCGGTGTGCGCGGGGTGCGCAACGTCGTACCTTGGATGACACCGGCTCATTCCTGGGGGTCTCACATGACTGGCTTCGGCATCGACCTCGGCACCGCCAACACGGTGGTGTGCCACCAGCGGCGCGGCGTGGTGCTGGACGAACCCTCGGTGATGGTGGTGCGCGTGGCCGAGGCCCGCTCCCGGCGCGTGCGGCCGGT
Source organism: uncultured Actinomycetota bacterium (assembly GCA_963721855.1). Lineage (GTDB taxonomy): Bacteria > Actinomycetota > Actinomycetes > Propionibacteriales > Nocardioidaceae > Nocardioides_B. The sequence goes on along the minus strand of CAVRMN010000016.1, from coordinate 43,133 downwards.
GCTGCTGGGCCACGAGGCGCGCGACCTGATGGGCCGCTGTCCGGTCGGGCTCACGGCGATGCGGCCGCTCCACGACGGCGTCATCGTCGACCTGGAGGCTGCGCGGGCGTTCGTCGTCGGTGTGCTGGGCATGATCGCCACACCCGCCTGGCAACGGGTCCGCCCGCGGGCGGTGATCGGAGTTCCGGCCGGGGCGACGGCCCTGGAGCGGCGAGCCCTGCTCGAGGTGGCCGACGAGGCCCGGATCCGCACGCCGGAGCTGATCCCTGAACCGATCGCAGGGGCCGTCGGGTGCGGGCTGGACCCGCTCGAGCCGCGGGCACACATGGTGCTGGACATCGGTGGGGGGACGTCGGAGATCACCGCGTTCTGCTACGGCGGTGTGCTGTCCCACCGATCGTCGCGGATCGCCGGCGACGAGATGACTCTGGCCCTCTACCGCTACCTGCGAGCGGAGCACCGGTTGCTCGTCGGCGAGCTGACCGCGGAGGCGCTGAAGTGCCGGGTGGACACCGACCAGGGTCTCTCCTCGGTCGTGCAGGGCATCGATCTGGGCACCGGTCGGCCGCGACTGCTGACCCTGGAGTCCGAAGAGGTCCTCGAGGCGCTGCGGCCGACCGCCGACGCGATCATCGCCGCACTCGCCGGCGCGCTCGACGACCTGCCACCGCAGGCGGCCGACGACATCCTCACCGACGGGGTCACGGTCTTCGGTGGCTCGAGCCTGCTTCGTGGCTTCGACAAGCTCGTCGAGTCCGAGCTCGCCTTCCCGGTGCGGATGGCCGATCGGCCGTTGACCTGCGTGGCCGAGGGCGCCGCGCGTTGCCTGTCCGACCCCGACGTGGTGCGCGCCTACGAGACCGCCTTCCTCGACGCGGCCTAGCGCTGTCCGCCGCCCAGGATCTCCTTCTCGTGGGCGAAGAAGTACTGCATCACCGGCAGTACGACGACGCCGGACGTGCTGACGCCGTGACCGCCGCCGCGGACGAACGACGTCGCCACCATCCGCGGGTGCTTCAGCGGGGCGGCCGCGGTGAACCACGAGTCCGGCGCGCCGTTGGGGGCCGACGGGTCCTGTGAGGAGCCGGTCTTGGCGCCGGCCTTGACCGGGAGCGCGTTCAGGATGCTGGCGGTGCCGGACGTCGCGGCCAGCGCCATCCCGTCGCGGACCGGGCCCAGCTTGTGGGCGTAGGCGAGCCGTCGCGGCTTCGGCCAGCCCAGGTGCGTGAAGCGGCCCCGCCCCTCGCCGTACGCGAGGCCGAGGTGGGGCGTGGCCACGGCGCCGGTGGCGATCCCTGCGGTCCAGAGCGCGTCCTGCAGGGGCGTCACGGCGAGATAGCCCTGGCCGATGCCGAGGATCACCGTGGACCCGGGATACCACGTGTCCTTGGCGACCGAGGCCGGGGTCCCGAGGTAGCCGCCGGTCTCGCCGGGCAGGTCGATACCGGTCGGCCGGCCGACCCCCAGGCTGCGAGCGGTGTGGATCATCGGCCACGGCCCCAGGGCCCAGGCGAGCTGGTAGAAGTACACGTTGTTGGACCACGCGATCGCCTGCCGCAGGTCCTGCGCCGGCAGGCTCATCCAGTTGCCGAAGGTGTGGTCGCCCAGCGTCCAGGAACCGCCACCGGGAAGCACCCGGTCGGGCGGCACCACTCCGCGGCGCATGCTCGCCGCGGCCACCACGAGCTTGAAGGTGGACCCGGGAGGCGCCGCCACCTGCGTCACGTGCTCGAGCATCGGGCTGGCCGGCTGGCGCGCCAGCCGCGCGAGCGCCCGGTTGTTGACCGGCGGGCCGAAGACGCGGTTGTCGTAGGTCGGCAGGCTCGCCATGGCCAGCACCTGGCCGTTCCGCGGATCCAGCACGACCGACCCGCCGAGGTCCCCGCGGGGCTGGCCGGGCACGCCCCGCATCACCGTCGTGAGCGACTGGAAGAGCTTGTGCTGCAGACCGAGGTCGATGGTGAGGCGGAGGGTGCTGCCACTCCGCGGTGGGGTGTACGGGCCGAGCGCCATCGGGTTGCCCGCGGGCGTGACGTAGACGCACTGGCGCCCGTCGGTGCCGCGCAGGATCGGGTCGTAGATCTGCTCCAGGCCCGCGCGGCCGACGGTGGCGCCCAGAGGCAAGCTGGGCCAGCGCTCCATCTCGACGGGGGTGGCCACACCGGTCCAGCCCAGCACGGCACCCAGGGAGGCACCTTCCGGGTAGCGCCGGCGGGCCTCGGGGACGACGAAGACCCCGGGCAGCCCGGCTTCGCGGACCCGCCGACCGGCCGCCTTCGGGAGGGACGCGATGGTGAGGTCGAGGCTCGACCGGTTTCGTTCGAGCAGCCGGTGCAGGCCACTGACCGGCCGCGCGGTGAGCGCCGCGAGGAGGGCTACGTCGTTGGGCTGCACCAGCGCCGGCACCGTCGCCACCCGGTCGCGCCGGACGACGACGGCGAGGGGGTTCCCGTGCCGGTCGGTGATGTCACCGCGCGCCGCGGGCACGCGCGTGCATCGCATCATCTGGTTCAAGGCGGCCTCACGGAGCTGGGGCCCGTCGGCGCTCTGCAGCTGCCAGGCGAAGCCCACCATGCCGACCAGGACTGCCGGTGACCGCGACGGCGTTCGTCCGCAGCAGTCGAGGCCGCAGCCGGTCCAGCCCACTGGGGCTCCAGAGGCGGTGGGTGTCCCCGTCGGCGCGGAGGGCCATCACCAGGCCGAGGGTGGCGATGTGCACGGTGGCCGCCGTACCTCCGTAGCTGAGGAGCGGGAACGGCACCCCCGCGGTGGGAATCAGGCCGAGGTTGCCCGCGACCGAGACCGCGACCTCGACGCCGACCAGTGCCGCGAACCCGGCGGCGGCCAGGGCCGCGGGGCGGCTGCGGGTGCGTCTGCTGGCAGCGACGATCCGCCAGACGAGCACGGCCGCGGCAAGGACGGCCAACGAGCCGGCGAGGATCCCGTGCTGCTCCACCAAGCTGGTGAACGCGAGGTCGGTCTCCCGCTCGGGCAGGTACAGCGCGACCAGTCGGTGCAACGGACCAGCGCCGCCGGTCAGGCCGCCCCACGCCACCGCGATGTGCATCTGCAGGATCGCCCAACCCGGACCGTTGGCGTCGGTCGAGCCGCTCAGGAAGGCGTTCAGCCGCTCCTGCTGGTACGGATGCAGCAGGTGCTCGGCGAACGGCAGCATCAGCCCGGCGACGACGAGGAAGACCACGAACACCTTGAGCGGAATCCGGCCGAGCACCAGCATCGTGGCGGTCACCACGCAGAGGACGGCGGCTGTGGAAAGGTCCGGCTGGGTGACGACGAGCGCGATCGGCACGACGGCGAGGGCCAGGGCCGCGGCCAGGCGACGAGGCCACGAGCGGTCGCTGCCGAGCACCTGCGCCAGCACCAGCAGCAGGCCGAGCTTGGCGAGCTCCGACGGCTGCATGGTGAAGGAGCCGAAGGCGAGCCATCTGCGGGCTCCGTTGACGGTCGAGCCGCCCATGTCGACCGCCATCAGCAGCAGCACGCTCAGCACGTAGCAGCCCCAGCCCAGCCAGCGCAGCCCATCGATGCGCCAGAGCCGCAGGACCACGAAGAGCGCCACGCCGGCGACGTCGACGACGAGCTGGTGCAGCATCACCGCCTGGTCGCCGAGGGCCGCGAGATTGGCCATCCCGAGACCGACCAGGACAACCAGCGCCCCGACGGCGAGGGGGTCGAGAAGGGCGGCAGCGGGACGCTGCACCGGCCGCCCCGTCCGGGGGTGGGACCGGCGCGCGCCGAGCAGCCCTCGTTCGATGCTGAGCATGGCGGGTCAGCAGCGCAGCGACGATCCGGCGACGGGAATCGGCCGGGACTGGGCCCGGGCCGGTGTGCTCGTCAGGGCGACGAGGGCGAGAGAGCGGCCTGGCGGCACGCGGACCGAGGAGTCGGCATAGACAGTGGTCCAGCCGGGCTGGGCGGTCACCGTGGTCGGCGGGGACCAGGTGATCCCGCGCTTGCACACCCGTGCTGCTCCCACCTTCCAGCTGACGGACTGCGTCGTCGAGGCGGGCCGGAAGTGGACCGTCACCCTGACCGGGCAGAGCGAACCCGGCTTGCAGCTGGCTGCCTTCTGCACCGAGACACCGGTGACCGGGCCGGCCTGTCGACCCGCCAGCGTCGGGACGGGCTGCGCGCGACGCAGGCGCGGCTGCTTCGCTGCTTGCTGCGAGGGAGTCGTGGGAGCGGTCGTGGCCGGCGCAGTGGGGTCGCCGCCGGGTCCGAGCGACTCGACGAATCCCACTCCCGGACCGCGGAGCACGACGTAGCCGCTGACTGCCAGCACGGCCGCCAGGACGAGGACGACGAGCGCGACCCGTCTTGGCGTGCGGCGGCGCAGCAGGGTCCGGCTGCGGCGCGGTGCACGACGAGGTGCGCGGCCCGGGGCGTGTCGCGCCGGGGCAGCCCGGTGGGGGCCAGGCTGGGAGGAGCCGGGAGCGGACGAGGTGGCGGGAACCGCCGCCGGCGCGGTCGTCGCCCTCACCGGTCGTGGGGCCAGGAGGGTGTCGACGTCGGCCGGGGTGCCGGGAGCGACGTGGGCGAACGCGTCGACCAGCGCCGCGAGCTGTCCGGCGAGGCGCTGTCGGGCACCCGGGCCGAGCGTGTCGGCCAGCGCGCCGTCCAGCTCGCGGGCCCGCGCGCCCGGATCGAGCAACGGGTCCTTGGCCGCCTCCTCGAGCCGGTGCAGGAGCACCAGCTGTTCGGGTCTCGGGTGCCCCGGGAGCCGGCGGGCGTTCTGGAGCAGTCGCTCGAGCAGCTCGGTGACGGGCGTGCCCTCATCGGCGGCGGCAGGACTCACGTCGACATCACCGGTGGGAGTGAGGGTCACCGTTCCGAGGCGGGCGCCGACGGGGGAGTGCCCGTTGCCCTGGCTCCTCAGGTGGGCGGCGTCGAGCAGCTGCACGGCCAGCAGCGAGGCTTGCGCGGGCGTGAGCGTCGCGACGGACAGCAGCCGGTCGAACGGCACAGGTCTGACAGATCCGACCGATTCCCCCGCCTGCGCACGTTCCGCGTCGGACTCCTCTGTGGCGGTGCGTTGCTGAGGCACAGGGGTCGTGGTCCCCGCCGCCGCGGCGTCCTGAGGCATATGATCACCAGCTTCCGCAAACCGGACCGTCCGCGGCCCCCGTCCGGCTGCTGACCGCGCGATCAGCCTCAAGTCTGTAGCGGCCGTTGCCCCCTTTTCCAGGGTCCTTGGGCCCGTCTCGGGCAGTCAGGTCGTAGGGGACTTTCTTCTCGTGGCTTGGTCCGGAGTCGCAGGCCCGGGTGATGAACCAGGTCGATGTGCGGTGGTATCGGGTGATCCACACCTTTGGCCGGACGGTGCGGCGGGGCGTCCCCGGCACCGCTGGCAGCCGGGCGAGGCGCGTGATCTAGATTTCGACGTTGTGAGTGCCCAAGCCCCTTCCGCAGTCATCCTGGTCCGCGCCGAGAAGTTCCTGCCCAACCCGGCCACCGCAGCCGACAACACCTTTCAGTCCGATGCGCCCGAGGGGCAGTCCGACGACGCCATCTCGGCCAGGGCGTTGGCTGAGATGGACGCGGTGGCCGACGCCCTGCAGGCAGCCGGCGTGCGCGTGCACGTGTTCGCCGACGAGGACCACACCCGCCCGGACAGCGTGTTCCCGAACAACTGGCTGTCCACGCACGCCGGCGGCTTGGTCGGGGTCTACCCGATGTACGCGTCCAACCGTCGCCACGAGCGCCGTGCGGACGTGCTGGAGATGCTGAAGTCGACGTACCGCGTCCAGACGATCGTCGACTACTCCGGTCTCGAGCCGGACGGCATCTTCCTCGAGGGGACCGGCGCGATGGTGCTCGACCACGTCTCGCGCGTCGCCTACACCGCGGTCAGCTACCGCGCGGACACCCACGTGCTGGAGCGCTTCTGCACCGACTTCGGCTACGAGCCGATGGCGTTCCAGGCGGTCGACTCACGGGGCGTGCCGGTCTACCACACCAACGTCATCTGCTGCATCGGCACCGACGTTGCGCTGATCGCGCTGGAGATGATCCCCGACCTGGCCCGTCGCGAGCAGGTCCGAGAACGCCTCACCGTCAACGGCCGCAAGGTCGTCGAGCTCACCGAGGAGCAGATCCGCGAGTTCGCGGGCAACGCGGTGGAGCTGTGTGGTCGTACGCCAGAGGGGAAGCGCCGCTACGTCATGACGATGTCGGCGAGGGCGCGGCGCAGCCTCCGCCCCGACCAGATCGCGGTCATCGAGGAGTCCTGCGAGATCGTCGCCGTCGACATCCCCACCATCGAGCTGGCGGGGGGGTCGGTGCGCTGCATGATCGCGGGTGTCCACCTCGACCGCCGCCCGCCGGGCGTCGAGACCGAGCCCACCCCCGCCGTCGCGGCGATCGACGAGAACCCGCACACCGCCGACGGTCGCGACGTGGCCGGTGACGGCTGACTGTTGCTGCTGACGAGTCTCGCGGGCTATTGACAGCCTTCAAACCAGGAGGCTATCCAGGGAAGCAGGCCAGTCGGGGGGACTGGAGGGCCTGGCCATGAACCTCTCGCTCACCCAGCGGATGGCGATGGCATGCGCGAGGCGCCCGTGGCGCACGGTCGCTGTCTGGGTCGGGGTGGTGATCGCGGCGATGGCCGCGATGGCGTTGTTCCTGGGGTCAGCGCTGACGCCCGAAGGCCGCATCACCAGCGAGCCGGACTCGATCAAGGGGATGAATCTGGTCGACGACCGGTTCCCGGACCGCAACGCGGTGAGCGAGCTCGTCGTCGTGGTGGCCGACAGCGGCAACGTGAACGATCCGCAGGTGCGGTCAGCCGTGGCCGACCTGAGCGAGGAGATCGCGACAGCCGAAGCCGTCCGCGACGTGGGGGACCCGTACGCGGCCGACGCAGTGGGGCTGATCTCACAGCAGGGGGACGCCGTCCTGCTGCCGGTCGTGATGGACGACAGCGACGAGGCCGAGGCCGCAGGCACGGACCCGCTGGTCGGCATCGCTTCCGTCGTCGACGCTGTTCAGGCCACCGACAGCATGGAGGGAGTGTCGGCGTACATCACGGGGTCCTGGACCGTGAACAACGACTTCGTCGAGGTCTCGCAGAGCGACCTCGAGAGAGGTGAGATGCAGTTCGGGCTGCCCGCGGCGTTGATCGTGCTGCTGCTGGTCTTCGGGGCCGTGGTGGCTGCCTCCGTGCCCTTGGTGATCGCCGTGGTCTCGATCGTCGTCGCGCTCGGCATCGCCTCCATGATCGGGCAGGCGTTCGAGCTGTCCTTCTTCATCGTCAACATGGCCGTCGCGATGGGGCTGGCGCTGGGAATCGACTACAGCCTGTTCGTCGTGTCCCGTTACCGGGAAGAGCGCTACGCCGGGCTCAGCAAGCACGACGCGATCGCCGTCTCGGGTGCCACCGCCAGCAAGGCGGTGCTGTTCTCGGGATCGTCCTTCGTGGTGGCGCTGCTCGGCATGCTGCTCGTGCCGGACACGGTGCTGCGCAGCCTGGCGACGGGTGCCGTGCTCGTCGGGATCGTGACCGTGGCCGGCGCCCTGACCTTGCTGCCCGCGATCTTGTCACTCCTCGGCGACCGCATCGAACGGCTGCGCATCCCCTTCCTGACCCGCCAGCACGGCGGTGAGAGCCGCTTCTGGGCCCGCTCGGTGCGGATCGTCACCCGACGACCCGCCCTGACCGCGGGTGCGACCACTGCCGTGCTGGTGGCGCTCGCCCTGCCGGTGCTCACGCTGGAGACAGGCTCGGCCGGTCTCTCGTCCCTCCCGGGCGACATGGTCGGACGCCAGGGCTTCGCCGCCCTCGAGACCTACTTCCCCTCCGGCGCGCGGAGCAACCCCGCCGTGGTGGTCGTCGACGCCGACTCCTCGCGCTCCGATGTGCGCACCGCGTCGCGTCGGCTGGGTGACCTGGTGGCCGGTGACAGCTCCTTCGGTGCGACGACGGTGTCCACCGCACCCTCGGGAGACCTCACCCTTGTGGAGATCGCACTCACCGGCGACACTGCCGGGTCCGAGGCGGCTGCCGCGATCGTGCGCCTGCGCGAGGACTATGTGCCGGCTGCCTTCGGCAGTGTCGACGTCCCGGTGTACGTCACCGGAGCGACGGCGTTCGATCTCGACTACACGACGCTCATCAACCGGTGGCTGCCGATCGTGATCGCCTTCGTGCTGACGCTGAGCTTCCTCCTGCTGCTGATGATCTTCCGCTCGGTCGTGCTGCCGTTGAAGGCCGTCATCCTCAACCTGCTCTCGGTGGGGGCGGCCTACGGGCTCATGGTTCTGGTGTTCCAGAAAGGCATCGGGGCCGACCTCCTCGGACTCCAGCAGATCGACCGGGTCGAGCCGTGGGTGCCGGTCTTCCTGTTCTCGGTGCTGTTCGCCCTCTCGATGGACTACCACATGTTCCTGCTCACCCGGATCCGTGAGCGCTACCTCGCCACGGGGGACACGGTTGACGCCGTCACTCACGGGGTGGGCGCCACCGGGCGGATCATCACCGGGGCCGCGCTGATCATCGTCGTGGTCTTCCTCGGCTTCGCCTCAGGAGATCTCGTGGGCTTCCAGCAGATGGGTTTCGGCGTGGGGGTCGCACTCCTGATCGACGCGACCGTGATCCGCACCGTGCTCGTGCCGTCCACCATGGTGCTGCTCGGACGGTGGAACTGGTATCTCCCGAGCTGGCTCGAGTGGTTGCCCGAGCTGCACGTCGAGGGTGGCGCCGAGGGCGAGGCAGGGCACGACCTCGTCGCCGCACACAGCACCGACAAGGTCTCGTTGTAGGTCCAGGTGCCGCGCGAGGGCCGTGCCGGGATGTCAGGCGGGGGAGACCAGGGCGGCGTACTTGCGCCGGTGCCGCGGCTCGAGGATGCCCTTGAGGACCAGCGCGAGCTGGCGTTGCACGTAGGTGTCCAGCGAAAGCGTCCGCTCGAAGTACCAGTGCTTGAGAGCCCACGCATGGGCCAGGAGCAGCAGGTCGTACGCCGTGAGCTCGAGGTCGGGCACGCTGAACAGCCCCGCCTCCACGCCCTCACGCAGCGCGGCGCGCAGCGGCTCGCTCGTCTGGACCTCGAGGTCCTTGATCCGGGCCCGCCCAGCGTCGTCGAGGCTCTTCGTCTCCCGGTAGGTCAGGACCGCTGCGTGACGGCGCTCGTCGATGACCTCGCAGTAGGACCGGAACGCCGCCGCGAGACGGTGGACAGGATCCTCCCCGGCGGCCTCGACCGCGGCAGGCACCTGGGTGGCGAAGGAGTCGAGGACGCCGACGATGACGGCCAGGAGCAGGTCGTCCTTGCCTCCGAAGTAGCGGTAGATCAGCCCCACGCTCACTCCGGCCTCGGCGGCGACCGCCTGCATCGACACCGCGTGCGAGCCGTCCCGCTCCATCAGCCGGGCTGCGGCGTCGAGCAGCTGCGCGCTGCGCTGCTCCGCACGCGCCTGCTTCGCGGCGTCGGCTGGGTCGAGCTGCACGGCGGACGTCATGGAGCCTCCTGGACCCTGAGTGAAAGTGAATCTTCGTTCATCGTACCTCTTGGAACCCTTGACAGCGAGTATTCATGAATCTAGATTCATTCGTAGTGAAGCAAGATTCATTTTCGACATGCAGGGGTGAACGATGACATTCGAGGACATCACGTACGCGGTCGAGGACTCGGCGGCCGTCATCACCATCAACCGTCCCGAGCGCTACAACGCGTTCCGGGCGCAGACCGTCGAGGAGCTGATCAAGGCCTTCCGGCTGGCCTGGGCCGACAAGCAGGTGCAGTCGGTCATCCTGACGGGAGCCGGCGAGAAGGCGTTCTGCACCGGCGGTGACGTCAAGCAGCGCGCCGAGACGGGGGACTACGGCCCGAGCGAGTCGGGCATGTTCGAGATCGGCAACCTGCACAAGCTCATCCGGGACATCCCCAAGCCCGTGATCGCCGCGGTCAACGGCGTGGCGGTCGGCGGCGGTCACGTGCTGCACGTCCTGTGCGACGTGTCGCTGGCGAGCGAGACCGCCCGCTTCGGCCAGGCCGGGCCCAAGGTCGGCTCCTTCGACGCCGGCTTCGGCTCGGCGTACCTCGCGCGGGTGGTGGGGGAGAAGAAGGCCCGCGAGATCTGGTTCTGGTGCCGGATGTACGACGCCCAGGAGGCCCTCGCGATGGGGCTGGTCAACAAGGTCGTGCCGGCCGACCAGCTGCTGAAGGAGGCCAAGGAGTGGGCCGCGGAGGTCGCCGAGAAGAGCCCCACGGCGATCCGCTTCCTCAAGCAGTCCTTCAACGCCGACACCGACCACCAAGCGGGGTTCAGCAACATGGCGATGACGGCCCTGGACCTGTTCACCGCCTCACCCGAGGGACTCGAGGGCGCCGCCGCGTTCGCCGAGAAGCGCACCCCCGACTTCAACCAGCACGTCAACTGGCACTGAGCCGGAACCCGAGGACCAGCCATGCACTATGCCGACGACGAGGACCAGGAAGCCTTCCGGACGGAGATCCGCCGGTTCGCGACCAAGACGCTCGCACCGCACTACCAGTCCGACGACCGGGCCGCCGCCTTCCGGCGTGAGCTGGCGCTGGACATGGCCGGCATGGGGCTGACCGGTCTCCGCATCCCCGAGGAGTACGGCGGACAGGAGGCCACTGCGGTGATCGCCGGCGTCGCTGCCGAGGAGGTGGGCCGCGCCGACTTCAACGCGACCTACCTCATCATCAACACCGCCCTGATCAGTGACGTCATCGTCCGCAACGCCACCGAGGAGCAGAAGGCCGCGTGGCTGCCCGGGATCGCCAGTGGCGAGACCGTGCCGTGCATCTGCATCACCGAGCCCGGCCACGGCACCGACGCCGCGAGCCTCGAGCTCAAGGCCGTCCCCACCGCCGACGGCTGGACCCTGCACGGCGAGAAGACCTCGATCACGCTGGGGATGGACAGTGACCGCGGCGTGGTGCTGGCCCGCACCGGAGGTCCTGGGGCCCGCGGCGTGAGCGCGTTCTGGGTCGACCTCCGTCAGCCGACGGTCACCCGGGCCGCGTTCGACGACCTGGGCAGCCGGGCGATCGGCCGGGCGTCGCTGCACTTCGACGGCACGCCGGTCGCCGCGGCCGACCTGATCGGCAACGAGGGCGACGGCTTCGTCTCCGTCATGCAGGGCTTCGACTACTCGCGGGCCATCATCGGCCTGGCGTGCCTGGGTGCCGCCCAGGCGAGCCTCGACGAGGCCATCCAGTGGTCCCGTGACCGGGAGGCGTTCGGCAAGCCGATCGGCACCTTCCAGGGCGTTGCCTTCCCGCTGGCCGAGAACGCGACGCACATCAAGGGCGCCCGCCACGTCTGCTACGAGGCGCTGTGGCGCAAGGACAACGACCTCGAGCACTCCGCGGAGGCGGCGATGGCGAAGTTCTGGGCGCCGAAGCTCTCCGCCGAGGTGATCCACCAGTGCCTGCTGACCCTGGGCCACCTCGGCTACTCGACGGAGAGCCCGGTCGGCCAGCGGCTGCGGGACGTCATCGGCCTCGAGATCGGCGACGGCACCGCGCAGGTCTCCAAGCTCGTCATCTCCCGAGCACTCCTGGGCCGTCCCTTCGCGCCCTGATCCCGATCCCTCCACGACGAACTCTCGAAAGGCACCACCATGGGAAAGCTCGACCACAAGATCGCGATCGTGACCGGGGCCGGCCAGGGCATCGGCAAGGCCATCGCCGAACGGCTCGCTGCCGACGGTGCCACCGTCGTCGTCACCGACATCAACGAAGGTGCCGCGAAGGACACCGCCGCCGCCCTCGGCAACGACTCCATCGGCCTGCGCACCGACGTCACGGACCGCGACTCGGTCAACGGGATGGTCACGCAGGTGGTCGACCAGTTCGGCCGCATCGACGTGCTCGTCAACAACGCCGGCTGGGACAAGGCGGAGCCGTTCGTCGACTCCGAGCCGGAGACCTGGGACCGGGTCATCCAGATCAACCTCTACGGAGTGCTCAACACCTCCAAGGCCGTGCTGCCGATCATGGCCGCGCAGGGCTCGGGCCGGGTGGTCAACCTGGGGTCCGACGCCGGTCGCGCCGGGTCCTCCGGCGAGGCCGTCTACTCCGCGGCCAAGGGTGGGGTCATCGCCTTCACCAAGGCCACCGCCCGGGAGATGGCGCGCAACCAGGTCGCCATCAACTGCGTGTGCCCCGGCCCGACGGACACCGCACTCTTCGCCAGCATGGGTGGGGAGAAGCTCCGCGACGCCCTGACCAAGGCGATCCCCTTCCGCCGCCTCGGCCAGCCCGAGGACATCGCCAACGCCGTCGCCTTCCTCGCCTCCGACGAGGCGGCCTTCATCACCGGCCAGACCGTCAGCGTCAGCGGCGGCCTGACGATGGCCTGACCGGCCAACCCCACTCACCTCCCCGGAGCCGCCGTCATGTTCGAGACCACCCTCACGCCCGCGCAGATCGAGAAGTTCACCGAGGCCGGCTACTGGCGCAACCGCACCATCACCGACTTCCTCGACGACGCCGCGGCCGCCACCCCGGACAAGCCGGCGTTCATCGACGCCCGGACCCAGGTGACGTTCGGCGAGCTCAAGCAGCAGGTCGACCGCTGCGCCCTCGGCCTCCTGGAGCTCGGGATCGAGCCGGGCGACGTCGTCTCCTTCCAGCTGCCCAACTGGATCGAGTGGGTGGTCGTGCACTACGCGGCGTCGCGGATCGGCGCGATCAGCAACCCGCTGATCCCGATCTACCGCGAGCGCGAGGTCGGCTTCATGGTGGGCCTGGCGAAGTCACGCCTGATCGTGGTGCCACAGCAGTTCCGGGGGTTCGACTACCCCGGCATGATCGACGGCCTGCGCGGCGACTGGCCGGCCCTGGAGCACGTGCTGGTCGTGGACGGGCCGAGCGGACCCACCTCGTGGGAGGAGTTCATGGCGACCCCGTGGGAGGAGCGCCGCGATCCGGCCGAGCTGGCCGCCGTACGCCCCGACCCCAACGCCGTGACGCTGCTGATCTTCACCTCGGGCACCACCGGCGAGCCCAAGGGCGTGATGCACACGCACAACACCGTCGTCGCCGCCAACGACGCGCTCCCCGAGCGGCTGGGCATCACCGCCGACAGCGTGTTCCACATGGCCTCGACCCTCGCCCACCTGACCGGCTTCCTGTACGGCGCCCGGCTCAACGTCCAGAACGGCGCCACCTGCGTGCTGCAGGACGTCTGGGACGCCCCCACCTTCGTGGAGCTCGTCGAGCGCCACGGCATCACCTACACGTCCGCGGCCACCCCCTTCCTGCACGACCTGGTGAACGCTCCGGGGCTGGACCAGCACGACCTCTCGTCCCTGGTGCGGTTCTGCTGCATGGGCGCCCCGATCCCGCGGGTCCTGGTGCGCCAGGCCCGCGACGTGCTGCCCGAGCTCGCGGTGCTCGGCGGGTGGGGGCAGACCGAGGAGGGTCTGGTCACGCTGGGGATCCCCGGGGACCCGGAGGACAAGGTCATCGACACCGACGGCTACCCCTTCCCCGGCATGGAGATCCGCGTCGTCGACTTCGACGGCGTCCTGCGGCCCGCCGGCGAGGAGGGTGCCCTGCAGGTGCGCGGCCCCTTCGTCTTCGTCGGCTACGCCGAGCGCCTCGAGATGACGCGCGCGCTCTTCCGCGCGGACCCGGACGGCGACTGGTTCGACACCGGGGACCTCGCGCACATCGACGCCGACGGCTACCTGCGCATCTCGGGGCGCACCAAGGACGTCATCATCCGTGGCGGCGAGAACATCCCGGTCTCCTACGTCGAGAACGTGCTCTACGAGCACCCCGACGTGGACACCGTCGCGGTGGTGGCGATCCCGGACCCCCGGCTCCAGGAACGGGCCTGTGCCTGTCTGGTGCTCAAGGCCGGAGCGCCCGAGCTGACCTTCGCCGGCCTGCAGGAGTTCCTCGCCGCCAAGGGTGTCGCGAAGCAGTACTGGCCCGAGAAGCTCGTCCTCCTCGACGACTTCCCGAAGACCCCCAGCGGCAAGATCCAGAAGTTCCAGCTCCGCGAGACCGTCGGGCGTCACGCATGACCGCCGTCTTCCACCTACGACCCCCGGGAGCCTGACCATGGACCTGGCACTCAACGACGACCAGCGCAGCTTCCAGCAGCTGGCCCGCGACTTCCTGGACAAGGAGGTCGTGCCCTACCGGGCCCAGTGGGACCGCGACGAGTCGGTCGACACGAAGATCATCCCGATGCTCGGCGAGATCGGCTTCTTCGGGCTGACCATCCCCGAGGAGTACGGCGGTCTCGGCGGCGACTACATCACCTACTGCATCGGCATGGAGGAGCTGGGCCGCGCCGACTCCTCCGTCCGCGGGATCGTGTCCGTGTCGATGGGCCTGGTCGGCAAGGTGATCCTGTCCCACGGCACCGAGGAGCAGAAGCAGGAGTGGTTGCCGGGGATCGCCAACGGCAGCGTGCTCGCCTGCTTCGGGCTCACCGAGCCGGACAACGGCTCCGACCCGGGCAACCTCAAGACGCGCGCCGTCCGGGACGGAGGCGACTACGTCATCAACGGGTCCAAGATCTTCATCACCAACGGCTCGTGGGCCGACGTGTGCCTCGTCTTCGCGCGCACGGGCGGACCCGGGCCGAAGGGCATCTCGGCGTTCCTGGTGCCGACCGCTGCCCCGGGGTTCGTCCGCACCGAGATCCACGGCAAGCTCGGTCTCCGGGGCCAGGCGACCTCCGAGCTGGCCTTCGACAACGTGCGGGTGCCCGCGTCCGCGATGCTGGGCGAGGAGGGCCAGGGGTTCGCGATCGCGATGCACTCCCTCGACAAGGGCCGGGTGTCCGTGGCCGCGGGGTGCACCGGCATCGTCGCCGGGTGTCTCGAGGCTGTCGTGGACTACTCCACGCAGCGCCGGCAGTTCGGTCGCCAGCTGGCGTCGTTCCAGATGATCCAGGACATGATCGCCCAGATCTCCGTCGATGCCGATGCGTCGCGGCTGCTCACGTGGCGTGCCGCCGACCTGATCGAGCGCGGTGAGCCGTTCGGTGTCGAGGCCTCCAAGGCGAAGTACTTCGCCTCCGAGGCCGCCGTGCGTGCGGCGAACCAGGCGATCTCCGATCTTCGGCGGCTACGGCTACGTCGACGAGTACCCGGTGCAGAAGTACATGCGCGACGCCCGCGTGATGACGCTCTACGAAGGCACCAGCCAGATCCAGAAGCTCCTCATCGGGCGCGCCGAGACCGGCGTCAGCGCCTTCCTCTGAAAGGACCACCGTCATGGCCACGACTTCGCAGACCCCGCTCGGGTTCTTCGACACCGACGCCCTCCTCGGCGAGGAGGACATCGCGATCCGCGACACCGTCCGCAAGTACGTCGAGGACAAGGTGAAGCCGCAGCTGGCCGGCTGGTACGAGTCGGCCTCGATCCCGGCGCGCGAGCTGGCGAAGGAGCTCGGCTCCCTGGGCGTGCTCGGCATGCACCTGGAGGGCTACGGCTGCGCAGGCACCAGCGCCACGGCGTACGGGCTCGCCTGCATGGAGCTGGAGGCAGGCGACTCCGGCCTGCGGTCGCTCGTGTCGGTGCAGGGCTCGCTGGCGATGTTCGCGATCTGGAAGCACGGGTCGGAGGAGCAGAAGCAGGAGTGGCTGCCCCGGATGGCCACCGGCGAGGCGATCGGCTGCTTCGGGCTCACCGAGCCCGACTTCGGGTCCAACCCGGCCGGCATGCGCACCCGCGCGAAGCGCGACGGCAGCGACTGGGTGCTGTCGGGCAACAAGATGTGGATCACCAACGGGTCGGTGGCCGACGTGGCCGTGGTGTGGGCGCAGACCGACGAGGGGATCCGCGGCTTCGTGGTGCCCACCGAGCACGCCGGGCTTCAGCGCGCCGGAGATCAAGCAGAAGATGTCGCTTCGCGCCTCGGTGACCTCCGAGCTGGTGCTCGACAACGTGCGGCTGCCGGAGTCGGCGGTGCTGCCCGGGGTGACCGGGCTCGGCGGTCCGCTGTCGTGCCTCAACGAGGCGCGGTTCGGGATCGTGTTCGGTGCTCTGGGTGCCGCCCGCGACTGCCTGGAGGTCGCGATCGCCTACGCCCAGGAGCGGGACATCTTCGACAAGCCGCTGGCCGGGTTCCAGCTCACCCAGGCCAAGATCGCGGACATGTCTCTCGAGCTCGGGCAAGGGGATGCTGCTCGCCCTCCACCTGGGACGGCTCAAGGACGAGGGCCGGCTCGACCACCGCCAGGTCAGCCTCGGCAAGCTCAACAACACGCGCGAGGCGATCGCCATCGCGCGTGAGTGCCGCACCATCCTCGGGGCAGCCGGGATCACGCTGGAGTACCCGATCATGCGGCACGCCAACAACCTCGAGTCGGTGCTCACCTACGAGGGCACCTCCGAGGTGCACCAGCTCGTGATCGGCCAGGCGCTGACCGGGATCGCCGCCTACCGCTGAGGCCGGCATGGGCGGCGCTCACTGCCCGCCCTTGCCCGCTCCGGTTGATCGATCGAGGGTCAGCTGGTTGCGGTGGAAGTGGTAGTGCTGCGTGGCATACCTGTACACCTCAGCCACCGTCATCGTGTCGCGGAAGAACGGGTCCCAGCCGACCGGGAAGTGCATCCGTCGGGCCAGACCGTCGTCGGTCTCGACGTCGAGCCGCCTCTCGAGCCGGTCGAGAGTGCGATCAAGCTGCCTGGTGAGCCGCGGCCCATGGAACACCAGCGCGCCGCCGACCGCGCCGAGGTAGTTGACGACGTGGAAGGGGCGCGTGGCGTGGTTCAACAGCGTGGCGAACATGCGGCTGAACGAGTCCGGTAGCCGGCCGGCGAGCCGAACCAGCGGCAGCAGTCGCCACACGACCATGTAGCCGAACACCATGTGGAACAACATCTGCCGGTTGGTCCACCGGGTGCCGTCGGTGCGCCGATGCAGATCGGCGGCCGACGCGCCCTCGGCCAGCGCGCGCAGGTCCGCCCGCACCCCCTCCAGCTCGTCGTGGATGGACTGACGATCCCCAGCTTGACCATTCAGGGTCACGAGACGAGTATCGCGCGGCCCCTCGCTCGTCGGCCGGATCCGGCAACGGTGGCGGCGCCAGGCGCATCGGGCGCACACTGGGCCATGCCCAGCTGCTGTGACGGCGAGGGGTACGACGCCGTCTTCACCGATCGCTTCGCCCAGCGGGTGGCCAAGCGCTACCGCAAGCACGGTCTCAACGCCACCTCGAGCCGGATGGTCGACTTCCTGTGCGCGCGCGGCATCGCGGGCGCCAGCGTCCTCGAGATCGGTGGGGGAGTGGGAGAGATCCAGCTCGAGCTGCTGCGACGCGGTGCCGCCCGCGTCACGAACCTGGAGATCTCAGAGAGCTATGAGGAGGAGGCCCGGGAGCTGCTCGAGCAGTCCGGCATGGCGGGGCGTGTGACCAGGCGCTTCCTGGACATCGCGCAGGCGCCGGACGACGTCGAACCGGCGGACGTCGTGGTCCTGCACCGGGTCGTGTGCTGCTACCCGGACTACCAGCGGCTGCTGTCGGCCGCAGGAGACCACGCCGGCCGGCTGCTGGTCTTCAGCCACCCGCCCGAGAACGTCCTCTCCCGGGGCGTCATCGGCGCCGAGAACCTGGTCCGCCGCGCCAAGCGCCAGTCGTTCCGCGCCTTCGTCCACCCGCCGGAAGCGATGGTGTCGGTGCTGGCCGGAACCGGCCTCACGACGCGCTACCGACACCGCGTGCGAGGCTGGTGCGTCGTCGGGCTCGAACGCTGAGCCTCTGAACGGTCAGGCAGGCATCCTGGTGGCGAGCACCGAGATGCTCTTGACGCCGTACGTGGTGCTGGCGTTGCGAGCCTGGTCGGAGATGAACTGATAGTCGTTGTCGCGGACCCGCTGCACGACGAAGCCCGAGGACTCGATCGCTTGCAGGTACACCTCCTGCTGCGCGGCACCGCCGATGCAGGACGCCCACAGGTCCGCGTTGCAGACGATGGCTTCGGTGAGGGCCCGCTCGCTGATGATGTCGGCGATCGCCAGCCTGCCACCGGGCCGCAGGATGCGGGCCGCCTCGGCGAAGACCGCGGCCTTGTCCGGGCACAGGTTGATCACTCCGTTGGAGATGACGCAGTCCGCGCTGGCGGACCGGATGGGGAGGGCCTCGATCGGACCCTCGAGGAAGTCGACCTGGTCCAGTCCGGCTGATGAAGCGATCCGCCGGGCCTTCTCCAGCTGCTCGAGGGTGAAGTCCACGCCGACGACCCGGCCCGCCGGGCCGACGAGACTCGCCGCATAGAACGCGTCCATACCCGATCCACTGCCCAGGTCGACGACCGTCTCCCCGGGAGAGAGGCCCGCGAGGTCGAAGAAGTAGCCGACACCCGCGAACGACTCGACGGCGTCAGCGGGCACTGTCCGAAGGCGCTCCGGCTCGTAGCCTGCGCGCACCGCCACCGGCTCGCCGAGCTCGAAGTGGAACCGGCCGTGTGGCTCCAGCGCCACGTGCCGGTACATGTCCTTGACCTTGGTCTCGAGCTGGTCCGTGTCGACGGTCACGCTCATGGCCGGGCTCCTCTCGAAGATTCAAGTGATCACTTGAATATGTTCCCGACTCCCCGTGTTGTCAAGAGAGTATTTGAATAAACTGCGCGTGCCCTCCCGCCGCGTGCAGGGGCGCGAGTCGCGCTGAGGTCAGTCCGTCTCGACGGGCAGGCCTGCTCGGGCCCACTCGGGGTACCCCTCGTCCAGTCGGGCCGCCCGGTAGCCGCGACGTCGTAGTACCCGGACGGCGTCGTCGGCGTACACGCAGAACGGGCCGCGGCAGTAGGCGACGACCTGCCGGTCCTTGGGGATGCCGCGCAGTCGGCGGGTGATCTCCCCGACGGGCAGGGAGGTCGCGCCGGCGATGTGCCCGGCCCGGTACTCCGGCTCGGGTCTCACGTCGAGGACGACGACGTCACCCTCGCGCACGCGCTGGGCGAGCTCCTCGCGGCTGATGGTGTCCAGGCTGGACCGGTCGCCCAGGTAGGCGGCGGCAAGTCCGCCGAGCTCGGCGACCTGGGAGCTGGCGACGTCGCGAACGGCCGCCCACAGCTCGGCCACGCGCGGGGTGGCCAGCGAGTAGTGGATGTGGGTGCCGTCGCGGCGGGTGCGCACGAGGCCGGCGCGCAGGAGGTGCTGGAGGTGGTGCGAGGTGTTCGCCACGCTCTGGCCGATCTCCTCCGCGAGCGCTTCGACGGACCGCTCCCCCTGGGCAAGCACGTCGACGAGCTCCGCGCGGCGGCCGTTGCCCAAGGCTTTGGCCACCGCGGCGAGGCCGTCGTACAGCGCGTCCTTGGCGGCCCGGTCTCCCATGAGCACCCCTCATCATCAAGTGTTTGTTTGACAACAGTACTACGCTCGGAGAATATTCAAGCATCGGCTTGAGGATTGGAGGCGACCCATGGGTGCTGGCGACGTGGACGCGGTGGTGGACGAGGGGCTCGGGAACGCGACGTACCTGGTCGACCTGGGGGACGGTCGAGCCCTGGCGGTGGACGCGAGCCGTGACCTACGGGCGCTGCGGACCGCCGCCGATCGCCGGGGCCTGAAGGTTGCGTACGCCGCGGACACGCACCTGCACGCAGACTTCCTGACCGGCGCGACCCAGCTCGCTGCGGACGACGGAGCGACGGTCCTGGCCTCCGCTGCGGGGAACCGGGAGTTCCCGCACACCGGTCTGGCCGACGCGGACGAGGTCGATCTCGGCGGGCTGACGCTGCGGGCGCTGGCGACCCCGGGGCACACGCATGAGCACCTCGCGTTCGAGCTTCTCGACGGCTCTCGGGTGCTGGGCGTGTTCACCGGTGGCTCGCTGCTGGTGGGATCCGCGGCCCGCACCGACCTGGTCTCCCCCGAGCGGACCGAGGAGCTCGCGCGGGCACAGTTCCGCTCGTTGCGCCGACTTGCCGAGCTCTCCGATGACGTAGCGGTGTGGCCCACCCATGGCCCGGGCTCGTTCTGCTCGGCCCCTGCCGGGGGCGAACGCACCTCGACCATCGGAACCGAGCGCGCCACCAACCCGCTGCTCCGGGCCGACAGCGAGGACGCCTTCGTCAGGCAGCTTCTCGACTCCTTGGGCAGCTTCCCGCCGTACTTCCTGCGGCTGGGGGAGATCAACCGCCGCGGCCCGGCGCTGATCGAGGGCGACGCCCTACCCTCGCTCCGGCCGGGCGATGTGAGCCGACTGCGGGCCGGAGGAGCCGCGGTCGTCGACGTACGGCCGGTCGCGGACTTCGCGGCGGGCCACATCCCGGGCTCCGTGTCCATCCCGCTCCGCCCGGTGTTCGCGACCTGGCTGGGCTGGCTGCTCCCGGACGGCCGGCCGATGGTCGTCGTCCGCAATCCCGGGCAGGACCCGGTCGAGGTCCTCTGGCAGGCCCGCAAGATCGGCTACGACCGGATCGTCGGCGAGGTCGCAGACGGCCTGGCATCGTGGACCACGGCAGGGCGGCCGACCACCTCGATCCCCCTGGTCGAGCCCGCAGGGCTCGCGGGCGCGCGCATCCTCGACATCCGGCAGGAGAGCGAGTTCGTCTCCGGTCACGTGCCGGGCGCCCTGCACGTCGAGCTGGGGGCCCTGGCGACCGGCGCCATCGAGCTGCCGGCCGAACCCACGGTGGTGATGTGCGGTCACGGCGAGCGGGCGATGGGTGCCGCCAGCCTGCTCGAGGGCGCCGGCCACACTCAGGTGGCCGTGCTCGACGGCGGCCCGGAGCAGTGGGCCGCCGCGACCGGTGAGTCCCTGGAGGTCACGGCGTGAACCCGGTGTCTCGGGCGGTCGCGCCGAAAGGTCGGCGCATCGAGCTGGGGCTGCGACAGAACGCCGCGCAGTTCGCGCTGCTGGTCGCTGTCAACGCGCTGGTGGGCGGCATGCTCGGCCAGGAACGCACCGTGGTACCGCTCCTGGGCGAGCGTGAGTTCGGCCTTCGGGCGTACACGGCCGGCCTGACGTTCATTCTCGTGTTCGGGGTCGCCAAGGCGGCGGCGAACTACCTCGCCGGCACCTGGGGCGACCGGTACGGCCGCAAGCCCGTGCTGGTGGTCGGCTGGCTGATCGCCGTGCCGGTCCCGTTCATGCTGATCTGGGCGCCGTCGTGGTCCTGGGTCATCGTCGCGAACGTGCTGCTCGGCGTCAGCCAGGGCATGACCTGGTCCACGACCGTGGTGATGAAGATCGACCTCGTCGGCCCGGCCCGTCGGGGGTTCGCCATGGGTCTGAACGAAGCCGCCGGCTACGTCGCGGTCGCGGTCACGGCGCTGGTCACCGGCTACCTCGCCGAGTCCTACGGACTGCGTCCAGCCCCGTTCCTGCTCGGAATCGCGTTCGCCGCTCTGGGCCTCGGGCTGTCCACGTTCGCCGTCAAGGAGACCCGCGACCATGCCCGGCTCGAGGCGGCCGACCACCTGGTGCGCGCTGATGGCCGGCACGACCACCTTCATGACCGGCTTTCGGATCGCGAGGTGTTCGTCCAGACCAGCTTCCGGGAACCGGCGATGTCCTCGGCCAGCCAGGCCGGCCTGGTGAACAACCTCAACGACGGCCTCGCCTGGGGCCTGTTCCCGATCCTGTTCGCCGCCACGGGGATGTCGGTGGCCAGGATCGGTCTGCTTGCTGCGCTCTACCCGGCCGTGTGGGGCCTGGGCCAGCTGGTCACCGGTGGGCTCTCCGACAGGTGGGGCCGCAAGTGGCTGATCGCCGGTGGCATGTGGCTGCAGGCCGTGGCCCTGGCCGCGATCGCAGTGGGGGACACATTCGCGGTGTGGGCGGCTGCTGCGGTCCTGCTCGGGGCGGGCACCGCCATGGTCTACCCGACGCTGCTCGCAGCTATCGGCGACGTGGCGCACCCGGCCTGGCGTTCCCGGTCGGTGGGCGTCTACCGGCTCTGGCGCGACGGCGGCTTCGCGGTCGGGGCCCTGCTCGCCGGAGTGGTGGCCGACGCGCTCGGCATCAGGGCGGCGGTGTGGACGGTGGCTGCGCTGACCGCGGTCTCCGGAGCCGTGGTCGCGGTGCGCATGTACGAGACGCATCACCGACCCGCCACGAACGCCACACAGGACGAGGCGGTCGAGAACTGACCCGGACGGTCGGCGGCAGGAATCTGTGGCGGCAAGGGTCCACTTGTCGCCCGCCGCGGGGCCTTCGACCCTGCCGGGAGACCGCCGGCGCGGACCATGCTCGAGGCGTGAAGAAGATCCTCCTCGTCCTCAACGGTCCGGCGTACGGCGCCGACGAAACCTTCAACGGCGTGCGGCTGGCGGTCGCACTCGTCCGGCGAGACGACACCGAGGTCTCCGTGTTCCTGATGGGCGATGCCGTGACGTGCGCCATCGCGGGCCAGAAGACACCCGACGGCTACTACGCCCTGGACAGGATGCTGAAGGGCTTTGCCCGCCACGGCGGTCACATCGCTTGCTGCGGCACCTGCCTGGACGCGCGTGGCCTGACCAAGGAGCACCTGATCGACGAGGCTCCGCGCTCTTCCATGGAGGAGCTCGCGACGTGGACCGTCGAGGCCGACCAGGTCCTCGTCTTCTGAGCAGCTGGTGGGCGGCCGGCCCGGACGCCGCAACTCGTGACGTTCGCCCCTGCCGAGGCAGCGCGCACCGAACCACGATGGCTCGTAGGCGCAACGAAGAGGGCGAGCGGGTCATGGCTGAACGGCAGCGGTTGGGGGTGCAGGACGCCCTGTGGCTGGAGATGGACAAGCCGGGCAACCTGATGGTGGTCGACAGCCTCTTCTGGACCGCGACGCCCATCGACTGGGACCGCTACCTCGACGCCACGAAGCAGCGGCTGTGGGATCGCTACCCCGTCTTCCGCAGCGTGGTGGTCCGCGGCGAGGACGGTGGCTGGTACTGGGAGGAGCAACCCGACGCCGACCTCGCGGCTCGCTACCACAGGCTGGTCCTGCCCGCGCCCGGCGGCGATGCCGAGCTGCGGGCCCTGATCGCCTCCGAGCGCACCGCACCGCTCGACCGGACCGAGCCGCTCTGGCGCGCCGTCCTCGTGGACGGCTACCACGGCGGCAGCGCGGTGCTGTTCCGCGGGCACCACGCCATCGCTGACGGCATCCGCATGGTCCAGCTCGCGCTGAGCGTCTTCGACGCCAGTCCGGACGGTGCGCGCCGTCGTCGCCGTTCCCGCGGGTGAGCGCTCGGGCTCCCCGGAGCCGTCGAGGACGGTGCCGAGCGGACCGGCGGACGGCCACCCGCCGCTGACCGGTCGGGTGTGGTCGGCGGCCACGAGCACCGCGAGCGCGTCGCTGCAGCTCGCGCGGAGCACCGTGACGAACCCGGTGGGTGCTGCCGGCACCGCCCTGACGTTGTCGGAGTCGTTGGTCGGCGCGATGGCGTCGCGAGTGCGCTGGGTGGCGTCCTCCGTGCGAGACGGTCCGTTCGGGCTGCCGTCGTTCCTCTCCGCTGTGCCGGGCGACGTCGACACCGCCCGCAAGCTCGTCCTCGGGACGCGCAACGACAACACGCACTGGACCGGCACGGTCGGCGAGCACAAGCTGGTCGCCTGGTCGCCGCCGCTCTCCCTCGACGACGTGAAGGCAGTCGCTCACGCCAACGACGCCACCGTGAACGACGTGCTGGTCACCTGCGTGGCCGAGTCGCTGCGCGCCTACCTGCTGGCGCAGCGCGCCGTCTGCCACACCGTGACCTGGGACGTACCCGTCAACCTGAAGCCGTTCGATCCCACGCTGCCCCTGGTGCTGGGCAACAGCTTCGCGCTCGTGCAGCTCGAGCTCCCGACGAACATCGACGACCCGGTGCGCACCCTCGGGGTCGTGCGCCACCGGATGGGTCGGATCAAGCGCGGCCACGAGGCGGTCGTGGACTACGCCGTCCAGGCGGCGATCTCGCGGATGAGCAAGCGGCTGTACCGGGCCTCGATCGACCTGCTCGCGAACCGTGCCGTCGGCGTGCTGACCAACGTGCCCGGCCCACGAGTACCTCTCTACGTCGCGGGGCAGAAGGTCGAGGGGATGATGGGCTGGGCGCCTCTCACGGCCGACCAGGTCATGAGCGTCACGATCTTCAGCTACGACGGCAAGGTGTTCGTCGGCATCGCCGCCGACGCCGGACTGGTCCCCGAGCACGAGCGGATCGTCGACGGATTCGCCGACGCGTTCCGGCGTCTCTCGCTCCGTACGGCGTGATCGCGGGCTCCGGCGTGGTGGGCCGGGGGACCTTGGACCCATGACGGCTCCTGGGGTTCCGCTCATGCTGGGACTCGGAGGTTGCCGTCATGAGCGAGATGACCGAGCTGAGCCCGAGCGAGTGCCGGGAGTACCTCGAGCGGGGCGGCGTGGGTCGGCTGGCCTTCCAGACTCCCGGCGGCCTCCGGATCGTCCCGTTGAACTTCGTCAGCAACGCCGACGCCATCGAGTTCCGGACCGTGGCGGACTCCGAGCTCGGCACCTTCGGCGAGGGCGCGGAGGCGGTCTTCGAGATCGACGAGATCGACCACGAGGACGAGACCGGCTGGAGCGTGGTGGCCTTCGGCCGGATCGAGCGACCATCGGAGGTCGACGAGGTGTGGGACATCCGCGGCTGGCGCAACCCCACGCCCTGGAGCGGTGACCACCGCAACTTCCACCTGAAGCTGCGCTGGAGCCGACTCACCGGGCGTCGTCTCGGCGTTACCTCT
The DNA here is from genome assembly GCA_963721855.1 of uncultured Actinomycetota bacterium. Taxonomy (GTDB): domain Bacteria; phylum Actinomycetota; class Actinomycetes; order Propionibacteriales; family Nocardioidaceae; genus Nocardioides_B. The sequence continues at coordinate 18,496 of CAVRMN010000016.1, read as the reverse complement.
CGGTAATAGTCAAACGTCGGGCCACACAGGGCTTTCGACCTCTGCTCGGACCCCGTCACCGCGCGTAGCGTCCTTGGAGAGCGCAGCGTTCCGCGCAGAAGGGTCCATGGCCGATGAAGATCGTCGTTCTTGTCAAGCATGTCCCGGAACCAGCCGTCTCGTGGCGGTTCGCCGAGGACCACACCCTGGATCGCGCGGGCGTCGACGGCCGGCTCTCGGAGCTCGACGAGTATGCGGTCGAGCAAGCCGTGTCCCTGGTCGAGCACGGCCTGCCGGCGACGATCACCTACCTCACCATGGGTCCGGCGCGTGCGGTCGACGGCCTCCGCAAGGCCCTGGCCATGGGCGGCGACGACGCCGTGCACATCAGTGACGACGCCCTGCACGGGTCCGACGCCCTGGCGACCTCGCTCGTGCTGGCCCGCGCCCTCGAGCGCATCGGATTCGACCTGGTCGTGTGCGGGATGGCCTCCACGGACGCCGAGATGTCGGTGGTCCCCGCGATGATCGCCGACCGGCTGGGCCTGCCCCAGGTGACCTTCGCCAACGCGCTCTCCGTCGACCAGGGCGCGGTGACGATCCGGCGCGACGGCGACAGCGCTGTCGAGGAGATCGCCGCGAGCCTCCCGGCGCTGGTGTCGGTGACCGACCAGACAGGCGAGGTCCGCTACCCGGCGTTCAAGGCGATCCTCGCCGGCAAGAAGAAGCCCGTCACCACCTGGAGCCTCGCCGACCTCGGCGTCGACCCCGGCACGGTCGGCGCGCCAGGAGCCGCGACTGTCGTCCGGGCCGTGGCCCCCACGCCTCCTCGCCAGGCGGGCGTGGTCGTCGTCGACGACGGCGCGGCCGCCATACAGATCGCTGACTTCCTCGTCGGTCAGAAGCTGCTCTGACTCATCGGTACCCACGTCCAACGCAAGGAGAGCCCCGTGGCCGAGATCCTGGTCCTCGTCGAACGCAGCGACGGAGTGGTCCGCAAGGCCACGCTCGAGCTGCTCACCCTCGCGCGCAGGCTCGGCGAGCCGACGGCGCTCGTCTGCGGCCGCCCGGACGAGGCCGCCGTCAAGGTCCTCGGGGCGTACGGCGCCACCCGGGTGTACGCCGTGGAGAACCCGGATCTCGAGGACTACCTGGTCGCCCCCAAGGCGGACGCGCTGGTCGCCGTCGTGCAGCAGACCGCGCCCGCAGCGGTGCTCGTCACCGCCGGGAGGGAGGGCACCGAGGTCGCCGCGCGGGCCGCCGTACGTCTGGACTCGGGCATCATCACCGGCGCCGTCGACGTCATGCCCGGCGAGGGCGGCCCGGTCACCACCCAGTCGGTGTGCGCGGACACGTGGACGACGCAGAGCCAGGTCGTGCGCGGGACCCCGATCATCACCGTCCGTCCCAACGCCGTCGTGCCGGAGGAGGCCCCGAACGAGCCCGTCGTCGAGTCGGTCCCGGTGACCGTGGCCGAGGGCTCGCGCGGTTCCGCCGTCGTGCGACGCACCCCGAAGGTGGCGACCGGCCGCCCGGACCTCGCCGACGCGTCCGTCGTCGTCGCCGGGGGCCGCGGGATGGGGTCCGCCGAGGCGTTCGAGGTGCTGGAGCGGCTCGCCGACGAGCTCGGCGGGGCCGTCGCCGCCTCGAGGGCGGCAACCGACCTCGGCTGGTACGGCCACGACTTCCAGATCGGGCAGACCGGCCAGCACGGTGGCACCGCAGCTCTATCTCGCCAGCGGCATCTCGGGCGCCATCCAGCACCGTGCCGGCATGCAGGGGTCGCAGGACGATCGTCGCGATCAACAAGGACCCGAAGGCACCCATCTTCACCATCGCGGACCTCGGCGTGGTGGGGGACGCGCATGACGTTCTTCCCGCGCTGGTCTCGGAGGTCCGACGGCGCAAGGGCTGACCGGCCGACGGAACATCTCCGCCACCGAAGGAAGCGACCATGACGACGGAAACCGCGCGCACCGCTCACGCAGTCACCGAGGGGCTCGACCTCGGCACCTTGAACCTGATGCTCGAGGCGCTCGGCGACTTCGTCGCGGCCGAGCTCCCCGAGAGCCGGATCCTGGAGCTCGACCACGAGGACACCTGTCCCGAGGACACCGTGCGGGCCATGTGCAGTGACGCCCTCGGCGTCCAGCTGGTGTTCATCCCCGAGGAGTACGGCGGGCTGGGCGGCGGCGCCTTCGACTCCTACCGGGTCTGCGAGCGGATGGCCCGCGTGGACATCGGCCTCGGCACATCGGTCTTCGCGACCTTCCTCGGCAGCGACCCGATCCTCATGGGAGGCACCGAGGAGCAGCGCAAGGAGTGGCTCGGCCGGATCGCTGAGGAGGGCATGATCTTCGCCTACGCGGCCACGGAGCCCGAGGCCGGAAGCGACCTTGCAGCGATGTCCACCACCGCCGTCCCGGTGGACGGCGCCGACGGCGCCGGGCCTGCGGGCTACCGCATCAACGGGCGCAAGCAGTGGATCAGCAACGGCAGCATCGCCGACGCGTGCACGGTCCTCGCCCTGGCGCCCGGAGGGCCGTCCTGGTTCATCGTGGAGCGCGACACGGACGGGTTGTCCTCGGCGCCGCCGGAGGACAAGCACGGGATCCGGCTGTCGAACACCGCCGCCCTGTTCCTCGACGACGTGGTCGTGCCGGCCGCGAACCTCGTGGGGGGTGTCGAGGGCCGGGGGCTCGTCCAGGCCCAGCAGGTCTTCGGGTACACCCGCCTGATGGTCGCGGCCTTCGGCCTCGGCGGCGGCTGGGAGGCGATGGACCGGGCGATCCGGTACTCGACCCAACGCGTCCAAGGCGGCGCGCCGCTGAGCCAGAAGCAGGGCTACACCCACAAGCTGATCGTCCCGCACGTCGCCCGGCTGGAGGCCGCGCGCGCCTTCGTCGAGGAGACCGCCCGCCGGATCGACGACGGGGAAGGCGCGGACGGCGCCCTCAACACCGAGGGCGCGATCGCGAAGTACCTGGCCACCGAGGCCGGTGTCGCCGCGGCCGACGCCGCGATCCAGGCCCATGGCGGGTACGGCTACACCCGGCCCTACCTGGTCGAGAAGATCCGCCGCGACGTGCGGATCACGACCATCTACGAAGGCACCTCCGAGATCATGGAGATGACCATCGCGCGGGACCGGTGGCAGCACCACCTGAAGACCCGGGGCGCCCACTACCTCGACCTCGCCGGCCACGTGCGCGCGCTGCACGAGCCGTTCCCCGCCGTCGGCGCGGACGTGACCGCGCTCGCGCTGGAGTGCCTCGCGGGCGTGCTGGAGGCCTGCCGGGTCGGCCGGCTCACCCGCAACCAGCACGTCCTGCTGCGCCTCGGCGAGCTCATCGCCTACGCCGAGTCGGCGGCCGCCCTGGTCCGCCGCGCCGTCGCCGCCGCGTCGGGATCACTGCCCGACAAGACCGACCGCCGGTTCGACGCCGCCGCGCTGGCCGCGATCAGCCGCGTCTTCGCCCGCGAGGCCGCGCTCAAGGTCGCCGAGGAAGGCGTGCGCTGGGTCTCCGGCGCCGCCGACCCGGGCGCCTCCGGCCAGCTCGTCGCCGGCCTCCCCCTGGAAGCGGTGCGTGCGGCCCAGGCCGGGCTGCTCGCCGACATGGACGCCGTCGCCGACGTCCTCTACGACCGCGTCTCCACCTGACGCACCGAAGGAACCAGCCATGAACGAGCACCACACCAGCCCGGTCGCAGTCGTCGGCGTCGCGGCGATCATGCCCGACGCCCCCGACGCCGCCACCTTCTGGCAGAACCTGCGCGACGGCCGCTACTCCATCAGCGACGTGCCGCCGGAGCGGTGGGATCCCGAGCTCTACTACGACCCGGACCCGGCCGCACCGGACAAGACCTACAGCCGCATCGGTGGCTGGGTGCGCGAGCACCCGTGGGACCCGATGGCCTGGAGACTTCCGGTGCCGCCGAAGGTCGCCGAACAGCTCGACGTCGGCCAGCAGTGGGCGGTGTCGGCCGCACGCTCGGCACTGGTGGATGCCGGCTGGCCGGACTGGCGGGTGGATCCGGAGCGGGTCGCGGTGATCCTCGGCAACGCGATCGGGGGCGACAAGCACTACCGGACCTCCCTGCGCATCCAGTTCCCCGAGTTCAGCAGGGACCTGCAGAAGGCGCCGTCCTTCGCGGCGCTTCCCGCAGAGGTGCGCGCCGGGATCCTCGCCGAGTGGCACGAAGGGTTCCTCGCCCACGAGCCCGCCATCAACGAGGACACCATGCCGGGCGAGCTCTCGAACGTCCTGGCCGGGCGGATCGCGAACCTGTTCGACTTCCGCGGGCCGAACTTCACCACCGACGCCGCCTGCGCCTCCGGCCTCGCGGCAGCGTCGGCTGCGGTCCACGGGCTCGTGAACCACGAGTACGACGCGGTGGTGACCGGCGGCATCGACCGCAACATGGGGGTCTACGGGTTCGTGAAGTTCTGCAAGATCGGAGCGCTCTCGGCCACCGGCACGCGTCCCTTCGACGCCGGCGCGGACGGCTTCGTGATGGGTGAGGGGGCTGCCCTGTTCGTGCTGAAGCGGCTCGCGGACGCCGAACGCGACGGCGACCGCGTGTACGCCGTGCTGCTCGGCCTCGGCGGCTCCAGCGACGGCAAGGGCAAGGGCATCACGGCACCCAACCCCGTCGGCCAGCGGCTGGCCGTCGAGCGGGCCTGGGTCAACGCGGGGCTGAAGCCGACCGCGGCCTCGGCGATCGAGGCGCACGGCACGTCGACCCGGGTGGGGGACGCGGCCGAGCTGTCCAGCCTCGGCGACGTCTTCGGCAGCTCGGGCGCCGAGCCCGGCTCCATCGCCCTGGGCTCGGTCAAGTCCAACATCGGCCACCTCAAGGCCGCGGCCGGCGCCGCCGGGATGTTCAAGATGGTGATGCAGCTGCACGAGAAGCAGCTGGCCCCGAGCCTGCACTTCCGTGACCCGAACCCCAACGTCGACTGGACCCACACCCCCTTCCGGGTGAACACCGAGCTGCGGGACTGGCCCGCCGACCCGGACGGTGCACGCCGGGGCGCGGTGAGCGCGTTCGGCTTCGGCGGGACCAACTTCCACGCGGTGCTCGAGGAGTACGTCCCGGGGCTGCACCGCTCCGAGAGCACGTCGAGGTCGTTCGCCTCGGTCGAGGTGCCGAGGGCGACCGTCACCGCACCGGCACCCACACCCTCCGCCGAGGCGGCTGGGTGCCGGCGTGGCCAAGGCGCCGTTGCGCGGCGCCCTCGTGCTCGGGGGCTCGGACGACGCCGACCTCGTGGCCCAGCTCGAGCGGGTCGCGGCGGACGCGGCCGCCGGCACCGTGCCCGCCCCGGCGGCCCCCGACCCCGGGCTGGCGAAGGCCGCGGTGCGCCTCGCGATCGACTACGCGGACGCGGCCGACCTCGCCGCGAAGGCCGCCAAGGCGGTCAAGGCGTTCGCCGCCGGAGCACCGGCGATGTGGAAGATGCTGCGCGCCCAGGGCGTGTTCGTCGGGCGGGGTCCGGCCCCCAAGGTGGCGTTCCTCTACACCGGGCAGGGCTCGCAGTACGTGAACATGCTGAAGGACCTGCGCGCGCACGAACCCGTCGTCGCCGAGACGTTCGCGCAGGCGGACCGGATCATGACCCCACTGCTCGGCCGGCCGCTGTCGTCGTACATCTTCGTCGACCAGGACGACCCGGCTGCCGTGCGCGAGCTGGAGCAGCAGCTGACCAGGACCGAGATCACCCAGCCCGCGGTGCTCGCCACCGACCTCGCCCTGACCAGGCTGCTCGCGGCCTACGGAATCTCTGCGGACATGGTGATGGGCCACAGCCTGGGGGAGTACGGCGCCCTGGTCGCCGCCGGCGCGATGACCTTCGACGCCGCGCTGGAGGCGGTGAGCGCGCGCGGCCACGAGATGGCCACCCTCTCGGTGGAGGACAACGGCGCGATGGCCGCGGTGTTCGGCCCGCTCACGGAGATCGAACGGGTCGTCGACGCGGTCGACGGCAACGTCGTCATCGCGAACATCAACAGCTTCAGCCAGGCGGTGATCGGTGGTGCCACCGACGCGGTGGAACGCGCCATCGCCGCATTCCGGGCCGAGGGGGTCACCGCCGCCAGGATCCCGGTGAGCCATGCCTTCCACACCTCGATCGTGGCCCCCGCGACCGCTCCGTTGAAGGACGCGCTGGCCAGGCTGGACCTGCACGCCCCGACGCTGCCGATCGTCTCCAACGTCACCGGGGACTTCTACCCGGCCGGCGCCGACCAGCGCCACGATGCTCGACCTGCTCGGTCGGCAGGTCGCCTCGCCGGTGCAGTTCGTCCGCGGCCTGCACACCCTGTACGACGCAGGAGCCCGCGTCTTCGTCGAGGTCGGGCCCAAGAAGGCACTCCACGGCTTCGTCGAGGACGTGCTGGGCGAGCACGAGGACGTGCTCGCGCTGTTCTCCAACCACCCCAAGAACGGTGACCTGGCCTCCTTCAACGCCGCCCTGTGCGGACTGTGGGCAGCGGGGCTGGGGCTCGCGAGTGACGGGGCGGCCGCGTCGACGGAGTCCGCCCCGGCAGCCGTCGCACCCCGCGCCCCCGAGACGTCGTCACCCGCCCCCGAGACCGCGTCTGGAAGCGCCATGAGCCAGGACAAGAACACCGACAAGTACGTCGAGCTGGGTCGGATCTTCGCCGGCGCCCTCGAGGAGGGCCTCCGGGTCTACGGCGCGACAGGTCCCGCGGCCGACCGGCCTGAGGCGGACCTGCCCGAGCCGGTGGTCGTCACCGGTGCCGCGCTGGGACTGCCGGGCACCGAGCACGTCTTCGACGACGAGAACCTGCAGCGGATCCTCGACGGCCAGCAGTTCATCGACTCCATCCCGCACCGGTTCCGCCAGCAGATGGTCGACATGCACATCACGCGCCTGGTGAAGCGCGAGTCCGGCGACCCGACCTTCGAGACGATCGACGACGAGGCCGAGGTGGTGAAGCTCGCCGGGAGGCACGCCCCGCTCGACGTCGTCGAGGAGTTCGGCGTCGACGCCGCGCGCGACGCGGCGCTCGACTCCGTGACACGGCTGGCCATCGGCGCCGGCTTCGACGCCCTGCGCGACGCCGGCATCCCGCTCGTGATGCGCTACAAGACCACCTCCCTGGGCTCCAGCCTTCCGGAGCGGTGGGGGCTGCCCGACGCGCTGCGCGACGAGACGGGGGTGATCTTCGCATCGGCGTTCCCCGGCTACGACTCCTTCGCGGAGGACCTGGCCAAGTACTACACCGACCGCGGCCGGCGCGAGCAGCTCCTCGCTCTGGAGGCAGTCCGGTCCAGGATGCGTGGGGACGAACCGGCCCTGGTCGAGGTGGAGCGCCGCATCGCGGAGCTCCGCCACCTGCTGGAGGTCGAGCCGTTCACCTTCGACCGGCGGTTCCTGTTCCGGTGCCTGTCGATGGGGCACTCCCAGTTCGCGGAGATCATCGGGGCCCGTGGGCCCAACACCCAGATCAACGCGGCCTGTGCCAGCACCACCCAGGCGATGTCGCTGGCCGAGGACTGGATCCGGGCCGGTCGCTGCCGCCGGGTCGTGGTGGTCTCGGCTGACGACGTCACCAGCGACACGCTGCTGCCGTGGGTCACGTCCGGCTTCCTCGCGTCCGGTGCAGCCGCGACCGACGACTCCGTCGAGGATGCGGCAACCCCGTTCGACCGTCGCCGTCACGGCATGATCGTGGGCATGGGCGCCGCCGCGCTCGTCGTCGAGTCCGCCGAGTCCGCCCGGGAACGGGGCCTGCAACCGATCTGCGAGGTGCTCGGAGCGGTCACCGCCAACAGCGCGTTCCACGGCACCCGGCTCGACGTGGACCACATCGCGCAGGTGATGGAGACCGTCGTGGCGCAGGCCGAGCGCCACGGGGTGGACCGCCACGACATCGCCGACTCGACCGTCTTCGTGTCGCACGAGACCTACACGCCCGCCCGGGGTGGCAGCGCGTCGGCGGAGATCAACGCACTGCGCTCGACCTTCGGGCCGGAAGCGGGATCGATCGTCATCGCCAACACCAAGGGCTTCACGGGGCATGCGATGGGCGCCGGCATCGAGGACGTCGTCGCGGTGAAGGCACTCGAGACCGGCATCGTCCCGCCGGTGCCCAACTACAAGGAGCCGGACCCCGACCTGGGCGAGCTCAACCTCTCGCAGGGCGGTGCCTACCCGGTGCGTCACGCGCTGCGTCTGGCGGCCGGGTTCGGCTCGCAGATCGCCATGTCGCTGCTCCGGTGGACGCCGGTCCCGGACGGCCGGCACCGGTCTCCGAGCGAGCTCGGGTACGCGTACCGGATCGTCGACCCCGAGCGGTGGCGGCGCTGGCTGGACGGCGTCGCCGGGATCGCCGACGCGCGCCTCGAGGTCAGCACCCGGCGGCTGCGCGTGGTGGACGACGGTCCGCCCGCGGCCAGGCCTGCCGCCGCATCGGTGCGACCGGAGCCCGTGCACGCCGCGGCCGCGACGGTCGCCCCAGCACCCGCGGCAGCAGCGCCGGTTGAGCCGGTCGCGCCGATGCCGGCGGCACCGCGTCCGGCCGCACAAGCGGCTCCGGCGGCACCGGCGGAGCCGGTGGTGGCCGAGGCGGTGGTGGCCGAGGCGGTGGTGTCGATCGTGGCGGAGCTGACCGGTTATCCGCCGGACCTGTTGGACCTGGACCTGGATCTGGAGGCGGATCTGGGGGTGGACACGGTCAAGCAGGCGGAGGTGTTCGCTGCGGTGCGGCAGCGGTTCGGGGTGGAGCGTGATGACTCGTTGTCGTTGCGGGACTTCCCGACGTTGACGCACGTGATCGGCTGGATCCTGGAGCGCACCGGACAGTCCCCGGCCGAGACGCCGACCGAGCCGCAGGCCGAGGTGGCCGTGGCCGCGCCGGTGGCTGAGCCGGTCGCTGCGGGGACCGGTGCGGGTCCGTCGTCGGGGGAGGTGGCCGAGGCGGTGGTGTCGATCGTGGCGGAGCTGACCGGTTATCCGCCGGACCTGTTGGACCTGGACCTGGATCTGGAGGCGGATCTGGGGGTGGACACGGTCAAGCAGGCGGAGGTGTTCGCTGCGGTGCGGCAGCGGTTCGGGGTGGAGCGTGATGACTCGTTGTCGTTGCGGGACTTCCCGACGTTGACGCATGTGATCGGCTGGATCCTGGAGCGCACCGGACAGTCCCCGGCCGAGACGCCGACCGAGCCGCCGGCCGAGGTGGCCGTGGCCGCGCCGGTGGCTGAGCCGGTGGCTGCGGGGACCGGTGCGGGTCCGTCGTCGGGGGAGGTGGCCGAGGCGGTGGTGTCGATCGTGGCGGAGCTGACCGGTTATCCGCCGGACCTGTTGGACCTGGACCTGGATCTGGAGGCGGATCTGGGGGTGGACACGGTCAAGCAGGCGGAGGTGTTCGCTGCGGTGCGGCAGCGGTTCGGGGTGGAGCGTGATGACTCGTTGTCGTTGCGGGACTTCCCGACGTTGACGCATGTGATCGGCTGGATCCTGGAGCGGACCGGCAAGCCCGACGAGCCGGCCAGGCAGTCGCCGAGGTGCCGGCCGAGGCCGCAGAGACGTCGCGCACGCTCCCCGTGCACCCGGCGACGGTCCGCGGCGACCTGGACGCGGTGGACCGGGTGCCGCGGCGCGAACCCGTGCCGGTGCTGCGCCCGACGCTCGACCAGTGCGTCCCCACCGGCGTGGCCCTGGGCGCTGGATCGCGCGTGGTGGTGATGCGCGACGAGGGCGGAGTCGCCGACGCGTTGCTGAAGCAGCTGGCGAAGTCGGGGGTGGACACGTTGGCGGTCGACCCGGGCACACCCACCGACCGCATCCTCGAGCAGGTGCAGGCATTCGAGTCCGGGGGAGCAGTGACCGGTGTCTACTGGCTCGCCGCGCTCGACGACGAGGGGCCGCACGGATCCCTCGACCTCACCGGATGGCGCGAAGCGCTGCGACGCCGCGTGAAGGCGCTCTACGCGACGATGCGTCACCTCTACGACGACAGTCCCTTCCTCGTCACCGGCACCCGCCTCGGCGGGTTCCACGGGTACGACGTGGCCGGTGCCACCGCGCCGATGGGCGGTGCGGTGACGGGCTTCGCGAAGTCGTACAAGCGGGAGCGCCCCGACGCCCTGGTCAAGGCAGTGGACCTGCCGGCCAGCCGCAAGACGGCCGCCGTGGCGGAGCTGCTCGTCGCGGAGACGCTGCGTGACCCGGGCTGCGTCGAGGTCGGTCACGTGGACGGACAGCGCTGGGGCGTCGGCCTCGCGGCTCGACCCTTCCCGCCCCAGGACGAGCCCGAGGAGGGCGCGATGACGCTGGGCGCGGACAGCACCGTCGTGGTGACCGGGGCAGCCGGGAGCATCGTCTCGGCCGTCACCGCGGACCTGGCGCGGGCCTCCGGCGGGCAGGTTCCACCTGCTCGACCTCACTCCGGAGCCGGATCCGGACGACCCTGACCTGCGCCGCTACGTCGAGGACCGCGACGGGTTCAAGTCGGTCCTCGCCACTCGGATGAAGGAGAGAGGAGAGCGACCGACTCCGGTCGCGATCGAGCGAGAGCTCTCCCACTTCGAGCGGCTGAGCGCTGCCCTCGCAGCGATCGACGCTGTCCGGGACGCCGGCGGGCAGGCCCACTACCACTCCGTGGACCTCACGGACGCGGATGCGGTGCAGCCAGGTCCTCGCGGGGATCCGGGGGACCACGGACCGCATCGACCTGCTGGTGCACGCGGCCGGGGTCGAGGTGAGCCGCGCCCTGCCGGACAAGGAGGCGCAGGAGTTCGACCTCGTGCACGACGTCAAGGTCGACGGCTGGTTCAACGTCGTCAGCGCCGCGGGAGACACCCCGATCGGCGCGGCAGCGGTCTTCTCGTCGGTGGCGGGACGGTTCGGCAACGCCGGACAGACCGACTACAGCGCCGCCAACGACCTGCTCTGCAAGGTCGTCAGCAGCTTCCGCCGCACCCGCCCGGACACGCGCGGGATCGCGATCGACTGGACCGCGTGGGGCGGCATCGGCATGGCGACCCGGGGCTCCATCCCCAAGATCATGGAGATGGCCGGCGTGGAGATGCTCCCACCAGAGGCCGGCGTCGCCTGGCTCAGGCGCGAGCTCATGTCCCATCGCTTCCGCGGTGAGGTCGTGGTCGCCGGTGAGCTGGGCCGGATGGCGGAGGGCTACCACGCCACCGGCGGGCTCGACCGGGCCGCGGTCGACACCCAGGGCGGCATGCTCGTCGGTCAGGTGGTCGAGGCGAGCCTGCTCGACGGGTTGGTCGTGCGCACGACCCTGGACCCGGCCGTGCAGCCCTTCCTCGACGACCACCGGATCGACGGCACCCCGGTGCTGCCCGGAGTGATGGGCATGGAGGCCTTCGCCGAGGTGGCCCGGCTGCTCGTGCCGCAGTGGCAGGTCGTGGCCGTGGAGGACGTCGACTTCCTGACCCCGGTGAAGTTCTACCGCGACGAGCCCCGGACGGTGACGATCACGGCGGCGCTCCGCCCGGACGGCACGGACCTCGTGGCCGACTGTCGGCTCGAGGCCGAGCGGCTGCTTCCGGGCAACGAGTCCCCGCAGCGGACCGTGCACTTCACCGGGCGCGTGCGCCTGGCGATGCACTCGCTCGCCCGCGAGGAGACGGGTCCCGTCGGACGGACCGCAGGTGCTCCGGCGCTCAGCCCGCCGGACGTCTACCGGCTCTACTTCCACGGCCCCGCCTACCAGGTCGTGGGGGAGGCCTGGCGCGACGACGGTGGTGCGGCCGGCCGGTTCGCCGAGCACCTGCCCGAGGACAGGGCACCGGCGAGCGCTCCGACCGTTCTGCGGCCCCGCCTGGAGGAGCTCTGCTTCCAGGTCGCGGGGCTCTGGGAGGCGGGACACGAGGGCCGGCTGGCCCTTCCCGCCCACGTCGACCGGCTGAGCCTGCTCCCCGAGCTGGCCGTCGAGCAACCGGAAGGCGCCGTGGCCGTCGCGCATCCGGTGGCGGGGAAGCCGGGCGTCTTCGACTGCGAGGTCCTGGATCCGACGGGACACGTCGTACTCCGGCTGGAGGGCTACGGCACCGTCCCGCTGCCGGGCGGACTGACCGACGAGGTTCGCGCGCCACTGCGCGACGTGATGGTCGGACAGGGCTGAGGGGGCGACCGTGGGCCAGATCCGCAGGCTCGGGATCGTCAACCGCGGCGAGCCGGCCATGCGCCTGCTCACCGCGGTGGCGGAGCTGAACAATGTCGAGAGGGATCGCGTCGGACACGGCATCACCACGGTCGCCCTCTACACCGACCCGGACTCCGACGCGTGGTTCGTGCAGGAGGCCGACGAGGCGGTCAACCTCGGCTCGGCCACCTACCTCGATCCGCGGGACGGCCACCGCAAGTCGCGCTACCTCGACGAACCGGCCGTCGTCGAGGCGCTCCTCGCGGCGTCCTGTGACGCGGTGTGGGTGGGCTGGGGATTCGTCTCGGAGCGGGCCTCGTTCGCCCAGCGGTGCGAGGAGGCCGGGATCGTCTACATCGGCCCCGACAGCGCCACCATCCGGATGCTCGGGGACAAGGTGACCGCGAAGCGGCTCGCCGAGAAGGCCGACGTGCCGGTGGTCCCGTGGGGCGGCGGTCCGGTCGACGACCCGGCGGACGCGGCCGAGCAGGCCGAACGGCTCGGGTACCCCGTCCTGCTGAAGGCGGCCGCCGGTGGCGGTGGCCGCGGCATCCGGGTGGTCCGCTCCCCGGAGGAGCTGGCACCGGCGCTGGCCTCGGCGCGGGGCGAGGCCGAGCTGGCGTTCGGGGACCCGTCGGTGTTCCTCGAGCGGTACGTCGAGTCGGCACGCCACGTCGAGGTCCAGGTGGTCGCCGACAGCCACGGCACCACCTGGGCCGTGGGCGTCCGCGACTGCAGCAGCCAACGGCGCAACCAGAAGGTGATCGAGGAGTCCGCGTCCACGGTGCTCGACGCCGCCACCGAGGAAGCGGTCAAGGCGGCTGCGGTCCGGCTCGCCGTCGCCGTCGGCTACCGCAACGCCGGCACCGTGGAGTTCCTCGTCGACCCGGTGACGCGTGACTTCCTGTTCATGGAGGTCAACACCCGGCTCCAGGTGGAGCACCCGGTGACCGAGATGACCACGGGTCTGGACCTGGTCAAGCTGCAGATCCGGGTGGCAGCCGGGGACAGGCTCGAAGGAGAGCCGCCTCGCGTGGACGGCCACGCCGTCGAGGTCCGGTTGTGCGCGGAGGACCCGGAGCTGGGGTTCGCGCCCGCGCCCGGCCGCATCGCCATGCTCCGGCTTCCCACCGGCAGCGGCGTCCGGGTCGACTCCGGCGTGCGTGAGTGCGACACCATCTCGGCCGAGTTCGACTCGATGATCGCGAAGATCGTGGCCTGGGGGCGGGATCGTGACGAGTCGCTGGCGCGGCTGCGCAGGGCGCTGTCCCAGAGCGCGGTGGTCGTGGAGGGCGGGACCACCAACCGGTCCTTCCTGCTCACCCTGCTGGACCGCCCGGAGCTGCGGTCCGGTGACTTCGACAACCGCTGGCTCGACCGGCTCACGTCCGCCGGAGAGCACGTGCCTGCCGCCCAGCCGGTGGCCCTGCTGGCCGCCGCGGTCGAGGCGTACGCCGCCGACCACGCCGCCGTCGAGGCAGCCTTCCATGCCGGAGCGCGCCGCGGCCGCCCCGAGGTGCCCGACAGCGTCGGGACCACGGCCCAGCTGCGCTACGCGGGGGTCACCTACGACCTTGCGGTGTACCGGACGTCACCGAGCACCTACCGGGTGCGCTGGGGGAACGTGTCGGCCGACCTCTCCGTCGACTTCGTGAACGACTTCGAGCGCAGGGTCCGGTGCGCGGGACGTTTCCACCGCGTCGTGGCAGTGACCCAGGGCGCGATGTTCCGCATCGTGGTGGACGGCACCACCCACCGCGTCACGCGTGACGACGGTGGAGTCGTGCGGGCCGGCTGGCCGGCGTTCGTCGTGTCGCTCCTCGTGCAGCCAGGAGACCAGGTCGTCGAGGGCGACCCCGTGGTGGTGCTGGAGAGCATGAAGATGGAGTCGACGGTCACCGCCCCCTACCCGGGCGAGGTGGTCGCCGTCGACGTCGTACCCAACGCCCAGGTGAGCACGGGCGCGCCCATCCTGCGGATCCGGGCGACGGAACCTGTGCTCGGTGCCGTGCCGGGCGGCGCGACCCTCGACCTCACCGGGATGGAGGCCCGGCCCACCCCCGGCATGCCTCCCTGCGACCGGGTGTTCGGGTCGCTGCGCAACTACCTGCTCGGCTACGACCTCGACCCCGCTACGCTGCGGCGCCTGCTGGTCGAGCAACGCCGGCTCGGCGAGATCAGCCCCGCCGACAACGCGGGCCTGCTGCGCTGCGAGGACGGGCTGCTCGACCTGTTCGCCGAGGTCGGAGCGCTGTACCGGCCGAGGACGGAGACCCAGCCCGACGACGCGCTCACCGCGACCAGCACGCAGGAGTACCTGCTGGCCTACCTGCAGTGGTTGGACGCCGACCGGGCCGGGCTGCCCGACGCCTACCGGGAAAGGCTGGAGTCTGCGCTGGCCCGCTACGGCGTGGAGGGGCTGGACCGGAAGCCGGAGCTCGATGCCGCCGTCGTGTGGATGTTCCGGTCGTTCAGCCGGGTCGGCGACCTCGTACCGGTCGTGCTGTCGATCCTCGCGCGGCGGTTGCGCGCCGGTTCCGTCCTCGCGCCGCTGGCGGACGCGGACATGCGGTCTCGTCTGGACCGGTTGGCGACCTCGGCGCAGGGCCGGCACCAGGACATCGCCGACCTGGCCCGCGACGTTCGTTTCCGCTACTTCGACGAGCCGGTGCTCGAGTCGCTCGTCACCCGGGAGTACGACGAGACCGAGCACGTCCTGGACACCCTGGAGGCCGACCCCGCCGGCCCCGAGCGCGACGCCGCGATCGCCCGTCTCGTGCGCTCCCCACACCCGCAGCGTGGTGCGCTGCTCCGCCGCTGGCTCGGCACGACCGACACGGTCCTCCGCGGGTGCCTCCTGGAGGTCTACGCGCGCCGCTACTACCGCATCCGCGAGCTGCGCGACCTGCACTTCTTCGAGCACGACTCAGACCTGCTGTGCGTCACGGACTACGACTGGGAGAACAAGCACATCCGGCTCGTGGTCGCCTACACCCGGCTGGACCGGCTCCCCGAGCTGGCACGGACCGTCGCCGCGCACCTCGAGAGCGAGCCGACCGACCGGCACGTCATCGTGGATCTCGCGACCTGGCGGACCGGGCCGCACCTCTCGGCCGACGAGATCGCCCCGCAGGTCGACGCGCTGCTGGCCGCCTGCGACTTCGGCTGCCAACCCTGGCGGCTGGACGTGACCGTGACCAGCACCGGGAGCGAGGAGGCCGAGCACTTCCGCACCCTGCACCTGAGCTTCCGGCCCAGGGCAGACGGTGGGCTGGTCGAGGACCTGATGTACCGCAACCTCCATCCCATGCTCGCCAAGCGGCTGGACCTGTGGAGGCTGGCGAACTTCCGCCTCGAGCGGCTCGCGTCAGCCGAGGACGTCTACCTCTTCCACGGGGTCGCCCACGAGAACCCGAAGGACCACCGGCTGTTCGCCCTCGCCGAGGTCCGCGACCTGACGCCGGTCGGCGACGCCGCCGGTGCGACGTCGTACCCCTGGCTGGAACGCATGGGGCTGCAGGCGCTGGTCGCGATGCGCACCGCGCTCGCGGCCTTCTCGCCGAAGGAGCGTCCCAAGGCGAACCGGATCGTCCTCTACGTGCGTCCCGTGTGGGACGTCCCGCGGGAGTCCTGGTCGGTCCTGGCCCGGTCGTTCTCGCCCCTGGCCGAGGGCGCCGACCTCGAGAAGGTGCTGCTCCGGGTCCGGATCCCCGACGACGGCGTGGTGCGCGACGCCGTCCTCGAGGTCCAGGGGGTCGGCGGGTCCGGCGTCACGGTGCAGGCACGTCCCGTGGGCAACGAACCCGTGCGTCCGCTCACCCCCTACCGGCAGAAGGTGCTGGTCGCGCAGCGCTTCGGGGTGCCGTACCCGTACGAGATCATCCGGCTGCTCACGCCGGCCTACGGTGCCTCGGCCGAGTTTCCCCCCGGCACCTTCGTCGAGCACGACCTGGACCCGGAGGGCAGGCTGGTGCCGGTCGACCGTGAGCCGGGGCTCAACACCGCGAACGTCGTCGTCGGCCTCCTCACGAACCGGACGGCGAAGGTGCCGGAGGGCATGACCCGGGTCGCGCTGCTGAGCGACCCGTCGCGGGGGCTCGGCAACCTCGCCGAGCCCGAGTGCCGCCGGGTCCTCGCCGCTCTCGACCTCGCGGAACGGATGCAGGTGCCGGTGGAGTGGTTCACGGTGTCCTCCGGCGCCCTGATCGCGATGGACAGCGGCACCGAGAACATGGACTGGATCGCGGACGTGCTCCGTGGCCTCATCGAGTTCACCCAGCGGGGCGGCGAGATCAATGTCGTCGTCACCGGCATCAACGTCGGCGGCCAGCCCTACTGGAACGCCGAGGCGACGATGCTGATGCACACCCGAGGCATCCTGGTGATGCTGCCGACCAGCGCGATGGTGCTGACCGGCAAGCAGGCGCTGGACTTCTCGGGGGGCGTCTCGGCCGAGGACAACCTGGGCATCGGCGGTTACGACCGCGTGATGGGGCTGAACGGGCAGGCGCAGTACTGGGCGTCGAGCCTCGAGGACGCCTGCCGCGTCCTGCTGCGGCACTACGACCACACGTACGTGGTCCCGGGAGAGCGCTTCCCGCGCAGGGCGGCCACCGCCGACCCGCCCGACCGCGACGTACGGTCGGCGCCGCACGCCGCGGTGAGCGGGACGGACCTGCACGCGGTCGGGGACATCTTCTCCGACGAACGCAACCCGGAGCGCAAGAAGCCGTTCGACGTCAGGTCGGTGCTCCGGGCGGTCGCGGACGCCGACTCGGAGCCGTTGGAGCGATGGAGCGGTTGGCGCGGGGCCGAGTCGTCGGTCGTGTGGGACGCCCACGTCGGTGGAATCCCGGTGTGCATGCTCGGGCTCGAGTCCCGGACGCTCGCGCGCCGCGGGTACGTGCCCGCCGACGGGCCTTCCTCGTGGACCTCGGGGACGCTGTTCCCCCAGTCCGCGCGCAAGGTGGCCCGGGCGATCAACGCTGCGAGCGGGAACCGGCCACTCGTCGTGCTGGCCAACCTCTCGGGGTTCGACGGCTCACCGGAGTCCATGCGCCACTGGCAGCTGGAGTACGGCGCGGAGATCGGCCGGGCAGTCACGAACTTCTCGGGCCCGATCGTGTTCGTGGTCATCTCGCGCTACCACGGCGGCGCGTTCGTGGTCTTCTCCAAGAAGCTCAACGCGTTGATGGAGATCGCCGCTGTCGAGGGCTCCTACGCGTCGGTCATCGGTGGTGCGCCGGCCGCGGCGACCGTGTTCGTCCGTGAGGTGCGGGCGCGCACGGAGAGCGACCCGCGTGTCCTCGAGCTCCGCCAGGCCATGTCCGAGGCCGGCGGCACCGAGGGGGGAGCACTGCGCGCCCAGCTCGCGCACCTGACGGAGCAGGTCCGGTCCGAGAAGCTGGGCCAGGTCGCCGACGAGTTCGACGCGATCCACACCATCCAGCGCGCCCTGCGCGTCGGTTCGGTGGACCGGATCATCTCCGCCGCGGAGCTGCGGCCGTACGTCGTCGACGCGCTCGAGCGCGGGATGGCACGGGCGTCGGCCGAAGGCCGCTGAGGTCGGGCGCACGCTCACTGATCGGGGGAGACGGGTCGGCTCACCCACGAGTGCGTCGGCTGCGCCGAGGTCAGGTCCACAGAGCCGATCATGGTGGTCGGCGGGGGGAGTGGAAGCTCGGCTGCGACCGTGACCAGGAAGACCCCGTCGCGCCGCCACCAGCCCGGGATGAGCCCGCCCTCGGCGGTCCGAACCTCGAGGCGTGCCCACCCGTCCGTCGACCCGAGGTCGTCGTCCTGAGCGGACGCGACGCTCACCTCGACGCTGCGCGTGTCTCGGCGCAGTCCGGTCTGGAGGACCTTCAGCGCGCTCTCCTTCGCCGACCAGATCAGGTTCGCCGCCGCCTGCCAGTCGTCGTCAGGCCAGGAGGCGACGTACTCCTGCTCCTTCGCCGTGAGGAAGTCCGCGACGAACCCCGCCGACCTCGGCTCCACGATCTCGACGTCGCAGCCCACGCGGCCGTGCTGCCCCGAGACCACGCACACCGCCCACCCCGCACGATCGGAGAGTGAGACGTCGAGCGTGAAGGGAGCGCCGTCGACCTGGATGTACGGTGCACCACCCGGATGGTTGGCCACCTCGACGCGGGCGAGAGAGGGCAGGTCGCTCGGCATGCCGGTGGCGGCCACGACTGCCTGCTTGCACACCCACCGTCGCAGGAGGTACTCCGTCCGGCGCTTGGAGAAACGCAGGCCGGCAGCGCGTTTCAGCTCGTCGGGGCTCAACCAGGTCTTCGTCGCGGGGATCTCGTGCTCCCCACGTGCCATCCATCGGGTTGTCGCGTCTGCCGCGCCGGTCACCGAATCACGGT
>CAVRMN010000015.1:0-4488 GCA_963721855.1 uncultured Actinomycetota bacterium | reverse complement strand
CGCCCGCCAGTAGAGAAACTCCTTGCTCACCGCCGGGGCCACGAAGACGGCCGCGACGAAGGCGGACGCGAGCAGGACGGCGGCGACGACCCGGACCCGCGGCGCGGCGAGCCGGTCCAGCTGTTCGCGCGTGACCGTCAGGCCCATGACGAAGAACGGGAGCAGACCCAGGGCGCGGGCTGCGTCGAGAGGGTCGCCGGAGGTCACTCCGCCGAGCAGGCTGACCGCGACCGCCACGGCAAGCGGGTGCCGCACCCGGCGGAGCAGCGGGGTAGCGAGACGCCACAGGAAGAGCACCGAGAGGTACCACATCGGCCAGTGCGGGTCGACGTACAGCGTGGTCATGTCCTCCCCGCCGACCGCGGACCGGAACAGCGCGAGGAGCGACTCGAACACCAGGTAGGGAACCACCACCGTGGTGACCAGCTTGCGCAGGTTGGCGCGGGAGTAGGTGAAGCCGCGCGAGAGGTAGCCGGTGACCAGCACGAACGCCGGGACGTGCCAGGCGTAGAGGAACGCGTAGACCGGGCTCTCCTCCGACCATTCGGGGAAGAGCGTCCAGGAGTGCCCGATGACGACGAGGGTGACCAGCAGCAGCTTCGCGTTGTCGAAGAAGGGGTCCCGGGACGAGGTACGGCGCACACCGAGATGTTCCCCGTCGGCCCGTGGCACGAAACCGGCGAGCGCCTAGACTCCCCGCATGCCCGAGGACGCCTCTCCGCCCCGCCGGCAGCGGGTCGCCGCCTACGCCCTGCTGGTCAGGGACGGAGACGTGCTGCTGACCCGGATGTCCGAGCGGACCCGGATCCCGGGGCGGTGGACGCTCCCGGGCGGCGGCATCGACCACGGGGAGGACCCCCGCGAGGCGCTGGTCCGTGAGGTCTACGAGGAGACGGGTCTGCACATCAGCCCCGGGCACGTCGCCGACGTGCACAGCTCCCACTTCACCGGGCCGCGCTCCGACGGGCTCGTCGAGGACTACCACGGCATCCACCTGATCTTCCACGGCACGGTCCTGCCGCGGTCCGACGGCGTCGAGCCGCACGTGACCGAGGTCGACGGCTCGACCGACCTGGCAGCCTGGGTGGACCGCGAGGAGGCGCTGGGCCTCGACCTGCTGTCCGCCGCGCGGCACGCCCTGACGACGCTGAGGATGGCCGGCTGACATGCACCCTGCACCCGCGCACCCCGAGAGCGTCTTCACCTACGGCGCACCGGCCCTGAAGTTCGGGGCGGGCAGCTCGGACGAGATCGGCTTCGACCTGGCGTCGTACGGCGTCCGCCGCGTCCTCGTGGTGACCGACGCCGGCGTCGCCGCGACCGGGCACCCGCAGCGCGTGGCCGAGCAGATGGCGGTCTTCGGCATCGAGGCCCGGGTGTTCGACGGGGTGCACGTCGAACCCACGGACGCGAGCCTCATCGAGGCGGTCGGCTTCGCGCGCGACACCGGCCCGTGGGACGCCTTCGTCGCCGTGGGCGGCGGGTCGGCGATCGACACCGCCAAGGCCGTCAACCTGCTGACCACCAACCCCGGCGAGCTGATGGACTACGTCAACGTGCCGGTCGGCAAGGGCGCTGCCCCCGTCAACGCGCTGGCCCCGCTGGTCGCCGTGCCCACCACGACCGGCACCGGGAGCGAGAGCACCAC
Organism: uncultured Actinomycetota bacterium; assembly: GCA_963721855.1. Lineage (GTDB taxonomy): Bacteria > Actinomycetota > Actinomycetes > Propionibacteriales > Nocardioidaceae > Nocardioides_B. The sequence goes on along the minus strand of CAVRMN010000015.1, from coordinate 2,840 downwards.
GATCTGCGTCCTGGACGTGCTCGCCCAGAAGGTGAAGACCGGGATCAGCCACCCGCGGCTCCGGCCCGACGCTGGCGGTGGTCGACCCGCGGCTGACGATGAGCCAGCCGGCCGGGGTCACGGCCGCCTGCGGGATGGACATCCTCTGCCACGCGCTGGAGAGCTGGACCGCGCGGCCGTTCACCTCCTTCGAGCACAAGCAGCCCGAGCAGCGGGTGCCCTACTGCGGCGCCAACCCGATCGCGGACATGTGGGCGGAGCGGTCGATGCGGCTGCTCGCGAACAGCTTCCGCACGGCCGTCCACCACGGCGGCGACGAGGCCGCGCGCGAGCAGATGGCCCTCGCCGCCACCTTCGCCGGGATGGGTTTCGGCAACGCAGGCGTCCACATCCCGCACGCCAACGCCTATCCGGTCGCGGGTCGGGTCCGCGACTTCCACCCCGAGGGCTACCCCGCCGACCATGCGATGGTGCCTCACGGCATGGCGGTGTCGCTCACCGCGCCCGCGTCGTTCCGCTTCACCTTCGACGCCGACCCCGAGCGGCACGTCCGCGCCGCGGAGATGCTGGCTCCCGGTGCGGACCGGCCGAAGGACGACCGCGACTTCCTGCCGTCGGTGCTGGCCGACCTGATGCGCGACATCGGCATCCCCAACGGCCTCAGCGCGGTCGGGTACGGCGAGGCCGACGTAACCGACCTGGTGGAGGGCACGCTCAAGCAGCAGCGCCTGCTGGCCACCGCGCCGCGCGAGGTCACCGAGGAGGACGCGGCGGCGATCCTGCGCGACTCCCTCGAGCTGTGGTGACCGGGGAGGTCCTCGCCGAGCTCGACCGGGCGGGGGTGGCCGACGCGGACGCCTCGACGCTGGCCCGGGCGCTCTACTCCACCGACGCCTCGCTCTACCGGGTGCCGCCGCAGGTGGTGGTCCGCCCGCGCGACGTCGACGAGGTGCTCGCCACGCTGGACGTCGCCCGCCGCACCGGCACGCCGCTGACGATGCGGGGCGCCGGCACCTCCATCGCGGGCAACGCGGTCGGCCCCGGCATCGTCGTCGACACCTCCAAGCACCTGAACCGGGTGCTCCGCGTCGACCCGGAGGCCGGCACCGCGGACGTCCAGCCCGGCGTGGTCCACGCCGCGCTCCAGCGCGCCGCGACGCCGTACGGCCTGCGCTTCGGACCCGACCCGTCGACGCACACCCGCTGCACGATCGGCGGGATGGTCGGCAACAACGCCTGCGGCTCGCGGGCCCTGGGCTACGGCCGCACCTCCGACAACGTCGTCGGCCTCGACGTCGTCACCGGCACGGGGGAGCGGCTGCGGACCGACGGACCCGGGGGTACGACGCAACAGCGGCTGGCCGACCTCGTCGACGCCCACCTCGCGACGGTCCGCACCGAGCTGGGCCGGTTCGGCCGACAGGTGTCCGGCTACTCGCTCGAGCACCTGCTGCCGGAGAACGGTCGCGACCTCGGGCGCTTCCTGGTCGGCAGCGAGGGCACGCTCGCCGTCGTGCTCGGAGCGACCGTGCGGCTGGTGGTCGACCCACCCGTGCGCGTCCTCGCGGTGCTGGGCTACCCGTCGATGTTCGAGGCCGCCGACGCCGTCCCCGGCCTGCTGCACCACCCCCTCGTCGCGTGCGAGGGCCTGGACTCCCGGATCGTGGACGTCGTGCGGGACCGTCGCGGCGCGGTTCCCGACCTGCCGCGCGGGGGCGGCTGGCTGTTCGCGGAGGTCGCCGGTGACGACGAGGCCGAGGTGACCGCGGCGGCGCGGGCCGTGATCGCGGACGCCGGGGCGCTCGACAGCCGGGTGGTGGCCGACGCCGCCGAGGCCGCCGCGCTCTGGCGGATCCGGGAGGACGGGGCCGGCCTCGCCGCGGTCAGCCTCGACCGGCCGGCCCACGCCGGGTGGGAGGACGCCGCGGTCCCGCCCGAGCGGCTCGGCGGCTACCTGCGCGACTTCGACGCGCTGCTGCGGGAGTCCGCGCTGCACGGCGTGCCCTACGGCCACTTCGGCGACGGCTGCGTGCACGTGCGGATCGACTTCGCGCTGCGCGACGACGGCGGCCGCATCCGGTTCCGGGAGTTCCTCGGCGACGCCGCGCGGCTGGTGGCGTCGTACGGCGGCACCCTCTCCGGCGAGCACGGCGACGGCCGGGCCCGCTCGGAGCTGCTGCCCCTGATGTACTCCGCCGAGGTGCTCGACCTGTTCGGCCGGGTCAAGGCGGTGCTCGACCCCGACGACGTGCTCAACCCCGGGGTGCTCGTCGCGCCGCGACCCGCCGACGCCGACCTCCGGCTCGCGGCCCCGCTGCACGAGCCCAGGCGCACGCTCCGCTGGGCCCACGACGCCGGCTCGGTCGTCGACGCGGTGCACCGCTGCACCGGCGTCGGCAAGTGCCTGGCCGCACCGGCCGGCGGGGTGATGTGCCCGTCCTACCAGGCCACCCGCGACGAGAAGGACTCCACCCGCGGACGGGCCCGCGTGCTCCAGGAGATGGTCAACGGCACGTTGGTCACCGACGGGTGGCGCTCCGACGAGGTGCACGAGGCGCTCGACCTGTGCCTGTCCTGCAAGGGCTGCGCGTCCGACTGCCCCACGGGTGTGGACATGGCGACCTACAAGTCCGAGGCGCTGCACCAGCGGTACCGGGGCCGGCTCCGGCCGCGCAGCCACTACGCCCTCGGTCGGCTGCCGCGCTGGCTGCGGACGGCCCGGCCGCTGTCCGGCCTCACCGGGCCGCTGCTCGACATCGGCCCGTTCGAGCGGCTGGCCAAGGCCGCGGCCGGTGTGGACGAGCGCCGCAGCATCCCGCGGCCGGCCCGGCGCTCGCTCC
>CAVRMN010000014.1:0-10740 GCA_963721855.1 uncultured Actinomycetota bacterium | reverse complement strand
GGCCAGCTGGCGGGCCGCGGCGACCGCCTCGGCCCGGGCCTGCTCGGCCTGGTGGGCCGCCCACGCCTCGCGGCCCAGGGTGGCCCCCACGGCGAGCGCCGCGGCGAGGACGAGCGCCGCCAGGGCCCACAGGCCCCGCGGGGTGATGCGCGCGGCCCTGGGGCCGCTGACCTGCAGTTCCGTCTCGGTGACGACCTTCTGGCGGTCGACCTGCTGCGACGTGGTGTCGGACCTGTCGGGCCCTGCGGCGTCCGGTCGCGCTCCGCCGTTGCGGAGCCATCCCGGCACCGTGGCCCTCACCGCCCTCCCGGCCTGGGTGGTGATCGTGCTCATTGAGCAGCCTCCTTCATCATCCACAGCCACGACGGCTCGGCCTGCCCACCTCCCGTCGGTGGGAGGGGCACCGAGACATCGGGTGCTGCCGTGCCCAACGAGGCACCGGCGCCCGGGGATACGGGCTGGCCGGCGATTGCCAGCGGGACGGCGGAACCGGAGGACCGCGAGCTCGAGGGGCCGGGGGCGTTCTGGGAGCCACGGACGGCGCTCGCCGAGCCGCGCGGCAGGGCGCAGCGGGCGCCGGTGTTGACCGGCGGCAGGCCCGTCGTGCGGTTGGGGTCGGTGCGCTTGGTGCCCTCGTAGCCGCGCTTGCAGACCGGGGGGTCCTGCGACGTCACCAGCCCGAAGTGGGCGGTGCCGTCGCCCGGCACGACGGTGTACCCGCCGGCGATGACGTCGGGGTAGGTGACCAGCAGCTGCTCGATGCCGTCGGTCCGGGCCGTGGTGACCTGCCCGACCGTGATCAGGTTGGCCAGCAGGGCCGCCAGGCTCGACTGGTTCTCACGGATGAGGCCGTCGAGCTCACGGGACGCGACCGCGCCACGGTCGAGCACGAGGCGCAGGTCGCCGTCCGAGCCCTCGAGGGTCTCGGAGAGGTTGGCGAAGTTGGTCGCGAAGGTCTTGATCTGGCCGGCCGTGTCGCGCTGGGTGTCGAGCACGATGCGGCCGTCCTCGATGAGCTTCACGGTCTGCGGCAGGGCCTCGGTGGCCGCCTTGGTGAGGGCGTCACCGTTGTCGAGCAGCCGCTGGAGGTCGGTGCCGCCGTCGGCGAACGCCTCCCCGAGCTCGTCCACGACCACCTTGAGGTCCTTCTTGTCGACCGACGTGACCGTCTTGTCGAGGTGCAGCAGGAGGTTGTCCACCCGCACCGGGGTCCGGGTGTCCTTGCGCGGGATCGTGTCGCCGTCCGCGAGCTTCCGGCCGCCCTCGGAGCGGGGCTGGAAGTCGAGGTACTGCTCCCCCACGGCGGAGCGGTTCTCGACCACCGCGATGGTGTCCCTGGGGATCTCGACACCCCGGCGGATCCGGGCGTCGACGACCACGCCGTCCTTGCTCAGGCGGAGCTTCTCGACGCGTCCGACCTGCACGCCGCGGTAGGACACCTCCGAGCCGACGAAGATGCCGCCGGACTCGGCGAAGTCCGCGGAGACGACGTACTGGCCGCCGACGACGCGGTCGTAGAGGCCGACGTAGCGGGCCGACAGCAGCGACACGGTGAAGAGGGTGATGAGCAGGAAGGCGACCAGCTGCACCTTCACCGAGCGGCGGATCATGCCTCACCTCCGGTGTAGAGCGAGCGCCAGGACCCGTCGGAGCTCGACCCGTCGGAGCTCGAGCTGCCCGGCTCGGCCGATCCGAGGCAGGTGACGCCGGGGACGCACACGCTGCCGCCGCCGGGGCTGGTGCTGCTGCTCGCCCCCGGGACCGGCACGCTCGGCACGCTCGGCAGGTTGGGCAGCGGCAGGTCGGGGGTCGGCAGCGTCGGGTTCCCACCCGTGGGCGGGGCCGTCGGGATGTCGAGGTTGCCGGCGAGGTTGCGCAGGTCGAGGTCGGCCGTGACGTGCAGGTTGGTGTAGTCGCCCTTCATCGCCTGGAGCGTCCCGTCGGAGAAGGGGTACGTGAGCAGCAGCTGCATCGAGGCCGGCAGGTCGTCGCCCGCCTTGTTCAGCTGGGAGAGGATGGGCGCGAGCGCCTCGAGGTTGGCGCGGGTGTCGTCCTTGGACTGCTGGATGACGTCAGTGCCGACCGCGCCGAGGCGCTGGAGCGCCGTCAGCATCGCGACGAGCTGCTTGCGCTGGTCGGCGAGCACCTTCAGGCCCCCGGGCATGGCCTCGATGGCCCGCGCGATGTCCGCCTTCTGCGCGGCGAGGCGGGCCGACAGCTTGTCGATGCCCTCGATGGCGCGCACGATCTCGCTCTTCTGCTCCTCGAGGCTGCCGACGAAGGTGTCGAGCTGGCCGATGAGGTCCTTGATCTCCTTGTCGTTGCCGCGCAGCGCGTTGTTGAGCTCGGTCTCGATGACCTTCAGCTGGGCGACGCCACCGCCGTTGAGCAGCAGCGACATCGCGCTGAGGACCTCTTCGACCTCGGGGTTGCGGCTCGTGCGGTCGAGCACGATGTTGTCGCCGTCACCCAGCCGCCCGACCGGCTTGGCCGAGGTCGGCTGGGCCAGCTCGACGTACTTCTCACCGAGCAGAGAGGTCTGCTTGATCGCGGCGGTGGCGTTGTCCGGCAGCTTGACGGTCCGGGGCAGGCGCAGGGTGACCCGGGCGGTCCACCCGTTGAGCTCGATCTTCTCGACGGCACCGACGGTGACCTGGTCGACCTTGACCGACGACTGGGGCACCAGGTCGAGGACGTCGGCGAACTCGGCCGTGACCCGGTAGACGTCGCCGCGGGCGGCGGCACCGCCCGGCAGCGGCAGGTCGTAGGCGCCCTGGCAGCCGCCGACGGCGAGGGCCGTGCCGGCCGCCACGAGGGCGGCGGCGGCCCGGTGCAGCCGGCCCCGCGGCATACGGCTCTGGGTGCTGTGTGCGCTCATCGCGTCCCTCCCAGCAGCCCGCCCAGGGTCGGATCGGCGCCGCGCATCTGCAGCGCGCCGCTGACCGGGGCGAGCGTGGTGTCGAGCTGCTTGCACAGGTCGGTGTTGCCGGTGCCGGTCGGCCCGGTGACCAGGGAGCAGAGCAGCAGGGCCGGGTCGTCGAACTGCTCCATGTTGGACCGGGTGTCGAGGGTGCCGGTCTTGGGGTTGTAGGCGTTCTGGAGGTTGCTGATGGCGACCGGCGCGTTGGTCAGCGTCTCGGCGAGCGCGTCGCGCTGCTTGGCCACGGTGCCGGTCACCGCCGCGAGCTGGTCGACGTTCGTCTTGACGCCGGTGCGGTTGTCCTTGACGAAGGACGACACCTCGTTGAGCGCGATGGCGAGGTTCTTCAGCGCCGCGGCGAGGTCGTCGCGCTCGCCGTCGAGCTGCACCGAGACGCTGGCGAGGTCCTTGTTGAGCCGGCGCACCTGCTGGTCGTTGGTGGCGAGCATGGAGGTCAGCGTCTGCAGGTTCTTCACCGTGCCGAAGAGGTCGTTCCGGCCGCCGCTGAGCGTCGCGACGGCCTGGGACAGGTCGCGGTTCATGTCGTGCAGGTTCTTGCCCTGGCCGTCGAGGTTCTTGGCGCCGGTGTCGAGCAGCCGCGAGAAGGAGCCGTCCTTGTTCGCGCCCTCCGGACCGAGGGCGACCAGCAGGTCGTCGAGGCTCTGCGAGATGCGGTCGAGCTCGACCGGGACGGCGGTGCGGTCGGTGCCGAGGCGTGCCCCGTCCGCCATCTTCGGACCGCCCTTGTAGGCCGGGAACAGCTGCACGTAGCGGTCGCTCACCAGCGAGGGCGCCACCACGGCCGCCTTCGCGTCCGCGGGGACCGAGTACTTCCGGTCGTACTCGAAGGTGACGACCACCTTGTCGCCCCGGGGCACCACGTCGGTGACCTCACCCACCTGCACACCGAGCACGCGGACGTCGGAGCCCGGGAAGAGGCCGACCGCGCGGGTGAACTCGCCGGTCACCCGGACCCGGTCGTTGCGCGGCCAGAACGCGTAGGCGCCGGCGACGACGGCCACGACGGCGAGGGCCGCCACGATCTTCGGGATCAGTCCGACGCGCATGGTCACTTCACCCCCGGGGCGCCGGCCGGCACCGTGAGGTTGGCGATGTAGGTGTCGAACCACCGGCCGGTGCCGAGCACGTTGGAGAAGAGCCGGGTGAACGGCGCCATCGCGGCGATCGTGTCGTTCAGGTCCTTCTCATGCTTCTGGAGCACCGCGAGCACCTTCGTCAGCTGGTCGAGGGCCGGCTTGAGCTCCGCACGGTTCTCGCGCACCAGGGCGGTGACCTGCTGGGCCATCGCGGAGGTGTTGGTGAACAGCGTGTGGATGGCGTCGCGGCGGGCGTTGAGCTCTTCCATGAGCAGGTCGGCGTCCTTGATGAGGGTCTCCAGGGCCTTGTTGCGCTCGGCGACCGTGCCGGTCACCGAGTTGGCCGAGGCCAGCAGCCGCTTGAGCTCGGCGTCGCGGGAGGCGATCGTGCGCGACAGCCGGGTGAGGCCGTCGAGGGCGGCCCGCACGTGCGGCGGGCTGTCCTTGAACTCCGTGGCCATCACGTCGAGGGAGGTCGCGAGCTGGTCGGTGTCGATGCGCTCCGCCGTCTGCGCCAGGTCGGTGAAGGCGTTGACGATGTCGTAGGAGGAGACCGTGCGGTCGAGCGGGATCTCGGTGCCCTCCTTCATCTGCCCCGTGCCGGCGGGCTCCAGGGAGAGGTACTTCTGACCGAGCAGCGTCTTCATCCGCACGGAGGCCGCGGTCTGGGGGCCGAAGGCGACGTCCTCGGTGATGCGGAAGTCGACGAGCACGTGGTCGCCGGCGAGGTCGACGGCCTTGACCTTGCCGACCTTCACACCGGCGATGCGCACGTCGTCGCCCTCGTGGAGACCACCGGCCTCGCTGAAGGCCGCCTTGAAGTCGTCGCCGCCGCCGACCAGCGGCAGGCTCTGCACGTTGAAGGCCAGGGCGAGCAGCACGGCGATGACCAGGAGCCCGGCCGCGCCGATGGGGACGGGGTTGCGCTCACGGAAGGGGACGCTCATGAGCACCTCGCTGCGGTCACGGCATACGACGGGGACACCGGGCCGGTGGGCAGCTTCACCGTGCCGTCGAAGCGGCAGAGGTAGAAGTTGAACCACGAGCCGTAGGTGGCCGTGCGGGTGATCTGGGTGATCTTCCCGGGCGACGTCGAGAGGAACTTCTCGAAGGTCGCGGTGTTCTTCGGCTTGTTGAGGGTGGTCGACAGCTTCCGCAGGTTGGCGATGTCGTCCTTGATCGCCGGGCGGGTGACCTTGAGCAGGTCGGCGGTCTCGGCCGTCAGGGAGTTGATGTTGTCGAGCGACGCCCCGATGGTCTTGCGGTCCTCGGCCAGCCCGGAGACGAACCGCTGGAGCTGGTCGATGAGCTGCTTGAGCGCGGCGTCGTGCTCGTCGACGGTCGAGAGGACGGCGTTGAGGTTGCCGATGGTCCGGCCGATGACCGCGTCGCGGTCGGCGAGGGTGGAGGTCAGCGAGGCGGTCTTGGCCAGCAGCGAGTTGATGTTGCCGCCCTCGCCCTGGAGCACCGAGATGATCTGCCCGGACAGCTCGTTGACGTCCTTGGGCGACAGCGCCGCGAACAGCGGCTTGAACCCGTTGAACAGCACCGTGAGGTCGAGCGCCGACTGGGTGTGGTCGAGGCCGATGGTCGCGCCGTCCTTGAGCGCCGCGGAGTCACCGACCCCCTGGGTCAGCGACAGGTAGCGCTCGCCGACCAGGTTGCGGTACTTGATCGTCGCCTGGGTGCCGTGCGTGAGGACGCTGGTCTTGGCAACCGTGAACTCCACGACGGCGTTGGTGCGGTCACGGTGCACCGAGACCTTCTCGATCTCGCCGACCCGGACGCCGGCGATGCGGACCTCCTGGCCGGGCGCCACGCCGGTGACGTCCTCGAAGACGGCCTGGTAGGTCGCCTTGTCGCCGAGCTGGACGTTGGCGATCGTCGCGGCCAGCGTGCCCGTGGCCAGCAGGGTGGCCAGGGCGAACAGGATGAGCTTGACGAGGCTGGACGAGGTCTTCACCGCTGGCTCACCACCGTTCCACGCAGCATGGGACCGGCCAGCAGGGTCGTGATGGCCGACGGCTCGGCGGAGCCGTCGCTGGACAACAGGGCGGCCACGACCTTCTGCTCCTCCTCGGTACCGGCCAGGCCGGCGTCGGCGTCGGTGATGCCCACGCCCTTGTCGCTGGTGAAGGCGGCCGGCAGGGCGCTGCCGGCGCCGTTGCTGCCGCCGTTACCCGAAGCCCCGTTGGTGCCGTCGTCGAACGTGATGCCCGGGCGCGGGTGGGCCTGGTTGCCGTAGTGGTCGGGCAGGCCGTAGCAGTGGGGGCCGCGCTTCTCGCCCCACGCGGGCTCCTCCCCCGGCTGGTAGCCCGGCCGCTGCGGGGTCACCTCCACCGTGATGTGGAACGTCTCGTTCTTCCAGGCGTCGTCGATGATCGGGACCCAGTTCGTCAACGCGCTCGCCATGCACGGGTACTGCGGGCTGTACTTCGCGAACAGCGCCAGGCTCGGCCGGCCCACCCGGCCGGCCTGGATCAGCCGGTCGCCGTTGCGGTCCAGGAAGTTCGCCGTCGTGTTCGCGAACCCGGCCGTGCCGGCGAAGAACCCCCGCAACGAGTCCTGCTTCTGCACGATCGTGGTGTTCGTGGTGACCAGCGCCTTCGCCGCGCGGACCAGCTCCGGCGCCGCCACGGCATACGTGCTGGCCAGGTCGGCCAGACCGGAGATGTCGGCCTGCAGGGCCGGCAGGTGCGGGTTCAGCTCCTTGAAGTACCGGTCGACCAGCACCAGGTTCTGCCCCAGCCGGGTGCCGCGGCCGTCGAGGGTGGTCGCCAGGGCGTTCAGCGTCGCGGCCAGCTTCTCCGGCTGCACCGTGCGCAGCAGCGGCAGCAGGTCGGCGAACACCCGCTCCAGCTCGATCGCCACCGTGGTGCGGTCCTGGCCGATCACGTCACCGGCCCGGATCGCCCGGGACGCGCGCGCACCCGACGCGGCACCGTCCTCCCGCGGCACCAGGTCGACGTACCGCTCCCCGAACAACGTCTTGGGCAGCAGCCGAGCCGACACGTCCGCCGGGATCTGGCCCACCATCTCGGGCTTGAGCGCCAACGCCAGCACCGCACCATCGCCGGTGGTGCGGATCTCGCGCACCTCCCCGACCACCAGGCCGCGCAGCTTGACGTCGCTGGCCTCCTGCAGCTGCGAGCCGATCCGGTCGGTGCGCAGCGAGACCATCACCACGTCGGTGAACACCTTCTGGAACGACGCGATGGACAGGCCGATGAGGGAGGCCACGACGAGGAGGAAGGCGACGCCGTAGGCACGGTTGCCCAGGCGCGAGACCCACCCCTTGGCGGGTCCGACGTTGGTGGCATTGGTCCGCGCCATGGCTAGCCCGCGATCCTCACGGTGGTGGTGGCGCCCCAGACCGCCAGCGAGAAGAAGAAGTCGACGATGTTGATGGCCACGATGGACGTGCGCACCGCCTTGCCCACGGCGACGCCCACCCCGGCGGGGCCGCCGGAGGCGGTGTAGCCGTAGTAGCAGTGGATCAGGATGATCACGACCGCGAAGACCATGACCTTGAGGAACGAGTAGAGGACGTCCACCGGCGGCAGGAACAGGTGGAAGTAGTGGTCGTAGGTGCCCTTGGACTGGCCGAAGTACTCGGTGACGATGAACCGGGTGGCACCGTAGGAGGAGAGCAGCCCCAGCACGTAGAGCGGGATCACCGCGATGAAGCCGGCGATCATCCGGGTGGTCACGAGGAACGGCAGGGACGGGATGCCCATGACCTCGAGCGCGTCGACCTCCTCGGAGATCCGCATCGCGCCGAGCTGGGCGGTGAAGCCGCAGCCGACGGTCGCCGCGAGCGCGAGGCCCGCCACGAGCGGGGCGATCTCGCGGGTGTTGAGGTAGGCGGAGATGAAGCCGGTGAAGGCGCCGGTGCCGAGCTGGTTCAGCGAGGAGTAGCCCTGGAGGCCGACCTGGCTGCCGGTGAAGAAGGCGAGGAAGGCGATGACGCCGACCGTGCCGCCGATGACGGACAGGGCACCAGTGCCGAGGGAGACCTCCGCCAGCAGGCGGACGACCTCCTTCTTGTAGCGGCGCACCGTGCGGCCGCTCCACGCGAGGGACCGCACGTAGAAGCGCATCTGCTCGCCGAGGCTGTCGAGCGCCTGCACGGGGCGGTGGGCGAGGTCGGTTGCTCTGCTCATCGTGATGCTCTGTTCATGTCACCTTCGTCGTCACCTTCATCGTCACGGCCCGCCTCAGATCTTCTGCGGGACGACTTGGAAGTAGATGGCGCTGACGACGAAGTTGATGACGAACAGGAACATGAACGTGATGACCACGCTCTGGTTCACCGCGTCACCCACGCCCTTGGGTCCGCCGCCGGCCGTCAGGCCCTTGTAGGAGGCGACCACGGCGGCGATGAAGCCGAAGATCACCGCCTTGATCTCGCTGGTCCACAGGTCGGCGAGCTGGGCCAGGGCGGTGAACGAGGCGATGTAGGCGCCCGGGGTGCCGCCCTGGATGATGACGTTGAAGAAGTAGCCGCCCGCCACGCCGACCACGGACACCAGCCCGTTGAGGAGCAGCGAGACCAGCATCGCGGCCAGCACGCGGGGCACGACGAGGCGCTGGATCGGGCTGATGCCGAGCACCTCCATGGCGTCGATCTCCTCGCGGATCTTGCGCGAGCCGAGGTCGGCGCAGATCGCCGAGCCGCCGGCGCCGGCGATCAGCAGCGCGGTCACGATCGGCGAGGCCTCACGGATGACCGCCAGCACGCTGGCCGCGCCGGTGAACGACTGCGCTCCCAGCTGGCGGGTCAGGGTGCCGAGCTGGAGCGCGATGACGGCCCCGAAGGGGATCGACACCAGCGCCGTCGGCACGATGGTGACCGAGGCGATGAACCAGCACTGCTGGATGAACTCCTTGGTCTGGAAGGGCCGCCTCGGCAGCGCCCGGAAGACGTCGAGGACGAGGGCGAAGAGCGAGCCGCTCTGGCGCAGCGCCCCGATGGCGGGGTTGCTCACGACAGGACTCCCTCGCGCTCGGCAGGCGAGTCGACCACACCGGGCACGCCGGCGGTGTGCGACTCGAACGAGCCGGGGGGCGGCGTGACGCCGTTGGCGCGACACCACTCGCCCGCCGGGCGCTCGCCACGCCGGGGGACGCCGTTGCTGGTGCGCAGCTGCAGCGGGATCGGTGGCAGCGGCGGCAGCTCCTGGCCGGACTCGGCCGCGAGCTCGTCGGCGTCCTTCTCCTCGGACATGCCGATCGGGCCGATGGTCTGGGCGTTGAGGAACTGGCGCACGACCGGCTCCTCGGAGCTGAGCAGCATCTCGCGCGGCCCGAACATGGCGAGGTGCTTGTGGTACAGCAGCCCGATGTTGTCCGGCACGGTGCGGGTCGAGTTGATGTCGTGCGTGACGATGAGGAAGGTCGCGTCGATCTGCGCGTTCAGGTCGATGAACAGCTGGTTGATGTAGCTGGTGCGCACCGGGTCGAGACCCGAGTCCGGCTCGTCGATGAGCAGGATCTCGGGGTCGAGGACGAGGGCGCGGGCCAGACCGGCGCGCTTGCGCATACCTCCGGAGATCTCGCCGGGCAGCTTGTTCTCGGCGCCCTGGAGACCGACGAGCTCCATCTTCTCCAGGACGATGTTCCGGATCTCCGACTCGCTCTTCTTCGTGTGCTCGCGCAGCGGGAAGGCGACGTTGTCGTAGAGGTTCATCGACCCGAACAGGGCGCCGTCCTGGAACAGCACGCCGAAGAGCTTGCGCACCTCGTAGAGGTCGTGCTCGCGCAAGCGGGTGAGGTCGCGGCCCTCGATCCAGATGGAGCCGGCGTCGGGCTTGAGCAGCCCCACCAGCGTCTTGAGGAAGACGGACTTGCCCGTGCCCGACGGACCGAGCATCACGGAGATCTCGCCCGCGGGGAGGGTGAGGGTCACGTCGTTCCAGATGGTCTGGGACCCGAACCGCTTGGTCAGTCCTTCGACCCTGATCTCAACGCCCACTGCTCACCTCGTCGTGGTGGTGCTCTTGTTGCCCGCGAGGGCCCCGGTCTCAGGCTGCTCAACGAAAACGTGGGCGCGGGGTTACGGCCGGGGACGGCAGGATGGCGCCATGTTCATCAGGCGAGAAAGCCCCGGCGACGTCGCTGCGATCCGGGCTGTGACGGCCGCCGCGTTCGCGACGGCCGCGCACTCCGCTCCCCCGGTCGAGCCCGATGGCGTCCCGGGCGAGGCGACGCTGGTGGGCTGGCTGAGGGACGACCCGGGGTGGGTGCCGTCGCTGTCGCTGGTCGCCGAGTCCGCGGACGGGCACGTCGTCGGCCACGTGGTGTGCACCCGCGGCAGCGTCGACGGCGCTCCGGTCCTGGGCCTCGGACCGCTCAGCGTCGACCCTGGGCACCAGGGCGCTGGGGTGGGGTCGGCGCTCATGCACGCCGTGCTCGCGGCGGCCGACGCCCGCGACGAGCCCCTCGTTGCCCTGCTCGGCGACCCGGCCTACTACAGGCGCTTCGGCTTCCGTCCCGCCGCGGAGGTGGGCATCGCGGCGCCCGAGCCCGCCTGGGGCGACCTGTTCCAGGTCCGCACGCTCGCGGCATACGAACCGGGCCTCACGGGCACGATCACGTATGCCGCGCCGTTCAGTCGGTTCTGACTCGCCCCCCACGACACGGCGAAGGCGGGCCCGACCGTGGTCGGACCCGCCTTCGCGGTGTTCACGCTTCCTGGCGGAAGCCGGAGGTCACTTGAGGGTG
>CAVRMN010000013.1:0-25146 GCA_963721855.1 uncultured Actinomycetota bacterium | reverse complement strand
CCCCGAGAAGCGAGAAGGGCCCCGAGGCGTGACGCCTCGGGGCCCTTCTTCGGTCTCGACAAGCTCGACCAGCCGGAGGCTAGGCGAGCTTCTCCACGACGTGGTCGATGCAGGCGGTGAGCGCCTCGACGTCGGCCGGGTCGATCGCCGGGAACATCGCCACCCGGAGCTGGTTGCGACCCAGCTTGCGGTAGGGCTCCACGTCGACGATCCCGTTGGCACGCAGCGTCTTCGCCACCGCGGCCGCGTCGACAGAGTCGTCGAAGTCGATGGTGCCGATCACCAGCGAGCGCTCGTCGGGGTTCGTCACGTAGGGCGAGGTGTACGCCGCCTTCTCGGCCCACGCGTAGAGCCGGCCGGAGCTGTCCGTCGTACGCCCGACGGCGAAGTCGAGGCCGCCCTGGCCGTTCACCCAGTCGAGCTGCTCGGCCATCAGGAACAGCGTGGCGACCGACGGGGTGTTGTAGGTCTGGTTCTTCGTGGAGTTGTCGATCGCCGTCGGCAGGTCGAGGAACGCCGGGACCCACCGGTCGGTCGCGGCGATCTCGGCGGCGCGCTCCAGGGCAGCCGGCGACATGACGGCGATCCACAGGCCGCCGTCGGAGGCGAAGTTCTTCTGCGGCGCGAAGTAGTAGGCGTCGACCTCGCTGATGTCGACGGGCAGGCCACCGGCGCCGGAGGTGGCGTCGACGAGCACCAGCGCGCCGTCGTCCGCGCCTGCGACGCGTTGGACGGGGGCCATCACGCCCGTCGAGGTCTCGTTGTGCGCCCACGCGTAGGCGTCGATGCCGGCCTCGGCCTGCGGCGACGGCCGGGTGCCGGTGTCGGACTTGATCACGGTCGGCTCGCCGAGGAACGGCGCCGCCTTGGCCGCCGTGGCGAACTTCGACGAGAACTCGCCGAAGGACAGGTGCTGGCTGCGCTCGCGGATCAGGCCGAAGGTGGCGATGTCCCAGAACGCGGTGGCGCCACCGTTGCCGAGCACCACCTCGTAGCCCTCGGGCAGCGAGAACAGGTCGGAGATTCCCTCGCGCACGCGGCCGACCAGGTTCTTGACCGGGGCCTGGCGGTGCGAGGTGCCGAGCAGGGAGGTGCCGGTGGCCGCGAGGGCCTGGAGCGCCTCGACGCGGACCTTCGAGGGTCCGGCGCCGAACCGGCCGTCGGCGGGCTTGAGCGAGTCAGGGATGGTGATGGCGTCGGTCACGACGGGTACCTCGTCCGAAAGTCGAGTGAGAGTGACCTGACTTCGTTGTCAGAGATGGCGTGGCGCCTATTCTGGCACCCGCGAACGCAGCACCACGAAACGGGGAACAGATCATGAGCAACGTCACGCCGCCGCCCGGCCCGGGATTCGCCAACCAGGGAGGCGTCCGCACCACCTTCCGGGTCCTCGGTGTCCTCATCACCGGCACGGCGTTGGTGTTCCTGCTGATCGGCGGGATCGACTTCTTCAGCACGGTCGGCTCGTTCGAGGGACCGACGAAGTTCTGGATGTTCTTCGTGGCCATCCCCCTGCTCGCCATCGGCGGCTGGTGCCTGCAGGCCGGGTTCCTGGGCGTGGGCGCCCGCTACGTGTCCGGTGAGGTGTCCCCGGTGGCGAAGGACGCGGCGGCGTACCTCACCGACGGCAAGGGACTGCTCAACCTCGGAGTCCGCGAGCAGCCGGCCGCGCCGGTGTCCGGGCCCTACTGCCGGTCCTGCGGCACCCGCAACGACGCCGACGCGCGCTTCTGCGACTCGTGCGGGACGGCGCTGGCCTAGGTGCTGATCCGGCAGGTCGGCTTCACCGACCCCGATGCGCTGCAGCTCGTCGCGGAGGTGCAGGCCGAGTACGTCACCCTGTACGGCGGTCCCGACGACACCCCGCTGGACCCCACCATGTTCGACGCGCCGGCCGGTGCGTTCTTCGTCGGCTACCTCGACGGCGTTCCCGTGGCGATGGGCGGCTGGCGGCTGCGGCCCGACGTGCCGCGTCTCGGCGGCCGGCTGTCGGCGGAGATCAAGCGGATGTACGTCGCGCCGCACGGCCGCCGCCGGGGCCTCGCCCGCGCCGTGCTCGCCCACCTCGAGGTGACCGCCCGTAACTCCGGGGCGGACGTGATCGTTCTCGAGACCGGGACCGCCCAGCCCGAGGCGATCGCCCTCTACGAGTCGTCGGGCTACGAGCCGGTCGAGAAGTTCGGTCACTACGCGTGGTCGCCGAAGTCCCGCTGCTACGGAAAGAGGCTGGCATGACCTACCTGGGCACCGAGCCGCCGGCACCCGCCCGGTGCTTCAAGATGAACGACCAGGGCCAGCTGCCGACCTGCACCTGGGACGGGACGGCGTGGCACAGGTCCTACGACGGCGGCATGGGCGGCACCGGCGCTCCGGGGTGGTTCGGCGCCGTGTTCGTGCTGATGCTGCTCGTCGCCGTGGCGATGTTCGCGTGGCGGATCTCGCTGGCGCGCCGGGTGGCGGGGGGCGCCGGTCTGGACAAGGACCAGGCCACCGAGCTGGCGATCCTGGGCGAGAACGGCCTCGAGGCGGGCTACCTCGCCGCGCACCTGAGGCAGCGCCCGGCCGACCAGCAGCCGTCCGCGCCGGCGGTGCGCACCGCCGAGGTGCGGCTGCGGGAGCTGCAGCAGCTGCGCGACCAGGGGCTCGTGACGCCGGAGGAGTACGACGCCCGCCGCCGGGCGATCGTGGACTCGCTCTGACCGTTCCTCGGGCTGACGACGCGGCGCGGTCGTGGCATCATCCCGCCATGGAGACGAGGACCCACTCCCTCTTGCTGACCTGCGACGCCGCCACCGCCTTCGACGTGTTCACCTCGCGGATGGGCGAGTGGTGGCCCCCGACCCACACCCCCGACGCGGAGACCTTCGACACCGTGCTCGTCGAACCGCGGCGTGGCGGCACCGTCGCGATGTCGATGAAGGACGGGAGCACCTACCCGTTCGGCGTCGTCACGACGTGGCGCCCGGGCGAGGTCTACGCCCAGACCTGGACGCTCGCCCAGACGCCCGACCACCCGAGCTCGCTGACGGTCACGTTCAGCGACCGGTCGAACGGCTGCCTCGTGCTGCTCGAGCACGGCGGCTGGCACGCGGGCAACGCCGAGTTCCGCGAGAAGTTCGGCGACTGGCCGATGCTGCTCGCGCGGTACGCCGCCCTGGCGCAGGACGAGTCCGTCCGGTCGGGCTGAACTCGGCGGACCTGCTCCGTGCGGTCGACCAGACGATCGGCCGCGTCGTCGGCGGTCCGTTCGTGGTGCTGCGGGGGAAGGGCTGGCAGGCCCAGTGGTCCCCGCACGGCGGTAGCTCCGGTGGCGCGGGGCGAGGTCCGCGCCACGCCGACGTGATGGAGCTGTGCCGGCGCCTGGCCGGCGGCGAGGACGTGCGGCTACCCCGAGGCACCGAGGCCTTCCTGGGTCGCCCGTGGGTCGGCTGAGTCTCCGCGGGTCCCGCCGGCCCCGGCTCACAGTCCAGACGCGACGCAGCGCGACGAGGGCGAGGAACGGAGGGCCGGCCTGCCCGAGGGCGCCGCCGAGCCCGGAGCCGCGCTCGCGGCCGAGTCCCATCCGGTCGGCGAGCAGGAGCACGAGTCCGGACAGGAACGTGAACAGGCACAGGTAGACGACCAGGGTCCGTCCGACCGTCTCCTCGCCGGCCATCCACGCTGCGACTCCCACCAGCAGACCGCAGCCGATGAACAGGTTGTAGAAGCCGACGCCGAACGCCCACAGCCGGACCGCGGGAACGTCCGCGGCCGGGATCGCGAAGACTCCGCCGTGCACGGCGGGCCGCTCGATCACCAGCGCCTCCAGCACGAACACGCTGATGTGGATCACGGCGGTCAGCGTCGCGAAGACCCAGACGACGACGGTCATGGCGCCCACCTCCTCATCCGGAACGCTAGGCAGTGACACTCCGCCCGTCGATCCCAGAATCCTGGGGATGCCCACGAGGCCGCGGCGGCGTCATACTGGCGCCATGTGGGAGGAACGAGCCCACCGAACCCGCCGGGACATCGCGGCCCTGGCAGCCGCGGGGGTCGGCGTCGGCGAGCTGTACGCCGAGGCCATCCGCGTGGTCGGGGACGCTGTCGACACCGACCTGACCTGCTGGGCGGTCATCGACCCGGAGACCCTGGTGATCAGCACCATGGTCAACGGGGAGGCGGTCATCGCGCCGGAGTACGTGCCCACGCTGGCGGTGGCGGAGTACTCCCCGGCAGAGCCGCACAGGTTCGCGGCTCTGGCCCGGCGCCGGCAGCCAGTGGCGAAGCTGTCGGACCTTCCGGCGCGGGTCCGGGAGCGGAGCGTGAGATACCACGACGTGTGGCGGCCGCTGGGGCTCGATCGGGAGCTCCGGGCCCTGTTCCTGGTGGACGGGGTCTGCTGGGGCGCGGCGGGCATGGTGCGGACGGGCCGTGACTTCACCGACCGCGAGACGGAGTTCCTGGCCGCGGTGGCCCCGGCCGTCGCCGGCGCGACCCGGCTGGCCGTGCGCTCGGAGGTGCGCGGCCAGGCATCCGGCGGACGCCCGGCTGTCGCCGTCGTCGGACCCCGTGGCGAGCTGCGGTCGGCAACACCGGCCGCGCGGGAGTGGCGGGACAGGCTCGACGAGTTCGCCCCCGGCCGCTTCCTGGTGATGATGCAGCTGATGGCGGTCGGTGCGCGGGCCTCGGCCGCCGACGGGTTTCGCACGCGGCTGAGGGATGCCCGCGGGCGCTGGGCCATCCTGGAGGCCAGCCCCTTGATCGGCGGCGACGACGACGAGGTCGCCGTCGCCATCGAGCCGGCCACCGGGGAGCAGCTCACCGGTCTGATGTTCGCGGCCTACGGCCTCTCGGCCCGCGAGCGCGACGTCTGCGGGGAGGTGCTGGCCGGGCATCCGACGACGACCATCGCCGAGCGACTCTTCATCTCGGCCAACACGGTCCAGGACCACCTGAAGTCGGTCTTCGCGAAAGTCGGGGTGCGCAGCCGCGGCGAGCTGGTGGCGCGGCTCCGGCCCGAGGGGACCGCCGCCGCGGCGCGTGTTGCTCAGCCGGGGCTGACCACCAGGTAGCGCTCGTCGTCGATCTCGCGGCCCCAGAAGTCGGCCTCGGGCAGGAGCCGTACGTCGGACGTGCGGCCGGCGCCCGCGACGAGGGCCTGCGTGTCCGCGGCGGCGAGCCCGGCGCCGTTGAACCAGCGGCCCTCGACCAGCAGCAGCCGGCCGCCGGGAACCAGCAGGTCGCACCACCGTCCCAGGCCGGCGGCCGGGTCCGGCAGCGCCCAGAGCACGTGCCGCGAGAGCACCACGTCGAACGTGCCGGCCGGAAGGTCGGGCTCGGACGCGTCGCCGACGGCGAAGGACACCGACAGGTCGGGCGACGCGGCCGCCTTGGTGCGCGCCCGGTCGATCATCTCCGGCGAGAGGTCGACCCCGTGGACGTCGTACCCCTCCGCGGCGAGCAGCACCGACAGCGTGCCGGTGCCGCAGCCGAGGTCGGCGACCCGGGCGGGCGCCGCCGGCAGGTGGGCGAGCAGCAGCTCACGCCAGGCCGCCCGGGTGACCGGGTCGGCCAGCCCGTGGTCGGGCGCCTCGTCGAAGGTCAGCGCCTCCGCGTCCCACAGCGCCCGCGTCTCGTCCGCCGTCGTCACGTCATCCCCGCCATGCATCCGCCACCTCCGTTGAGTGTGGGCTTGTTGACCTGTGAGTGCGGGGTTGTTCGCGAACGCGCGGGAACAACCCCACACTCATCCGCGAACAACCCCGCACTCAACGGAATCTGGGGTCAGCTGGCGCCCCAGGCGGGGTCCCAGCCCTCGACCTCGTCGGCGCTGCGGCTCGACGGGCCGGTGTAGATCGCGGAGGGACGGATCAGCCGCCCGGTGCGCTTCTGCTCCAGGATGTGGGCCGACCAGCCACCCGTGCGGGCGCAGGTGAACATCGACGTGAACATGTGCGGCGGCACCTCGGCGAAGTCGAGCACGATGGCGGCCCAGAACTCGACGTTGGTCTCGAGCACCCGGTCGGGCCGGCGCTCGCGCAGCTCGGCGAGCGCGGCCTTCTCCAGCGCCTCGGCCACCTCGTAGCGCGGGGCGCCGAGCTCCTGGGCGGTGCGCCGCAGGACGCGCGCCCGCGGGTCCTCGGCCCGGTAGACCCGGTGGCCGAAGCCCATCAGCCGCTCCTTGTTGTCGAGCAGCTCCTTGACATAGGTGCGCGCGTCGCCGCGCTTCTCCACCTCGTCGATCATGTGCAGGACGCGGGAGGGGGCGCCGCCGTGCAGCGGGCCGCTCATCGCGCCGACGGCCGCGGACAGCGCGGCGCCGACGTCGGCCCCGGTGGAGGTCACCACGCGGGCGGTGAACGTCGAGGCGTTCATGCCGTGCTCGGCGGCGGAGCTCCAGTAGGCGTCGACGGCCCGCACGTGCGCCGGGTCGGGCTCACCCTTCCAGCGGATCATGAAGCGCTCCGCGAGCGTCTGGGCCTTGTCGACCTCGCGCTGCGGGATCATCGGCTGTCCGACGCCGCGGGCGGCCTGGGCGACGTACGACAGCACCATCACCGCGGCTCGGCCGAGGTCCTCGCGGGCCTGGACGTCGTCGATGTCGTAGGTGGCGCGCATGCCCCACATCGGCGCCAGCATCGCGATCGCGCTCTGCACGTCGACCCGGATGTCGCCGGAGTGCACCGGGATCGGCAGCGGCTCGGCGGGCGGCAGCCCCGGGTCGTAGGTGCCGTCGACGAGCAGGCCCCAGACCTTCTCGAACGGGATGCGCCCGACGATCTCCTCGATGTCGACGCCGCGGTAGCGGAGCGCCGACCCTTCCTTGTCGGGCTCGGCGATCTCGGTCTCGAACGCGACCACGCCTTCCAGGCCGTGATGGACCTCGGTCATTCCGCGACTCCTTCGTCACACCGTTGTGCGGCACCCCAAACTCCCCCATCATGCCTCTCGCCGGCCGGGACCGTCACCTGGGGTGGTCGGCTCCCACGACGGGAACAACCCACCACTCGACCGGGAACAACCCACCACTCAACCGGGAACAACCCACCACTCAACGGGGGAGGGGCATAGATTCGACCGCGTGAACGAGAGCCCGCTGTCCGACCTGCGCCGGGAGTACGCCGTCGGCGGGCTCGACGAGTCCGACCTCGCCCCCCACCCGATCGGGATGTTCCGCCGCTGGCTGCACGACGCCACCGTCGCCGGCCTGCACGAGCCCAACGCGATGGTGCTCGCCACCGTCTCGGCCGACGGGCGGCCGTCGTCGCGGATGGTGCTCCTCAAGGGGCTCGACGAACGCGGGTTCGCGTTCTTCACCAACTACGAGTCCCGCAAGGCCGAGGAGCTCGCGGCCAACCCGGCGTGCGCGCTCCTGTTCCCGTGGCACGGGCTCGAGCGCCAGCTGCGCGTCGAGGGGCGGGCCACCCGGCTGAGCGCCGAGGAGAACGCCGCCTACTTCGGCAGCCGGCCGCGGGGCTCGCAGATCGGCGCCTGGGCGTCCCCGCAGTCCCGGGTCGTCGCCTCGCGCGCCGCGCTGGACCAGAAGTACGACGAGGCCGCCGCCCGCTTCGGCGACGACCACGACGTACCCCTGCCGCCGCACTGGGGCGGCTACCGCGTGGCGCCCGAGGTGATGGAGCTGTGGCAGGGGCGCCGCGGGCGGATGCACGACCGGATCCGTTACCGGCGCCACGGCGACGGCTGGGTCACCGAGCGTCTCGCCCCCTGACGGGCCTCGGTCAGGCGACCAGGGAGCGGCCCAGCGCGTCCAGGATCTCGCCGGTGCCCTCCTCACGGCCCTCGGCCGTGTCGTGCCCGTCGAGGTGGACCCCATGCTCGACGAAGGTCAGGCGGGTGCCCTCCTCGACCGGCTCGAGGGTGACGGTCGTGAGCGAGGTGGAGATGTGCGCGTCGTCGAACCACATGTCGTAGACGTAGACGATCCGCTGCTGCTCGACGATGTCGGTGTAGGTGGACAGGAACTTGGACATCGGGCCGTCGCCGAACCGGCCGTCGCTGATCCCGTGGCCGCCGACGCGGAAGTCGTCGTCGAAGGCGGCCATCGTCAGGTCGGGGTGCTCGGCGCCGAACCAGGCCCGCTTGGCCTCGAGGTCGGCGAACGCCGTCCAGACGCGCTCGACGGGCACGGGGTAGATGCGCTCCAGCGTGAAGGTGGCGTGCACCTGCGAGCGCGCGGTTGTCTCGGTCATCTCGGTTCTCCTCGGTTCGTTGTGGTGGTGGTTGGGTTCGGGGCGCCCGCGGTCAGGTGGGCGCCGAGCCGGTCGAGACGGCGCTCGGCCGGGAGGCGCTGGCGACCGATCCAGTCGCCGGCCGCGAGCAGCGCGTCCGGCACGAGCTGGACCGTCCGCACCCGGCCGACCTTCTGCGAGGTGACGATCCCGGCCTCCTCGAGCACCCCGAGGTGCTGGACGACGGCCGGAAGCGACATCGCGAACGGTTCCGCCAGCTGGCTCACCGACGCCGGCCCCCGGGCGAGCCTTTCGACCATGGCGCGCCGGGTGCCGTCGGAGAGGGCCTGGAACTGGCGGTCCAGGTCGGTGGAATACTTAGGCATCTGCTTAAGTATCTCTCCGACGGGCACGTTGTCAACCCCCAGGTCGCCGCCATCGGCGCAGGTCGGTAAAGACGTTGGGGGATGCAAGGACACTCACTAGGGTCGACATCGTGACCACTGAAGGCCCGGTGCTGATCCGGCTGCTGCGGAGCTACCTCGCGCCGTACCGCCGGCCGATCACCGCGATCGTGGCGCTCCAGTTCGTCGGCACGATGGCGGCGCTCTACCTGCCCAGCCTCAACGCCGACATCATCGACAACGGGGTGGCCCGCGGCGACACGGGCTACATCACGCGCACCGGCGCCCTGATGCTCGCCGTCTCGGTCGTGCAGATCCTGTGCAGCATCGCCGCGGTCTACATCGGGGCGCGCACCGCGATGGGTTTCGGCCGCGACCTGCGCGCGGCGATCTTCCACCGGATCGGGTCGTTCTCGAGCCGCGAGGTCGCGCACTTCGGGGCGCCGTCGTTGATCACCCGCAACACCAACGACGTCCAGCAGGTGCAGATGCTCGTGCTGATGACCGCCACGATGATGGTCGCCGCGCCGATCATGATGGTCGGCGGCGTGCTGATGGCGATGCGCCAGGACCTCGGGCTGTCGTGGCTGCTCGCGGTGAGCGTGCCGGTGCTCTTCCTCGTGGTCGGCTTCGTCATCTCGAGGATGGTGCCCGGCTTCCGGCTGATGCAGGTGCGCATCGACGGCGTCAACCGGATCCTGCGCGAGCAGATCACGGGCATCCGCGTCGTGCGCGCCTTCGTCCGCGAGCCCTACGAGCGCAGGCGGTTCGCCGACGCCAACGACGACCTCACCGAGGTGGCCGTGCGGACCGGGCGCTGGATGGCCACGATGTTCCCGTCCGTGCTGCTGGTGCTCAACGTGTCGAGCGTGGCCGTGCTGTGGTTCGGTGGACACCGGGTCGACGCCGGCCAGATGCAGGTCGGCTCGCTGACCGCCTTCCTCACCTACCTGGTCCAGATCCTGATGTCGGTGATGATGGCGACCTTCATGCTCGTGATGGTGCCGCGCGCGTCGGTGTGCGCGGACCGGATCGGCGAGGTGCTCGACACCGAGTCGTCGGTCGTGCCGCCGACCGACCCGGTCACCCAGGTCGACCTCCACGGCGAGCTGGAGCTGCGGGGCGTCGAGTTCAGCTACCCCGGGGCCGAGGCGCCGGTGCTCCGCGACATCAGCCTCACCGCGCGTCCCGGCACGACGGTGGCGGTGATCGGCTCGACAGGGTCCGGCAAGACCACGCTGCTCAACCTCGTGCCGCGGCTGTTCGACGCCACCGCCGGTGAGGTGCTCGTGGACGGGGTCGACGTACGCCGCCTCGACCCCGAGCTGCTCTGGAGCCGGGTCGGCCTGGTCCCGCAGCGCGCCTTCCTGTTCAGCGGGACCGTGGCGAGCAACCTGCGTTACGGAAACCCCGCCGCGACCGACGCGGAGCTGTGGGCCGCGCTCGAGATCGCCCAGGCGCGCGACTTCGTCGAGGCGATGCCGGAGCGGCTCGAGGCGCCGATCTCCCAGGGCGGCACCAACGTCTCGGGCGGCCAGCGACAGCGGCTCGCGATCGCCCGTGCGCTGATCCGGCGGCCGGAGATCTACCTGTTCGACGACGCCTTCTCCGCGCTCGACCTCGCCACCGACGCCCGGCTCCGGCAGGCGCTGCGACCGGTGACCACCGACGCGACCGTGGTGATCGTCGCGCAGCGGGTGTCCACGATCGTCGACGCCGACCAGATCCTCGTCCTCGAGGAGGGGTCGATCGTGGGCCGCGGCACGCACGACGAGCTGCTGCTGACCTGCGCGACCTACCAGGAGATCGTCGAGTCCCAGCTGAGCGCCGAGGAGGTGGCATGACCACCCCACGGAGCCACTCGCTGCGCTCGTGCCTCCGCGGGGGCCCCGGATGAGCGGGGTCTCGACAGGCTCGACCAGCCGGGACGGCGCCACCACCCGCACCGGCGGGCCCGATGAAGGAGACCGAGCGCGTCGTCGCCGGTCCCGGGCCCGGGCGTGGCCCCTTCGGCGGCGGCATGGTCGGCCAGAAGTCGATGGATTTCGGGCCGTCCGCCCGGCGGCTGGTCCGCCGGATGCGTCCCGACCGCGGCAAGGCGATCGTGACCGTGCTGCTCGCCGTGGTCAGCGTGGCGCTCGCGTCGATCGGCCCGAAGATCCTCGGCCGCGCCACCGACCTGATCTTCTCCGGGCTCTTCGGTCGCCGGATGCCCGCCGGCGTCACGAAGGAGCAGGCGGTCGAGGCGCTCCGGGCCCGCGGCGACGCGCGCCTCGCCGACATGCTCGCGCAGATGGACGTCGTGCCGGGCCAGGGTGTCGACTTCGACGCCGTCCGCAACGTCCTGCTCCTGGTGCTCGCGGTCTACGTCGCCTCGTCGGTGCTGTCGTGGCTGCAGGGCTACCTGCTCAACGACGTCACCCAGAACACCGTGCGGCGGATGCGCAACGACGTCGAGGACAAGATCAACCGGCTGCCGCTGCGCTACTTCGACAAGCAGCCGCGCGGCGAGCTGCTGAGCCGGGTCACCAACGACATCGACAACATCAGCCAGACCCTGCAGCAGACGATGAGCCAGCTGCTGTTCGCGGTGCTCACCGTCGTCGGTGTGCTGTCGATGATGTTCTGGATCTCGCCGCTGCTGGCCCTGGTCGCGCTCGTCACGGTGCCGCGTCACCATGGTCGTCACCGGCCTGATCATGAAGCGCTCGCAGGGCATGTTCATCGCCCAGTGGCGACGCACCGGCAAGCTCAACGCGCACATCGAGGAGGCGTTCACCGGGCACGCGCTGGTCAAGGTCTTCGGTCGGCAGCACGAGGTCGAGCAGGTCTTCGCCGAGGAGAACGACGCGCTGTTCGACGCCTCGTTCGGCGCCCAGTTCGTGTCCGGGCTGATCATGCCGACGATGATGTTCATCGGGAACCTCAACTACGTCGTCATCGCCGTCCTGGGCGGACTCAGGGTCGCGAACGGGTCGATGAGCCTCGGCGACGTGCAGGCGTTCATCCAGTACTCCCGCCAGTTCACGCAGCCGCTCACCCAGGTGGCGTCGATGATGAACCTGCTGCAGTCCGGGGTCGCGTCCGCCGAGCGTGTCTTCGAGCTGCTCGACGCCGAGGAGGAGCCCGAGGAGGAGGCTGCGGCGCCGGCCCAGGGCGGTCGCGGTGAGGTCCGCTTCGAGGACGTGTCGTTCCGCTACGAGCCCGACCAGCCGCTGATCGAGGACCTCTCGCTCGTCGCGCAGCCGGGGCACACCGTCGCGATCGTCGGTCCCACCGGCGCCGGCAAGACGACGCTGGTCAACCTGGTCATGCGGTTCTACGACGTCGACGCCGGCCGGATCACCCTCGACGGGGTGGACGTCGCCTCGATGCGCCGCGGTGACCTGCGCAGCCGCACCGGCATGGTGCTGCAGGACGCCTGGCTGTTCGAGGGCTCGCTGCGGGACAACATCGCCTACGGCCGTCCCGACGCGACCGAGGAGGAGATCCACGCGGCCGCCCGCGCCACGTTCGTGGACCGGTTCGTGCACAACCTGCCCGACGGCTACGACACCGTGGTCGACGAGGAGGGCAGCAGCATCAGCGCGGGGGAGCGCCAGCTCGTCACCATCGCGCGGGCGTTCCTCGCCGACCCGGCGCTGCTGATCCTCGACGAGGCGACCAGCTCCGTCGACACGCGCACCGAGCTGCTCGTGCAGCACGCGATGGCCGCGCTGCGGACCGACCGCACCAGCTTCGTGATCGCGCACCGGCTGTCGACGATCCGCGACGCGGACCTGATCCTGGTGATGGAGGCCGGCCGGATCGTCGAGCAGGGCACCCACGACGAGCTGCTCGCGGCCGGGGGCGCCTACGCGGCGCTCTACCAGGCCCAGTTCTCGGCGGCAGCGACCGACGCCGCGGTCGACCCGGAGCAGCTCGCGGAGGTGTGACCCCCGGAAAAGCAGACGACCCGTGGGCGTTGCGGTCGGAACCGCTCTCCGACGGACATGATCGGAGCGCCCACGAGCCGGGTGACTGCTGTGGATTTCCAGCGCGCACCCGGTCCGAGGACCGGAGAATCCGTGCTGGATGGTGCGCTGCTAGGAAGCAGCCACCTCACTTGCCCTGAAAGACTGCACCTTCAGACCACCTCCTTTCCGTGTGCCTCCACGCTACGTGGCACCACCCGGGCCCGACAAGGAGTTTTCGCACCGACCAGAGGGGACCGCGTGGGCAGCAGGCTCAGCAGGTTGCTCACCGACATCCGTCCGCTCCAGGTGTCGGCGCCCTACCGGCGGCTGTTCTTCGGCAACTCGGTGGCCCAGCTCGGTCAGCAGATGACGAACGTGGCGGTCGCCGTGCAGGTCTACAGCCTCACCGGGTCGTCGTTCTACGTCGGCCTCGTCGGGGCGTTCGGGCTCGGGCCGCTGGTGGTGCTCGGGCTCTACGGCGGAGCGTTCGCCGACGCGGTGGACCGGCGGTCGCTGGCGCTGTTCGCCTCCGCCGGGCTGTGGCTGGTGTCGGTGGCGTTCGCGGTGCAGGCCTTCCTGGACAACACCTCGGTGTGGCTGCTGCTCGGCCTCGTCGCCGTGCAGGCCGGCTTCTACGCGATGAACAACCCGGCCCGGTCGGCAATGGTGCCGCGGCTGATCAGCAAGGAGCTGATGCCGGCCGCCAGCGCGCTCAACATGGCGTCGTTCAACCTCGGTTACACGATGGGCCCGCTTCTCGGCGCGCTGGCGATCAGCTGGTCGGGGTTCGCCGCGGCGTACACGATCGACGTGCTCACCTTCAGCGCCGCCTACTACGCGCTGCTGCGGATGCCGCGGATGCCGCCACTGGCGGACAGCCCGCGGGCCGGGCTCCGGTCGGTGCTCGACGGGCTCCGGTTCCTCGGGCGCTCCCCGAACCTGCGGATGACCTTCGTGCTCGACCTCTGCGCCATGGTGCTCGCCCAGCCCCGCGCGCTGTTCCCCGCGCTGGCCTACAAGGTGTACGGCGGCGGCGCGGCCGTCGTGGGCGTGCTGCAGGCCGCCCCCGCCGTCGGCGCGCTGATCGCCTTCCTCTTCTCCGGCTGGGTGGGCCGGGTGCGGCTGCAAGGTGTCGCGATCGCGCTGTCGGTGATGGGCTACGGCGCTGTGGTCGGCGCCGTCGGGCTGACCGACCTGCTCTGGCTCGGCGTGCTCTTCCTGGCGATGTCCGGGATGGCGGACATGATCAGCGCGGCATACCGCTCGACCGTCCTCCAGGTCGCCGCCCCTGACCATCTGCGCGGCCGGCTCCAGGGTGTGTTCATCGTCGTCGTGGCCGGCGGCCCGCGCGCCGGGGACTTCGTGGCCGGGTCGCTCGGCAGCGCCGTGGGTGAACAGACCGCGCTCGTCGTCGGCGGTGCCGCCTGCGTGGTCGGCGTGCTGCTCGCCGTGGCCGCACAGCGCGCCTTCCTCCGCTACGACGCCCTGCACCCGACGCCCTGAGGCCGGCCGTTCGGACACCCCGCCCCGGGAGTGGGAGAGTCGGGGCATGAACGGGCAGCAGGACGGGTTCCTCCTCGACCTGAGCCGTGTCCTGCCGGCAGCGCGCGAGCTGGTCTTCGCGAAGCTGACCGAGCCGGCGGAGCTGGCGAGCTGGTGGGGTCCGCAGGGTTTCGCGATCCCCTCGGTCGAGGTCGACCTGAGACCGGGCGGGCGCTACCGCTTCACGATGCAGCCACCGGACGGCGACGCGTTCCACCTGTCCGGCGCGTTCCTGGAGGTCGATCCGCCGCACCGGCTGGCCTACACCTTCGCCTGGGAGGAGCCCGACCCCGACGACCGGGAGACCGTGGTCGTGCTCTCGCTCGAAGCCGTCGAGGCCGGCACCGAGGTGACGCTCGCGCAGGGCGAGTTCGCCACGGAGGCACGGCTCGCGCTGCACCGGGACGGCTGGTCGGAGTCGTTCGAGAAGCTCCGCGACCTCCTCGCGCCGGGCGCCTAGCGACGGCGCGCCGCCCCGTCAGGTCATCGGTGTCAGGGGCTCAGCCGGTCGATGATGTCCGCGACCGGGCCGGGTCGGGCAGCGAGGTGCCCGACCCCCGCCCACAGGTGCAGGTGGTCGCGGTCGTCGTGGCCGGCGGCCCAACGCCGCATCGGTCCGGTGATGTGGTGGACCGCGGGGTAGCCGACGGGCGCGAGCCGGTCGTAGGTGTCGCTGAACGTGTTCCGGATGCCGCGGGCGGTCCGGCCGGTGAAGGCCCTCATCAGCGCCGTCCTCGAGGCGGGGTCGGTCAGGGCGCGTCGGTGCGTGTCGCGCGTGCCGGCCTCGTCGGCGAGCAGGAGGGCCGTGCCCACCTGCGCGGCCTGCGCTCCGGCGCGGAGGACCCGCGCGACGTCCGCGGCGGTCGCCAGCCCGCCGGCGGCGACGACGGGCAGCCCGGTGGCGGCAACCACTGCCGCCACCAGCGTGTCGAGCGGCTCGGTGGAACCAGGGCGGTGCTGGTCGAGGGTGCCGCGGTGCCCGCCGGCGGCGGCGGACTGCACCACGAGCCCGTCAGGGTCGAGCTCGGCGGCAGCCCGGGCCTCGTCGGCGTCGGTCACCGTGACCAGCAGCCGCGACCCGGCGCCACGCAGGCGGTGGACGACCCGAGGGGCCGGCAGGCCGAAGGTGAAGCTGACCCAGGGGACCGGGTCCTCGACGAGGAGATCGATCTTCGACGCCCAGCCGTCGTCGTCCTCCCATCGTGCTTCGCCGAGCTCGACGCCGAGCCGTTCGGCCTCCGGCCGGATCGTCTCGCGGTAGGCCAGCACGGCCGCGCGGTCGACCGGGCCCGTGTCGGGGACGAAGAGGTTGACGCCGAGACGGTCCGTCGCCCGGCGTGCTTCGCCGAGCTCGACGCCGAGCTGGGCGGCGGTCCGGTAGCCCGCGGGCAGGAACCCGATCGAGCCGGCCGCCGCCGCGGCGACCACCAGCCCCGGGGTGGACGGACCGCCTGCCATCGGCGCCGCGACGACCGGCGACGAGGACAGACCCAGGTCGCGACGCATGACCCCATCGTGGCACCCGTCAGATCAGCGTGAGCACGAACAGCGCGGCGATGCAGAGCGCGACGAGGCCGATCGTGGCGACGTACACCGCGCTCCAGCCGCCGGCGACCTCGTGCCCGCCCATCAGCTCGGGGTCGCGGGACAGGCCGTACATGAACACCAGCAGCGGGAGGAGCAGCACCGCGTTGAGGACCTGCGTCAGCACGAGCACGGGGATCAGTGACAGGCCCGGCAGCAGCACGACGACCAGCGCCACGCCCGCGACGCCCAGGTAGGTCCCGTAGAAGAGCGGAGCCCGCCGGAACCCGTCGTCGAGCGCCCCTTCGTGGCCGGTGAACTCGCAGACCGAGTAGGCCGTCGACAGCGGAAGCACGGCCGCGGCGAGGACGGCCGCGCCGATGATCCCCAGCCCGAACAGGGCGGTCGCGGCGGAGCCGGCCAGGGGCTCGAGCGCCTCGGCCGCGTCGGCGGCGGACTCGATCGACACGTCCTGGACGTGCAGGGTGGCCGCACAGGTGACCACGACGAAGAACCCGATGACGCCGGTGAGCAGCGACCCGGTCACCACGTCGATCCGCTCGTAGCGGAGGTCGTCGACGGTGAGCTTCTTGTCCACCGCGTAGGACTGGATGAAGCTGAGCCCCCACGGGGCCAGCGTCGTCCCGACGGTGGCCGTGACGATCACGATGGCGTCGCTGGTGAGCGGCATCGTGGGCGTCACCAGGCCGGTGGCGGCCTGCCCCCAGTCGGGGTGCACGACGAACCCGGCCGCGATGTAGGAGACGAAGACCGCCGCCAGCGCCATCAGGAAGTGCTCGATGCGGTGGAAGCGCCCCTTCAGCACCAGCAGCGAGACGCCCACGGTCACCAACGGCACGGAGACGTAGCGGCTCACTCCGAACAGCTCGAAGCCGGCCGCGACCCCGGCCAGCTCGGCGCAGGTCGTCCCGAGGTTCGCGATCAGCAGCAGCGCCAGCGCGGCGCCGCCCCGGCGCGGCCCGTAGCGGTCGCGGACGAGCCCGATCAGCCCCTGGCCGGTGACGACGCCCATCCGGGCGCCCAGGCTGTGGAAGACGACCAGCGCCACGGTCGAGAGCAGCAGCACCCAGAGCAGCTGGTAGCCGTACTCCGTGCCGAGCACCGAGTACGTCGTGAT
Organism: uncultured Actinomycetota bacterium; assembly: GCA_963721855.1. Lineage (GTDB taxonomy): Bacteria > Actinomycetota > Actinomycetes > Propionibacteriales > Nocardioidaceae > Nocardioides_B. Next base: position 8,411 of record CAVRMN010000013.1, on the reverse strand, counting down.
GCCCGGCGGGTCGTCGTCGGAGAGGCCGGCCAGCAGCCCCGGGCCGACCACGGCCAGCAGGGCGAGCAGGCGGCCGCGGGTCGGTCCGCGACGTGGTGCGACCCGGTCCTCGTCGGCGCCGGTGGCCGAGGTCATCGCCGGTTCCCTCCACCGGGTCCGTGCGCGGAGAGCCGGGGCGGCCGGTGCAGCCGCCAGCCGGCAGTCCGGAGCTTGCGGCGCGGGGCGGCCGGCCCCCGGTGTGCCGCGGCCAGGGACTCACCCGCGGCGGGCGGCGCCGCCTCGATCACGTGCCGGGCCTCGTCCGGCTCGAGCGAGTGCAGCAGCCGCCGGCGCAGGACCGGGTGGCTCGCGTGCAGCGCGGCCGCCGAGCGGGCCGGCCCCACCGTCCGCATGACGTCGGTGGCCTTCTCGGTGCTGAGCCGCGCCAGCAGCTCGGCGAGCCCGACCGGGTCGAGCCGGTGCAGGCCGGTGGTGGACGTGGCGAGCTGCACGACGTGCCCGCGGCTGGAGGTGAGGTGGAGGTCCTCCCAGTCCACGACGACGGGCGGCAGCAGGTCGCCGACCCGGCCGAGCCCCATCCGCCGCAGGAGGGACCCGAGGCCGACGTCCACCGCCACGATCTCGATCTCGCCGCCCGGCGGGTGGGCGACCACCACGTCGGAGACCCGGGACAGCCGCCGGCCGGCGAGGTCGACGACCTGCGTGTCGAGCACGTCGCGGCACAGCAGCAGCTCGCGCTCCTCGAGGACCGGCTCGTCCGCGGTCGCGTAGAGCGACATCGCCGCGTGGTCGGCCGCCAAGGTCAGCGCGTGCGCGTCGAAGCTGCGCACGAGGGACCACGGCACGAGGTAGTGGATGCGTCGCCCGGCGCCGACCCCGACCCGTTGGACCACGGGGTGCGCGGCGTCGAGACGCACCGTCAGGTCCACCACCCGGCCGACCCGGGCGCCGTCCGCGGTCAGCACGGGCCGGCCGGTGTCCCGGCTGAGGAGGACCTGCCGACGCAACCCCATGCTCCATGGTCGCGTCGCCGCGACGACCGGCGCGAGGGACCAAGGTCCCCGGGTCGTGCGGCTCAGACCGGCCCCGGGGAGGGGGTCAGCCGCGCGACCCCGGCAGGGCGCGGAACCAGGCAGCCGTGTTCGGCGGCAGCCGGCGTACGCCACCGGGACCCTCGGCCGGGGCCGCGCCGCTCGTCATCAGGAGCTCGCCCGCCTCGGCCGGGACGCGGGCCGCGCGGGTGCCACAGGTGACCATGCAGACCAGCCCGGGCTCGTCCCGGTCGCCGCGGTGGAAGGCGAGGCTGCCCGGCGCGCTCGCCAGCATGGTGACCTCGGGGGCGAGCCCCACGGCCACCTCGCGGCGCAGGGCCAGCAGCGCGCGGTAGAAGGTCAGCGTGGAGGACGGGTCGCCCTCCTGGGCCTCGACGGTCAGGTCCGCCCAGGCGTCGGGCTGCGGCAGCCAGGGCTGGCCCTCGCCGGGCCCGAAGCCGAACGGCGGCTTCTCGCCCGCCCACGGCATCGGCACCCGGCAACCGTCGCGGCCGCCCGCGCCGGTGCGCAGGAACGCGGGGTCCTGGCGGTGCTCCGGCGCCACGTCGACCTGCTCCAGGCCGAGCTCCTCGCCCTGGTAGACGTAGGCCGACCCCGGCAGCGCCATCATCGTCAGCGCGGCGGCCCGGGCCCGGTCGAGACCGACCGCGCCACCGCCGTACCTCGTGGTGTGCCGCACCACGTCGTGGTTGGACAGCACCCAGGTGGGAGACGCGTCCACCAGGCCCACCGCGTCGAGCGTCTCGGTGATGACCCGGCGGAACGCCGCCGCGGACCACGGGGCGCTGAGCCAGTGGAAGTTGAACGCCTGCTGCAGCTCGTCGGGCCGCACGAAGCGCGCCATCGACTCGGGGGTCTCGGTCCAGGCCTCGGCCACGGCCATCCGGTCGCCGTCGTACTCCGCGAGGACCCGGTGCCAGCGGCGGTAGACCTCGTGCACCTCCGGCTGGTCCCACATGATCAGGCCCTCGCCGCGCACCCGGTCGCGCTCGTCGCGCGGCGTGTAGAGGCCGTGCGCCACGTCGATCCGGAAGCCGTCGACGCCGCGGTCGAGCCAGAACCGGAGCACCGACTCGAACTCGTCGCCGACCTCCGGGTTCCACCAGTTGAGGTCGGGCTGGGTGCTGTCGAACATGTTGAGGTACCACTGGCCGTCCTCGACCCGGGTCCACGCGGGGCCACCGAACATCGACGGCCAGTTGTTCGGCGGCTTGCTGCCGTCACGGCCCCGTCCCTCGCGGAAGACGTAGCGCTCGCGCTCGGGGGAGCCCGGGCCGGCGGCCAGGGCCTCGACGAACCAGGGGTGCTCGCTCGAGGTGTGGTTGGGGACCAGGTCGACGATCACCCGGATGCCGAGGTCGTGGGCACGGTCGAGCATGGCGTCGAAGTCCGCCAGGGTGCCGAAGAGCGGGTCGACGTCGCGGTAGTCGGCGACGTCGTAGCCGTGGTCGTGCTGCGGCGACGTGTAGAACGGCGTGATCCAGACCGAGTCGACGCCGAGGTCGCGCAGGTAGGGCAGCCGCTGCTCGATGCCGGCCATGTCGCCGACGCCGTCACCGTTCCCGTCCGCGAAGCTGCGGACGTAGATCTGGTAGCAGACGGAGTCCCGCCACCAGGGCGCGGAGGTGGTCGGCGAGGGAATTTGCACGTTCCAATCCCACGCGACCGACACGATCGTGTCAACTCGGGCCGGCCCGGACGAGGCCACCACCTCGCCAGGGACGGGCGGAACGGTCGGTCGAGAGAGGACCAAAGACCCGTGCTCAGTCTCGTTCGTCACGTCACCCTTGTTCTCAAGCAGGAGGAAATGACATGAACGCACCGCTCGAGCTCACGATCGACGAGTGTCTGGAGCTGCTCAACGCCGGCGTGTTCGGCCGCGTAGCCCTCAGCACGCCGGTCGGGCCGCGGATCGTCCCGGTGAACTACGCCATGCACGGGGATGCCATCGTCTTCCGGACGGCGCCCTACAGCGAGCTGGGAACGTACGGGTGGAACGCGGACGTCGCCTTCGAGATCGACTACATCGACTACGACAAGCACCAGGGCTGGAGCGTCGTGGCGATCGGTCGCGCCGAGCTGGTCGAGGATCCCGACGAGGTGGCGGAGATCCGCCGCACCTGGGACCCCCGCCCCTGGGCCGCCGGCCAGCGGAACCTCTACATGAAGGTGACCTGGCGTGACCTGAGCGGCCGCCGCGTCGGCGGCGACTGGTCCCCCTCGTCGATGGCACCGGTGCGCCGGGCGCTCTGAGCCGCAGGCCGCTGCCGGCGCCCTTCGCGGGTTAGGGTGCCGCCATGAGGCGGCTGCACCTTCCCGAACACGTCTATGCCCTGTTGGACGCGATCGTGGCGATCAGCTCCGACCTCGACCTGCACAGCGTGCTCGACCGGATCATCGTCGCCGCCTGCCAGATCACCGGAGCGCAGTACGGCGCCATCGGGGTGATCGGCCAGGGAGGCGGCGAGCTCGTCGACTTCGTCACCCACGGCCTGACCGCGGAGGAGCACGCCGCGATCGGGGAGCTCCCGCGCGGGCACGGCATCCTCGGACTGCTGATCCAGCACCCGGAACCCCTGCGGCTCAAGCACCTCCAGGACCATCCACAGTCCTACGGCTTCCCGCCGAACCATCCGCCGATGGAGAGCTTCCTCGGGGTGCCGGTGCGCATCCGGGGCACCGTCTTCGGCAACCTCTACCTGACCGAGAAGCCCGGTGGCGCCGAGTTCACCGAGACCGACGAGGTTCTCGTCGAGGCCCTGGCGTCCGCCGCCGGCTTCGTCATCGAGAACGCGCAGACCTTCGCCCGCAGCGAGCGGCGCCGTCAGTGGCTGGAGGCCACCGCCCGTGTCACCGAGGCCCTGCAGCCCCCCGTGCAGCTCGGTGAGGCGCTGCGCCAGATCGTCGTGAGCGCCCGGAGGGTGTCGGGGGCCGAGGCCGTGGCGCTGACCCAGACCTACCACGGCGAGCGCCTGCTCCAGGCCGTCGACGGGCCCGCGAAGGCCAAGGTCGAGGGTCTGCTCGAGGTGCTGTCGGCGGACCTCGAGGAGGCCGAGACCTCGAACGAGGTCATCGTCGTGCACGCCGGCTCGCGGCGCGGCGTCGGCACCACCGTGCTCGTCCCGCTGCGCACGCACCTGGCCGCGGCCGGCGTGCTCCTGGTGACGCTGGAGACACGCGCGTCACTCGACCCGGACGAGCTCGACCTGCTCTCGTCGTTCGCGGACCAGGCCAGCCTGTCCCTGGACCGCGCCCAGGCGCTGGTCGAGCGTGAGGAGCTGCTGCTGGTGGCCGACCGGGACCGGATCGCGCGCGACCTGCACGACCTGGTCATCCAGCGGCTCTTCGCCACCGGGCTGCAGCTGCAGGGAGCGATCCGCTACGCGGTCAGCGACGACGTCAAGCAGCGGCTGGAGACCGCGGTGGTCGACCTGGACGTGACGATCCGCGACATCCGCTCCACGATCTTCGAGCTGCAGCACTCCCGCGCGCAGTCGCTGCGCGCCGACATCCGGGCCGTGGTCAAGGAGTACGTCCCCGTCCTCGGCTTCACGCCGCTGGTGCGCAGCAGTGGGCCGGTCGACACCGTGATCCCCGAGAACCTCGCCGACCAGCTGCTCGCCGTGCTGCGGGAGGCGCTGTCCAACGTCGCCCGCCACGCGATGGCCGACGCCGCGTCGGTGGAGGTCGAGGCGACCGACGGACGGATCGTGCTGCGGGTCACCGACAACGGCAAGGGGCTCCCCGCCGAGCGGCACGAGAGCGGGCTGCGCAACGTCCGTCGTCGCGCCACCGAGCACGGCGGCAGCGTGCAGATGCTCCCCGAGGAGCCGCACGGCACGCGGGTGGAGTGGATCGTCCCGATCCCCCGCTGACCGGGCGGGTCACTCCTCGTCGGTGGGGACCACGAGCACCGGGACGGCCGCGTAGTGCAGCACCGCCCGGGTGACCGAGCCGAAGACGAAGCCGGTGAACCTGCTCGAGGCGTGCCGGCCGAGCAGCACCAGCTGCGCGCCCTTCTCCGCCTCGTCCAGCACGGCGATCGCCGGGTGGTGCGACGAGGTCACCGCCCGGACCTCGACCTCGGGGAACCGAGCGGTCCAGCGCGCCAGCGTCTTCTGGAACTCCTCGTGCGCCTCGCGCTCCCACTCGTCGACAGGCGAGTCGGTCCACAGTGCGCTCGGGGCCTCCCAGCCGTGCACCGCGACCAGGGGTACGCCGAGCCGCTCGGCCCTGCGGAACGCGAGATGGAGCAGGTGACTGCCGGGCCGGGCCGGGTCGACACCCAGGACGACCGGCTCCGTGGCGTGCTCCTCGGGGCTCCACCCGGTCGGGACGACGGCCACCGGAATCGGGCTTCGGCCCGCGACGGCGAGCGACGTGGACCCGACCAGCATCCGGGGGATCACGCCGAGGCCGCGCTTGCCGACCACCAGCATCCGGCCGTGGTCGAGGTGGTCGAGGAGCTCCGGCGTGGCGTCGCCCGACTGGAGCTCGGTGCTCAGCTGGTCCGCCGGCACCACGTCGGCGACGGAGGCCGCGAGCGTCTCGAGGACCTTGGTCGCGTGCGACCGGTTGAGCAGCACGGGGAAGCGGGGGGAGAGGGGGTTCTCGTCCGCCACGGCGACCAGGCGCAGGTCGGCCCCGGCTCGAACCGCCTCGGCGGCGGCCCAGGCCAGGGCGCTACGGCTCCCCTCCGAGCCGTCCACGGCGACGACGATCGGGGAGTGGGCCGGTGCCCACTCCCCGGTTGTCGGAGCTGATCCAGCGGTCACCGGAGAACCGGGTACTTCCGGACCAGGTTGGTGCGAGCCCACTTGCGGCCGAAGCCCCAGGTGTCGCCGGCCAGCGTGAGGGCCAGCACGATGACGACGATCGCGCCCGACACGTGGTCGTCGATGATGGGGTTGTTGTCCAGCGGCACCGATGCGAGGTACATCAGCGCGTAGAGCAGGGCACCCGCGCCGGCGGCGATCCGGATGGCGACCCCGCTGAACAGGGCGACGCCGATGCCGAGCAGGCCGAGCATGAACAGCCAGTCCCAGATGGGCTGTCCGGCCATGTTGTTGAAGATGTCCTTGAACGGGTTGTGCGCCGGGACCCCGAACATCAGGAAGCCCTCGGTCGGGCTGCCGCCGTTGAGCCAGGCGGCGTCCTTGGCCATGAAGTCGATGCCCGTGCGGACACCCTCCTCGTTGGTGATCGCGCCGGTGTGGAAGCCCAGGCCGAGCAGCTTGTCGAAGAAGGCCCACAGGAACGTGAAGCCGTATCCGATGCGGAGTACGGCGAGTCCCTTGCGCGCTGCGGAATGAGTCACGACGTCCGTCTCGACGAGGACGTTGTCCGCGTCAATGATCGGGCGGTGCTGGTGGCTGGTGGTCATGATGTGTCGCCTCCTGTTGGGAACTTGCCTTGCTCCCTCAGGTTGGCCTTACCTACCCCCCACGGGTCAGGGTCCTCGGGCACCAGTTGTGCGGGCCTTTGGTCCTGACCCGTTGACAGGTCAACCAGGCGTCGGTGACGGGCGGCTAACCCAGCAGCTTGGCGGCCAGGACGGCGGCCTGCGTGCGGCGCTCCAGGCCGAGCTTCGCCAGGATGCTCGACACGTAGTTCTTCACGGTCTTCTCGGCGAGGAACATCCGCTCGCCGATCTGACGGTTGGTCAGCCCTTCGGCGATCAGCGCCAGGATCTTGCGCTCCTGGTCGGTCAGCGCGGCCAGCTCCTCGTGCTCCTCGGGCCCGTTGCGCACCCGGTCCAGCACGCGGGCGGTGAGCGCGGGGTCGATGAGGGACTGGCCCGAGGCGACGCGGCGTACCCCTTCGATCAGGTCGCTGCTGCCGATCTGCTTGAGGACGTAGCCGGCGGCGCCGGCCAGGATCGCCGCGAACAGCGCCTCGTCGTCGTCGTAGCTGGTGAGGATCAACGCCTTGATGGTGGGGTCGACCGAGCGGACGTCGCGGCAGACGTCGATGCCGCTGCCGTCGGGCAGCCGGGCGTCGAGCACTGCGACGTGCGGCCGGAGCGCGGGGATGCGCGCGGTCGCCTCGGCCGCGGTGCCGGCCTCGCCGACCACCTCGATGTCCCCCTCGCTCTCGAGCAGGTCGCGGAGGCCGCGTCGGACGACCTCGTGGTCGTCGAGAAGGAACACGCGGATCTTCGGGGTCTCCATGCCTTAGTTCTATCAGGACGTACGGCGTCCAGTTCGGGACTTTCGGCACGGTTGCCCCCGCGTCGTCTCTTGGCAAAGTTCTCGCAGTTCGCCAGAGTCGAGATGCAGGGAGCCGTAGTGACCACCACCAGCAATGCCCAGGGGGCGACCATGGAGTCAGCCGAGAAGCGCTCGCCGATGCTCATGCTCGTCACGGCGACGGTCGGCTTCGCGTTGAACTTCTGGGCCTGGGCGCTGATCAGCCCCCTCGGGCCGCTGTTCCGCGACAACGGCAAGCTCGGCACCCTGAGCGAGTCCGACGTCGCGCTGATGGTGGCGGTGCCGGTGCTCGTCGGCTCGCTGGGCCGCATCCCGGTCGGGGCGCTGACGGATCGCTACGGCGGCCGGGTGATGTTCCCGCTGGTCTCGCTCGCCACCGTCATCCCGGTGCTCTGCCTCGGCCTGTTCGCGCAGTCGTCCTACGTGCTGATCCTGGTCTTCGGGTTCTTCCTCGGCATCGGTGGCACCGCGTTCGCGGTGGGCGTCCCCTTCGTCAACGCCTGGTTCCCGCCCGAGCGCCGCGGCCTGGCCGTCGGCATCTTCGGTGCCGGCATGGGCGGCACGGCGATCAGTGCGCTCACCACCGTGAAGCTCTACACCAACGTCGGAAGCGCGGCGCCGTTCATGATCACCGCCGCCGCTCTCGCCGTGTACGCCGTCGTCGCGTGGCTGGTGCTGCGGGACGCGCCCGGACGCACCGTGCCCACCACGTCGCTGGTGAGCCGCATCGCGGCCAACTCGAAGCTCCGCATCACCTGGCAGGCGTGCATCCTCTACGCGGTGGCCTTCGGTGGCTACGTCGCCTTCTCGGTCTACCTGCCGGCCTACCTCAAGACCGACTACGCGCTCACGCCGGCCGACGCCGCCAACCGGATGGCCGGCTTCGTGGCCGTCGCAGTGCTCATGCGGCCCGTCGGCGGCTGGCTCTCCGACAAGTTCGGCCCGATCCCCGTGCTGGCCGGGGGCTACGCGGTCGTGGCAGTCGGAGCCGGGCTCGCGGCGACGCACCCGATCCTCGAGCACATCGGCACGGCCGCGTTCCTGGCCATGGCGGCCGCGCTCGGGTCCGGCAGCGGCGCGACCTTCGCGCTGGTCGCCCGGGTCACGGACCCGGCCCGGGTCGGCGGGGTCACCGGTCTCGTCGGTGCTG
>CAVRMN010000012.1:0-9774 GCA_963721855.1 uncultured Actinomycetota bacterium | reverse complement strand
CCAGCGCGGGTGGCGACGAGTAGCCGGACCGCCGCGGCACGACGTACGACGACCGCCACTAGACTGACGCCTGCTCCACCTAGGTGTGCCGGGAAGTCTGGTCGGCGGTCGTTGTCGTCAACCCCTGAGGAGCCCCATGAGCGCCCGGCGCCGCCGCCTCCTGATCCCCACGCCGACCATCGGCGAGAGCACGTTCGTCGGCGAGCTGCTGCGCAAGGAGACCGTCGGCGGCACCGTGGTCCTGGTCGCCGCCTTGGTGGCGGTGCTGTGGGCGAACTCGCCGTGGGGCGACGCCTACCAGGACCTCCGACACCTGCAGCTCGGGCCGCTCGACGTCGAGCACTGGGCCTCGGACGGCGCCCTGACGCTGTTCTTCTACCTCGCCGGCCTGGAGCTCAAGCGCGAGTTCCTGGTCGGGTCGCTGCGCCGGCCCCGGGACGCGATGGTGCCGATCGTGGCGGCGGCCGCGGGCGTCGCGACGCCGGCCGCCATCTACACCCTCGTCAACCTCGTCGGCGGCGGCGACCTGCGCGGCTGGGCGATCCCCGCCGCCACCGACATCGCCTTCGCGCTCGCCGTCCTCGCCGTGGTCGGGTCGGCGCTGCCGAGCCAGCTCCGCGCGTTCCTGCTCACGCTGGCGATCGTCGACGACCTCGTCGTCATCCTGATCATCGCGCTCTTCTACACCTCGGCTCTCTCGCTCGTGCCGCTGCTGGTCGCGGTCGGGCTGCTCGGGGTGTTCGCCGTGCTGCAGCGCATCCGCGGCGAGTCCTGGCTGTGGTACGTCCCGCTGTCGGTGGCCATCTGGTGGTTCATGCACGAGAGCGGCATCCACGCCACCATCGCCGGCGTGGCCATGGGGCTGCTCACCCGGGTGCGGCTCGACCCGGGTGAGGCGCACTCGCCGGCCGAGCGGCTGGAGTACACGCTGACGCCGCTGTCCGCCGGGGTGGCGGTCCCGTTCTTCGCGCTGATGTCGGCCGGCGTCGTCATCAGCGGGGGCGGCTCGCTGGTGACCGACCCGGTCGTGATCGGGGTGGCCGCCGGACTCGTCCTCGGCAAGCCGCTCGGCGTGCTCGGCGGCTCGTTCCTGGTCACCAGGCTCACCCGCGCCGAGCTCAACGAGGAGATCTCCTGGCGCGACATGGTCGGCCTCGCCGTCCTGGCCGGAGTCGGTTTCACGGTCGCGCTGCTGGTGGCCGACCTGTCCTACGAGGGCGCGCGGGCCGAGGCCGCGAAGACCGCCGTGCTGATCGGCTCCGTGGTAGCCGCCCTGATCGCCGCCGGACTGCTGCGGCGACGCAACCGCCGCCACCGCAGTGGCTGACCCCTCCTGCCGGTAGTGTCGGCACCCGAAGGGAGTCACCGATGACGAGCAACGCACCAATCGCCCGCCCCGCCGAGGCACGCCCGGACGTACCCTCCCCGGACGACCCCACGATCGGCAAGCTGGTTACCGACGCTACGCGCGACATCTCCAGCCTGATCCACAGCGAGATCGCGCTGGCGAAGTCCGAGCTCAAGGTCAGCGTCAAGAACGGCGGCACCGGTGCCGGGCTGTTCGGCGCCGCCGCGTTCCTCGGGCTCCTCGCGGTCATCATGATCTCGGTGGCCTTCGCCTACTTCCTGTCGATGACCGGGCTGCACCTGGCCTGGTGCTTCCTCATCGTCTTCGGCGCCTACCTCCTGCTCGCCGGGCTGCTCGCCTTCGTCGGCGTGCGCAAGGTCAAGAAGGTGCGCGCCCCTGAGCGTGCGATCAAGCAGGCCAAGGAGACGCAGTCCGTCCTCAAGCGGCACTGATCCCGACGGGAGGGCTCCCTCGTGCCTCGACCGGGTGACGTCGCCCGGGCCGTGGAGCTCCCCGGCCCGTGGACGCACCGCTACGTCGCGGCCAACGGCGCCCGCTTCCACGTCGCCGAGGCCACCGGGGCGCCGCCGGACGGCCCGCTGGTGCTGCTGCTGCACGGCTTCCCGGAGTTCTGGTGGTCCTGGCGCGCCCAGCTCCCGGCGCTGGCCGCGGCCGGCTACCGCGCGGTGGCGATGGACCTGCGCGGCTACGGCGGGTCGGACAAGACCCCCCGCGGCTACGACCCGGTGACCCTGGCCCAGGACGTCACCGGCGTGGTCAAGGCGCTCGGCGAGCGGAGCGCGGTGCTCGTCGGGCAGGGCTGGGGCGGGTACGCCGCCTGGGCGGCCGCGGTGCTGCACCCGCGCGAGGTGTCCGCGGTCGCCGCCGTGTCGGCGCCGCACCCCGCGACGATGCTCGCCGCCGTCCGCCACCCGCACCGGGTGGACGCGCTGCGGCACGTGCTCGCCATGCAGGTTCCGCGCATCCCCGAGCGGCGGCTGGCCGACCCGGGCAGCGGCTTCCTGGGCTCCCACCTCAGCTCGTGGGCTGCCCCCGGCACGGCCTTCCCGACCGATCAGGACGTCGCGACGTACCAGACGGCGATCTCGCTCTGGCCGGCCTCGCACTGCGCGCTGGAGTACCACCGCTGGCTGGTCCGGTCCCGGGTGCGCGCCGACGGCCGCGCCTTCGGACGGACCATGGCGACCCCGGTGACCCAGCCGGTGCTGCTGGTCATCGGGGCCGAGGACCCGGCGCTGCCGCCGACCAGCTTCGAGGACACCCGCCCGCACCTGCTCGGGCCGCTCACCGAGCACGTGATGCCCGGGGTCGGCCACTTCCCGGCCGAGGAGGACCCGGACGGGTTCACCGAGCTGCTGCTGGACTGGCTCGGCGGGCTGGCCGGCCAGGGCTAGGCGCAGGCTCCGGTGTCGACCTCGCGCCCGGAGGTGACGCCCTGGGCCGCGCTCTCACGCACCTGGTCGGCGGTCAGGGCGTAGCCGGTGTCCCCGTCGGTGACCGACGCCGCGAAGATCACGCCGAGCACCTTGCCGTCGCCGGAGACCAGCGGACCGCCCGAGTTGCCCGGACGCACCAGCGACCGCAACGAGAACACCTCGCGGATGACGGTGCCGTCGCCGTAGATGTCGGGGCTGCGGAGCCGCTGCTTGCTGCGGATCCGCGCCGCCTGCACGTCGTACGGTCCGTCCTGCGGGTAGCCGAGGACGGCGCCGGGCTGGCTCTCCCGGCCGTCGCTGTCGAACCGCAGGAACGGCCGGTCGAGACCGTTCACCGCGAGCACGGCGACGTCGAGGTCCTCGTTGTAGTAGACGACCGTCGCCGGCACCTCCTGGTCGTCGACGATCACCGTCGGGTGGTCGACGCCGGCGACGACGTGGGCGTTGGTCATCAGCCGGGTGGGGGCGTACAGGAAGCCGGTGCCCTCGACGCCGCGGTTGCAGGAGTTCTCCCCGCGGATCTTCAGCACGCTGGCGGACGCCGCCTGGACGTCGGGGTCACGGCCGATCCGGCCCGGAGGCGGCCCCACAGGCGCGATCCGCTCCCGGGCGAACGGCTCGAGGTAGCGCGGGAAGAAGCTCGAGCCGACCACGTCGTTGAACGAGTTCAGCGCGGTGACCGCGCGGGGCGGCATCACCTCGTCGACCCGGCCGAGCACCCGGGACTCGCGGACCTGCTTCGACACCCACGGCAGGCTGGCCCCGCTGACGGCGACGCCGAGCGCCCAGGAGACGACGAGCACGGCCACGATGCTGAGCGCCGCACCGCCGACGGCGTCGAGGGCGCGCACCGGCTGCCACTTGATCCGGTCGCGGATGCGGGCGCCGACGTACTGCAGCACCGCCTGGCCGAACGAGGCGCAGATGAGCACCACGAACAGCGCCGCCAGCGACACCCACAATGCCGGGGCGGCGTCGCCGAGCAGGTGCGGCGCGACCCAGATCCCGACCAGGCCGCCCAGCAGCAGGCCGCCCGTCGCGAAGGCGCCGGAGATGAACCCCTGCCAGTAGCCGGAGACGGCGTACGCGAGCACCAGGACGACGAGGAACCAGTCGAGCATGTTCACGAAAGGCTTACCTCATCGGTCGGTCTGGTCGGGGACGGCCAGCATATGGTCGGGCAGGTCCCGCATCGTGTCGGCGTCCCACGGACGGGACCAGCCGACGAAGTCGAAGAGCCGGGCGATGATCCCGGCGGTGAAGCCCCACAGGATCAGGTCCTTGTCGTCGCCGATGAGGAACGCCGGTCCCTTCCACCCGGACGGGTGGCGCACCGAGATCCGGTGCTGCGGGTCGAGGAGCTCCTCGATCGGCACCCGGTAGACCGCGTGCACCTCGCGCGGGTCGACCACGGCCACCGGGCTCTCCTCGCGCCACCAGGCGAGCACCGGGGTGACGGCGAAGTTGCTGGGGGGCAGCCAGAGCTGCGGCAGCTCGGCGAAGACGTCCACGCCGTCGGGGTCGACGCCGACCTCCTCCTCGGCCTCACGCAGCGCCGCGTGCACGGGCGAGGGGTCGTCGGGGTCGAGCGAGCCGCCGGGGAACGACACCTGGCCGGGGTGGGAGCGCATGTCGTGGGCGCGCTCGGTGAGCAGCAGGTCGGGTCCCGCGGGGCCCTCGCCGAACAGCATCAGGACGGCACCCACCCGGGTGTTCTCGTCCTCGGGCGGCACGAACCGGGTCAGCTCGTCGGCGGTGATGTCGAGGGCGCCACGACGCACCGGCTCGAGCCACTCGGGCAGCGCAGGGTGGTTGTCGGGCACGGATCGAGAGTACCCAGCCGTCAGAGGGCCACCCCGAGGTGCTCGCGCACCAGCGAGGTCAGCTGGTCGTAGGAGCGGATCACGGTGAACGTGGGCAGCCCGCCGTCGTTGGTGATCCGGCCCTCCGCGTCGACGAAGAGCACCCCCGGGAGACCCCGGATCCGGAACTCCGGGCGCAGCAACCCGTCGGGGTCGGCGAGCAGCGGGAAGGTGACGCCGGCCTCCTCCGCGAGCGCCAGCGCGCCGTCCGGCTGGGTGTCGAGGTAGTCGATGCCGAGCACCGCCAGCTTGCCCTTGCCGTCGCGGTGCAGCCGCTCGTAGAACGGCAGCTCGGTGCGGCACGGCTCGCACCACTGGGCGAAGAGGTTCACGACCGCCGGGCCGCGCAGGTCGCCGAGGCGCACCGCCGGCCCGCCGCCGAGGCAGGCCAGGGTCAGCTCGGGCATCCCGCCCTCGACGGGTCCCTGCCCCGCGCCAGGCTCGCAGTCCTCGATCCCGGCCGCGGCCTTCTGCGCGCGCAGGGCGGGGGTGTCCACGTCGACGTGGCTGGCCCGCGGCTCGCTGCCGTCGTCGCCGGACGGCGCCGGGTCGGCGCAGCCCGCGGCCAGCAGGAGCACCGCGAGGACGGCGCCGGTCGCGCGCCGCACGCGGGGTCGCCTCACCCGGGGTCCCCGCCGAAGCACGAGCGCAGCGAGTGGTTTCGTGGGGTGGTCATGCCCTGCCTTCGGTCTTCACCAGCTTGGCGGCCACCACGGGGTCGGTCGGGCCCTCGCCGTACGCCGGGCACCACTTCGCGACCGTGCAGGCGCCGCAGGCGGGGTTCCGCGCGTGGCAGACCCGGCGGCCGTGCCAGATCAGGTGGTGCGACAGCATCGTCCAGTCCTTCTTGGGGAACAGCGCGCCGACCGCGTGCTCCGCCTTGACCGGGTCGGTCTCGTCGGTGAAGCCGAAGCGGCGGGCCAGCCGGCCGAAGTGGGTGTCGACGGTGATGCCGGGGATCCCGAAGGCGTTGCCGAGCACGACGTTGGCGGTCTTGCGACCGACGCCGGGGAGGGTGACGAGGTCCTCCAGCGTGGCCGGCACCTGTCCGTCGTACCGCTCCACCAGCGCCTGCGACAGCTTGAGCAACGACTCGGTCTTGGCGCGGAAGAAGCCGGTGGGCTGGATGATCGCCTCGAGCTTCTCTCGCTCGGCGGCGGCCATCGCGGTGGCGTCCGGGTAGGCGGCGAACAGCGCCGGGCGTACGGCGTTGACCCGGCGGTCGGTGGTCTGGGCCGACAGCACGGTGACGACCAGGAGCTCGAAGGGGTTGTCGAAGTCGAGCTCGCACGTGGCGTCGGGATAGGTCTCGGCGAGCACGCGGTCGATCTTGCGGGCACGACGCACGAGACTCGTGTCGGGACGCGCGGCGGGGGCGGGGGTGGACACGGACCCAGCGTAAACGGGACCTTCGTGGCACCCCTCGGGGGTAATACGCCACACTGTGACCTGAGTAACCGCCGAGCACCCGGCAAGGCGAAGCCGTGAGAGGACATCCCGTGGACAATGACGTGCTGCGCCAGGCGCCGCTCTTCAGCGCCCTGGACGACGAGGCGGCCACCGCTCTGCGTGCGTCCATGGCGGACACCCGGCTGCGTCGCGGCGAGGTGCTGTTCCACGAGGGCGACGAGGGCGACAAGCTCTACATCGTCACCGACGGCAAGGTGAAGCTCGGCCGCACCTCCTCCGACGGCCGCGAGAACCTGCTGGCGATCCTCGGGCCGGGCCAGATGTTCGGCGAGCTGTCGCTGTTCGACCCGGGCCCGCGCTCCGCGACGGTCACGGCGGTCACCGACACCGCTTTCCTGTCGCTGTCCCACGAGGACCTGCTGCGCTGGCTCGAGGGCCGTCCCGCCGTCGCGCGGGGGCTGCTCACCCAGCTCGCCGGCCGGCTCCGCAAGGCCAACGACGTCGTCGCGGACCTGGTCTTCTCCGACGTCCCGGGCCGGGTGGCGAAGGCGCTGCTCGACCTCGCCGACCGGTTCGGCCGCACCGCCGACGACGGCGTGCACGTGCACCACGACCTCACCCAGGAGGAGCTCGCCCAGCTCGTCGGCGCCTCCCGCGAGACGGTCAACAAGGCGCTCGCCGACTTCGCCTCCCGCGGCTGGCTGCGCCTCGAGCCCCGCTCCGTCGTGATCATGGACATCGAACGCCTGAGCCGCCGCGCCCGCTGACCCCTCCCGCCGAGGGGTCAGAACATCACGCGTTTTCGCGGCGTGTCGCGGAGGAAGTGACCCCTCAGCGCTCCGCGCGCAGGTAGTCGAGCTGGGCGCGGACGCTGAGCTCGGCGGCGCCCCAGAGCACCGGGTCGACGTCGGCGTACACCCGCTCGACGACGAGCCGCGGCAGGTCGTCGGCCGCGACACCTTCGGGGTGCGGCTCGGTCCGGAGCTCCTCCAGCGCCGCCCGGACCTGGTCGAGCCGCTCGCGCCGGTGGGCGAGGTAGAAGTCGAGTACGGCGAGCGCGTCGCCGATCACCGGGCCGTGTCCGGGCCACACCTCGACGGCCTCGCGCGCCTCGGCCAGGGCGTGCAGCCGCTGCAGCGAGTCGAGGTACGCGCCGAGCTTGCCGTCCGGGTGGGCGACCACCGTCGTGCCCCGGCCCAGCACGGTGTCGCCGGTGAGCACCGCCCGGTCGGCCGGCAGCAGGAACGACAGCGAGTCCGACGAGTGGCCGGGGGTGCCGACGACGTGCACCTCCAGCCCGTCGACCGCGACCACGTCCCCGTCGACCAGCCCCTCGTCGCCGAGCCGGTGCGCGGGGTCGAGCGCACGGACCCCGCAGCCCATCCGCTCCGCGAACGACTTGGCCGCCTCGGAGTGGTCGTGGTGGCCGTGGGTGAGCAGCACGACGGCGACCTCCCCGGCCGCCTCGGCCACCGAGTCGAGGTGGGAGGCGATCTCCGGGCCGGGGTCGACCACGACCGACCGGCGGGCGCCCGGCTCACGCAGGATCCAGGTGTTGGTGCCGTCGAGCGTCATGATGTTCGCGTTCGGCGCGAGCACGCACCGTGCCCGCTGGCCGAACGCGCCACCCGTCCAGCCGGTCATGACCGCAGCTGGGCCCCGACGGTCCGGCCGAGCTCGACGAGCCGGTCCGGGATGGACAGGTAGGCGCCGTCGTCGCCCTGCACGGCGGTGGGCTCGATCGGCGTGAGGTCACGGTCGGCCGCGGCGCCGAGGACGGCCCCCGGGTCGCCGTACTCGTAGATCTCCATGCAGGTGCAGTACGTCGGCGGCAGCATCAACATCTGCTGCTCGTCGACCGCGCGGATCGCGTCGCGCACCGGCATCCAGACGACGTGGTCGGACTCCGTCGACACGTCGCGGGTGACCTGGCCCTCGGGCATCAGCGCCACGAAGAAGCGGGTGTCGTAGCGGCGCGGCTCGAACACCGGCGTCACCCACGACCCCCACAGCCGGAGCAGGTCGGTGCGCAGCTTGAGGCCACGCCGGTCGAGGAACTCGGTGAACGAGACCTCTCGCGCCTCGAGAGCGCGCCGGTCGGCCTCCCAGTCCGCACCGGTCGTGTCGGAGACCACGGACGCCTCGGTGGGCCCGGCGAGCAGTACGCCGGACTCCTCGAACGTCTCGCGGACCGCCGCACAGACCAGGGCGCGGGCGAGCGACTCCTCGACCCCCATCAGCGCGCCCCACTCCGACGCCGAGGGGCCCACCCAGCCGATCTGGTGGTCGAAGTCGCGCGGGTCGACCCCGCCGCCGGGGAACACACACATCCCCGCGGCGAAGGCCATGTCGACGTGGCGGCGCAGGAGGTAGACCTCGAGCGAACCGGCCGAGCCGTCGCCCGAACGCAGCAGCACCACCGTCGAGGCGTGCTTGGGCTCCGCGGGTGTCTTGGAGCCGTCCGCGAAGGCGAGGGCGTGCTCGACCAGGTGGTCGGGAAGCCGCACCGAGGGGTCCATCAGACCTCGACGAGCAGCTCGACCTCGACCGGGGCGTCGAGCGGGAGGACGGGGACGCCGACGGCGGAGCGCGCATGCCGGCCGGCCTCGCCGAACACCTCGCCGAACAGCTCCGACGCGCCGTTGGCGACGCCCGGCTGGCCGGTGAAGTCCGGGGTGGAGGCGACGAACGCGACGACCTTGACGATCCGCTTCACCTGCGACAGGTCACCGAGCTCGGCGCGCACCGCGGCGAGGGCGTTGAGGGCGCACTGGCGCGCGCACTCGACGGCCTCCTCGGGGCTGACCTCGCCGCCGACCTTCCCGGTGGTGATCAGCTGGCCGTCGCGCATCGGCAGCTGGCCGGAGGTGAACACGTAGTTCCCGGTCCGCACCGCCGGGATGTAGGACGCGACGGGCTTGGCGACCTCGGGGACGCTCAGCCCCAGCTCGGCCAGGCGCTCCTCGGGGGTGGCGCTCATGCGACGGGCCGCTTGAAGTAGGCGACGAGGTTCTCCGGGTTCATGCCCGGCACGATCTGCACCAGCTCCCAGCCGTCCTGACCGAAGTTGTCGAGGATCTGCTTCGTGGCGTGCACGAGGACGGGTGCGGTGAGGTACTCCCACTTGGTCTGGCTCATGCCCGGGAGCCTAGCCGCTACGGTGACGCGGTGAACTCCGGGGAACAGCTGCCCGACGCCGTGGTGCGCTACGCCGCGCACGAGGACGGCCTCATCGACGTGCACCTGCCGGCCGGGCCGGGCCCGCACCCGCTGGTCGTCTACGTGCACGGCGGTTTCTGGAAGCAGGAGTGGGACCGCCGGCACGCCCGCCCGTTGTGCGCCGCCCTCGCGGCCGAGGGGTACGTCGTCGCGTCGCCGGAGTACCGCCGCGTGGGAGGAGGCGGCGGCTGGCCGACCACCGCCGACGACGTCGACGCCGCCGTCGCCGCGGTGCCCGAGCTGCTGGCCGGCCTCGGCGTGACGACCACCCGCACGTCGTACGTCGGCCACTCCGCCGGCGGGCACCTCGTGCTGTGGCTGGCCGACCAGGGCCACCCGGTCGACCGGGTGGTCGGCCTCGCGCCCGTCGGCGACCTGCGGGCCGCGGCGCGCGACGGGCTCGGCGACGACGCGACGCAGGCGCTGCTCGGCGGCGGGCCGGACGACGTCCCGGAGCGGTACGCCGCCGCCGACCCGG
>CAVRMN010000011.1:0-32915 GCA_963721855.1 uncultured Actinomycetota bacterium | reverse complement strand
AAGCTATTCGTCGTTCATCTCGAGCGGGCCGTCGTGTCCCTGCGGGACAAGTACGGCGCGGTCACGATCGAAGGCAACGTCCATCGCGTCGCGACCCCGGATCGCAAGACCGCCGTGCGGGTCTACGGAGGACTCGGCGCCGTCACGATCGATCCTGCCACCGGCATGCTGAACATCCAGATCGCCATTGATCACATCGAGCTGCTGGAGGCCGGCATCCTGGAAGGGATCATCGGCCGCGGCGGCAAGAAACTCCTCGCGGAGCGGGGGCGCGGATTGCTGCAGGACGCGATTCCCGCCATCCAGGTCCCGCGGCGGCCCCCGCCACCGACCAGGACCTGTGGCGCGCGCTGGACGAGGGACACGACCCGACAGCCTGAGATCCACCGGCGCGGCCCTATCATGAGTCCGGTACGCCCAGATCACGCGTCACGTCGTCACGAGGAGAACTCCCGCAATGGCTCACCACGGCAACACCCCCGCCGCCTGGACCGGCGTCATGATCATCCTGGTCGGCTTCGTCGTCGGGGGCATCGGCATGGTGATCGACAACTGGACCATGTTCTGGGTCGGTGTGGCGCTCCTCCCGATCGGCGTGATCGTCGGCAAGATCATGCAGATCATGGGCCTCGGCGCGGAGCCCGCCTCCCACTGACGGGCCGGCGATGACGACGACCGTGCTGCCGCTGCGCGACGAGCGCAGCCGGTGGCGTCGGGTGCAGGCACCGGTCCTGGTCGCCGTCGCGCTCCTCGCGGCCAGCGTCGCGTTGCACCTGCGTGACCCGCACCGCTCGGGCAGCTGGGGGTTCTGTCCCTGGCTCGCCCTCACCGGCACGTACTGTCCCGGCTGCGGCGGCCTGCGCGCCGTCAACGACCTCACCCACGGCGACGTCGTCGCGGCCGCCTCGAGCAACCTGCTCTTCGTCGGCTCGCTGCCGTTCCTCGGGGTCTGGTGGGTCCGTCGCACCGTGGACGGGTGGCGCGGCGTACGCCGCCACGTCGACGAGCGCCGGGCCCTGGTCGTCACCTACACGGTGATCGGCGCCGCCGTCGTGTTCTGGGTGGTCCGCAACCTGCCCTTCGCCGGCTGGCTCACCCCCTGATCGCCCCCCGGGTGGTCGAGCCTGTCGAGACCCCCGGCCCGGGTGGTCGCTGAGGGGCCCGGGTGGTCGAGCCTGTCGAGACCCCGGGACCCGGGTGATCGCTGACCGACCCGGGTGGTCGAGCCTGTCGAGACCCCCGGCCCGGGTGGTCTCGAGACGCTCACTTCGTTCGCTCCTCGACCAACCGGGGGCGTTCGCTCCTCGACCAACCGGGGGGCGAGGCGTCAGTTGACGGTGTTGAAGTCGATCGTGCCGTCGCCGGCGACCAGCAGGGCGATGTTGACGATCGTCATCACCAGGCCCAGCGAGATGCCGATGATCCCGAGGATCACGCCGGCCTTGGCCATGCCCGCGCCGGTGAGGCCGCCGTGGCTGGCCGCGATCTCCTTCTGGGCGTTGCGTCCCAGCACGACGGCGACGATGCCGACGAGCCCCAGGATCGCGCAGCAGAGGCCAAGCACGGGGGAGATGATGCCGACCACCAGCGCGGCGACCGCCTTGGTGCTGTTCTGCGGCGGACCGCCCATCGGAGGTCCGCCGTAGCCGGGACCGCCGTAGCCCGGGCCGCCGTAGCCGGGCGGGGGCGGAGGCGGTGGTGCTCCGTACCCGGGCGGGGTCTCCCCGGGCGTCTCCCCGGTGCCGCCCTCCTCGGGGGGCGGTGGCGGCGGTGTGTAGCTCATGTCAGGTCTCCCACGTCGGGTCGGCGCACCGGTGCGCCTCGACGCTAGCGCCTGCCGGCCACGGCGGAAGGGACCCTCGCCGTGCGTCAGGCGCCGTAGTCGGTGAAGGTGGCGCTGCCGGTGGCGAAGACGACCACGATCAGCGCGATCACCAGCAGGCCGATGAGCACGGCGATCCCGCCGGTGATGATGCCGGCGATCGCGAGGCCCTCCCCGGTCTGGGTGCCCTGCGACTGCCGCACCTCGGCGCGGCCCTTCATGCCCAGCACGACGGCGACCAGGCCGAGCACCCCGAGCCCGCAGCACCACGACAGCACCAGCGTCGTGATCCCGGTGATCAGGGCGGCCGTGGCCTTGGAGTTGGTGGGCAGCACCGGCGCCCAGCCCGGGGGAGGGCCGCCGTACGGCTGCCCGTAGCCCGGCTGCTCCGGCTGGGGCGGGCCTGGCGGGTAGCTCATCGAGCGCTCCTGGGTGCGAGTCGGTCGCCTGGAGGTCCGTCGTGGACCTCAGGGTCAGCGAATGGCCGGTCACGTGAGAGTCTAGAGACTCCCAGCACCGGTACGACGCAGACAGGGAGCCTTGACGTGGCCAGGTCCGTCCTCGACGAGATCATCGACGGCGTGCGCCTCGACCTCGCCGACCGCGAGGCCGTCACGCCGATCGAGGACCTCAAGACCGCCGCGCTGCGCGCCCCTGACGCCCTCGACCCGATGCCCCGGTTCCGGGCCGACGGCGTCAGCGTCATCGCCGAGGTGAAGCGGTCCAGCCCCAGCAAGGGCGCGCTCGCCCCGATCGCCGACCCCGCCGCGCTGGCGGCGGACTACGAGGCCGGCGGCGCGGCGACCATCAGCGTGCTGACCGAGGAGCGCCGCTTCGGGGGCAGCCTCGACGACCTGCGCGCAGTGCGCGAGTCGGTCCGCATCCCGGTGCTGCGCAAGGACTTCATCGTCACCTCCTACCAGCTGTGGGAGGCCCGCGCGGCCGGCGCCGACCTGGCCCTGCTGATCGTGGCTGCGCTCGACCAGCACCAGCTCGAGGGGCTGCTCGACCGGGCGGTGTCGATCGGGCTCACCCCGCTGGTCGAGGTGCACGACGAGGAGGAGGTCGACCGGGCACTCGAGGCCGGCGCCCGGCTCATCGGCGTCAACGCCCGAAACCTCAAGACCCTCGAGGTCGACCGGGACACCTTCTCCCGGCTGGCCCCCCGCATCCCTGACGACGTGGTCCGGGTCGCGGAGTCCGGCGTACGCGGTCCGCACGACGTCTTCGAGTACGCCAAGCAGGGTGCCAACGTCGTCCTCGTCGGGGAGACCCTGGTGCGCGGTGACAACCCGCGCGAGGCGGTGGCCGACCTCGTCGCCGCCGGCGCCCACCCCGCCCTGAAGCAGCGCGACCTCGACAAGCACTGAGAGTTCGACCGTGACCGCACAGCAGACCCCCCTGCCCCCGTCCTCCTCCGACGGCCGGTTCGGCCGCTTCGGGGGCCGGATGATGCCCGAGGCCCTGATGGCCGCCCTCGACGAGCTGACCGTCGCCTGGCAGGACGCGATGGCCGACCCGGCGTTCACCGGCGAGTTCGAGCGGATGCTGCGGGAGTACGCCGGCACGCCGAGCCTGTTGTACGACGCCACCAAGCTGTCCGAGCTCGCCGGCGCCCGGATCCTCCTCAAGCGCGAGGACCTCAACCACACCGGTGCGCACAAGATCCGCAACGTGCTCGGCCAGGCGCTGCTCACCAAGCGGATGGGCAAGACCCGGGTGATCGCCGAGACCGGGGCCGGACAGCACGGCGTCGCCTCGGCCACCGCCGCGGCCTACCTCGGGCTCGACTGCGTCGTCTACATGGGCGAGGTCGACACCCAGCGGCAGGCCCTCAACGTGGCCCGGATGCACCTGCTGGGCGCCGAGGTGGTCGCGGTGAAGTCCGGCTCGCGCACCCTCAAGGACGCGATCAACGAGGCGATCCGCGACTGGGTCGCCAGCGTCGACCACACCGCCTACCTGTTCGGCACCGCGGCCGGTCCGCACCCGTTCCCGTCGATGGTGCGCGACTTCTGCCGCGGCATCGGCGACGAGGCCCGCGCCCAGTGCCTCGAGCTCACCGGGGCGCTGCCCGACTCGGCGGTCGCCTGCGTCGGCGGCGGGTCCAACGCCATCGGCCTGTTCGCGGCCTTCCTCGACGACGCCGACGTGCAGCTGGTCGGCTGCGAGGCGGCCGGCGACGGCGTCGACACGATGCGGCATGCCGCCACGATCTACGCCCACGAGTTCGGCGTGCTGCACGGCGCCCGCACGTTCGTGCTCCAGGACGAGGACGGCCAGACCAAGGAGTCGCACTCGATCTCCGCGGGGCTCGACTACCCCGGGGTCGGTCCGCAGCACGCCTACCTCGCGGAGTCCGGACGCGCGACGTACCGGCCGATCACCGACGCCGAGGCGATGGACGCGTTCGCGCTGCTGTCCCGCACTGAGGGCATCATCCCGGCGATCGAGTCCGCACACGCCGTCGCCGGCGCGATGCAGCTCGCCGAGGAGCAGCCGGGTTCCACGATCCTGGTGAACCTGTCCGGTCGCGGCGACAAGGACATGGGCACGGCCATCGAGTGGTTCGGCCTCGGTGAGACCCGGCCCGATGACGACGCGGGGGAGCCGAACGAATGAGCAGCACCCCAGTGAGCACCTCCGGGGCCTTCGAGAAGGCTCGTGCCGAGGACCGCGCCGCGCTGGTGGGCTACCTGCCCGCCGGGTTCCCCGACGTCGCCGGCGGCATCGACGCGCTGCGCACGATGGTCGAGAACGGCTGCGACGTCATCGAGGTCGGCCTGCCCTACAGCGATCCGGTGATGGACGGCCCGACGATCCAGGCCGCCGCCCAGCAGGCGCTCGAGAACGGCACCCGCACCAGCGACGTGCTGCGCACCGTCGAGGCGGTCGCCGCCACCGGTGTGCCCGTGGTGGTGATGACCTACTGGAACCCGGTCGAGCGCTACGGCGTCGAGCGGTTCGCCGCCGACCTGGAGGCCGCCGGCGGCGCCGGCCTGATCACCCCGGACCTGGTCCCCGACGAGGCCGACGCGTGGGTCGCCGCGGCCGACAAGCACGACCTCGACAAGATCTTCCTGGTCGCGCCGTCGTCGACCGACGAGCGGCTGCGCATGACGACTGCCGCCTGCCGCGGCTTCGTCTACGCCACCGCGGTCATGGGCGTCACCGGCGCCCGTGAGTCGACCAGCGACCTGGTGGCGCCGCTGGTTGCGCGCACCCGCGCGGTCACCGACCTGCCCGTCGGCGTCGGCCTGGGCGTCTCCAACCGCACGCAGGCCGCCGAGGTGGCCCGGCACGCCGACGGCGTCATCGTCGGCTCCGCCTTCGTCCGCCGCCTGCTCGACGCAGGGTCGGACCGCACCGCCGGGCTGGAGTCCCTCGCCGAGCTCACCCGCGAGCTCGCGGCAGGTGTCCGAGGTGCGTGACGCTCTCCGTCTGGCGGCCCTGGCGGCCGCCGGAGTGCTGGCGCTGGCCGGCTGCGGGTCGCCCGACCAGGACGCCGGGGCGCCCGTCACCGGGGTGACGACCCACGACGACGACGGCCTGCACGGCATCGTGCTGCCCCGCCCCTACGAGGTGTCCGACCTCGCGCTGACGGCGACCGGCGGCACGGCGTACCGGCTGGCAGCCGACACCGAGAAGCCGCTCACGCTGGTGTTCTTCGGCTACACGCACTGTCCGGACATCTGCCAGGTCGTGATGGCCGACATCGCCTCCGCGCTGACCCGGCTGGACGAGGCCGAGCGCAGCCAGGTGGGCATGCTGTTCGTCACGACCGACCCGGCGCGTGACGACGAGGCGACGCTGCGCGAGTACCTCGACCGGTTCGACCCATCGTTCGAGGGGCTCACCGGTCCGCTGCCGCGGATCGTGCGGGCGGGGAAGTCACTCGGCGTCGCGATCGAGAAGGGCGAGAAGCTTCCCTCCGGCGGCTACGAGGTGTCGCACGGCACCCAGGTGGTAGGCATGCTCCCCGACGGCACCGCGCCGGTCGTGTGGACCCAGGGCACGGCCCCGGAGCAGATCGCCGAGGACATCCACGTCGTGCTCGGCGAGGGCGGCGTACCGACAGGAGAGACCGAGTGATCTACGCAGGCATCCCCAGCCCGGACCAGGGGGTCTGGCACCTCGGCCCGCTGCCGATCCGTGCCTACGCCCTGTGCATCATCGCCGGGGTCGTGGTCGCCGTCTGGCTCGGCGAGAAGCGCTGGGTGGCCCGCGGCGGCCGGCCCGGCCAGGTCGGGGACATCGCTCTGTGGGCGGTGCCGTTCGGGCTCGTCGGCGGCCGGCTCTACCACGTGGCCACCGACTGGCGGCTCTACTTCGGCGAGGGCAAGGACCCGGTCACCGCGCTGTACGTCTGGCAGGGCGGCCTCGGCATCTGGGGCGCGATCGGGCTGGGTGCGTTCGGTGCCTACCTCGGTGCGCGCAGGTACGGCGCCAAGTTCCCCCCGCTCATCGACGCACTGGCGCCGGGGGTCGCCCTGGCCCAGGCCATCGGCCGGTGGGGCAACTGGTTCAACCAGGAGCTGTACGGCCGACCGACCTCGCTGCCCTGGGGTCTCGAGATCGACCGGGAGCACCGGGAGGCCGGCTACGAGGTCTACTCCACGTTCCACCCGACCTTCCTCTACGAGAGCCTGTGGAACGTCGGTACGGCGATCCTGGTGATCTGGGCCGACCGGAGGTTCCGCCTCGGCCACGGCCGGGCGTTCGCGCTCTACGTGATGGCCTACACCGCGGGCCGCGGCTGGATCGAGTACCTCCGGATCGACAAGGTCCAGGAGAGCGACGTGTTCGGGCTGCGGCTCAACGTGTGGACCTCGATCGTGGTCTTCCTCGCGGCGCTGCTGTTCTTCCTCTGGTCGGCACGGCGCCATCCGGGACGCGAGGAGCAGGTGCTCCGCGAGGGCTTCGAGCTCGACGAGAGCGCCGCGACGGCCGACACGGCCGCGCCCGGGGAGAGCGACGCGCCCGCGGCGAGCGACGAGGCCGCCGAGCCGAACGGCCGCGCCGGCGACTGAGGTTTGCCTCACCTTCGATGAATCCGCGGCGCAAACTGGATAGGTTCCAGGTATGAGAATCGAGGCGCCGCACATCGGCCACGAGCACCCCGACGTCACCGGAGGATGGCTGCGGCCCGCGGTCTTCGGTGCGAGCGACGGCCTCGTCTCCAACCTCGCCCTGATCGCCGGTGTGGCCGGCGGCACGCAGGGTGACAGCTCGACGGCCGTGGTGCTGGCCGGCTTCGCGGGCCTGGCCGCCGGCGCGTTCTCGATGGCGGTCGGGGAGTACACCTCGGTCGCCAGCCAGTCGGAGGCCGCCGCCCACGAGGTCAACCGGGAGCGCCGGGAGATCATCGCCAACCCCGAGGCCGAGACCCGGGAGCTCGCCGCGAGGTACGTCGACAAGGGGGTCGACGAGCACCTGGCCTACGAGGTCGCCCGCCAGATCCACCTCGACGTCGACAAGGCCGTCAAGGTGCACGCGCGCGAGGAGCTGGGCGTCGACCCGCACGACCTCGCGTCGCCGATGCTGGCGGCGGTGTCGTCGTTCCTCGCGTTCGGGATCGGGGCGCTGGTCCCGCTGCTGCCCTACCTCCTCGGCGCCGGCTCGCTGCTGCCCGGCCTGCTCATCACCCTGGTCGCGCTGTTCGGCGCGGGGGCGATGGTCACGTCGGTGACCTCGCGCCCGTGGTGGTACGGCGGCATCCGGCAGATGTTCATGGGCGGCGTGGCCGCGGCCATCACCTACGGCGTGGGCGCGCTGGTCGGCGTCTCCGGCCTCGGCTGACCCCGGCCGTCCGGCGCGTCCGGACCGGTCCAAACCTGTCCGAGATGTGATCTTCGCGTCTCGGTGGGCGGGCTCTCGAGGCTCGGGGTGATGTAGGCTTTCATTTCCGCATGGGCCAATGTCGTCCCGCGCATTTTTCGACAGCGAGCCGCACCGGAACCGCTCTCGGGCCCCGGTGCCAGACGACGACGGGAGAATGCCTCATGCACGCATTCCCGCCGCCCCAGGGGCTCTACGACGGTCTCCATGAGCACGACGCTTGTGGTGTCGCCTTCGTTGCAACCCTCACCGGCGTCGCCAGCCACGACATCGTTGCCAAGGCGATCACCGCCCTGCGCAACCTCGAGCACCGCGGGGCGACCGGGGCCGAGCCCGACACCGGCGACGGTGCCGGCATCCTCTTCGGCGTGCCCGACCGGTTCTTCCGCGAGGTCACCGACTTCGAGCTCCCGGCGGCGCGGTCCTACGCCGTCGGTACGGCGTTCCTGCCCGGCGACGACGACCACGTGGCCAAGACCCGCCAGCGCATCGAGGAGATCGCCGCCGAGGAGGGCCTGTCCGTCCTCGGCTGGCGCGAGGTCCCCACCGACCCCTCCATGCTCGGCGCCACCGCGGTCAGCGTGATGCCGGCGTTCCAGCAGCTCTTCGTCGCCGCCGCCAGCGGCCGCGTCGTCGGCATGGCGCTCGAGCGGCTCGCGTTCTGCCTGCGCAAGCGCGCGGAGCGGGAGACCGACGTCTACTTCCCGTCGCTGTCGTCGCGCACGATCGCCTACAAGGGCATGCTCACCACCGACCAGCTCGACCGGTTCTACCCCGAGCTCACCGACGAGCGCGTCGAGTCGGCGGTCGCGGTCGTGCACTCGCGCTTCTCCACCAACACGTTCCCGTCGTGGCCGCTGTCGCACCCGTTCCGGTTCATCGCCCACAACGGTGAGATCAACACCGTGATGGGCAACCGCAACTGGATGCGGGCCCGTGAGGCGCTGCTGTCCAGCGACCTGCTCGCCAGCCCCCACGCCGGCGACGCCAAGGGCACCGCCGCCGACCTCGACCGGCTCTTCCCGATCTGCAGCCCCGGCGCGTCCGACTCCGCCTCGTTCGACGAGGTCCTCGAGCTGCTGCACATGGGCGGCCGCTCGCTGCCGCACTCGGTGCTGATGATGATCCCGGAGGCGTGGGAGAACCACGCCGAGATGGACCCGAAGCGGCGTGCGTTCTACGAGTTCCACGCCTCGATGATGGAGCCGTGGGACGGACCGGCCTGCGTCGTCTTCACCGACGGCACCCAGGTCGGAGCGGTGCTCGACCGCAACGGGCTGCGCCCCTCGCGCTACTGGGTCACCGACGACGGGCTCGTCGTGCTGGCGTCCGAGGTCGGCGTGCTGGACATCGACCCCGCGACCGTCGTACGCAAGGGCCGCCTCCAGCCGGGCCGGATGTTCCTGGTCGACACCGTGGAGCACCGGGTCATCGAGGACGAGGAGATCAAGGGCGAGCTCGCCGCCGAGCACCCCTACGACGAGTGGCTGCACGCCGGGATCGATCCACCTGGACGACCTCCCGGAGCGCGAGCACATCGTCCACACGCACGCCTCGGTCACCCGGCGCCAGCAGATCTTCGGCTACACCGAGGAGGAGAAGCGCGTCCTCCTCACGCCGATGGCCAGGACCGGCGCCGAGCCGATCGGGTCGATGGGCACCGACACCCCGATCGCGGTGCTGTCGGAACGCCCGCGCCTGCTGTTCGACTACTTCTCCCAGCTGTTCGCGCAGGTCACCAACCCGCCGCTCGACGCGATCCGCGAGGAGCTCGTGACCTCGCTGGCCGGCACCATCGGCCCCGAGGCCAACCTGCTCGAGCCGACGCCCGCGTCGTGCCGCCAGGTCGTGCTGCCGTTCCCGGTGATCGACAACGACGAGCTGGCCAAGATCCGGCACATCAACCGCGACGGCGACATGCCCGGCTTCATCACCCACGTCTCCCGCGGTCTCTACGACGTCGAGGGCGGGGGAGCGGCGCTCGCCGCCCGGATCGACGAGATCTGCGCGGAGGTGTCCGCGGCGATCGCCGGCGGCGCCCGCATCATCGTGCTGTCCGACCGGCACTCCACCGCCGAGCTCGCGCCGATCCCGTCGCTGCTGCTCACCGGCGCGGTGCACCACCACCTGGTGCGCGAGAAGACCCGCACCCAGGTCGGCCTCGTCATCGAGGCCGGCGACGTCCGCGAGGTGCACCACGTCGCGCTGCTGATCGGCTTCGGCGCGGCGGCGGTCAACCCCTACCTCGCGATGGAGACCGTCGAGGACCTCGCCCGCGACGGCTACTTCGTCGACGTCGAGAGCGAGAAGGCCGTCAAGAACCTGGTGAAGGCGCTCGGCAAGGGCGTGCTCAAGGTGATGAGCAAGATGGGTGTCTCGACCGTGGCGTCGTACACCGGCGCCCAGATCTTCGAGGCCGTCGGCCTGTCCCAGGAGCTCGTCGACCGCTACTTCACCGGCACCACCAGCAAGCTCGGCGGCATCGGTCTCGACACGGTCGCCGAGGAGGTCTCGCGGCGGCACCGCAAGGCCTACCCCGTCGACGGGCTCGCGCCCGCGCACCGGTCGCTCGAGATCGGCGGCGAGTACCAGTGGCGCCGCGAGGGCGAGCCGCACCTGTTCGACCCGGAGACGGTGTTCCGGCTCCAGCACGCCACCCGCGCCGGCCGCTACGACATCTTCAAGCAGTACACCGCTCGCGTGAACGAGCAGTCCGAGCGGCTGATGACGCTGCGCGGCCTGTTCAAGCTCAGGGAGCAGCGCTCGCCGATCCCGATCGAGGAGGTCGAGCCGGTCTCCGAGATCGTCAAGCGGTTCTCCACCGGTGCGATGTCCTACGGGTCGATCAGCCAGGAGGCCCACGAGACGCTGGCCGTCGCCATGAACATGCTGGGCGGCAAGTCCAACACCGGCGAGGGCGGCGAGGACGCCGACCGTCTCTACGACCCGCAGCGGCGCAGCGCGATCAAGCAGGTCGCGTCGGGCCGGTTCGGCGTGACCTCGGAGTACCTCACCAACTCCGACGACATCCAGATCAAGATGGCGCAGGGCGCCAAGCCCGGCGAGGGCGGCCAGCTGCCGGGCCACAAGGTCTACCCGTGGGTGGCCAAGACCCGCTACAGCACGCCCGGTGTCGGCCTCATCTCGCCGCCGCCGCACCACGACATCTACTCCATCGAGGACCTCGCCCAGCTGATCCACGACCTGAAGAACTCCAACCCGTCGGCGCGCGTGCACGTCAAGCTCGTCGCCGAGGTCGGGGTCGGCACGGTCGCCGCCGGCGTCTCCAAGGCGCACGCCGACGTGGTGCTCATCTCGGGCCACGACGGCGGCACCGGCGCGTCGCCGCTGACGTCGCTCAAGCACGCCGGCGGCCCCTGGGAGCTCGGCCTCGCCGAGACCCAGCAGACCCTGCTGCTCAACGGGCTGCGGGACCGCATCGTCGTGCAGGCCGACGGCCAGCTCAAGACCGGGCGCGACGTGATCATCGCGGCGCTGCTCGGCGCCGAGGAGTTCGGCTTCGCGACCGCACCGCTCGTCGTCTCGGGCTGCATCATGATGCGGGTCTGCCACCTCGACACCTGCCCGGTGGGCGTGGCGACGCAGAACCCCGTGCTCCGCGAGCGCTACACCGGCAAGGCCGAGCACGTGGTCAACTTCTTCACCTACATCGCCGAGGAGGTCCGCGAGCTCCTCGCCGAGCTCGGCTTCCGCACCCTCGAGGAGGCGGTCGGCCACGCCGAGCTGCTCGACGTCGAGCAGGCGGTCGACCACTGGAAGGCCTCCGGCCTCGACCTGACCCCGGTGCTGCACGTGCCCGCGCTCCCCGAGGGCGCCGCGCTGCACAACACCGTCGGCCAGGACCACGGGCTCGACAAGGCGCTCGACAACGAGCTGGTCGCGCTGGCCGAAGCCGGCCCTCGAGAACGGCGAGCCGGTGCGGGCGCAGCTGCAGATCCGCAACGTCAACCGCACGGTCGGCACGATCCTCGGCCACGAGGTGACCAAGCGCTACCAGGGCGCGGGGCTGCCGGACGGCACGATCGACCTGACCTTCACCGGGTCGGCGGGCCAGTCGTTCGGCGCCTTCCTCCCGCGCGGCATCACGCTGCGCCTCGAGGGCGACGCCAACGACTACGTCGGCAAGGGCCTGTCGGGCGGCCGCATCGTGGTCCGTCCCGACCGGGCCGCGACCTTCGAGGCCGAGCAGCAGATCGTCGCCGGCAACGTGATCGGCTACGGCGCCACGTCCGGCGAGATCTTCCTGCGGGGCCAGGTGGGCGAGCGCTTCTGCGTGCGCAACTCCGGCGCCAGCGCGGTCGTGGAGGGCGTGGGCGACCACGGCTGCGAGTACATGACCGGCGGTCGCGTGGTCGTGCTCGGCCCGACCGGCCGCAACTTCGCCGCCGGCATGTCCGGTGGTGCGGCGTTCGTGCTCGACCTCGACGAGGGCCGGGTCAACCCCGAGCTCGTCGAGCTCGCCGCCGTCGACGGCGACGCGGCCGACGAGCTCGAGGGCCTGGTCCGACGGCACCACGAGGAGACCGGCTCCCCGGTCGCGGAGGCGCTGCTGGCCGACTGGCCGGCCGCCGTACGCCGCTTCACCGAGGTGATGCCGACCGACTACAAGCGGGTGCTCGCCGTCCGCGCGGAGGCCCTGGAAGAGGGCCTCGACGAGGACGAGACCGCCGCGAAGATGATGGAGGCCCTCCATGGCTGACCCCCGAAGGGCTTTCTGCAAGGACGGGTCGCGAGGTCGCGGCCCGGCGTCCGGTCGAGGAGCGGGTGCAGGACTGGAACGAGGTCTACCCCGGCGGGGCGGGCCGCGCGCTGCTGCCGATCATCACCAAGCAGGCCGGTCGCTGCATGGACTGCGGCATCCCGTTCTGCCACCAGGGCTGCCCGCTGGGCAACATCATCCCGGAGTGGAACGACCTGGTCTGGCGTGACGACTGGGAGGGTGCCACCGAGCGGCTGCACGCGACCAACAACTTCCCGGAGTTCACCGGGCGGCTGTGCCCGGCGCCGTGCGAGACCGCCTGCGTGCTCGGCATCAACCAGGACCCGGTGACGATCAAGAACGTCGAGGTCGCGATCGCCGACAAGGCCTGGGACGCAGGCCTCGTGCGGCCGCAGCCGCCGGAGTGGCTGACCGGCAAGACCGTCGCCGTGGTCGGGTCCGGCCCGGCCGGCCTCGCAGTCGCGCAGCAGCTCACCCGGGCCGGCCACACCGTCGCGGTCTACGAGCGCGCCGACAAGGTCGGCGGGCTGCTCCGCTACGGCATCCCCGAGTTCAAGATGGAGAAGAAGCACCTCGACCGCCGCCTCGACCAGATGCGGCGCGAGGGCACGGTCTTCCGGGCCGGTGTCGACGTCGGCACCGAGATCACCGGCGACCAGCTCCGTGAGCGCTTCGACGCCGTCGTGCTGGCGGTCGGCGCGACGGCGGCGCGGGACCTGCCGATCCCCGGACGCGAGCTCAAGGGCATCCAC
Source organism: uncultured Actinomycetota bacterium (assembly GCA_963721855.1). Lineage (GTDB taxonomy): Bacteria > Actinomycetota > Actinomycetes > Propionibacteriales > Nocardioidaceae > Nocardioides_B. The sequence continues at coordinate 19,762 of CAVRMN010000011.1, read as the reverse complement.
CAGGCGATGGAGTTCCTGCCGCAGTCCAACCGTGCCTCGCTCGGCGAGGAGGTCGAGGACCAGATCACCGCCACCGGCAAGCACGTCGTGATCATCGGCGGCGGCGACACCGGGGCGGACTGCCTGGGCACCTCGCACCGGCAGCAGGCCGCGTCGGTGACGCAGCTGGAGATCATGCCGCAGCCCGGCGAGGAGCGGCCGGCGGGCCAGCCCTGGCCGACCTACCCGATGCTCTTCCGGGTCTCCTCGGCCCACGAGGAGGGCGGCGAGCGGGTCTACTCCGTGTCGACCAAGGAGTTCCTCGGTGACGACGAGGGCAACGTCCGGGCGCTGCGCCTGGTCGAGGTCGAGATGAAGGACGGCCGGTTCGCCGACGTCGAGGGCTCCGAGCGGGAGATCCCGGCCGACCTGGTGCTGTTCGCGATGGGCTTCACCGGCCCCGAGCAGGACGGCGTCGTCGCCCAGCTCGGCGTCGACCTCGACGAGCGCGGCAACATCGTGCGCGACGCGGCCTACATGTCGAGCGTGCCCGGGCGTCTTCGTCGCCGGTGACGCGGGTCGGGGCCAGTCGCTGATCGTCTGGGCCATCGCCGAGGGGCGTGCCGCGGCCGCCGCGGTGGACACCCACCTCACCGGGGCCACCACGCTGCCGGCCCCGATCAAGCCGACCGAGCGCCCGCTGGTGGTCTGAGCCACGGCGCCGCGGATGAGACGGGATTGGATCGTTCAAGTCCGCGGCGCTAGGCTCGGCGGGTGCGTAGAGCAAAGATCGTCTGCACCCTCGGTCCGGCCACCTCCACCCCTGAGTCGATCCGTGCCCTGGTCGACGCGGGCATGGACGTCGCTCGTCTGAACATGAGCCACGGCAGCCATGCCGACCATGAGTTGGTCTACGCCATGGTGCGCCAGGCCTCCGACGACAGCGGCCACGCGATCGGCATCTTCGCCGACCTGCAGGGGCCCAAGATCCGGCTCGGCAAGGTGGCGGCCGGCCCGGTCCAGCTCGAGGAGGGCGCGTCGTTCACGATCACCACGCGCTCGGTCCCGGGCGACGCGGAGATCTGCTCGCACGACGTACGACGGGCTCCCGGGCGACGTCTCGCCCGGCGACCAGGTGCTCATCGACGACGGCAAGGTCCGCCTCGAGGTGACCGAGGTCGACGACACCGACGTGCAGACCCGCGTGGTCGTGCCCGGGCCGGTGAGCGACAACAAGGGCATCAACCTGCCCGGCGTCGCGGTCTCCGTGCCGGCGCTGTCCGAGAAGGACAAGGAGGACCTGCGCTGGGCCCTCCACATGACGGTCGACTTCATCGCGCTGTCCTTCGTGCGCTCCGCCAAGGACGTCGAGGACGTCCGCGACGTGATGCGCGAGGAGGGCATCTTCCTCCCGGTCATCGCCAAGATCGAGAAGCCGCAGGCGATCGACAACATCGAGGAGATCGTCGACGCGTTCGACGGCTTCATGGTCGCCCGCGGCGACCTGGGCGTGGAGTGCCCGCTCGAGAACGTCCCGTTCCTGCAGAAGCACGTCATCGACGTGGCGCGCCGGCACGCCAAGCCGGTCATCGTCGCCACCCAGATGCTCGAGTCGATGATCTCCTCGCCGCGGCCCACCCGCGCGGAGGCCTCCGACGTCGCCAACGCCGTGCTCGACGGCGCCGACGCCGTGATGCTCTCCGGCGAGACCAGCGTGGGGGAGTGGCCCACCGAGACCGTCGAGGTGATGTCGCGGATCATCGAGTCCACCGAGGACCACGGCCTGGCCCGGATGACCGCGATCGACTGGCAGCCGCGCACGCGTGGCGGCGTCATCGCCAAGGCCGCCGCCGAGGTGGCCGAGCGCGTCGGCGCGAAGTACCTCGTCGCGTTCACCCAGAGCGGTGACTCGGCCCGCCGGCTCTCGCGCTACCGCGGCACGATCCCGATGATCGCCTTCACGCCCGTCGCGGCGGTGCGCTCGCAGCTCGCGCTGTCGTGGGGCATCGAGACCTTCAAGGCGCCCCAGGTCGAGCACACCGACGAGATGGTGCGCCAGGTCGACGAGCACCTGCTCCGCGTCGCACCGGGTCCAGGAGGGCGACCTCGTCGTCATCATCGCCGGCAGCCCGCCCGGTCTGCCGGGCTCGACCAACGCGCTGCGCATCCACCGGATGGGCGACGCCATCAACGAGGTCGCGCCGGCCTACCGCCGCCCCTGAGCCCGCACGGGTCGTGCGTGCCACGCCTCCCGTGAGGGAGGCCTGGGCCGCACGACCCCGGATGCTCGGGTGCCCCGGGTGGGATTCGAACCCACACTGGACGGTGTTTGAGACCGCTGCCTCTGCCATTGGGCTACCGGGGCGAGAGCAGGGCAAACGGTACCGGAGACGACCCTTGCTCAATCTGTAGTGAACGACTACAGTTTGAGTCCAGAGCGCAGAACCGGTCCGAGGGAGGGTGAGATGGTGCGAGCACTGCTGGCCCGGCTGGCAGGCCAGGAGCGCGCCCGGGCCAACGCGCGCAGCGCCGCCACCGAGCTCTCCCGGCTCCGCGTGGAGCGCGAGGACGTCGAGCTCTACCTCGCCGCACGACGCGAGCGTGTGAGCCGCACCGCATGAGCTGACCGCGGACGTGCGGGTCCCCGCCGGCCCGGATAGCCTGTGCCCGTGAGCGTGCAGCCAGGATCCCCGTCGCGTCGGGTCGTCATCGCCGAGGACGAGGCGCTGATCCGGCTCGACCTCGCCGAGATGCTGGTCGAGGAGGGGTACGACGTCGTCGGCCAGGCGGGCGACGGCGAGAAGGCGATCGCTCTCGCCGAGGAGCTCCGCCCCGACCTCGTGGTCCTCGACGTCAAGATGCCCAAGCTCGACGGCATCGCCGCGGCGCAGCGGATCGCCGAGCAGCGCATCGCCCCGGTCGTCATCCTGACCGCCTTCAGCCAGCGCGAGCTGGTGGACCGCGCCCGCGACGCCGGAGCGATGGCCTACCTGGTCAAGCCGTTCACCCAGCGTGACCTGGTGCCGGCCGTCGAGATGGCGGTCTCCCGCTTCGCCGAGCTGCAGATGCTCGAGGCCGAGGTGGCCGACCTGTCCGAGCGACTGGAGACCCGCAAGGCCGTCGACCGCGCCAAGAGCGTCCTGCAGCGGCAGCTCGAGCTCAGCGAGCCCGACGCCTTCCGGTGGATCCAGAAGACCGCCATGGACCTGCGGCTGTCGATGCGGCAGGTGGCCGAGGGCGTCATCGCGCACGGACCGTCCGTGGCCGGCGGCCCAGCGACCGACACCGCGACCGACCCCGCCGCCGGCTCCAGGGACTGAGCCGTCCCCGGATCCGCCCATCCCGGACCTTTCGGGCACGGCGGCGATGGTCGTCACGCCCGCGTCCCGGGCCAGGTCACGAAATGGCAACGACCCCCCACCAATTTGCTACGAGCCTCCCTCCAGCCCGGCGTTTTGACGCTAGGTTCGCTCTCGCAAGAGACGTCTCCCCGAGCCCTGACGGGGTGCACGTTTTCCTCTCCTGATGACGGAGGCTCCATTGATTCGCCCCACTCGCGCCTGGCGCACGGCGATGGTTCTCGCGACGGCGTCGCTGGTCCTCACCGCCTGCGGCAGCGAAGAACCCGCTGACACGGCCACCGACACCCCCACCGACGAGACCAGCGAGAGCAGCGAAGCTCCCGTCGCCGGTGACGGCGTGCTGACCGTCGGCACCCTCCTCCCGCAGACGGGCGACCTCGCCTTCCTCGGCCCGCCGGAGTTCGCCGGCGTCCAGGCTGCTGTCGACGACATCAACGCCGCCGGCGGCGTGCTCGGCCAGCAGGTCGTGCAGAAGAAGGCCGACTCCGGTGACGGCACCCCCGACATCGCGGGCGCGCAGACCGACAAGCTCCTCGAGGCCAACGCCGACGTCGTCGTCGGTGCCGCCGCCTCGGGTGTGTCGCTCTCGGTGATCAACAAGATCACCGGCGCCGGCGTGGTCCAGTTCTCGCCCGCGAACACCTCGCCGGCCCTGGACGACCCCGAGACCGACCCCGAGAACCTCTACTTCCGCACGGCGCCCTCCGACGTCCTCCAGGGCGCGGTCCTCGCCAACACGGTCGTCGAGGACGGTCACTCCAACGTCGCGATCCTGGCCCGCCAGGACTCCTACGGCGAGCTCCTCGCCTCGGAGACGGAGAAGGGCCTCGAGGCCGGCGGTGCCACCGTCGTCGCCAAGACGCTCTACTCGGCCGACGCCACCAACTTCACCGCGGAGATCAACGAGATCGCCGCGACGAAGCCGGACGCCATCGTGCTGATCGCGTTCAACGAGACCACCAAGATCATCCCGACGATGATCGCCAAGGGCATCGGCCCCAAGGACCAGCAGGTCTACTTCGTCGACGGCAACACCGCCGACTACTCGGGCGACTTCCCGAAGGGGACCCTCGAGGGCGTCAAGGCGACCTACCCCGGCGCCGAGCTGACCGGTGACTTCCGCGAGCGCATGCTCGAGGCCGACCCGAAGCTCAAGGACTTCACCTACGGTCCTGAGTCCTACGACGCGGTGATGCTGACCGCGCTGGCGGCCATCGCGGCCGACACCGACGACCCGACGACCTTCGCCCCGAAGATCATCGAGGTCTCGGCCGAGGGCACCGAGTGCACCTCCTTCCAGGAGTGCTCGGACCTGCTCGCCGACGGTGAGGACATCGACTACACGGGCGTCTCCGGACCCTGCGACCTCGGTGAGACCGGTAGCCCGACCAAGGCGACCATCGGCATCTTCGAGTTCGACGCGTCCAACACGTACAAGAACCTCAAGTACGTCACCGGCGTCATCTGATCCACCGCTCCACCCGACGAGGGGTCCGGCCGCCAGGCCGGGCCCCTCGTTGCACGTCCGGGACGCAGCGAGGGCCGCACCCCTGGTCGGGGTGCGGCCCTCGTGACGGGCGGTGGCCGGCTACTTCGCCAGCGTGCCGAGGTAGAGCTGGATGACCTTGGGGTCGTTGATCAGGTCCTTGCCGCTCGCGGTGTAGGCGTTGCGGCCCTGGTCGAGGACGTAGCCGCGGTCGCAGATCTGCAGGCAGCGACGGGCGTTCTGCTCGACCATGATGACCGAGACGCCGGCGCGGTTGATCCGGCGCGTCTGCACGAACACCTCGTCCTGCATGACGGGGGAGAGGCCCGCGGAGGGCTCGTCGAGCAGCAGCACCGACGGCTCCATCATGAGCGCGCGGCCCATCGCGACCATCTGCCGCTCACCGCCGGACAGCGAGCCGGCCCGCTGCGACTTCCGGTCGATGAGCGCCGGGAAGAGGTCGCCGACGAACTCGAAGCGCTTCTTGAACGACTTCGGCCGCTGGTAGACGCCCATCTCCAGGTTCTCCTGGATGGTGAGCGAGGGGAACACGTTGTTCGTCTGCGGGACGAACCCGATGCCCTTGGTCACCAGGGTGTCGGCGCGCTGGTTGGTGATGTCATCACCCTGCAGCGTGACGGTGCCGGAGTTGATCTTCACCAGCCCGAAGAGCGCCTTGAGCAGCGTCGACTTGCCCGCGCCGTTGGGCCCGATGATCCCGACGAGCTCGTTCTCCTGGCAGTAGAGGTCGGCGTTGTTGAGGATGTTGACGCCGGGCAGGTAGCCGGCGATCAGGTTGTCGGCGCGCAGGACGGCGCCCTCGGCGGCCGCGAGGTGCTCACTGCGGTCGACCTCGGGGGCACCGCTCTGGGGGCGCCTCGGTCACGGCTGCTCCTCCTTCGTGCTCGGTGAAGATCTCGGCCTGCGCCTCGGCGAGGATCTCTTCCTCGAGGTCGGTGATGTCCTGGTCGTGGTGCGAGCCGAGGTAGGCGTCGATGACCCGCTGGTCACCCATCACGGAGTCGGGCGGGCCCTCGGCGATCACCTCGCCCTGGGCCATCACGATGACCCAGTCGGAGATGTCGCGGACCATGTCCATGTCGTGCTCGACGAACAGGACGGTGCGGCCCTCGTCACGCAGCGACTTCACGTGGCCGAGCAGCGACTGCTTCAGCGCGGGGTTCACGCCCGCCATCGGCTCGTCGAGCATGACCAGCTCGGGGTCGGCCATCAGCGCGCGCGCCATCTCGAGCAGCTTGCGCTGGCCACCGACATGGTGCCGGCGAAGTCGTCCTTCTTCTTGATCAGCAGGAACCGCTCGAGGAGGCCCTCGGCCTTCTCGGTGACCTGCTCTTCTCCTGGCCGCGCCAGGTCTGGAAGAGCCCGCCCAGGAAGCGCTCACCGGTCTGGCCGGTGGCGCCCATCCGCATGTTCTCCATGACCGAGAAGCTGGCCAGCACCTTGGTGAGCTGGAAGGTGCGGATCATCGCCCATCCGGGCGACACTGTACGCCGGGACGCCGTCGAGCGACCTGCCGTTGAAGGACCACTCGCCCGCCTGCGGCTTGTCGAAGCCGGTCAGCAGGTTGAAGAACGTGGTCTTGCCGGCACCGTTGGGCCCGATGAGGGCGGTGATGACGCCACGCTGGATCTCCACGTGCTCGACGTTGACCGCGACGAGGCCGCCGAACTGACGACGTACCCCGTGCGCGACCACGATCGGGTCGGGCTTCTTGGCCCCGGGCTCGTGCGCGACGTCGGCGAGCGCGGCGCGGGCGGCCGAGGCGCCGGTCGGTGTGGGCTTCTTCGGACCCGGCCCCCTCGGGCTTGGTCGCGGTGAACTCAGCGGGCATCGATCGCCAGCTCCCTTCGGTCTCCGAAGATTCCTTGTGGTCGGAAGATCATCAGCAACATGAGCGCCAGGCCCATGACGATCAGACGCATCAGGCTGGCCTGCGAGCTGTCCATCAGCCAGGTCGGGATGAACGGGTCGGGCCCGGACGTCCACGCGTCGAACAGCAGGTCGAGGAAGGTGATCAGGAACCAGAAGATGATCGAGCCGGCCACCGGTCCCAGGACGCGCGCCGCGCCACCGAGCAGCAGCACGGTGTAGGCGAAGAACGTCACGTCGGTGGCGACCCAGGTCGGGTTCATGACCGTCTTCTGGAGGGCCACGAAGAAGCCGGCGAACGCGCCGAACACGCCGCCGATGACCAGCGACTGCATCTTGTACATGTAGACGTTCTTGCCGAGGCTGCGCACGGCGTCCTCGTCCTCACGCACACCCTTCATCACGCGGCCCCACGGGCTGCGCATGAGCAGCCACACGACCAGGCAGCCGACGGCGACCAGGATCCAGCCGAGCAGCAGCAGCCAGAAGTCGTACGCCCGCCAGGCGGTGACGCCGAGGTCGATCCGCCCGCTGAAGGGGTTCATGTCGGCGAAGGTGTTCTCGAAGTTGATGACACCGTCCTGGCCGCCGAAGTACTTCAGCAGCGTGACCGAGCCGATCGTCTGCCGGATGATCTCCGAGGCCGCGATGGTCACGATCGCCAGGTAGTCCGCACGCAACCGCAGCGTCGGGATACCGAGGATCAGGGCCAGGATGACCGTGAAGAACAGCCCGGCCACGATCGCCAGCCAGAACGGCTGGTCCCAGGTCGCGACGAACGACGCCATGGCGTAGCCGCCGATCGCCATGAAGCCGGCCTGACCGAAGTTGAGCAGGCCGGTGTAGCCGAAGGTGACGTTCAGGCCGATGGCCGCGAGGGCGTAGACGACCGCCGTGGGTCCGAGCCCCTGCTGGAGGCTCTGCGCGATGATGCTTCCCCAGTCCATGTCTCCTCGCCTCAGCCGACCCGCTCGGCGCGCCCGAGCAGACCCTGCGGTCGCACGAGCAGCACGGCGATGAGGACGACGAGCGCACCCACGAACTTGAGCTCCGCGGGGATGAACAGCGTGGACACCTCGATGAAGATGCCGATGATGAACGAGCCGACGAGTCGCGCCCCAGACGCTGCCGAGGCCGCCGAGGACGACCGCGGCGAACACGAGCAGCAGGATCTTGAAGCCGACCTGGTAGTCGAAGCCCTGCGTCATGCCGAGCAGCACGCCGGACAGGCCGGCGAGACCGGCTCCGACGGACCAGACGACCGAGATGACCCGGTCGACGTTGATGCCGGAGGACGAGGAGAGCGCCGGGTTGTCGGCGACCGCCCGGGTGGCCTTGCCGATCCGGGTGCGCTGCACGGCGATCGACACCGCCACGAGCACGATGGTCGAGAAGATGATCACGCCGACGTCCTTGGGCGTGATCAGGATCGGGCCGATCGTCCCACGGGGACGGGCTGGTCCACTGGGAGTAGTTGTTGTTGTCGGCTCCGGCGAGGTACTGGAACACGTTGCGCAGGAAGATCGACAGACCGATGCTGACGATCATCGCGGCGATCAGGCCGGTGCCGCGCCGGCGCAGCGGCTTCCACAGGATCTTGTCCTGGAACCAGCCGAAGGCGGTCGAGGCGATCACGGCCACGATGATCGCCGTGACCATCGTGACGTTGGTGCCGCCGATGGTGAGGTTGCCCGACAGCCGGTCGACGCCGAAGGCGACGATCGCCCCGAAGGTGATCAGCTCGCCGTGGGCGAAGTTCGTCAGTCCCGTCGTACCGAAGATCATCGACAGGCCGAGCGAGGCCATCGCGAGCACCAGGGAGAAGACCAGGCCGCCGACGGCGAGCTGGAGGCCCTGGGTGAGCTTGCCCGAGACGCCTCCGGTGTCCTCACCGATCGGGAAGGTCACGAAGATGTCGGCGTCGAGCTTGATCTCGTAGGTGAGGGTCAGCTGGTCGGGGTTGCGGAGCGCCGCACCCTCGGGCAGGGACTCCTCGTCGAGCTTGACGGTGTAGGTGTTGCCCAGCACGTCGATGGAGCTGCCGGGCAGCTCGATGTCGAAGACGCCGGTGGCGTCGCTGGTGGCTTCGCCGACCACCTCGCCGGCGTCGTCCTCGACGGTGATCTTCACGCCTTCGACGGCGGTGGGCGGGTCGTTGCGACGGTCGGTCAGACACCCCTGGATGTGGATGGTGTCGTCGTCACGTGGCTCGGGCTTGACGCAGGTCTCGGCTGCGGCGGACGACGAGGGGGTGGCGGCGGACGCTGCACTCCCTCCTGCCATCACGAACGCAGCGAACACCAGTGCGAGCAGCGCGGCGATGCTTCTCGGGCGGGCGTGCATGGGACTCCTGTCGCCTCGGCTTCTGGGCTCTCGACTGGCGGGACTATAGCGACAGTGAGTACGTCGGGCGGCCCTCCGCCCGGCGATGCTTCACTGCCGACGTCCCTCCACGCCAACTCGAACCCTAGAACCATCGGGGCCTTCGTGGGGAACAAAACCGGCAACAATGCGGTCACGCGTCCCACCCGCCCCGTGACGACCGTCTCGCGTGTGGCGGGCGGCCGGCCAGGTCAGCGGAACGCCACGACCAGGGCGGTGAGCAGCGGCGCCACGACGAGGCCGGGAAGCATGTCGCCGACCGGGACCTGCTTGATCCGCAGCAGCCGCAGGGCGACCCCGACGAGCATCAGCCCGCCGGTCGCGGTCAGCGCAGCCACGTGGGCCGCCGGGAGCACGTCGCCGAGCACCGCGCCCAGCACCGTCAGCGAGCCCTGCACGGCGATCAGCGCCAGGACGCTGGCGCCGACGCCCCAGCCGAGCGAGGCGGCGAAGGCGATCGAGGCGAACCCGTCGAGGGCGGCCTTGAGGTAGAGCTGGTCGGCGCCGTTGCCCAGGCCGTCGTTGATCGAGCCCAGCACGGTGAGCGGACCGACGCAGAACACCAGCGACGCGGTCACGAACCCCTCGATGAAGCGCTGCCGCTCGGCGCCGTCACCGGTGCCCGAGGAGCGCCCGGCCGAGCGCTGCTGCAGCTTGCGCTGGAGCCAGGCGCCGAAGCGCTCCAGCCGGTCCTCGATGCCGAGGACCGAGCCCGCGATCCCACCGATGATCAGCGAGCCGAGCACGATGAGCATCGGGGCGCTGGACCCGACCGCGTCGGTGAGGGCGGTGTCCTGGACGGCGACCGCCGCGCTGCCGGCGATGAGCAGGGTGACCAGGCCGAGCCCGTCGGTCACCACGTCGCGGGTGCGCTGGTGCAGCCGGTGCCCGACGAGCACGCCGATCACGGTGCCGACGAGCACGGCGACGACGTTGACGAGGGTGCCGATACCGGGGAACACCGAGGCTCCTTCCGTGCCGACCTGGGCGACCGAGGTGGATGAAACCCGGACTACCCAAGTGTCCGGTCTTGGGCGTAATCTCTCACCTCGGTCCGGTTCGCGCAGTCATCGGGGGCCTCCAGCCACCGGATCGGTCGTGGGTGTGGCCCACGATCTCTCGTTTGGTCGCCGGTTGCCCGGCTGGGAAGAGGTGCCCCGTGTACCGCAGTGCTGTGCTGGTCCGCGACGCGGTCCCGACCGACGTCGAGGCGCTGCGCCTCGTCTTCGCCGGCAGCGCCGGGCCGGTGCTCGACGAGCACCCGGGCGAGGCGGCGACCGCGATCGCCTCGATCGCCGCCGACCCCGACCAGCGCCTGCTGGTGGCGCTCTTCGAGGGCCGGGTCGTCGGCGCCGTGCAGCTGATGCGGGCGCCGGTGTCCCCGCTCCAGTCCGCCTCCGCGATCCACGTCGCCCACCTGCACGTCCTCGACGAGTGCCGACGCCACGGCGTCGGCACCGCCTTGATGGAGGCCACCGTCTCCTGGGCGGAGGAGAAGGACACCGCCCACGTGCTCGCGGCCGCGTCGGTGAGCTCGCGCGACGCCAACCGCTTCATGGCCCGGCTCGGGCTCACCCAGCTCGCGGTGGTCCGCGCGGCGTCGGTGCAGACGCTGCGCGCCAAGCTGCCCGTCGAGCCGCCGCCGGTCTGCCTCACCGACAGCCGGCACCACCGCACGGTCGGCCAGGTGCTGGCCCGTCGTCGCTCGCTGCGCCGGGCCCAGGCCAAGGCCACCTGAGCGGCCGGCGGACGGCGCTGGCCGGGCCGCCCCGACCGTCGTACCCCGTCGGTGGCGGCTACTAGGGTGGCCGTGTGCCTGACACCGCCACCCCTGACGCTACCGCCGACGAGCGTCCCCGCCTGCTCCTGCTCGATGGCCACTCGCTGGCCTACCGCGCCTTCTTCGCGCTGCCCGTCGAGAACTTCTCCACCAGCACGGGCCAGCCCACCAACGCGGTCTACGGGTTCACCTCGATGCTCATCAACGTCCTGCGCGACGAGACGCCGACCCACGTCGGGGTCGCCTTCGACAAGTCCCGGCAGACGTTCCGGCTCGCGGAGTACTCCGAGTACAAGGCGAAGCGCAACAAGACCCCCGACGAGTTCAAGAGCCAGCTGCCGCTGATCCAGGAGGTCCTCGACGCCCTCCGCATCCGGCACCTCGAGGTCGACGGCTACGAGGCCGACGACATCATCGCGACGCTCACCACCCAGGCGCTCGCCCAGGGCTTCGACGTGCTGCTGCTGACCGGCGACCGCGACTCGCTCCAGCTCGTCACCGAGCACTCGACGGTGCTCTACCCCATGCGCGGCGTCTCCGACCTGGCCCGGATGACGCCCGCAGGCGGTCGAGGAGAAGTACGGCGTGACGCCCGAGCGCTACCCCGAGCTGGCCGCCCTGGTCGGCGAGGACTCCGACAACCTGCCCGGCGTGCCCGGGGTCGGACCCAAGACCGCCGCCAAGTGGATCAGCACCTACGACGGTCCTCGACAACGTCATCGCGCACGCCGACAAGATCAAGGGCAAGGCCGGCGACTCGTTCCGCGAGCACCTCGGGCGACGTGATCCGCAACCGCCGCCTCAACGCGCTGGTCCGCGACATGGACCTGGTCGGTCACCCCGACCGACCTGGCGAAGCAGCCGTGGGACCGGCAGGAGGTGCACACCCTCTTCGACGGCCTGGAGTTCCGGGTGCTCCGCGACCGGCTCTTCCAGACCCTGGAGTCCGAGGAGGAGGTCGAGGAGGCGACGTTCGACCTCGACCTGACCCGGCTCGCCCCCGGCGAGCTGGCCGGCTGGCTGGAGAAGCACTCCAGGCCCGGCGAGCTCGTCGGCCTGCAGGTGCAGGGGACCTGGCACAGCGGCAGCGGCGACGTGTTCGCGCTGGCGCTCGCCACCGGCGACGAGGCGGCGGCCTGGCTCGACGTCGAGCAGATCACCCCGGAGGACGACGAGGTGCTCGCCACCTGGCTGGCCGACGAGCGGTTCCGCAAGGTGCTGCACGACGCGAAGGGCCCGATCCTGGCGATGGCGGCCCGGGGCTGGCGGTTCGCCGGCCTGGAGCGCGACACCGCGCTGTCGGCGTACCTCGCCCGCCCCGACCAGCGCTCCTACGACCTGGCCGACCTGACCCTGCGCTACCTCAAGCGCGAGCTCAAGCTCGACGCCGCCGACGACGGCCAGCTGAGCTTCGACAGCGTCGGCGACGACGCCGTGGGCGACACCGCCATGCTCCAGGCGTGGACGGTGCTCGAGCTCGCGGCCGCCCTCGACCAGGAGCTCGACCAGAGGGGCGGCACCCGGCTGCTCGGCGAGATCGAGCTGCCGCTGATCGGCGTGCTGGCCGAGATGGAGCGCATCGGCGTGGCCGTCGACGTCGAGCAGCTGCAGAGCCTGGAGGCGCACTTCGCCGGCGAGGTGAAGCTCGCCGCCGACGAGGCGTTCGCGGTGATCGGCAAGGAGATCAACCTCGGCTCGCCCAAGCAGCTCCAGGTGGTGCTGTTCGACGAGCTCGAGATGCCCAAGACCAAGCGCACCAAGACCGGCTACACCACCGACGCCGACGCCCTGCAGGCGCTCTACGTCAAGACCGAGCACCCGTTCCTGCTGCACCTGCTCCGGCACCGCGACGTCTCGCGGCTGCGCCAGACCGTCGAGGGGCTGCTCAAGACGGTGGCCTCCGACGGGCGCATCCACACCACGTTCAACCAGCTGATCGCCGCGACCGGACGGCTCTCCTCGACCGACCCCAACCTGCAGAACATCCCGGTCCGCACCGAGGAGGGGCGCCGGATCCGCGAGGCGTTCGTCGTCGGCAGCGGCTACACCACGCTGATGACCGCCGACTACAGCCAGATCGAGATGCGGATCATGGCGCACCTGTCCGAGGACGACCTGCTGATCGAGGCGTTCCGGTCCGGCCGCGACTTCCACGCGGCGACCGCCGCGCGCGTGTTCGACGTCGACCCCACCGAGGTCACCACCGAGATGCGGGCCAAGATCAAGGCGATGAACTACGGCCTCGCCTACGGCCTCTCCGCCTACGGTCTCTCCCAGCAGCTCGGCATCGACGCGGGCGAGGCCCGCGGGCTGATGGACGAGTACTTCGAGACGCTTCGGCGGCATCCGCGACTACCTCAACGGCGTCGTCGACGAGGCCCGCCGCACCGGCTACACCGAGACCATCTACGGCCGCCGTCGCTACCTGCCCGACCTGACCAGCGACAACCGGCAGCGCCGCGAGATGGCCGAGCGGATGGCGCTCAACGCGCCCATCCAGGGCTCGGCCGCCGACATCATCAAGGTCGCCATGCTCCGCGTCGACGAGGCGCTCCGCGAGGCCGGCCTGACCTCGCGGATGCTGCTCCAGGTGCACGACGAGCTCGTGTTCGAGGTGGCCGCGGGGGAGGAGCAGCAGCTCGAGGAGCTGGTCCGCAGCCAGATGGCCGGTGCGGCCGAGCTGACCGTGCCGCTCGACGTCTCGGTGGGCACCGGCCGCTCGTGGCACGAGGCGGCCCACTAGGGCAGCCGGCCCGGGTCAGTCCTGGGCGGGGACCGCGGTCGCGGGCCGTCGGGCGGCCCCGGCCAGCAGCACCCCGAGCAGCAGCGTGTCCACGACGAGCACCACCCGCAGCAACGAGGCCACCTCGCCGGTGAACGGCGCCGCGACCGCGACGACGGCGAGCGCGGCCCAGACCCAGGCCACGGCGTGCTGCCGCTGCCGGGCGAGCACGTTGTAGACCATCAGCTGGAGCATGGCGAGGACCGTGCCGAGCAGGGCGAAGACCCAGAGCAGGTCGGCGATCTCGGCGTACTCCGGTCCGCCGACGAAGATCACGCCGAGCTCCGGCAGCAGCGCCACCCCGAGCACGGTGGCCATCCCGATCGCGAAGACCATGGCGAGCGCCATCAGGTTCATCCGGCGGGCGGACTGCGGGCTCGACATCGACGGGAAGACGATCACCACGACGAACTGCGGCAGGAACAGCACGGCCTTGGTGAGGATCAGGCCGCCGGCGTAGAGGCCGGCGGAGTGCTCGTCGAGGACGATCCGGGCGGCGACGACGTCGACGTTGGACAGCGCGAAGAACGCCAGCAGGGCGTGGGAGTTGTGGAAGGTCTCCTGCAGCACCCCACGGCGGCCGGGGGGAGCCGTTGCCGGGGTGGGCGCCTGAGCCCTGTCGCGGTCGGTCCGGTGCAGGGCCCACCAGCCGACGAGCACGGGCACGAAGGCGCCGAGCGCCACGCCGGTCATCGCGGCGAGGGTGTCGGGCTCGACAGCGAGCGCGACGGCGCCGAACGCGAGCCGGCCCACCCCCGCGGCCAGGTAGACCCCGGCCAGCGGGCGCCACCGCCGCTCGCCCTGGAGCACGCCCGCCTGGCCGCCCATCACGCTGAGCGGCACCACGGTGACCGCGATCAGGGCGGCGAGCGTCCACGAGTCCAGGCTCAGCACCGCCGAGACGACGGGGGAGAGCAGCAGCGCGACCACGCCGAGGACGGCGGAGCAGCGGTACGTCGTGCGCATCACCTCGGCCTCGATGACGGACCCGCTGCGCGGGGGCGGCGGCGATGCGTCGCGCCCCGGTCGCCTGCAGGCCGAGGGAGAGCACGTTGAGCACGAGCAGCAGGCCCATGACCGCGGCCAGCGCGCCGTACTCGACGGGGCCGAGCACGCGGGCGGCGACGATGGTGAAGCCGTAGGTGGTGACGTTCTGGACCGCCATCGCCACCGCGATGACCAGGCTCCCCGACAGCCAGGTGGTGCGGGTGCGGCTCGTGGTCACGTGCTGAACCCTAGGACAGCGACCCCAGACGACCGGCGGACCCGGATCGGGCCACCGGTGTCCGATCTGTGGGGAGTCGGCAACATTTCTGCAACATTTCCCTGTTGCCTCGTTGTTACCTCTCAGTACGTATAGTCTCCGATCGCCGTCTTCAAGGGAGGGGACGCCGCCGAGCCCGCCACCGCGCGAGCCCGGTGTTTTTGTGTGGAGGGAGCGCGCCAGCGTGCGTAAGACATTGCTGGTCGGCGGGATTCTCATCGTGGCGGCGGTCGTCGTCGTGGTGCTGAGTGACCTGTTCGACCTGAGACTCGAGGCGACAGCACTGTTCGGCCTGGCGGTGGGAGCGGTCCTGGCACTCGTGCCCGACCAGAGCCCCGTGATGCGGCTCGTCGGCTTCGCCGCCGGCCTGGTCGCCGCCTGGGTGGGTTACCTGGTCCGCGCCGGCTTCCTGCCGGACAGCGTCTCCGGCCGTGCGGTCAGCATCGTGCTGGTCCTCGCCGTCTGCGTCGCCGTGGCCGCGTTCAGCGCCGGCCGGGTGCCGCTGTGGTCCACCCTGCTCGGCGCCGCCGCCCTGGTCGGCGCCTTCGAGTACTCCTACTCCGCCGCCCCGCCCGAGGTCATGTCGACCTCGGTCAGCGCGGTCACCTCGCTGCTGATGACCGCGGGCATCGGGTTCCTCGCCGGCGCGCTCACCGCGCCCCGCGAGGAGCGCGCGCCGCGGCGCGAGCGCGCGACGGCCCCCGCGGCCACGGACAGCTTCGACGACATGATGGAGACCGCCAAGTGAGCAACCGACTCAGCGTCCCGCTGCGGATCGCGGCGGTCACCGCTGCCTCCACGATCGCGGCACTCTCGTTCGCACCCGCGGTCTCGGCCGCCGAGGGCGACGTCGAGGTGGTCAACACCGAGACCGTGCAGGTCTACACCGACGCCACCGGCGCGGTGAAGACCAAGCGCGTCTACGAGCAGGTCGCGATGACCGGCACCGGCACCGTCGACCTGTCCAACCCGATCGAGACCGACGGGCTGCGCAACCTCGACGGCTTCGGCGGCTTCGACGTCGAGGACGGCAACCAGGTCACGACGGTCGACGTCGAGGGCTCGCAGCGCCTGCGCACCGTCAGCGACTACTCCGGCGACCTCCCCCTCGAGGTCGAGGTGCAGTACTTCCTCGACGACAACCGGGTCGAGCCCGGCGACGTCGTGGGCGCGGACGGCAAGCTCGAGGTCCGCTACACCGTGCGCAACGTGACCTCCACCCAGCAGGAGGTCACCTTCACCGACGGCTCCGGCGGCGAGGTCACCAAGACCGTCGACGTGCCGATCCCGATGGTCGGCTCGCTGTCCACGGTCGCCCCGTCGAACTTCACCGACGTGCAGTCCGACCAGGCCAACATCGCCGGTGACGGCAAGGGCGGCACCAAGCTGTCCTTCACGATGACGCTCTTCCCGCCGCTCGGCTCCGACACCGCCGAGTTCGGCTACACCGCCAACATCAGCGACGGGGTCGTCCCCCGCGCGGACATCTCGGCCCTCCCCGTGAACCCGCTGGCCAGCCCGACCTTCAAGACGGCGGCGGACAGCTACCAGGGCGGTGCGTCGACCGGTGAGGAGCTCGCCGACGGCGCCACCCAGATCGACACCAACCTGCTCAAGCTGCGCGACGGCGCGGGCGACCTGCTCGCCGGCCTGATCCAGCTGCGCGACGGCTCCAGCGAGCTCGAGGCCGGTCTCTCCGGCAAGGCGGCCCCCGGCTCGCGCGAGCTCGCCGACGGTGCCGGTCAGCTCGACGACGGCCTCGGCCAGATCAACTCCGGCGCGCGTCGCCTCGCGGACGGCACCGGTGAGCTCGTCGGGCACCGGCGACCTCAACGCCGGCACCGACAAGCTCAACGACGGCGCGGGTCAGCTGGCCGACGGTGCGCGTCGATCTCGCCGCCGGCACGAGCGAGGCGTCCGACGGCAGCAAGGGGCTCAACGCCGGTGCCCAGCAGCTCGACGGCGGGCCACCCGGGTGGTGGCGGGTGTCTCCTCCTCGACGTCGGCGTCGGCGGCTCGCCGACGGGCAGGGACGCGCCGACGGCGTGAAGACCGCTCGTACCCAAGGCGTCGACGGCGCTGCCGGAGAGCGTCAAGCAGACGCTCAAGCCGACCCCGTCCGTACAACGCGCTCCTCGACGCGCTCAGAGGCCATCGCGGCCGGTGCGGGGACCAACCACGCGACGCCCCGCTCTCCGCCACGCCGGCGACGCTGCTGCGGTGGGCATCAACGCGATCCAGTACGGCCTGCGCCACCCCGGCCGGCTATGCCGCGAACGACTGCGTCGTCGGCTCTCGGTGGCGGAACGCCCACGCGATGCGGCGCGATGGATGGGGTGCGAGTTCGTCGCTGAGCAGCTCGCCTCAGGGTGCGACGGATCTCAACGAGCTCAAGCCGGTCCTCAGTGGCCTGAACTCCATCGAACGCGCTGCCCGGCGCGTGCTCCGGCACTACCCTGCCGCCGCCCCCGCCGCCGACCAACCCGAGTGCGAGATGGTGGCCAAGCTCGACTACGCGCTGTTCGGCGCGTCGCCCGCGCCGACGCGCGCTCAGGGCAAGGTCAACGCAGCCGGGTCGGCTCTGAGGATGTCTACGCAGGGCGTTCGAGGTCCAGCTCCTCGCGACGAACACTGGAGGCCTCGACCGGCTCCGGGCGGGGCTGTCGAACGGCAACCCGGCGAACTGCCTCACCGCCCAAGGCGACCCCTGACCAGTCGGACGACTGCGGCATCAAGGAGGCGGCGACGTTCCTCCAGGTCGCGGGCATCCCGATGCTCGTCGACGGGATCACCAACAGCATCAGCGACGAGCTGAAGGCCGGCATCGGCGAGCCCACCAAGGGCTGCGACCCCCAGGCGACGCTGCGCTGCGCGGCGGCCGCCCTGGCCGACGGTGGCACCCAGCTGACCGACGGCATCGACAAGCTCGTGGCCGGCGTCGTGCAGCTCAGCGAGGGTGGCCAGCTGCTGGCTGCCGGCGCGGGCGACCTGTCCGACGGCCTGGGCCAGATCGACGACGGTGCGGGCCAGCTGGCTCGACGGCACCGGCGAGGCCAAGGCCGGCACGGCGAAGCTCGCAGCCGGCACGGGCGACCTGACCGACGGCACGGGCCAGCTCAAGGACGGCTCCGGCCGCCTGGCCGCCGGGGCGGGCGAGCTCGCCGACGGTCTGCAGGACGCCGCCAACGGCTCGACGCGGCTGACCGACGGCCTGGAGCAGGCCGCCGACGGCGCGCCGCAGCTGGTCGACGGTGCGCAGCGCCTGTCCGACGAGGGCACGAAGAAGCTGGTCGGCGCCGGTGAGGACACCGCGCAGAACTACGGCGAGCTCTTCGCGACCATCGAGGCGGGCTCCGAGCGGGCCCAGGCCGAGAACATGGCCTACGGCGCCCCCGAGGGTGCGATGGGTCTGACGGCGTACAGCTTCGTCATCCAGGGCGAGAACGGTGAGGGCGGCCGCAACCTGGCCCGCGGCCTGACCGGGCTCGCGATCCTGGGTGCCGGGGCCGGTGCCGTTCGCGTTCCGCCGCGGTCTGATCTGAACCAGCAGCACCACCGCAGGGGCGTCGCCGTGAGGCGGCGCCCCTGCGGCGTTCCCGCTCACGGTGGCAGCCGCGACCACTCCCGCCGGGCGGGGCGCCGGAACTCGGGCCTGCGATCCACGGGGTTGAGCCTGACCTCCCACGGCGTCGCGTGCAGGAGCGTGTGATGCGCCCGGCAAAGCAGGACCAGGTTGTCGAGTGAGGTGTCGCCGCCGTCGGCCCAGTGCTGAAGGTGGTGGGCGTCGCAGGCGAGCGGCTGCCGGCGGCAGCCGGGGAACCGGCAGTGCGCGTCGCGGAGGACGAGTGCTTTCCAGATCGCGGCGGTGACGAGGCGCTGGGTGCGGCCGACGTCGAGGACTTCGCCGAGCGAGCCGAGCACGGCCGGGATCACCTCGGCATCGCAGGCCAGCCGGCGTACGGCGGAGACCGAGAGGTCGTCGCCGGTGTCCAGCGTCGCGGCACCGAGCCCTTCCCGGAGTTGGTCGAGCGTGACCGTCACCGTGAGCCGCGGCTTGGCGCCGTGCTGCTCGGGCAGCAGTCCCTCGGCCTCCTGGGCCTTCAAGCAGGTCTCCACGAGGGCGTCCCAGGTGCGGGCGCCGTGGTCGCGGGTGTCGCGGCCGGCCTCCCCGCAGTCCGGGTCGGTGCCCGGCAGGGGTGCGGCCAATGCATGGAGGGCGGTCTTGATGATCGCGGCGTCCTCGACAGTCCCCGGCCGCGGACCCGGACGCCGCCGAGACCGTCGTCGGCGATGGTGAGGAACCGTCCCAGGTGCGCGGACCGCTCGAACCGGTCCAGCGCGGTCTCCTCGGCGCGGGCGGTGCCGTCGGGATCAAGACCTCCAGCAGGTCGTCGCCGGCCTTGCGCAGCTCGCACGCGTTCAACGACGCCGCCTCGTCGAGCAGCACCCGCTCCGCCTCGTCCCGTAGTGAGGGGTCGACCGGCAGCCGGTCGATCACCGCCACGATCACCTCGGCGTGCTCGGGTGACACGTCGCCCGCGGTCAGCGCGAGCAGCGTCGCCGTACGAGAACCGCACAGACCCCGGGCGGTGCGCAGCAGCCGCTGCCCGTGGCCACGCCGTCCACCTGACACGTGGGTGAGGTAGTCACCCGGGGAGACCCAGCCCGCTGTCGGCCGCCTCGGTCGCTTCGACCTCGGTCGCGACCTGCAGCCTCCAGTGCGGCCACCAGCGAACGCAGCCGCTCCAGCTCGACGGTCACGTCCAACAGATCCTCGGGGCGAGCGGCAGCCCAGAGCGTTTCGGTGAGCGCCTCGACGGTCTCCCGGGCGTGCGCG
>CAVRMN010000010.1:0-5120 GCA_963721855.1 uncultured Actinomycetota bacterium | reverse complement strand
CCCGCCCCGGACTGGATCAGGACCAGACCACGACGTGAGTGAGAGGTCGAGGACTCCGCCTGTTCTCGGCTCGCATCAGCCTTCTCGAGTCCCTGGCCATGGGGCGGCACAGAGTTGACCGATCGCCTAGCAGTGCCGACCGCGCGCAAACCCAATAGATCAGGTGGAGCTCGCTGGTCAGCGGCCGGTTCATCGGTGTTGCCGCAGCCAGGTCGCCCAGCCCTGCCACGAGTCCCTGCCCGACCGAAGCTCACGGGCAACTGTTCGGTTGGCCATCGGGCGTTCGAACGGAGGCCGGCAGCCGGCTTCGCCGTTCCGAGTGGTGGTGCGCGACGACGGTATTCCGCGCGGCCCGGCGCTGCCGGCGGTGGAGAACCCGAACGGGTCGCGGTCGCACGGGTTGCCGGCCAGGTCCGTGATGTCCAGGTTGTGCTCGGGGTTCAGCGCCACCTCGAAGTAGCCGGGGTCGGGGAAGGGTTGGCTGGGCCTGAACGCGGCCTTCCGCACCCGGCCCGTGCCGCAGTCGGTGAGCGCGCCGGCCGTGTTCCGGCATGTCCAGGTGCCGTCGACCGGGCCAGATACATGACGCAGCGTGTTCGGGTTGACCCGATGGACCGGCGCGCTGCTGGCGTTGATGCCGTTGACGGCCTGGTTGAAGTTCAACACCACCGGCCCGGCGTCCGGCACGGTCTCCCTCGCGAGCCGGGCGGTCGGGGGAAGCGTGTCCGGCATCGCGGTGACCGCCAGCGTGGAGGTCCAGCCGTGCTCGCGGAGCGCGGCGGGGCCGTAGTTGGCTTGGTGGCCGCGACGGTCGAAGAGACTGACCGTCGCTTTCCACGCACCCGACTCGGAAGGACAGCGGTCGACCGTCGCGGTGCCCTGCCACACCCCGTCGTGCCTGGTTCCGGACACCAGGTGCATCCGGACCTCGGCGGACACGTCGCGTGCCCTGAACCCGGCGAAGACGTCACCCACCCCTGAATCGGCGTCTCGGGCACGCAGGGTCATGGTCACCGCCTGGCCCGTGGTCCGTACGTCGACGCCGGACGGCCGGCTGTGGAACCGCTTCAGGATGGGCCGGGTTTGGTCGCGGCTGCTGCGGACCCTGAGAGCCCTCGCGGCTCCGAGTCGGCTCAGGGCGGCGGGGCCGTAGATCCTGTACCGGTCGGTCTTGTTGACCACGATGGCGAACAGCGGCCACCTGCCTGACGGGATGAACCTGGGCATCCGGATCCGACCCCGGTACTGGTGCGCGGTGCCAGGGATCTTCCGCAGCTGCGCGGCCGGAAAGGCACTCTCGTCGGGGGCGAATGCCCCGACCACGACCGCAGCTATGCCGGTCTGCCTGTCGACGGCGCGTGCGGTGACCCGCACGTACCGGGCCCGGTGGGTGGTGTTCACCCAGTGCGGCCTGACCGAGACCGCGGTCAGCCGCGGCGGTGTCGGGTCGACGACCGAGGTGACCGTGAACGCGTGCGTGCCCGGGATCGCGCCCAGGCTGCGGCCCTCGAAGCCGTAGAACGAGGCCTGACCGACCCGGTCGGTGACGTCGACGTCGTGGATCCGCCAGGTCCCGCCGGGCTCCCACTTCCGGACCCTGAACGTTCCGGTCCAGTCACCCGAGGTGCCCTGGGCCAGGGTCACCTGCTTGTTGCTGTCTCGCGGGCCGTGGACGCCCACCTCTATCCGTCGCAGCCCCACGGCAGGCCCGGGGCCGCCGGTGTCGTCTGCCGTCGCCGTGATCCGGATGCGACGACCTGCCTGGGTCACGTCCACCGCGGTCGTGGAGAGGGTGATGCCGGTCAGCACCGGGTCGCCGTTGTCGCTGCTGACGCAGTCGATGAGCGGGGCCGCCGCGGCGGGGGCGGCCGGGACCGCGACCCCCAGGCCGATGATGAGTGCACCGATGCTCAGCAAGGCCCGGGCGCGCGCCTTTTCGGGCACTTGTGGAGGTCGGCTGGGCGTGGGTGGGTCGTGCCGGTTGGTGGTGGCCGGGATGCTGGCCATGGTCGAACCTCGGAATCCGAGTGGGTCGACCTACCGTGGGGCCGGTCGGCACGCCCTTCGTCGAGCGTCTCACCACTCCCGCCCGTGGCGACTGAACACCCAGTCTGCTCAGGATCGCGGCCGAGGTCCATAGCCCCTCCGGCCAGGTCAGGCCTTGCCGTAGTCGCGGGTGACGGTGGCGACGCGGACCCGGTAGTCGGCGTACCACACGGCGCGCCCGCGCTCCTGCGCCACGAGGTGCTCGGCGACCGCCTTCCAGGCGCGGGCCGCGTCGTCGTCCGCCCAGTAGGACACGGTGATGCCGAGGTCGCCGTCGCGGGCCGCCTCGATCCCGAGGTACCCCGGTTGCTCGGCCGCCAGCGACTCCATCCGCTGCGCCATCCGGGCGTAGCCGTGGTCACCCTCGGTGCGCGTCGAGGTGAAGATGACCGCGGTGTACGGCGGGTCCGGGGTGGCGGCGAAGGGGATGCCCGACATGCCGCTCACCCTCGCACGGCAAGACGCGGGAGGTCAGGCGTTGGCGGCGGCTTCCTCGAGCTCCGCGACAATGATCTTCCGCTGGCCCAGCATCGCCTTCATGGCCGCCTGGCTGCGGGCCGGGTCGGGGTCGGACAGGAGCTCGAACAGCCGGTTCGGGACGATCTGCCACGACAGGCCGAACTTGTCCTTCAGCCAGCCGCACATCGACTCCTCGCCGCCGGCGACCAGGTTGTCCCAGTAGTAGTCGACCTCGCTCTGGTCCGCGCAGGCGACGCTGAACGAGATCGCCTCGCTGAAGGTGAACTCCGGACCGCCGTTGATGCCGCGGAAGCCCAGGCCGTCGAGGACGAAGTCGGCGGCCATGACCGTGCCGGCCTCGCCCGGCCCCGCCTCGCCGTAGCGGGCGACGTTGCCGACCGAGGAGCCCGGGAAGATCTTCGTGTAGAACTCCATCGCCTCCTCGAGGTTGTCGTCGAACCACAGGCACGGGGTGATCGAGGTCATGGCTGCTCCTTCGGTAGGTGCCGAGTGTCGTTGCTCCGGCGTGACGGGGATACAGACCCGGCGTACGACGCGGACTCATCGTCGCGTGGCAGGATCGAGCCGTGGACTTCTACTCCGCCTACGCCCACGGGTTCGCCCGCGTGGCGGCCTGCACGATCCCGGTCGCCATCGCCGACCCGGCCGCGAACGCGCGCACCGTGCTCGAGCAGGCCCGTGCCTGTCACGACGACGGCGTCGCGGTGGCGGTGTTCCCGGAGCTGAGCCTGTGCGGCTACGCGATCGACGACCTGCTGCTGCAGGACACCCTGCTGTCGGCGGTCGAGGCGGCCATCGCCGAGGTCGTGGCCGGCTCGGCCGACCTGCTGCCGGTGCTCGTGGTGGGTGCCCCGCTGGTGCACGGGACCCGCGTGCTCAACTGCGCGGTCGTCATCCACGGGGGGCGGGTGCTGGGCGTCTCGCCGAAGTCCTACCTGCCGACCTACCGGGAGTTCTACGAGCGCCGGCACTTCGCGCCGGGCGACGACCGGCGGGGAAGCACCATCGCGATCCGCGGGCTCGACCAGCCCGAGGTGCCGTTCGGCCCGGACCTCGTCTTCGCCGCCACCGACCTGCCCGACCTCCGGCTGCACGTCGAGGTCTGCGAGGACATGTGGGTGCCGGTGCCGCCCAGTGCCGAAGCGGCACTGGCCGGCGCCACGGTGCTGGCCAACCTGTCGGGCAGCCCGATCACGGTGGCCCGCGCCGAGGACCGCCGGCTGCTGGTGCGCAGCGCCAGCATGCGGTGCGCGGCGGCGTACCTCTTCGCGGCGGCGGGCCAGGGCGAGTCGACGACCGACCTGAGCTGGGACGGCCAGACCATGGTCTACGAGTGCAGCGACCTGCTCGCGGAGACCGAGCGCTTCCCCGAGGGGCCCCGCCGCTCGGTCGCCGACGTGGACCTCGACCGGATCCGCCAGGAGCGGCTGCGGATGGGCACCTTCGACGACAACCGCCGCACGCATGACGGCCGCGTCTCGGAGTTCCGGACGGTCGCGTTCGAGCTGAAGCCCCCCACCGGCGACATCGGCCTGCGACGCAAGGTCGACCGGTTCCCGTTCGTGCCCGACGAGGCGGAGCGGCTCGCGCTGGACTGCTACGAGGCCTACAACATCCAGGTCTCCGGGCTCGAGCAACGCTTGCACGCAATCGGCCAGCCCAAGGTGGTGATCGGGGTCAGCGGTGGCCTCGACTCGACCCACGCGCTGATCGTCGCCGCCAAGGCGATGGACCGGCTCGGCCGGCCGCGCAGCGACATCCACGCCTTCACGATGCCCGGGTTCGCGACGGGGGAGACCACCAAGTCCTACGCCACCCGCCTCGCGAAGTCGCTCGGCGTCACCTTCGAGGAGCTCGACATCACCGCGGCCGCCGGCCAGATGCTCGCCGACCTCGACCACCCCTACGCCGAGGGTGAGGCCGTCTACGACGTGACGTTCGAGAACGTCCAGGCCGGGCTCCGCACCGACTACCTCTTCCGGCTGGCCAACCACCGGGGCGGCATCGTGCTCGGCACCGGGGACCTCTCCGAGCTCGCGCTCGGCTGGTGCACGTACGGCGTCGGCGACCAGATGTCGCACTACGGCGTCAACGCGGGGGTGCCCAAGACGCTGATCCAGCACCTCATCCGGTGGGTCGGCGACAGCGGCCAGTTCGAGGCCGACACCAACGAGGTGCTCGGCGAGATCCTGGCGCAGGAGATCACCCCGGAGCTGATCCCGCACCGCGACGGGGAGCAGCCCCAGTCCACCGAGGAGTCCGTCGGGCCCTACTCCCTGCAGGACTTCACGCTCTTCCACGTGATCCGCCGCGGCTACCGGCCCGGCAAGATCGCCTTCCTCGCCTGGCACGCGTGGCACGACGCGGCCGCGGGCGACTGGCCGCCCGGCTTCCCCGAGGACCGTCGTACGGCGTACGACCTCGCCGCGATCCGCTCGTGGCTGGTCGTGTTCACCCGGCGGTTCTTCGGCAGCCAGTTCAAGCGCTCGGCCCTGCCCAACGGGCCGAAGGTCAGCGCCGGCGGCACCATGTCGCCACGCGGCGACTGGCGGATGCCGTCCGACGCCAGCGCCGCGGCCTGGCTCGCCGAGATC
>CAVRMN010000009.1:0-8299 GCA_963721855.1 uncultured Actinomycetota bacterium | reverse complement strand
GCTACGCCGCCGCGGACAGCGCGTCGGTCAGCAGCGCGACCAGTGCCTCGAGCTGCACGTCGGCCGACGACGACATCTCCTCGTCCGAGCCGTCCAGGGCCCGGGCGGCGAGTCCCGCCTTGCTGTCGATGAGCTCCGCGATCTTCGTGTCGATCGTCTGCGCGGCGATGATGCGCCAGGCGGTGACGGGCTCCTCCTGACCGATCCGGTGGATGCGGTCGATGGCCTGCGTCTGCTCCGCGTCGGTCCAGGACAGCTCGGCCAGGACCATGTTGGAGGCGACCTGCAGGTTGAGCCCCACGCCGGCCGCGGTCAGGGAGCAGACCACGATGGCGACGTCGGGGTCGTTCACGAACGCGTCGATGTTCTTCTGCCGCGCCTTCGGGGTCTGGTCGCCGCGGATCGAGGAGAAGCGGATGCCGCGCTTGGCGAACGTCTCCTCGGCGACGTCCATGACGTCGACGTGCTTGGCGAAGAAGACGACCTTGCCGACGTTGTGCGCGAGCTGAGCGGCGTAGTCGGCGGCGAGACCTGCCTTCGCCTGGCCGATGCGCCGCATCATGCTGAACACGTTCTCGTCCGTCTTCGACGTGGTGTCCTCCCGCTCCCAGGTGGCGACCCGGCGGACGAGCTCGTGGTCGATGCCCTCGACGACGGCTCCCGCCTTCCGGGTCGCGAGCGCGCTCTCGTAGCGCGCCACCAGACGGCGGGCGAGCTCTCGCTCGGCCTCCCGGATCGAGCGGCCGACGTGGTCGTCGAGCTCGACGGGAAGGTCGGCCACCCGGCGGGCCGGGATGTCGGCGGCGACGTCGACCTTGCGGCGGCGGACGATGCCCATGTCGATCACGGTGCGGCGTGCCGCGGGGTAGAAGCCGGGCTCCCCCGGCATCAGACCGGTCTCCTCGAGCGCGTTCATCAGCTCGGCGAGGGGCTTCTTGTCGTCGATCCAGCCGAGGAGCTGCCAGATCGCCCGGAAGTCCTCGATGTCGTTGATCAGCGGGGTGCCGGTGAGCGCCATCAGCAGCGGCCGGGCGATGCGGGACCGGATGCGCTCGGAGAGCTGCAGCGCGTGCTGGGACCGCTGCGACGACTTGTTCTTGATGAAGTGCGCCTCGTCGACCACCATGCCGCGGAACCCGAAGTCCCCCAGCCAGCCCACGTGCCGGTCGAGCACCTCGTAGTTGACGATGACGATGTCCGCGAAGGCGTCGATCGTGTGCCCGTCGCCGTGGATCACGGTGGCGGCCCGCTTGGGCGTCCAGAGACCCACCTCGCGCGCCCAGTTGGTCTTGACGACGTTCGGCACGACCACGAGCAGCGGGTAGGCGTTCGCCGCCTGAGCGGCGAGCAGGGCCTGGGCCGTCTTGCCCAGCCCCGGCTCGTCGGCCAGCAGGAACGTCCGGTGACCCGCGGCGGCCGCCGCGACGACCTGCGCCTGGTGGTGCATCAGCTCGAGGCCGCCGGGGGCGCGCAGCGCGGACGGCTCGGGGAGGTCCATGCACGACGTCGCTCCGCCGGCGGCGTACTCGAAGGACCGGAACAGGGGGCCGAGCAGCTCCCAGTTGGCCAGCCGGCGCGCCCGGGGCTTGCTCTGCTCGGCGGCCGCGAAGTCGGGGGCCAGGAAGGGGTTGGCGAGCTGGCGCGAGATGACCGACTGCGGGACGACCCGGCGCTCGGTGGCGGCCGACGCCACCACGGGCTCCGCGGGAGCAGCTTCCTCGGGGGCCGTCTCGACCCCGGCGGCCTCGAGCATGTCGCGCTTGAGCGACCGGGCCGACTCGGAGACGACGGCATCCTCGGCGAGGAGCTGCAGCAGCGAGGTGTCGCGGGCCGCGGTCTTCGCGAGGATGGTCGCGACCCCGTCGAGGCGCTTGAGCTGCTCCGCCCGGTGCGCCTCGCTGCTGGTCACGTCCGCCTTGACCTGCGCGCGCTCCTCGCGCACGAGCAGGGCCACCACCTGGAACTTCGTGCGCATCGACGGCGCCACGGGGCCGCGCTGCACGGCCGTCTCGACCTCGCGCACGGCGCGGGCGAGCACCGGCAGGATCCCCTCGTTGTCGAGGTTGCGCACGCGCCGCTGGTTACGCGGAGCGTTGCGGCGAACGCCTTCTTGGCGCTGGCCTCGTCGAGCCACAAACTCCTCCTATGGAGTACCCGTCACGCGCCGTGACGGATGCGGACACCCGCACACGGCCTGCGGCCGGGGCGATGGACGTCGGACGGAGTGGGACCACCCCGGGACGCGGTTCGGCACCACGGATCTGCAACAGACCGACGCGTCGGGCCCTGACTCCCGCCCACGCTGTGGAACCTACGGCCATCTGTCCATGGCCACGGCACCGGACGCCGAGCCGAGGTCTCGTGACGAGCGGCGCAGCCGGACGTCGGTGCACCTCCATAGTAGCGCCCGCCCGACGCCGCGGAGACTCGGGCGCACCGGACCGGGCCGAATCGGCCGCTGGGAGCGTGCGCCGGGCGTAGCGTGACCCCAGGCGTGCGTGCGGGTGAGGGGGCGCGATGGTGGAGGTCCTGCCGGACCAGCTGCCCTGGTGGGTGGCCGGTCCGGGCGTCGGTATGTGCGTGGTCGCCCTCTATGCGCTCGCCGGGGTGAAGCTGGGCGTCTCCGGCGGCTGGCTCCAGCTCCTGTACGCCGCCCAGCGCCGGCCGCTGACCGAGCCGTGGCGGCTGTGGTTCGTCGGCGGCCTGCTCCTCGGTTCGGGTCTCGCCGCCGCCCTGGGCACGGGTCACGTGGCCGGCTACGGCGCCTTGTCGCGCGTGCTGCCCGGTCCCCTGCTCCTGCTGGTGCTGCTCACCTGCGGGGGGCTGATCGGGTACGGCGCCCGGTGGGCCGGCGGGTGCACGTCCGGCCACGGGATCTCCGGGTGCGCCGCGGGGTCGCCCGAGTCGTTCGCGGCCACCGCGACGTTCTTCTCCGTCGCGATCGCCGTGACGTTCGCCGTGCACCTGCTGTCCGGGGGCGCCGTATGAGCCGCCGACTGCCGGTGGTCGCGCTGGCCGTCGGCGCCGCCTTCGGCCTGTTCCTGACCGGCAGCGGGCTCGGCGACTACGACACGATCCACGACGGCCTGCTGCTGCGCGACCCCTACATCTACCTGATGATGGTCGCCACGGTCGCCACCGCGGCGACGGGGATCACGCTGCTCCGGCGCCGCGGAAGGACCCTGACCGGCGAGCCGCTGCACGTGCCGCGCCACCCGGTCCGCCGCGAGTCCTTCTACGGCGGAGCCGTGTTCGGCGTGGGCTTCGGGGTCGGCGCGACCTGCCCGGGAATCACCGTGGCCGCGGTCGCCACCGGGGCGTGGCTCGGTCTCGTCGTCCTCGTCGGGATCCTCGGCGGCCTGTGGCTGCGCGGCCGCGTCGCGGAGCCCCGGTAGGCCTGCGGGCGAGAGGCTCTCGAGCGGGTTACTCGGTCAGGTCGACCGCGCGCACCGAGGCCGCGTCCATCGCGGTGCGGATCTCCTCGAGCACGTCGGCCGGGATCGCCGAGTCGACCGACAGCGCCACCAGGGCGTGGCCGCCCTTGGTGTCGCGGGCGACCTGCATGCCGGCGATGTTCACCTCTGCCTTGCCGAGGATGCCGCCCACCGTGCCGACCATGCCGGGACGGTCCGCGTAGCGGAAGAAGGCGAGGTGCTCGGTCGGCTCGATGTCCACGTCGTAGCCGTCGACCTCGACCAGGCGCTCCTTCTGCGCGATGCCGATCAGCGTGCCCGAGACCGACACCTGCGACCCGTCGGCCAGGGTGCCGCGCAGGGTGATCAGGTTGCGGTGGTCGGGGCTGTCCGGGTCGGTGACGAGCCGCACGGCCACGCCACGCTCGGCCGCGAGGAGCGGTGCGTTCACATAGGACACCTGCTCCTCCACGACGTCGGCGAAGACGCCCTTGAGGGCGGCGAGCTCGAGCACCTTGACGTCGTACTGCGTGATCTCGCCACGCACCTCGACGTCGAGCTGCTGGGCGACCTCGCCGGCGAGCGCGGTGAAGATCCGGCCGAGCTTCTCGGTGAGCGGCAGCCCGGGACGGACGTCCTCGGCGATGACGCCGCCCTGGACGTTGACCGCGTCCGGGACGAGCTCGCCCGAGAGCGCCAGCCGGACCGACTTGGCGACGGCGATACCGGCCTTCTCCTGGGCCTCGTCGGTGGAGGCGCCGAGGTGCGGGGTGGCCACGACGTTCTCGAACTCGAAGAGCGGGCTGTCGGTGCAGGGCTCCGAGGCGAAGACGTCGAGGCCGGCGGCCGCGATGCGGCCCTCCTTGATCGCGACGTGCAGCGCGTGCTCGTCGACGATGCCACCACGGGCCGCGTTGACCAGGACCAGGCTCGGCTTCACCTTGGCGAGCTCGTCCTCGCCGATGAGCCCGATGGTCTCCGGGGTCTTCGGGAGGTGGACCGACATGAAGTCGGCCTCCGCCAGCAGCTCGTCGAGGGTGACGAGGCGGACGCCCATCTGGGCGGCACGGCCGGCCTGCACGAACGGGTCGTAGGCGATGACCTTCATGCCGAAGGCGCTGAGCCGCTGCGCGACCAGGACGCCGATCCGGCCCAGGCCGACGATGCCGACGGTCTTCTCGTAGAGCTCGATGCCGGTGTACTTGCTGCGCTTCCACTCGCCGTTCTTCAGCGCCGCGTTGGCCGGCGCGATGTGACGGGCGGCCGCGAGCATCAGCGCGACGGCGAGCTCGGCGGCGGAGACGATGTTCGAGGTCGGTGCGTTCACGACCATGACGCCGCTCTGGGTGGCGGCCTTGACGTCGACGTTGTCGAGGCCGACGCCGGCACGGGCGACGACCTGGAGGCGCTTGGCGGCGGCCAGTGCCTCGGTGTCGATCTTGGTGGCGCTGCGCACCAGGATCGCGTCGACGTCGGCGATCGCCGGCAGCAGCTCGGCGCGGTCGGCGCCGTTGCAGTGCCGGATCTCGAAGTCGGGGCCGAGAGCGTCGACCGTGGCCGGGCTGAGCTCCTCGGCGATGAGAACGACGGGACGATTGCTGGGCTGGGTCACTTCGGTTCCCTCGTAGATTCGGTGACGGTCGGCTTGCGGTGGCCTGCTGCTCCGCGATGGTGGTGCGCCGCGGAGGCGGCCGTGCACGACGCTGTGCCCACCGAGAACTCTACCCGACGGGCCCCACCCGTCTCACCCGGTGCGGCTGCTGCGGAGGTGCTGATCGTCACGCTGGAGGGCGCAGCGAGTCATCGGGCGCCTGCGCGCTCGCGGACCTCGTCCGCCGGCTCCCGCCCGTCGTGGTCCCCGGCTCGGTCGAGGGAGCTCGGCCACCAGATCCTGCGGCCGAGGTCGAGGTTGAGCGCGGTGACGAGCACCGAGCGGACGACCAACGTGTCCAGCATGACGCCGAGCGCGACCGCCGTACCCATCTCGGCGACGAACACCAGAGGCAGGGTGCCGAGCACGAGGAAGGTCGCGGCGAGCACCAGTCCGGCCGAGGTGATGACGCCGCCGGTAGCGGCCAGGGCCACCAGGGAACCCTCACGGGTCCCTCGGGCGACGGTCTCCTCCCGGACCCGGGTCATCAGGAAGATGTTGTAGTCGATGCCCAGGGCGACCAGGAAGACGAACACGAACAGCGGGAAGGACGCGTCGGCGTGGTTGAAGCCGTCGCCGTGGTCGATCAGTCGCGTGAACACGTGCCGGAACAGCAGCGTGGAGATTCCCAGCGCTGCCCCGAACGACAGGATCACGGTGCCGATCAGCAGCAGCGGCGAGATCAGTGCGCGCAGCAGCAGCATCAGGATCAGCATCACCACGACGAGCACCGTCGGGATGATCACCCGGTTGTCGTGGCTCGAGGCGCGCTGCATGTCCAGGTAGATCGCCGAGGCGCCGCCCACGAGCGCATCGGCGCCGTCCACGGCATGCACCTGGTCACGCACGGCCTCGACCATGTCGAACGCCTGGGGAGCAGCCACGTCCCCCGGCACGGTGGCGGTGACCAGCGCCACTCCTCCGACCGGCGGTGTGGAAGCGTCGGGCTTGCCCAGGCCGTCCACCGAGCCCATCGCGGCCGCCACGGCCTGCTGGCTGCCCGCGTCCGACACGACCATGATCGGGTTGGAGCTGTCCACGAGACCGTGCTCGAGCAGCTCCCGTTGACCGATGACCGAGTCGAACTCCTTGGTGTACTGGTCCTCGGTCGACAACCCCCTGGTGTCGAGGCTGAACAGGCCGAGGGCGGCGACGCCGAGCGCCAGCGCCGTGCCGACCCAGACCGCGCGCGGCCGCGGCGCGATCCTCCGGCCGACCCTGGCCCAGAAGCCGGTCGAGGTCGGCTCGGGAGAACCGAAGGCCGGGCGCTTGGGCCAGAACACCCAGCGGCCGCAGATGACGAGCAGCGCCGGCAGAAGGGTGACCATCACCAGGAGGGTGACGCTGACACCGATCGCGTTGACCGGGCCGAGCCCGGCCGTGGAGTTCATCTCGGCGAGCATCAGGCAGAGCATGCCGGCCACGACGGTGCCGGCACTGGCGAAGATCGCCGGAGCGGCGCGGTGCAGCGCGAAGGCCATCGCCTCGTGGCGGTCCTCGTGCCGGCGCAGCTCCTCGCGGTAGCGGGCCACCAGGAGCAGGGCGTAGTCGGTGCCGGCGCCGACGACGAGCACGGTGAGGATCGCCTGGCTCTGGCCGTTGACCGTGAGGTCGGCGTACTTGGCCAGGAAGTAGATGACCGCCTCGCTGGTGAACAACGCGAAGACGGCGGAGAGGATCGGCAGCACCCACAGCACGGGGCTGCGGTAGGTGAGCAGCAGGATCAGGATGACGACGCCCAGGCTCGCGAAGAGCAGGGTGCCGTCGATCCCGGCGAACGCCTCGGCCGAGTCGGCCGCCTGCCCGCCCGCGCCGGCGAGGTGCACGGTCACACCGTCGACCTTCGTGATGTCGCGGACCTCGTCGGCGGCGTCGGGCAGCGCGTTCCAGCCGTTCTTGCCGAAGTTGAACGTGACGATGGTCTGCGCCACCTCACCGTCCCGCGACGGGATCGGGCCGACGGCCTCCCCGACGACACCGTCCAGGTCCTGCAGCTCGACGACCTGGCCCTTGATCGCCGCCAGGTCACCCTGGCGTCAGCCCCCCGTCGCGGACGTAGACCACTGCCGTGGGGATGTCGTTCTCGTCCTGGAACGGGGCCAGCTTGTCGAGTGCGCGAGTCGACTCGGCGCTGGCCGGCAGCCACGAGGACGCCTCGTTGTTCTGGACGTCGATGAGCTTGCCGGCGAATCCCGTCGAGACGCCGAGCACGACGACCCACACGCCCAGGACGATCCACTTGGTGACGCGGCCGGTGAGCGCGCCGGCGATCTGACGATGCATCGGACAACCCCCTCACGGCCTGACCCGGAGAGCACCCGGCCTGTGGAGACCGAACCATCATCGTCCGAACGCAGCGCCCTCGCGTCAACGA
The DNA here is from genome assembly GCA_963721855.1 of uncultured Actinomycetota bacterium. Taxonomy (GTDB): domain Bacteria; phylum Actinomycetota; class Actinomycetes; order Propionibacteriales; family Nocardioidaceae; genus Nocardioides_B. Next base: position 861 of record CAVRMN010000009.1, on the reverse strand, counting down.
CACGAAGGGCCACAGATCGTGAGCAACCGTCCGAACTCGCCCGACAAATGACCCGATCGGCTCAGGTGGTGCACCCATCGGGGCCACACGCGTCGTCACTCGTGCCGAGCAGGGTGAGCACCGGCTCGGCCTCGTCCCAGGCGCGCCGGATCGTGTCGGCCAGCACCTCGACGGGCTGGGCGCCGGAGACGCCGTACTTCCTGTCGACGACGAAGAAGGGCACTCCCCCGGCTCCGAACGCCTGAGCCTGGGCGACGTCGGCGTGCACGTCGTCGAGGAACGCGTCCGAGCCGAGCACCTCGTCGACCCGGGCGGGGTCGAGGCCGACGTCGGTGCTCACCTTGCGCAGCACCTCGGCGTCGGCGACGTTCTCGGTGCGGGTGAAGTACGCCGCGAGCAGTGCCTCCTTGAGCTCACCCTGGAGGCGGGGGCCGCCCTCGGCGAGCGCGAGGTGCAGGAGCCGGTGCGCGTCCACGGTGTTTCCCCGCAGGGTCCGGTCCAGGTGGTACTCCAGCCCCTCGGTCGCCGCGACCTCCGTGACGTGGGCCGTCATCGCACGGATGCGCTCCGGACCCCCGCCGTACTTGCGCTCGAGCACGGCCGCCACGGGCTCGACCGCGTCCTTCGGCGCCGCAGGGTCGAGCTCGTAGGAGCGGTAGACCACCTCGACGCGTTCGCCGAAGGGCAGCCCGGCCAGCGCCCGCTCGAGGCGGCGCTTGCCGATGTAGCACCAGGGGCAGACGACGTCGGACCAGACTTCGATGCGCATGACGGACAGAACGCCCGGCGCCCCCCGTTTCTTCCAGGGCGGGCCGGGCGTTCCGGTGGGTCCTGAGCCAGTCGAACGGCCCGCAGCGACGT
>CAVRMN010000008.1:0-9409 GCA_963721855.1 uncultured Actinomycetota bacterium | reverse complement strand
GTCGACCTCACTCCAGGGGTGTTCCCTGAGCCACGCTGATCTAGGCTCACCGACATGACCATTCAGCGGATGGACAACGTCGCGATCGTCGTCGACGACCTCGACGCCGCCATCGAGTTCTTCACCGAGCTCGGCATGGAGCTGGAGGGCAGAGCCGAGATCGAAGGCCTCTTTGCGGACCAGACCGTTGGTCTCGACGGCGTCCGGAGCGACATCGCGATGATGCGTACGCCGGACGGTCACAGCAAGCTGGAGCTGACCAAGTACCACACCCCCGCGGTATCCAACGCGAACCCCCAGGACCCTCCGCCCAACACGCTGGGCCTGCATCGCGTCATGTTCGCCGTCGACGACATCGACGACACCATTGCACGGCTGCGCACCCACGGCGCCGACCTGCTCGGCGAGGTCGCTCAGTACGAGAACATGTTCCGGCTCTGCTACCTCCGCGGCCCCGCGGGCATCATCGTCGCGCTGGCCGAACAGATCGGCTGACACTCCACGTCGGAGCGGGACCCGCTCCTGGTCACGCGAGGTTGTGAAGCCGGCTCTGAAGGAACCGGCGGATCGCGGGCTCGGTCGTGAGCGAGATCGCGCGCCGGTAGGCGAGGGCGGCCTCTGCGGGTCGGCCGGCGTCCGCGAGCAGCTGGGCTCGCGTCGCCCAGGCCGGCTGGAACCGGTCGACCAGCGGATCCTGGTCGCGATCCAGCTGGGCGATCCCGGCATCCGGGCCGTCCACCCGTGCGCGCGCTGCCGCCAGGGCAACCCGGGCGCCGAGCGTCGGGGCGACCTGGGTGAGAGTCTCGGTGAGCCGCAAGATCCCAGCCCAGTCCACACTGCCGGCGTGACGCCGCGCAGCATGAGCCGCCTGCAGTGCCGCCTCCAGCTGGAAGCGGCCGATCGGTTCGCCCGTCTGCGCACGGACCTGCGTCGCTCGCTGCACCAGCCGCTCGCCGTCAGCGATGAGGTCGGCGTCCCAGCGCGTCACGTCCTGCTCCTCGAGCGGGACGAACACGCCGTCGACCTCCCGTGCGGCGGCCCGTGAGGCGGCGAAGGAGATCAACGACGCCAGGCCGCACGCCTCCGCGTCATCGAGAAGCGATGCGAGCAACACAGCCAGGTAGCGGGCCTCGTCGGCGAGGGAGGTGCGCTCCTGCGCGCCGGAGACCTGCCACTCGATCGCGTAGGCGCCGTAGATCGCCTCCAGTACGGCGTCGCGGCGGGCCGGCAGGTCGTCGCGCGTGGGCAGACTGAACGGGATGCCGGCGTCGCGGATCCTGCGCTTCGCCCGGACGAGACGCTGCGCCACGGTCGTACGCGGCAGCGCAAACGCCGTGGCGATGCGGGCGGCGTCGATGCCGAGCACCGTGTTCAACATGAGTGGCGTGCGGATCGCGCGGTCGATCGCCGGGTGGGCACAGACGAACAGCAGCTCGAGCCTCTTGTCGGGGATCGCGTCCGGGTCGACGGAGGTGATGACGGCCAGTCGACGGTCCTCAGGGTCCAACGGCATCGAGGTGCGCGAGGCGGCCGACCCCACCAGGTCGCGCAGGCGGTTCCGGGCGACGGTGAGCAGCCAGGCCTCCGGATTGTCCGGGACGCCCGCTGCAGGCCAGGTCCGCAGCGCCCGCTCGAAGGCGTCCTCGAGCACGTCCTCGGCGAGCGCGAGGTCGCGGGTGGTTGCCGCGAGGAGGGCGACCAGGCGTCCGTAGCAGGTGCGGGCGATCTCCGCCGCCCGCTCCTGCACCTCCGTGGGGCCGTCCATCACGCGCCGGGGAACGTCCAGTGCGTCCAGGCGCCGTCGACGAATCGCGTCGCGGTCGGACGGATCTCGACATCGCCGTACATGGCAGACGGGCGCGCGCTCGGCCCAGGCGATCGCGGCATCCAGATCGGGTACGTCGATCACGAACGTGCCGCCGAGCTGCTCCTTCGTGTCGGCGAACGGACCGTCCTGGATGAGCAGCTCGCCTGTCCTGCGGCTGATGGTTGTCGTCGCCGAGCTGGGGGCCAGCACCTCGGCGGAGACCAGCGCGCCGGCGTCCTCGAGTGCCTTCGCGTAAGCGTCGAACGCGGCCATCCCCTCCTTGAGCGCCTCCTCGCCGAGATCCGCGGCGGTCATCTCCGGGTAGTGCAGCAGCAGTGTGTAGCGCATGGCTTCATCCTTCCTCGTGAACGGGTCTTCGAGGAGATGACGATCGAGAAAGCCACCGATCGACATCGCGCGACCCGACGAGGCCGGACGTTGCCTTGGTGTCGATCAACGACCTGAGCGGCTCAGGGCGACTGGGTCCCCGAGCCGGCCGAGCTTGTGTGGGTTGCGCATCGAGTAGATTCGCGAGATCCGGCCGTTCTCCACCATCAGGCTCACCGCGGTCATCCCGAACCTCGGGGGTGCGTCGATCCGGATCGCCGGAGCACCGTTGAGCCAGATCGAGCTGATCTCCATCTGATCGACAAAGGCGGGGAACTTCGCGAGGAACGACACCACGCGTTCCGCCCCGACGAGCGGATGGCGGGCAGCGGCCGCGAACCCGCCGCTGTCAGCGATCAGCACCACATCGGGGGCCAGCACGTCCATCAGTCCCTGGACGTCACCAGTGGTCAGGGCCGCGAGGAACCGGTCCATGACCTGTCGCTGCTCCTGCCGGTCGACCTCCATCCGGGGGCGCCGGGCAGCGACGTGCTCCCGCGCCCGGTGCGCCACCTGCCGCACGGCGGCCGGCGACTTGTCGACAGCGGCGGCGATCTCGTCGTACGGCGCGTCGAAGACCTCCCGCAGCACGAACACGGCGCGCTCGGTCGGGGTGAGCGTCTCGAGCACGGTCAGCATCGCGATCGACAGGCTTTCGGCGAGCTCGACGTCCTCGGCCACGTCCGGGGTGGTCAGCAGCGGCTCCGGCAGCCACTCGCCCACGTAGTCCTCCCGCTGCCGCGCGATCGTGCGCAGCCGATTCAGGGACTGCCGGGTGACGATCCGGACCAGATAGGCCCGCGCGTCCCGCACCTCGGATTGCTGCACGTCTGCCCACCGCAGCCAGGTTTCCTGTACGACGTCCTCGGCGTCGACCGCCGAGCCGAGCATCTCGTAGGCGATCGTGAACAGGAGGCTGCGGTGGGCGACGAACGGGTCGTCGATCATGACTGCGACGCTACCCCGGCCGATGGGGCCAGCGGCTTCAGGTCGCAGGCCTCCGCGAAGCCGTCCGACTCGATGCCGAAGGCAACATTGGCCCGCGTGGTGAGATTGGCGAACCCGATGACCGCCGTCAGCTCGACCAGCGCCGCCGCCCCGAGCTGCTCGAGCAGCCGGCCCGACATCTCATCGGTGACCGTGGGCGGGGTCTGACTCATCGCCTCGGCGTATCCCATCACCTCGCGCTCGAGCGTCGTGAAGACCTGCGACTCGCGCCACCGTGGGACGTCTCGAGCCTTCTCCAGGTCGAGGTGCTCGTTGTGTGCCTGGAAGTAGTTGTAGTCCAGGCACCAGCTGCAGCCGATCATCGAAGCGACAGCCATGTGGGCCAAGGACTTCAGCTGCTCATCACAGGCGTCCCACTTCTGGACCTTGCCGCCCATGCCGAAGCTCGTCATCAGCACCTTGGGGTTGTGCCAGTACACCCCGATCGCGGTGGGGACCTTTCCGAGCGTCCTCGTGGCCATCCGTTTCATCAGCGCTCCCTTGAGACCGGTGATCTCCGCAGCGGGCACCCGGGTCGTGCTGGTCATGTCTCCTCCATCGTGATCGGATCGTTGGGTCGGTTCGACATGGAGACACCAGCCGATCCTCAGTTGTGACAAGGCGCGATTGGGTTGCCGGCCCGGCGTGATGGCTTGAGCGGGCTCATTGTCGAGAACCCGTCATGGACGACGCAGGCACGTCCGGGGACAAGATCAGAGTCGGTCGAGCAGCCAGGACGGACGCACCACTGTCGCGTCCAGGGCCTCGACCCGCCCCTGCAACCCACGGTCGGCAGTGACCACCGTGACGTCCCACCCGCCCCCGGCACGCGTCCTGGCCTCCTCGACGATCGCGTCATCGCCGAGACCTGGCGCGTGAAGCGTGACGACGCGACCTTCCCGACCGGTCGGCACGCCGTTCCGCGCGGCGCCCTCGAGAACCACCACGACCTCGTCATACGGCAGGTCCGCCGCGACCAGCTGCTGCCACAACCGGCTGGCCGCGCCGGCCCGGTCACGCCACCAACCGTCGGGCCGGCTGCCCACGACGTTGGCGCCGTCCACGATGAGCGCTCGCATCCGGTCAGCCTAGGTCTCAACCTCGGCGTGGTGGACCATGAAGGGATGAGCAGGCATGAGGACTTCGTGACGTGGGTGAACACGGTGCTCAGGGACGCGGAGGTGGCAGTCCACAACGGCGACGCATCCCTGCGGCGTGCCATCTGGTCACGGAACAACCCGGTCAGTGTTCTCGGTGCCTGGAAGAACGCCAGCGGGCAGCAGGAGCTGGATGAGCTCTTCGCCCATCTCGCCGAGAGCTTCTCGGACTGCACGTCCTACGAGTTCGAGCTGCTGGAGGCCGAGGTGTGGGGCGATGTCGCCTACACCGTGGGGTTCGAGCACACGTCGGCGTCGGTCAACGGGGTGCCCAGCACCTACACCCTGCGCGCCACGCAGATCTATCGGCGTGAGGACGGCGACTGGAAGGTGGCGCACCGACACGGCAGCGCGCCGCCTGCCTGATCGGTCGCGCGCCTGGCCTCACTCCGACTCCAAGGACCGCTTCAACGATCTGAGCGTCCGGGTCCGCTCGAGGTTCGCCAGCAGCGCTGCGCCGGGCTTCATGAACCGCATCCAGCCGAACAGCTCTCCGTCGGCGATGTGATGGACAACCGTTGCATCGCCGTCCTCCTCGAGGAAGTACTCGGGCCGGGCCTGCGTCATCGGGGAGCCGAACCAGTGCAGTGTCTCGCGAAATGCGATGCGCGACGGCGGCGCGAACTCGGTCACTTCACCCTCGAAGGTGCCCATCCACGTCGCATCGAAGTACGTCGTCCCCTGCCGGACGGGACTTTCGGAGCTCAGTCCGCACCGCCGGAACAGGCCCGTGCGGTGCATCCACCGCCTGTAGCCCGGCACGTCTGCCAAACGTTCGAACACCTCGCCGATCGGTCGTCGGATCACGGTGCGTGACTCGAACCGGACGATGCTGCCAGCCAATGTCCTCACCCGTCCTCCAGCGTGCTCAGCACACTACGCGTGGCCGCCGCACGGGGAAACCGGCGCGGTCCCGAGGCGAGCTCCGTCGGTTGGTACGCCATTAGGCTTCCGGGCATGTACATGCTGCACGGCCGCCTGGCCGCCAGGCCGGGGAGGCGCGACGAGCTGCTGGCCGTCCTGGCAGAGGGCGAGCACCAAGCGCGGCTGCCCGGATGCCGGCTGTATCTGGTCGCCATCGACGAGAGCGACGCGGACGGCGTCTGGGTCACCGAGGTGTGGGAGTCCGAGGACGCCCATCGCGCCTCGTTGCAGCTGGAGCTGGTCAAGGAGCAGATCGCGCGAGCGATGCCGATCCTCGACACCGCGGGCTTCCGACGCCAACAGCTCGACGCGCGAGCAGGCATTCCCGACTGACCGGCCCAGCCGGTGCGCACGCTGCACCGCCTCGACGGTTTCACGCCGGCAGGTGCAGGTCCCTGTGCCGGATCATCAGGAAACCGGCGGCGGCCAGGGCCAGGAACACGACGGTCAACCCCAGCACGGGGGTAGCGGCGACGTCGACGGCCGGCGCCATGGGCGTGTGCGTGAACGGCGACAGGTCCCGGACCCACTGCGGCAGGTTGAGCCCCTCGCCGAACATCGGCCCGACCACGAGGGAGGCGATGAGGAGCGACCACGAGGCCGCGGCCGCCCAGCGGGGCACCAGGGCGACGAGGGCGACCACTGCCGCGCCGAGCACGAAGATGCCCGGAAGCTGGACCAGCGCCGCGACGACCATGTCGCCGGTCTGGGAGGCGACGTCCCCGAGGGCGAGCCCGCCGCCGACGCCCATGCCGAGGCCGAAGAGAAGCACGAGGACCAGCGCGCCGGCGGCCGCGTTCACGACGTGTCCGAGGACCCACCGCCACCGGCTGACCCCGGCGGCCAGCACGGACTCCGCGGTCCCGCCGGCCTCGTCGTGGCGGAGCCGCAGCAAGATCTGGACGACGTAGATGGCGACGAACATCCCGGCCATGGACATCATCGAGGCCCGGTAGGCCTCCATCAGCTGCTGGGAGCCGGCGGTCTCGGCGTACCAGTCCGCGGCCGCGCCCTGGACGTCCTGGACCTGCTCGCTCATCGAGCCGAGGATGAGGCCGAAGCCGAGCAGCCCGACACCCCACCCGATGAACGCGCCGCGCTGCAACCGCCAAGCGAGCCCCGCGGTGCTGAGCAGGGTCCGGGGCGCACGCGCGTGGCCGCGCCGCTCCGGCCAGAGGCCGCGACCGACGTCACGCCTCGCCACCAGGGCCACGGCCCCCGCCAGCAGACCGGCGAGCAGGAGCACGAACAGGGCGACCGGCCACCAGTCGCCGTCGTTGAAGGGCCGGGTCTGCTGGCCCCAGCCGATGGGTGAGAGCCAGACGAGCCAGGTGCTCTCGACCCGTGTCCCACCGACCACGGTGCCGGTCATGTTGCCGATGCCGCTGACCAGGAACGAGACGCCGAGCACCGCACCGGTCAGGCCGATGGCACCGCGGGCGGTCGACCCGAGCTGACAGGTGACCGCGGCCACGCCGGTGAAGGCCAGGCCGACCCCGGCGACGGCGGCGCCGGCGAGCAGCGACCCCGACGCGGGGAGGCCGGCGAGGACCATGCCGAGGGTGAGCGCGAGCCAGAGGACGACGTTGGCGGCGACCGCCACGATGACGGCTGCGGCCAGCCCGGCGTACCGGCCGACCACGGCGGCGCCGACGAGCTCCGCACGCCCGAGCTCCTCGTTCTGCCGGGTATGGCGGACCACCGCGAGAGTGCTCATCAGCGCGGCGAGCACGGCGATCGTGACGAAGTCGCGGTGCAGCATGTAGCCACCGACGCTCGGCCCGGACGTCAGCCCGATCAGCCGCATGCCGGTGTTGGTGGCCACCATCGTGGTCTCCTGCACGAGGTGCTGCTCGTCGTCGAAGTCGCTCACGAACAGCGCACTGGTCGCGCCCATGAAGAACGCGAGCCCGAGGATCCACGCGGGCAGCACCACCCGGTCCCGCCGCAGCGCCAGCCGGGTCAGCCGCCGGGTGCCGGTCAGAGCGGTCATCGTGCGTGCTCCGCCTCCCGGGTGACGGCCGATGCGCCGGGCCGGTCACCGTAGTGCCGCAGGAAGAGCTCCTCGAGCGTGGGCGGCGAGCTCGTCAACGACCGGACGTCGAGGTCGACGAGCCGCGTGAGGACCTGGTTGAGCCGGCCGGGGTCGACGCTGAACCGCGCGCGGTGGTCCTCCAGCCGCACGTCGTGCACGCCGTCGATCCCGTCGAGGGTGCGCATCGAGCGCACGGTCTCCACCTCGACCGTGGTGCGGGTCAGGTGGCGCAGCTCGTCGAACGTGCCGGACTCGGCCGCACGGCCGTTCCGGATGATCGTGACGCGGTCGCACAGCGCCTCGACCTCGGAGAGGATGTGGCTCGAGAGGAGCACGGTCTTGCCCCTGGCCCGGAGCCCGTGCACGACATCCTGGAAGACCGTCTCCATCAGCGGGTCGAGGCCCGAGGTGGGCTCGTCGAGCAGGTACAGCTCGACGTCGGACGAGAACGCCGCGACCAGGGCCACCTTCTGCCGGTTGCCCTTGGAGTACGTGCGGATCTGCTTGGTCGGGTCGAGCTCGAACATCTCCAGCAGCTCCGCCCGCCGCGCCTCGTCCAGCCCGCCGCGCAGGGCGCCGAGCAGGTCGATCACCTCGCCGCCGGTGAGGTTCGGCCACAGGTTCACCTCCCCGGGCACGTACGCGAGCCGGCGGTGCAGCTCGGAGGCCTCGCCCCACGGGTCTCCGCCGAGGAGCGACACGTCGCCTGCGTCCTTGCGCAGCAGACCCAGAAGCACCCGGATCGTGGTGGTCTTGCCGGCGCCGTTCGGGCCGAGGAAGCCGTGGACCTCGCCGGTGGGCACGACCAGGTCGAGCCGGTCGAGGGCCCGGGTCGAGCCGAAGTCCTTGACCAGCCCCGCGGCCGCGATCGCCGGACGCAAGTCGTGGGTGCCGACGGGCTGAGGGGGAATGGAGTCCTTCACCCTTCGAGCGTGCGACCGGTATGACGCGCGCACCAGGGCCGGTCCGCCCCCCTGCGGGGACCGAGGTCCCGGCTGGGCAAGCGTGCCGAACCGCGCCGCGCGGGACGTCGGGCCCTTGCCGGCGGCGGTCGGGCGGCCCCGAGGACCAGGTGCACTAGTCGGGAGGCGTCTGGCGGGGCTGCAGGACGGCCGTCATGATCGAGCGATGCGCATCCTGGTCGTCTCCGACCTGCACTACCGGCTGCCCCACTACGACTGGCTCGTGACGGCCGCCTCCGACGTCGACGCGGTGGCGATCGTGGGTGACCTCGCCGACGTGGTCAGCGTCGTGCCGCACGAGGTCCAGACCGTGGTGCTGACGAACTACCTCGGCCTGCTCGCCGAGCGCACGTCGGTCTTCGCCGCCTCGGGCAACCACGACCTCGACGGACCGGGAGCGCACGGCGAGCAGGTCGCCGCCTGGATGCGCAGGCCGGACCACGAGACGCTGCACGTCGACGGGGCGAGTGTGGACATCGGCGACACCCGGTTCACCGTCTGCCCCTGGTGGGACGGTCCGGTCTCCCGCGACGAGGTGGGCGAGCAGCTCGCCGCCGCCGCGGTCGAGCGGCCGGCGCGCTGGGTGTGGCTCTACCACGCCCCTCCGGCCGGGACCGCGCTGTGCCACGACGGCCGGCGTACCTTCCCGGACCAGGACCTGGCCGACTGGATCGCCGAGCACAGCCCGGACGTGGTGCTCTGCGGGCACATCCACCAGGCCCCCTGGGTGGAGGGCGGTTCCTGGCACGCGCGGCTGGGGAGCACCTGGGTGTTCAACGCAGGGAAGCAGATCGGCAAGGTGCCGGCGCACATCACCCTGGACACCGAGGCGGAGACCGCGACCTGGTTCGGCGTCTTCGAGTCGCAGACGATCAGCATCGCCTGACGGACCCGGACCTACGGGTGCTGGTGGTCGCCCTCGGGGTCGCGGGCGGACCCGGTCCTGGCGGTGGGGCCCTGGTGGTGCACCAGCTGGTCGAGGATCTGGTCCACGAGGCCGAGGTGGCCCGCCTGGTCGGCGAACTGGTTCTTGACGTCCACGAGGTAGTGAGTGAGCCCGTCGAGGCGCGACGCGGTGGTCCGCAGCACGGCGAGCGCGGCGCCCGGTCGCTCGGTGAGGAAGCCGAGGGGGTCGTCCACGACACGGACC
>CAVRMN010000007.1:0-68177 GCA_963721855.1 uncultured Actinomycetota bacterium | reverse complement strand
ATCCCCCCGCGCGCGTCGTCGACCTCTGCGCGGGCGGGTGCGTGGACGGAGCCGGTACGGCGGCCGGGGTCGGTCAGCTCGGCGAGGGCCGCCGCCGCCACGAGCAGGAAGCCGAAGACCCAGCCGGTGCTCACCAGGTCGGCGGAGGTGTACTCGCCGACGGACACCAGGTAGACGTAGGCGCTGTCGGCCGAGGCCAGGAACGCCAGGCCGAGCGCGAGGATGCCGAGCACGGCCCGCTCGTGCGACCGGCCGCGGGCCAGCGCGAGCAGGGCGAGCGTGCCGAGGATGACGTCACCCACCGGGTAGGCCAGGGACAGCACCACCGAGAGCCGGCCGCCCGAGCTGTCGGCGGCGACCGAGCCCAGGGCGGTCACCCACGAGAGCACGAGCAGGGAGAACGCGATGATGGCGCCGTCCAGCAGGTCCCGCCCGGTCGCGACCAGGGTGCCCTGACCGCCGAGCCAGGCGACCAGGCCGATCGCCGCGGCCACCGGGAAGACCAGGAAGCCGACGTCGGCCAGCGAGGGGAACGGCACCTCGCTGCCCTCGACGACCTCGTAGTAGGTCCACACCGCCTGCCCGGCCGCCCAGGAACCGACGCCGACGGACAGGGCGAGCCACGACCGCCGGTGCTCGGCACCGGGACGGCGCGCGGCGAGGTACGCGAGCAGGGACCCGAGCGCCGCCGCGAACAGCTGGCCGAGGTTGCTGAGCACGGTGACCGAGAACGGGCTGAGCCCGGGCAGCTCGAGGGCAGCCGTGAAGACCAGACCGGTCACCACGGCAACGCCGGCGCACGACCAGGCTCGCATCGCGATCCCTCCCGGAGCCGGTCCCCACCGGCTGCACTTCCCCTTCGTTCGAGAATAGGGGCGGGCAGGACCGGGAGCCGGGAAATGACCAACTGCCTGTGCAAAGCCTTGGTGCGGGGCTTGGTAGAGTTCCCCGGTCCGGACGCCGTTGGAGGGATCCCCACCGTGAAGAAGCTGCTGCTCGTCGCGCTCGCCGCCGCAGGCGCCGTGCTCGCCAGCAAGAAGTTGAAGGCCGGCCAGCAGGAGCAGGCCCTCTGGGCCGAGGCGACGGACAACGTCAGCAAGTCCTGACAGTCCCGCCAGGGCGGCACACCGCCCGACCGGGGGCCATGGCGCAATTGGTAGCGCACCTGCTTTGCAAGCAGGGGGTTAGGGGTTCGAGTCCCCTTGGCTCCACCCAGCGTGACGATTCAGCGGATACCTGCTGAATCTTCCGGCCGGGCCGTTCGGCTCTGGTCCGCTCCTCCGGGAACCGGTTCCCTGGAGCCATGACGGGTGCATCTCGGGTCATCGAGCGTGCCAGCGCCACCGATCGGGCCTTCCTGGCGATGGACACCGGCGCGGTCCCGGAGCAGTTCGGGGTCGTCCTGCTTCTCGACGACGCCGAGGGCCTCGACCTGGCCACGGTGCGACGCCTGTTCGCGGAGCGGATCCGCGGTGTGCCACGGCTGCGCCAACGGCTCGTCGGAACGCCCGTCGGCTGCGGCGGCCCGGTGTGGGTCGACGACGAGTCGTTCGACATCAAGCACCACGTCCGCGAGCTTCCGTGCCGCGCGCCAGGCGGCGAGCCGGAGCTCCTCGACGTCGCCCTCGCCGTGGTCGAGACCCCGCTGGCCCGGTTCGAGCCGCTCTGGGCGGCGGTCCTCGTCACCGACCTCGCGCAGCGGCGCCGCGCCGCTGGTCCTGGTGCTGCACCACGTGCTCGCCGACGGCGTCGGCGGCCTCGAGGTGCTGGCGAACCTGGTCGACCCGGGCGGCGCCGCCGAGCCAGGCCCCTTCCCGCGGCCCCGCCCCACCGGGTGGACGCTCGCACGCGACGCGCTCCGGACGCGGCTCGACGGGCTGCGCAACGTGCGCCGGTCCTGGGGCCTGCTGCGGACCTCGATGGCGGCCGGCGGAGGAGTCCACCCGCCACGGGCGCAGCCATCGTCGCTGAACCGGCGCACCGGACCCCGGCGAGCGGTGGCCGCCGTCCACGTCGACCATGCCGCGCTGCGGGAGTTCGCGCACCGGCGCGGCGCGACCACCAACGACGCGGTGCTCGTCGCGTTGGCCGGGGCGCTGCACCAGGTCCTTCGCAAGCGGGGTGAGTGGGTCGACAGCCTCGTCGTGACCGTGCCGGTCTCCGGGCGTCAGCAGGAGAGCGGCTCCGCGATGGGCAACATGGTGAGCCCGCTGATCCTCGAGGTGCCGGCGACCGGCGACGTGGACCGGCGCCTCGCTCTGGTCGCGGAGCGCGTCCGGGCCGACAAGGCCGCGGCGACGGGACCACCACCGATCGCCGTGCTCGGCTGGCTGTTCCGGCCGTTGGCACGGATCGGGCTCTACCACTGGTACATGAACCACCAGCACCGGTTCCACGTGCTCGCCAGCCACGTCCGTGGCCCCGACGAACCGGTGGCGTTCGCCGGGCGCCGGGTCAGCGCCGCCGTACCGCTCGGCGTCGGTGAGGGCGGGAACGCGACGGTCTACTTCGAGATCCTGTCGTACGCCGGCCGGCTCACGGTGACGGCGATCGTCGACCCCGACCACTGGCCGGACCTCGCCGCCCTGACCACCGCGCTGCAGTCGGAGCTCGATGGGCTCGCCGCACTTCGGGGCCCGGAGTCAGCACGAAGCCACTGACCCACGGGCCACGAACGAGCGGAGCCCCCCTTCCCAGCGGGAAGAGGGGCTCGCGTCGTGGCGCCGGCAGGCGTCAGCCGACCGGCTGGCCCGGCGGCACCTGGAGCAGCAGCAGCTGCCCCTTCTCGCCGATGGCCGGGTCGGCGACCTTGGTGTGGTTCTGGTCGTCGAAGAGGTACGTCCCCGCACCGAGGAACGGCGCCGGGATCACGCCCGAGGACTCCTCGTCGATCGTGTCGAAGTAGGCACCACCGGTGGTGAACCGCTGCGGGTCGTGGTCGACGATCCTGCGCAGGTCGCCGCTGGCGATGTCGTACTGGTAGAGGCCCGCGAGGTAGGGGTTGCCACCCGGGTCCTCCTGGATCAGCACCTGGCCCCGGTCGTTGACCGTCAGGTTGTCCATCATCTTCGGGCCGCCCGACGTCGTGCTGCTGTCGCTCGGACCCTCGAGCACCTTGGTGATCGTGCCGCCGAGCTCCGGGCGGGACGCGTCGACGAAGCTCAGCCTCCACAGCCGGCTGTGCTTGGTCATGCTGCCGGTGGTGGCGAAGTAGTAGTCGTTCGGGTTGCTCGGGTCCCAGGCCCCGTCCTCGGGCCGGTCGAACGCCGTGCCGCCGTCGGCGGACAGCGTGAACGGCTGCGGGCCGGACGGGAAGTCGGCGGCACCGCTCTCGGTCGGGAAGCCCTCGACCTTGATCGAGGAACGCGTGCCGTTGGTGAGGCCGGCCTTCTCGACCGGGTTGCCGGTGCTCTGCTTGTCGCCGGCGTAGACGTAGACGTTCTGCGTGCCGCCGTCGCTCTGGCCGACGACGACGGTGCGGTCGCCGGTGGACGGGTTCGCGACCACGTTCTCCCAGCCGGCCGTGCCGAGGGCGGTCAGCTCGTAGCTGTCCCCGGTCTCGACCACGTGGCCGAACGCGCGGCCGGCCTCGCCGGCCTCCTCGCCGTTCATGAAGATCCGGCCGTCGTAGCCCTTGCCGCTCGCCGCGTCGAAGAACGCCGACTTCGCGGGAAGGTCGGCCGAGCACATCCGGTCGATCTGCTGGGAGCCACCGGGGGCGGTGTGCAGCCGCTCGATCTGGTCGCGGCCGGAGACGACCCGCAGGGTCTCCTTGTCGATGACCCAGCGCGACACGAACGAGCCCGCGGCACCGTGGGCGCGGGTGACGCCGGATCCCCTGCTGAACTCATGGTTCATCAGGACGGTGAAGGTGCCGTCGCCGTTGTCGAACGCGCCGAGGCCGTCGGGGGTGCCCGACATCCGGTAGCCGCCGACCGAGTCGCCCGCGGAGAGCAGGCTGGTCAGCTTGACGCCCGCGACGTGCCGGACGAGGTAGGGGGCGTCGCTGCTGCTCGGGCCGGTGCTCCCGCCGGGAGCCGCGAGCGCTGCTCCGCCGGCGCAGAGTGCGGCGGTGGTGCACACGGCGACGGCGGTCAGGCGACGAGGGGTGAGAAATGACATCGATACTCCTCCTGGGTACGTCCGCCTGGTGGGCGGACGCACGCGACGCTAGGGAGCCGCCGAAGCCGCCGGCGGGCCGCTGCGTGACAGGAAGGCGAACAGTGCGTGACGTCTGGGGCTGCTCAGCTCGCCTCGCGCGTGTGCAGCGCCTTGACCGTCGGTGAGCTCTGCACGCTGGTCGGGGTCCGGGTAGGTGCCGAGCACGCGGTCGGCCGTGCCGGCGCTGGTCACGGTGAACCAGTAGTGCTCGTTCTTGTAGTGGTGCAGCCGGTGGTTGCGCCATACCGCCCGGAAGGCCTTGCTGCGCGGCTTGTAGTCGCTGTGGATCAGGTAGTGCGTCCACTCGTAGAACATGCCGAGCACACCGAGCGACACCAGCGCGGTGAGCCCGAGGCCCACCCGGGGGAAGGCCAGCAGCGCGACGGCGACGTAGACGGGGATCAGCTTCGCGAGCACCTGCCAGGGGATGAACACCAGCGGGATGTCCCGCGGGTCGGCGTGGTGCTCGCGGTGCTTGCGCGCCAGCAGGGAGTCCAGCTCGACGCGGCCGAGGTGGCGCGGCTTCCAGTGCAGCACGAAGACGTGCACCACCCACTCGACGAACGGGAAGATCGCGACCATCACGACCGGCACCAGCGCGTCGGTCCACCGCCAGCCGCCGATGAGCAGCCGGGCCACGAGGGCGCCGACGAGCATCGACGCGATCATCCACGGCGACGGGTGGTTGACGAAGCCGCGGGCCGCGTCGCGCAGGGTCACCTGGTTCCGACGGCTCCCGGTGATCCGGGACTCGTCCTCGCGCAGCCGGGACAGGGCCCGGGCGTCGGCCTCGGCGAGCGAGGTACGTCGTGACGCGCGGTCGGCGCGGGCGGTCTGGTCGGTGTCGCTCATCAGGAGTTCTCCAGTTCGGCAAGGGCGGCCAGCAGCGTGGCCGTCGCAGGGGCGAGCAGTTCGGTGGCCCTGCGCCGCGCGGTCTCGGCGTCGCCGGCGCTGACAGCGGCCAGGATCTGCCGGTAGCCGTCGAGCTGGGACACCTCCTCCTCGAGCAGGGGGGCGAGCGCCTCGACAGCCGGTTCGTAGGCCGCGCGGAGGCTGTTGTACATCAGCCGGAACACCACGGAGTCGGCTCCGTCGACCAGGTGCTCCCAGAAGTCGAGCGCGTGCATCTGCATGGCCACCGGGTCCGGGGCCGAGGCGAGCGCGTCGACGGCGGCGGTCAGCCGCGTGGTCAGCTCGGGGGTGCCGCGGGTGGCGGCGAGGACGGCGATCTCGGGACCCACCGCGAGGCGGGCCTCGAGGATGCTGCGCGCCACGGCGAGGTCGAGCTCGCCGTCGTGCACGAGCAGCCGGGGCAGCAGGTCCAGGCCCGCGCTGCGACGGTAGTCGCGCACGGTGGTGGCGCCGCCCTGGCGCACCTCGACGAGACCCGCGTGGGTCATCCGCTTCAGGGCCTCGCGGACCACCGGGCGGGAGACGCCGAGCACCTCGGCGAGCTGGCGCTCGCTGGGCAGGCTGGCCCCGGGGGCGAGCTCGCCGTCGATGACCTCGGCGAGGATCTGGTCGTAGACCTCGTCGGTCACGGATCGGCGGGCGACGGGGCTCAGCGGCATGCCAGGGACGCTAGGCGTCCCCGCTCAGGTGGTCAAGTGGTAAGACCAGTTGTCCAGACCGGCTAGGCGCCCAGCCCCGCGGCGGCCACCACCTGGTTCCGGCCGGCCGCCTTCGCCTCGTAGAGCGCCACGTCGGCCCGCTCCACGAGCTCGGTGTGGTGCGCCATCGTGCCGGCGCGCTCGGCGACCCCGGCGGACGCCGTGACGACCGGGTGGCGGCCGCGCAGCACCAGGTGCGCGACCGCGCTCCGGAGCCGGTCGGCCACCGCGTGGCCGTCCTCGAGGCCGGTCTCGCGCAGCAGCACGACGAACTCCTCCCCGCCGTAGCGGTAGGCGGTGTCGCTGGTGCGGAGCACGCCGGTGAGGGCGTCGGCGGCGCCGCGCAGCACCTCGTCGCCGTACAGGTGGCCGTGGGTGTCGTTGAGCTCCTTGAAGTGGTCGAGGTCCACCATCACCACGCTCAGCGGGCGGCCGTAGCGCCGGCAGCGGTCCCACTCCTGCTCGATGTCGCTCTCGAACCGGCGTCGGTTCGGCAGGCCGGTCAGCGCGTCGATCTCGGCGAGCTCCCGCGAGGCGCTGTGCAGGTGGGCCGACTCCAGCGCCGCCGCGGCGGTGGACAGCAGCGCCTGGAGCACCTGCTCGGTGTCGGCGTCGACGTCCGACGTCCCGGTCTCCAGCACGCCGACCACCATCCCGGCGAGCACGAGGGGGTACGCGCGGCGGTCCCCCTGGGAGGCGGGCCGGGCGTCCGCCGCGGCGACGGCGACGACCTCCGCCGGAGCGAGGTCCGGGGGCGGCACGGCGCCGTGGGGGTCGGTGCTCCGTGACACCGCGTGGAACAGCTGGTCCTCCGCCCGGACCCACAGCACGGCCGGTGCGTTCAGGAGGTCGGCCGCGGCCGAGGTCACCGAGGCGGCGACGTAGCGGACGCTCAGGCTGCCGGCGATCTCCCTGCCGACGCGGACGACGGTCTCGAAGCGACCGGCCAGCGCGGCCATCCGGGTCTCGCGGGCGACGCCCTCGCTGCGCGCCTCGTCCAACGAGCTGGCCATCGCGGCGAGGGCGACGCCGATCGCGTCGAGCTCGCGCACCCCGCTGGCCCGGCTGCGGGCGCTGAGGTCACCCTCACGGAGCCGCTCGATGGTGTCGAGCAGGTCGTTGATGGGCGCGATCACCTCCGTGGTCATCCGCCGGCGGCGGCGTACCGCGGCCACGGCCGTGGCGATCAGCACCACCACGAAGACCGCGACACCGGTGAGCAGCGCCGCTGCGGCTCGCGTCGAGCGCCGCGTCACGACGCTCGATGAGCATGCCCGTGCTGACCGTGTCCACGGTGCGGTACGCCTCGAACAGCCGGCGGCCCTCGAGCAGCAGGGTGCCGACGGCTTCGTGGTCGGTGCCGCTGTCCGTCGGGTCCTGCTCGATCGCCCGCGCGGCCCAGTCGAACCACGCCTTGCGTGCGACCGCCGTCCGCACCACGGCGTTGGTCAGACCCGGGGTGTCGTCCCGCTCGACCTGCGCGACGAGCTCGTCGAGGGCGGAGTCGCCGAGCCGGCGTGCCTCCCGGAACGTCGTGAGGAACGAGCCCTCACCGGTCGCGATCCAGCCGCGGATCGCCGCGGACTGGTCGAGCATCGAGATCTGCACGTTGCGCGCGTCGTAGGCCATCGCGATGTAGCGCTCCAGCCGCGCCTGCGCGACCAGCGTGGTGTAGCCGGCCGTCGAGAGCGCGAGCACCAGCAGGAAGCTGAGCACCTGCAGCATGGTCCGGTGGTTCCGCAGCAGCTCCTGGACGAGGCCCCAGTCGCGCTGCTGATCGGCCCGCTGTCTCACACAACACCTCTGCTCGTCGGCCTCCCGCGGACAAACTAGCGGACTCAGTCGGTGACGCCGACGAGCGCGTCGAACTCGGTCGCGTCGTGCGCCGAGAACACCGTGACCTCGTCGCCGTGCGCGGCGTGCAGCTCGCGCAGCCGCTCCTGGTTGGCGTGCCGCGCCCGCTTGTCCATCTGCACCATCGTCTGGAAGACCCGCAGGCCCGACGGGCAGGACGGTGTCCGCTCCTTCTCGCCGTGGAAGAAGTAGCCGTCGCCGGCGTGCAGGAACCAGCCGCCCGACGGACGTCGTACGGCGACCCCGCAGTGCCCGCGGGTGTGCCCCCGCAGCGGCACCAGCAGCACGTCCTCGCCGACCGCCTGCACCGCCTCGAAGCCGAACCAGCTCGTCGCTGCCCGCGGCGCTGTGCTCGACCCAGTCCGGGCCGTGCGCCCACTGGACGGCGAGGTAGCGGCCCTTCTCCTTGGGGTGGCGGCGCGCGCGGGCCGCGGCGAGCTCGTCGCCGAACACGTGCACCCGCGCGTGCGGGAAGTCGCCGAGCCCGCCGGCGTGGTCGAGGTCGAGGTGCGTGACCACGATGTCGCGCACGTCGGCCGGCTGGTAGCCGAGCGCCTGCACCTGCGCGACCGCCGTCTCGGCGAGGTCCAGCCGCGCGCCGACCGCCTTCACGAACGCGCCGCCGAGACGCTTCGGGTCGGCGATGTCGCCGGCGCCGATCCCGGTGTCGACGAGGGTCAGCCCGTCCGGCCCCTCCACCAGCAGGCAGTGCGCCACCAGGTGGTCGGGCATGACGCCGAGCCGGGCGGCGGGCGGGCGCATCGTGGCGCAGTTGAGGTGCCGGACGAGAGTGCTCATCGAGGCATCGTGGCACAGCCGTAGGCTCGACCCGTGTCCGTGTCCTCGCCGGGGTCCACCGCCCGCACTCTCCTTGCCCCACGGATGCTCGGCCTCCACCTGCTGGCCGTCGTCGCGGTGTCGGCGGCGGTGCTGCTGGGGCTCTGGCAGTACCACGCCTGGCAGACCGGCCGGGACCTCGAGGCCCGCGACCTGGCCAACGCCCGTGCGCTGCCGCTGGACGACGTGATGACCCCGGACGGGACCTTCCCCGCCGACCAGGTCGGCCGGCCGGTGTCGTTCTCCGGCAGCTGGGTCCCCCGGAGCACCGTGCTGGTCTCCGACCGCGCGCTCGACGGGCGCACCGGCTGGTGGGTGGTCACCCCGGTCGCGGTCTGCGCGTCCGGCGACGACCTGCTCCACGGCGCCGGCGATGCTCGTCGTGCGCGGCTGGACGGCCGCGCGCTCGGACGTCCCGGACGCCCCGACCGGACGGGTGGACCTGACCGGCTGGCTGCAGCCCGGGGAGGGCGCCGGCCTCCCGGACCCGGACCCCCGCGACGACGTGCTCCCCGAGCTCCGGATCGCCAGCGCGATCCAGCACATCGACCAGGACCTGTACGGCGGCTACGTCATCGCGCGCGACGGGGCCCCCGCCGAGGGACTCGAGCCCGTGACGCCGGCGTCGCTGCCGAAGCCCGACGTGACCACCAAGCTGCGCAACATCCTCTACGCGATCGAGTGGTGGGTCTTCGGCGGCTTCGCGCTGTTCCTGTGGTGGCGCTGGGTCCGCGACGAGCTCGACCGGGTGCGCGACGACTCGGCCGCCGAGGAGCCCGCCGAGGTCGCTGAGATACCGTCGAGCCCGTGAAGGATGCATTGCTGCGCTACCGGGTCATGGCCAACGTCGTCGGGGTGCTGCTGATCGTGCTGGTCCTGGTCGGCGTGCCGCTGAAGTACCTCGCGGCCGACGGGACCTCCCTGCAGCAGACCGGCGAGTGGATCACGACCTACCTCGGCATCGCACACGGCTGGCTCTACATGCTCTTCCTGGTGATGGCCTTCCTGCTGGCCCGGCGCGAGAAGTGGGAGATCCCCTTCACGCTCACCACGCTGCTCTGCGGCACGGTGCCGATCCTGTCCTTCTGGGCCGAGCACCGGGCCACCAGGAGGGTCCGCGCCGAGCACCGGGTCCCGGCCACCTCGTGACCCGCGGCTGATGACCTCGCCCGGTCGCACGGCGTTCGTCCTCGGTGGGGGCGGCCTGCTCGGTGCGGTCGAGGTCGGCATGCTCCGGGCGCTCTTCGAGGCCGGCGTGCGCCCCGACGTGCTGCTCGGCACCTCCGTCGGCGCGCTCAACGGCGCGCTGGTCGCCGCCGACCCCGGTGAGGGCGTCGTCGACCGGCTGCTCGGCCTGTGGGAGAGCGCGGCGAGCAGCAAGGAGGTGTACGGCGACAACGCCGTGCGCCAGATGACCCGGGCCGTCCGCACCGGCACCCACCTGCACTCCAGCCGCGGCCTGCGGGAACGGCTCGCCCAGGAGCTCGGCGACCGCACCTTCGCCGACCTCGCCGTCGAGTTCCAGTGCTGCGCCGCGAGCATCGAGCGCGCCGCCGAGCACTGGTTCACCGAGGGCCGGGTCGTCGACGCGGTCGTGGCCAGCGCCGCGGTCCCCGGACTGCTCCGCCCGGCGGTGGTCGACGGCGAGCACTACCTCGACGGCGGCATCGTGAACTCGATCCCCGTCGGCCGCGCCGTCGAGGTCGGGGCGGAACGGATCTTCGTGCTCCAGGTCGGCCGGGTGGACCGGCCGCTGGTGCCGCCCCGCAAGCCCTGGGAGGTGGCCCGCGTCTCCTTCGAGATCGCCCGCCGGCACCGGTTCCACCGCGAGATGGCCGCCCTTCCGCCCGGGGTCACCGCCCACGTGCTGCCGACCGGCGGCGGGCTCCCCGGTGACGACAGCCTGCTGGCCTACCGCGACTTCGGCGGCGTGATGCGGCGGATCGACGCGGCGTACCGCGCCTCGGCGGACTACCTGGCGGAGCACCTGTGACCGCGCTCTTCCGGCGCGTGGTGCTCGCCCCCGCGGTCATCGCGCTGACCGTCGTGCTGCTCACCACGATCCCGGTGTGGCTGCTGGTCGCGGCGGTGCTCTCGCCGGTCGTGCCCGGCCGGCTGCGGCCGCTGCGGCTGCTGTCGCTGGTGATGATGCACCTGGTCCTCGAGAGCCTGATGCTCGTGGAGCTGTTCGGGCTCTGGATCGCCTCGGGCTTCGGGTTCTTCATCCGGCGGCCGTTCTTCGAGCGGATCCACTACGACATCGTGCAGACCTACCTGGTGATCTTCTTCCGGGAGGCGCGGCGGGTGGTCCGGCTGAAGATCGTCACCGAGGGCGACCCGCCCGACGCCCACCCCGGCGAGCCGCTGCTGGTGTGCTGCCGGCACGCGGGACCCGGCGACTCCTTCACGCTGATGTACGCGTTGATGCACTGGTACGGCCGCGAGCCGCGCGTGGTCCTCAAGGACACCCTCGCCTGGGACCCCGCGATCGACGTGATCCTCAACCGGCTGCCGAGCCGCTTCATCTCGCCGCACAAGGGCCGCGACCTCGAGCAGGAGGTCGGCGCGCTCGCCCGCAACCTCGACGAGAACGACGCGTTCGTGATCTTCCCCGAGGGCGGCAACTTCACCCCGGAGCGGCGTCAGCGCGCGATCGACAAGCTCCGGCGCCTGGGCCTCGAGTCGATGGCGCGGCGCGCGGAGAAGATGGAGAACGTGCTCGCCCCCCGGCCCGGCGGCCTGATCGCGGCGCTGGACGCGGCTCCGGACGCCGACGTCGTGCTGGTGGCGCACACCGGCCTCGACCACCTGCTCACCGTGGCCGACGTCTGGCGCGAGCTGCCGATGGACAAGCAGATCATCATGCGGTGGTGGCGGGTCCCGCGCGAGGAGATCCCGGAGGGCCGCGACGAGCGGATCGACTGGCTGTTCTCGTGGTGGGAGCGGATCGACGCGTGGGTGGACGAGCACCGCCCGGTCGACCTGCCCCCGCTGAAGCGGCGGAGGAGTCGACCGGGCGGCGTGGAGGCCTGAGCCCTCGTCAGTTCTTCGAGACGTCGATCGTCTCGGCCGGGTTGTCCGGCGTGGTGGCCGCGTGCGGGGCAGCGGCCGCGTCAGCAGCGGCGACGTCGGGGGACGCGCCGCCCTGGTCGTCGGCGGTGTCGGCGTCGGCCCGGTGGGCTCCGGCGCCCGACGCGCCGGTGGCCGCCGGCGTCGGGGTGTAGGAGGACTGCCATGCCGTCGTCGCGGGCCGGTCGGACATCTTCTTGGCCACTGCGGCGACGATGCCGCCGAGCCCGAGCACGACGAGAAGGTTGCGCAGGCGGTGCTTCTTCTTCGGCGCCTCGACCTCGCCCTTGAGGGCGGCGACGGCGGCCTTGCCGCGCTTCTTCGTCTCGCCGCGGACGTCCTCGGTCGCCTCGCTCATCGACGCGATCGCGGCAGTGATCACCGGGAGGACCTCGGTGGCGAGGCGTTCCCTCGCGTCGTTCAGCGCGGGGCCGGCCTTCTCACGGGCGTCGGCGACCAGGGGCGCGGCCTTGTCGCGCGCGTCCGCGAGGAGCGGTGCGGCCTTGTCCCGGGCGTCGGCCAGCAGCGGCGCCGCCTTCTCGCGGGCACTCTCGACGGTCGGCTGGATCCGGCTCCCCAGGTCGCTCGCGTGGTCGCGGATCTTCTTGGTCTTGGTCTTCGGCATCGTGTTCGGATGCCCCCTCTCGTGTCGAAGCTCGCTGTGCCCGATCTGCTCCCGATCATGCCCCCCGGCGTCTCGGAATCAAACCCCCGCCCCGACGACCGGCACCGCAGCCCCGAACGCCGCCGCAGGCGTGTCTTGGCGCTCGTGGGAGGATCGGAAGCACTGAATCGACGTCCCCACAGCTCGTTGGGGGACGACCCGACGAACCGAACTGGAAGGGCGCCTCGTGGCCGAGACGTACGCAACGCTGAAGACCAACCGTGGAGACATCGTCATCCACCTGTTCCCGAACCACGCCCCGAAGACGGTCGAGAACTTCGTCGGCCTGGCCGAGGGCACCAAGGAGTACGTCGACCCGAAGTCCGGCCAGAAGACCACCGGCCGCTTCTACGACGGGCTGGGCTTCCACCGGATCATCCCCAACTTCATGATCCAGGGCGGCTGCCCCCTCGGCACCGGCACCGGCGGCCCGGGCTACACCTTCAAGGACGAGTTCCACCCCGAGCTCCAGTTCGACCGGCCCTACCTCCTCGCGATGGCCAACGCCGGACCGGGCACCAACGGGTCGCAGTTCTTCATCACCACCGCGGCGACCGACTGGCTGAACAACCGCCACACCATCTTCGGCGAGGTCGAGGACGACGAGAGCCGCAAGGTCGTCGACGCCATCGGCACGACCGCCACGGGACCCGGTGACCGCCCGGTCGAGCCGGTCGTCATCGAGTCGGTCCAGGTGGAGCAGCGCTGAACACCCCACGAAAGCACTCGCTGCGCTCCTGCCTCCGCGGGGGCCCCGAGTGAGCACGCCCCAGGCGCCGCAGCCCGGGACACCCGCCCAGGGTGTCCCGGTCTGCTACCGCCACCCCGATCGCGAGACGCACATCCGCTGCCAGCGGTGCGAGCGGCCCATCTGTCCCGACTGCATGAACCAGGCGTCGGTGGGCTTCCAGTGCCCGACGTGCGTGCGCGAGGGCTCGAAGACGGTGCGGTCCGCCGGCACGGCGTACGGCGGCAAGCGGTCCGCCAACCCGGCGCTGACGTCGCAGGTGCTGATCGCGATCAACGCCGCCGTCTTCCTGCTCATCACCGCGACCGGCGGTGGCGGCAGCCCCTGGCTCTACCGCCTCGCCCTGCTCCCCACGAGCGGCACAGCGGTGATCGACGGGGTGCCGCAGACGTTCCCCGGTGTCTCCGACGGCGCCTGGTGGCAGCTGCTCACCTCGGCCTTCACCCACGTCAGTCTCTGGCACATCGGTTTCAACATGGTGGCCCTGTGGGTGCTCGGCCCCCAGCTCGAGATGGTGCTGGGCCGGACCCGTTTCCTCGCCGTCTACCTGCTCTCGGCGCTCAGCGGCAGCGCCCTGGTCTACTGGCTCAGCAGCGTGCACACCCCGACCATCGGCGCCTCCGGGGCGCTGTTCGGGCTGATGGGCGCGCTGCTCGTCGTCGCGCACAAGGTCCACGGGAACGTCTCGCAGCTGATGATGTGGATCGGGCTGAACTTCCTGATCACCGTCGTCGGCCGCTCCTTCATCTCCTGGCAGGGCCACCTCGGCGGTTTCGTCGGCGGGCTTCTGCTGGCCGCGGCGTTCGTCTACGCACCGAAGGCCCACCGGTCGCGCTGGCAGCTGGCCGCCGCGGCCTCGCTCGGCCTGGTGCTGCTGGTCGCGATCGCGGCCCGCACCGCCGTCCTCGTCTGAGCGGGTCCCCCTCGACCGCCGGGGCGACCTGTCTGGACCGCCGTGGCCGCGGGTGATTGGGATCACCGGCCCGGGGTAGGACTCCGCGCGCAGAAGCACGGAAGCCCGCGGCGCGCCCCCCGAGAGTTTCCACACTGGGGATAAAGGCTGTGGATGAATTCCAACAGTGTGATTCGCCTGCGCTCCCCTGGTCCGCAGACGCAAAGAACCGGTGTCACGATCGCCGTCGCGACACCGGTTCTGCCGTGTCTGGGGTGCTGCGGGAGGGGCTACTCCCAGCGCGTCGCGTAGACGAAGCCGACCGCCATGAAGCCGATGCCGACCATCAGGTTGTACTGGCCGAGCTCCTTCATCAGCGGGATCGAGAGGTCCTGGCCGGTCATGTAGTAGAGGACGATCCAGATCAGCCCGATCAGGAACGACCCGAGCATGCCGACCACGACGCCACGGCCGCGGCCGAGCGGGGTGCTCGGGTGTCCGGCCACCGCGAGGCCGAGGAAGATCAGGCCGAAGCCGATCAGGAAGTTCCAGCGCTCCAGGTCACCCATCCAGGTCAGCTTCAGGCCGTCCTGCGCCACGTTGATGTAGACCACCATCCACGCGATGCCGACCACGACGAGCAGGGCCGCACCGACGGTGCGCGGGATGGAGATCGCCGGCGCGGTCGATACGGCGTGCGGTGTGCGGGACGTGGGCTTGGACACGGGTGCTCCTCGAGGGCTGTGCTGCGGATGGCTGCCGCGGTGATCCTGGGCTTGGTGCCTGGGCTAGCGTAGTCGCGACCGCACCTGCCCACGAAAGCGCATCGACATGGCCCCTCGCCAGCACCGCCAGCCCTGGCGTGAGCGGCTGTCCCAGGCCTTCGCGGCCCGGGTGCGCAGCTACCGGTCCCGTTCGATGCTCTGGCGGGTCGCGGCTCCGGCCGTGTTCGTGCTGGCGGGCACCCTGTTCATCACCAGCGCGGTCAGCTCGGGCGGCACCGACCTCACCGGGACCGCCGGACGCATCGGCGACCTGCGCGGCCTCGCGGCAGCGGAGACGAAGGACCTCGAGGCGCTCCGCGCCGAGCACGCGAAGCTCGCCGCCGACGTCGACCGGCTGACGAAGTCGCTCGGAGACACCAGCGCCGAGCCGGTCCGCAAGGAGGCCGAGGCGCTCCGCGGGCCAGCCGGCCTCGACCCGGTCAGCGGTCCGGGCGTGACCATCACCCTGACCGACGCCCCGGAGGCGATCCAGGACACCGCCGACACGGACATCCGGAACCTCGTCGTGCACCAGCAGGACATCCAGGCCGTCGCCAACGCGCTGTGGGCCGGCGGCGCCGAGGCGATGACGATCCAGGGCCAGCGGGTGGTCTCGTCCACCGGGATCCGCTGCGTCGGCAACTCCGTGGTGCTCAACGACGTCCCCTACGCGCCGCCCTACCGCATCTCGGCCATCGGCCCGACGTCGCAGATGCTCGACGCGGTCAACGCCTCGCCCTACATCGGCTTCTACCTGGAGGCCGTGGCGGCCTACGAGCTCGGCTGGGACGTCGACGTCGAGCCCAAGATCGACATGCCGGGCTTCGGCGGCTCGACCGCGCTGCGCTTCGCCCGCGTCGCCGGGACCCTCCCCGACGCCGACGACGGCACCTGACCGCTACTGCGGCTGACCCAGCCCGGGGGTGGTCTCCGTGGACGGGCTGGGGCTCGGTGACGTCGTGGTCTCCGTCGGCGTCGGGCTCGGGCTCGGCTTCTCGTAGGAGGACACCGTGATCACCACGCGGGTGCCCTGCGGCTGCTCGGTGTAGGCCTCGGGGCTCTGCTTGAGCACCTGACCCTTCTGCGCGACCGTCGTCGAGTCGTAGGTGACGTCCACGACGAAGCCGGCGTTCTCGAGGACCCGGGTCGCCCGGTCCTGCTGCATGCCGACGACGCTGGGGACCTCCTGGGGTCCGGCCGAGTAGTAGACCCTGACGAGGCTGCCCTTGGTGGCGCTCTGCGCCGGCCTCGGGGTCGGTCCGGACCACGATGTCGCGTCGGCTCGTCGGACTTCTCCTTGATCAGCTTCACCTCGAGCCCGGCGTCCTCGAGGATCTGGCGCGCCTCGTCCTTGTCCTTGCCGATGACGTAGGGCACCACCACGTCGGGCGTAGCCGGTCGAGACGGTGAGCTCGACGGTGTCACCGGGAGGCAGCAGCGTCAGCGGGTCGGGGTCCTGGGCGACGACGCGGCCCTTCGGGACGTTGTCGGACGCCTCCCGGCGTACGTCGACCTGGAGCCCGGCGTCCTCGATCTGCTGCTTGGCCTGCTTGAGCGGCAGCCCGATCACCGACGGGACGGACTTCTCCTCCGGTGCCGAGTTGAACAGCATCGGCCCGAACACGGCGGCGGCGACCATCAGCGCGAGGATGCCGAGCGCGACCAGGACCAGCGGCCACTTCTTGCGCCGGTCGTCGGCCTCGGGCATCTCGCGGCCGCCGAAGATCGACGTGCGCTCGTCGTCCGGGGCGTCGGTGGGGATGAAGTCGGTGGAGTCCACCGGGACGACGGGCGCCACGACGGGCTTCCCGGCCAGGAACCGCTCGATGTCCGCGCGCATCGCGGCCGCGCTCTGGTAGCGCTCCTCGGTGCTCTTCGCGAGCGACTTCATCACGATCTGGTCGATCTCCGGCGGCAGGTCGTGGTCGAGGCTCGACGGCGGCGCAGCGGTCTCGCGCACGTGCTGGTAGGCCACGGACACGGGGCTCTCCCCCACGAACGGCGGCCGGCCGGTGAGCAGCTCGTAGAGGAGGCAGCCGGTGGAGTAGACGTCGCTGCGGGAGTCGACGGTCTCGCCGCGGGCCTGCTCCGGCGAGAGGTACTGCGCGGTGCCGACGACCGCCGCGGTCTGGGTCATCGTCGACGAGGCGTCGGCGATGGCCCGGGCGATGCCGAAGTCCATCACCTTGATGTCGCCGGACGGGGTGAGCATCACGTTGGCGGGCTTGATGTCGCGGTGCACGATGCCGGCGCGGTGGCTGTAGTCGAGGGCGGAGAGCACGCCCGCGGTGATCTCGAGCGCGCGCTCGGGGAGGATCTTGCGGCCCTCGCGGAGGATCTCGCGCAGCGTGCGGCCGGCGACGTACTCCATCACGATGTAGGGCTGCGGCACGTCGGTGCCGTCGGTCGAGAGCTCCTCGCCGGTGTCGTAGACCGACACGATCGCCGGGTGGTTGAGCGACGCGGCGGACTGGGCCTCCCGCCGGAACCGGGCCTGGAAGGTGGGGTCGCTGGCCAGGTCGGTGCGCAGCCGCTTGATCGCGACGATCCGTCCGAGGCGCTGGTCGTTGCCCTTGCGGACCTCGGCCATGCCGCCGCGTCCCAAGAGCTCGCCGACCTCGTAGCGGCCCCCGATGAGAGGGCGGTCCCCGTCGGTTCCGTTGCTCACTAGTGACCCTTCTTCTCGTGGCCCTTGCCCTTGCCCTTGCGGCTTGCCGGGCGTGACCTGCTCGACGACGGGCTTGCCCCAGATGGAGAGAGTGATCTCGTCGCCCTTCCTCACGCGGCCCGTGGGGTCGATGTCGGCCACGGTGTTCTCGGGCCGACCCTCGAGGTTCTCGACCTTCTCCTCCTTGACCTTCAGCCCGAGGTCCTCGAGGCGGCTCTTCGCCTCGTCCTTGGGCAGCCCGACGTAGTCGTCGGCCCTGATCACGATCCCAGGTGTCCGGGTGCGGGTCGGGGAGGGGGACGGTGAGTCGGACGCCGAGGCGGCAGACACCGACGGGGTGTCGCTCGGAGTGCTGGAGGGCTCGTCGCCCTGGACCGAGCCAGGCGAGCAGGACCACGACGAGGAGCACCCCGAGCGCGGCGCCCACCCACGGCAGCCATGCCGGACGGTGCCGCCGGTGCGCGGTGGCCGGCGGGGTGCCGCGCGGCGGCGCCGTCGCCCCGGCCGCCGCGGCCGGGGTGAGGATGCGGGTGGCGTCCGGTGCCTCGGGCTCGACCGCTGCCGGAGGCTCGGGCAGCGTGGCCGCGGCCGCGGCGGCCGGCACCGTGACCGGCCCGCCGCGCAGCGCGGCGGCGAAGTCGGCCATGGAGCTGAACCGTTGGGCGGGATCCTTGGCCAGCGCGGTGGCGACCACCTCGCGCAGGTGGGCCGGCACCTGCGCGGGCAGCGCAGGCGGTTCGTCGCGCAGGTGCGCGAGCGCCGTGCTCACCGGGGTGTCCCGGTTGAACGGCCGGGTCCCGGCCAGGCACTCGTAGAGCACCACGCCGAGCGAGTAGATGTCGCTGGCCTCGGTGGCGGCCGTGCCCTCGGCCTGCTCCGGGGAGATGTAGGCGGGGGTGCCGATGACCTGGCCGGTCTGGGTGAGGGCGGCGCCGTCGGCGGCGCGGGCGATGCCGAAGTCGGTGATCTTGACCTGGCCGCGCGGCGTGACCAGCAGGTTGGCCGGCTTCACGTCCCGGTGCACGATGCCGAGCGCGTGGGCGGCGGCGAGCGCGTCGGCGGCCTGGGCGCCGAGGTCGGCGGCGGTCTCGGGGGGCATCGGCTCGTCGTCGCGCAGCAGCTCCGACAGCGGCTTGCCGGGGACGAGCTCCATCACCAGGTAGGGCCGCGGGACCCCGGAGCCGTCGGTCGGCTCGAGCTCGCCGAAGTCGAACACCGAGGCGACGTTGTGGTGGTGCAGCGCCGCGGCGTGGCGGGCCTCGGCCTCGAACCGCGAGCGGAAGGTCGGGTCGTCGGCGTACTCCGGCTTGAGCACCTTCACCGCGACCTCGCGGTCGAGGACGGTGTCGGTGGCGCGCCACACCTCCCCCATCCCGCCGGTGGCGATCCGCTGGTCGAGGTGGTAGCGCGGCGTCGTGCCCTGCGCGGTCACCTGTTGATCACCGCCTCCATCACCGACTTGGCGATCGGCGCGGCCAGGCCGCTTCCGGAGATGGCGTCGCGGGCCACGCCGGCGTCCTCGACGAGCACGGCGACAGCGACCTTCGGGTCGTCGGCGGGCGCGAACGAGACGAACCAGGCGTAGGGCGGCCGGTCGGCCTGGCTCTGCGCGGTGCCGGTCTTGCCCGCCACCTTGATCCCCGGGATCTGCGCGGTGGTGCCGGTGCCCTGGTCGACGACCTCCACCATCATCTGGGTCAGGTCGCGTGCGGTCGACGAGCTGATCGCGTCGCGGAACGGCTCGTCGCCGGCCTTGTCGAGCACGGACAGGTCGGGCGCGCGGACCTCGTCGACGAGGTAGGGCCGCATCACCGTGCCGCCGTTGGCGATCCCGCTGACCACCATCGCCATCTGCAGCGGGGTGGCGGCGACCTCGTACTGGCCGATGGCCGAGTACGCCAGCAGCGGCCCCTCGGCGTTCTCGGGGAACCGGCTCGGGACCATCCCGTTGAGGTCCTCGAGCGGCGTCTCGCCGAACCCGAACTTCTCGGCCTGGTCGCGCAGCGCCTCCTCACCGAGCTGGAGTCCGAGGAAGCCGAAGGAGACGTTGCACGAGACCATCAGCGCCTGGGTCAGCGTGATCCGGCTGCCGCCGCAGTCGCTGCCGTTCTCGTTGGGCAGGTCGTTGTCGGTCTGCGGCAGGTCGAGGGAGGTGCCGCCCTTGACCATGGAGTCGGGGCCGTACTGACCGCTCTCGATCGCGGCGGCGGCGGTGACCAGCTTGAACGTCGACCCCGGCGGGTAGATCTCCTGCGCCGACCGGTTGACCATCGGCTTGGCCGGGTTCTTGAGCAGGCGCTCCCGGTTGTCCTGCACGGCGGAGAAGTCGTGCGAGGAGAGCTGGTTGGGGTTGTAGGACGGCGAGGACACCATCGCGAGGATCTTGCCGCTGGACGGCTCCATCGCGACGACCGCGCCCTCGACGTTGCTGCCGAGCGCGCGCAGGCCGTCGTACGCCGCGTTCTGCGCTGCGGGGTCGATGGTCAGCGAGACCGACCCGCCCTTCGGCTGGCTGTTGCCGATCATGTCGACGACGCGGTCGACGAAGAACCGGGGGTCGCTGCCGGACAGGATGTCGTTCTGCGTGAGCTCGAGGGCGTCGCTGCCGTAGATGTAGGAGTAGTAGCCGGTGAGGTGGGAGTACTTCAGCGGCTGCCGGTAGGTGCGCTGGTACTTGTACTGGTCCTTGCTGGGCACGCTCTCGGCGACCGACTGGCCGCCGACCAGGATGGCCCCCCGCTTGCGGGAGAACTCCGCGTCGCGCACGCGCTTGTTGTCGCCGCGCGAGTTGAGGTCGTCGGCCTTGATGTACTGCAGGTAGGTCGAGTTCAGCAGCAGGGCCACGAACAGCACCATGCAGAAGATCGACATCGCCCGGATCGGCTTGTTCATCGGAGGTTCACCACCTGGGTGGCGTCGTCGCCATGGTCGCCGGCGTCGTCGGCGGACAGGTCGGGCAGCGGCCGCCGGGCCTGGTCGGAGATGCGCAGCAGCAGCGCGATGATCGCCCAGTTGGCCACCAGGGAGGAGCCTCCGTAGGACAGGAACGGGGTGGTCAGGCCGGTGAGCGGGATCAGCTTGGTGACGCCGCCGATGACCACGAACACCTGGAGCGCGAAGACGACGGCGAGGCCGGTGGCGATGAGCTTGCCGAACGCGTCGCGGCAGACCAGCGCCGTGCGCAGCGCGCGCTCCACGATCAGGCCGTAGAGCACGATGATCGCCATCGTCCCGGTGAGGCCGAGCTCCTCGCCGAGCGCCGCGAAGATGAAGTCGGACTCGGCGATCGGGATCTGCGTCGGGTCGCCCTGGCCGAGCCCGCGGCCGACGAGGCCGCCCCAGGCCATCCCGTAGAGACCCTGGACGATCTGGTAGCTGTTGCTGTCCGGGTCGAAGGGGTGCAGCCAGGCGGTGACGCGGGACTGCACGTGGTGGAACAGCAGGAAGCCGGCGTAGGCGCCCGCGACGAACATCGTGCTGCCGACGACCAGCCAGCCCGGCCGCTCGGTGGCGACGTAGAGCATCACGACGAACAGCCCGAAGAACAGCAGCGACGAACCGAGGTCGTGCTGGAAGACCAGCACGCCGAGGCTGATCAGCCACATGACGAGGATCGGACCGAGGTCACGCCCCCGGGGGAGGTCGATGCCGGCGACCCGCTTGCCGGCCAGCGCGAGCGCGTCCCGGTGCAGCACGAGGTAGCCGGCGAAGAACACCACCAGGCAGACCTTGGCGATCTCGCCGGGCTGGAAGCTGAGCGGGCCGAGGTTGATCCAGATGCGGGCGCCGCGGATCTCGGTGCCGAGCACCGGCATCAGCGGCATCACGAGCAGCAGGATCGCGGCGAAGCCGGAGGTGTAGGTGAACGCCTGCAGCCGGCGGTGGTCACGCAGCAGGACCAGCACCAGTCCGAACAGCACCACGCCGAGCGTCATCCAGATCAGCTGGTCGCGGGCGAGTGCGTGGGCGTCCTTGTCGGCGGCGAGCTTGGCCAGGTCGATCCGGTGGATCATCGCCAGGCCGAGGCCGTTGAGCGCGGC
This sequence comes from uncultured Actinomycetota bacterium, assembly GCA_963721855.1. GTDB lineage: Bacteria > Actinomycetota > Actinomycetes > Propionibacteriales > Nocardioidaceae > Nocardioides_B. The sequence continues at coordinate 46,870 of CAVRMN010000007.1, read as the reverse complement.
CACGACGGGCAGCAGCACCGGGTCGGCGTACGGCGCGAGGATGCGGACCGCGATGTGGCAGCCGATGACCAGGGCGGCGAGCCAGCCGCCGTACCCGAGGATGTCCACCGGGATCTGGCCCTCGACGGCGAGGCCGACCGCGGCGTAGGCGCCGATGCCGACGACCAGGCTGAGGATGAGCAGGAACAGCTCCGCGCCGCGGCGACGGCGGTGCGTGAAGCCGTGCGGCAGGGCGTTGAGCGGGTTCAGGCTGTTCACGAGCCCGCCCCCGCGCTGCCGGTGGCGCCCGCGCTCGGGCTGGTCTCGATGCAGTCGGGCGGCTTGATCGTCGGTGAGGGACTCGGACTCGGGCTCGGGCTCGGCGACTCGCTGGCCTTCGTGCCGGTCTTCTTCGTCCCGTCGGCGCTGGGCGACTTCGCGGGTGACTTCGACGGCTCCGCGCTGGGCGAGGGCTCGGGCGTCGGGCAGACGCGCGCGAAGTCGGTGCGGATCTCCGCGGCGATCTCGCGGGCGTGCTCGAGGTCCTCGGCGGGGATGCCGGCGCGGACCTGCTCGGCCCGGTAGTCGGGCAGGGACTGCACGGTGACGTCGGTGGTCTCGGCCACGTGGTGCAGGTTGAGCCCGGGCAGGTCGGACTGGATGCCGTGGAAGATCGCGACCTTCTCGTCGGCGATCGCCACGTAGTACTGCTGCTGCGACCAGCTGTAGGCGAGCAGGCCGGCACCCGCGACGACGGCGAGCAGCACCAGCAGGGCGAGGATGCGGCGGAACCAGCCGAACCGCCGGGGCGGCTGCGGTGCGTAGCGCAGCGCCTCGGGGTCGACGTCGGCCGGGTCGCCCGGCACCGGCTCCATCTCGCCGGTGTCGCCGCTGCGGTGCCCGCGGAAGAAGCTCTTCGACGCGATCGGGGTGCGGCGCGGCTGCTCGGCGGCGGCGCCGACGAGCATCGGGCCGGTCGTGGCCGCGGCCCCGGTGTCGGGGGCGGCGCTCGCCTCGTCGACCACGTCGGCGACGACGGCGGTGATGTTGTCGGTGCTGCCGGCCTCGAGCGAGGCGCGGATCAGCTCGACCACGGCGTAGTCGACCGATCCCGTGCCGAGGATGTCGGCGATCCGGTCGGCGTCGAGCACCCCGGAGCAGCCGTCGCTGCAGAGCAGGATCCGGTCACCGGGGGCGAGCTCGACGTAGAACAGGTCCGGGTCGGTGTCGTGCACCCCGTCGACCGCCCGCAGGATCAGGTTGCGGTGCGGGTGGGTGCGCGACTCCTCCTCGGTGATCCGGCCCTCGTCGATCAGGCTCTGCACGAAGGTGTGGTCCTTGGTGAGCTGGCTCAGCGTGCCCTCGCGCAGGAGGTAGCCGCGGCTGTCGCCGACGTGGCCGACGGCGATCTTGACGCCGTCGAACAGCGCCGCGGTGATCGTGGTGCTGGTGCCGTCGAGCTCGGGGTCCTCGTCGACCAGCTCCGCGAGCCGGTCGTGCGTCCGGTGGATCGCGCCGGCCAGCGCCTCCTGCATGTCCTCGGGCGGCGGTGCGTCGAGGCGTCGCAGGATCTGCACCGCGGTGCTGCTGGCGATGTCGCCGCGGGCGGCGCCGCCGACGCCGTCGGCGATCATCAGCAGGTGCGGGCTCGCGAAGCCGGAGTCCTGGTTGTTCTTGCGGACGCGCCCCACGTCGGACAGGGCGGCGTAGCGCAGGCTCAGGGTGGTCGGATCCATGCGGACGGTGCCCTATTTCCTGAGCTCGAGGGTCGTCTTGCCGATGCGGATCTGGGTGCCGAGCTGGACGGTGGTCGGCTGGGTCAGCCGGGACGAGCCGATGTAGGTGCCGTTGGTGGACCCGAGGTCCTCCACGAACCACTGGTCGCCAGAGCTCGCGATGCGGGCGTGCCGGGTGGAGACGTAGTCGTCGTCGAGCCGGATCGCCGCGTCGGAGCCGCGCCCGATCAGCAGCGGGGCGAGGTCGAGGGAGATGTTCTCGCCGGCGTTGGCGCCCTCGGTGATCGCCACGTGGGTCGGAGCGCCGCGAGGGCGCTTCACCGGCTTGGCGCGGCTCGCCTTCTTGCGCTCCTGGCGATCCGCGCGGCGGTCGGCCCGCGGCGTGGAGTCGATCCGGGCGCCGAACATGTCGGAGCGGACCACGGAGACCGCCGAGAGCACGAAGATCCAGAGGATCGCGAGGTAGGCGAACCGGATCAGCATCAGGGTCAGCTCAGACACCCGAACCGCCTTCCTGGTCGCCCTTGTCCGCCACGTGACGGATCGTCATCGTCGTGTTGCCGATCTTGACGGTCGCGCCGTCGTCGAGTGTCGCCTGCTGCACCTTGTGGCCGTTGACCAGCATGCCGTTGGTGGAGCCGAGGTCGACGACGCTCACCTGGGGCAGCGGGTCGCCGGGGTAGATCCGGATCTCCGCGTGCCGACGGGAGACGCCGGGGTCGTTGATGCGCAGGTCGGCCTCGGTGCCGCGGCCGATGACGATGCCGGGCGGGTCGAGGGGGTGGCGCATGCCGTTGACCTCGAGGATCACCTTGGCGCGGCGTACGGCCGTGTCGGTCACCGACGCATCGGACATCGGGGTGACCTTGGCGAGCGCGGCGCTGCGCACCCGGAACCGACCGGTGGACAGGTCGTCGCGCTCGTCGAACGAGATGGTCACCGGCCCGGTGAAGACGTAGGACTGCTCGTGCGCGTGGTCGCGGAGCATCTCGACGAGCTCGTCGGCCAGCGTCGAGGAGTAGGGCGCGAGGCGCTCGTGGTCCTGGGGGGACAGCTCCACGTGGAACTGGTTGGGCACCAGGCGCCGGTCGCGCGAGAGGATCTGCGCGGAGTTGTCGACCTCGCGCTGCAGCGCGGCGGCCACCTCGACCGGCTGGACGGCGCTGCGGAAGGCGCGCGCGAAGGCGCCCGAGACGAGCTGCTCGAGACGGCTCTCGAAGCGTTGGACGATTCCCATCGCTGCCTCCTTCCTGGATCCGTTGTCGTGGTGGTGCGCGGACGGTCGTCCCAGGCGTCGTACCCCCGGTGACCCCGGTCGAACCGGACGCAGTGCATGACGAGCATCACCGGCCTGGACCGATGGTGCCCGTCGATCGTATCGGGCGTCGCTATGTCGGTTTGGGCGGGCCGAGCGGGTTGGGCTACCCTGAGCACGCTTCAAGCGCGAGTGGCGGAATAGGCAGACGCGCACGGTTCAGGTCCGTGTGCCCGAAAGGGCGTGGGGGTTCAACTCCCCCCTCGCGCACCACCACCCGGGAGATCTCCCGGGACTCGAGACCGGGTGCCCCAGAGATGGGACGCCCGGTCTTCGTGTTTCGCCGGATCCGCACCCCCGTGGCGGGTCCGGCGAGAACGGCGTGGGGTCACGCCAGGGCGAGCCTCCGGTCACCGGCCTGGTGGTCGGCGAGGTACTGGGCCAGCGTCCTTCCGTCGAGTGCGGCGAGCGGCTCGGCGTAAGGCGACGTGGCTGACACCGAGCAGGAGGCCGCGAGGTCCGTGTGGGTGGTCTGGCCCGCGGCCGGGGACGCGAGGGCGCCGAGTGCCGTCAGCGACGTGGTGAGACTGAGAACGGCCACGGTCGTGAGCCTGAGCCCTCCGTGGCTGGTCCTGTTCGGCATGGTGCCTCCTCTGTTTCGGGATGAGACCTCCGTTGTGCCGGACGCTGGTATCACCACCCATCCGGACCGGTATCGCTGCGGTATCAGGGCCATTGACGGCCCTCGATCGCCCTCGGGAGAGTCGTTGTGTGGGTATCGGGGTGCTCGGTCCGGTCACGCTCGACGGTGGGGGCGGGCGGCTGGGCCGTCGCGACCGGGTGGTGCTCGCCGCCCTTGCTGTGAGGGCGGGGCAGGTGGTGACGGCAGACGAGCTGACCGATGCCCTGTGGGGTGAGCGGCCCCCGACTTCCGCCCCGAAGGTCCTGCAGGGGTGCGTCGTCCGGCTGCGCAAGCTTCTGGGGCGTGACGCGATCGAGACGGTCAGCGACGGTTACCGGCTGGCCGTCCCCCCGGACGAGATCGACACGGCTCTCTTCGAGGCGAAGGTGGCCCGGGCCCGCGAGCTGTTGGCCCTCGGGGATCCGGAGCGGGCGGCGTACCTGCTCGGCGAGGCCTGCGACCTCTGGCGAGGCAGGCCGCTCCCCGACATCGAGGACTGGGGTCCCGGGCGCGCGGAGGTGCACCGGCTGGAGGAGGTACGGCGCGATGCCCAGGAGCTGCGGCTGGAGGCCATGCTGCGCTCGGGCCACCACGCCGAGGTGCTCAACGATGCACGCTCCCTGGTCCAGGAGGCGCCGCTGCGCGAACGGCGGTGGTCGCTGCTCGCGCTCGCGCTCTACCAGGCCGGACGGCAGGGCGAGGCGCTGCGCACCCTGCACCAGCTGCGCACGGTGCTCCAGCGAGAGCTGGCACTCGACCCGGGGCCTGACGCCGTGGGGTTGGAGCGGGCGATCCTCAACCAGGACCCGACCCTCATCGTCGACGCGGCTCTGCCGTCGTCGGACGCCACCTGCCCGTTCCAGGGGCTGGTGCCGTTCGACGTGGACGACGCCGAGCTCTTCTTCGGCAGGGAGGAGCAGGTGCAGGAGTGTCTGCGGCGGCTGCGGCGCGACGGCGTGCTGGTGGTGGCCGGCCCGTCCGGGTGCGGCAAGTCATCTCTCGTGCGCGCCGGTCTCGCGGCAACCCTGCGTCGCGGAGGAGCGCAGGTCACGGTCGTCACACCGGGTCGCCACCCGATGGACGCGCTGATGGGTCTGCCATCCAGCAGCCGGCGCCCACACGTCCTCGTCGTCGACCAGCTCGAGGAGCTCTTCACCGTGACCGGCAGCGAGGTGGAGCGGCGCGCGTTCCTCGATGCCCTCGTGGACCGCGCGCGTTCCTCGCAGGTGGTGATGGCGTTGCGAGCCGACCGGCTCGGCGACGCGTCGTCCCACGCGGCGTTCGCCGGCCTCGTGGAGCGCGGCCTGTTCGTGCTGGTCGCGATGGACTCAGAGGGCCTCCGAACAGCCATCGAGGCACCGACCCGCCAGGCGGGCCTCCTGATCGAGCCGCCGAGGGCGAGCCTGGACTGGCCCTGTCCGGCTGCGCCGCCGGAGCCAGACGTGGACGAGGGGTTCCTCCTCGTCTCATACCCCCCACAGGGCGGCGACGTGCCGAGCGTCCGTGCCGCAGCAGCCGCCGACCACCGCCAGCGCGGGGAGCTGCCCGCGGAGGGCGTCGTACGACGAGGTCAGCAGCCCCAGGTCGCCCGCGTCGAGCTCCTCGGCCGCGTCCAGCTCGGCGTGTGTCTGGGTGGACGCGTTCGGGTTCACCTGGACGATCCGGCCGAGCCACTCGCCGGTCTCGAGGGCCGGCGCGATGTGCGTGGGGTGGGCGCAGTTGACGACGAAGCCGTCGGGCGCCTCCTCGGCCTCGACGCGGGACACCGCCTCGCGCAGCGGGGTGCCGTCCGGCAGCCGGCCGTCGGTCTCGACGGTGAAGCCGACCAGCACCGGCACACCGGCCTGCCGGGCGGCCCGGGTGATGCCGATGCCCTCCTCGGGGCCGGTGATCGTGTACGCCGCGACCACGTCGACGCCGGCGGCCGCGAACGCCGCGACCTGGCCCAGGTGGTAGTCGGCCGCCTCGTCCGGGTCGGCCCGCTCCCCGGCGACGTAGCCGTCCCCGCGCGGACCGACGGCGCCGATGATCCGCACGTCGGTGAGGTCGGCGTAGGACGCGCGCAGCTCGTGGAGGAAGCCGATGGCCGCCCGGTTCACGCGGGCGAGCGCGGCAGCGTCGTACCCGAGCCTGGTCCCCCAGTCGGGGTTCGCGCGCCAGGTCGGTGACTCGAGGGTGAGCCCGACCCCGGCCCGCCGGGCGACGGCGGCGTAGCCGTCGTAGTAGTCGCGCAGCAACCCCCGGCCGCGGTCGTCCTCGACGAGCGGGAACGACGCGAACTCGGGGAGGTCGACCCCGCGGTTGAAGATCAGGTCGGTCTCCAGGCCGCCGTCGCTGACGTAACCGCCGGCGGACAGCCAGGAGAGGCTCTCGGTGGTGGTCATGCTGGCACTCCTCCCTGACCAGACTGGCTGCCTACGAACGAAACGGTCAACCCTCGGGTGAGGGGGCCGTCACAGCGCCTTCTCGGAAGGGCTCACCTCTCCCCCGTGTTGGGGGAGGCGAACCCTGACGAAAGGAACTCCATGCGTGCTGCCACCTACCCGGCCTTCAGCGACGACCTCACCACCCTCGAGGTCCGCGAGCTCGACACCCCCAGGCTCGGACCCGGGAGCGTCCTGGTCGAGGTCCGTGCCGCCGGTGTGAACCCGGTCGACTGGAAGGTCATGGCAGGCGGGCTGGAGGGGATGCTCGACACGGCGTTCCCGGTCGTCCCCGGTTGGGACGTCGCCGGCGTCGTAGTGGGTGTGGGACTCGACACCCCAGAGTTCGCGGTCGGCGACGAGGTGATGGCCTACGCGCGCAAGACCACCGTCCAGGGCGGCACGTTCGCCGAGCAGGTCAGCGTCCCCGCCTGGTCGGTCGCTCGCAAGCCGGCCTCGCTGAGCTGGGAGCAGGCCGGTGGCCTGCCGCTCGCCGGCGGCACGGCCCTGCGGACGCTCGACCGGCTCGAGGTCGGCGAGGGTGACACCGTCCTGGTGCATGCCGCGGCCGGCGGGGTCGGCGGCCTCGCGGTGCAGATCGCGGTGGCGCGCGGCGCCCGGGTCATCGGCACGGCCTCGGAGGCGAACCACGACTACCTGCGCGGCCTCGGCGCCGAGCCGGTGGCGTACGGCGACGGCGTGGTCGACCGGATCCGGGCCCTCGCGCCCGACGGTGTCGACGCGGTCGCCGACTTCGTGGGCGGCCAGCTCGACACCACCCTCGCAGTGCTCGCGCCCGACGGCCGGCACGCCTCGGTGGCGGACCCGGCAGTGACGGAGCACGGCGGCTCCCACGTCTGGGTCCGCCCGCTCGGCTCGGAGACGGAGCGCCTCGCGGCGCTGGTGGACGAGGGCAAGCTCACCGTCGAGGTGGCGGCGACGTTCGGCCTCGACGACGTGGCCGCCGCGTTCGAGCTCAGCCGGCAGGGTCACACCCGCGGCAAGATCGTCATCGTGCCCTGAGGGTCCGCTCGCCTCGGGACGTTATGCCCTGTCGGGGGGCGAGAGGCCCGGCCAAGACTGGGAACCCGACGTACGAACGAAAGGTCCCACCATGAAGGCGCTCGTCTACCACGGTCCCGGCAACAAGGCGTGGGAGGAGGTCCCGGACCCGAAGATCCTCGAGCCCACCGACGTGATCGTCCGGATCGACACCACCACGATCTGCGGGACCGACCTGCACATCCTCAAGGGCGACGTCCCCGCGGTGACCGAGGGGCGCATCCTCGGCCACGAGGGCGTCGGCATCGTCACCGAGGTCGGCGGCGCCGTGTCGACGGTCGCGGTCGGCGACCGCGTGCTGATCTCGTGCATCAGCGCCTGCGGTGCCTGCTCGTACTGTCACCAGGGCCTCTACGCGCACTGCCTCGCCGACGAGGGCGCGAGCGGCATCGGCTGGATCTTCGGCCACCTGATCGACGGCACCCAGGCCGAGCTGGTCCGGGTCCCGTTCGCCGACAACTCGGTCTACAAGCTGCCCGACAGCGTGCCCGACGAGGCGGCCGTGATGCTGTCCGACATCCTGCCCACCGGCTTCGAGATCGGCGTCCGCTACGGGCGGGTGAAGCCCGGCGACGTGGTGGCGGTCGTGGGCGCCGGACCGGTCGGCCTGGCCGCGATCATGACTGCGGGCCTGTACGGCGCCGCCCGGGTGATCGCCCTGGACCTCGACGCCAACCGGCTCGACCAGGCCCGCAGCTTCGGGGCCACGGACACGGTCAACAGCGCCGATGCGGACTGGGCCGACCAGGTGAAGGCGATGACCGACGGCTTCGGGGTCGACGTGGCGATCGAGGCGGTCGGCATCCCCTCCACCTTCGAGGCCTGCACCAAGATCGTCCGGCCCGGCGGGTCGGTCGCCAACGTGGGCGTGCACGGCGCCCCCGTCGAGCTGGCGCTCCAGGACCTCTGGATCATGGACCTGTCCATCACGATGGGCCTGGTGAGCACCTCGACGACGCCGATGCTGCTCAAGCTCGTCGCCCAGGAGAAGCTCGCCGCCGCGAAGTTCGCCACCCACCACTTCAAGCTCGACGAGATGATGGACGCCTACGACACGTTCGGCCGGGCCGCGGAGACCAAGGCGCTCAAGGTCGTCATCAGCCGCTGACGCTGCCGGCCGCCTCGCTCTCCGCAAGGCGGGCGAGGCGGTCCAGGTCGCCGACCAGGGCGTCGCCGCGGTCCCGGTGGGCCTTGATGAGCAACCAGTAGAGGCGGCCGAAGCCCGGCGTCACCCGCACGACGTCGTACGTCTGGATGATCCGGGTCCCCTCCTCGACCGGCTCCAGGTCGATGCGCCACTCGGTCGTGTCGCCCACTGCCAGGAGTCCCTCGGTCCTCCACGCGAGCGACCGTGGGGCGTCGGCGGCGGTGATCCGGCACGGTCGGGTCCAACGCCAGAGTCCGGACTTGTTGCGGCCACGGAACCGCACCCCGGGCGCAGCGCGATCGGCCCCGCCGAGCCAACGCGCACCTCGGCACTCGTGGCTCCACTCGCCCACCCGGGTGACGTCGGAGACGATCTGCCAGACCGCGTCCGGAGGAGCGTCGGCAACTGCCTCGGAGCGGGCATGCCGGGGGATCTGGCCCATCACGCTCCTTCCATCCGCGCCAGGTCGAGCGACGGCACCGCCGCTGCCGGACCGTCACCCCACAACCGCGCCTTCTTGCGCCGGTAGGCGCGGGCGAACCCGTGCAGGAGGACGAAGCGAGGCACGGCCGGCACCACGTGCAGGATCACGTCGCGGCCCTCCTCGTCCAGACCGTCCAGGATCCAGTGCCCTTCCGCACCGAGCTCGAGAAAGCCCTTGGGCTTCACGAAGTACTCCTCCTCGACCCCTTGGTACTCCGCCGTCGTCAGCGTCGCGGCGACCACGGGCATCATCTCCAGCTCCTCGCGCTGCAGGTGGGGCAGGAGGACCTCGCCGAGACCCGCCAGCGCGTCGAGCACCTGCTCGCGGGCGGAGCCGTCTCGGTGGTAGGCGCTCGCTGCCTGCTCCAGGGCGGTGATCGCCGGGGCGATCCGCTTGTGGTCGGCGTCCATCCGGTGGAGCAGCTCGGCCGCGGCCGGGTTCCTCGCGAGGACGAGCGGCCAGAGACCGTCGTCCTCCCCGGTGTGGTGCACGTGCAGGAAGTGCATCATCCACGACAGGTGCTCCGCGATAGCGCGACGCCGTTCGTCTTCCGGGTACGGCGGAGCGCTCAGCACCAGTCGGGTCCGCTCCAGGTCGCGTCGCAGCGCGCTGTGGACGATCCCCATGCTCCGGGTGTCGGCGGGCTCATGCAGCTCGGTCATGGCCCACTCCTCTCATCTACGTCAGGCCGAGAAGCCTGGTGAGGGCCTCGGCCAGCCACTTCTCGTACTTCGCAGGGCTCCACCCGGCGCTGCCGGTCAGGAGCTCGTAGACCTCCATGCTGAGCACGGCGGACAGGCCGTCGGCCTCGTCCTGTGCCAGCTCGCGACCGGCGACCATCGAACCGCCGACCTGCACCGTGAGCCGCTGCCGGCCACGGGTCTCCTCCAGCCTGGTGGCGAGACTCGCGTCCAGAGCGGCCGCCTCGCGCAGGGCACGCTGCAGGCCGGTGGTCCGCCTGTTGACGGCGGTGACGAGCGAGGCGGCCGCGGCCGTCCGTTCGCCGACGTCGCCTCGGCCGAGGGCGGCGAAGTCCGCGCGTTCCATCAACGCGACCGGCTGGTCGTCCCCCACGACGGCCACGTCGAGGACCTGGTTGAGCAGCTCGGCCTTCGAGCCGAAGTGGGCGTAGACCGTCTCGACCGAGACGCCCGCCAGGCGGCCACGTCCCGCACCCCCACGGACCAGCCGCGGTCGGCGAAGAGGCTCGTCGCGGCCTCGAGGACGAGCTGCCGGTTCTGCGCGGCCTGACGACGGCGCAGGCTCGAGTCGTAGCGCCGAGCGCCCTCAGGCGTGGCGGCCGACCGACGGGCTTGCGTGCTCACAGCACCAGGGTGGAACGTAGCCGTATTCAATGCAAGAGTGTTCCGGCTAATTTTGCCGTCGCGTGGGGGCTCCCCCACCGCCTGAAGCGGGCCGCTTCGGGTAGACACGGGACATGGACTCCGTCGACGCCGTCGTGATCGGGAGCGGCCCCAACGGGCTCGTGGCCGCCAACCTCCTCGTCGACGCGGGCTGGTCGGTGCTGGTGCTCGAGACCCAGGACGAGGTCGGCGGGGCCGTGCGCAGCGACCGCGCGGTGCACCCGCGCTACGTCCACGACACGTTCAGCTCGTTCTACCCGCTCGCGGTGGCGTCGCCCGCGATCCAGTCGCTCGACCTCCAGCAGCACGGGCTGACCTGGTCGCACGCGCCGGCCGTGGTGGGCACACCCTTCAGCGACGGGGCCTGGGGGCTGCTGCACCGGGCCCCCGAGGACACCGCGGCCGCGCTCGAGCAGCTCACCCCGGGCGACGGCGAGGCGTGGCTGCGCACCTACGCCGACTGGGAGCGCATCGGCGACCAGGTGGTCGGGGCGCTGCTCAGCCCGTTCCCGCCGGTCCGGCACGGGCTCGGCGCGCTGGCGCGGCTGCCGCGCGTCGGCGGGCTGTCCTTCGTCCGCGCCATGCTCGCCCCCGCCCGCACCTTCGTGGACGAGATGTTCACCGGGCAGGCAGCGAAGATGCTCGTGGTCGGCAACAGCGGCCACGCCGACATCCCGGTCGACGCCGCCGGCTCGGGCCTCTTCGGCTGGCTGCTGTGCATGCTCGGCCAGCAGCACGGCTTCCCGGTGCCCGCCGGCGGTGCCGGCATGCTCACCCGGGCGATGGCCGACCGGTTCCGCAGCCGGGGCGGCGAGATCCGGCTCGGCACCCGGGCCGACGAGGTCGTCGTGCGAGACGGTGCCGTCCGGGCGGTCCGCACCGCAGTGGGCGAGGAGATCCGGGTCCGCCGCGCGGTGGTCGCCGACGTCGCCGCGACCGCCCTCTACGGCGGCCTGGTGTCCTGGGACGACCTGCCCGGCCGGGTCCGGCGCGGGATGACCCACTTCCAGTGGGACCCGGGCACGGTCAAGGTCGACTGGGCGCTCGACGGGCTGGTGCCCTGGTCCTCGCCGCCGTCGGCCACGCCCGGCACGGTCCACCTCGCGGAGGACGTCAACGAGGTCGCCCTGGCGACCACCCAGATCGCGGCCGGAGCCGTGCCCGCGGAACCGTTCATGCTGATGGGCCAGATGGCGGCCGCCGATCCCGCGCGAGCCCCCGCCGGGTCCGAGTCGGTCTGGGCCTACACGCACGTCCCGCAGCACGTCCGCGGCGACGCCGGCGACGGCGGCGTCACCGGGGCCTGGGACCACGACGACCTGGAGCGGTTCGCCGACCGCATGCAGGCCCGGGTCGAGAAGTACGCCCCCGGCTTCGGCGACCGGGTCCTCACCCGCCGGGTGCTCGGGCCGCGCGAGCTCGAGCAGCGCAACGAGAACCTGGTCGGCGGCGCCCTCGGCGGCGGAACGGCGGCGCTCCAGCAGCAGCTGGTGTTCCGTCCGCTGCCGGGTCTCGGCCGCGCCGAGACGCCCGTGCGCGGGTTGTACCTGGGCTCCTCCTCCGCGCACCCGGGCGGCGGGGTGCACGGCGCCTGCGGCGCGAACGCGGCCCGGGCAGCGCTGGCGCACAGTCGTTTGCGGCTCCCCCGGCCGGGTACGGCCCGGCCATGAGCCGCACCACGAGAGTCATGAGCTGCAGCCCGCAGGACGTCTTCGACGTGCTGGCCGACGGCTGGTCCTACGCCACCTGGGTGGTCGGTGCGGCCCGGATCCGTGAGGTGGAGGAGGGCTGGCCCGCGGTGGGCACCCACATCCATCACTCGGTCGGCCTGTGGCCGCTGCTGATCAGCGACAACACCGAGGTCGAGCACCTCGACGCGCCGCGCGAGATGCGGCTCAAGGTGCGGATCTGGCCCACCGGGTCCGGCGTGGTCACCATGCGCTGCGCGCCGCAGGGCGAGCAGACCGAGGTGGTCATGGAGGAGCAGCTGGTCTCGGGGCCCATCTCGCTGCTGCCCAAGCCCGCTCAGGACGCGCTCCTCAACGCCCGCAACGTCGAGGCGCTGCGCCGGCTCTCCTACCTCGCCGAGGGCCGCGCCCGCGGGCTCTGACACCGCCGCCGCCGGGTCTCTCAGCCCGCGAGCTCTCCCCGGCCGCGTCGCGCCACCCGGGTGCCGCCGAGGTCGGCGCGCTGCCCCGCCTGCCAGCCCGAGCGGCCGCCGCTGCCGGACAGCTGCCGGCTCCGGGCCGTGGAGAGCCGGGGGTACTCCGCGTCCACGGCCGAGGCCACGGACCGGTCCCGGTCGACCAGGACCAGCTCGACGGAGCGCCCCGAGCGGGCCTCGGTGCTGGTGGCCCGGCTCTGCTCCGCCGCCTCGCGCGCCCGGGACTCGGCGTCATGCAGCCGGCGGGACACCGCGGCGGTGAACCCGGCCAGCCACGACCGCCGGTAGGCCGCCGCGGACTCCCACGGCGGCGGCTCGGTGCGCGCCAGGGACGTCTGGGCCTGGAGCAGCAGGCTGGTGAACAGGATCTCGACGCGGACCAGGTCGGAGTCGTAGCCGAAGAGGTGGATCGAGACCTCCTTGGTCGCGCGCGGGCCGACGTACCGGATCCGGCGCACCGCCCGGCAGCGGAGCTCGAACGCGACGCTGCTGAGCAGCGACGCCTTGTCCAGGGCGTAGGGGGCGTCGAGGACGACGACGCGGTCGCCGACGACGTCGGACTCCGGCATCGTCTCGGCGAGCAGCGCGCGGTCGATGCCGTAGGTCGCCATCAGCTCGGCGGCCTTCGCCGTGTAGGTCTCGGCCTCCTCGGGGGTGGCCGCGGGGTCCTCGGCCTTGGCGAGGATCTTGCGGACCTTCGCGAGGACGTCGGGTTCGTGGTTCATGTCCGGTACCGCTCTCATCAGGTGACGGGGTGGGCCGGTGGCATGGCGCGCAGCCTGGCACACGCCGCCGACAGGACTCGTGTGGACGCTCCCGAGCCGACACAATGGCGGGCATGGCCGCCGCCCAGGACCCCGAGCTCGACGCGATCCTCGCGGGCCTGCCGCGCCACAAGCGTGAGCTGTTCGAGGCTCGCCTCGAGCGCTGGCTGCCCGACCTGACCGCCGCGCTGCGGCCGCTGTACGCCGATGCGCCCGCCGTCGCCGACCGGCTCGTCGGGCTGGCCGCGGCGTTCTTCGCCGAGCGCGACGACGAGCTGCACCGCCTCGACCTGCGCCGCTCGCTGGAGCCCGACTGGTTCCAGCAGCCGTCGATGGTCGGCTACGCCGCCTACGCCGACCGGTTCGCCGGCGACCTGCGCGGCGTCGTGGAGCGGATCGGCTACCTCAAGGAGCTCGGTGTCGGCTACCTCCACCTGATGCCGCTGCTGACCCCGCGGGAGGGTCCCAACGACGGCGGCTACGCGGTGGCCGACTACTACGGCGTGCGCGACGACCTCGGCACCGTGCAGGACCTCCGCAACCTCACCGGCGCGCTGCGGCGCGCGGGCATCAGCCTCTGCATCGACCTGGTGCTCAACCACGTCGCCCGGGAGCACGAGTGGGCGCGCAAGGCGCGGGAGGGCGACCCCCGGATGCGGGACTACTTCTGGGTCTTCCCGGACCGGACCATGCCCGACGCCTACGAGCGCACGCTGCCCGAGGTCTTCCCCGAGTTCGCGCCCGGCAGCTTCACCTTCGACAACGGAGCTCGAGGGCTGGGTCTGGACGACGTTCAACGACTACCAGTGGGACGTCAACTGGTCGAACCCCGACGTGCTCTGCTCCTACGCCGACGTCATCCTGACGCACGCCAACAACGGGGTGGAGGCCTTCCGGCTCGACGCGATCGCGTTCACCTGGAAGCGGATGGGCACCAACTGCCAGAACCAGCCGGAGGTGCACGCCCTCACCCAGGCGCTGCGCACGGTGGCCCGGATCGCCTGCCCCGCCGTCGTGTTCAAGGCCGAGGCCATCGTCGGCCCGCAGGACCTGCTCGCCTACCTCGGCCAGGGCCAGCACCACGGCAAGGTCAGCGACCTCGCCTACCACAACAGCCTGATGGTGCAGATCTGGTCGATGCTCGCCAGCCGGGACGCCCGGCTCGCGGCGCACGCCCTGCAGCAGCTTCCCCCGGCGCCCTCGACGACCGCCTGGGTGACCTACGCGCGCTGCCACGACGACATCGGCTGGGCGATCTCCGACGAGGACGCCGCGGCCGTCGGCATCGACGCCTACGCCCACCGGCACTTCCTCTCGGACTTCTACGCCGGTCTCTTCCCCGGCTCCTGGGCCCGGGGCCTGGTGTTCCAGGAGAACGCGGAGACCGGCGACCGGCGCATCTCCGGCTCGCTCGCGTCGCTGGCCGGGCTGGAGGCCGGGGACCCGTACGCCGTCCGGCGGATCCTGCTCGCGCACGCCATCGTGCTCGGCTTCGGGGGCCTGCCCGGTGATCTGGATGGGCGACGAGCTCGGCCTGCTCAACGACCACGACTGGGCCGCCGACCCCGCGCACGCCGACGACAACCGGTGGGTGCACCGGCCGCGGATGGCGTGGCCGGTCGACCGACGACCCGCACGGCATCCGGGCCGGCATCCGGCGGCTGGTGCGGGCCCGCGGCGAGCTGCCGCACCTGCACGCGTCCGTCGCCGCGCACGTGCTGGAGCCGCGCGACCCCGGGGTCTTCCTGGTCGCCCGCCGGCACCCGCTCGGCACGATGCTCGGCGCCTACAACGTGATGCCCGAGCCGCGGCACGTCCCGGTCGACCTCCTGGCCGACCTCGGGCTCGACGCGAACGCGGTGGTGGACCGGCTGACGGCCAGCCGGCCGCTGGTGCGCGACGGCGCGGTGCAGCTGCCGCCGTACGGCGCGGTCTGGCTCACCGCCCTCGAGCCGGGGGCCTGAGGCCGACGGCCCCGAAGGCTGAGTACCCGGACGCATGCCGCTGCCCCGCTCGGCCGCGAGACTAGGCGCATGACGGGGAACGAGAGCCGCGGCACGAGCCGCCTCGGCGCCGGGGCGCGCCGGCTGTCCGGTGGGCTGCAGCCGCGACGACGGTGGGTGCGTGTGCTCGGCGTGCTCGGCGGACTCGTGTCGCTGTTCCTGGGCTACCTGGTGGTCGGGTTGTTCTCGCTGGCGTCACCGATCGGCGGGTGGCTCCCCGCAGCCGCGGTGTTCCTGCCGAGCCTGCTGCTGGTCGGCTTCGCCGGCGGGCTGGGCCGATGGCCGTTCGCGGTCGCGCTGGCTGCCGGAGCGGCCCTGCTCCTCGGGGCCGGCGTCTACCGGGTGGCGCCGCCGGGGGACGACCGGCTGGCGGCGGTGGCGTCGGAGGTCGGGGTGCCGGCCTCGTGGTTGCTGGTCGAGGAGGAGTCGCGCGGCAACACCTGGTGCCTGTGGAACGACTGCCCGGAGCGGCAGTACACCTACAGCTCGACCGACCCTGCCGACGTGGCCGCCCGCGCGATGAGCGCCCGGCTCACCGAAGCGGGATGGGCGGAAGACCGGCGCGACCAGCATGACCCGGTCGCCGATCCTCACTACTGGTCGCACGGTCGCTGGAACCTGGTGGTCGACGTGGACCGGCCGGGCGACGCGAGCTGGGACTTTCCGCCCACCCTTGCCCCAGGACTGACGAAGGTGACGGTCGTCGTCCACGACAACTACTAGTCCGTGCGCGCGGGCCGCACCTCGAGCTCGAAGAGCAGCTCGAGGCCGTCCTCCTCGTCCCACTGCTCACCGACCTCGACGAAGCCGAACGGCCGCAGGGTGGCCAGCGAGGCGACGTTCTCGGGGCTGATGCTGGCCCGGACCGTCCGCACCGCCGGGTCGCCGGCGGCCCAGGCGATCGCGGCCTCGAGCATCGCGGTCGCGTAGCCCCGGCGCCGGAAGGCGGGGTCGACGGAGTAGGCGACCTCCACCATCCCGTTGTCGTCGGGAGGTCCGTGGAAGCCGGCGTGCCCGACCACCACGTCGTCGATCACCGCGGCGCGGGCGACCCAGTCGGCGGCCGCCGGGTCACGGCGTACCTGCTCGGCGCGGATCTGCCAGAGCCAGCCGTGGTCGAGGATGTACGCCGTCAGGGGTACGCCGGCCAGGGCCGAGGCCGCGGCGAGATCGCCGGCGAGCAACGCGTCCAGCGCCGTCAGCGGCAGCCGGACGAACCGCACGGCGACGCTCACTCGGGCTCGGCGCCGCTGGTGAGCAGTGCGGGGTTGCCGAAGGTGTCCGGGGTCTCCAGCACCTGGAAGCGGCTCATCGGCCAGACCACCGCCCACACCTTGCCGACCACCGCCGACTCCGGGATCGTGCCGCCGCCCTCGAGGTCCTGGTGGTAGCGCGAGTCCTCGCTGTTGGAGCGGTTGTCGCCCATCATCCAGAGCCGCCCCTCGGGGACGGTCACCTTGAACTTCTTGTCGGACGGCGGGTAGCCCTCGAGGATGTAGTCCTTCTCCTCCAGCGGGACGCCGTTCACGGTGATCCGGCCCTTGTCGTCGCAGCACTTCACGGTGTCGCCGCCGATGCCGATGACGCGCTTCACCAGGTGCCCCCCGGTCGGGTAGAGGCCGACCTTCGAGAAGACCTTCTGCACGGGGTTGAGCGGGACGTGGCCCTCGGGCCCGAGCCACTTGCCGCCCGGGTCGGCGAAGACCACCACGTCTCCGCGCTCGATGTCGCCGTCCCAGTAGGACATCTTCTCCACCAGGATCCGGTCGTCGTCGACGAACAGCGGACGCATCGACCCCGACGGCACGAAGAACATCTGGACGAAGAACGTCTTGACGAGCGCGGAGATCACGAGCGCCAGCGCCAGCAGGAGAACGGTCTCGGCCCACAGCGGGATGGACCGGCGCTTCTTGTTCGTCTCGGGTTCCCCCACCGCAGTCGTCATGGCGCGAGCCTAGGCGATCTCCTCACCCGGACGGACCTCCGGCACCGGCCGCGGCGGGCCGACGGTCAGCAACGGCAGCAGGGCGTGGGCGAGGGGACCGATCGCGACGGCGTAGAGCAGCGTGCCCACGCCCACCGTCCCGCCGAGCAGCCAGCCGGCCACCAGGACGGTCAGCTCCAGCGACGTCCGGACCACGCGGACCGACCGGCCCGTGCGGCGCACCAGCCCGGTCATCAGGCCGTCGCGCGGACCGGAGCCCAGCGAGGCGCCGATGTAGAGCGCGGTGGCGAGACCGTTGAGCAGGATCCCGGCGAGCAGCAGGCCGATGCGCGCGGGCCAGGGTCCGGCGTCGTCGAGGACGATCAGGGTCAGGTCGACGAAGACGCCGACGAGCAGGGCGTTGGCGATGGTGCCGAAGCCGGGCCGCTCACGCAGCGGGATCCAGAGCAGCAGCACCACGAAGCTGACCGCGATGACCATCTGGCCGACCGTGGCGCCCAGCAGCTCGGCGAGCCCCTGGTGCAGCACGTCCCAGGGGGCGAGGCCCGAGGCCGGCGCGCAGCAGGAAGGCGAGGCTCACGCCGTACAGCGCGAGGCCGGTGAAGAGCTGCACCAGGCGTCGGGTCACCTCCGGTCCAAGTCGCGCCCCGTCCGGTCTATTCCGTCGCCCGGATGGTGGACATGACCCAGGTCACCCCTTGACCGGGCGCTTTACAGATCCTATGGTTTTGTAAACCCGACCACGGAGGTAACCCCCATGGCCACCGACCAGCCCACGACGGCACCCGCTGCCGGAGCGACGATCCCCGCGGGATCCACCGAGCAGTGGAAGGACAAGAAGCGCTACCTGTGGCTGCTCGGCCTCGTCGTGCCGTCGCTGGGCTTCGGCGCCTGGGGGCTCGTGGAGCTCACCGGCCTCAGCGTGTTCTGGTACCTCGGCCCGATCGTCGTGTTCGTCGTCGTCCCCGCCGTCGACCTGATCGCCGGCCTCGACCGCAGCAACCCGCCGGACGACGTGCTCGAGCGGCTCGAGAGCGACAAGTACTACCGGTGGATCACCTACCTCTTCCTGCCGATCCAGTACGCCGCCCTGCTGTGGGCGTGCTGGATGTTCACCGAGCCGTCCTGGGCGCCGGCGATGACCACGGTCGACAAGGTCGGCCTCGCGATGACGATCGGCACCATCGCCGGCATCGGCATCAACACCGCCCACGAGCTCGGCCACAAGAAGGAGTCGCACGAGCGCTGGCTCGCCAAGATCGCGCTGGCGCAGAGCTTCTACGGCCACTTCTACATCGAGCACAACCGCGGCCACCACGTCCGCGTCGCGACCCCCGAGGACCCGGCCAGCAGCCGCGTCGGCGAGACGTTCTACGCCTTCTGGCCGCGCACCGTGTCCGGCTCGCTGAAGTCGGCGTGGAACCTGGAGAAGCCGCGCTTCGCCCGCCGCAACAAGAGCCACTGGTCGATCAAGAACGACGTGATCAACGCCTGGCTGATGTCGGTCGTGCTCTGGGGCGGGCTCGTCGCGGCCTTCGGCATCGGCATCCTGCCGTTCCTGCTGATCCAGGCGGTCATCGGCTTCTCGCTGCTGGAGGTGGTCAACTACCTCGAGCACTACGGGATGCTCCGCCAGCGCACCGGCCCGGACGGCACCGGCCGCTACGAGCGCGTGCAGCCGAGCCACTCGTGGAACAGCAACAACATCGCCACGAACGTGCTGCTCTACCACCTGCAGCGGCACAGCGACCACCACGCGAACCCGACCCGGCGCTACCAGACGCTGCGCGACTTCGAGGAGTCGCCGGTGCTGCCCACCGGGTACGCCGGCCTGATCATCCTCGCCCTGGTGCCGCCGCTGTGGTTCCACGTGATGGACAAGCGCGTGCTCGCCCACTTCGGCGGCGACATCACCCGCGCCAACATCCAGCCGTCCAAGCGGACCAGGATCCTCCAGCGGTACGCCGCCGCCGGGGCACCGGCCCGCGAGGCCGCTGCCTGATGGCCCGCTACGTCTGCCCGTCGTGCGACTACGTCTACGACGAGGACACCGGCGACGACCACGAGGGCTTCCCTCCCGGCACGCCCTGGTCCGAGGTGCCCGACGACTGGTTCTGCCCCGACTGCGGCGTGCGCGACAAGGTCGACTTCGAGGAGGCGTCATGAGCGACACCCGGATCCACGTGGACCGCGGCACCTGCGTCGGCTACGGCATGTGCGAGTCGCTGTCGGACTACTTCGGCGTCGAGGACGGCACCGTGGTCGTCCACGACGAGGTCCCGGCCGCGGCCGACCTCGACGAGGTGACGGCGGCTGTCGACGCGTGCCCCGTCCTCGCGCTCTCCCTGGTCGCCGGCTGATCGGCGGCCGGCTGACCGGGCGGCTCGTAGACTTCGGTGCATGTCCACCGTCGTCACCGCCGACACCCTGCCCGGTGTCCGCGACCGCCTGATCGAGGCAGCCGCCACGATCACGTGCGAGTCCGGCTGGGCCGCGGTGACGATGGGCAAGGTGGCGACGCGTGCCGGGTTCAGCCGGCAGACCGTCTACAACGAGCTCGGCTCGAAGCCGGCCCTCGGCCAGGCGATGGTGATGCGCGAGCTCGACCGCTTCCTCGCCGCGGTCGAGGAGGAGCTCGACAGCCACGACGACCTCGTCGAGGCGATCCGCTCGGCCGCCGACCGGATCCTCACCATGGCGAAGGAGAACCCCCTGCTCGACGCGGTGCTGGCCTCGGCGCACGGCGTCTCGCGGGGCGAGCGCGGCTCGGACAACGAGCTGCTGCCGTTCCTGACCACGGACGCGGCGCCGCTGATCAGCGCGGCCACCGCGGTCATCGCGCAGCGGCTCCCGGTGCGGTTCCCCGACACGGGGCTCGACGAGCACGAGGCGCACATCGCCATCGACTCGGTGGTGCGGCTGGTGCTCAGCCACGTCATGCAGCCCAGCGACGACCCGTCGCGGACCGCGGACGCGATCGCCTGGATCGTCGCGCGCGTGGTGCGCGTCGGCTAGCCAGCACCGGTGGGGTCGCCCAGGTCGGGCATCCCCTCGACCTTCTCCGGCGTCCCGTCGTCGTCCTTCTGGTCGTCAGGGTTCTGGGCCAGCGGGTTGTCGTCGGTGGGCTGGAGGTCCTCGGGGAGGTCCTCGTCCCGGATGCCGACGTCGCCCGGCTCGCGCTCGTTGCTCGACTCGCTCATGGAGTCGTCCTACCCCGTGGCCGTCATACCAAGCCTCGCGCGGCGAACAGGGCGATGGCCCCGGGACTCATGGGAGTCCGGGGCCATCGCGTTCCTCCACCTCGGCCCTGGAGGGGTAGTCGAGGGCCAAGTCAGGGCTCACATCTGGGGCGTGAGCACCGAGTCGATGAGGTAGACGGTGGCGTTCGCGGTCTGCACGCCGCCGCAGATCACTGCCGCGTCGTTGACCTTCAGCGAGTCGCCCTCGCCGGTGACCTTGACGTCGTCACCCTCGACGGTGGTCTGGGTGCCGGTGATCTGGTCGGGCGTGATCTGGCCGGGCACCACGTGGTAGGTCAGGATCGCGCTGAGCATGTCGGCGTTCTTCGGCTGCGACAGCGCCTTCACGGTCTTGGCCGGCAGCTTGGCGAACGCGTCGTCGACCGGCGCGAACACGGTGAACTCGTCACCGTTGAGGGTGTCGACGAGGTTGACCTTCGGGTTCAGCTGGCCCGACACGGCGGCGACCAGCGTCTTGAGCAGCGGGTTGTTGCTCGCGGCGACGGCCACCGGGTCCTGGGCCATGCCGGCGACGGAGCCGGCGCCCTCCGGGACGGCCTTCGCGTAGTCGGCGCAGCCCGGGCCCACGAGGTTCGCGGCCGGGTCGGCCATCGTGTCCTCGGACGCGTTGTCGTCCATCGGGGTGCTCTGCGTGGTCGTGTCGTCGGCGGCGGCCTCGGTGTCGTCGGCGCCGCAGGCGGCGGACAGGGTGAGGGCGGAGACGACGGCGACTGCCGCGGCGATCTTCTTCATGGAGCGCATCGGGGTGTTCCCTTCGGGGTTGGTGAGCTGTCTTGCTCGGTGGTGGTCGTTGGCTCTGGTGGTGGTTCGCCCTTGTGGGGCAGGCGGATTGGTCAGATGACGGTCACGTTCACCGAGTCCCAACCGGTCGACCCGTCGGGCGCGATGGGAGCGCGCTCGGAGGTCTGCGTGTAGCCGGACCGGTCGGTGGCGCGCACCTCCAACGTGTGCGAGCCGGGCTCGGCGTCCCACTGCCAGACCCACTGCCGCCAGGTGTTGAGGTTGTCCTCGGTGGCGAGATCGGCCTCCTGCCAGTCGCCGCCGTCGACACGGACCTCGACGCCCTGGACGCCGCGGTCCTGCGACCAGGCGACGCCGGCGACGGGGGTGCGGCCGGCCTTCACCTTGGCGAAGGAGCGCGGTACGTCGATCCGCGAGCTCGTCTTGATCGGTGCCTCGGCCGCGTAGCCGCGCGAGGTCCAGTAGGCCTCGAAGTCCGCGAAGCGCGTGACCTCCAGGTCGACCAGCCACTTCGTCGCGGACACGTAGCCGTAGAGGCCCGGCGTCACCATCCGGGCGGGGAAGCCGTGCGCCAGCGGCAGCGGCTCGCCGTTCATCGCGATCGCCACCAGGGCGCCGCGCTTCTCGTCGAGCAGCACCGGCAGCGGCGTACCCGCGGTGAAGTCGTCGGCGCTGGTGGACTTCACGGCGTCGGCCCCGTCCTGCACGCCGGCCTCCATCAGCAGGTCGCGCAGGGGTACGCCGATCCAGGTGGCGTTGCCGAGGTACTCCCCGCCCACCGGGTTGGACACGCAGGTCAGCGTGATCCGGTCCTCGACGAGCCGGCGGGACAGCAGGTCCTCGTAGGTGAGGTTGAGCTCCTTGTCGACCATGCCGTGGATCCGCAGCGTCCAGCCGTCGACGGGCACGTCGGGGACGCGCAGCGCGGTGTCGACGCGGTAGAAGTCCTTGTTGCCGGTGAGGTACGGCGTGATGCCCGGGACGTCGAGGGAGGCGCCGCTCGGCAGCGGGGGCGCCGGCGTGGTCGGCCTCGGGATCGTGATGTCGGCCCGGGACGCGGCGGCCGCCGCACCGCCGTACTGCCTGCTGATCAGGCCCCCGGCGCCGGCGACGGCGCTGACCGCCACGGCCGCCTTCAGGAACGCGCGCCGGTCGAAGGCCGCGGGGAGGTCGTCGCCGGCGACCCGACCCGGCAGCACGTCGCTGACCAGCAGGCGCGGCTTCGCGCTGTCGAGGACCTCACGGGTCTGGAGCCGCGGGGCCGGCCTGGTCGCGGGGGCGGCCGCCGGGGTGGCTGCGGGGGCGCCCGAGGAGTCGTCGGCGGGACCGGCGGAGCGGCCGCAGCAGCGCGAGCAGCGCGACCGTGCCGACGGCCATCAGCGCGACAGCCGGGACCAGCCGGGCCACGGCGCCCGCGGTCGCGGACCGGTCGGTCAGCGCGGCGACGGTCGCCACCACGCTCAGCGCGAGGAACAGGCCCACGGCGAGCCGTGGCCGCCGGACTCCCAGGACCCCGGCGACCACGGCCAGACCGGCCACGGTGGCGATGACGCTGCCGATCAGGACCGGCTTGTCGGCCGTCCCGAAGGTCTCGATCGCGAACTCCTTCAGCGGACGCGGGGCGGCGTCGACAGCCCGGTTCGCGACGGAGAGCAGCGGCGAGGACACCCCGTCCAGGAGGGCGGCGACCGCCTCGGAGACGGCCACTGCGGCGACGCCCGCCAGCAACCCGGCGCCGGCCCCGCTGATCAGGTGGGCCGTGCGTCGGGTCGAGGTGGTGCGGTGCCTGGTCATGGCTGTGGTTCGGCACCGGTCCGGTCACGGATGGGTCGTCCAGGTTTGCCGGAGCGCGTCGGGGGGACACACTGGCTACGTCCCCCTGCGAGGGGCGGACGCCCTGGGGAGGGGGATCAGCTGATGCGGTTCGGGAGATCCCGCACGCGTGCGGCGGCCTGCGTCGTGGTCGCCGGGTGCACCCTGCTCACGGCGTGCACCAGCGCCGCCAGCGAGGACGACCTCCAGCGGACCGACTCCTCCGCGACCGTGCGGCCCGGCGCGGACGGCCCCTCGGCCCCCGCGGTCACGGGCGCCGGCGAGGCCGACCCCGACGCCGACTACTCCGTCCCGGACCCCGGGCCGCTGAAGGGGAAGATCCTCAGCGCCGACGTGCTCGTCACCAGCACCGAGACGATCCCCGCCCCCGTGCTGCGCCGGCTCGCGGACCTGAAGGGCGTCGAGGAGGCGATGCCGTTCTCGATGGCGTCGCTGTCCTCCAACGGCCGGACCCTGACGATCGCCGCGGTGGACCCGGGCGAGTACCGCCGGTTCACCACCTACCCGGTGGCCACCGCCGACGACGTGTGGTCGCGCGTCGCGGGTGGTGAGGTCGCGGTCGACCCGTCCGTCGGCAAGAAGCTCGAGGAGCCGCGCGGCTACCTCACCCTCGGCACCCAGGAGGACGCGCCGGAGGTGCACATCGGCGCCTACGCACCGCTGGTGAAGGGCTTCTCCGCGGTCGTCGCGCCGCCGCGAGGTGACCAGATGGGCATGCCGGAGGACAACGCCGTCCTGGTGTCGACCGGGCGGTTCACGCCCTCGGTCCTCACCGGCAAGATGAAGAAGATCCTCGGCGACCACGCGGCGTTGCAGGTGCTGGCCCTCGAGTTCGACGTCGACATCCCGCGGACCGCCGTACTCACCGGCACCAGCGCCGCCGACGCGGTCGGCTCGTTCAGCTACACGCCCCACGCGGACGGCCGGATCACGCCCGACCCGGCGTGGGTGGCGGCCAACATCCGCACCGAGGAGGTGCCGATCCTCGGCAAGGTCACCTGCCACAAGGTGATGATCCCGCAGCTGCGCGCGGCGCTCTCGGAGATCATCTCGCGCGGGCTCGCGGACAAGATCCATCCCGACGAGTACGCCGGCTGCTACTACCCGCGCTACATCGGCTACGACCCGGCCAAGGGGCTGTCGCTGCACTCGTGGGGCATCGCCGTCGACCTCAACGTGCCCGGCAACCAGCGCGGCACGGCCGGCGAGATGGACCGCGACGTGGTGAAGATCTTCAAGGAGTGGGGCTTCGCCTGGGGCGGCGACTGGAACTACACCGACCCCATGCACTTCGAGCTCGCCAGCATCGTCAAGCCCGGCTGACCCGCCGCCGGGCCCCCACCCCGCGAAAATCGCGCCTGGGCGCGCTTCTGACACCGATCTCGGCTTCTGACGCGCGAGAATCGCGCACAGGCGCTGTCCGTCAGCCCGCTGGCTACGCTGGGAGCGAGAGGTGGTGGACGTGAGCCAGAGGCCGCACCCGATCAGGCCGACGCCGGTGGAGCCGGGCAGGTACTCCCGGCTGCCCGAGCCGATCGACCCTGAGGACATGGTCACCTCCGAGGAGGCCACCCCGATCCCGGAGGAGAAGAACGACTACCTCCGCGAGCTCGAGTGGATGCTGCGCACCAGCGGTCTGGCCTGACCCGTTGGCGCCACGCTGGCTTGGCTAGGGTCGGCCCATGCGCTCACTCCAGGTCAGCTCGCTCGTCGGTCCGCGCGGTGTCGAGGTCGCGGAGGTGCCCGAGCCGACGCCCAAGGACAGCGACGTCGTGGTGGAGGTCAAGGCGGTCGGGGTGAGCTTCCCGGACCTGCTCCTCTCCAAGGGCGAGTACCAGATGAAGCCGGAGCCGCCCTTCCAGCTCGGCGTCGACTTCGCCGGGGTGGTCCGCAGCGCGCCCGACGGCTCCGGGTTCGCCGCCGGCGACCGGGTCGCCTGCGTGCTGCCCTGGGGCGGCGGCGCCGAGGTGGTCGCGCTCGGCCCCGACAGCGTCTTCCCGCTGCCGGACAACGTCTCCTTCGAGGCCGGGCGCCGCGATGCCGATGAACTACCTCACCGCGCAGTTCGCGCTCGCCACCCGGGCCGGGCTCCGCGAGGGCGAGACCGTGCTGGTGCACGGCGCCGCCGGTGGGGTCGGCACGGCGTCCATCCAGGTCGCCAAGGGGTACGGCGCCCGCGTCATCGCGGTCGTCTCCAGCGACGAGAAGGCAGCGGTCGCAAGGGCCGCCGGAGCCGACGAGGCGGTGCTCGTCGAGGGGTTCCTCGCCGCCGTGAAGGAGCTCACCGACGGCGTCGGCGTGGACGTGGTCGTCGACGTGGTCGGCGGGGACCTGATGACCGACTCGCTGCGCGCGCTCGCACCGCTGGGTCGGCTGCTCGTCATCGGCTTCACGGCCGGCGCGATCCCGCAGGTGAAGGTGAACCGGCTGCTGCTCAACAACATCGACGTCCGCGGGGTCGGCTGGGGCGCCTACGCGATGGTGCGCCCCGGGTTCATGCGCGAGCAGTGGCAGGCACTGGTGCCGATGATGGAGAGCGGCGTGGTCGACCCGCCCATCGGCCGGACCTACCCGTTCGAGGGGATGGCCGACGCGCTCGAGGAGATGGCGGAGCGCCGCACCCTGGGCAAGTCCGTCGTGGTGGTCTGACCGACGCTGCTACTGCCTCGGGAAGCCGCCGTTGCTGTGCAGCAGCTGGCCGTTGACCCAGCCGCCCTGCTCGGACAGCAGGAACCGGACCAGGTTCGCGGTGTCCTCCGGCGTCCCGAGCCGGCCGGCCGGGGTCATCGTGCGCGCCGCCTCGCGGATGGCGTCGTCCATCCAGCCGGTGTCGACCGGGCCGGGGTTGATCACGTTGCTCTGGATGCGCCGGTCGGCGAGCTCGTGCGCGGCCGCGAGGACGATCCGGTCCAGGGCGCCCTTGGTGGCGCCGTAGGGCAGGTTCCCCGCCGTGGCGTCGCTGGTCAGTGCGACGACGGACCCACCGGTCTCCGGCACCTGCCGCGCGAACGCGGCGATCAGCTGCCACGGCGCGCGGACGTTGACCGCGTAGTGCCGGTCGAAGCTCTCCACGCTGGTGTCGAGGAAGCCGGAGTTGACGGACTCGCAGTGCGCCATCACCAGCCCGGACAGCGCGCCGAGCTCAGCGGCCAGGTCGACCAGCGCGCCGGCCGCGTCCGGCTGCTCGAGGTCGGCCGGCAGGAGTACGACGTCCCGTCCCGTCGAGCGGATCTCGGCGGCCAGCGCGTCCACGTCGTCGGCCGACCGGCCGAGGCCGACCCGGTCGTCGTACGGGTGCCAGTAGGACAGCGCGAGGTCCCAGCCGTCGGCCGCGAGGCCCAGCGCGATGGCGGCGCCGATCCCCCGACGCCGACCGACCCCGGTGACGAGGGCGCGCCTCATCGCAGCGTCACCTTGTCGGCGTACTCGGGGTGCTTCTCGATCCAGGTCTTGATGAACGGGCACGACACGCGGACCTCGAGGCCAGTGGCGAGTGCCTGGTCGAGCGCCTGCTGGGCCAGCGTGCTGCCGACCCCCTGGCCCTCGAAGGCGTCGTCGACCTCCGTGTGGAACAGCAGCCGGGCGCCGCGGTGGTCGACGTACTCCACGAAGCCGGCGACGACCCCGGACTCGTCGAGCGCCTCGTAGCGGTGGGCGTCGGCGTTCTCCAGCACGGTGACGGTCATGCGGCCGAACATTACAGACCTTGCCGACGCGGTTAGGGTGGCGACGTGACCATGCTTGATGACGCCCGACCGGGCATGAACCCTGACATCCGTCCCCAGGACGACCTCTTCGGGCACGTGAACGGCCGCTGGCTGGACGAGACCGAGATCCCCGCCGACCGCTCCGCCTGGGGCGCGTTCACCGCGCTCTCCGAGCAGGCCGAGGAGCGCGTGCGCGCGATCATCGAGGAGCTCGCGCAGCAGACGCACGAGCCGGGCACCAACGCCCAGAAGATCGGCGACCTGTTCGCGTCCTTCATGGACGAGGAGCGCGTCGAGGAGCTCGGTGCCGAGCCCATCCGCGCCGACCTCGAGAAGCTGAGGGAGATCGGCAGCCACGAGGAGCTGGCCGCGTTCATCGGCGCGCTCGAGCGCCAGGGCGGCGGCGGGTTCTTCGGCGCCTACGTCGACAGCGACGACCGCGACTCCGACCGCTACCTGGTCAACATCCTCCAGGGCGGCCTCGGCCTGCCCGACGAGTCCTACTACCGCGACGACAAGTTCGCCGACATCCGCACCGCCTACCTCGCGCACCTCGAGCGGATGTTCACCCTCGCCGGCGTCGAGGACCCCGCCGGGTCCGCGCAGCGTGTGATGGACGTCGAGACCCGGCTGGCCAAGGGCCACTGGGAGCGCGCGGCGACCCGCGACGTGATCAAGACCTACAACCTGATGGGCCTCGACGACCTCAAGCAGGCGGCGCCGGCGTTCGCGTGGGACGCCTGGGCGACCGCGCTCGGCGCCGACGACGGCACGCTGGCCGAGGTCGTCGTCCGGGAGCCGAGCTACTTCGAGCACCTCTCCAAGACGGTCGAGGAGGTCGACCTCGCGGACTGGAGGGCGTGGGCCGCCATCCGGGTGATCCGCGCGTCGGCGGCGTACCTCTCCACCGACTTCGTCAACGAGTCCTTCGACTTCTACGGCAAGACGCTCAACGGCACGCCCGAGCTGCGCGCCCGCTGGAAGCGCGGCGTCGCGTTCGTCGAGGGCTCGATCGGCGAGGCCGTCGGCGAGGAGTACGTCGCCCGGCACTTCCCGCCGCGGGCCAAGGAGATGATGGACGAGCTCGTCGCGAACCTCATCGAGGCCTACCGCCGCAACATCGAGGCGCTCGACTGGATGGGCGAGGAGACCAAGCAGCGGGCCTACCGCAAGCTCGAGACGTTCCGCCCGAAGATCGGCTACCCGGAGAAGTTCCGCGACTACTCCAGCCTCGAGGTCCGCCCCGACGACCTGATCGGCAACGCCCGCGCGGCGGCGGCGTTCGAGACCGACCGCGAGCTGCGCAAGATCGGCTCGCCGGTCGACCGCGACGAGTGGTTCATGCTGCCGCAGACCGTCAACGCCTACTACAACCCCGGCACCAACGAGATCTGCTTCCCCGCGGGCATCCTGCAGAAGCCGTTCTTCGACGTGGACGCCGAGCCGGCCGAGAACTACGGCGGCATCGGCGCGGTCATCGGCCACGAGATCGGCCACGGCTTCGACGACCAGGGCTCGCAGTACGACGAGGTGGGCAACCTCAACGAGTGGTGGACCGCCGAGGACCGGGCCGCGTTCAAGGAGCGCGCGGACAAGCTCATCGCGCAGTACGACGGCTACGAGCCGCGCGACCTGCCGGGCGAGCGGGTCAACGGCGCGCTCACCGTCGGCGAGAACATCGGCGACCTCGGCGGCATCACGATCGCCCTGAAGGCCTACGAGATCAGCCTCGGCGGCGAGGAGGCCCCGGTCGTCGACGGCCTCACCGGCGCGCAGCGCGTGTTCTTGAACTTCGGCCACGTGTGGCGCACCAAGCGCCGCAAGGAGCAGCTGCTCCAGCTGATCACCACCGACCCGCACTCGCCGTCGGAGTTCCGCGCCAACATCGTGCGCAACCTCGACGAGTACCACCAGGCGTTCGGCACCCAGCCGGGCGACGGCCTCTGGCTCGACCCCGAGGACCGCGTCCGCATCTGGTAGCCACTGGCACCAGCAACCAGAAGCCCCCGCCAGGCAACCTGGCGGGGGCTTCTTCGTGCGGTCAGTGCGGGAGGTGGATGACCGGCTCGTGGGACGGCTCGGAGGCCGACGGGGGCCGCTTGCGGGGCAGCAGCGCGGCCGGCACCAGGCACAGCGCGACCAGGACCGTCGCCACCAGGAACGAGTCCGCGAACGCGTCGGCCATGTCGGCCACCGCCTTGCCGATCACCGCGGGGTCGAGCGCGGCCGGCCCCTCGCCGCTGGCGAGGGCGCCCTGCAGCTGCCCGACCTCGGGGCTCGACTTGAAGCCGTTGGTCAGCAGCACCGAGAACAGCGCGGTGCCGATCGAGGCGGCCACCTGCTGCACGATGTTCATCAGCGTCGAGCCACGCGCGAGGTTGTGGTCGGTCAGCGTCTGCAGCGCCGCCGTCATCATCGGCATCATCGTGGCGCCCATGCCCAGGCCCATCACGAACAGCGCCCCGAGCAGGAACGCGTAGGACGTGTCCGCGCTCACCTGGGTGAACATCGCCATCCCGACGGTGATCACCGCGATGCCGCTCATCACGATCTTGCCGGGGCCGATCTTGTCGGCGAGCACGCCGGCGAGCGGCATGGTCAGCATCGCCCCGAGGCCCTGCGGGGCCAGCAGCCAGCCGGTCTTGAGGGTCTCCTCGCCGCGCACCTGCAGGAAGTAGGACGGGAAGAGCAGGCTCGCGCCGAAGAACGCGATCGCGAACAGCGACATCGCGATCACGGCGATGGTCAGGGTCCTGTTGCGGAACAGGTCCAGGTCGATCAGCGGGTGCTCGGCCCTCTCGGCCAGCGAGCGGAGCACGAACAGGCCGACGAGCGCGAGGCCGATGACGGCCGGCACGAGCACCTCGGCGTCGGCGACGGTGCCGGTCTCCGGGATCGTCGAGACGCCGTACAGGAACAGCGCCAGGCCCGGCGACAGCAGCAGCATGCCGACGAAGTCGAACGTCTCCGAGGGCGTCGGGTTGTCCTTCGGCAGCACCAGCGCGGCGTAGACGAGCGCGACGATGCCGAGCGGCAGGTTGATCAGGAAGATCCAGTGCCAGCTCGCGGCGTCGATCAGCCAGCCGCCGAGGATCGGGCCGAAGATCGGGCCGAGCAGCATCGGGATGCCGAGCACGGCCATCACCCGGCCGATCCGGTCGTGGCCGGCGGCGCGGGTCATGATCGTCATGCCGAGCGGCATCAGCATGCCGCCGCCCAGGCCCTGCAGCACCCGGAAGCCGACCAGCGAGCTGACGTCCCACGCCGTGCTGCACAGCACGGAGCCGAGGGTGAACAGCAGCAGCGCCAGCATGAACAGCCGCTTCGTGCCGAACCGGTCGGCCGCCCACCCGGTCAGCGGGATCACCGAGGCCAGGGCCAGGGTGTAGCCGGTCATCGTCCAGGCGACCTGCGCCGGGGTCGCGTCGAAGACGCGCTGGAAGGTCGGGATCGCGACCGACACGACGGTGATGTCGAGGATGGACATGATCGCGCCGAGCACGACGACGCCGGCGACGAGGAAGACGCCCTTGTCGAGCTTCTCGGGTGCGCCGGGCGGTGCGGAGGTCTGGGTCTCTGGATTCACCAAGCAAGGGTACGTATTTCCGGACCAGCAAGCACCGGAATACCCGAGCGCCTCGGTGTGCGGCCGGTCACGTCCCGTCGCTCAGGCCAGGACGGACTCCACGGCCTCGACGACCCGCGCGTCGTCCGGCTCGACCGAGGGGTTCCAGCGCGCCACGACCCGGCCGTCCCCGTCGAGCAGGAACTTCTCGAAGTTCCACGTGATGTCGCCGGAGTGGCCCTTCTCGTCGGCGACCTCCACCAGGACGTCGTACAGCGGGTGCCGGCCCGGGCCCGTTGACCTCGACCTTCTCGGTCATCGGGAAGGTGACGCCGTAGGTCGCCGAGCAGAACTCCGCGATCTCCTCCGACGAGCCGGGCTCCTGGCCGCCGAACTGGTTGCACGGCACGCCGACCACGGTGAACCCCTGGCCGGAGAGCTTCTCGTGCAGGGCCTCGAGCTGGGCGTACTGCGGGGTCAGCCCGCACTTCGAGGCCACGTTGACGAGCAGGGCCGGCCGGCCGCCGGTGATCTCGCCGAGGGTGGCGGGAGTGCCGTCGAGCCGGGCGATCGGGGTGTCGAGCAACGTCATGTGGCGAGCCTACTGAGCAGCTCCAGGAGGGCCCGGGCGTAGGCCCGCTCGGCGTCGATGTCGACGAACCGCTCCACGGTGCCGTCGTACGACGCCTCCACCGCGAAGCCGTCGCCGACGGACTCGAGGCGCCGGAAGGCCGACCCCAGCAGCGCGCGGAGCTGGGCCTCGTGCGGCAGCCAGAGCACCTCGCCCTGCGCGATGCTGTCCAGCGCCCACTCGGTGGTCCCGTTGAACCGCACCAGCGGGCCGGTCGGCAGCTCGACGGTCTCGATGGTCATCTCGCTGACCACGAACACCTCGCCGTCGAAGTCGCGGTCGGGGATCGCGAACCGGTCGCCCGACGCGGGCCGCCAGACGAGGCCGGCGGCCTTGAGCCGGGTCGCGAGCTCGACCGTGATCATGCGCCCAGTGTGGCAGGGGCACCCTCAGCCGGTGGCGCCGTCGCGGAGCCGGGCGAGCACCAGGGCGAGCGGCGGCCATGCGGACCGGCCGCGCCGGACGACGGCGTACGCCCGCAGCCGGGCCTCCGGCTCCGCGAGCGGGACCACCGCGACCCCGGCACGGCAGCGACGGGCCGGACGGCAGCAGCCCGACGCCGAGCCCGCCGGCGATCAGGTCCTGGACCAGCTCGAGGCTGTCCACCCGGTGGGTCACCCGCGGCTCGAAGCCGGCGAGCGAGCCGATCGTCCGCACGACCTCCCCGTCGGCGGTGAACCGCGAGTTCACGATCCAGTCCCGCTCGGCGAAGTGCGCGAAGACGTCGCGGGCGCTGCCCGTGACCCCGGCGTCGGCCGCCGGCACCCCGAGGCCCCAGGGCGACGTCCACAGCGGGGTCGCCTCGACGGTCCGGTCGAACTCCGCCGGGGCCAGGTCGTAGTCGTAGGTGAGCGCCAGGTCGACGTCGTCGCGCGGCCAGCAGCGCGTACGCCTCGGCGGGCTCGTGCTCGTGGATGAGCAGGCGTACGGCGGGGTGGCTGGCCGAGATCTCGTCCAGCACCGGCACCAGCGACCCCCGGATCGCCGTGGCGAACCCGGCCACCCGCACGGTCCCGGCCGGCTCGGAGCCGGGGTCGAGGTCGAGCCGGGCCGCCTCCACCGCCGCCAGGATCGTCACCGCGTGGTCGGCCAGACGCCTCCCGGCCGGGGTCAGCCGGACCCGGCGGCCGTCCGGCTCGACGAGCGCGGTGCCGACCTCCCGGGCCAGCGTCGCGATCTGCTGGGACACCGTCGAGGTGGTCGTGCCCAGCTCCTCGGCGACCTCGCGCATCGACCCGAGCCGGGACAGCTCGAGCAGCACGACGAGGCGGCGGGTCTCCATCCACAGGATTGTCCACTGATTGTGGACAATGTGTCCAGCAATGACACGTGGACGCGAACAGTCGTCCGATGGCCTACTGGACGCATGACCACCTCCGCCAACCTCGCACCGGCCACCGACAGCTCCGCCGTCGCACGGACCGCGGCCCGCTCCGGGGCGTCGATGGCCGTGGTCTCGATGCTCACCGTGCAGCTCGGGATCGCGGTGGCGGTCGGCCTCTTCGACGAGGTCGGACCGCTCGGCGCGGCCTGGCTGCGGCTGGCCTGGGCCGGCGTGCTGATGCTCGTGGTGCTCCGGCCACGGCCGTCGACGTTCACCCGGTCGTCGTTCGCGGCGAGCGTGGCGCTCGGGGTCGTCACCGCCGCGGTCACGCTGCTGTTCATGGGCGCGATCGAGCGGTTGCCGATGGCAACGGCGAGCGCCCTGGAGTTCCTCGGCCCGCTCGGCGTCGCGGTGCTGCGCAGCCACGGCCGCGGGCGGGCGTTCGCCGGTCTCGCCGCGGTCGGCGTGCTGCTGCTGACCGAGCCCTGGCACGGCGGCACCGACCCCGTGGGCGTCGCCTACGCCCTGGGCGCGGCGGCCTGCTGGGCGGCGTACATCCTGCTCACCCAGCGGGTCGGCGACCAGGTCTCCGGCGTGCAGGGGCTCGCCGTCTCGATGCCGGTGGCCGGTCTGGTCGCCACGCTGGTGGCCGCGCCGACGGTCGTGCCGATGCTCACCTGGGAGGTCGTTCTCGCGGGCCTCGGCCTGGCGATCCTGCTGCCCATCATCCCGTTCACCCTCGAGCTGCTGGCGCTGCGTCGGCTGACCACCGGGGCGTTCGGCACGCTCATGGCGCTCGAACCCGCCTTCGCGCTGCTGATCGGTCTGGTCGTGCTCGGCCAGGTGCCGGGGCTGCTGCCGATGGTGGGCATCGTCTGCGTGGTGGCGGCGGGGATCGGCGCGGAGCGCACCGGGTCTCGGCCGCGCACGCCGGCGGAGGTGGCCGAACCCGGGGCGTGAGCGGCCTCGACGGTCGAGCGGGGCGTGGAAGACTTCGGCCATGGAGCTGCTGCGCACCCCCGACGACCGCTTCGCCGACCTTCCGGGCTTCCCGCACGAGCCGCGCTACGCCGAGGTCCCCGACGGGGACGGGGGCACGCTGCGGATGGCCTACGTCGACGCCGGGCCGGCCGACGCGCCGGTCGTGCTCCTCCTGCACGGCGAGCCGAGCTGGTCGTTCCTCTACCGGCACGTGATCGACGAGCTCGTCGCCGCCGGGCTGCGCGCGGTCGCCCCCGACCTCGTCGGGTTCGGCCGCTCGGACAAGCCGGCGGCGCGCACCGACCACACCTTCGCCCGCCATGTCGAGTGGGTCCGGGCGCTGGCGTTCGACGTGCTCGACCTGCGCGACGTCACGCTGGTCGGGCAGGACTGGGGCGGCCTGATCGGGCTGCGCCTGGTCGCCGAGAACGAGGACCGGTTCGCCCGGGTCGTGGCCGCCAACACCGGCCTGCCGACCGGCGACTTCGACATGCCCGAGATCTGGTGGGCGTTCCGCACGGCGGTGGAGACGGCCGAGCACCTCGACATCGGCCGCCTCGTCGCGGCGGGCTGCCGCACCCCGCTGACCGACGAGGTGCGGGCGGCGTACGACGCCCCGTTCCCCGACGAGTCCTTCAAGGCGGGCCCGCGGGTCATGCCGACCCTCGTGCCGACCTCGCCGGACGACCCGGCCGCCGAGGCGAACCGCGCGGCCTGGGAGGTCCTGACCCGCTGGACGAAGCCGTTCCTGGTCGCGTTCAGCGACGGCGACCCGATCACCGGAGGCATGGCGCCGATCCTGGAGAAGCTCGTCCCGGGCGCCGCCGGGCTCGACCACCCGGTCATCACCGGCGCCGGCCACTTCCTCCAGGAGGACGCCGGCGACCGGCTCGGCCGCGTCGTCGCCGACTTCGTCCGGACGGCGGGCTGACATGGACGCCGACGCACTCCGTGAGCTGACCGACGCGCTACCGTCCGGGGTGGTGCTCACCGACCCCGCCGGCATGGAGAAGTACCGCTTCGACTGGTCCAAGGACCGCGACGCCGGGACGCCGGTCGCCGTCGTCCGCGCCGAGGACGCCGGCCAGGTGCAGACCGCGGTCCGCTGGGCCGCGGCGCACAAGGTGCCGGTCGTGCCGCGCGGCGCCGGCAGCGGGCTGAGCGGCGGGTCGTCCGCGGTCGACGACGGCATCGTGCTCTGCCTCGAGCGGATGCGTGCGATCGAGATCGACACCGACTGCCAGGTCGCGGTGGTCGAGCCCGGCGCGCTCAACGCCGAGGTCAAGGCAGCGGCCGCGAAGCACGCGCTGTGGTACCCGCCGGACCCGTCCTCCTACGAGATCTGCTCCATCGGCGGCAACGTCGCGACCAACGCGGGTGGCCTGTGCTGCGTGAAGTACGGCGTCACCACCGACTACGTGCTCGGCCTCGACGTCGTGCTCGCCGACGGCACGCTCATCACGCTCGGCGGCAAGCGGATCAAGGACGTCGCCGGCCTCTCGCTGCTCAAGCTCTTCGTCGGCAGCGAGGGCACGCTCGGGATCGTCACCCGCGCCATCCTCCGGCTGGTCCCGGCGCAGCAGGCGCGGGCGACGCTGGTCGCCAGCTTCCCGACAGTCGACGACGCCGCCCGGGCGGTGGTGGACGTCCGGCGCACCCTCCGCCCGTCGATGCTCGAGCTGATGGACCGGGCCTCGGTCAACGCCGTCGAGGACCACCGGCCGATGGGGCTCGACCGGGGCTGCGGGGCGCTGCTCGTGGCGCAGTCCGACGCCCCCGGCGACGCACGCGCCATCGAGATCGCCGCGATCCGCACCGCGTGCGAGCTGCACGGCGCGCTCGAGGTGTTCGACACCGAGGACCCGGTCGAGGGCGAGCAGTTCGTCGAGGCGCGCCGCCAGGCGTTCCCGGCGATCGAGGCCCGCGGGTCGTTGCTCCTCGAGGACGTCGGCGTCCCGGTGCCGCTGCTGCCCCGGCTGCTGGAGTCGATCGCGTCCGTCGCGGCGGCGTACGACGTGGAGATCCCCGTCGTCGCGCACGCCGGGGACGGCAACACCCACCCGATCATCGTCTACGACCCGGCCGACCCCGGCTCCGAGAAGCGGGCCCGCGAGGCCTTCGGCGAGGTGATGGCCAGGGCGATCGAGCTCGGCGGCACGATCACCGGCGAGCACGGCGTCGGCCGCACCAAGAAGTCAGCGCTTCCCGACCAGCTCGGGCCCGACGTGATGGCGCTGACCCGCCGGGTCAAGGACGCCCTCGACCCCGACGGGATCCTCAACCCGGGGGCGGTTCTGTAGGTTCGGACCCATGGCACAGATCGTGGAACGTCATCTCTTCGGCCCCGGCCCGTCCAACCCCTACCCGGAGGCCACCTCCGCGCTCGGGTTGCCGCTGCTCGGCCACCTCGACCCGGAGTTCCTCCGGATCATGGACGAGACCTGCGACCGGCTCCGGGAGGTGTGGGGGACCGACAACCTGCGCACGCTGCCGCTGAGCGCGACGGGCTCGGCCGGCATGGAGGCGGCGTTCGTCAACACGGTCTCCGACGGCGACGTCGTCGTGGTGGCGGTGAACGGCCTGTTCGGCCAGCGGATGTGCGACGTCGCGGCCCGCTGCGGCGCCGAGGTCATCGCCGTCGAGCACCAGTGGGGTACGCCGGTCGACGCGCAGCGTGTCCTCGACGCCCACCCGAACCCGAAGGTGATCGCCGCCGTCCACGCCGAGACCTCCACGGGGGTCCGCTCCGACATCGCCGCGCTCGGCGCAGGGAAGCGCGACGCCCTGCTGCTCGTCGACGCGGTCACGTCCATCGGCGGCATCGAGCTGCGCGCCGACGACTGGGGGGTCGACATCGGCTACGCCGGCACCCAGAAGTGCCTCGGCGTGGCGCCCGGCCTGGCCCCGTTCACGATCAACGACCGCGCCTTCGAGCGCCGCGTCCAGAAGCCGCGGTCGTGGTACCTCGACCTCGGGCTGCTCGGCGGCTACGTCGGCGAGGCCGAGGGCAAGGGTGGCCGGACCTACCACCACACCGCGCCGACCGCGATGGTCGCGAGCCTGCACGCCGGCCTCGGCCGGATCCTCGACGAGGGCCTGGAGAACGTCTGGGCCCGGCACGAGGAGGCCGGGGCGATGCTGCAGGACGGCCTGCAGAAGATGGGCCTCGAGCTGTTCGCCGAGGAGGGCGCCCGGCTGCCCGAGCTCACCACGGTCAAGGTGCCCGACGGCGTCGACTCGGCCGCGGTGCGCAAGGTGCTGCTCGAGCGGCACGACCTCGAGATCGGCGCCGGCGCCGGGGCGTTCGCCGGCTCGGTGTGGCGGATCGGCCTGATGGGCCACAACGCCCGCCCCGACGCCGTGCTGCTCGTGCTGGCCGCCCTCCAGGACGCCCTGGACCAGGTCGGCTGAGGTGCGCTCGACGACCCTCCAGGTCCCGGGGCTGGTCCTCACCGAGCACGAGCTCGACGTCCCGCTCGACCATGGCCGGCCCGACGGTGAGCGGATCACCGTCTTCGCCCGCGAGGTCGCCGACCCCGAGGGCCGCGACCGGCCGTTCCTGGTCTTCCTCCAGGGCGGCCCCGGCAACGAGGCGCCCCGGCCCACCCGGCTGCCGACCAGCCCGCCCTGGCTGGACCGCGCCCTGCGCGACTACCGGGTGCTGATGGTCGACCAGCGCGGCACCGGCCGGTCCACCCCGATCGGCACGCTGCCGGGGAGGACGCCGCAGCAGCAGGCCGACCACCTCGCGCAGTTCCGGGCGGACTCGATCGTGGCGGACTGCGAGCTGCTCCGTGGGGCGCTCGGCGTCGACCGGTGGAGCGTGCTCGGCCAGTCGTTCGGCGGCTTCTGCGCGCTCAACTACCTGTCGACAGCGGCCGACGGGCTGGCCGAGGTGTTCTTCACCGGCGGCGTGCCCCCGGTCGGCCGGCCGGTCGACGAGGTGTACGCCGCGACGTACGCCACCATGCGCGAGCGCAACCGCCGCTACCACGCGACCTACCCCGACGACCTGGCCCGGCTGCGCGACGTGCTGGCCCGCTGTGACGCCGGTGAGGTGCTGCTGCCCAACGGCGACGCCGTCACCGCCCGCTGGTTCCGCCAGGTCGGCAGCGTGCTCGGGATGAGCGACGGTGCCGCGCACCTGCACTACCTGCTGGAGCTGGACCCTGCGTCGCCGATGTTCGGCCACGACCTCGCCGGGATGCTGCCGTTCGGCGAGCGGAACCCGCTCTACGCCGTCATCCACGAGGCCTGCTACGCCGACGGCGGCGCCACCCGCTGGTCGGCCGAGCGCACGATGCCCGAGGACTTCCGCGAGGACCGCGCGCTGCTGACCGGCGAGCACGTCTTCCCCTGGACGTTCGAGGACGACAGCCGGCTCGCCCCGCTCGCCGAGGCGGCGCGGATCCTGGCCGAGCGCGAGTGGCCGCGGCTGTACGACGCCGACGTGCTGCGTGGGGTCGACGTACCTTGTGCCGCGGCGATCTATGCCGAGGACGCCTACGTGGACCGGGTGTTCTCCGAGGAGACCGGCCGGCTGCTCCCAGGCATGCGCACCTGGGTCACCAACGAGCTCGAGCACAACGGCCTGCGCGCCGACGGGGAGCGGGTCCTCGACCGGCTGATCGGGATGGCCCGCGGCCGGCTCGCCTGAGCGGCGCCCGCCCGGGGAACACCCGCACCCGAGAGTTGTTGGAGCAGACGTGAAGAACATCGGATTCCTGTCCTTCGGTCACTGGACGCCCTCGCCGCAGTCGCAGACGCGCTCGGCGGCCGACGCGCTGCTCCAGTCCGTCGAGCTCGCGGTCGCCGCCGAGGAGCTCGGCGTGGACGGCGCCTACTTCCGGGTGCACCACTTCGCCCGCCAGCTGGCCTCGCCGTTCCCGCTGCTCGCGGCCATCGGTGCCAGGACCAGCCGCATCGAGATCGGGACCGGCGTGATCGACATGCGCTACGAGAACCCGCTCTACATGGCCGAGGACGCCGGGGCCGCGGACCTGATCTCCGGGGGCCGGCTGCAGCTCGGCATCAGCCGGGGCTCACCGGAGCAGGTCGTCGACGGGTTCGCCTACTTCGGGCACGTGCCCGAGGAGGGCTCCGACCACGCCGACATGGCCCGTGAGCACACACGCATCCTGCTCGAGGTGCTCACGGGCGAGGGCTTCGCGCAGCCGAACCCGCGACCGATGTTCCCCAACCCGCCCGGCCTGCTCCGCCTCGAGCCGCACTCGCCGGGGCTCCGCGACCGGATCTGGTGGGGCGCCGGATCCCGGAAGACGGCCGAGTGGACGGCGGAGCAGGGGATGAACCTGATGAGCTCCACGCTCCTCACCGAGGACACCGGGGTGCCGTTCCACCAGCTCCAGGCCGAGCAGATCCAGCGGTTCCGGGACGCGTGGCGGGCCGCCGGCCATGCCCGCGAACCCCGGGTCTCGGTCAGCCGCAGCATCTTCCCCGTCGTCAGCGACAGGGACCGCGCCTACTTCGGCCATGACGCCGGCAGCCAGGACCAGGTCGGCTTCCTCGACGGGGGCCCGGCCCGGTTCGGCAAGACGTACGCCGGCGAGCCGGAGCAGCTGGTGAAGGACCTCGCCGGCGACGAGGCGGTCGCCGCGGCCGACACGTTGCTGCTCACCATCCCCAACCAGCTCGGCGTCGACTACAACGCCCACATCCTCGACTCCGTGCTGCGCCACCTCGCTCCCGAGCTGGGCTGGCGCTGACGGCACGCGTTCAGCGCATCGCGTCCAGGAAGGCCTCGAGGACCTCGACGACGAGCCGGTGGTCCTCGCGCTGGGGCAGGCCGGAGACCGCGACGGTGCCGATGCAGCCGGTCCCGCGCACGAGGACGGGAAACGCGCCGCCGTGGGCCGCGAACTGCGACCGGTCCAGCCGGGCGTTCTCGTCGAAGGAACCGCCGTTGACCCGGAACTCCTCGCCGACCCGCAGGGAGGAGCGCCCGTAGCGGTCGACGACGGCGCTCTTGCGTTCGAGCCACCCGTCGTTGTCGGCCGACGAGCCGGGGAGCGCGGCGTGGAAGAGCCGCTGGCCGTTGCGGCGGATCGAGATCGCGACCGGCAGTCCCGCGGCGAGCGCGGCCTCGCGCAGGGCGACGCCCAGCTCCCACGCGGTGTGCTCGTCGAACCGGTCGAAGACGAGGCGCGACTCCTGCGCCGCCAGCTCGTCGAGCAGCTCGCGGC
This sequence comes from uncultured Actinomycetota bacterium, assembly GCA_963721855.1. Lineage (GTDB taxonomy): Bacteria > Actinomycetota > Actinomycetes > Propionibacteriales > Nocardioidaceae > Nocardioides_B. The sequence goes on along the minus strand of CAVRMN010000007.1, from coordinate 7,617 downwards.
CGGTCATGCGGCACCGCCCGGACGAACCGACTCATGGGTCGCGGCGCTGACTCGGGCGGCTTCGAGGACATCCGCCGTCGCGACGGCGTCGGCCACCTCCACCGGTGGTGAGCCCTCACCGCGCACCGCCCGCGCGAAGGCCGGGTAGTAGGTGTCCCAGGCACCACGGGCCAGCGAGACAGGTTTCGAGCCCGACGCGGTGAAGACCCGGTCGAGGTCGGAGGGCGCCTCGACCCCCCAGGTGTCGCCGCTCGCAGGGCTCGCGCCGGTGATCAGAACGTCCTCCTGGGTGTCCCCCGTGGTGACCACGAGAGAGGCAGCCGAGCCGGTGACCCGGAAGCGGGGCCCGGGGGCGTGCTGGCTCCAGCTGCCCCACAGGTGCGAGACGGCGCCGCTGGTGTGGCGCAGCGCGACGAAGACGTCGTCGTCGAGCCCGCTCTCCCGGGTCCGCGACTCCGCATGCACCCGGTCCACGGGGCCGAGCAGTGAGAGTGCCTGGTCGACCAGGTGCGCGCCGAAGTCCAGCAAGGTGCCGCCGCCCGACGTGCCGGGGCCGTTGTCCGGGGCGTAGCGCTCGAAGCGGGACTCCAACCGGTGCACCTGCCCCAGCGTGCCGTCGTCGACGAGGGCCCGGACGGTGAGGAAGTCGGAGTCCCACCGGCGGTTCTGGTAGGGGCTCAGCGTCACCCCACGAGCCGCGGCGAGCCCGGCCGAGCGGCGCGCGGCGGCCGGGGCCAGGGCGAACGGCTTGTCGCAGACCACCGACAGACCGAGCCCGATCGCCGCGTCGGTGAGCTCCGAGTGGGTGTCGGCCGGCGTGGAGATGCTGACTGCCTCGGCGCCGGCGGCCGCCAGGGCCTCCAGGTTGTCGTAGAGGTCGACGCCCGGGTGCTCCGCCGCCACGAGGGCGCGTCGTTCCGCGGACCTGGTGACGACACCGACGAGCTCACACTCTGCTGCCGAGGAGATCAGCGGGGCGTGGAAGTACCTGCCGCCGAAGCCGTAGCCGACCAGTCCGATCTTGACCGGGTCCATGCGATCAGCTCCTTGGGAAGTCGACGTCCCCGCCAGGCTGCCCCATGGGCGGCCCGTCCTGAAACTAGACGGTGCAATGAGGACGGCTTTCGTCCGGTACTCGTCCTACGGTGCGGCCATGAGCGAAGCGCAGCGACAGGGCTACCCGGAACCGCCCGCGGTGGCCGACGAGGCCTCGACCCTCCTGGGCTCCCTGGAACGACAGCGGGCGACGTTCGCGTGGAAGTGTGCCGACCTCAGTCGCGAGGAGCTGGCACGGAGGCTCGACACGTCCGCGCTCTCACTGGGCCGGCTGGTCAAGCACCTGGCGTACATGGAGGACCTGAACTTCACCCGAGTGCTTGCCGGTGCCGACCTGCCGCTTCCCTGGGCGGACGTGGAGCCCGCAAGGCGGTCCGCCTGGGCCTTCAGCTCCGCGGACCTCGACTCGCCCGAGACGCTTCACGGGGTGTGGCTCCAGGCCGTGGACCGATCCCGGGCGGCGGTGCGGGAGGCGCTCGAACGCGGTGGTCCCGGTCTGACCTACCAGCTCGGCGAGGGTCACGAGGAGACCGTGCGGCGTCTGCTGGTCGACATGATCGAGGAGTACGCGCGTCATACGGGTCACGCCGACCTGATCCGGGAGGCCGTCGACGGCCGGGTGGGGGAAGACCCACCCGGGCCTGCGGTCCCGTTCACCCTCGCCTGAGTCCGCCGGCAGCGCGGTCGCGCCGCCGGTGGCGACGGCGTAGTTTCGATCGTGCATCGGCTGTTGCAGTGGACGGGACGGGAGAGACGATGACCATCAAGGACATCGGGCCGGAACCTCAGAGCTTCGACCTCGAGAACGCGACGATCGAGAACACCCACTATCGCGCGGTCGCGTGGTCCGGGAAGCACCTCCAGCTGACCCTCATGTCGATCCCCGTCGGCAAGGACGTCGGTCTCGAGGCGCACCCGGAGACCGACCAGTTCCTGCGACTCGACGCAGGCCGGGGCCGGGTGCAGATGGGCCCCGCGAAGGACCAGCTCGACTTCGACCGGGAGGTCGAGGACGGCTGGGCGATCCTCGTGCCCGCCGGCACCTGGCACAACGTCACCAACATCGGTGACGAGCCGATGCGGCTCTACACCGTCTACGCACCGGTCCACCACGCGGCCGGCAAGGTCCAGGCCACGGCAGCCGACGCGCAGCGCGACGAGGAGTCGGGCGACGACGAGCCGCCGGGCTGGTCGGTCCAGCCTCCGCGGCCCCCCTCGGACGAGCACGCCTGACATGGGTGAGCCGGCCGCCGACCAGCCCCCCGTCGTCGTGGTCACCGGAGCGAACGGCTTCGTGGGCTCTCGGATCTGCGCTGCTCTGGTCGAGCGGGGCGCGCTCGTGCGGGCCGTCGTACGGCGGCCCGGCACTGCGCCGGCCCTCGGCGGGGTCGAGGAGCGGGTCGGCGACTTCACCGACCCTGACTTCGCAGCAGCCGTGGTCCCTGGCGCGAGCGCCGTCGTCACGACGGTCCACCCGATGAGCAGCGACCACGAGACGCAGCACCGCATCGCCGTCGAGGGCACGGCGGTGCTGGCCCGGGCGGCCCGTGACGCGGGCGTCCCACTGCCTGGTCCACATCTCGACGGCGGCCGTCTACGACCGCTCCCCCGACACCGGAGACGTGGACGAGACCTCGCCGTTGGTCGGAGACCACGCCAACTCCTACGCCGTGACCAAGCGGGACACCGACGTCGCCCTGGGTGAGATCGACGGGCTCACCCGGGTCATCCTCCGTCCGCCGGCGATCCTCGGCCCCGGCGCTACGTCGACGTGGAACTCGCTGCGGCCGGCCGAGATCCGCGACGACGAGTCGGCCCGGCAGGCCGTTCCCCGACAGAGCTTCGCCTGGGTGCACGTCGACGACCTCGCCGACCTCGCCGCGGACGTGGCGTCGGGTCGGGTCGCGACCTCCGACAACCTCGTGGAAGGGCCGGTCCCGGGAGCGTGCACCCCCGTCAACGTCGCGGCGAGCCCGGCCACGGCCCGTGACTACCACGAGACGGTCACCGGAGCGCTCGGCGTGGAACCGGTGTGGACGGACGCGCCGGTGTGGACCGGCCGCATCGTGGCCGAGCGCGCGCTCGGGTGGGGCTGGATCCCGACGGTGGACCTCGCGCGGGCGCTGGCAGAGATCGACGAGGGACTGCGGGCCTGAAGCCTGACTACCTGTAGACCGCCTCGGCCAGGGCGTCCCTGAGCGCAGCGCGTGCTGCCGCGTAGCGCCCGCGAGCGGTCGAGGGGTTGACCCCGAGGATCGTGGCGGCCTCCGCGATCGTGAACCCGTCCCAGTGGACCAGCATGACGAGCTCACGATGTGGAGCGGGCAGACGGAGCACGGCCTCACGAACGGCGAGCGCCTCGGCCGGATCCGTGGAGGTCGCCGGCACCGCCAGGTGCTGGCGCAGGCGCTCGGTCAGGGCCGACCGTCGGCCGGCGGCCCGCCGATGGTTGGCCAGCACGTTGGCCGCGACGGTGAACAGCCACATCCGTTGCCGCACCGTGTCCTCGGCGGGCAGGGCCTCGACTCGCCGCCAGGTCTGCAGCATGGTCTCGCCCAGCAGGTCGGCGGCGTCCTCCCGAACCGTGACCCGCCGCTCGAAGTAGGCGAGCAGGTCGTCCGTGTTGGAGCGCAGTGCGTGGCGGACCTCCGCCCTGCGCGCCGGTGTCACTGGGCGCACTGGGACGCGACCGTGGTCATGACGGAGTCCGGGTCGTAGCCGCGCGCGGCCAGGTAGTCATCCATGCGTCTGTCGACCTCGTACATCAGCGACTGGACCTCCAGCCGCTCCCCCTGGAACTTCGACTCCAGCTCGGCCCGGGAGGGATGCGTCACGGAGATGCCCTCCAGGTAGGTGAACCACCGCTCGGCTGCCTGCTTCCGGTCGATCGCGTCCAGGTCGAGGGAACCGAGGTAGTCCTCGGCGCTGGACAGAGCCTGCCGCTGCTCTGCCTCGGACCAGCGATCGGTGATCAGTGCCCCGTCGCCGTCTCGGCGCAGCTCGACCGAAGCCGACAGGCCGCACGATGCTCCCGAGTCGGTTGTCCACGGGAACCAGTCGGGCAGCAAGCCGTTCGCTGCGGCGGTACCCCCGGCGCCGAGCACGGCGAGGACTGGCGACGGCACCCGCGGCGGCCGCACGAGCTCCGCGCCGGCGTCCTGTCGTCGCGGCATGCTCGATCGTCGGAACCATCTCGCGCAGCGCCTCGGTGAGCTCCGCAGTGCGCGAAGCAACGGGAGGCGCTGCCTGCGCCAGCAGTTCGTCGAGGTTCATGGGTTCTCCTGTGCAGAGTCTCTCGGCTGGACACCCCCTACATGTCCGCTTGGCCGAGAAACGTCCGTGTCGCTTCGAGGTCCCGGCCGTTCCGAGAGACTTTCGCCCCTGTCGGCGGCGGGGACGTCGCGTTCAGGCTGAGAACGACCGGGAGGTGCGCGATGCCAGCACGAGAGACCGTCGGGTTCCTGCATGACGACGTTCCCTACCTGAGGATCGGCCACGGTCCGCCGCTGGTGTCGGTGCAGGGGCTGACCCCCGAGCACGACGTGCCCAAGGGCATGGAGCGTCGGTTCGCACTCGCCCACGCCCGGCCGCTGGCGAGCCAGTTCACCGTCTATGTCGTCAACCGCAAGCGAGGGCTCAAACCCGGCGAGTCGATGTCGGACATCGCGGGCCATCTGGCCAACGCGATCGAGCACGACCTCGGCGAGCCGGTGTTCCTGGACGGCACCAGCACCGGTGGGTCGGTCGCGCTCCAGCTTGCCGTCGACCGGCCCGACCTCGTACGTCGGCTGGTGGTGATCGCCGCGGCCTACCGGCTCGGGCCGCATGGACGTGAGGTGCAGGCCGAGATGGCGCGGCTGATCAGGGCTGGAGAGCCCCGGGAGGCGATGGCGTCGGTGATGACGGCCATGCTCCCCGCTCCCCTACGCGGCCCGGCTCGCCCCGCGACCCGGTTGGCGGTCGGCTCGATGGTTCCCGCCGATCCCTCTGACGTGCTGGTCACCCTCGACGCCGAGGATGCTTTCGACGTGGAAACGGAGCTGCCTCGCATCACGGCCCCCACCCTGGTCATCGGCGGGAGCAACGACGTCTTCTACACCCAGGAGCTGTTCCAGGGCACCGCCGCGGGCGTCCAGGACGGGCGGGTGCACCTCTTCCCCGGCTGGGGCCACGGGCGGGCGAGCATGTCCACCGCGACGACCCACCTCACCCTCGGCTTCATGCTCGCGGGCGTCAGCGGGTGACGGCTCAGGCGCTGACGCCGAGGGCCTGGCACGCCATCTCGGTGAGCATGCCGGTCATCTCCGCCTCGGGGAGCATCGCGCTGTGCGGTGTCGAGTTGAGCAGCCCGAAGCAGGCGTGCGCCCGGGCCCGGGCCTCGCGCGGCGTCAGGTCGGGGTGCAGCTCGCGGAGCCGGCCGGCCCACAGGTCGACGTACGCCCGCTGCAGGGACCGCACCCGCTCCCGCGCCTCGTCGGGAAGCGAGGCCCAGTCGCGGTCCTGGACCACGATCAGCGGCTTGTTGTGCAGCGCGAAGTCGATGTGCCAGCCGATCAGCGCCCGGAGTGCCTCGTGCGCGTTCTCCGCCTCGCTGTCGCGCTGCCGGCCCACCTCGAGCAGCTCCTCGCTGATGCTGACCAGCATCTCGGCGAGCATCGCGTCCTTCGACGGGAAGTGCTTGTAGAGCGCCGGCCCGGAGATCCCGCACGCCGCGCCCAGGTCGGCGACGGACACGCCGTGGAAGCCCCGCTCCGCGAACATCGCCGCGGCGGTGTCGAGGATCTGCTCCCGGCGTCCGCTCATGGAGGCAGACTAGCGCAAGGTGGTTAATGTTCGCTAACCTCGGACGCATGCCTGACGACATGAAAGCGCTGGTCGACGACCTGCGGGAGCGGCTCGCCGTGGTCCGCCAGGGCGGCAGCGAGTCGGCCCGCCGCAAGCACCTCGACCGCGGCAAGCTCCTCGCCCGTGACCGCGTGGACCGGCTGCTCGACCCGGGCAGCCCGTTCCTGGAGCTGAGCCCGCTGGCCGCGACGGAGATGTACGACGACGCCGTCCCCTCGGCCGGCATCGTCACCGGGATCGGCCGGGTCAGCGGCCGCGAGTGCGTGATCGTCGCCAACGACGCGACCGTCAAGGGCGGCACGTACTACCCGGTCACGGTGAAGAAGCACCTCCGGGCGCAGGAGGTCGCGCGGGTCAACCACCTGCCCTGTCTCTACCTCGTCGACAGCGGCGGCGCGTTCCTGCCGATGCAGGACGAGGTCTTCCCCGACCGCGAGCACTTCGGCCGGATCTTCTTCAACCAGGCCAACCTGTCGGCCGCCGGCATCCCCCAGGTCGCCGCGGTGATGGGCTCGTGCACCGCCGGCGGCGCCTACGTCCCGGCGATGTCGGACGAGACCGTGATCGTCAAGGACCAGGGCACGATCTTCCTCGGCGGCCCGCCGCTGGTGAAGGCCGCGACCGGTGAGGTCGTCACCGCCGAGGACCTCGGCGGCGGCGACGTGCACGCCCGCAAGTCCGGCGTGGTCGACCACCTCGCCAACGACGACGCGCACGCGCTGGAGATCGTCCGGTCGATCGTGGCCACGTTCGAGCGCGCTCCCGGCCGGGCGAGCACCGGTCACGTCCTGACCCAGGCCGAGGTCGAGGAGCCGGCGGAGGACCCGAACGGCCTCTACGACGTGGTGCCGACGGACTCGCGGACGCCGTACGACGTGCGCGAGGTGATCCGCCGGGTCGTCGACGGCAGCCGCTTCCACGAGTTCAAGGCGCTCTACGGGGAGACCCTGGTCTGCGGGTTCGCGAAGATCTGGGGCTACCCGGTCGGCATCGTGGCGAACAACGGGATCCTGTTCTCCTCCTCGAGCCTCAAGGGCGCGCACTTCATCGAGCTGTGCAACCAGCGCGGGATCCCGCTGGTGTTCCTGCAGAACATCACCGGCTTCATGGTCGGCCGGGAGTACGAGAACGGCGGCATCGCGCGCGACGGCGCCAAGCTCGTCACCGCCGTCGCCTGCTCGGTGGTGCCGAAGTTCACCGTGGTGATCGGCGGCTCGTTCGGCGCCGGCAACTACGGCATGTGCGGCCGCGCCTACGACCCGCGCTTCCTGTGGATGTGGCCCAACGCCCGGATCTCCGTGATGGGCGGCGAGCAGGCCGCGTCGGTGCTGGCCACCGTCCGCCGCGACGGCCTCGAGGCCAAGGGCGAGGAGTGGTCGGCCGAGGACGAGGAGGCGTTCAAGGCGCCGATCCGCGACCAGTACGAGCACCAGGGCTCCCCCTACTACTCCACCGCCCGGCTGTGGGACGACGGCGTGATCGACCCCGTCGACACCCGCCGCGTCCTCGGCATGGGCCTGGCCGCGGCCTCCCACGCCCCGATCCCCGAGCCGTCCTACGGCATCTTCCGGATGTGACCTGATGACCAGCACCGACCCATCTCCACCCTGCTCGTCGCGAACCGCGGCGAGATCGCGCTGCGGGTGATCAGGGCCGCGCACGAGCTCGGCCTGCGCACCGTGGCGGTCTACTCCGACGCCGACCGCGAGGCCCCGC
>CAVRMN010000006.1:0-108458 GCA_963721855.1 uncultured Actinomycetota bacterium | reverse complement strand
TCGACCTGACCCGCCGCTTCGACCGCTCGATCGGGTTCTTCTGGTCGGCCACCCACCAGCAGATCTACCGCGTGCTCGGCCGGATGGAGGCCGACGGCTGGGTGGTCAGCGAGCACGTCGCGCAGCAGGGCCGGGCCGACAAGAAGGTGTACGACGTGGCGCCGGCCGGCCGCGCGGAGCTGTCCCGGTGGCTGGCGGAGCCGACCCCGATGGAGTCGTTCCGCAGCGAGGTCGCGGTGAGGCTGCGCGCCGCGTCGTACGGCGACCGCGCCGCCGTGCTCGACCAGGTGGCGGCCCACCGCGCCGACCACGCGACCCGGCTCGCGCACTACGAGCAGCTCGCCGCCCGCGACTTCCCCGAGCCCGACGCCCTGGAGGGCCGCGAGCTCGACGTCTACCTCGTGCTCCGGGGCGGCATCCGACTCGAGCAGTTCTGGGTCGAGTGGCTCACGGAGTACCTCGACGCCCACGATCCCGAACCACCACCTCCCGACAGGAGTCCCCGCATGACCGAGCAGTCCCGCAGCCCCTACCCCCACCTGCTGCAGCCGATCACCATCGGCGGCACCACGCTGCGCAACCGGGTGGTGATGGGCTCGATGCACACCGGCCTCGAGGACCGCGCCAAGCACCTCCCGGAGCTCGCGGCGTACTTCGCCGAGCGGGCCCGCGGCGGCGCCGGGCTGATCGTGACCGGCGGCTACTCCCCCAACGTCCGCGGCTGGCTGCTGCCGTTCGGGTCGCAGATGACCCGGCGCCGGCACGCCGACCGGCACCGCCAGGTCACCGACGCGGTGCACGCCGAGGGCGGCGCCATCGCGCTGCAGATCCTGCACGCCGGCCGCTACGGCTACACCCCGCTCAACGTCAGCGCCTCGGCGACGCAGAGCCCGATCACCCCGTTCAAGGCCAACGCGCTCTGTCGGCGCGCGCGGTCGAGCGGACGATCGACGACTACGTCGACGCGGCGAAGCTCGCCCGCCGGGCCGGCTACGACGGCATCGAGATCATGGGGTCCGAGGGCTACCTGATCAACCAGTTCCTCGCGCCGCACACCAACCGCCGCACCGACCGGTGGGGCGGCAGCGCCGACAACCGGATGCGCTTCGGAGTCGAGATCGTCCGCCGCACCCGCGAGGCGCTCGGCGACGACTTCATGGTGATGTTCCGGCTCTCGCTGCTCGACCTGATCCCCGACGGCCAGACCTGGGACGAGACCGTCGCGCTGGCGAAGGCCCTGGAGACCGCCGGCGCCTCGGCGATCAACACCGGCATCGGCTGGCACGAGGCCCGCGTCCCCACCATCCTCACGCAGGTCCCGCGCGCCGCCTGGGCGTGGACGACCGAGCGGCTGCGGCCCGAGCTCGGCATCCCGGTGTGCGCGTCCAACCGGATCAACACCCCCGAGGTCGCCGAGGAGATCCTCGCGTCCGGGCAGGCCGACCTGGTCAGCATGGCGCGCCCCTTCCTCGCCGACCCCGACTTCGTCAACAAGGCGGCGGCCGGCCGCGCCGACGAGATCAACACCTGCATCGCCTGCAACCAGGCCTGCCTCGACCACACGTTCGCCAACAAGCGGGCGAGCTGCCTGGTGAACCCGCGGGCCTGCCGCGAGACCACGCTCGTGCTGGCCCCGACCCGGCGCGCCAAGCAGGTCGCGGTCGTCGGCGCCGGCCCGGCCGGCCTCTCCGCGGCCGTCTCCGCCGCCGAGCGCGGCCACCAGGTCACCCTCTTCGAGGCCGGCGCGGAGCTCGGCGGCCAGTTCCGCCTCGCGATGAGGATCCCCGGCAAGGAGGAGTTCGCCGAGACGCTCCGCTACTACACGCGACGCATGGAGGTCCTCGGGGTCGACGTACGCCTCGGCACCCGCGCCGACGTCGACACCCTGCAGGGGTACGACGACGTCGTGGTCGCCACCGGCGTCGCCCCCCGCACCCCGTCGCTCCCCGGCATCGACCACGCGAAGGTCGTGTCCTACCCCGACGCCATCGAGGGCAAGGTCAAGGTCGGTCCCCGCGTCGCGGTCATCGGTGCCGGCGGGATCGGTGTCGACGTCAGCCACCTGCTCACCCATGACGAGGGCGAGTCGCGCGAGGACTGGTACGCCCACTGGGGCGTCGGCGACCCCGCCGTCGACCGCGGCGGCCTCAAGGAGAAGAAGCCCCGGGTCCCGGCGCGCGAGGTCTACCTCCTGCAGCGCAAGGCGACCGCGATCGGCAAGGGCCTCGGCAAGACCTCCGGCTGGGCGCACCGCGCCGTGCTCAAGGACTCCGGCGTCACGATGGTCCCGGGCGTGAGCTACGACAAGGTCGACGACGCCGGCCTGCACATCACCGTGCGGCCGGACGGCGAGGACGGACCCGGCGAGCAGCGCGTGCTCGACGTCGACCACGTCGTGGTGTGCGCCGGGCAGGAGTCCGTGCGCGGGCTGTACGACGACCTCGTCACCGCCGGCGTCACCGCCCACCTGATCGGTGGGGCCGACGTGGCAGCGGAGCTCGACGCCAAGCGCGCCATCGAGCAGGGCACCCGGCTCGCCGCCACCCTCTGACCCCGGGTAGCCGTCGACCCTGCGCCCGGACTGTTCTTCTGCACGAGATGGTCGCCGGGCCGGCTTCCTACGTGCTTCTCGTGCAGAAGAACAGCCTGAGGGCAGCTCGGGGAGTTTCGACAGGCTCGCCGCCCCCTCTGACGCCGGTCAGGCGTGGGCGGGGCCGAGGTTCTCGTGGTCCTGGTGGCCGGCGGGCTCGACCTGGAACGTGGCGTGGTCGACGGCGAAGTGCTCGGCCACGCAGGTGGTGAACTCGTCGAGCAGCCTGCCGACGCCGCGCTCGGCGAGCACCTCGTCGGTGACCGCGACGTGGGCGGACAGCACGGGGATGCCGCTGGTCAGCGTCCACGCGTGCAGGTCGTGCACGTCGACGACCCCCGGCACCTTCTCGAGGTGGACCCGGACGTCGTCCAGGTCCAGGTGCGCCGGCGCCGTCTCGAGCAGCACCTCGACCGCGTCGCGCAGCAGGATGAACGACCGCGGCAGGACCAGCGCCGCGATGGCCAGCGACACCAGCGGGTCGGCACGCGTGAAGCCGGTCGTCATGACGACCACCGCGGCCACCACGACGAGCCCCGAGCCCAGCAGGTCGCCGAACACCTCGAGGTAGGCGCCGCGCATGTTCATCGACTCGCGGTGCCGGCCGTGCAGCAGCCGCAGCGACACCAGGTTCGCGGCCAGCCCGACCGCCGCGAAGGCGAGCATCGTCCCGGCCTCCACCTCGACCGGGTGGAGCAGCCGCCGGATGCCCTCGTAGGCCAGGTAGCCGCACACCCCCAGCAGCACGACCGCGTTGGCCAGGGCGGCGAGGATCTCGGCGCGGTGGTAGCCGAAGGTGCGCCGCGACGTGGCCGGCAGGCCCGCGACGTACGACGCCGACAGCGCCAGCGCGACCGCCGCCGCATCGGTGACCATGTGGCCCGCATCGGCGAGCAGCGCCAGCGACCCGCTCAGCCAGGCGCCGACCAGCTCGACCACGATGACCGCGCCGGTGACGAGCAGCACCAGGCGCAGCCGCGCGCGGTCCTCCGCCCGCCCGGCTGCGTGGCCGTGGCCGTGCCCGTGTCCCGCGCCCATGCAGCACAGGGTAGGGCCCGCATGCGGTAGAGATGTCCCATGCCGCACTCGCTGCTGTCCGTCCCGGTGCCCGAGCTCGATGCCCTGGTGCGCCCCCGGCTGGCGCTGCGCTCCCCCGACGAGGTCCCCGCGGACGCGGACGACCCGGTCGCGCACATCACCCTGCTCGCGCCGTTCGCCGACCGGGACCGCCTCACCCCCGGCGTGCTGTCGGAGCTCCGCTGGTTCTTCGCCGACGTCACGCCGTTCACGTTCTCGCTGACCTCGGTCAACCGGTTCCCGGGCGGGGTCGTCTACCTGTCCCCCTCGCCGGCCGCGCCGTTCCGGCAGCTCACGCTGGAGCTGTCCCGCCGGTTCCCGGAGTTCCCGCCGTACGGCGGCGCGTTCAACGACGTGGTCCCGCACCTGAGCGTGCCCCTGCTCGACGGCGAGGACGTCGGCGCGGTCGAGCACGAGGCGGCGCACCTGCTGCCGGTGACGATCAGCGCGCACGAGGCCGCGCTCTTCTGGTGGGAGCCCGGGAGCTGCGGGACGATCGAGTCGTTCCCGTTCGGCACGACGGCCGCGTGACTCAGCGGCGCAGGCCCACGTAGGCCAGGGCGACGCCGAAACCGGCCACGAGCGGGCCGATCACCGCCCAGATCTCCTGGTCGGTCATGGGGCTGCCCTCGAGGTAGCCGAGGCCCTGGAAGGTCCAGACCCCGCCGACCACGATCATGAGCACGCCGAGCGTCACGGGCAGGGTCTTCTTCACCGGGCGAATTCTCGAAACCAAGGACACCCCTGTCAAGCGCGACATACCCTTCGACCAGTTTTAACTTCCGCCCCACCAACCCCGGGAATCCTGTCATGTCGCGCCCGCAAGACCCCGGCCGTACGTCGGCACGCCTCGTCGCCCTCCTGGTGGCCCTCGCCGTCCTGGTCCCCTCCGCCGCCTTCGCGCTCCCGGTCGAGGACTTCGCTCCCTACCAGCCGCAGAGCAAGTGCTCGCCCACGCCGAAGCCCGGCACCCTGCAGCTCGCGGCCTGGCTGCAGCGCAGCTACCCCGGCACCGGGTCGCTCGGCATCTCGCGGGCCTGCGCGGCCAGCGGCGTCTCCGAGCACAAGGAGGGCCGCGCGTTCGACTGGGCGGTCAACCACTCCTCGGCGCGGGACCGCGGCTACGTGAAGGACTTCCTGGCCGACATCTTCGCCACGGACGCGGAGGGCAACGTCGCGGCGAAGGCACGTCGGATGGGGATCATGTACCTCATCTGGAACGACCACATCTACTCGTCCTACCGCGGCTTCGTGAAGCGCGACTACCTGAACCCGGGCTGCCGCACCGTGAAGAAGTGCTCGGTCACGCTGCGGCACCGCAACCACGTGCACATCTCGCTGTCCCGGGCCGGTGGCCGCGGCGACACGAGCTGGTACCACCGCAACGACCCGCGCCCCGACCCGCAGCCCAAGCCGCCCACCCCCGACCCGGCGCCGACGCCGGACCCGGAGCCGGCCCCCGAGCCGCCCACCGAGCCGGTGCTCGACCTGAGCAAGCGCGACTACGCACGCCTGTCGGTGCTGCCCGACGGTGCGGCGGTGAGGTCCGGCTTCTCGTTGCGCGCGGGGACGACCTACAAGCTCACCGTCGCCGGGCTGTTCACCTACGGCGACCCCGACGAGGTGGCCGACGCCACGTGCGTGTGGTCCCGCGGCGCCGACGACTGGGCGGCCGCTCCCGACGCGACGACGGCCGAGCGGCACGGGTCGCTGGACCTGACGGTCGACCGGGAGACCACGCTGGGCGGCGAGTGCCACGCCAAGGGCCACAAGTACACCCGGCGCTACACCCCCACCCGCACCGGCCCGCTCCGGCTGCAGGTCGACAACCAGCAGGACGGCGCGACCGGCAAGATCGTCGTCGTCGTGTCCAAGCCGAAGACCGACGTCACCGACGCGCTGCCGAGCTACCCCGACCTGGCGCCGGCCCCGCGGGTGGCGGCCGACGCCCCGCGCGGCTACGGGCTCCTCGGCGAGACGGTCACCGTCCCCGCGTCCGCGGCGCAGGGGGTGATGACGGCGCAGGAGCTCCAGGCGGGCGCCCGCTACCGGATCACCGTCGCGGGGGTCGTCGGGCTCGGCAAGGGCGTCCAGTCCGACGGGCTCTGCGTGGCGCTCGACTCGGCGTGGTACCCGCAGGCGCCGCTCGACCGCCGGTTCCCCGACGCGGACCACGGCAACCTGTACGTCGACGGGGTGGCCTTCGACGGCCGGCCCACCGGCGACGGCTGCACCAGCCACTCCTACGTCGCCGACTACACCGCGCCCCGCACCGGCCGGCTCGCGCTGTCGCTGTGGGATCCGCTGACCGCAGGCGACAACACCGGCGCGCTGACCGTCGGGGTGCAGCGGCTCTCGGCGATCACCGAGCCCACCGCGGCCGGCAACGACAAGCCCGGCAAGGGCGCCGCGTGGACCCAGGACCGCGACTGGTTCGAGGTCGCCACCAACACGGCCACGGGCACGCGCTCCACGATGAAGCTGCGCAAGGGCGAGAAGGTGCAGATCATCGTGCGCGGCACGCAGCGGTCCAACGGCGTCGAGGCGGACGCGAGCTGCGTGCGCACCAGCACCGGCTGGGTGCCCCGTGACCCGGGCCTGGCGCTGGCGCAGGACCCGCTCGACCTCTGGGTGGACGGCAACCGTGCCTCGTGGCGCGCGATCGGTCGCACCGACATCTGCTCCGAGGAGGAGCACAGCTACACGACCCGGTTCACGGCGACGAAGAACGGCAAGCTCCGGCTGGCCGTGCTCGACCTCGACCACCGGGACAACGTGGGCGTGCTCAAGGTGACCCTGCTCCGCCAGCGCTGAGAGGCAGTACGGTCCTCGGATGCGCGAGACCGGCCACCTGCAGACGACCCGCCACGCCTACGACACCGTCGCCGTGGACTACGCGGCGCTGCTGCGTGGCTCGCTCGCGGAGAGCCTCGCGGACCGGGCGATGCTGGGGCTGTTCGCCGAGCAGGTGCTGGCGGACGGCGGCGGCCCCGTCGGCGACCTCGGCTGCGGACCCGGCCGGCTCACGACGTACCTCGACGGCCTCGGCCTGGACGTGTTCGGCGTCGACCTCTCCCCGGGGATGGTCGCCGTGGCCCGGGAGAGCTGTCCCGGGCTCCGCTTCGACGTGGGCGCGCTCGACGACCTCGACCTGCCCGACGACGGGCTCAGCGGGGCGCTCGCGTGGTACTCCCTGATCCACACCCCGCCCGCAGGAGCGGCCGGCCGTGTTTTCCGAGCTGCACCGGGTGCTCGCGCCGGGAGGGCACCTGATGCTCGCGTTCCAGGTGGGCGAGGACGAGCAGGTGCACCGCGACGTGGCCTACGGCCACCCGGTGCCGCTCGACTCCTTCCGGATGTCACCGGACCGGGTGACCGAGGAGCTCGCAGCGGCCGGCCTCGTGGTGCACACGCGGACCGTGCGCGCGCCGGCGTTCGACCACGAGACGACCGACCAGGCCTACCTGGTCGCGCGGAAGGTCAGAGGGCGCGGTGCCGGGGCGTCTCGGGGCGCTCGCCGGTGAAGAAGGCGGCGTGCAGCTCCTTGTCCCAGGCGACGAGCTGACGGTGCCGGTGGGTCGACCAGAGAACCGCGACGGCCGAGATCGCGACGCAGCAGAGCAGTACGAGCGTCATGACGAAACCCCTCGATGGACTGCGGCCCTCGCTTCCCCGAGAGGGTCGCCCTTTCTTCGAAGGTACGCCGACACGTCCCGTTTCGCGGTGGTTTTACCAAGCCCGCAAAGGCCTCACGCCACGGAGCGGATCCGCGTGACCAGCACCGACCCGAGCACGCAGACCGCCGCGGCGACCGCGTACAACGTGACGTAGCCGCCCAGCGACGCGATCAGGAACGCGCCCAGGAACGGGGCGAACACCTGGGGCAGCGCGTTGGCGATGTTGATCACGCCGAGGTCCTTCGCCCGGGCCTCCTCGTCGGGGAGCACCTCGGTGCACAGCGCGAAGTCGACGGAGAGGTAGATGCCGTAGCCGATCCCGAGCACCGCCGCCCCGACCAGCGCGCCGGGCCAGGTCTGGGTCACCGCCAGGGTGAGCGCCGCCGCCCCGGTGACCAGGCCGGCGACGATGACGAAGACCTTGCGCCTGCCGACCCGGTCCGACCACGCCCCGGAGACCACCGTGCTCGCCACGATGAACAGGGCGTAGATCACCGTGAGCACGAAGACGCCCGCCTCCGGGTCGTCGTAGCCGACGGCGTCGTCGAGGTAGAAGTAGAGCAGCAGCGTGCCCATCGCGTTGCCGAGGTTGACCAGGAACCGGGTCAGCCACGCCCACGCGAAGTCGGGGTAGCGCCGCGGGCTCAGCCAGAAGCCGCGCAGGAACGCACCGGTGTCCCAGGGGTGCCGGTGGGCCGCGTCGAGCCGCAGGTCCCGGCTGCCCAGCAGGTAGGGCACGACGAGGACGAGCACGACGACAGCGGTCGCCACGTAGCCCGCGGCGATCCCCCCGGTCACCGTGGCGATGCCGACGCCGCCGACGATGCCGAACGTCTGGGACACCGCGACCCAGCCGCCGACGACGCCGCGCTGGGCGACCGGCACCTGGTCGGGGACCGTCGCGGTCAGCGCGGCGTACATCGCGTTGAGGGCCGCCTGCGCGAGGCACCACGCGAGCACCATCACCGCGACCGAGTCGGCCACCGACAGCAGCAGCAGCGCCAGCGCCCCGGCGACCGCACCGCCCGCGACCCAGGGCACCCGGCGGCCGAACCGCGAGGTGGTCCGGTCCGACAGCGCGCCGAACAGCGGGTTGGCGACGACGGACACCGCCGACCCGAGACCGGTCACCAGTCCGAAGACGAACTCCTTGTCGCCGGGGGCGACCGCCTCGGCCTGCTGGGCGAGCAGCACCTGGATGGGTCCGAAGAAGCCGGCCCACACGCCCAGCCCGGCCAGCGTCACCCGGGCCACCCACGACGGCGCGACCGGGGTGACCGGGACGCTCACCAGGACGTCGACGGGGACGTCGGCGGGCCTGCTCACGTGGGGGCCTCGTCCCGGCGGGCGTGCTGCGCGGTGATCAGGTCGCGGTACCAGTTGAACGAGTCCTTGCGCGTGCGCCGCTGCGTCGCGTAGTCGACGTGCACGAGGCCGAACCGCTTGGTGTAGCCCTCGGCCCACTCGAAGTTGTCCATCAGCGACCACGTGAAGTAGCCGCGCACGTCGACCCCCTCCGCCACCGCGCCGGCGACGGCGGTGAGGTGGGCGGCCAGGTAGTCGATCCGCTCCGGGTCGTGCACCGCCCCCGTGACGTCGGGCTCGTCGCCGTAGGCGCACCCGTTCTCGGTGACGAAGACCGGCGGCAGCGCGGCGCCGTACTCCTCGCGCAGGGACACCAGCAGCTCGCGCAGCCCGTCCGGCACGACCGGCCAGCCGAACCCGGTGAGCGGGTAGCCCTCGATGACCACCGGGACGACCGGCAGGCCCTCGGTCGGCACCTGGTCGGTCGTGGGGAGGTCGGTCCCGGGTGCCGCGATCCGCATCGGGCTGTAGTAGTTGACGCCGTAGAAGTCGAGCGGCGCCGAGATCACGGCGAGGTCCTCGGCGACCGGGCCGGGCATGAGCTCGGCGAACCCCTCGGGGTAGCGGCCGCGCAGCATCGGCTCGGAGAACATCTTGTTCCACAAGGCGTCGTAGAGGTCGGCCGCCTGCCGGTCCTCCGGGGAGTCGGTGGCCGCCCACACCGGCATGTGGTTGTTGGCCGGCCCGACGCTGGTCGCACCGGCCGCCCGGAGCGCACCCGCGGCCAGGCCGTGGCCGAGCAGCAGGTGGTGGGCCACCGGGAGCGCTTCGAACATCAGCCGGCGCCCCGGCGCGTGCCTGCCGGTGGCGTAGCCGAGCATCGTCACGACGTTGGGCTCGTTGACCGGGATCCAGTGCGCGACCCGGTCCGCGAGCCGTGCCCCGACCAGTGCGGCGTAGTCGGCGAACCGCTCGGCCGTGGACCTGGTGAGCCAGCCGCCGCCGTCCTCGAGCGCCTGCGGCAGGTCCCAGTGGAACAGCGTCGCCATCGGCGCCACCCCGGCGGCGAGCAGCGCGTCGACCAGCCGGTCGTAGAAGTCCAGTCCCGCGGGGTTGGCCGGGCCGGAGCCGTCCGGCTGGATCCGCGGCCAGGCGATCGAGAACCGGTAGCCGTCGAGGCCCAGCTCGCGCATCAGCGCGACGTCCTCGGCGTACCGGTGGAAGTGGTCGCAGGCCTCCGCGCCGCTGCTGCCGTCGACGATCCGGCCCGGCTCGTCACAGAAGGTGTCCCACACGCTGCGGCCACGGCCGCCCTCGTCCACCGCGCCCTCGACCTGGTAGGCGGCGGTGCTCGCTCCGAGTAGGAAACCCGCCGGGAGGGCAGGATGCTCGTGGGAGGACATGCGCCCACCTTGGCAGAAGCACGGGCGTACGCCGGGCGATTTTGCTGTGGACCGAGCCCCGAACGGGGGGATGTGCGACGACAATCGGGGCATAGTACCCATGGGGGTGGGGGTGGACATGCACGACGACGAGCACAACAGGCTGCGCAGCCTGGCGTCGATGGCGCGCGTCCTCAACCGACCCCACCCGCTGCCCCGACTGCTCGAGCTCGCCGCCGAGGAGGCCTGCCGGGCCCTGCCCGCGGCCAGCGTCTCCGTGTCCCGTGCGGAGCACGAGGGCGCCGCGGTGCGCACCATCGTCAACGTCGGTGACCTGGGGCCCGGCGAGGTCCGCTGGCCGGAGAACGAGAGCTACCCGATGCCGGAGTTCGCCACCGTGGACGCGTCCGGCGACGAGGTCGTGGTCTGGCGCTGGTCGCTGGACGACCCGGACATCCCCGACGGCGAGCGCGACCTCCTGCTGGAGCTCGGCAAGTGCTGCTCGGCGGCGGCGCCGCTGGTCGTCGACGGCCAGGTGTGGGGGGAGGTCTATGCGACCCGCCGGGCCGGCGAACAGCCCTTCGACGACGACGACATCGCCTACCTGGAAGGGCTGCTGGCGATCCTCGCCGGCGCGCTGTCCCGGGCCGACCGCGAGCGGTCGCTCTCCGAGCTGGCCTACCGCGACCCGCTGACCGGGCTGCTCAACCGGCGCGCGATCGACGAGCACGCCGAGCGCGTCTTCGACGTGCCGCGCGGTGTCCGCCGCGAGGTCGGCGTGGTCGCGGTGGACATCAACGGGCTCAAGCAGACCAACGACCGCTTCGGCCACCAGGCCGGCGACCGGCTGATCCAGTCGGTGGCCCGGCGGCTGCAGCGTGCGTTCGCCCGGGTTCCCGGCAGCATCGTGGCCCGGGTCGGCGGCGACGAGTTCACCGTCCTGCTCGTGGACTGCCCGCTGGAGAAGGTCGTCGAGGTCTCCGACCATCTCAGCGAGGAGAGCTGGGACCTCGACCCGACCACGGCGCTGTCCTGCGGCGCGGCGGGGACCGTGCTGACCCCGGGGCACAGCATCACCCCGGCGGAGGTGTTCGCCGCGGCCGACCGGGCGCAGTACGTCGCCAAGCGGGAGCTCCGTCACACGACCGTCGTCGTCCCCCTCCTCCACTCGGAGGCGGAGGAGTAGTCCGGCACGCCGGGCGGCCGGTCCTTTCGGGTGGTATCGGCGCGTCCTGCTCAACCGGCTCCGGGCGCGCGACGATGATCCGGGTGTGACCGACGGGGAGCAGAGCGAGCGCCTGCGCAGCCTCGCCTGCCTCGCCCGCGCCGTCGCCCGGTCCGCCCCGCTGCTCGAGCTGCTCGAGATCGCCGCCGAGGAGACCCGTGCCGCGCTGCGCGCCGCCAGCGTCTCGGTGAGCCGTCTCGAGGACGCCGGCAGCTGCGTCCGCACGCTCATCAACGTCGGCGAGCTGGGTCCCACCGAGGAGCGCTGGCCGGAGAACGAGGTCTACGCGATCTCCGAGTTCACCAACCTGCGCGGCGTCACCGACGAGAACCTCGCCTGGACGATCCGGCACGACGACACCGACGCGGACCCGCGCGAGCTCGAGCTGCTGCGTGAGCTCGGCAAGGGCTCGGCGGTCGGCGCCCCGCTGATCGTCGACGGCCTCCTGTGGGGCGAGTTCTACGCCACCCGGAAGGTGGGGGACCCGACGTACGCCGCCGACGAGATGGCCTACCTGGAGGCGCTCTCCGCCATCCTGGCCGGCGCCGTGTCGCGCGCCCAGCGCGAGGAGTCGCTCCAGGTGCTGGCCTACCACGACGCGCTGACCGGGCTGCTCAACCGCCGCGCGCTCACCGACCGCTCCGCCGCGCTCTTCGACTTCCGGTCCGGCGAGCCGCGTCCGGTGACGGTCGTGATGGCCGACATCAACGGGCTCAAGCAGGTCAACGACGCGCGCGGTCACCTGGCCGGCGACCAGCTGATCAAGTCCGTGGCGGCCGCGCTCAACCACCACTTCTCCCGTTTCCCCGGAGCGCTCGTCGCCCGGGTCGGCGGCGACGAGTTCACCGTGGTCGTCCCGGGCCAGCCGGCGGCCACCGTGGTCGCCGCCGCCGACGAGCTCTGCACCGCCAGCTGGGGCGCGGGCGCGGCGGCGAACGTGTCGTGCGGCGCGGCGACCACCGAGGTGCGCGCGGGCAGCGACCTCGACCCCGACGTGCTGTTCGCGGCGGCCGACCGCGCACAGTACGTCGCCAAGCGGGCCCGGCTGCGCCGGACCGTCCTCGACGACGAGTTCGGCGGCCCCTGCGAGAACATGGGGGCGTGACAGCCGACGTACGCCGGGCCGCCGAGCGCTTCCGCACCGAGACCGACGGCATCGTGTCGCGGCACTCCTTCTCGTTCGGCGCGCACTACGACCCCACGAACGTCGGCCACGCGCTGCTGGTGGCGCACAACGACGACGTGGTCGCCCCGGGCAGCGGCTACGCGACCCACCCGCACCGCGACCTCGAGATCCTCACCTGGGTCCTCGACGGCGGCCTCCTGCACGAGGACTCGCGCGGCCACACCGGCCTGGTGGTGCCCGGCCTCGCGCAGCGCCTCAGCGCCGGCAGCGGCGTACTCCATTCCGAGCGCAACGACGCGGCCACGGGACCGTCCGTGCGGTTCGTGCAGATGTGGGTGCTGCCCGACGAGCCGGGCACCGAGCCGTCCTACGCCCAGCACTACGTGGGCCCGGCCCTGGCGTCGCAGGCGTGGGTGACGGTCGCGTCGGGGATGGCACGCGATCAAGAGTCCGCGGCGGTCTCCCTCGGCGCGAGCGGGGCGGCGCTGCACGTGGTCCGGCTCGACGCGGCCGGCGAGGCCGTCGTCCCGGACGCCCCCCACGTGCACCTGTTCGTGGCGCGCGGGAGCGTCGACCTGGAGGAGGCCGGCCGGCTCGACGAGGGCGACGCCGTGCGGCTCGCGGGCGCGGGAGCGCGCCGGCTGGTGGCCGGCCCGCAGGGCTGCGAGGTGCTCGCCTGGGAGATGTGGGCCCCCCGCTGATCAGGCCAGGACGCGCAGGGCCTTGGGCAGGACCCGGGCGGTCACCGGCAGCGGGGCGAGGCGCTCGCCGTCGCCGTACGCCGTCACGGGGGCGGCGCTGCTGACCCGGACCACGCTGCCCTGCAACGAGATCACGTCGTCGAGCTCCACGTGGGTGCCGTCGTACAGCTTCGGCATCGACCTGATCAGCCGGAGCTTCGAGGCTGCCCGGACGATCACCACGTCGAGCAGCCCGTCGTCCAGGGTGGCCGTCGGTGCGATGTGCATGCCGGCGCCGTAGTAGCCGGAGTTGCCGACGACGACGGTGTAGGCCTCCTCGACCAGCCGCTCGCCGTCGACCTCGACGGTGAACCGGGTCGGCGAGAACGCGATGATCGATCGGACCGCGGCGTAGGGGTACTGCAGCGTGCGGGGCAGCCGGTGCGACCGGTCCACGATCTCCGACGCGAGCGAGTCGACGCCGGCATAGACGCTGCCGAGCACGATGCGCCGGCCGGCGTCGATCACGTCGACCTCGCTCACCTCACCCTCGAGCAGCACGTGCGCGACGTCCTCCGGGTCGTTGCTCAGGCCGAGCTGGCGGGCGAAGTCGTTGCCGCGGCCGGACGGCACGATGCCGAGGAGGCCGCCGGACCCGACGACGGCGGACGCGACCGAGGACAGCATCCCGTCACCGCCGACGGCGACGACCACGTCGCCGCGGGCCGACGCCTCGCGGGCCAGCTGCGCGCACGCGACGGGGCCGGGGCTGTAGGTGACGTCCACCTGCGCGCCGGCGTCACGGAGGATCCGCGCCACCGGGACGACCGCGGCGGGGGCCGCGCCCCCGCCCGAGAGCGGGTTGACCAGGCAGTGAAATGTCCTCATGGCACAAGAATGCCCGGGTTGAGGACCCCGTGCGGATCCAGCCGCTCCTTGACCGCCCGGAGGATCTCCACGCCGACCGGGCCGATCTCCTGCGCGAGCCACGGCAGGTGGTCGCGGCCGACCGCGTGGTGGTGGGTGATCGTGGCGCCGGCCGCGATCATCGCGTCGGAGGCCGCGGCCTTGGCCTTCGCCCACTGGTCGAGCCCGTCGCCCTGCTGGCGCGCCGCGACGGTGAAGTAGAGCGAGGCCCCGGTCTCGTAGACGTGGCTGATGTGGCACAGCACGAGCGGCGACCCGGCGTCGGTGCTGAGCGCCCCGGTCAGCGCCGCGGTCACGGCGGCGTACAGCGCGGACAGGTCGGACCAGAACGTCGCGGTCTCCAGCGTCTCGACGAGGACGCCGACGTCGAGCAGCGAGTCACGCAGGTAGGGACCGTGGAACCGGCCGCTCTCCCAGGCGGCGCCGCCCTCCTCGCCGAGGCTGCGGCCGCCCAGGGACTCGAGCCGGGCGGCGACGATGCCGCGCTTGGCGCCGACCGTGGCCGGGGTGCCCTCGAAGCCGGTGACCATGAGGCAGCCGCCCGCGCTCTCGCCTCCCACCTCGTCGGGCTTGGCCAGGTTGATCGCGGTCTCGTTCTCGTCCGACAGCCGGAGCACGGTGGGGGCGGTGCCGGACTGGGCCAGGTCGCGCAGCGCGGCGACCCCGGCGGCGAACGAGTCGAAGCGCCAGGTCTCGTAGACCTTGAACGCGGGGATGGGCCGGACCCGGACGGTGACCGAGGTGATGACGCCGAAGGCGCCCTCGGAGCCCAGCACGAGCTCGCGGAGGTCGGGACCGGCGGCGTTGGCCGGTGCGCTGCCGAGCTCGAGGCTCCCCAGCGGCGTGGCCACGGTGAGCCCCATGACGAGCGCGTCGAAGCGGCCGTAGCCGGAGGAGGCCTGGCCGCTGGAGCGGGTGGCCGCGAAGCCGCCGATCGAGGCGTACTCGAACGACTGCGGGAAGTGGCCGAGGGTCAGCCCGTGCTGCGCGAGCAGCGCCTCGGCCCGGGGCCCGAGCAGACCCGCCTCGAGCACGGCGGTGCCGGACTCGACGTCGACGGAGACGAGCCGGTCGAGGCGGGCCAGGTCGAGGGCGACGACGCCGGCATAGCCGTCGCGGCGGGCGGCGAGCCCACCGACGACCGACGTGCCCCCGCCGAACGGGACGACGGCGACCCGGTGCTCGCCGGCCCAGCGCACCAGCGCGAGCACCTCGTCGTGGCTGCCCGGCAGGACGACCGCGTCCGGGGCGTCGCTGCCGTCGCCGTGCCGCATCTTGAGCAGGTCCGGGGTCGACTTGCCGCGGGTGTGCCGCACCCGGGTCTCGTGGTCGAGGCGGACGTGGTCGGTGCCGACCAGGCCACGCAGCCCGTCGACCAGCGCGTCGGGGAGCGCCTGCTCGGGCAGCCGCACCTGCGCCAACGGCACCGTCTCCTGCTCCTCGGCGGGCCCGAAGGCCAGCTCCACCAGGCCGCGGGCGGTGTCGGGAAGGGGCGCGGCCTCGGCCGGGTCGCCCCAGCGGGCCCAGTGCATGCTCTCGCTCATGTGATACATTGTGACACATGTCGTCACTTCGTCACAACCCGCGCCTGCAGCAGGTCGAGGCCAAGCCCACCGGCGACGACGCGCTGCTCGACGCGGCCCGCGCGGGCATCCTCGCCGTGGGCTGGCGCCGCACCACGCTGACCGACGTCGCCCGCCGGGCCGGCGTCTCCCGGATGACGATCTACCGGCGCTGGCCGGACATGCAGACGCTGCTCGCCGACCTGATGACCCGGGAGTGGGCGGTCGTCGTCGAGGACGCCGCGCTCACCGAGGCCGCCTCGCCGCTCCAGCGGCTGGCCGGTGGCGTGGCCGCGACCGTCAAGGAGCTCCGCGGCAACGAGCTGTTCGCCAAGATCCTCGAGGTCGACCCCGAGCTGCTGCTGCCCTACCTGCTCGACCGGCGCGGCCGCACCCAGGACGCGATCCTCTCCCTGGTCGAGGCCGTGATCGCCGAGGGCCAGACCGACGGCTCGCTGCGCGCAGGCGACCCGCGGCTGCTCGCCCGGTCGCTGATGCTCACCGCGCACGGCTTCGCGCTGTCCACCCAGACCATGACCGGCGACGACGGCGGCCCCACGGAGGCCGACCTCGACGCCGAGCTGCGCACCCTCGTCGAGAGGTACCTCCGGCCATGACCCCCTCCTTCCCCCGGAGCACCGCGCTGGACGCCGCCCGACGTTCCGCCGAGCTCGCCGCCGCCACCGACGGCCGGGTGGTCGACCTGCTCGTCGTCGGGCTCGGCGTCACCGGCGCCGGCGTGGCCCTCGACGCGGCGGCCCGCGGGCTCGACGTCGTCGCGGTCGACGCCCACGACCTCGCGTTCGGCACGTCCCGGTGGAGCTCCAAGCTCGTGCACGGCGGCCTGCGCTACCTCGCCAACGGCCAGCTGGGCGTCGCCCACGAGAGCGCCGTCGAGCGCGGCATCCTGATGACCCGCACCGCCCCGCACCTGACGCGCGCGCTGCCGATGCTGCTGCCGCTGGTGCCGATGGTCTCCCGCAGCCAGGCGGCGATCACGCGTGCCGGGCTGCTCGCCGGCGACGTCCTGCGCGCCACCGCCCGCACCCCGCACGGCGTGCTCCCCCGGCCGCGGCGGCTCAGCCGCACCGAGACCCTCGCGCTCGCCCCGGGCCTGCGCGCCCCCGGCCTGCGCGGCGGACTGCTGTCCTGGGACGGCCAGCTCGAGGACGACGCCCGGCTCGTGGTGGCCCTGGCCCGCACCGCCGCCGGCCACGGCGCCTCGGTCCTGACCCACACCCGGGTCACCGCGCTCGATGGCGACGGTGCCGACGTCCTCGACGAGGTCACCGGGACGACCGGACGGATCCGGGCCCGCGCCGTCGTCAACGCCACCGGCGTCTGGGCCGGCAGCCTGGTCCCCGACGTCACCCTGCGGCCCTCGCGCGGCACGCACCTCGTGCTCCGCGCGGCGAGCCTCCCCGGCCTGGCCGTCGCCGTGATGGCCCCCGTCCCCGGCGCGACCAACCGCTTCGTCTTCGCGCTGCCCCAGCCCGACGGGCTCGTCTACGTCGGCCTCACCGACGAGCCGGCCGACGGCCCGGTCCCCGACGTGCCCGAGCCCACCGAGAGCGAGATCGGCTTCCTGCTCGACGTCATCTCCGCGGTGTTCGACGAGCCGCTGTCCCGCGACGACGTCGTCGGGGCGTACGCCGGCCTGCGCCCGCTGCTCGACGCGGGAGGCAGCACCGCCGACCTGTCCCGCCGGCACGCCGTGCTCACCTCCTCGACCGGGGTGGTGACCGTCGTGGGCGGCAAGCTGACGACCTACCGGCAGATGGCCGAGGACGCCGTCGACGCCGCGACCACGCAGCGCGGCCTCACCGCGGGCCCGTGCCGCACCCGCGACCTGCCGCTGGTCGGTGCCGCCTCGCGCGGCCGCCTGGCCCGGATGGAGGCACCGGACCGCCTGGTGCGGCGCTACGGCGCCGAGGCGCCCGACGTGCTGGCCGACGCGATGGAGCGCACCGGGCTCGACCGGGCGACGCTGCTCGCGCCGGTGGCCGCGGGGGTGCCCTGCACGACGGCCGAGCTGCTCTGGGGCGTCACCCACGAGGGGGCGCTCGACGTCGACGACCTGCTCGACCGGCGCACCCGGGTCGGCCTCGTGGCCGCCGACCGGGCCGCTGCCGAGCCGGCCGCCCGCGCGGCCCTCGACCAGGCGGTCAGCCCAGAGCGACGGTGAGCAGGATGGCCGAGTCGGCGTGCGCCTCCACCGAGTGGCGCGCCGTCGGGATCGGCACCAGCTGACCCGGCTGGAGCGGCCACTCCGCGCCGCCGCTGCGCAGCGTCACCTGCCCGGTGATGCAGTAGAGCGTCGCGGCCTTCGGCGCCTCGTGCTCGGCCATCTCCGTGCCGTCGGCCATCGCGATCACCACCGCGCGCAGGACGGGGCCGGACAGCACGGTGCGTGCCGCCCGGCCCGTGGCGTGCCGGGGGAGGTCGGCGATGAGGTCGGCGGCCACCGCGGAGACGGCCACCGGGTCGGTGGAGCGGGTCTCGGTCATGACCTCACTCCACCACACTCCGGCCCGTCCGACTACGGCGTGAAGACGACCTTCACGGTGCCGTCGGTCTTCTTCTGGAACTGCTCGTAGGCCTGCGGCGCCTCGGACAGGGGCATCCGGTGGGTGGCGAAGTCGTCGACACCGAGCGGGTCCTCGTCGGTGAGCAGCGGCATGATGTCCGGCGCCCAGCGCTTGCACGTTGGCCTGCCCCATCCGTAGCTGGATCTGCTTGTCGAACATGGTCAGCAGCGGCATCGGGTCGGCGGCCCCGCCGTACACCCCGATCAGCGAGACGGTGCCGCCGCGGCGCACGCCGTCGATCGCGGCGTAGACGGCGGCCATCCGGTCCACGCCGGCCTTCTGCATCATCGGCGCGGCCAACGCCTTCGGCAGCATGTTCGTCATCCGCTGGAGCACGGTGCCGACGGGCGAGCCGTGGGCCTCCATGCCGACCGCGTCGATCACGGCGTCCGCCCCGCGCCCCTGGGTCAGGTCGCGGACGGCGTCGCCGATCTCGTCGACCGCGTTCAGGTCGATCACCTGGGCGCCCCGGGCGCGCGCCCGCGCCAGCCGCTCGGCGACCATGTCGACCGCGATCACCCGCAGGCCGCGGTGTCGCGCGATCCGGGTGGACATGTCGCCGATCGGGCCGAGGCCGAGCACCAGCAGCGTCCCGCCGTCAGGGCAGTCGGCGTACTCGACGGCCTGCCACGCGGTGGGCAGCACGTCGGAGAGGAACAGGAACCGTTCGTCGGCCGGCCCCTCCGGCACCTTGATGTGCGTGAAGTCGGCGTGCGGCACTCGGAGGTACTCCGCCTGGCCGCCGGCGACCTGGCCGTACATCTTGCTGAAGCCGAAGAGCGCCGCGCCGGCGCCGTACTCCTTGACCTGGGTGGTCTCGCACTGCGTGTAGAGCTGCTGGTCGCAGAAGTAGCACGAACCACAGGAGATCTGGAACGGGATGACGACCCGGTCGCCGACCTTCAGGTCGCCGGTGTCAGAGCCGACCTCCTCGACGATGCCCATCGGCTCGTGTCCGAGGATGTCCCCCTCGCCCATGAACGGCCCCAGCACCTCGTAGAGGTGCAGGTCGGAACCGCACAGTCCCGTCGAGGTGATCTTGATGATGGCGTCGGTGGGCTCCTTGAGGATCGGGTCGGGGACTTCCTCGACCCGTACGTCACGGTGGCCCTGCCATGTCACGGCTTTCATGAGAACTCCTCCTCTTGGGAAGTGAAGGCCGTACCCATGGCCCAGGGAGGCATTCCCGGCTCAGACGCCGAGGCCGGTCAGCACCTCCGCCCCGGGCAGCTCCCCGAAGAGGCGTCCGGGGACCAGCAGCTTGGACCGCCGCACCCCGCTGCCGATGATCGCCGCCTCGATCTCCAGCACGCTCGCGTCGACGAGCAGCCGCCACCCGTCGGGGAGGCCTACCGGCGTGATGCCGCCGTACTCCATGGCCGTCTCCTCCACCGCCCGGTCCATCGGGTGGAACGAGCACTTGCGCACGTCGAGGGTCCGCTTCACGAGGTTGTTCACGTCGGCCCGGGT
Organism: uncultured Actinomycetota bacterium; assembly: GCA_963721855.1. Lineage (GTDB taxonomy): Bacteria > Actinomycetota > Actinomycetes > Propionibacteriales > Nocardioidaceae > Nocardioides_B. Next base: position 88,849 of record CAVRMN010000006.1, on the reverse strand, counting down.
GTCGGCGCGGACCAGGCAGGCGGCGATCCTCTCGTCGCCGGCGCGCTTGCCGGAGACGACGACGCAGTTGGCGCTGGAGTCGAGCGGTACGTCGTACGCCTCGGTCATCGCCGCGGTGTCGGCGAGCTCCGGGTCGATCTCGACGACCCCCACCTCCCCCGCGTGCTCCCAGCCGGCGAGGGCCCGGGCCACCGGCTCGGCGAGCAGGTCGGGACGGTCGAGGGCGGGCACCGGCACGAGGCGGCCGAGGGTGGGCGACGTCATGGGCCCAGGCTAGGACGGGGCCGGGCGCGTCCGGGGACGACCCCGGACAAGGGACCGAAGTCCCTCAATATCGTCCTGTTTCTGGGTTAGGGTGCCGGAACATCTGCACGAGGGGAGCCCAGGGAGCGCGATGTTGCACGTGGCAATCCATTCTCGGCGCTGTCCGTCCACCTCTGGTCCACCTGTCTGACCCATCCTCACCAGTGCCGTTCGAGTCCAGGGCGGCTCAGCTCGATCGAAGGGATCCACCCTTGTCCTCCATCCGTAAGTCCCGCGGCCGCGCTCTCGTGGCCGCCGCGGCCGGGCTCGCCCTCGTCGGCACCCCGCTCGCCCTCGCCTCCGGAGCCGTCGCCGACGAAGCCGGCCGCGCCTCCACGACCACCGACTCGGCCCGGGCCGCGCAGCAGGCCGACGACGCGGACTACTCGCGTCTCCAGCTGCTCGCGATCAACGACTTCCACGGCCAGCTCGAGACGGTGCCCACCACGAGCTCCAGCGGCAAGGTCGGCTCGACGCCGGCCGGCGGCGCGGAGTTCCTCGCCACCCACCTCCAGCAGCTGCGCGACCAGGCGAAGTACTGGGGCGGCCAGAGCCTGACCGTCGCGGCCGGCGACCTGATCGGCGCGACCCCGCTGCTCTCGGCGGCGTTCCACGACGAGCCCACCATCGAGGCGATGAACCTCATGGGCCTCGACATGTCCGCCGTGGGCAACCACGAGTTCGACGAGGGCTGGCGCGAGCTCAAGCGGATGCGCCAGGGCGGCTGCATCGCCGACGGCGACGGCGCCGACAACCAGAACTCCTGCCCCGACCACGAGTTCGCCGGCGCGGACTTCAACTACCTCTCGGCGAACGTCACGAAGGTCTCCACCGGCAAGACGCTCTTCCGTCCCTACACGATCCGCAAGGTCGACGGGAAGAAGGTCGGCTTCATCGGGATGACCCTGGAGGACACGCCCAACATCGTCACCAAGAGCGGTGTCGAGGGTCTCGAGTTCAGCGACGAGGTGGAGACGGCCAACGCGCTGGTCCCCGAGCTGCGCGAGCGGGGCGTCAAGGCCATCGTCGTGCTGCTGCACGAGGGCGGCGCGCCGACCTCCCTGGTCGCCAACGGCTGCGCCGAGGTGACCGGCCCGGGCATCGACATCGCCAAGGCGCTCGACCCCGAGATCGACGTGGTCATCGAGGGACACACCCACCAGCCCTACAACTGCACGGTGCGTGACCCCGCCGGCAAGAAGCGTCTGGTCACCAGCGCCTACTCGATCGGCCGCGTGATCACCGAGATCAACCTGACCCTGGGCAAGCACGGCCAGGTCAAGCGCGGCATGACCATCGCGACCAACCACGTCGTCACCAACGACTACGGCACCGCCCCGACGGCTGCGCTGACCGAGCTGATCAACCGCTACAAGGCCCTGGTCGCGCCGATCGCCAACGAGGTCATCGGCCACATCGAGCCGGTCGCGTCGTCGAACAACCTGTCCCGCACCCAGGACGCCAACGGGCTCGACTCGCCGCTCGGCAACCTGATCGCCGACAGCCAGCGGGTCGACCCCAGCATCGGCACCGCCGCGAACAGGCCGACCCCGGTCGTCGCGTTCATGAACCCGGGCGGCATCCGCGCCGACCTGGTCGAGAACGCGGCGGGCGCCGTCACCTACGGAGCGGCGTTCACGGTGCAGCCGTTCAACAACTACGACGCCTCGCTCAGCCTGACCGGTCAGCAGATCCTGAACCTGCTCAACGAGCAGTGGAACGGCAAGAACGAGGCCGTGCCGACCGCGCCGAACCCCACGAGCAGCTACAAGGTGCTCCAGGTGTCCGGCCTGAAGTACACCTGGGACAAGTCGCTCGCGGCCGAGGTCGGCGTCAATGCCCTCGTCGGCGACGTGCTGATCGACGCCAACGGCGACGGCACGGTCGCGGCCACCGAGGTCCTCGACCCGGCGGCGACCTACCGGGTGGCCGCCAACGCGTTCCTCGCCGACGGAGGTGACGGCTTCTCGACGTTCACCGCGTCGCAGGACAAGTACCTCGGTGGCCTGGACATCGACGCGCTGTCGAGCTACCTCAAGGCGCACGACCCGTACACGCCCACGGCGACGGACCGGATCAGCTCGGTCGACTGACCCGGCTGGACCGCTCGCCCGAGCACGGAGAAGGGGTGGCCCCCGTGGGGCCACCCCTTCTTCACGTCCCGAGGTCAGTGGGCGTGCGCGTGGCCGTGGCCGTGCGTCGGGTGCTCGGCCTGGTCCTGCTCGTCCTGCGTGACCTCCTGGCGCAGCCGTAGCCCGAGCAGCGCCGCCACGAGCAGGGTCACCCCGGTCGCGAGCAGGATGCCGGCCGCGCCGAGCGAGCCGCCGAACCAGTCGTTCAGCGCCTCCGGCACGGCCAGGGTGACGGCGACGACGCCGGTGGCCAGGTAGGGCCACGACCGGGTGCCGACGTACAGCCAGAACGCGGTGGCACCGACGGCCGCCGTCGCGGCGTAGCCGATCCAGGCCGGGTCGTCGAAGACGGGGAGCTGGGCCCCGAAGACCGCGAGCGCACAGCCGATCAGCCGCGCCGAGAGCGTCTCGTGCCACAGGCGCCGCTCCGCCGCGACCAGCCAGGCGGATCCGAGGGCGAGGGCGAGCAGGCCGAACGGCAGGATGCCGGCGTCGTCGTAGCGGTCGAGGGCGCCGAGGCCGCTCGGGATCATCATGAACGTCGCGACCGCCGTGCCGAGCTGCCCGACCGTGGTGGGGGCGACCAGGTAGCCCGCGAGGGCGACGACGGCCGCGGTGAGGGCGGCCAGCATCACGGCGAGCTCCTCGTTGCTCATCGAGTCACCGAGCAGCAGTCCGACGCCGAAGGCCGCTGCTCCGGCGGCGCCGGTGAACAGCACCGACGTGAGCCGACGTCGCACCGCCTCCTCGGGCGTCCGCAGTGCGACCCGGCCGCCGGCGCTCATCAGGAAGCCTGTGCCGGCGACGGCGAGCAGTGCCGCCGTGCCGAGGAGCAGGCCCACCTGGGCGCCCAGGCCGAGGTCGGACCAGGTGCTGCTGAAGAACAGCACCGCGGCACCGACCACGAAGGCACCGCCGACGTACCCCGCGACCTCCGCCATCCGGCGGCGCATCGGCGCGGTGACCGACTCGCCGCTCTCGAGGGCCGATCGGGCGACGGCGTCCGCCTCGTCCTGGCGGCCCGGGTCGACGATCCCCGCCCTGACGAGGGCACTCACGACGGCATGCGCACTTGCTTGACTGGTCATGGCACCAGAGTGTGGCCCCGCCCGACGCCGCGAACAGAGTCTTCCTACTCATTCGCGGCCGTGTCGTCGCGGCCGTCCGGCGAGTGTTCAGGCGAGCGTGCCGGGGTCCTCCGGTACGTCGACCGCGTGCTCGCGGAGCAGCCGCAGCGGGATCACGTCGAGGGCGCGCTCATGGGTCGAGGCGAGGACGACCGGGGCGGCCACCCCGTCCTGGTAGGCCTGGAGCCAGCGCACCGCCACCACGCACCACCGGTCGCCCGGCTGCAGGCCCGGGAACTGCCACTCCGGCCGCGGCGTGGACAGGTCGTTGCCGACCGACCTCTGGTGCTCGAGGAACTCGCGGGTGACGACGGCACAGACCGTGTGGCTGCCGATGTCCTCCGGACCGCTGCTGCAGCAGCCGTCGCGGTAGAAGCCGGTGAGCGGATCGAGGCCGCACTGCTCCAGCTCGGCTCCGAGGACGTTGAGCTCCGGCGGGCGTTCCATGGGCAAGTCCTATCACCCCTGGCCCCGCCGGGCCCCTGGTCACTTCTTCGTCATCCGCACCAGTGCGGTCCGGGCAAACCGGGGGCTGGTCTGGATCTCGGTCGTCACGCCCACGCCCCGCGCGTAGAACTTGAGCTCGACGACGTTCGGTTCCAGCGCCGAGCTCTCGCTCGTCACGCGTGCATGGTCGAAGTGCCCGAACGGCACTCCCACCTGTGCGTCGAGGTCGATCACCTTCGCCTGGTCCTCGGCGTCACCCGGCTCGAACTCCTGCGCGTAGCTGCGGCCGAGAACCGGGTCGGCCGGCATCACGATGCCGGCCTGCCCGCCGCCCACGCCGGCCTGCCACGACCCGGAGGTGTCGACCTGGCCGCCGTGATACTCCCTGCTGCGCTCGCCGAGGTACCACACGTTCCCCAGCCGGTCCTGCGCATACCAGTCGTGCGTGTCCTCGGTGACCTTCCCGCCCTCTTCGACCACGTCGTGCACCACGGTCGCGGTGATGCCCTCGATCACCTTGGTCCGGTGCAGCACCGTGACGACGTTGCGCTCACCGGCCTCCTCGCCGTGCCCCTTGTAGACCCAGCGGGTGCCCGGCACGAACGGCAGGTAGGGGTTGTCGACGACGTCGACGAAGTCACGCGGGCGGGGGAGCGTCGGCGGCGGCGGCGTGTCCGCGGTCGCGGCCGGCGCGGTCGTGCGCACCGCCGTGCCACCCGCGTACGCCGACGCCGCCAGGCCGAGCCCGGCCGCCGCCACGGCTGCGACCGCGATGGCCGCCGTTCTCCTCGTGGACTTCCTCATCACGCACCTCCGGGTCGGGCCGGACCTCGGTGCCCGGCCCTGCCGATCCTGCCCCGCGGATGCTGAAGCCAGCCTGAACGCGGGGTGGGCCAGGTTCGTCAGAGCACGTGCTCGCCGTACATCTCCCCGAGCGGGTCGGCGATCAGCTCGAGGCGCGCGCCGTCCGGGTCGGTGAAGTAGACCGACACCTCGCTGTGCACCTCGTGGGCCACTCCCGCCTCGTCGAGCCGCTCGATGGCGGCGGCCCAGTGCTCCGGGTCGACCGAGATGGCGATGTGGTGCAGCCCGCCCAGCACCTCGGCGTAGGGGCCGACGTCCAGGCCCGGGAAGTCGAAGAACGCCAGCAGGTTGCCGTTGCCGAGGTCGAAGAAGAAGTGCGAGGAGCCGGGGTAGTCCCGGTTCTCGATCAGCTCGGTCAGCGGGAAGCCGACCACGTCCTGGTAGAAGTGGATCGTCCGCTCGACGTCCCCGGAGACGAGCGCGGTGTGGTGCAGGCCCCGGGCGATGGAGGCGGGCCGCTCCGCAGCGGGCTTGAGCAAGCTGGCGCGCAGCTCGGCGCGGCGTGTGGCCAGGGCCTCGAGGTCGACGTCGGTCATGCGGCCATCCTGGGACCTTCCGGACCGTGGCGACAATCCACCGAACGGGTCAGCGGGCCGCCCGGAGGAACCGTTCCAGCAGCGGGCCCGCGGTGCCCGAGCCGGAGTCGCCGACGTCCACGAAGACCGCGACGGCGAGGTCGTCCTGCCCGGCCACCATCCAGGCGTGGGTCTGCAGCGGCTCCTTCTCGCCGAACTCGGCGGTGCCGGTCTTGGCGATCACGGGCGGTCCGGGCACGTCGGCCAGCAGCGCCCCGCTGCCGTCGGTGACGACGGCCCGCAGCAGGCCGCGCAGCGTGGTGGCCTCGGCCGGGGTCAGCGGCTGCGGTACGTCGCTCCCGTCCGCCTCCTGGTCGGGCAGCAGCCGCGGGACCACGGTCGAACCCTCCACGACGGAGGCGACCACCGCGGCCATCGCCATCGGCGACGCGAGCACCTGGCCCTGCCCGATCAACGAGGCGGCGTCGCTCGTCTCCGAGGCGGGCTCGGGGACCGAACCGAAGTAGGCGGGGAAGCCGAGGTCGTGGTCCACGCCGAGGCCGAGCGCGGCGGCCGCGTCGGGCAGCGCCTCGACCTTGTCGCGCTCGGTGATGAACGCGGTGTTGCACGAGTTGGCCACCGCGTCGCGCAGGGTGATCCGCCCGAGCCCGTCGGCCGGGTAGTCGTCGTAGTTCTTGAACGTCTTGCCGTCGACCACGGTGGTGGCCGGGCAGCTCACCGGGCTGGACGGGGTGAGGCCGGCGCGCAGCAGCGCGAGGCTGCTGATGATCTTGAACGTGGACCCGGGCGCGTACTGCCCGACCGTGGCGGTCGAGTAGCCGCCGGAGCCGGGTCCGCTGGCGGCGGCCAGGATGTCGCCGGTGGAGGGGCGCAGCGCGACGATGGCACTGGCCGGGCCGACATCGGCGAGGATCCGTTCCGCCTCCTCCTGGAGGTCGAGGTCGAACGTGGTGGCCAGCGGCTCGCCGGGGACCGGGTCCACGGTGTGCAGCTCGCGGGGCTCGTCCGCGGGCGCCCCGAGGGCCCGGACGGTCAGTCCGGGCCTCCCGCGCAGGCGGGCGTCGTACCGCTGCTGCAGCCCGCTGAGCCCGGCCTCGTCCCCGATCTCGTAGAGGCCGTCGGACTCCTTGATGATCTCGGCGGTCACCGGACCCACCGAGCCGAGGATCGGCCGGGCGAACTCGCGCGTCGGTGCGAGCGGGAGGGTGTCCTGCAGGACCCCGACGCCCTTCAGGTCGGAGGCCGCGGCCAGCGCCCGGGTGGCGTCGGCCTTGCGCAGCACGATGGCCTCGACGAACGCCTTCTCCCCCGCCGCCTCGACCCGTTTCACCAGGCTGTCGGCGTCGACGTCGACGAGGCGCGCGAGGGCGCGGGCGGCCGCGGCCTGCCCTGACGGCGGCACCTGCGCCTTGTCGATGCCGAAGCGGAGCACCGGCCGGTCGGTGACGATCTCCCGACCACCGGCGCCCAGGATCGGTGCCCGGGGTGCCTCCGTGGTCGCCAGGTCGAGGCGCTCACCCTGCTTCAGCCCGAGGAGGCCTGGCTCCAGGCGCACCCGCCACAGGTCGTCGTCGCCCTTGACGAGCCGGGCGGTCGCCTCGTGCGACCAGGTGTCCTCCGAGCCCGTCAGCGACCACGCGTAGTCGAGGGTGGCGGTGGCGGTGTCACCGGAGTCGGCCTCCGCCACGTCGGCGACGTCGACCTCGACCGCGGAGCCGTTCATGCCGGTTGTCGTCCGTTTCCACCACTTCTGGGCGGCGGCGTCCTCGGTGTCGAGGAACCGGACGGGCGCGAGCCTGCCCTGGGTCAGCGCTCCGGCGAGCACCTCGGCGGCGTCCTGGGGCTGCTCCCCGTCGTCGCCGGTGCACCCGGCGGTGACCAGCAGGAGGACGGTGGCGAGGAGGGTGCGACGGCTTCTCACCGTCTGATCCGACCACCCCGCGCGGGCTCCGTCAAAGGCCCCGCTGGTCTGGCCCGTGGACCGAACGGCGTTTGGGGTGACCCCCGCCGGGATAATCTTGGTCGGTGATACGTCTGCCGAGCCGCCTGAGCCTGGCCGTGACCGCTCTGCTGGTCACGGGGCTCGTGGTGTCCCTCGGCGTCGTCTTCTCACCGCACTCCGGGACCGGTCCGGAGCCGCTGCAGGCCTCCGACCTGGCCCGCGCCGCGCTGCTCAGCGCCCCCCGGCAGCCCGAGGGATCGACCGAGAGCGAGTCCACCGAACCGCCGCCGTGGCGCGAGGCACGCGCGGTCACGTTCACGCTCAAGCCCGAGCCGAAGCCCAAGCCGCACAAGAAGAAGCACCACAAGCCCGCGCCGCTCCCCGACGCCGAGTTCGTGATCAGCTCCTTCAACGTGCTGGGCAGCAGCCACACCGCGGGTCGCGGCGGCATGGCGCCGGGCACGCAGCGGATGCGCCAGGCCGTCTCGCTGCTCGCCCACCACGGGGTCGACGTCGTGGGCTTCCAGGAGATGCAGGGCGACCAGTACCGCGAGCTCCTCCGCGTCGCCGGCGGCACCTACGACGCCTACCCCGGCACCGCCGCCGGGCCGCTCGGCGTCGACAACTCGATCGCGTGGCGCACCTCGGAGTGGACGGCCGTCCAGACCTCGACGGTCCAGATCCCCTACTTCGACGGCCACCGCCGGCCGATGCCCTACGTGCTGCTCAGGCACAACGCCTCGGGCCGTTACGCGTGGTTCGCCAACTTCCACAACCCGGCGACCAACCCCAAGCGGGGCAACAACGACCGGTGGCGGGCGCTGGCCACCACCATCGAGATCCAGCTGGCCCAGCGGCTCATCGCCGAGACCGGCTACCCGGTGTTCTTCACCGGCGACATGAACGAGCGGGAGCAGTACTTCTGCCGCCTGACCGGCAGCGTGCCGATGATCGCGGCCAACGGCGGCAGCCACGAGGGCGGCGTCTGCCGGCCCCCGGGCTACCCGATGCCGGTCGACTGGATCTTCGGCACCGACCAGGTCACGTTCAGCGGCTACTACCGCGACGAGAGCGCGTTCGTGCGCCGCACGAGCGACCACCCGATGATCGTGGCCCGGGCGACCCTGGACGGCGACGACGGCGCACCGACCGACGGCGGGTCGGCCGACTAGCAGGACGCGCACGGAGCGCGCAGCGGCTCCGCCTGCCGCGGCACCGCCCCGCGCGGCAGCGGCCGGGGCTGGAGCTGGGCCGCCGCGATCGCCGTGAGCGCCAGCGCGAACCCGACGCCCTGCGACACGGTCAGGGTCTCCCCCGCGACGAGCCAGCCGAGCACGGTGGCCACGGCCGGCGACAGCAGCGGCAGGAACGACACCGCGGCGATCGGCAGCCGCGCGACGCCGTCGAACCACAGCGCATAGGCCAGCAGGGTGCCGACCAGGCCGAGCCACAGGTAGCCGGTGACCGCACCGGCGTCCAGCGGCGGCGGCGGTCCCTCGACCAGGATCGCGAGCGGGACCAGGACCAGGCCGCCCGCGGTGAGCTGCCAGCCGGCGAGGGCGAGCGCCCCGACGGGACGTCCCCAGCGACGCGTCAGCACCACGCCGGTGCCCATCGACAGCACCGCGGTCAGGCCGGCGGCGAGACCGAGTCCGTCGAGAGCGGCGTCGGCGGTCAGCGCCATCAGCGCCACGCCGACGAGACCGGCCACTCCCCAGCCGAGGCGCCAGCGACTCGGTGTCTCGGCCAGCGCCAGGTAGCCGAGACCGGCGACGAGCAGCGGCGAGATGCCGCCCAGCGTCGAGCCGACCCCGCCGGGCAGCCGGTAGGCGGCCACGAACAGCAGGGCGAAGAAGGCGCCGATGTTCAGCGTGCCGAGCACCGCCGCGCGCCACCACCAGTCGCCCCGCGGCAGGCGGCGGGCCACCGCCATCGCGACCAGACCGGCCGGGAGTGCCCGGACGGCTGCCCCGAAGAGCGGCCGGCCGGGCGGCAGCAGCTCGGTGCTGACGACGTACGACGTGCCCCACACCAGGGGTGCCACGGCGGTGAGCAGCGTCAGCCGGACGGCGGCGGACCGAGTCGACATGGCAACCTCTCAACATTGAAGTGTTCAATATCGAGAGGATGGCACTCTGATAGCGTCCCGTCAAACATTTCAACGTTGAGAGGTATAGACCATGCGGGACGCCGTCGACCGGCTGCTGGAGCAGTGGCACCAGGAGCGCCCCGACGTGGACGTGTCCCCGATCGGCGTGGTGGGCAGGGTGTCCCGAGCCGCCCGGACGCTCGAGCGGGGCCTGCAGAAGGAGTACACGCGGCACGGCCTGCAGTCGTGGGAGTTCGACATCCTGGCGACGCTGCGCCGGTCGGGCCCGCCCTACGAGCTGACCGCCGGCGCGCTGGCCAGCTCCTCGATGGTCACGTCGGGGGCGATCACCAACCGGATCGACCGGCTGGTCGCGCGGGGCCTCGTGACCCGCGCCGTCGACCCCGAGAACCGGCGGACGGTGCGGATCGGGCTCACCCCGGAGGGCCGGCGCCTCGTCGACGACGTGCTCCCGCTGCACGTGGCCAACGAGGCCGCACTGCTGGAGCCGCTGAGCGACGCCGAGCAGCGGCAGCTGGCCGGCCTGCTGCGCAAGCTGCTCGCGGCGCACGAGCAGCGGCCGGCGCGCGACTGAGCCGGCTCAGGAAGCGGTCAGCGACCGAACAGCTTGCTGAGGAAGCCGCCCTGCGAGCTGCTCGCGGAGTCCGCGCTGCAGGCACAGCGCTGCGACGACGGGACGCCCGCCATCACCTGGTCGACGTGCTGGCCACAGCCGGCCCACGTCGTCTTGGCACACTGGCGGCACTTCACCTGACGGCACATGTCTTCAGGGTTTCCCTTCGGTCGAACGACTGGCGTTCTCGAAAAGATACCCTAGGGGGTATAACTTCTCCAACCGTCGCCCGGTCAGGCGTCGATGACGATCGTGATGATCAAGGGGGTGCGGCGGAACTTGCGGTGCGCCCAGCGCCCGATGTCACGGGTGAGCATCTGCTCGAGCTGGTGCGAGTCCCCGATGCCTTCCCTCGCCGCGTGCTCCAGCGTCTTCTCGACCACGGGGACAGCGGACTCGAAGGCCTCCTCGTCGTGCACGAAGCCCCGGATCAGGAAGTCCGGCGGCTCGGCGAGCTTGCCGGTGTCCGCGTCGACGATCGCCAGGACCGTCACCACGCCTTCCTCGGCCAGGGTGCGGCGGTCCCGCAGCGTCGCCTCCGTGGCTCCCCCGACGGTCGCCGCGTCGACGTACACGTTGCCCGCGGGCACCTTGCCGGTGACCTTGGCGTGCCCGTCCACCAGGTCCACCACCACGCCGTCCTCCGCGAGGACCACGTTCTTGGGGTCGACGCCGGTCCTGATCGCGAGGTCGGCGTTGGCCTTGAGGTGCCGCCACTCACCGTGGACCGGCATCACGTTGGAGGGCTGCACGATGTTGTAGCAGTAGACCAGCTCACCCGCGCTGGCGTGCCCGGACACGTGCACCTTCGCGTTGCCCTTGTGCACCACGTTGGCGCCCCAGCGGGTCAGCCCGTTGATCACGTTGGAGATGGCGTTCTCGTTGCCCGGGATCACCGAGCTCGCCATCAGGACGGTGTCGCCCTCGCCGACGCGGATCTTGTGGTCGCGGTTGGCCATCCGGGACAGCGCGGCCATCGGCTCGCCCTGGGAACCGGTGCAGACCAGGGCGATCTTGTTCGGCTTCATCCGCTCGAGCTGCTCCAGCGGTACGACGAGGTTGTCGGGCACCTTGAGGTAGCCCAGGTCCTGCGCGACGCCCATGTTGCGCACCATCGAGCGGCCGACGAAGGCGACCTTGCGGCCGTGCGCGTGCGCCGCGTCGAGCACCTGCTGGATGCGGTGCACGTGGCTGGCGAAGCTGGAGACGATGATCCGGCGGGGAGCCGTCCGGAACACCGTGTCGATCGCAGGGCCAAGGTCGCGCTCGGACATGGTGAAGCCGGGCACCTCGGCGTTGGTGGAGTCGACCATGAACAGGTCGACGCCCTCCTCGCCGAGCCGCGCGAAGCCGCGCAGGTCGGTGATCCGGTCGTCGAGCGGGAACTGGTCCATCTTGAAGTCGCCCGTGTGCAGGACCAGGCCGGCAGAGGTGCGGATGGCGACGGCGAGGCCGTCGGGGATCGAGTGGTTGACCGCCAGGAACTCCAGGTCGAAGGGGCCGAAGCTCTTGGTCTCACCCTCCTTGACCGGCGAGAGCTTCGGCTTGATCCGGTGCTCCTTGAGCTTCGCCTCGATCAGCGCCAGGGTCAGCTTGGAGCCGACGACGGGGATGTCGGCGCGCTCCTTGAGCAGGTAGGGGACGCCGCCGATGTGGTCCTCGTGCCCGTGGGTCAGCACGACGGCCACCACGGAGTCGAGCCGGTCCCGGATCCAGCTGAAGTCGGGGAGGATCACGTCGATTCCCGGCTGGTGCTCCTCGGGGAACAGCACCCCGCAGTCGACGATGAGCAGCTTGCCGGCGTGCTCGAACACGGTCATGTTGCGACCGATCTCACCCAGCCCGCCCAGGCCCACGACGCGCAGCCCTCCGCGGGGGAGTTTCGGAGGGGACGAGAGTTCTGGGTGGGGGTGGCTCATAGCCTGACGCTAGCGGAGGTGCGCCGCACCGCCCGCCGCCGCCCTACTCCTCGAGCATCGTCTTGAGCCGCGCGAAGCGCGGCTCATGCGTCTTCGCTGCAACCCGGTCGAGCAAGCGCTCCAAGGGTGGGAGGCGCCAGAAAGAACGCCCGCGGTTCTCCACGGTGAGCTTCGTGCCCGAGCCCTCGGGCTCGAATGAGTAGGTCCACGTCCCTTCCAACGAGCTCGACGACCAGTCGGTGATGTGCCGGTCGGGGACGAACTCGGTGAACACGTTGAACCCCTCGATCGAGACGCCGGCGATCTTTGCAGCCCAGCTGTAGTGGGTGCCCAGCCCCTCCTCGGTGAGCCTCACGTCCTTGAACTGCACTCCCTCAGGTTCCAGCTCAGCCCAGTTGCTGGGATCCCTGAAGAAGTCGAACACCTTCGTGACCGGCGCATCCACATGGAAGCTCTGCTCGTACGTCATCGCGCGGCTCCTCCGAATGTCCACTGACGTCCCGTTGAGATCAACTTCTGTGAAGTCCGCTCCTGGTCTGCCAACGGTCGTAGTAGCGCAGGAACCCGACGAGCTCTGCGAGCATCGCAACCGCGACCACGGCGAAGTAGACGGATGCAGCAGGCATCCCGTCGCTCCAGAACCCCCAGGTGAAGTACGCGCACACCAGGACGAACGGGCAGGCCACCAGTCCGAGCAGCGTGGCGAACAGCCCACAGGCCCAGTTCAGGGCCTTCGCACCGTTGCTCGAGGAAAAGCCGTCCAGGCCATGCTTGACCTGCCAGCGCTCGAAGAAGCCCAGAAACGTCACCGGAAGAGCGAGAGCCAGGAACGTTGCGCTGCCGTACGTCAGGAGCCAGCCACCGTCATGCGCCGCCCACGCGTAGGCAGACCAGATGGTGATCCACCCGGCCAGCAGCAATCCCGCTACCAAGAGCGCCGGGGCGGTCGCACTGAAGATCCAGTTCGCACCCCTGGTCCCCTGGCTCGGCCCCACACAGCCACCCTAGGCCCGACAGGACACCGCGAAGCGCGGACAGCGGCAGGAGAGGTTTCTGTGGCACGTTGTCGTATCGGCAGGATGCTGTTCGTAGTGAGGGCAGAGGCGGTCATCGGGACCGCCCGGACAGAGGAGAAGTGGGATGACGCACTACCTGTTGACCGTGCACGGCCCCGCCGAGATGGACGAGTTCGGCAACTACGGCTCCAAGGAGGAGATGGAGGAGGCGTTCGCCGCGACAGGCGTCTTCAACGACAAGCTGCACGCCGACGGCTACTGGGTCTTCGCCGGTGGGCTTCAACCGGCTTCGACGGCGACCGTCGTCGACGGCCAGGGTGAGACACCGGTGATGACCGACGGCCCCTACCTCGAGTCCAAGGAGGTCATCGGGGGTTTCTGGGTCATCGACGCGCCCGACCTCGACGTGGCGCTCAAGCTCGCGGCCGAGGGGTCGAAGGCGTGCCGGGGCAAGGTCGAGGTCCGGCCGTTCGACGGCCTCGCCTGAGCCGGCCCGACGGAGGACTGATCTATGCAGGGCGAAACGGCGGCCGTCGAGCGGGTCTTCCGTGAGGAGTACGGCCGCCTGATCGCCTCGCTCGTACGCCGCTTCGGCGACATCGACATCGCCGAGGAAGCGGCCGGCGAGGCGCTCGTGGTCGCGCTCGAGAAGTGGCCGGAGTCCGGCGTACCTCCCAACCCCGGCGGCTGGCTCACCACCACCGCGGGCAACCGCGCGATCGACCGGATCCGCCGCGAGAAGCAGCGCGACGCGAAGCACCAGGCGGCCCTCATGAACCACGACGACGCGCCCCCCGAGCCCACCGGGCCGGTCGAGGACGACCGGTTGCGGCTGCTCTTCACCTGCTGCCACCCCGCGCTCGCACCGGAGGCGCGGATCGCGCTGACGCTCCGCCTCCTCGGTGGGCTGACCGTGGCCGAGATCGCGCAGGCGTTCCTCGTGCCCGAGACCACGATGGCGCAGCGGATCACTCGGGCCAAGAAGAAGATCGCGGCGACGAAGGTGCCCTACCGGGTGCCCGAGGCGGCCGACCTCCCCCAGCGGCTGGGCGGCGTGCTCGCGGTGCTGTTCCTCGTCTTCAACGAGGGCTATCTCGCCAGCGGCGGCGGCGACCCGGTTCGGGCCGAGCTCACGGGTGAGGCGATCCGGCTGACGCGGATCCTCCGTCAGCTGCTCCCCCAGGAGCCGGAGGTGGCCGGTCTGCTCGGGCTGATGCTGCTCACCGAGGCCCGGCGTGAGGCCCGCGTGCGGAACGGGCAGCTGGTTCCGCTCGACGAGCAGGACCGCGCCGGCTGGGACCGCGCACTGATCGCCGAGGGCCACGGCCTCGTCCGCGAGTGCCTCGCGATCAACCGACCCGGTCGGTACCAGATACTCGCCGCGGTCAACGCCGTCCACACCGACGCGCCCACGGCGTCGGACACGGACTGGTCACAGGTGGTCGCACTGTACGACCAGCTGACTCGGCTGGACCCGTCGCCGATCGTCGCGCTCAACCGCGCGGTCGCGATCGGGGAGCTGGACGGCCCAGAGGTCGCCCTCACTCTTGTCGACCGGCTGCCGCTCACGGGCTACCACGCATGGCATGTCGCCCGTGCGGACCTGCTCCGCAGGCTCGGCCGGAGCGCCGAGGCCAAGAAGGCCTACGACGCAGCGATCGCCGCCACCCAGAACTCCGCCGAGCGCGCCTACCTGAGCAGGAAGCGCGGCGAGCTGGTCTGAACGCCCCGACCAAGCCGGCCGAGGCCGACGGCGCCCGTTGTGCGGCGACACAACGGTCACCACCTGCGACATGCTGCGTCACTGGTGACGGCCCGTGTCACTTGTCCACAGGCCCGGCGAAGCGCGGACAGCGGCATGTGCGGATGCTGACTAGGGTCGAGCGCATGTTCTGGCACCCGGGTGAGCACATCTACTGGCACTACCGCCGCCCACGGTGGCAGCCCGGCGATGCCGAGTACATCGACCCGGTGACGGTTGTCCGCGACGACGAGCGTGGCTTGGTTGCCTGGCTCGCCCCGGATACCGAGGTATTGAAGTCGGTCTTACCCGACGGAGGGCATCCGCGATCTGCCCCGCCGGAAGTTGCGTTCTCCATCGGCCGGGTCTCCGCGCGTGGTCGTTGGCAGGGTCCTGGCATTCTGCGGATTGCACCGCAGGGCGTGCCGTGGAGCGTCTGGCTGTTCTGGGACGACGAGTGGACCTTCGACGGCTGGTACGTGAACCTCGAGGGACTCCATCGTCGAGAGGGCCGCGACCTGTACTCCTCCGACCACGTCCTGGACGTGTGGATCGACGCGGGCGGCGGCATCCAGATGAAAGATGAGGACGAGCTCGAGGCGGCCGTCGAGCAGGGGCTGTTCACCGCGGCGGAGAGACAAAAGATCCAGGACGACGCGCGCGCCGCCATGCGGATGTTCCGGGCAGGTGGGTTCCCGTTCAACGAACCCTGGCCCGACTGGCGCCCTGATCCCGCTTGGGAGCGGCCGGTCCTCCCCGACAACGTCACGTGGGAGTTCGACCAGCTGCATGCATGACCCGGTGCGTGTCACGCCGCACGCCAACGCGCACGCGGCCCGCAGGTCCTGGCCATAGGCCTGGGGGTACTCGCATTCGCGCTGGTTTGCGTCGGCGGCTCCTGTACACGCGGGCATGACACGGAGAACCGCCCACCCGGAGTTAGCCGGTTGGGGCGGTTTCAGTGTCCACCCGGCTCTCGGCGCGAGCGCGCGGACGGCGGCAGTTCCGGACGTTTGCCTCGTCGGAGGGCCATGCTCTAATCCACCCCATGCGCGAGGTCGTTGTCGCGGCGCTGGTTCGCGAAGGTCGAGTCCTACTCGTCCACCGGAGTCCGAACCGCCGCGCGTACCCGGGCGTGTGGGATCTGCCCGGTGGACACATCGAGACAGGCGAGACAGAGCTGGCTGCGCTCACGAGGGAGATGCGTGAGGAACTTGGCGTGCAGATCTCAACAGGCTCGACGGTTCGTCTGCGTCGGTGGTGCGCAGGAGCCAGACGAGACCCCGTCCTCATCAGCGCCTGGCTTGTCCGCGAGTGGCAGGGAACGCCGACCAACGTCGCTCCCGATGAGCATGACGAGATCCGGTGGTTCTCGCCTGAGGAGTTGCCTTCACTCGCACACGGACTCCTGAGCACTCTGCTGGTGGTCACGATCGCGGCGCACCGCACCTGAACTCAACGCCCTGTCATCGGCAGATCTTGGTGTCGTGAGACAGAGGCCGACAGCGCCAGTCTCAGACTCAGCCGTGGGCCATGTCGACGAAGCGGGAGTAGTGGCCCTGGAAGGCGACGACGATGTCGCGAGTCGGACCGTTGCGGTGCTTGGCCACGATCACGTCCGCCTCGCCGGGACGCGTGGACTCCTTCTCGTAGGCGTCCTCGCGGTGCAGCAGGATCACCATGTCCGCGTCCTGCTCGATCGAGCCGGACTCACGCAGGTCGGACATCATCGGGCGCTTGTCGGCCCGCTGCTCGGCGCCACGGTTGAGCTGGGACAGCGCGATGATCGGGATCTCGAGCTCCTTGGCGAGGAGCTTGATCTGCCGGGAGAACTCCGAGACCTCGAGCTGGCGGGACTCGACCTTCTTGCCCGAGGACATCAGCTGCAGGTAGTCGATGACGATCAGCCGCAGGTCGTGGCGCTGCTTGAGCCGCCGTGCCTTCGCCCGGATCTCCATCATCGTCATGTTCGGCGAGTCGTCGATGAACAGCGGGGCGGAGGAGACCTCACCCATCTTGCGCGCGAGCTTGGCCCAGTCCTCGTCGTTCATGTGGCCGTTGCGCATGTGGTTGAGCGGGATCCGCGCCTCGGCCGAGAGCATCCTCATGGTGATCTCGTTGCGCGTCATCTCCAGCGAGAAGATCACGCTGGTGAGGTTGTGGTGGATCGACGCCGCCCGGCAGATGTCGAGACCCAGGGTCGACTTTCCCATGGCGGGTCGGGCCGCGACGATGATCATCTGGCCGGGGTGCAGGCCGTTGGTGAGCTCGTCGAGGTCGGCGAAGCCGGTCGGCACACCGACCATCTCGCCGTCGCGGTTGGAGATCGCCTCGATCTCGTCGAGGGTGGCCTCCATGATCGCGCTCAGCGGCGCGTAGTCCTCCGAGGACCGCTTGTCGGTGACGGCGTAGACCTCCTGCTGGGCCCGGTCGACGACGTCGTCGACCATGCCCTCCCCGGCGTAGCCCATCTGCGCGATCCGGGTGCCGGCGTCGACGAGCCGGCGCAGGATCGCCTTCTCGCGGACGATCTCCGCGTAGTAGCCGGCGTTCGCCGCGATCGGCACGCTGGCCGAGAGCGTGTGGAGGTAGGGCGCCCCGCCGATCCGGACCAGGTCGCCGCGGCGCTGCAGCTCGGCAGCCGTCGTCACCGGGTCGACCGGCTCGCCCCGGCCGTAGAGGTCGACCATGGCGTCGAAGATCGTCTCGTGCGCGGGGCGGTAGAAGTCGGGACCGCGCACCACCTCGATCACGTCGGCGATCGCGTCCTTGGACAGCAGCATCGAACCGAGCACGCTCTGCTCCGCGTCGTTGTCCTGCGGCGGCGTGCGGTCGGAGTAGCCCCGGTTGCCCGACTCGGGCTCGGCGTGGGGCTGCCAGGGCACCCCCGACGACAACGCGATCGAGTCCTCGAAGTCGGTCGTCGAGCTCACGGGTTGCTCCCCTTCCATCCGGTCTGGCAACGACGTTACGGAACGCCACCGTCAGAATCCGGTAGCACGCGGCGTCGACCCGAGAAGGTCCACCGCCGGCACCGCCCGGGCTGCAGGCGGCCCTCGCGCGACCCAGACCGTACGTCGCCGGGGAGGGCCGGCGATAGTCGCTCGTCCACAGGACCTGTGGACAAGTCGCCGGTCGGTGTGGAACACGCCCACGACTATGTGCACAGCCTGTTTACACAACTGTGGACAGCCTGGGGCTGATCACCCCAGGAAGGCCGCTGACCTGCGGAAATGTCGCCATCGGCATGTGGACCACGGAAAGTTCCGAAGTAATTTCGCGGCGTCCACGGGCTGGTCGACCCGGAGGGGGCTCGCGCTGCGATTGGCATGCAAATCAGATGTATACACAGAAAGGGACTAGTTACACACAGCCCGTTCGGACTAGTCACCGTCAGGGGTAGCAGCGCGTGATGAACATTACATTGGGCTAGGCTGCCCCGGTGACCGACCGGGAGATCCTGCGCCTCGCCGTGCCGGCGTTCCTGGCGCTGGTCGCCGAGCCGCTGTTCCTGCTCGCCGACGCCGCGATCGTCGGCCACCTCGGCACCCCGCAGCTGGCCGCCCTCGGCATCGCCGGAGCCGTCGTGCAGACCGCGGTCGGGCTGTGCATCTTCCTCGCCTACGGCACCACGGCCTCCGTCGCCCGCAGGATCGGCGCCGGCGACGTCCGTGGCGCGCTCGCCCAGGGCATCGACGGGGTCTGGCTCGCCGTGCTGATCGGCGTGGTCACCTGCGCCGTCGGGGTCGTGGCGTCGGGCCGGCTCGTCGGGCTGTTCGGCGTCGACCCCAGCGTGTCCGGCTACGCCACGACGTACCTGCGCTGGGCCTTCCTCGGCGTCACCCCGCTGCTCGTCCTGCTCGCCGGGACCGGGATCCTGCGCGGGCTGCAGGACACCCGCACGCCGCTGGTCATCGCCGTCGCCGGCAACCTCGCCAACGTCGCGCTCAACCTGCTCCTCGTCTACGGCCTCGACCTCGGCATCGCCGGCTCGGCGATCGGCACCGACCTGGCCCAGCTCGGCTCAGCCGTGGCGCTGGTCGCGGTCGTGGTCCGAGCCGCCCGCCGCGAGGGCGCCCCGCTGCGGCCCGACCTCCCCGGCGTGCGCCGGGCCGCCCACGCCGGCGTCGCCCTGGTCATCCGCACGCTCACCCTGCGGGCCTCGCTGCTGGTCATGACGTACGCCGCCGCGACGCTGGGAGCCACGGCCACGGCCGCCCAGCAGCTCGCGATGACGCTCTGGACGTTCCTCGCCTTCGCCCTCGACGCGATCGCGATCGCCGCCCAGGCCATCACCGGCCGCTACCTCGGGGCCGGTGACCTCGCCGTCACGCGACAGGCCACGGACCGGATGGTCCGCTGGGGACTGCTGTCCGGGCTCGTCACCGGAGCCCTGCTCGCGCTGTCCGCGCCGGTGGCAGGCCGGCTGTTCACCGCCGACCCCGCGGTCCACGCCGCCCTGTGGCCGGTGCTGCTGGTGGCTGCGGTGTTCCAGCCGGTCGCCGGCCTGGTGTTCGTCCTCGACGGGGTGCTCATCGGCGCAGGCGACGGGCGCTACCTCGCCTGGGCCGGGGCCGTCGTGCTCGCCGTCTTCGCGCCGCTGGCCTGGCTGGCGATCGCGTCCACGTCGGCCGACCACGGCCTCGTCGCGCTCTGGGTGGCGTTCGGCGTCGGCTTCATGGGCACCCGTGCGATCGTGCTCCAGCACCGGGCCCGCGGGACGACCTGGATGGTCCCCGGTGTCCCGGCCCGCCCGTAGGCTTCGCCTGTGACGCCGCTGCAGAAGGTCGCGATGGGCCTGGTGCTCGTGCTGGTCGACGCGTTCTTCGGTGGCTACGACGCAGTCCCCGACCCCGTGGGCTGGGGCATGGTCATCGTCGGCCTGCTGCCGCTCCGGGCGCGGCTCGACGGCGGCTCCGGCCTGGTCTGGGTCGCCGGGGTCTGCCTGGCGGTCTCGCTCGTCACCTACCCGCCCCAGGTCTCCGGCCGGCTCGACGAGAGCGGCGGCTGGGCGCTGTCCCTGCCGCAGCTCGCGTTCTGCTACCTGCTCTGCACCGCCCTGCCACCGGTCGCCGGCCGGCTCGCCGGTCGGTTCCACGTGCTGCGCTGGGTCTTCGTCGCCGTCGCCGCCGGCCCGGTGCTCGTGTTCGGCGGCGGCGTGGAGGCGCTCCGTTCACCGCTCGCGCTGCTCGTCGTCGGCGCCGACATCTACCTCGTGTACCTGCTCTTCCAGGCCTCGCGGCAGGTCGCCCCCTCGGTAAAACCTGGGTAAAGACCCGTTCCGCGAGGATTGTCCGGAGGCCCCGGGGGAAGGGTGGTCTGGAACTGCCAACGCACCCGCTCGGGGGGTTCCTGTCCTGACAGTCCGGGGAGGGAACTGATGGACATCAACCGACTTCGCCATGCCCGCAGGTGGGGCCCACGTCTGGTCACCGCACTGCTGGCCGCCGTGCTGGTGGCCCCGCCACTCGCGCTGGCTCCGGCGTACGCCGCTCCAGCGGCACCGACCGGGGTCCTCGACCCCGTGCTCGGCTTCCTGGCCCCGATCGAGCCCGTGATCAACGGCGCGGGCAGCATCACCAGCACCGTCTCCGGGCTGACCTGCGACAACCCGACCGGCACCTCGCAGGTCACCTGCTCCGGCGCCGACGGCCTCAGCCTTCTCGAGCTGGGCACCCTGACCCAGGTCGTGCTGACCGCCGTGCCGGCCGAGGGCTGGACCTTCGTCGGCTGGACCGGCTGCAGCAGCACCAGCGGCGCCGACTGCGTCCTCGAGTCCGCCCTGGTCGGGTCGGTGGTCGCCCCGGTGGCGACGTTCGAGCCGACCGCGGCTCCCGACCCGTGCACCGCGGTGCCGCTGCCGACCTGCGACACCACGGCCCCGGTCACCAAGCTGACCCAGAAGCCCACCGTGGTCACCGGGAACAAGACCAAGGAGAAGTCCGCGACGTTCGCCTTCAAGGCCTACGAGCCCGACGAGGCGGGCAACGCGACGACCACCGAGACCACCGGCGCCACCTTCGAGTGCCAGCTCGTCGGCCCCGGCCAGACGGCCGGCTACGCGACCTGCACGACACCCACGACCTACCCCGCGCTCGCCGACGGCCAGTACACCTTCTCGGTGCGCGCCCTCGACGACGCGACGACGCCCAACGTCGACGCCAGCCCGGAGACGTTCACCTGGACGGTGGACACCACCGCCCCGGAGACCTCGTTCACCGCGGGACCGGGCACCTGGGTGCTCGCCAGGAGCGCGTCGTTCGGCCTCGGGTCGACCGAGCCGGGCAGCTCGTTCCGGTGCGCGCTGGACGGCTCCGGTCGCTACTGCGGCTCGAGCGCCTCGGTGAGCTTCGCGTCGGGCACGCACACCGTCACCGCGTTCGCCAGGGACGCGGTCGGCAACGAGGACGCCTCCGCGGCCGCGCGGACGTTCACGATGCCGCTCGACGACCGGGACCTGACGCGTTCGTCCGGGTGGAAGCAGGGCAAGGGCGCCGGCTACTTCCTGAAGACCTTCAGCTCGACCACCAAGAAGGGGGCGGCGGTGAAGACGTCCGCCACCGGGATCCGGAAGGTGGCGCTGGTCGTGACGAAGGGGAAGGGCTTCGGCACCGTCAAGGTCTACCTCGGCAAGACCCTGCTGAAGAAGGTGTCCCTGGCCGCGTCGACCACGAAGAAGAAGAAGCTCGTGAAGGTCGCGAGCTTCGCCACCCCGACGAGCGGCACGGTCAAGGTGGTCGTGGTCTCCAAGAACAAGAAGGTGGTCATCGAGGGCCTCGGGATCGCCACCGGCTGACCGGCCACGCGCACAGGCGAACACGCAGAAAGGGCCGCCCCGGGAAGCCGGGGCGGCCCTTTCGCCGTGGTGCTGGGATCAGGCGGGAACGACGTTCAGGTTGACCGTCGCGTCCACCTCGTCGGCCACCTTCACGGTCACCTGGTGCGTGCCCAGGGACTTGATCGGGTTGCCCACGATGATCTTGCGCTTGTCGACCTCGGCACCGGTAGCGGTGATCGCCGAGGCGATGTCGCTGACGGTGACGGCGCCGAACAGGCGACCGCCCTCGCCGGCGCGGACCGGGAGCTGGAAGGTCGAGCCCTCGAGCTTGGCCTTGATCTCCTTGGCGTGGTCGAGGTCGCGGACCTCACGGGACGTGCGCGCCGCCTTGATGGAGTCGACGGTGCGCTCCCCGCCCTTGGTCCAGCGGATCGCGAAACCACGGGGGATGAGGAAGTTGCGGCCGTAGCCGTCCTTCACCTCGACGATGTCGCCGGGGGCACCGAGGCCACCGACCTCCTGGGTCAGGATGAGCTTCATAGTGTCTCCCCCTCTCAGCGAGCCGTGGACGTGTAGGGCAGCAGGGCGACCTCGCGGGCGTTCTTGACCGCGGTGGCGACGTCGCGCTGGTGCTGCACGCAGTTGCCGGTCACCCGACGCGCGCGGATCTTGCCGCGGTCGGAGATGAACTTGCGAAGCAGCGTCGTGTCCTTGTAGTCGACGTACGCCGTCTTCTCCTTGCAGAACTGGCAAACCTTCTTCTTCGGCTTGCGGAGTACTGGCTTGGCCATTGTGGTGCTCCCTTTCTCAGAGCCCGGCTCGCGCCGGAATGGTCGTCAGTGGATGTTGCAGATCAGAACGGGGGCTCCTCCGAGGAACCACCGGCACCGCCCGAGGCCCACGGGTCGTTCGAGGGCTGTCCGCCGCCGAACGATCCGCCGCCCTGCTGGCCGCCCCAGCCGCCACCCTGCTGGCCGCCGCCGGCGGGAGCGCCGCCCTGCGGGCTCGAGGCCCACGGGTCGTCGCCGCCACCGGAGAAGCCGCCGCCACCCTGGCCGCCGGACCGCGTGGTCTTGGTGACCTTGGCGGTGGCGTACTTCAGGCTCGGGCCGACCTCGTCGACGTCGATCTCGAAGACGGTGCGCTTCTCGCCCTCGCGGGTCTCGTAGGAGCGCGCCTTCAGGCGGCCCGACACGATGACACGCATGCCCCGGGTCAGCGACTCGGCGGCGTTCTCCGCCGCCTGCCGCCACACCGAGCAGTTGAGGAACAGCGCCTCGCCGTCCTTCCACTCGTTGCTCTGCTTGTCGAACGTGCGGGGCGTCGACGCAACGGTGAAGTTGGCCACCGCGGCACCCGAGGGGGTGAAGCGGAGCTCGGGGTCAGCGGTCAGGTTGCCGATGACGGTGATCGGGGTTTCGCCTGCCATGTCAGGCCTCCAGTCTCGAGTAGCTTCGTAGCTTTCAGTTGACCGGGGGAATCGGTCGGGTTACCGATGTTCTGAACGTGATTCAGCGTCAGAGAGATCAGCGAACGTCGGGACGAATGACCTTAGTGCGCAGCACCGACTCATTCAGGCCGAGCTGACGGTCCAGCTCCTTCACCGTGGCAGGCTCGGCCTGCAGCTCGATGACGGCGTAGATGCCTTCGGCGTTCTTGTCGATCTCGTAGGCGAGCCGGCGACGTCCCCAGACGTCGACCTTCTCCACCGAGCCGCCGTCCTGACGGACGACGTTGAGGTACGTGTCGAGCGAAGGCGCGACAGTGCGCTCTTCCAGATCGGGGTCGAGGATGACCATCACTTCATAGGCACGCAAAGCGGTCTCCACCTCCTTCGGACTCAAAGCGGCCACGGCATCTCCGTGGCAGGAGGGCTTGTGCGTCACCGTGTGCCCGAGCAGACTGCCCGGCCGTACGGCGTGTCAACGGCCCGACACCCAGCATGTCCTGGAGTCGAGCCGATCGACCGCCCAAGGCTACCAGCGGGGAACCGCCGCGGAGAAATCGTTGTCCACAGGGGCCGGGCGGCGCTCAGAGCCGGGCGAGTGCCTCGGTCATGCCCTTCTGGGCCTCGTCGCCCAGCCTGGTGAAGAACGGCCGCATCAGCAGGCCGATGACCGGCGTCAGCACGCCGAAGTCGAAGTCGGCGACGTACGTCACCTCGGTGCCGCCGCCGTGCTCGCGGAACGTCATCAGGTCGTGGGCGGTGACCGTCTTGTTCTTGCCCTCGAGCGCGATCCGCTGGTTCGGCTCGCGCTCGACCACGGTGTAGGTCAGCTCGGTCTCGCGGCCGGCGAACTTCGAGACGTTCTTGTAGACCGTGCCGACGCCGCCGTCACCGGACTCCCGGGTGGTGCGGACGGTTCCCGGGTCCCACTCGGTCGTGGTGGTGAAGTCGGCCAGGTAGGCGTAGACCACGTCGACGGGCTTGTCGCTGTGCACGGTTCGTTCCAGGCGCATGTCCCGAGGGTAGGCAGCCGGTCCTAGGCTGGACGGCATGGCTGAGCTGAAGATCGGTGCGCACGTCGACCAGACCGACCCCGTCGCCGAGGCGCAGGCCCGCGGCGCCGACCTGGTCCAGTTCTTCCTCGGCGACCCGCAGGGCTACAAGGGCCCCGAGATCCGGTACGCCGCCGGCGCGGACGCGCTGCGTGCGGCCGCCGAGGCCGCGGGGATCGACCTCTACGTCCACGCGCCCTACATCGTCAACGTCGCCACGACGAACAACCGGATCCGGATCCCGAGCCGCAAGCTGCTCCAGCAGCACATGGACGCGGCCGCCGCGATCGGCGCCAAGGGCCTGATCGTGCACGGCGGCCACGTCGACAAAGCAGGCGACGACGCTGAGTTGTTGGCGAAGGGCTTCGACAACTGGCGCAAGGCCGTCGAGGCCACCGACCTCAAGATCCCGCTGCTGATCGAGAACACGGCCGGCGGCGACAACGCGATGACCCGCTACCTGGACCGGATCGGCCGGGTCTGGGACGCCATCTCGACCACCGAGGGGTTCGATCAGGTCGGCTTCTGCCTCGACACCTGCCACGCCCACGCGGGCGGCAACGACCTGACCACGGTGGTCGACGACGTCTTGGCGCTCACCGGCCGGATCGACCTCGTGCACGCCAACGACAGCAGGGACGCCTTCGACTCCGGTGCCGACCGGCACGCGAACTTCGGCGCCGGCAAGATCGCCGCCGAGGACCTCGCCGGCGTGGTCCGCGCCGCCGCCGCCCCGGTGGTCTGCGAGACGCCGGGCGGGCCGGAGGAGCACCGGGCGGACTTCGACTGGCTGCGCGAGCGGGTCCGAGAGAGCGCGTAGCCGAGCCGCGCCCCTACGACATCCGGCGGCCCGGCGTGCCGGGGCCCCTCTGCCGGGGGGCCAGCAGCGGCAGGACCAGATCCGTGAGCTGCGCGGTGGGGCGGATGCCCAGCTCACGCTCGAGCCGGCGACGGTAGTCGTGGAAGTGCCGGACCGCCTCCACGGTGCTGCCCGCGCTCAGGCACGACCGGATCAGCAGCAGGTTCACCCCTTCGTGGAGGGGTTCGATGCGCAGGGCGCTGCGCGCCGCAGTCGCCGCCTCGTGGGGCTGACCGGCGCGGAACCTGGCCCGGGCGACCGCCTCCAGGGCGTGGAACCTGAGGTGGTCGACGCGTTCGCGCTCGAACAGCACCCAGTCGTCGTACCACCCGGGCAGCAGGTCCGCCGCCTCCAGCGTCGCCACCACCTCCGGGGAGTCGTGGGCCCCGGGCGACGCGGTCACGCCCGTCGCGTAGCCGACCAGCTGGGTCACGTCGACGGTGAGGTGGCCCGCAAGGCACAGGGTGTGCTGGTGGGAGAGGAGCACGTCGCCGGCCGTCCGCCGGGTGTTCCACACCGCCGCGCGCAGGCTGCTCATCGCGTGCTGCTCCGAGGACTCCGGCCAGAGCGTGCCGGCGAGCTGGTTGCGGGATCGTCGCCCCGTCAGGGCCAGCAGCGCCACCAGTCGCTGCTCACGCCGACCCAGCGGGATGCTGTCCCGGCCCCGCCGTAGGTCCCACCAGCCGAGCAGCTGAAGACTGGCGGACTCGGTCTTGGCTGACGCTCTGGTGTCCATGCAGACCCCCGACCTGCGCTCCCGGAACCTCGGTCGGGCGTGGTCACGCCGCCTCGGCGTTTCCACAGTCGTCCCACGCGTCTCACACTGTCAAGGATTGTGTACCGACCTAGCCCTGGCTGGCCGGTTCAGACCACCGAACCGAGCCACGTCCTGACGGTTTCGAGTAGCTCCTCCGGGCTAGTCACCACGCGCACCGTCGACCCGCCCTGCGGCGTTGTCGCGGTCAGCCGGCCGAGGAAGCCCTCGGTTCCCTGCCGCCACACGCTGAGCACCATGACCCCGTCGGCCTCCGACGTGACCGGCTCCCCTGTGCCTTGTGCCACGGTGCGTACCTCTTCGATGTGGTTTCGACCCAAATCTCCTGGTTCCCCTCCGTGATTGTCCCTCTCCAGTGTCGCCGCGTCACGCAGATCCAGAAAGTGCGGGCGCCGCCTCAGTCATGGCCCGGTGACCCGCCCGTCGCGCCCGAGTCACGCACACGTGACGCGCCCGTCGCGGACGCGTCACGCAGGGGTGACGGGGCGGTCACACCCCCGTGACGGCGCGGTCACACCGAGGGGTCTCCAATGACGAGGGTCAGCCAACCGCGCAGAAGGGAGGAGGTGAACACCATGCGCACCGAACTCACCATCACCGAGCTCGAGGCCGAGACGGTCGAGATGCTGCCTTCGCGGGAGACGCTCTTCCTCGGCAACACCAACTGGGCGAGCGTCTACGCGAGCAACTCGTCGATGGCACTCAACGCGGGCAGCCACTTCTCGGTGGCGAACAGCGCCGCCTACCAGGCGATCTCCGTCCACCAGGGGTGATCTGAGCCAGGCGTGGTCCCTCGCCGGTCCCGGGCGGACGGGGCGGGGGCCACGCAACCGTCACCGACGAGGAAGGGGACCGGACATGAACACCGGACCTGCGGCTGCGCCGCACGACATCGAGCTCGAGCTGGAGGAGGCCACCCTGCTTCCCCGGCGCGAGACGCTCTGCGCCTTCGGGTGCGTGAACGTCGCGAACGTCGTGGGGGTCAACGTGGCCATCGCGGTGAACGCCGCGAGCATCAACGCCGAGGCGAACGCCCTGGCCTCGCAGTATCTCAGCGCGGTTCAGTACCGCTGACCCGCGCCGCGACGGGCGGCGGGTGCGACAGCTCTGGGCGCACCCGCCACCCCTTCCAGAGCACACCAGAGCGGTCCCGGCGGCCCGGCCGCCGCGGACACCGGAGCAGATGGGTCTTCCACCCATGACCGAGACAGAGCGCACCACCCCGCCGCGCCAGCGGCGTTTCCCCGAGCCGCAGGTCGAGCAGGAAGGACCGCAGGACGCGGTCGACGTCTCCGCGAGGTTGCGGACCGCGCCCGGACTGGAGGATCTCGGTCCTGTCCAGGGGTCGGCGCTGCTCACCCCCCACTACCTGGTGCGCCGCGCCGACGGCCAGGTCGTCCAGGTGTCCGAGCTCCTCCACCTGGTCCTCAGCGAGCTGGATCCGGACCGGTCCGAGGAGGAGGTCGCGGCAGCGGTCAGCGCTACGTACGGGCGAACCCTCACCATCGCCGGGCTCCGCCATCTGGTCCGCAGTCGGCTGGAGCCCCTCGGACTGGTGAACGACCCGACCCGGCCGGACAGCACCGACCTGCCCACGGCAAGACCTCTGCTGTCGCTGGCGCTGCGCGGCACCATCCTCCCGCCGCGGGCCGTCCGGGTCCTCGCCGCCGGACTGCGCTGGCTCTTCCTGCCACCCGTGGTGGTGGCGGCGCTCCTTGCCTGGGTCGCCCTCGACCTCGTGCTGATCCTCGAGGCCGACCTGCTGACGGCGTTCGAGCAGCTGCTGTCCGCACCGGCACAGCTGCTCGTGCTCTACGCCCTGCTCACCGGCGGGGCGCTCTTCCACGAGCTCGGTCACGCCGCGGCGTGCCGGTACGGCGGCGCGGTCCCGGGCACGATCGGCTTCGGGGTCTATCTGGTGTTCCCGGCCTTCTTCACCGACGTCACCGACTCCTACCGGCTCGGCCGGGCGGGACGCGTGCGAACCGACCTCGGCGGGCTCTACTTCAACGTGCTGCTCCTGCTGCTGCTCGGCCCCGGCTACCAGCTGACCGGGAACGGGATCCTGCTGCTCGCGGTCTTCATCATGCACGTGCAGATGATCCAGCAGCTCATCCCCATCGTGCGGTTCGACGGCTACTACATCCTCGCGGACCTGATCGGGGTGCCGGACCTGTTCGCGCGGTTGCGGCCCACCCTGGCGAGCGCCATGCCGGGTCGCCCGGCCGACCCACGGGTCGCTGAGCTCCGGCCCGCGGCCCGACGCCTCGTCGTCGGATGGGTGGTGCTCGTGGTGCCCACGCTGGCCCTCGCCTTCGGCTGGCTCCTGTGGCACCTGCCGGCCATGGTGACCGAGACCGTCCAGGCGGGCGCGGTGCAGGTCGAGCAGCTGCGGGACGCCTGGGCGGACGGCGTCGTCGTCGTGGTGGTGCTCAGCCTCATCTCGCTCGTGTTCCTCGTCCTCCCGCTGGCCGGGGTCGCGGTGGTGCTGAGCCGGCTCGCCTGGTCGTTGCTGCGGCTCCTCGCGCGGGGCCGAGGCGGGGGCGACCGTACGGCGACCAGCGCGGACGTCGTCTCGGCACCGAACCGGTTCTCGGCCGCGGCGTTCACCGACGAGCTGCTCCTCCACCGGGATCCGCCGACGGCGACGATCGGCTGGCGTCGTTCGGTGTACCACCTGTCCGGGCACACGGTGCGCCTCGGTCCCGGCGCGAAGGAACGTCGCCGGGAGGCGCGGGCCGCCGCCCTGCGGGCCCCGATCGAGGGCACCCGCCGAGTGGTGGTGATGAGCCGGAAGGGCGGCGTCGGGAAGACGACGATCACGCTGGCCCTCGGCAGCATCCTGGCGACCGAGCGCGGTGACCGGGTGGTCGCCGTGGACGCCAACCCGGACGCGGGAAACCTGGCGCACCGGGTCGCCCCGCCCTCCGGCCGGACCATCACCGACGTGCTGCGAGACCTGGACCGGATCGGCAGCTACGCCGAGCTCAAGCGCTACACGTCGCAGGCGTCGGAGTCACGGCTGGAGGTGCTCGCCTCCGACGACGACTCGCGGATCGGCACCGCCCTGGACCGGTCCGACTACCACCGGCTCATCAGTCTGCTCGACCGGTTCTACAACCTGATCCTGCTCGACACCGGCACGGGCATCCTCGACAGCGCCAACCAGGGTCTGCTCGCCGAGGCCGACGAGCTCGTGCTGGTGCTCCGGGCGGGCGTCGACGGCGGCCGCGCCGCCGCGCTCACCCTGGACTGGCTGGAGGCGCACGGTTACGGCAGCCTGGTCCGCCAGGCCGTCGTCGTGATCAACGGGCTGCGTCCGCGGGTGGGTGCCCCGGTCTCACCGATCAGGGACCACTTCGCGCACCGATGCCGCCGCGTCGTCGTCGTGCCCTGGGATCCCGCACTGGAGACGGGCGCCCAGACCACGCTGTCCGGGCTCGACGCGGACACGCAGGAGGCGTTGCTGGACATGGCCGCCGCTGTCGCGGAGGACCTCCGCGCTTCGAGGGGCGTCAGGTGAAGCCGCGCGGGTCGGGGCGCGCGGCGAGGTACGCCGCGATCGTGGTGGCGGCCCTGCTCCTGACGCCCACCTCCTCCGCTGCGCCGTCCGAGGTCGTCCTGCCCGCCCTGGCCGACCTGGTGGCGTCGGCTCACGCCGCCACCGCGGCGCCGACGGCGCGGGACGAGGCGAGTCAGGCGATCACGCTGCTGGGCATGAGCGCGCGGGCCGACGCGGTGGCCACCAGCCTCAGCGACCTGCACAGGGTGCCGGGCCAGGGCCGTCGCCGTGCAGGTCGTCCGGGCGCGCTGGGCGTGGCGGGTGAGGGCCGACAACGTCGCCACGTCCTGGGCGAGCTGCCGGGGGTGCAGCAGCGAGGTCGTGTCGGTCCAGCTCGTGCTGACGCCGAGGCCGGCAGCGCTCTCGGTGAACAACCGGGCACTCGCGGCGACCGCAGGCTGTGACCGGTGCACAGCGAACGCGGTCGCCTACCAGCTGGTCGTCCAGGCTTCCCCCGCCGACGAGGACCTGCCCGGCCTTCGTGACGCACTCGCAGCGTGGGCGCGCCGGCAACCTACCTCGGTCGGGGCGGAGCTCCAGGCCGGCAGCCCTTCCGCACGCCGACAGACCCGACCCGGGCTGGCAGACCTCGAGCGCGAGGTCGCCGACGCCATCGGGGGAACGGTCCTGCGGAGCACGATGGCCGCCGACACGGACTGACCCGGACGTCCGGACGGTGCGAACGGGCGGCGGGTTAGGCTCGCGGTCGTGAACTCCCCTGCGCTGACCGTCCGCACGATCACCCCTGCCGAGCACCTGGAGTTCCTGCGCGGCCAGCGGTCCGCGAGCTTCCTGCAGACCCCTGCGTGGGGCGAGGTCAAGAGCGAGTGGCGGCGCGAGTCGATCGGGTGGTTTCGAGACGCCTCCTCCGTCGGCTCCTCAACCACCGGCGAGGAGCTCGTCGGGGCCGGCCTGGTGCTCTACCGCCAGCTGCCCAAGGTGAAGAAGTACCTCGCCTACCTGCCGGAGGGCCCGGTCATCGACTGGTCGACCGACACCCTGTCGGACTGGCTCGCCCCGATGACCAGGCACCTGCGCGAGGCCGGCGCCTTCGGGGTCCGGATGGGCCCGCCCGTCGTGACCCGCCGCTGGGACGCCGCCGCCCTCAAGCAGGGAGTGGCCGACGACGGCGTACGCACGCTCGGCGAGGTCCCGCCGAACGAGCGGAGCCAGGACGGCGCCCGCGTGGTCTCGCAGCTGCAGGAGCTCGGCTGGCGTCTGCAGGGCGCCGAGGGCGGGTTCGCCGCCGGCCAGCCTCGCTACAACTTCCAGATCCCGCTGCGCCACCGCGTCGACGGCGAGGACGGCACCGTGGCCGGCGACCCGCGCTCCGAGGACGACGTCCTCAAGGGGATGAACCAGCAGTGGCGCCGCAACATCAAGAAGGCCGCCAAGTCCGGGGTCGAGGTCACCGAGGGTTCCGAGGAGGAGCTCAAGGCGTTCCACGACCTCTACGTCCACACCGCCGAGCGCGACGGGTTCACCCCGCGGCCGCTGGCCTACTTCCAGACCATGTTCCGCGCGCTGCTGGCCGAGGAGCCCGACCGGATCAAGCTGTTCCTCGCCCGACACGAGGGCGACCTGGTCGCGGCGACCATCTGGGTCCGCGTCGGCGGGCACACCTGGTACTCCTACGGCGCCTCCTCGACGGAGAAGCGCGACGTCCGCGGCTCCAACGCCGCCCAGTGGGCGATGATCCAGGCCTCGCTGGCCGCGGGCGCCGACGTCTACGACCTGCGCGGCATCACCGACACCCTGGACCCGGACGACCCGCACGTCGGGCTGATCCAGTTCAAGGTCGGCACCGGGGGCGAGGCCGTGGAGTACGCCGGCGAGTGGGACCTCCCGCTGTCGCCGCTGCTCTACAAGGCGTTCGCGCTCTACATGGCGCGCCGATGAGACATGACACGTTCGGCATTGCCCGCGATCATGGGGCAGGGGGTGGGCTCCGATGTCGCTGACCTTGTACGTCGACGGTGACCGTTGGCGCGCCCACATGCTCGCCGTGCGCGACTCCCACCCCGGCATCGTCCCGGTCGCCAAGGGCAACGGCTACGGCTTCGGCGTCCGCACGCTCGCCGAGCGCGCCGCCTGGCTGGGCGTCGACACGCTCGCGGTGGGCACCTACGACGAGGTCGCGCCCGCCATCGAGTCGTTCCACGGGTCGGTCATGGTGCTGACCCCGTGGCGGCCGTTCGAGACCCGGGCGGTCTTCGACAACCACGTGATCCACACCGTGGGCCGGCTGGAGGACCTGCGTGAGCTGTGCGACCGCGAGGACCGGCCGCGCGTCGTCCTCGAGCGGATGACGTCGATGCGCCGCCACGGGTTCTCCGCCCGCGAGCTGCGCGTGGCCGCCGTGGCCGCGGACGCCTCCGGCGGGGTCGCCGTCGAGGGCGTGGCCTTCCACCTGCCGATCTCCCAGGGCTCGCACCTCGCCGAGGTCGACCGGCTGATGGTCGACGTCGTCGCGGCGGGGCTGCGGACCCGACGCGTCTACGTCTCCCACCTGTCCGACGCCGAGCTCGCCTCGCTGGCGTCGCGCTACCCGGACTACGAGTTCCGCCCGCGGATCGGCACCCGGCTGTGGCTGGGCGACCGGTCGGCGCTGCGGGTCCGCGCCACCGTGCTCGACGTCCACCCGGTGGAGCGCGGCGACGTGTTCGGCTACCGCAGCCGGACCGCCCCCAAGCACGGCCACATCCTCGTCGTGTCGGGCGGCACCGCCCACGGCATCGGCCTCGAGGCGCCGACCGGCGGCGCGAGCCTGAAGGACCGGGCCGCCCGGGTGGCCAAGGGCGGGCTCGACGCCGCCGGCTTCGTGCGATCGCCCTACACGGTCGGCGGGAAGCAGCGGCTGTTCGCCGAGCCTCCGCACATGCAGGCGTCGATGCTCTTCCTGCCGCACGGCGCGCCCGTTCCCGCGGTCGGTGACGAGATCGACGTGCGCGTGCGGTTCACCGCGACCACGTTCGACCGGACGGTCATCAGCTAGGGACGAGCTCCTCGGAGGGCTCCATCGGGTCGTCCGTCAGGCCGTCGGCGCGCACCGGGTCGTTCCACGGCGTGAGGATGTCGCGCACGACCATGCCCATCAGCCAGAGCTCGGCCAGCACCCGCACCACGATGGCCCACCAGTAGGCGTGGTCGCCCTCGCCGCTGGCCGCCGACGCGGTGAACTCGCCGAGGTAGAACCACACCGCGACGAAGTAGAGGATCTCCCCGGCCTGCCACACCAGCAGGTCGCGCCAGCGCGGCCGGGCCAGCACCGCGAGCGGCAGCAGCCAGAGGACGTACTGCGGCGAGTAGACCTTGTTGACCAGGAGGAACGCGGCCACGACCAGGAACGCCAGCTGGGGGATCCGCGGGGTCCGTGGGGCGAGCAGGCCGAGCGCCAGGATCCCCACGCACGAGGCGCCGAACCAGATCCACGACGCGAGGTTGATCGCGCTGGCGTCGATGTGGTGGCCGGTCTGCTGCCAGATCAGCCACAGCGACCCGAGGTCGGCGCCGCGGTCGTCGTTGAACGACCAGAACACCTTCCACTGGTCGAAGCCGTAGAGCATCGCCGGCAGGTTCACCAGCAGCCAGGTCAGCGCCGCGGTGCCCGCCGCCGCGAGGAACGCCCGCATCCGGTGGCGGCGCAGGCAGACGACCAGCAGCGCGCCGAGGAGGAACAGCGGGTAGAGCTTGGTGGCCGTGCCGAGGCCGATCATCACGCCGGTCAGCACGGGCCGGCCGCGCGACCAGGCCCAGAGCGCACCCGCCACCGCGGCGACCGCGATGAGGTCCCAGTTGACCAGGCCGGCCAGCACGAGCGCCGGGCTGGCCGCGAAGAGCATCGCGTCGAACGGCCGTCGTCGGTGCGTGCCCGCGAGGAACCACGCGGCGAGCAGCCCGAACAGCGCGAGCAGCACGGCCGTCACCTGGAAGTAGCGCCAGGACTCCTGCGCGACGCCGGGGGCCCCGAAGACGTCCTCGGCCGGCAGCGAGGCCCGGGTCTCCACGTCCGGCCAGCCGCTCAGCGCCTGCGTGACCACCGCGGCGCCGTACGCGAAGTAGCCGATGACGACGGGGTACTCCATCGTCTGGTAGCGCCCGTCGGTGTCGGTGTAGGGCACGATCCGCTCGGCGAAGCCGCGCCCGGTGTAGAGGTACGGCACGTCGGAGTAGCAGAGCGCGGCGTAGCGGTACTCCTGGCCGGACCACTGCTGGCGCACGCACGGCGTCTTCTGCACCATGCCGAGCAGCAGCCCCAGGCAGGCGACCGCGAGCACCACCCGGACCGGGGTCCACCACGGGTGGCCGGCGGAGCGGCGACCGGACGGGCCGCCGATGCTCTCGCTGGCCGCCCGCGCGACCGGGTCGTCATGGGTGGGCCGGACGAGCCCGCTCACCGGCGGGGCCCGCTAGGGCGAGGGACTCGCACTGTTCCCTCCGCCCCCGGGGCCGCCGCCTCCGCCGTTGCCGGGACTCGGGCTGCAGCCGAGCGGACCACACGGGTCGGTCGGTGTCGGGGTCGGCGTCGGCGTCGGGGTGGGCGTCGGCGGTCGGGCTGGGTGGCGCCGAGGTGGTCGGAGCCTGGGTCGGCGACGGACGCTGGGTCCTGGTCGGCGTCGGCTTCGGCGTGTACGACGGGAGCGGCTCGTGCCCGGTGTCGTCGTTGGTGGCCTCGACGAACGCGGGCTCCGGGAAGTCCACGACGTCCATGCCCTGCATGATGCGCTGCATGGCGGCGGTCCAGGTCTTCGTCGGGTACTCCGCGCCGAAGTAGGGCACCAGGTAGCCGGGCGTGCAGACCTCGGCGTTCGGCTTCACGCAGTTCAGCGCGTCGTTGCCGTCACCCCGGACGTACATCACCGCGGTCGCGACCTGCGGCGTGTAGCCGACGAACCACGACGACGACACGTCGCCGTTGTCGTTGGTCGCGGTGCCGGTCTTGCCGGCGGCCGGTCGGCCCAGGGCCTGCGCGTTGGCGCCGGTGCCCTGCTGGACCACCTGCTGGAGCGCGTAGGAGACGTCCGAGTCGATGTCCGAGTCGATCGCCCGGGTGGTCTTGGTGGGCTCCTGGTAGAGCTCCTTGCCGTCCCGGTTGGTCACCCGCGAGATCACGAACCAGTTCTTCGCGACCCCGTCGTCGGCGATCGTGGCATAGGCGTTGGCCATGTCGATCGGGTTGATCGTGGCCGAGCCCAGCGAGACGCCGGAGGTGGGCGCCAGGCCCGGGGCGTCCTGCGGGACGCCCATGTCGACGGCCGTGTCGACGATCTTCTGCGGGCCGCCCTCCATGCTCATGGTGAGGTCGACGAAGGCGGTGTTGATCGACTCCGCGGTGGCCTTGATCAGGTCGACCGCCGAGCCGTAGTCGTTGCCGTCACCGGGGCCCTCGTTGACGACCTTGTCCTTGCCGTTCGGGTAGACGTAGGGCGAGTTCCCCTCGAACGTGCTCTTGAGGGAGTAGCCGTCCTTGATGCCGGCCGCGAGGGCGAAGGGCTTGAACGCCGAGCCCGGCGACCCTCCGGCGACGGCCCAGTTGATCTGGCTCTTGAGGTAGTCCTGGCCGCCGTACATGCCGCGCAGCGCGCCGGTCTTGGTGTCGATCGACGCCACCCCGACGTGCAGGTCCTTGAGGCCCTTGGGCCGCTGCTCGAGGACCGCCTTCTCGGCGGCCACCATCGCCTTGCGGGTGAAGGTGGTCGTGATCCGGAGGCCGCCGCCCTCGATCTCGCTGTCGCTGAACCCCTTGGCGCGCAGCTGCTTCTTGACCAGCGTCAGCATGTGGCCGCGCTGGCCGCCGTAGGAGTCCTGGGTCTGCTGCTTGGGGAAGCGGGGCAGCCGCTGCACGGCCTTGTCGGCCACCTCGGCCGGGAGCGAGCCGGTCTCGGCCATCCCGTGGACGACGTACTGGTAGCGGCTGAACAGCCGGTCCTTCGCCTCCTTGCCGTCGGCCGGGTCGTAGTTCTCCGGCGAGTTGAGGATGGCGGCGAGCGCGGCGCCTTCGCGGACGTCGAGGTCCTTGGCGTCCTTGTCGAAGTAGGCCTGCGCCGCCGCCTGGATGCCGTAGGCGCCGCGACCGAAGTAGATGGTGTTCAGGTAGCCCTGGAGGATCTCGTTCTTGGACTGCGTGCGCTGCAGCTTCAGCGAGAGGAACGCCTCCTTCACCTTGCGGGTGATGGTGCGGTCCGAGGACAGGTAGTAGATCTTGACGTACTGCTGCGTGATCGTGGACGCGCCCTGCGTCGCGTTGCCCCGGGCGTTGCTGAACGCCGCCCGCAGGATGCCCTTCGGGTCGATGCCCCGGTTGGTGTAGAAGGTGCGGTCCTCCGCGGCGATCACCGCGTCCTGGACGTGCTGCGGCACCTGCGAGAGCGAGATGCTGGTGCGGTTCTGCTCCGCGAAGCGCCCGAGCTCGGTCTTGCCGTCGGCGTAGTAGACCATCGTGGTCTGCGTCTCGAAGTCCTCGTTCGGGTCCGGGATGTCGGTGGCCATGTAGCCGTAGACGAACGCCGCGACGCCGAGCAGGAACCCGCCCAGCATCACCAGGCCCACCCACTTGAGGATCCGGCGCGGCAGCGGCTTCTTCGGACCCTTCGCCGACCTCCCCTTGGGGGTGGCCGCGCGGCGGCCCCCGCCGGACGGGCTGGACTTGTGCGATGAGCTCAAGAGTGTTCTCCGTGACGGGCCCGAAAGCGGGCTCTGGGGGACATGACTCGCAGAGGGTGCCCCACCGAACGGCCGGGCAACCCCGCCCCAGGGTACGGGCGCAGCCTGTCCGGCCGTGAACCCGCCGCTCCGCGGACCCAGGTGGCGTGCGTTCGATATATCGGTACGATAGGTTCACGCGATAGTCGTTCGACCGACGAGCGACGCGTGTATGTCGAACCAGCAGCCAGGAGGTGACCGGTGGCCCGACGCGGCGAGACTCTCGAGCTGGCGGTCCTCGGGCTGCTGCACGAGGCGCCCCTGCACGGCTACGAGCTGCGCAAGCGCCTCAACACGGTGCTCGGCTGGGGCCGAGTGCTGTCCTACGGTTCGCTCTACCCGGCCCTGAAGAAGATGCTCAAGGCCGGATGGATCGCCGAGGACCTCAGCAGCGCGCCGGCAACGGTGTCGCGGAGGCAGCGCATCGTCTACGCCCTCACTCCCAGCGGTGAGGAGCGGTTCCGCACGCTGATGGCCGAAGCCGGGCCGTCCGCGTGGGAGGACGACAACTTCGACGTACGTTTCGCCTTTTTCAGCCGCACGGACATGGAGATCCGGTTGCGCATCCTCGAGGGCCGGCGTTCCCGGCTCGAGGAGCGGCTCGACCGGGTCCAGTCCCAGCTGGACCGCACCCAGCAGCAGATGGACCGCTACGCGACCGAGCTCCAGCGCCACGGCGTGGAGTCCGTGGAGCGGGAGGTCCGTTGGCTGTCGGACATGATCAACGCCGAGCGGCACGGCGAGGCGATCGCACCCCAGACACCGACCGAGCAGAAGACGTGAGATCAGAAGGAGAGGGCCCGATGGGTTCGGTACGAGTAGCAATCGCGGGAGTGGGCAACTGCGCCAGCTCCCTGATCCAGGGCGTGGAGTACTACCGAGGCGCGGACCCCGACGCCTCCGTCCCGGGCCTCATGCACGTGATGTTCGGTGACTACCACGTCTCCGACGTCCAGTTCGTGGCGGCGTTCGACGTCGACGCGAAGAAGGTCGGCTTCGACCTCTCCGACGCGATCAACAACTCGGAGAACAACACGATCAAGATCGCGGACGTCCCGCCGACCGGCGTGACCGTCCAGCGCGGCCCGACCTACGACGGCCTGGGCAAGTACTACCGCGAGACGATCGACGAGTCGGACGCCGAGGCGGTCGACGTGGTCGCCGCGCTCAAGGAGTCCAAGGCCGACGTCCTGGTGTCCTACCTGCCGGTGGGCTCCGAGGAGGCCGACAAGTTCTACGCGCAGTGCGCGATCGACGCGGGCGTCGCCTTCGTCAACGCCCTGCCCGTCTTCATCGCCTCCGACCCGGTGTGGGCCAAGAAGTTCGAGGACGCCGGCGTCCCGATCGTCGGCGACGACATCAAGTCGCAGGTCGGCGCCACCATCACCCACCGGGTGATGGCCAAGCTGTTCGAGGACCGCGGCGTGGTGCTGGACCGCACCTACCAGCTCAACGTCGGCGGCAACATGGACTTCAAGAACATGCTCGAGCGCGACCGCCTCGAGTCGAAGAAGGTCTCCAAGACGCAGGCCGTCACGTCCAACATCGAGCACGACCTCGGTGCCCGCAACGTGCACATCGGCCCGTCCGACTACGTGGCGTGGCTCGACGACCGCAAGTGGGCCTACGTCCGCCTCGAGGGTCGCGCCTTCGGCGACGTGCCCCTCAACATGGAGTACAAGCTCGAGGTGTGGGACTCCCCCAACAGCGCGGGCATCATCATCGACGCGATCCGCGCCGCCAAGATCGCCCTCGACCGGGGCGTCGGCGGCCCGATCATCTCGGCGTCGACCTACCTGATGAAGTCCCCGCCGGTGCAGATGCCCGACGACCAGGGCCGCGCCCAGGTCGAGGCGTTCATCCGCGGCGAGGCGTAGAACTGA
Source organism: uncultured Actinomycetota bacterium (assembly GCA_963721855.1). GTDB lineage: Bacteria > Actinomycetota > Actinomycetes > Propionibacteriales > Nocardioidaceae > Nocardioides_B. The sequence continues at coordinate 51,041 of CAVRMN010000006.1, read as the reverse complement.
ACCGAGAGCTCCGCTGAGCTCTCCCGTCGACGGGCTCGGGTCCGGTGACTACCCGGTCACCTCGGACCTGAGCCCGTCGATGAACTCCTGGCGCTGCACGGCGCCGGACTCGATGTAGGGCCGGTTCTCCAGCACCGCCAGCGCCCAGGTCCAGCGCAGCAGCGCGTCGACGTCGAGCGCGGGCCGCAGCTCGGCCACCCGTTTCACGTAGAACAGGGTCGGGTGCTGGTGGACGCTCTTGGCGATCCAGAACGCCACGTCGAAGATCGCCGGGCCCAGCACCGGCAGCGGGTCGACCGCGGTCAGCTCGTCCCCCGACAGGATCAGGTTCTTGGCCTGCAGGTCGCCGTGCAGCAGCACCGGGCTGTCGTGGGTGAAGACGAGGTCCACCACCAGCTTCTCGGCCAGCGCGAGGTCGCCCTTGTGCCGCTCGTAGCCGTCCTCGCGGAACCGGTCGGTCGCCCAGTCGATCCGCCGGGTGAGGTTGTCGTCGACCGTCCCGAACGCGAAGCCCGCCGGGTCGCCCTCGTGGAGCCGTTCGGCGAGGTCGACGATGTCCTCGAGGCCGTAGCCGCCCTGGCCCACCTCGCCGAGGTAGTTCATCAGCATCGCGGAGGTGGCCCGGTCGGTGCGGAGCACCCGGGCGGCGCCGTTGCCGTTCCAGGCCCGCAGCGCCGCGATCTCGGCCGCACCGCCGTCGAGGCCGGCCGGGATCTTCAGGACGAGGAGCTCGCCGTCGGTGCCCGCGCACTTGATGCACAGGGACATCGACCCACCGGACAGCACCTGGAGCGGGCGGAGCTCCCACTCCTGGCACAGCACCCGTGCCCGCAGGACGGCGCCCTCGAGCCAGGTCACCGCAGCGGCCGCGCCGAGGTTGAAGGCGAGGTTCTCCACGAGCGAGTCGGGGATGGGCGGCAGGTCGTCGTCCATCCAGCTCCCCCTCCGTCGTCGAGCCGCCCCTCCCACCGGAACCCCTACCGGTCCTGCCGGCCCGTGGACGGTCGGATGAAAGCATGCCTCCTATGAGAGCCGCCCGCCACCTGTCCCACCTTTTGCGTGGTCAAAGGTTCAGACAGCTCTTCTCGGTGCGGGTCGCCAGCCAGCTGACCGACGGCGTCCTGCAGGTGGCGCTCGCCTCCTACGTGATCTTCTCGCCCGAGCAGCAGCCGTCGCCCGGGGCCATCGCCAGCGCGCTGGCGGCGGTGCTGCTGCCGTTCAGTGCGCTCGGACCGTTCGTCGGGGTGCTGCTGGACCGGTGGTCACGGCGCCAGGTCCTGGCCTGGTCGAACTTCGTCCGGGTCGGCCTCGTCGCCGTCCTGGCCGTCGCCGTGGGGGCCGACCTGCGCGGCCCCGCGCTCTTCGGCCTGATCCTGGTCTGCCTCTCCGTGAACCGGTTCCTGCTCGCGGGCCTGTCGGCCGCGCTGCCGCACGTCGTGCTCCCCGAGGACCTGGTCACCGCCAACGCGGTGACCCCCACGGCCGGGACGATGGCCTTCCTCCTCGGGCTCGGGCTGGGCACCGGGGCGCGGCCGCTGTGGGAGGCGGTCGGGGTCAACGGGGACGTGGGCGTGCTCGGCACGGCGTCGGTGCTGTACGGCGTGGCCGGCCTCCTCGCGCTCCGCATCCCCCGCGACCTGCTGGGTCCCGACTTCGACCCCGAGCGGCCGGCCGTCCGCGAGGCCGCGCGGCACGTCGTACGCGGTCTGCGGGACGGGCTCAGCCACCTCGCCGAGCGCCGGGAGGCGGCCTACGGGCTGGCCGCGATCGGTGCGCACCGGTTCTTCTACGGCATCTCGACGGTGTCGCTGATCCTGCTCTACCGCAACTACTTCCACGCGGCGGCCGAGACCGGCGCCGCGCTCAACGACCTGTCCGTGGCGATCCTGGTCAGCGGCGTCGGCTTCTTCGCCGCGGCCTTCGTCACCCCCATCGTGACGGACCGGGTCCCGCTGCGGACCTGGGTGCTCGTGCTGCTGGTGCTCGCCGCGGTGACCCAGGCGTTCCCGGCGTCGCTGTACACCCGCCCCGCCCTGCTGGTCGCCGCCTTCTTCCTCGGCCTGGCCTCGCAGGGGATCAAGATCTGCGTGGACACGATGGTGCAGGCGCACGTCGACGACGCGTTCCGCGGCCGTGTCTTCGCGCTGTACGACGTCATCTTCAACGTCGCGTTCGTGGCGGCCGCCGGCGCCGCAGCGGTCGTCCTGCCGACGAGCGGGAAGTCGTACGCCGTGCTGGCCGTCATCGCGCTCGGCTACCTCGTGACCGCGGTCGTCTACGGGCGGGCCACCCGGCGCACCGGCCGCGTGGCGCCGCCCCGCTGAAGAACTTCGCGGCCCGGTGTATCAGGACGCCCCGGCCGGTCTCCTTCCTTACGTGACTCACTCCCAGGGGTCATTCACCGTCCGGCGCCGGGGGGCTACACCGGACAGGCGGGCTCGTCCGCGGCCGGGGGACGCGGACGAGCCACCCGCCCGCCGGAGCTCCACGGGGGCTCCGGTGGGTGTGTGCAGACGCCTGACGCGCGGCCCCGGGGGTCAATATGCTCCGCAACGAGGGACACACCCCCGGCGTGCGGCGACTCGCGGCACCTGACGCGCCGCTGAAGAACGGGGAAGCAGCATGCAGGAGAACACCGCCGCAGCGAAGACAGGGCGCCCGGCGCCCCCGCTCTCGCCGACCCCGGAACATCTCCAGGAGCGCCATCGCCCCTATCTCAACGTCCGGGTGCTCGACCCGCTGACCGCCTACCAGGTCAAGGACCAGACGACGGTCCAGCCGGCCGCGTTCGTCGCCGACTCGCTGCTGGTCCGCGGCTTCGAGGACGAGACGGTCGCCGCGCTCACCGCGGTCGCCGCCGAGGCGGGCTTCGCGCTCCGCTGGGACGCCCGCGGAGAGGCGGAGGAGGCTGCGCTCGCCCGGGCCGACCTCACCCCCGAGGAGCGCGCGCAGCTCGCGCGCGGTCTGGGTGCGCCGTGTCCGGCTGGTGCCCGCGGACCCGCAGAGCCCGGTCTTCAAGCCGATCGACACCTGGCGGCTGCTCCAGGCCTACCGGGTCAAGGTCGGGAGGCGGTCGCCGCGCCGCAGCGACGTGGCCCTCGACCACCCCGCCGTCGCGGACCCGGTGACGTCCAGCCACCCGGTGACGTCCAGCCACCCGGTCACCTCCAGCCATCCCGTGACCTCCAGCCACCCGGTCACCTCCAGCCATCCCGTCACGTCCAGCCACGCCGGGGTCGCCCAGTACACCGTCGCCGGCTGGGGAGGCCGCCAGCCGGTCGACTGGCTGGGCGGGCCGCCCACCCCGTCCTACGACCTCGACGGCGACGTGCCCCGTCCGGTGGTCGCCGTCCTCGACACCGGGATCGGCAAGCACGCCTGGCTGGACGACACGTTCGTGAAGCACGACCTCCGGGTCGGACGCCTGCCCGTCGGGATCGACGCCGCCTCCGCCGAGGCCGACCTGCGGGGCGTGACCGACGAGCTCACGGGCGAGCTCGCCCCCGACGCCGGGCACGGCACGTTCATCGCCGGCCTGGTCCGTCAGGCCTGCCCGGAGGCGCTGATCCTGGACGTCCCGACGTACGGCAACGACGGACAGGTCGCCGAGGCGGACCTGCTCGGCTGCCTCCAGCGGCTCGCCCTGCGCCAGGTCCTGGCGCGCAAGGGTGTCCGGGGCTACGAGCCGGTGGACGTCGTGTGCCTGTCGCTCGGCTACTACCACGAGCAGCCCGGCGACAAGGCGTTCGACGCCCTGCTGCTCGGCCCGCTGCAGCTCCTGGGCCGCTACGGCGCCGCCGTGGTCGTCTCCGCCGGGAACGACGCGACGGCCCGGCCGGCCTTCCCCGCCGCCTTCGCCCCGCACCGGGGAGGCCGGGTGCGCGACGACCGCGAGGTCGTCCCGGTGAGCACCGTCGGCGCGCGCAACCCCGACGGCACGATCGCGTGGTTCAGCAACGACGGCCCGTGGGTGAAGTACCTGCGACCGGGCGCGTCCCTCGTCAGCACCTTCCCCGACACCTACGACGGGTCGGCCGAGCCGAGCTACAAGGTGCTCAACCGGCGCGGCGAGATCCGTTCGTCGTTCGACCCGGACGACTTCATCTCGGGGTTCGGCGTCTGGAGCGGTACGTCGTTCGCGGCGCCGGTCCTCGCCGGGGAGGTCGCGGCGGCCCTGGCCACGACGTACCGCGACGGCGAGCGCGACCTGTCCACCGAGGCGGCGGTCGCCCGGCTCCGGGGCCTCCTCGCGAAGCTGAAGGGCAGGAAGCCGTAGTGATCGCCGTGCACCCCGACGGAAGCACGCTCGTCAGCCGGGCGACCGACGCGTTCGCCCGCTACCAGGCCGGCGACCGGGCCGCCCTCGACGAGCTCGTGGAGGCGGTCACGCCCCTGCTGTGGCGCACCGTGCGCGAGACCGGGCTCGACCTGGCCGCCTCGGAGGACGTCGTGCAGACCGTGTGGCTGTCACTGCTGCGCAAGTCCGCCTCGGTCCGCGATCCGCACTCGGTCGTGAAGTGGCTGCTGACCTCGGCCCGCCGGGAGGCGTGGCGTGTCTCCTCGAAGGTCCGCACCGACGTGGGCCGCACGGGAGCGGTCTTCGGCGTCGACAGCGAGGAGACGCTGGGCCTGCCCGAGCAGCGCGAGTCGCTCCCCGACGAGACCGTCTTCCGTGACGAGGCCCAGCGCCGGCTGTGGCACCACGTGCAGGACCTGCCCGCGCGGTGCCGCCAGCTCGTCTGCGTCATCGCCTTCGCCGACCGCCCCGACTACGCGTTGATCGCGGAGTCACTGGGGATGCCCGTCGGCAGCATCGGACCCACCCGGGGCCGGTGCCTCGCCAAGCTGCGCGACCTCCTCGCCGGCGACCCGCACTGGGAAGGACACGTGTCATGACCGACGAACCGACGCCCCGGAGCGCGGCCGACGCGGCCGGCGAGCTCGACGCGACCGACCTGGCCCTGCTCACCGAGGTGGCGGGGATGCTCGATCTCGTGGACCCGGTGCCCGACGACCTGGTCGAGCGGATGCAGTTCGCCCTGGCGCTCGACGAGGTCTACGACGAGGTGGCGCAGATGGGACGGGTGCTCGACGACGCCCTCTCCGTGCGCACCCAGGTCACGGATGCCACCCGCACCGAGACGCTGACCTTCTCGGCGGAGCGGTTGACGGCGATGGTCACCCTGTCCGCCTCCGCGCCGGGCCGCGTAAGGATCGACGGCTGGGTGAGCCCTCCCGGCGTCCGGCGGATCGGGCTGCGGATGCAGGGGGTGGACGAGGAGGTCAGCACCGACGAGAGCGGCCGCTTCGTCGCCGAAGGGCTCCGGGAGGGCTTCGTGCAGCTGGTCTTCCACCCCCTCGGCCCGGACGACGGCGGCGGCCTGGTCGTGACTCCGCTGTTCAAGATGTAGCCACGCGAGCCGCGCTGTAGATTCGCCAGGGTGGCCCACGCGCCCCAGACTCCGCCGCGCCCCGACCCGAGCACGACAGCCGTCCGCGAGCTGCGCGCCGAGCTGGAGCGCGCCAAGGAGCTGTCGACGGCCGGGCGGCCCGTCCAGGCGGCGCGGCTGCTCACGAGCGTCCGGCGACGGGCCGAGCAGCTGGGCCGCGAGCCCGACGTCCTCACCATCGTCGCCCGCACCTACCTGACCGAGTCGGCCGCGGTGCTGGACATGACCGGGGACCTGCCGGCCGCGCTCGAGCTCGTCGACCGCGCCGCCGGGGTCGCCCAGGAGCTGGGGTCCGACGCCCTGCTCGCCACCGTCCTGGGACAGCGTGCGCTCGTGGTGCTCCGCTCGGGTGACACCCGTGCGGCGCTGGCAGCGTTCGACGAGGCGGCGGTGCTGATCGACGCGATGGAGCCGAGGGACCAGGCGATCGTGCTGCTCAACCGTGGCGTCCTCCGGCTCGAGCACACCGATCTCCCGCACGCCCACGACGACCTGACGCGGTCGGTGGGCTACGCCGAGACCGCCGGGGACGCCCGGCTGGAGTCGATGGCGCGGCACAACCTGGGCTACGTCGACTTCCTCGCCGGCCGGATCCCCCGGGCCATCTCCGCCTACCGGCACGCGGCGGCGACCTGGCCGGAGGCTCCGCACCCCGCCATGCAGCTCGACCTGGCCCGTGGCCTCCGGGAGGCCGGCCTCCTCGCCGACGCCGACGAGGTCCTCGTCCAGGTCGTCCGGCGCTCGCGGGAGGCGCGGCTGTTCCAGGACCTGGCCGAGACCGAGCTGGTCCGCGCCGAGTGTGCGCTGGCGAGCGACGACCCGGCGCGGGCCCGCGCGCACGCCGCGTCGGCCCGGCGACGGTTCGAGCGCCGCGGCAACCTCCGCTGGCAGCGCAAGGCCGAGCTGCTCGTGCTGCGCTGCGAGCGCGCGGCCATCGGCGAGCCCGAGACCCGCGGAGGGCGCACCGCCCTGAGCCGCCTCGCCCGAAAGGCCGACGACCTCGCCTCCGCGTGCCGTCGTGAACGGCGCGGTGACCTGGCCCGCTCGGCCGAGGTGCTCGCCGCCGAGTGCCGCCTCCGGGCGGGAGAGCACGTCGGCGGACTCGCGACCCTGATGCGCCCCACCGACCCGCTGCCGCTGCGGCTCCAGGTGCGTGAGGTCCGGGCCCTGGCGGCCAGCCGCGCCGACGCCGGCCGGGCGCTCGCGGAGGTCCACCGGGGGCTGAGCGAGCTCGCCTCGTTCCAGCGTGGTCTCGGCTCGCTGGACCTGCGCACGGCCGGGGCGGTGCACGGGGTGGCGCTGGCACGGATCGGTCTGGACGTGACGCTCGGCCGCGGTCGAGCGGGCGACGTCCTGGCGATGGTCGAGCGGTCCCGCGCCATCTCGACCCGGCTGCCGCAGCTGCGCCCGCCCGACGACGAGCGCACCGCGGACCTGTTGGGCGACCTGCGCCGTCTCGAGGAGGAGGCCCGTGGCCTCGAGGGCGACCCCGATGCCGGCGCCGAGCTGGCCCGGCTGCGGAGCCGCGCTGCCGCCCTCCAGCGCGACATCCGGGCGCGGGCCTGGGAGCTCGAGGGAGACACCGGCACGAGCCCCGTCGATGCCCCCCGCCTCTCCCACGTGCGCGCGGCGGTCCGGGAGACCGGCTCCGTCTTCGTCTGCTACGCCCGGCACCGCGGTCGGTGGCTGGCCGTCGTGGTGCGGCACGGACGCGCGGACCTGCACCCGCTCGCCCCTGCTGTCGAGGTCGGCGAGGTCGTACGCCGGGTGCGGGCCGACCTCGACGCGCTGACGACGCCGCACCTGGTCGACCCGATCTCCCGGGCGGTGCGCAGCAGCCTCCAGGCCGGGCTGGCGCGGCTCGACGACCTGCTGCTGGCCCCCCTGGGTGTCGCCGGTGAGCCCCTGGTCCTCTCCGGGAGCGGGCCGCTGACGGTGCTGCCGTGGTCGCTGCTTCCGTCGCGGTCCGGCCTGCCGACCGTGCTCACGCCGGGGGCGGGAACGTGGCTGCAGGGCCGGACCCGCCGTCGCCCCGCCACCCCGCACGTGGTGGCCCTGGCCGGCCCGGACCTGCACGAGTCGGAGAAGGAGGCGCTCGGGGTCGCCGCGACCTGGCGCGACACGGAGCTGCTGGCGGGAGGCGACGCCACCACGGCCGCGGCGCGGTCGGCGCTGTCCCGGGCCGACGTCCTCCATGTCGCCGCGCACGGCACCCACCGCCACGACAGCCCGTTGTTCAGCTCGCTGCGGCTGGCAGACGGCCCCCTCTACGCCTACGAGCTCGACCCCGACCTGGGCATGCCGGGCTGCGTGACCCTCTCCGCCTGCGAGGCCGGGCTGGCCACGCTCCGACCGGGCGACGAGGGCCTCGGCCTCACGCACGTGCTGCTGCACGTCGGGGTCGCCTCGGTGGTCGCCGGGGTCGCCCGCGTCCGCGACGACGTAGCCGCCGTGACCATGCAGCGGCTGCACGAGCGAGCTGGCCGGCGGGGCGACGTCGGCGGAGGCGCTCGCCGTCGCGCTCGCCGAGGCACGGGAGGCCCCGGCGCCCGCACCGTTCGTGTGCTTCGGGTCGTCGTGGTGACGACGGCCTGAGGCCGACCGGCTCAGCGGGACGGCTGGACCAGTCCGTGGACCAGCAGCTCGAAGACCGCGTCGAAGTCCTGACCGAGATCCGGGTCGTCCCACTCGGGCGCGTGCGCCGGATGGTGGAAGCGGGCCGTGGCCTGGAGGATCGCCCAACCGGTGCGGTCCGCGTCGACCACGCCCTTGAACTCGCCCGAGGCGACGCCTGACGCCACGATCTCGCTCAGCTGTCCGGACAGTCGCGCGAGGTGCTCCGCCACCACCTCCCGCGACTCGGTCGTCAGCGCGTGGAACGTCGCGAACAGCTCCGGGTCCTCCCGGGCCATTCCCTGCTTCGTCGCGGCCAGCAGCTCGAGCCAGGCGCGGAGCCGGTTCTCGGCCTTCCCCCTGCGGGTGACCACCGCCTCCAGCGGCGCGGACAGCCGGTCGAGCCAGCGCTCGGTCACGGCGTCGCGCAGCGCCGCCTTGCTGGCGAAGTGCCGGTAGACGGTGCCGTGGCTCACCTCGAGGGCGCGCGCCACGTCGACGACCGTGGTCTTCGACGGGCCGAACCGGCGAAGGACCTGCTCCGCGGCGTCCAGGATCGCTTCGGAGGTGAGGGCTGCGGACATGGCGGAAGGCTACTTCTCGCTGTCGAGGGCGGACATCTGGAACGCGTCGTAGCGCGTGCCCGCGACCGCGTCCACGGGGACAGCCGCCTCGATGGCCGCGAGGTCGTCCTGCGTGAGCCGCAGGTCGAGCGCCCCGAGGGACTCCTCCAGCCGGGTCCGGGTGCGTGCCCCGACCAGCGGGACGATGTCGTCGCCCTGGGCCAGCACCCAGGCGACCGCGACCTGGGCCACGGAGGCGCCGCGCTCCTGCGCGACACCGCGGAGGGTCTCGACGAGCCCGAGGTTGGCCTCGACGTTGCCCGCCTGGAAGCGCGGCAGGTGCGCCCGGAAGTCCTGGGTGGCGCGCTCGGCTGGTCCAGTGGCCGGAGAGCAGGCCCCGGGAGAGGACGCCGTACGCCGTGACGCCGACCCCGAGCTCGCGGGCGGTCGGGAGGATCTCGTCCTCGATGCCGCGCGAGATCAGGGAGTACTCGATCTGGAGGTCGCTGATGGGGTGCACCGCGTGGGCGCGGCGGAGGGTGTCGGCGCCCACCTCGGAGAGGCCGATGTGGCGGACGTAGCCGGCCTCGACCAGCCCGGCGATCGCGCCGACGGTCTCCTCGATCGGCACCGCGGGGTCGAGGCGGGCCGGGCGGTAGACGTCGACGTGGTCGGTGCCGAGCCGGCGCAGCGTGTAGGCGAGCGAGCTCTTGATGGCTGCGGGGCGCGTGTCGACGCCGTTCCAGGATCCGTCCGGGCCCGCGCAGGACGCCGAACTTCACGCTGACCACGACCTGGTCGCGGTCCCGGCCGCGGAGTGCTTCGCGCAGCAGCAGCTCGTTGTGCCCCATGCCGTAGAAGTCGCCGGTGTCGAGGAGGTTCAGCCCGGCGTCGAGCGCGGCGTGGATCGTCGCGATGCTCTCGGCCTCGTCGGCCGGTCCGTAGAGGTCGGACATGCCCATCAGGCCGAGCCCGAGCGCCGCGACGTCGGGACCGGCGGTGCCGAGGGTGCGTGAGGTGAGGGTGGAGGTCGTCATACGGAAAGGTTAGGTGATGGACTGACAGATTCCAAACTCTGTCAGTTCACTTCTGCCCGAACCAGCGCCTCCGCACTGCGCTTGGCCATCGCGGGCGCGTCCGCACCGGCGTCCAGCGAGCCGCTGGCCAGGCCGCCGTCCAGCAGCAGCGTCAGCGATCGGGCCAGCCCCGCGGGGTCCTTCGCCCCGGCCTGCTCCGCGAGCCCGCGCACCCACGCCAGGACACGCTGCTTGTGGGCGACCGTGCGGTCGTGGACCGGCGTGCCCGGGACCGACTCGGCGGCGGCGTTGATGAACGCGCATCCCCGGTAGCCCTCGCGCCGGCAGGCGGTGGACAGCGCGTCGAACAGGCCCACGAGGCGGTCCTCGGGAGCCTCGCCCGCGGCCTCCGCGGCCGCGACCAGCTGGCCCGTCCAGACCTCGTCGACCCGGTCGAGGTAGGCGACCACCAGGTCGTCCTTGGCGGGAAAGTGCTTGTAGAAGGTCGCCTTCGCGACGCCGGACTCCGCGATGATCGTGTCGACGCCGACCGCCCGGATGCCGCGGGCGTAGAACAGCCGGAACGCGGTGTCGAGGATGCGCTGGCGCGCCGGGCTCGGGAGGGTCATGGACCCATTGAAACAGACAGTTCTGTCTACTTCCACCCGGCAATCGCTTGTGAGTAGACAGGTCTGTCTGGTAGCGTCCTCGCCAGAGGTAGACAGACCTGTCTATCACTCTCATGACCTGGAGGAAACATGCGCATCGCCGTTCTCGGAACCGGGATGGTCGGCCAGGCCGTCGCCGCCCGCCTCGACGAGCTGGGCCACGACGTGACCGTCGGTACCCGCGACCCGGAGACCACCCGTGGCCGCACCGAGGCCGACCAGATGGGGAACCCCGGGGTCGGCGCCTGGGTCGACCAGCACCCGTCGATCGGCCTGGCCACCTTCGCCGACGCGGCCACGGACGCCGAGCTCGTCGTCAACGCGACCAACGGCGCCGTCTCGCTCGAGGTGCTGGCCCTGGCCGGCGCCGACAACCTGGCGGACAAGATCCTGGTCGACATCGCCAACCCGCTCGACTTCTCGCAGGGCTTCCCGCCCACCCTGTTCGTGAAGGACACCGACTCCCTCGGGGAGCAGATCCAGCGGGCGTTCCCGGACACTCGCGTCGTGAAGACCCTGAACACCATGAACGCGTCGCTCATGGTGCACCCGGGAACGCTGGCCGACGCCGACCACTCGGTCTTCGTCTCCGGTGACGACGAGGTCGCCAAGAAGACCGTCGCGGAGCTGCTCACCAGCATGGGGCACTCCGACGTGATCGACCTCGGCGACATCAGCACCGCCCGCGGCACCGAGATGCTGCTGCCGGTGTGGCTGCGGCTGATGAACGCGCTCGGCACGCCCGCGTTCAACTTCAAGATCGTCCGCTGACCATGACCACCCGGGAGCCGATGCGGGACCGCACCGTCCTGGTGACGGGCGGCACCGGCGGGATCGGCCGCGCCACCGCGGAGGGCCTGTCCGCGCTCGGCGCCCGGGTGGGCATCGTCGGGCGCGACGGGGACCGGACGGAACGTGCCGCCGCGGAGATCGCCGGGTCCACCGGTGGCACCGTGGACGTGTTCGTCGCCGACATGTCCGCGCAGGCGGAGGTCCGCAGGCTCGCCGCGGAGGTGCTGACGACGTACCCGCGCCTGGACGTGCTCGTCAACAACGTCGGCGGCTACTGGGCGCACCGGCACACCACGGTCGACGGCCTCGAGCACACCTTCGCGCTCAACCACCTGGCGCCGTTCCTGCTCACCGAGCTGCTCCTCGACCGGCTCCGGGCGAGCGCGCCCGCGCGCGTGGTCACGGTCTCGTCCGGAGCCCAGTCCATGGGCAGGATCGACTTCGACGACCTCCAGGGCGCGGTGCGCTACGACGGTCAGAAGGCCTACAACCAGTCCAAGCTGGCCAACGTGCTCTTCACCTACGAGCTCGCCCGGCGGCTGGAGGGGAGCGGGGTCACCGCGAACGTGCTCCACCCCGGCGTGGTGCGCACGGCGTTCGGGCAGGAGGACGGGCTGCGCTGGATGAGGCTGCTGCTGCCCGTCGTGCGACCGTTCCTGAAGTCGCCGGCGCGGGGCGCCGCCACCTCGATCCACCTCGCCTCGGCCCCCGAGCTGGCCGGCGTGACCGGCACCTACTTCGCGAACGAGCGGTCCAGGAAGTCGTCCGCGCGCAGCTACGACGAGCAGACGGCGCGCAGACTGTGGGACATGAGCGCCCAGCTGGTCGGCCTGGCCGAGGGCACCACACCACGGGAGGCACCATGAGGCTCGGAGTGCACGTCGTCGACTTCCGGACCCCCGGCGGGCCCGCGGGGCTGGCCGGCACGCTGGCGGAGGTCGGCCGGGCCTGCGACGAGAACGGAGTCGGCACGCTGTCGCTGATGGACCACCACTTCCAGCTGGAGTTCCTCGGCGACCCGACGGAGCCGATGCTCGAGGGCTACACGACGCTCGGGTTCCTCGCCGCGCACACCTCGACCGTCACGCTGCAGCTGCTGATGACCGGGGTGACCTACCGGCACCCGGGCATCCTGGCGAAGACGGTGGCCACCCTCGACGTGCTCTCCGGCGGACGCGCGGCGCTCGGCATCGGCGCCGCCTGGTACGAGCGGGAGCACCACGGGCTCGGGGTGCCGTTCCCGCCGCTGGCCGAGCGGTTCGAGCGCCTCGACGAGACGCTGCAGGTCGTGCGCCAGATGTGGAGCGACGACGACGGCCCCTTCCACGGCCGGCACTTCGACCTGGCCGAGACGATCTGCTCGCCGCAGCCCCTGTCCCGGGTGCCGGTCATGGTCGGCGGGGGCGGCGAGAAGAAGACGCTGCGCCTGGTCGCGAAGTACGCCGACGCGTGCAACGTCTTCGCCGGCGGAGGTGCCGGGGCCGAGCAGGTCGCCCACAAGCTCGCCGTGCTGCGGGACTGGTGCGAGCGGGAGGGCAGGCCGTACGACGACATCCGGCGGACGGTGCTGTGGAACGGGCCGATCGGCCCCGACGCAGCGGGCGGGGCGGCCTTCGTCGAGCAGATGCGCGCGCTCGCGGACGTCGGCGTGCAGGAGGTGCACGTGATGCCGCTTCCGCCGACGTCGAGCGCCGACCCGGTCGGCTTCGTGCGCGCGCTGGGCACGCACGTCATACCGGCGCTGGCCGACCTCTAGCCGAACAGGTCGCCGATCACCCCGCCCGGGCCGCCGCTGCTGCTGCCGCTGCCGCTGGCCGGGGCGACGAACTCGTAGGGCTGCACGACCACGAAGCCGGGGCCGTGGAAGGCGTACTGGAACGCCTCGCCGGAGCCGCCGCGGAGCAGTGACTTGAAGTTCATGCTCGACACCACGTTGGGCGTGAGGTTGGCCGACCAGGCGACGGCGGCCTGCACGTCGACGTAGGTCGGCTGCTGCGAGCAGTCGAGGACCACCGGCTTGCCGACGGTGCAGAGCGCGGCCGTCCCGGTCCCGGAGACGGTGGTGTTGAAGAGGCCGCCGGCCATCATGCCGGCGCCCTTGACCCGGTTGATGTCCCAGGCGAGCGCCGCGTCGAACGCCAGCAGGTTGCGGCCGTTGACCGAGATGCCGTCGCCGTCGAGCTCGACGAGGTAGACGTAGCCACCCTCGTTGGCGAAGAACACCTCGCCCTGGCCGCTGACCCGCATCAGCGGCATGTCCTCGCTGGTCAGCATCTTCTTCAGCAGCTTGCCCATGCTGCCGGACTTCTCGTGGTCGAACCGGATCTGGCCCTGGAACGCCACCATCGCGCCCTTGACCGCCAGCACGTCCTCGCCGAGCGAGACCCGCAGCATCTGGGTGTTCTGCAGCCCGAAGCGCTGCTGGGCCTGGACCTCGAGGTTGGACTGCTCGAACAGCTCGCTCTTCATGCGCCGCACCCTAGCCCGGTATCGGGGTCAGCGGGTGGCCCACCAGGCGAGCAGGGCGGCCTTCGCGGCCTCCTCGGACATCGGGCCCTCGTCCATCCTCAGCTCGAGCAGGTGCTTGTAGGCCTCGCCGACCTCACGGCCGGGTCCGATCCCGAGGATCTCCATGATCTGGTTGCCGTCGAGGTCGGGCCGGATCGACTCGAGCTCCTCCTTCTCGCGGAGCCGGGCGATCCGCTCCTCGAGGTCGTCGTAGGTCCGCCGGAGCCGGTCGGCCTTGCGCTTGTTGCGCGTCGTGCAGTCGGCCCGGGTCAGCACGTGCAGCCGCTCGAGCTGGTCGCCGGCGTCGCGCACGTAGCGGCGTACCGCCGAGTCGGTCCACTCGCCCGAGCCGTAGCCGTGGAACCGCAGGTGCAGCTCGACGAGCTTCGAGACGGCGTCGATCTCGTCGTTGGAGAAGCGCAGCGCCTTCATCCGCTTGCGGGTGATCTTGGCGCCGACCACGTCGTGGTGGTGGAAGGTGACCGTGCCGTCGCCGGCGAACTTCCGGGTGCGCGGCTTGCCCACGTCGTGCATCAGCGCGGCGAACCGTGAGACGAAGTCCGGGCCCGCCGAGCCGCTCCTCGAGGTCGATGGACTGCTCGAGGACGGTGAGGGTGTGCTCGTAGACGTCCTTGTGCCGGTGGTGCTCGTCGCTCTCGAGCGCCAGCGCCGGCAGCTCGGGCAGCACGTGCTCGGCGAGGCCGGTCTGCACCAGCAGCGCCAGGCCGCGACGCGGGTGCTTCGCGCAGACCAGCTTGACCAGCTCGTCGCGGACCCGCTCGGCCGAGACGATCTCGATCCGTCCCGCCATCGCGGTCATCGCCTCGACCACGCCGGGGTCCACGGAGAACCCGAGCTGCGCGGAGAACCGGGCGGCGCGCATCATCCGCAGCGGGTCGTCGGAGAACGAGTCCTCGGGACGACCGGGCGTGCGGAGCACCCCGTGCGCCAGGTCGACCAGGCCGCCGTACGGGTCCTCGAACACGTTGCCGGGCAGGACCACCGCCATCGCGTTCACGGTGAAGTCGCGCCGGCCGAGGTCGCCGTCCAGGGTGTCGCCGTAGTCGACCTCGGGCTTGCGGGAGTCGGCGTCGTACTTCTCGGAGCGGTACGTCGTGATCTCGACCTGCCACTCCCCCTTGCGGCAGCCGATCGTCCCGAACGCGCGGCCCATGTCCCAGATCGCGTCCGCCCAGCCCTTGAGCAGCCGCTCGGTCGTCTCGGGGCGCGCCGAGGTGGTGAAGTCGAGGTCGTTCTGGAGCCGGCCGAGCATCGCGTCGCGGACGGGACCGCCGACCAGCGCGATCTGCTCACCGGCGTCGGCGAAGCGGGCGCCGAGCTCGTCGATGACCGGCGCGATCCGGCGGAGCTCGGCGAGCGCGTGCTCCTGCATCGCGCTCACGCCCATCGAGGGCTCGGGCGGTTCGGGCTGGTCGGACACGGGAGGCAACTCTATGCCAGCGACGAGGGTCGTTAGCCTGTCGGTGTGACCCGACCCGCGCTGGCGCGCACTGCCGCATGCCTGGCCGCGGTGATCCCGATGGCGCTGGCCGCGGTCCTCGTCCCGGTCCCGGGTCCCGCCCACGCGGCGAAGGACGACCCCGCCGGGACTCCCCTGGACGTGACGCTGGAGACGATGACGCCGTCGGTGATCCCGCGCCGCGGCAGCGTCACGCTGACCGGCGAGGTCACCAACTCCTCGGACGAGACCTGGACCGACCTGCAGGCCTACCTGATGATCTCGCCCGAGCCGATCGGCACCGAGGCCGACCTCGCCGCCGCCAGCGAGGCGGACCCCGCCGCCGAGGTGGGCGGCCGGATCACGACGGGCGGGCTGTTCGACGAGATCGGCGACCTCGACCCGGGTGAGACGACCACCTACTCGCTGACCGTGCCGCGCAAGGACCTCGAGATCAGCGGCGCGCCCGGCGCCTACTGGGTCGGCGTCCACGTGCTCGGCGCGCTGGACGGCATCCGCGACGGGGTGGCCGACGGGCGCGCCCGGTCGTTCATGCCGCTGATGTCCGACCGCGGGCCCCGCACCGAGGTGGCCGTCGTGGTGCCGCTGCGCGACCGGGTCCGCCGGGCCAGCGACGGCCGGCTCCTCGGGCTGCAGCGGTGGCAGACGATGCTCAGCCCCGGCGGGCGGCTCGACCGGCTCTCCGACTTCGCCGCCGAGAGCGAGCGGCCGCTGACCTGGCTGGTGGACCCGGCCGTGCTCGACGCGGTCTCCTCGGTCGCGCGGGAGAACCCGCCGTTCGACACCGGCGACGACGGCAGCGGTCCCGACGAGGAGGGCGAGCCGAGCGCGTCGCCGTCCGCGTCCCCCAGCGCCGGTGCGGACGACGGCGGCGGCAGCGCCGACGTCGCCGAGCCGACCGACGCCGCCCAGCACGCGGCCACGTGGCTGTCGTCCTTCGTCGAGCGGAGCGCCGGCAAGGCCGTGCTCGAGCTGCCGTACGGCGACGTGGACGTCGCCGCCGTGACCGGCAACCGGCTCGGCCGCATCCTGCGCAAGGCGGCGAGGCTCAGCCGGCGCACGCTCGACGGCCTCGGCATCGACGGCTCCCCGGTCGTGGCGCCGCCGTCGGGGCTGCTCCCGCCGCGGGCGGTGGCCGGCGTGGACCCGGAGACACCGGTGCTGCTGTCCGACCTGGCCCTCCCCGGCGAGGCGGGCCCGCTGCTCACCCGGCCCGACGGCACCGACGTC
Organism: uncultured Actinomycetota bacterium; assembly: GCA_963721855.1. Taxonomy (GTDB): domain Bacteria; phylum Actinomycetota; class Actinomycetes; order Propionibacteriales; family Nocardioidaceae; genus Nocardioides_B. The sequence goes on along the minus strand of CAVRMN010000006.1, from coordinate 34,721 downwards.
GTCCTCCTGGACTCCGAGGCGGGGAGCGGCGGCCCCGGCCCCAACGAACCCAGGGACCCCCTCGCGCTGCGCCAGCGGATCCTCGCCGAGGCCGCCTTGCACGCACTCTCGCCCGACCGGGACAAGCCGCTCGTCGTCTCGACGCCGCCCTACTGGGAGCTCGGCGGGGCGTGGGAGGGCGCCGACTTCTTCGACGGCCTCGAGGTGCCGTGGCTGACCCAGGTCGACCTGAACACCGTGCTCGCGCGGGACAACGGTCAGCAGTCGACGCAGCCGCCGGCGTACCCCGCCCGGGAGCGCCGCCGGCAGGTGCCGTTCGCCAACCAGCTGGCCACCCAGGAGCTGGTGGACACCGGCGACGTGTTCGCCGACCTGCTGTCCCACAACGACGTCGTGGGGGACGAGCTGGCCGGGGCCGCGATGCTCGCGTCGTCCTACTCGGCCCGCATCGGTGCGTCCGCGGCGCTGGAGCGCGCCCGCAGCACCACCCTGCGGATCCGGCGGACGATGCAGCTCGTCGACATCGACGGCCCGGGGTTCGTGATGATGTCCTCCGAGACCGGGCCCATCTCGGTGACGGTGGTGAACAACCTCGACGAGCCGGTCACCGTGCGTCTCGAGGCGATCACCTCGCGCGACGACCTGAGGATCAACCCGCCGGACCCGATCACGCTCGGTCCGGGACAGCGCACGCCCGTGCGGCTGCGCGCCGAGTCCACCGCCATCGGGGTCCACGAGGTCACCCTGGTGGCGACCACCGAGGACGGCCGCCAGCTCGGCAGCGAGGTGCAGTTCAACGTCCGGACCAGCAACGTCGGCCTGGTGATCTGGCTGGTGATGGGCACCGGCGGCGCGCTGCTGCTCGTGATGATCGGGTTCAGGATCCGGCGCCGCCTGCGCGCCCGCCAGGCACCGGCCCAGGAAGGCACCGCGTGACGACGACCGGCACCGACGACAACGGGTCGAGCTCGATCCTCGGCTCCAGCGCGGTGATGGCCGCGGGGACGGTGGTCTCCCGGCTCAGCGGCTTCGTCCGCAACGCGCTGCTCGCCGCGGCCCTCGGCACCCAGCTGCACGCCGACGTGTTCACGATCGCCAACACCGTGCCGAACATGCTCTACATCCTGCTGGCCGGGGGCGTGTTCAACGCGGTGCTCGTGCCCCAGCTCGTCCGGGCGATGAAGAACGACGACGACGCGGGCGACGCCTACACCAACCGGGTGATCACCCTGGCCGCGCTCTTCCTGGCCGGCGTCACCGCGGTGCTGGTCATCGGCGCGCCCGTGCTGATGCGGCTCTTCCTCGACGGCAGCTTCTTCACCCCCGAGCTGGCCGCCCAGCGCGAGTCGGTCATCGACTTCGCCCGCTACTGCCTGCCGCAGGTGTTCTTCTACGGCATGTTCGTGCTCGTCGGGCAGGTGCTCAACGCGCGCGGCAGCTTCGGCCCGATGATGTGGGCGCCGATCGCCAACAACGTGATCTCGGTGGCCGTGCTGGTGGTCTACCTGGTCGTGTTCGGTCCCGCCTCGGGCGCCGGGCTCCTCGGCGGGTTCACGCCGGCCGAGGAGGTGCTGCTCGGGCTCGGCTCGACCGCGGGCATCGCCGCGCAGCTGCTGATCCTGCTGCCCTACCTGCGTCGATCGGGGTTCACCTACCAGGCCCGCTTCGACTTCCGCGGCACCGGCCTCGGCCACACCCTGCGCCTCGGCACCTGGACCGTGCTGTTCGTGATCGTCAACCAGGTCGCCTACACCGTCGTGGTGCGCATCGCCTCGAGCGGTACGGCGGACGCCGCGACGTCCGGCGTGGCCGCCGCCGGGCGGCGCGGGCACCGGCTACACGATCTACTCCAGCGCCTTCCTGGTCATGATGGTGCCGCACTCGATCGCCACCGTGTCGCTCGCGACGGCGATGCTGCCGCGGCTGTCGGCGCACGCCGCGGACGGCGACCTGTCCGGGGTGGCCTCCAACGTCGCCTCGACGCTGCGCACCACGCTGGCGCTGATCGTCCCCTTCGCGGCGCTGCTCCCGCTGGTGGCCCACGACGTCAGCAACCTGATCTGGGGCTACGCGGCGGCCAAGAACACCTTCCAGGACTTCGCGGTGGCGCTCGCCCTGTTCGCCCCGGGCCTCGTGTTCTTCACCAGCCACTACCTGATGCTGCGCGGCTTCTACGCCCTGGAACGCACCCGCACCGTGTTCTGGGTGCAGTGCGTGATCGCGGCGGTCAACATCACGCTCGCCATCGTGCTCACGAACGCGGCGTCCGCGGCGAACACGGCCCCCGGGCTGGTGATCGCGTACGCCGGCTCCTACGCGGTCGGTGCCGTGGGCTCCTACCTGCTGCTGCGCCACGTGCTCGGCGGCCTGGAGACGCCGGCCCTGGTCCGCTTCCTGATGCGGCTGGTCGTCGCCGTCGGCGCGGCCGCCCTGGTCGGCTGGGCGGTGCGCTACGGCTTCGCCGAGATCTGGCCGGGCGACGGCAAGCTGCGCGCGGTCGTCGTCATCGGCGCCATCTCCGTCGCGGGCGGGGCGGTCTACCTGGCGCTGAGCCGGGCGCTGCGGATCGACGAGGTGACGAGCGTCGCACGCCTGGTGACGAGCCGCCTGGGTAGGTGAGAACGGGTTTCCCGTCCCCGTAGCATGGTCGGGATTCCCAGCAGCGTCGTACGACCGGACGAAGGAGGAGCGTGGCCGAGACACCCGTCGGACCGGGCACCCTTCTCGCCGGACGTTTCGTGCTCGAGGACCTGCTCGACGACAACGAGGGGGCCCGCTTCTGGCGTGCCACCGACCGGACCCTCGCCCGGAGCGTCGCGGTCCACGTCATCTCGGCCGAGGACCCGCGCAGCGAGGCGCTGCTCAACGCGGCCCGCACCTCGGCCACCGTCAGCGACGGTCACCTGCTGCGCGTGCTCGACGCCGCCACCGAGGACGGCGTCACCTACGTCGTCAACGAGTGGGGACACGGGATCTCCCTCGACCGGCTGCTCGCCGAGGGCCCGCTCTCGTCCCGCCGGGCCGCCTGGGTGGTCAAGGAGGTCGCCGAGGCGATCAGCACCGCCCACCGGCACGGGATCGCCCACGGCCGGCTGCTCCCCGAGAACGTCATGGTCACCGAGGCCGGCTCGGTCAAGCTGATCGGATTCGTGGTCGACGCCGTCCTGCGCGGCCGCGACCAGACCCGGGTCACCGGCGGACGGCCGCTCGGCGAGCACGAGGCCGACGTGGTCAACCTCGCCGCCCTCCTCTACGCCGGCCTCGTCGGACGCTGGCCGGGCACCGACGGCTCCACCGTCCCGGACGCCCCGGCGGAGCACGGCCGGGCGCTGCGGCCGCGGCAGGTCCGCGCCGGCGTACCCCGTCCCCTCGACGCGATCTGCGAGCGCGTGCTCAACGCCGACCCGGCCGGCGCGTCCACGCCCCTGGAGACCGCCCACGAGATCTACGCGGCGCTCTGCGACTTCATCGGCGACCCGTCCGGGGCCGCGCCGGTCGGCTTCGAGGCCACCTCCTTCTTCGACGAGGAGGAGCTGTCCCACCTCCGCGGTGACGCACCCCGGCCCGACAGCACGGTCGAGGAGACCAGCGAGCAGGACGGCCTGGACGCCACCCAGGCCGGCGCTCCCGTGTTCTACGACGAGGACAACGCGGTGGGCTGGGCGGCCGGCGGCCGCATCGGCGACGACCCCGAGGCCACCCAGCTCTCCGCGGCGGCCGCACCGACCGAGCGCAGCCCGGCGCCGGAGCCGCCCCCGCTGCCGCACCGACCGCTCTTCGCCTCCGACTCCCCGCGGCCGCCGCGGCGAGACCGCCCGCCCGCGCAGCACCGGGGCCGGCAACGGGTCGCTGCCGCCCGTCTGGGGACCGGACGCGGACACCCCGCCACCCGGCGACGCCGGTCCGCAGTGGGACACCTCGGGCTGGGACGAGGACGCCCCGGGCCGCAGCTGGATGCGGCTCGCCATCGCGATCGGCGGCGTGCTCCTCCTGGTCGTCGCGATCATCGTGGCGTTCAACCTGGGCCAGGGCACCGGACCGACGGACGCCGAGCAGTCGCCGTCGCCGGACGCGTCGAGCGCGCCGGCGAAGCCGATCACGGTCGCCTCGGTCAGCGACTTCGACCCCGTCGGGGACGGCTCCGAGAACCCCGAGAGCGCGCCGCTCGCGGTGGACGGCGATCCCGCGTCCGCCTGGCGGACGGTCACCTACTACGACCCGCTCGAGCTGCAGAAGGACGGCGTCGGCCTCCTGCTCGACCTGGGCAGCCCCACGAAGGTCTCCGAGGTCTCGGTGTCGTTCGTCGGCAGCCCCACCTCGTTCGACGTCCTCGCCGCCGACAAGGCCGCCGCCGAGCCGACCAGCACCGAGGGCCTCACCCGTGTCGGAGGACAGAAGGACGCAGGCGCGAAGGCGGACGTCACCCTGGACAAGCCCGTGACCACGCGCTACCTCGCGGTCTGGCTGACCTCCCTGCCCGAGCGCGAGCGGCGGCTACGTGGGCCAGGTCGCGGAGATCGTCGTCCGCTGATGAGCACCCCACGGAGCCGCTCGCTTCGCTCGCGCCTTCGCTGGGACCCCGCATGAACGAGCAGGTCGACGACCGGTCGCTGCTGGCAGCACACGTGGCCGGCGACCCGGACGCGTTCGGCGCTGCTGTTCCACCGGCACCGTGACCGGCTCTGGGCGGTCGCGCTGCGCACCACCGGCGACCCCGAGGAGGCCGCCGACGCGCTCCAGGACGCCATGGTCGCGGCGTTCCGGCGCGCCGAGTCGTTCCGGGGCGACTCCGCGGTCACCACCTGGCTGCACCGGATCGTCGTCAACGCCTGCCTCGACCGGCTCCGCCGGCGCAAGGTCCGGCTGGCCGACCCGCTGCCCGACGACGTCGACGACCACGCCGACCGCGGGTCGACGGCGACCGCGGACGTGGTCGACCCGGCGGACGTGGCGGTGGACCACGAGCGGCGCGCCGACGTGCTCACCGCCCTCGCGACCCTGCCCGCCGAGCAGCGGGCCGCCCTGGTCCTCGTCGACATGGAGGGCTACTCCGTCGAGGAGACCGCAGCGATCCTCGGCTGCGCCCCGGGAACGGTGAAGAGCCGGTGCTCGCGCGGCCGCGCCCGGCTGCTCCCCCTGCTCGCCGGGCTCGCCGCGCCGGGGAACCCGAGGGCGGCTCCGCGCGTCCCATCCGCATCCCCCGGCAGCGACCCGAACGCCCCGGACAACGACCCGCAACCCGACGGCGAGGAGGTGACCAGCAGTGACGCCTGAGCAGGAGGAGCAGGTACGCCGCGCCCTCGCGTCCGCGCCCCCGGCGGGTCCGGTGCCTCCCGAGGTCGCCGCCCGTCTCGAGGCCACCCTCGCCGGGCTGGTCGCCGAGCGCGCGGACGCCGGGCAGGACCCCGAGCCGGAGCCGGCGACCGTCGTCGCCCTGGAGGAGCGCCGCCGGCGCCGGTGGCCGCGGCTGCTCGTCGCCGCGGCCAGCGTCAGCGTGCTCGCCTACGGCGTCGGCATCGCGGTCGAGGGGCTGCAGGTGTCCGGCGGCAGCGCCGACTCGGCCTCCGCCGGCAAGCCGGCCATGGAGCGGGCCGGCGCCGATGACGCGGGCGGCGCAGAGGCCGGGCCCGGGGACGCCCCCACCGGTCTCGTCACCGACAGCGACGGGGTGCGGGTGCAGGGCTCGCGGGCCTACGCCGACAAGCTGATCGTCCCCCGGACGGTGCGGCTGCACAGCGACACCCTCGACGAGGACGTCCGGCGGCTGGTCCGTGACACGGTGGCGACGGACGCGCGCACCTCGTCTCCCGGCAGGACCCGCTCGCTGGCCGGCTTCCTCGACTCCTGCGAGCGCCCCGACGTCGGGCGCGGCGACCGGCTGGCCGCCGTACGCCTGGACGGCCGGCCCGGCACCCTCGTGCTCCGCAAGGCCTCGGGCGGGACCCGTGTGGCGGAGATCTACTCCTGTGGCGACGCAGGCAAGCTGTGGGCGATCACCCGGTTGTCCACCGCCCGCTGACCCCGCGAGGCGGTTGCCGCCGGGGAATGTCGCGAGCCTAGGATCGGTTCCACGGGTGAGCGCCCGTTATGGCGCATCCGCACCATCGATCCAGACCACACCGACTCATCGGCAGGGAGCTCCTCCACCATGGCCAACGACCAGGGCGACGTCCGCAACGTGATCGTGATCGGCTCGGGACCGGCCGGTTACACCGCCGCCGTCTACGCCGCGCGCGCCAACCTCGCACCCCTCGTCTTCGAGGGCTCGGTCACCGCCGGCGGTGCGCTGATGAACACCACCGACGTGGAGAACTTCCCCGGCTTCCGCGACGGGATCATGGGCCCCGAGCTGATGGACAACATGCGGGCGCAGGCCGAGCGGTTCGGCGCCGAGCTCGTCTCCGACGACGTCACCGCCGTGGACCTGACCGGCGACGTCAAGGTCGTGACCGACGGCGCGGGCAACCAGCACCGGGCCCGCGCGGTGATCCTGTCGATGGGCTCGGGCTACCGCAAGCTCGACCTCCCCGACGAGGACCGCCTCTCCGGGCACGGCGTCAGCTGGTGCGCGACCTGCGACGGCTTCTTCTTCCGCGACCAGCACATCGCCGTCGTCGGCGGCGGTGACTCGGCCGTCGAGGAGGCGACCTTCCTCTCACGGTTCGCGTCCAAGGTGACGCTGATCCACCGCCGCGGTGAGCTCCGCGCCTCCAAGATCATGCAGGAGCGCGCCTTCGCCGACCCCAAGATCGAGTTCGCCTGGAACTCCGCCGTCGAGGCGATCCACGGTGACGACAAGCTGACCGGCCTGACGCTGGTCGACACCGAGACCGGGGAGAAGCGCGAGCTCGACGCGACAGGCCTGTTCATCGCGATCGGCCACGACCCGCGCTCGGAGCTGCTGCCCGGACAGGTCGACCTCGACGAGGACGGCTACGTGCTCGTCGACCACCCGTCCACCCGCACCAACCTGCACGGCGTGTTCGCCTGCGGCGACCTGGTCGACCACCACTACCGGCAGGCGGTCACCGCGGCCGGCACCGGCTGCGCGGCCGCGCTCGACGCCGAGCGCTACCTGGCCGCCCTCGACCACGCCGCGTCGACGGCCGGCTCCCCGGTCGAGACCGAGGAGGAGGCCGAGCTGGCCACCGCCCTGGTCACCGAGCAGGTCCAGACCGCCGGCGCCTGAGACGCCGGGAAGAAAACGTCGGCGCCCTGCTGTTCACTAGTCAGCCTGGCTCGACCGCCCAGACCGTTCGCACAGAAGGAGGCCCCGTGGCCGACATGCAAGCAGTGACCGACGCGGACTTCGAGACCGAAGTTCTCAAGTCCGACAAGCCCGTCCTCGTGGACTTCTGGGCCGAGTGGTGCGGGCCGTGCCGCCAGGTCGCCCCGATCCTCGCCGAGATCAACGCCGAGCACGGCGACAAGATCACGTTCGTGAAGATGAACGTCGACGAGAACCCGGTCACGCCGGCCACCTACCGGGTCACCGGCATCCCGACGCTCAACCTCTACCAGAACGGCGAGGTCGTGCGTCAGATCGTCGGCGCCAAGCCGAAGGCCGCCCTGCTCAACGAGCTCAGCGAGTTCATCGCCTGAGACCCTGCTTGATCGACGAGCCCCCGCCGCCCTGCGACGGGGGCTCGTGCGCGTCGCGGCACATTTCGCCGCCTTCGGCAAGGATTGACTTTCTCCGCGCCGCTGTTTTCAGTAGGTGTCCTCGGGGTACGACGCTCCGAGGCGACGTGCCCTGTCAACCGGGAGGAGGCTGCGTGTCCGACGCCCGCCTTTCCGCCTTGTCCCCCGCCTCCCCGGTCTTCCGCCGTGGCGACCGCGGCCCGGCCGTGACCGAGATCCGGCAGCGGCTTGCCCTCCTCGGCCTCGGCGAGGAGCATCCGGCCGACCCCGAGCAGTTCGACGAGGCCCTCGACCGGGCGGTCCGCGCCTTCCAGCAGCAGCGCGGCCTCTCCGTGGACGGTGCGGTCGGCAGCGCGACGTACCGCGTCCTCGACGAGGCCCGCTGGCGGCTCGGCGACCGGCTGCTCACCTACACCCCGGGCAACCTGCTCGCCGGCGACGACGTGGTGGCGCTCCAGCAGCGGCTGCTCGACCTCGGCTTCAAGGTCGGCCGGGTCGACGGCCGCTTCGGCCACCAGACCGAGCTCGCGGTGCGGGAGTTCCAGCGCAACGTGGGGGTGCCGCCCGACGGCACCTGCGGGCCGGCCACGCTCAAGGCCCTCTCCCGGCTCGCGCCGATGGTGCGCGGCGGCCGCCCCAACGCGATGCGCGTCGAGGAGCGGCTGCGCCGCGACGGCCCTCAGCTGACCGGCAAGGTCGTGGTCATCGACCCCTGTGTCGCCCGGATGCCCGACCCGGTCCTGCGCGAGCAGGCGGAGCAGATCATCTCCGACCTGGCCAGGCGGGTGGAGGGCCGGCTGGTCGCGACCGGCGTGCAGGCCTACCTGACCCACCAGGTCGGCGCCGAGGAGACCAGCGAGGTGGACCGGGCCGAGTTCGCCAACCGCACGGGCGCGCACCTGTGCATCTCGCTGCAGGTCGACGCGTCCCCCAACCCTGGTGCCGCCGGCGTCTCGACCTACTTCTTCGGCCTCGAGTCGCACGGCGCCTGGTCCTCGGCGGGCGAGCGGTTCTCCGGTCTGGTGCAGCGCGAGATCGTGGCCCGCACCGACCTGGTGGACCTCCGCTCGCACGCGAAGAGCTGGGACCTGCTGCGCCGGACCCGGATGCCGGCCGTGCGCATCGACGTCGGCTACCTGACCAACCCCGGTGACGCCACCCGGCTCGGCGACCCCGCGTTCCGCGACGTGGTGGCGGAGGCGGTCGTCGTGGCCGTGCAGCGGATGTACCTCAGCCCCGAGACCGACACCCGCACCGGCCTGCTCCGCCTCGACGAGCTCCGCGCCGCTCTCCGCTAGCTCCTCCCGCCGCAGCTCGTACCAAGAAATATACGGTTTTGTGGTTTGCCCCACACCCCTTCGGGCACCGCCCCCCTGTCGACGGCACCGCGTCGTCGACGGGAGAGGGAGAACAAGATGAAGCCACAACTCAGGCAGCTCGGGCGCGGGAGCTTCGCCCGGCTGACCGCGGGCGTCGTGTCGACGGCCATGCTCGCGACCATGTCCATGGCCGTAGGTGCACCCGCCTCCGCGGCGACGACCGCCCAGGCCACCACCAACAAGACCGTGCTCGCCAACGAGTACGGCAAGGCCAAGTCGCACATCGAGGGCACCTTCGGCAAGAACGGCACGGTGCAGGGCACCTTCACCCCCCGGAAGTTCAAGGTCTCGGACGCCGGCGTGCTGAAGGCCGTGGGCCGGCTCAAGGCCACCCTGGTCCGCGGCAACGGCGACGTCGTCGGCACGACTACCGAGCGCGTGAAGCTCCCGGTCCTCGTCCCCGGCGCCGCCGGCACGGCGAGGACCGCCGCCGCCCAGGCGATCACCTGCGACATCCTCAAGCTGGTGCTCGGCCCGCTGGACCTCGACCTGCTCGGACTCCAGGTCCATCTCGACAAGGTGGTCCTGAACATCATCGCGGCCGCGGGCGCCGGCAACCTGCTGGGCAACCTGCTGTGCGCGGTGGCCGGGCTGCTCGACCAAGGCGGCCTGCTGACCCAGGTCTCCCAGATCCTGAACTCGATCCTCGCGATCCTGCGGCTCTAGCACGCACCGTCGGGACGACCCCCGTGGTCCTCGCCTCGGGCGAGGTCCAGGGGGGTCGTCGCGCGTCCGGGGCCGCCGGTCAGTGCTGGCGCGTGCTGCGCGCGTGCGGTGCCGGCGCGGGGCGTGCCGCGGGCGTACGGCGCCGAGCAGTCGCTCGAGGGCGTGCTCGACCTCGCTGCGCCAGGTCACCGCCGACTTCAGCTCGAGTCGCATCCGCGGGTAGCGGGGGTGGGCCCGCTGGGTCTTGAAGCCCACCCGCAGCAGGTAGTCGGCGGGCAGCACGCACGAGGCGTGGTCGACCTGCTGGCCCTTGCGCGGGGCCCGGGTGTCGCCGAAGGCCTCGACCGCGCGGAAGCCTCCGCGCTTGATCAGGTCCTTGACCACGCTCTGCATGAGCATCCGGCCGATCCCACCGCCGGCGTAGCTCCGGGAGCACCAGCGCCGTCGCCAGCAGGACGGCGTCCTCGCCGACCGGCGCGGTGGGCATCGCCTCGGCCCCGGGGAAGAACAGCGGCGGCGCGTAGAGCACGAACCCGACCGCCTCGCCGTCGACATAGGCGACCCGGCCGCAGGAGCCCCAGTCCAGGAGCACCCGGGAGAGCCAGGCCTCCTTCTCCTCGGCGGCCTCGCCGGCCTGCTCCGCGCGGGCGCGGCGCACCGGGTCCAGCTCCCAGAAGACGCAGGAGCGGGCCTCGAGCGGCAGGTCGGCGAGCGTGTCCAGGGTGAGCCTGGCCATGCGGCGGCCGGTGGATCCCATGTCGTGACCCCTGTTCGGCGGAATCCCGGTGGATGCTTCATCCTAGAGGAACACCTAAGGAGTTCGATGTCTGGCGAGATGCGTCCCCGCAGCAGCACCCGGCTCGACAGCTATGTCGACCGGTATGCCGCCCGGACGAACGGGATGACCGCCTCGGAGATCCGCGCGCTCTTCTCGGTGGCCAGCCGGCCCGAGGTGGTCTCGCTGGCGGGCGGCATGCCCAACATCTCCGGTCTTCCGCTCGACGTCGTGGGGTCCGCGATCAGCGAGCTGGTGGCGGAGCGCGGCACGACCGCGATGCAGTACGGCTCCGGCCAGGGCGACCCGCTGCTGCGGGAGCAGATCTGCGACGTGATGCGGCTCGAGGGCATCGAGGCCCACCCCGACGACGTGGTCGTGACCGTCGGGTCGCAGCAGGCCGTCGACCTGGTGACCCGGATCTTCTGCGACCCGGGCGACGTGGTGATCTGCGAGGCCCCGTCGTACGTCGGGGCGCTCGGGGTGTTCCGGGCCTACGAGACCGACGTCGTGCACGTGGAGATGGACGAGCACGGGCTCGTGCCGCAGGCGCTGCGCGACGCGATCGCCACCTGCCAGGCCGCGGGCCGGCGGATCAAGTTCCTCTACACGATCCCGAACTACCACAACCCGGCCGGCGTGACGCTGTCGCTCGAGCGGCGCCGGGAGGTCCTCGAGATCTGCCGCGAGGCCGACGTGCTGATCCTGGAGGACAACCCCTACGGGCTGCTCGGCTTCGACGAGGAGCCGCTGCGCGCGCTGCGGGCCGACGAGCCCGACGGCGTCATCTACCTCGGCTCCTTCTCCAAGACGTTCGCCCCCGGCTTCCGGGTCGGCTGGGTGCTCGCGCCGCACGCCGTACGCGAGAAGCTCGTCCTCGCCCAGGAGTCGGCGACGCTGTGCCCGCCGTCGTTCTCGCAGATGGCGGTGTCGGCCTACCTCACCAAGCACGACTGGCTCGGCCAGATCAAGCAGTTCCGCGAGATGTACCGCGAGCGCCGCGACGCGATGGTCGAGGCGCTCGACGACATGATGCCGCCGACCGCCCGGTGGAACGTGCCGACCGGCGGCTTCTACGTCTGGGTGACGCTGCCGCAGGGGCTCGACGCCAAGGCGATGCTGCCCCGCGCGGTGACCGCCCGGGTGGCCTACGTCCCCGGCACGGCGTTCTTCGCCGACGGCTTCGGGTCGCAGAGCATGCGCCTCTCCTACTGCTACCCGACCCCGGAACGCATCCGGGAGGGCGTACGCCGTCTCACCGGGGTCATCGAGGAGGAGCTCGAGCTGCGCGAGACCTTCGGCGCCACCGTGCACGGCGTCACCCGCGGCTACGAGTCGCCCAACACGGACCTGAGCTAGGGAGCAGCATGGTTTCGACGAGCTCAACCACCGGGGACCGCGGCTCGAAGACCGGGGAGCGCGGCGCGAACAGCGGCCTGCGCGTCGTGGTGCTCGCCGGCGGGCTCTCGCACGAGCGCGACGTCTCGCTGCGGTCCGGCCGTCGGGTGGCAGAGGCGCTGCGGGACGTCGGGGTCGAGGTGGAGGAGCGTGACGCCGACGCCGCCCTGCTCCCGGCGCTGCAGGCCTCGCCGCCCGACTGCGTGATCCCGTTGCTGCACGGCGAGACCGGTGAGGACGGCGCGCTGCGCGAGGTCCTGGAGCTGGTCGGTGTCCCCTACGTCGGCTCGCGGCCCGACGCCTGCCGGGCCGCGTTCGACAAGCCGGTCGCCAAGACGGTGGTCGCGCGCGCCGGCCTGCACACGCCCCGCTCCGTCGCGCTGCCGCACGAGACGTTCCGTGAGCTGGGAGCCGTCGCCGTGATGGACGCCCTCGTCGCCACGCTCGCTCTGCCGCTGATCGTGAAGCCGACCCGCGGCGGCTCCGCGCTGGGCTGCACGGTGGTCCGCGACGCGGCCGACCTGCCCAGCGCGATGGTCGACGCGTTCGCCTACGGCGACACCGCCCTCGTCGAGCAGCTCGTCGTCGGGACGGAGGTCGCCGTACCGGTCATCGACACCGGGGACGGGCCGCGGGCTCTCCCCGCCGTCGCGATCGAGGCGGACGGCGGCGTCTACGACTACACCGCCCGCTACACCGCGGGCAGCACCGAGTTCGTCGTGCCGGCGAAGCTCGCCGACGAGGTCGCCGCCGAGTGCGCGCGCGTCGCGGTGACCGCCCACGAGGCGCTGGGGCTGCGTGACCTGTCCCGCTCGGACCTGATCGTCGACGCCGACGGGACGGTGTGGTTCCTCGAGGTGAACGTGGCACCGGGCCTGACCGAGACCTCGACCGTCCCGCTCGCCGTCCAGGCCGCCGGCCTCGACCTCGGCACCCTGATGACCGAGCTGGTGCGGGTCGCCGTCGACCGCTCCGCCGGCTGATGAGGCAGGATCACCCAATGCGAGACATCACCTACCCCCCGATCATCGTCACCGCGAAGATCGCCTTCCGGGCACTCGGCCTGCGCTTCCAGATGACCGGCACCGAGCACATCCCCCGCACCGGTGGCGCGCTGCTGGCGGTCAACCACGTCTCGTACGTCGACTTCGTGCTCGGCGGCTTCGCGGCGCAGCCGTCCAAGCGACTGGTGCGGTTCATGGCCAAGCGCGAGCTGTTCGACCACAAGTACGCCGGGCCGCTGATGCGCTCGCTGCACCACATCAACGTCGACCGGGCGGAGGGCCTCGGCTCCTACGAGGAGGGGCTGCGCTACCTCCGCGACGGCGAGGTCGTCGGGATCTTCCCCGAGGCCACGATCTCCCGCTCCTTCGAGATCAAGGAGCTGAAGACCGGCGCCACCCGGATGGCGGCCGAGGCCGGCGTACCCCTCATCCCGGTGATCCTCTGGGGCACCCAGCGGATGATGACCAAGGACCACCCGAAGGACTTCTCCCGCGGCAAGACGATCGCGATCTCCGTCGGCGAGCCGCTGCACCCGTCCGGTGCGGACCCGGTGGCCGACACCGCCGAGCTCCGCTCGACCATGAGCGCGATGCTCGACACGACGATCCGCAGCTACCCGGCCGACGAGCAGCCGCCGGGCTCGTGGTGGCTGCCGGCGTCCCACGGTGGCTCGGCCCCCACCCCCGAGGAGGCCAAGGTGCTCGACGGCGAGGAGCGACGCCGCCGGGCCGAGAAGCGCCGCGCCCGGGCCGCGGCCAAGGCCGGCAAGAAGGGCTAGGGCGCCGGCTCGACGACCGTCTCGGGGAGCACCGACCGCGGGATGACCGGTACGTCGACCGGCTCGGCCGTGCCGGCGCCCGGCGTCGTCATCCGTCCGCGGAGGGCGACGACCAGGTAGGCCGCGCCGACCAGCGTGCCCGCGGCCATCAGCACGAAGATCACCCGGTAGTCGACGAGGGTGACCAGCAGCGCGCCCAGCGCGATCGACAGCGCCTGCGGCGTCGTGGTGAGCACCTCGGTGGTCGTGCTGACCCGCCCCATCAGGTGACCGGGTGTCTGCTTCTGCAGGATCGTGTTGAAGGCGACGATGAGCAGCGGGATGCCCGCCCCCAGGACCACGGTGCCGGCGAGCAGCTCCCAGACCTGCTGGGCGACGGCGATGACCGCGAGTCCGGCGGCCAGCACGACCAGGCCGACCACGAGGGTCCGGGGCTCGCCCAGACGCTTGATCACCCGGCTGGCCACGAGGCCGGCGGCGATGGCGCCGACGCCCTGGACGGTCAGGACGGGGCCGACGAACTCCACCGGCTTGTCGAACGCCTCGACGACCGCGTAGACCGCCGACTCGGAGAAGCCGAGCACCAGCAGGCACAGCGCGAGCGCGATCGTGGGGTGCAGCAGCAGCGGCGTACGCCGGATGTGGCGTGCTCCCTCGGCCACCTCGGCCGCCCAGTGCATGGGCACCCGCTCGGGCCGCTCCTCCTCGACCGTGATCGTCCAGATCACCAGCGCGGCGACCAGGAAGCTGACCGCGTCGATGAGCGCGACCATCTTGCCGCTGCCGATCGCGAACATCGCGGCGCCGGCGACCGGCCCGACCAGGCGCAGCGCCTCCCGGGTGAGCGACAACGAGGCGTTGGCCTCCACCAGCACGTCCTCGGGGAGCATCTCCTTGAGCAGCCCGTTGAGCGCGGCCGGGACCACCACGAACGAGACGCCGTAGAGGAACGCGACGGCGTAGATCACCCAGACGTCCTGCTCGCCGCGCACGAGGAGCAGGGGCAGCATCGCTACCGCCGAGAGCACGTTGGCGACGACCAGGAACGGGCGGCGCGGCACCCGGTCCACCACGAAGCCGAGCAGCGGGCCGAAGAGCGCAGGCAGGGTGAGGAACAGGAAGGTGAGGCCCGCGGCGCCGTTGGAGCCGGTCAGGGTCTTCACCCACATGCTCATCACGATGAGCATCAGGGAGTCGCCCACCATGCTGGCGGTGGTGCCGACGTAGAGCCGGCCGAAGCCGGGGACGGTGAACGCGCGACGCATCAGGGCTCCGATCGCAGGGGGCCGCTCGGGACGAGCCAGCCGACGAGTGAGACGAGGCGGGCACCCTCGGGCCGGGTCTCCGGCTCCGCGATGCGCTCGGTGTGGGTGAGGAAGAGCTCGACCATGGCCGCGGAGAGGGCCTTGGCCTCCGCGGCGGTGACCCAGGTCTGGGTCTGGTTGAAGGTGGTGGCGTCCCGCCATTCCTGGGGCTCGGTCGCTGCCGCTGCCCGGGCCGCCCGGAGCCGCTGGAGCTCGCGCTCGAGCAGCATGTCGGTGAGGGCCTCCCCCGCCGCGGTGGTCTCGGCGTCCCCGTCGCTGTCCCCCCAGGTGAGCCCCTCGGTGACCGCGCGCCAGGGCCGGCTGCGCCCGGGCACCCCGGTGACCTCGCGGACGAAGCCGTGCTCGGCGAGCTTGCGCAGGTGCCAGGAGCAGTTGGCCGGGGTCTCCCCCAGCACCGCGCCGGCCTGGCTGGCGGTGTGCGCCCCGTCGACGACCAGGAGCTCGAGCAGGGCGAGGCGCACCGGGTGGGCCAGCGCCTTGAGCGCGGCGGCGTCGGTGACGCGGCGTCGACTGAGTGGCATGCGTCGAAAGTAGTCTTTCGAAACATTCGTTGCAATACGGTTCTCACAAGCTTTGCCTTCGCCCGCAGTGAACGTCGCTGGCGCGTCCGCGGCGGGGGTGCTGTGCTGCAGCGATGAGCACTCCGGCAGTCGCACCCCTCTCCGTCCTGGTCCTCGGTGGCACGTCCTGGCTCGGCGGGGCGGTGGCGCGGCACGCCCGCGACGCGGGCCACGACGTCACCTGCCTGGCCCGCGGGGAGTCCGGCTCCGTCCCCGACGGCGCACGGCTGGTCGTGGCCGACCGGGACCTGGTGACGGCGTACGACGAGATCGAGCAGGACTGGGACGTCGTCGTGGACGTCGCCCGGCAGCCGCTGCACGTCCGTGGCGCCGTTGCGGCGCTCGCCGGTCGGGTGCGGCAGTGGGTGTTCGTCTCGACCTGCAGCGTCTACGCCGACGACAGCACCCCCGGTGAGGACGAGGGGGCGGCGCTGCATCCGGCCTGGGTGGGCGACGGGCTGGCCCCCGACGAGGAGTACGGCCCGGCCAAGGTGGCCTGTGAGCAGGAGCTGCTGGCGGTCTTCCCCGACGCGCTGGTGGCGCGGGCCGGGCTGATCGTCGGGTACGGCGACCGCAGCGACCGGTTCGGCTACTGGCCCGCGCGGCTGTCCCGGGCCGGCGACGGGGACGCGGTGCTGGTCCCGCCGCGGGACGCCTGGAGCCAGGTGATCGACGTGGAGGACCTGGCCGGCTGGCTGGTGCGCTGCGGGGAGGCCGGGCAGGGCGGGATCGCCAACGCGATGGGCGAGCCGACCCGGCTCGGCGACCTGCTCAACGCCTGCGCGGAGGCCGGTGGCACCTCACCGCGCTGGGTCGAGGCGGGTGACGACTGGCTCCAGGAGCAGGGCGTGGCGCCCTGGTCGGGGCCGGAGTCGTTGCCGCTCTGGCTTCCGCAGCCGGAGTACGCCGGCTTCATGACCCGGAGCACGGTGGCCGCCCGGACCGCGGGGCTGACCACCCGTCCCGTGCGTCGAGTCGGCGCGGGCCGCGCTCACCTGGGAGAGGGAACTGGGTCGTGGACCGCTCGCGGCGCGCCGGGCTCACGCCCCACCGCGAGGCGGGGCTGCTCGCCACGCTCCGCAACACGACCGGGTGACGACTCATCGATTCAGCGACTTGTCCATCTGTCGCTTTGTCGACAAAGTGACGTTCGCTCAGCTCTCCTGGCTGGAGGGGCTCGGGTCGAGGATCCCGACGATCCGCTCGAGGTCGGGGATCGACGCGAACTCGACGGTGATCCTCCCCTTGGACTTGCCGAGGTCGACCTTCACCCGGGTGTCGAACCGGTCGGACAGCCGTGCCGCGAGGTCGGCGAGCGCCGGCGCGGTGGGCCGGTTGCGCCGGGGAGCGGGCTTCGTGCCCGACCCCAGGTCGCCTACGGAGACGATCTCCTCGAGGCCCCGGACGGAGATGCCCTCGGCGATGACGCGTGCCGCGAGGCGGTCCTGGATGTCGGGGTTGTCGACGGAGAGCAGGGCCCGGGCGTGGCCGGCGGAGAGCACCCCGGCGGCCACCCGGCGCTGGACCGGGGGCGAGAGCTTGAGCAGGCGCAGGGTGTTGCTGATCTGCGGGCGGCTCCGGCCGATCCGGCCCGCGAGCTCCTCGTGCGTGCAGCCGAAGTCGTCGAGGAGCTGCTGGTAGGCGGCGGCCTCCTCGAGCGGGTTGAGCTGCGACCGGTGCAGGTTCTCCAGCAGGGCGTCGCGAAGCATGACGTCGTCGCCGGTCTCCCGGACGATCGCGGGGATCGCCTCGAGACCCGCCTCCTGGGTCGCGCGCCAGCGACGCTCGCCCATGATCAGCTCGTAGCGGTCGTCACCGACGGCGCGGACCACGACGGGCTGCAGCAGGCCGACCTCCTTGACGGAGTGGACCAGCTCGGCCATCGCCTCCTCGTCGAAGACCTGCCGGGGCTGCCGCGGGTTCGGGCTGATCGAGCCGACCGGGAGCTCGGCGAAGTAGGCGCCCTCGACCGGACGCAGCGACGTGCCGTCGTCCACGCCGTCGGCGGCGGCCGGCGCGCGCGGTCTGCGTGCCGTCGCCGTCGGTCGCAGCCGGGTGGCTCCCGTCCGCCGGCCGCGGGGTGGCGCCGTTGCCCGGAGCGACGGGACGCCGGAGCGCCTGGCCCGTCCGGCTCGGCAGCGCCTGCCTCCTCGACGCGCGGGGGTGCGGTGGGGATCAGCGACCCCAGCCCACGGCCGAGTCCACGACGCTGTGCGGGCTTCTGGGTCACGGGGTTCCTCCTTCGACGGTGGCCCGGAAGGCCATCTCACGTGCTGCTTCGAGGTAGCTGAGCGCTCCCGGCGAGCCCGGGTCGTAGGTCATCACGGTCTGCCCGTAGCTGGGCGCCTCGGAGATCCGCACCGACCGGGGGATCGCCGTCCGCAGCACCTGGTCGCCGAAGTGGCTGCGCACCTCCTCGGCCACGCCGGCCGACAGCCGGGTCCGGGCGTCGTACATGGTGAGCAGGATGGTGGAGACGTCCAGGCCGGGGTTGAGGTGGGCCTTGACCATCTCCACCGTCTCGATCAGCTGGCCGAGCCCCTCGAGCGCGTAGTACTCGGCCTGGATCGGGATCAGCATCTCGTCGCCGGCGACGAGGGCGTTCAGGGTGAGCAGGCCGAGTGAGGGCGGGCAGTCGATGAGCACGTAGTCGATCCGGTCCTCACCCTCGCCGAAGATCAGCGGGTGCGCGTGCAGGGCCTTCCGGAGGCGGCTCTCGCGGGCCACCATGCTGACCAGCTCGATCTCCGCACCGGCCAGGTCGATGGTGGCGGGCACGACGAAGAGGCCGGGGATCTCCGGGCTCTCCTGGACGACGTCGACCAGGGGGATGCCTTCCACGACCGTGTCGTACGTCGAGGGCGTGCCGCGGTGGTGGTCGATCGCGAGCGCGGTGGAGGCGTTGCCCTGCGGGTCGAGGTCGACCACCAGGACGCGTAGGCCGTGCTGGGCGAGCCCGGCGGCCATGTTCACCGTGGTGGTGGTCTTGCCGACGCCGCCCTTCTGGTTCGCCACCACCATCACCCGGGTCCGCGCGGGACGCGGCAGCGGGTGGAGTCGCCGGCCCTCCCGGACCAGCAGCGCGTGCTCGACGGAGCGCGCCAGGGGCGTGGAGTTGTCGTCCACGGCCAGGGGGTGCGCGGCCAGGTCGGCGGCGGTCCGGTACGGGCGTTCCGGGAGCCGGGTGCGGGCCGAACCGCGACGCCTCGGTCGCCGTCGGCGGGTGCTGCGTCACGGGGTTCTCCTTGACCTGCGGCCCCGGTGAAGGGGGTGTGGGAGCCACTGTTTCACGTGAAACGGGCTCATCGGCGACCGCCACGGTTTCACGTGAAACCGACGCGGTCGATGCCGCTTCCTTTACCTGTGGACCAACCTGTGGATTCTGTGGGTATCTCGGCCAGCCAAGCGTGGATCGGGGTGAGATCTCGCGAACGCCGGGCCATCCCAGCCCCGCGACGACCGGGAATGTGTGGTCTCGGGACCAGGTGACGTCACGCGGAGCGACCCTTCTTGCCGGACTTCTTCTTCGCCCCGGAGCGAGTCGCCCGGGCGGACGGGGTTGCGGCGTCCCAACCTAGCCGGGACGGGCGCGTGGCTTCCACCCGGACGACGGTCGTCGGAGGATCGATCAGGCCGGCGCCCAGGGTCAGCACCTCGACCCGACCGGCGCCGTGCCGTCGCAGCTCCGCGGCTGCCTCCGTCACCTCGTCGGCCGCGGACGCTCCCTTCATCGCCACCAGCGTGCCGCCCTGGCGGACCAGGGGCATCGACCAGTCGAGCAGCCGACCCAGCGGCGCGACCGCCCGTGACGTGACCACGCTGAACTCCCGGGTGCCGTGCAGCTCCTCGGCGCGAGCCCGGACCACCTCGACGTTGGCCAGCCCGAGCCGCTCGACCACCTCGGTGAGGAAGGTCGTCCGCCGCAGCAGCGGCTCCACCAGGGTGAGGCGCAGGTCCGGCCTGGCGATCGCGAGCACCAATCCGGGGAGCCCGGCTCCGCTACCGATGTCGCAGACGTCGGCGCCCTGCGGGACCGCCTCGCCCAGCAGGGCGCAGTTCACCAGGTGCCGCTCCCACAGACGGGGTGCCTCCCGGGGACCGATCAGCCCACGGACGACACCGTCGTCGGCAAGCAGTGCGGCGTAGGCCTCGGCCAGCGGCAGCGCATGCGAAAACACCCCCCGCGCCACCTCGGGTGCGGGGGGTGTTTCACGTGAAACAGAGTCAGTCATCGCACACCGGTGTCACTGCCCCTCGGGGAGCACCACGACGTAGCGGCGGGGCTCCTCGCCCTCGGACTCCGACGAGAGGCCGGCAGCTGCGACCGCGTCGTGGACCACCTTGCGCTCGAACGGCGTCATCGGCTGCAACGAGACGGGCTCGCCGGTCTCGTTCACCGTGGCGACCGTCTCGGCCGCGAGCTTCTCCAG
Source organism: uncultured Actinomycetota bacterium (assembly GCA_963721855.1). GTDB lineage: Bacteria > Actinomycetota > Actinomycetes > Propionibacteriales > Nocardioidaceae > Nocardioides_B. The sequence goes on along the minus strand of CAVRMN010000006.1, from coordinate 14,764 downwards.
CCGGGCCCGCTTGTTGGCGCGGTGGCCGCCGATGTCGAGCATCAGCCGCGAGCGCTCACCGGTCTCCCGGTAGACCGCCAGGCGGGTCAGCTCCTGCAGTGCCTCGAGCACCTCGCCGTCCCGGCCGACGAGCTGGTTCAGCTCGGCGCCGACGATCGAGACGGCCGCGCGGTCACCCTCGACGTCCATGTCCAGGTCGCCGTCGAGATCGGCGATGTCGAGGAGCTCCTCGAGGTAGTCCGCGGCGATGTCGCCCTCGTTCTCGAGCTCCTCCAGCCGGCTGGCCCGGGGCGCGTCGGTGTCGGGCTCGTCGGCGGTGCCCGCCTCGGCCGGCTCCTCCGCGAGGTGATCGGTGTTCTCGAGGTTCTCGGTGTTGTCGCTGTCAGTCACGTCGTACTCCTGGTCCTGGGGCGAAGTCGTGCGAAGTTCGGGTGCGCGAGCCTCAGCGGGTCTCGCTGGACGAGCCGTCCTCGGGGTCCGTCGCGGCCGGGTTCACCGGGCCGGTCGGACCGCCGGCGGGCCGCCGGGGGCTTCTTCTTGCGCTGCGACCGGGTCTGCTTCTTGGGCTGCTGGCGCGGCGGGGCCGGCGGCGGCGTGGGCTCGGCGGTGTCCGTGTCCGCCGCCAGCGGCTTCTCCGGCAGCGTGTGCCCGTGCCGGGCGGCCTTGCGCGCGACCCGCTCCTCCTTGGCCTTCATCGCCGGTGTGCCGGGCGCGGGGTTGTTCCGGATCACGTAGAACTGCTGGCCCATCGTCCACAGGTTCGAGGTGGTCCAGTAGAGGAGGACGCCGATCGGGAACGCGATGCCGCCGACGGCGAAGACCACCGGGAGCACGTAGAGCAGCATCTTCTGCTGCTGGGCGTAGGGACCGCTCATGGCGTCCGCCGGCATGTTCTTGCTCATCAGCTGGCGCTGGGTGAGGAACGTGGTGGCGGTCATGGCGAGCACCAGGGCGGCGGCGAGGATCTTCACCGCGGTGACGTCGGTGCCGGTGAACTTGTCGGCGATCTGGGCGCCCAGCCAGGTGGCCTGGCTCAGCGACTCCGCCTGAGCCTTGGTCAGCACCCCGACGGCCTCGCCGTTGGCGGACCGGTTGATCAGCCGGAACAGCGAGATGAAGATCGGCATCTGCACGAGGATCGGCAGGCACGAGGCGAACGGGTTGGTGCCCGTCTCCTTGTAGAGCTTCATCGTCTCCTGGGCGAGACGCTCCCGGTCGTGACCGTACTTCTTCTGCAGCTCACGCGCCTTGGGCTGGATCAGCTGCATGTTGCGGCTGGACTTGATCTGCTTGACGAACAGCGGGATCAACGCGGCGCGGATCACCAGGGTGAGCCCGATGATCGACAGCACCCAGGCCCATCCCGAGTCCTCACCGAGAACCGGGCTCAGCGCATGGTGGAAGCCCGAGAGGATGACGGACGTGATCCAGTACAGCGGCGCCATGATGAAGCCGCCGATCTGGCCGAGGAAGTCGAACACTCAGGCTCCTTGAGCTTGGTGGGGAGTGCGGGGACGAGCGGGTGGGACCGGGTCGTAGCCCCCGGCGGCCCAGGGGTGGCAGCGACCGACCCGGCGCACCGCGAGCCAGCTGCCGCGAAGGCTGCCGTGCACCGTCACCGCCTCCAGGGCGTAGGCCGAGCAGGAGGGGTGGTAGCGGCAGACCTGGCCGTAGAGCGGGCTGATCAGGAGCCGGTACAGGCGGAGGAACCCGATGAGGAGGTACTTCATGGCCGGGCCAGCAGTCGGCCGAGCGCCCGGTCGAGATCGCCGGCCAGCTCGTCGTACGACGCGGTGGCGGACGCCGGGAGCGCCCTGACCACGAGCACAGCAGAGCCCGGCAGCGACGTGAGTCGCTCCCGGGTCAGGTGTCGGAGTCGGCGCTTCACCTTGTTCCGCGCCACCGCTGGACCCACTGCCTTGCTGACCACGAACCCCACTCGGGGAGCGGTCCTGTCCGCCGACTCCTCCGGGGAGAGGTCGAGGTGCAGGACGAGCGTCCGGGTGCCGGCTCGTCGCCCGCGTCGGATGGCCGGGCCGAACGCCCGGCTCGAGGTGAGCCGGTTCGCCCGGGTCAGCACTGGGTCCGCACGGTGGCAGCGAACCTCAGACGGACAGGTTCTTGCGACCCTTGCGGCGGCGCGCGGACAGGATGGAGCGACCCGCGCGGGTGCGCATGCGGAGACGGAACCCGTGCACCTTGTGACGACGACGGTTGTTCGGCTGGTAAGTACGCTTGCTCACGAGATGATCTCCGTGTGTCGAGGAGTGATGGTCGGAATCAGGGGAACCGGGATCTCGGTCTGCGTCGACTGGCACCGCCCACCCGCGCGGGTGAGGCGTGGACATGCGGCACCGGTCGACACCGGTTCGACCGCCCAACGGTACGGGTTCGTCCGGAGACGGGTCAAACCGAGCGACCTTACGCGCCGCGGTGGTCCGGTGGAACCGAGACGCGCGGCAAAACTTGTCCCCGTTCCGCCACCCACCTGTGGACAACCGCTTGATCCACAGGTGTCCGGCTTGTTAGCGTCAGCGCTCCCGAGTTCCCCACGGTGGATGCCCGATCCCGGGTTCGTCGCACCGGCCGACCTGGCCGGAGTCCCCCGAAACCCCCTCTGACCTGGTCAGACAGAGTCGGAACGGCGTCATCACCGGCCTCGGCAGGCCCGCACCACCCGACCGGGGCCTTGGATGCACAACCTGTGGACAAAGGTGTGGACCGTAGTTGCGGACCACACCATCGGCTTCCACCGGAAGAGGCGCTGGGCTCGGAGATCCTTCCGGCAGCACACCCCTGACGGTGGAGCGACTGACCTGGAATGGAGTGGGGAGACCCGCGTGGACGAGAGCCCGAACCGCACCGAGAACGACTCCGCGCCGACCGCCGAGGCCCCCGACCTCAGCACGGTGTGGCGCCAGCTCGTCGACGACCTCCCTCCGAGCCAGCGGGCCTGGCTGACGGCCAGCCGGCCGGTCACCCTCCACGAGCACACCGCGATCATCGCGGTCGCCGACGACTTCACCCGCAACCAGCTCGAGGGCCGGCTCCGCACCCGGCTCGAGGACGCCCTGGGCAACGCCTTCGGCACCCAGGTGCGGATCGCGGTCACCGTCGACCCCGAGCTCGAGGGCTCCGTGCTCGGCACCCCGCGCCAGCCCATCGACCAGCGGATGGACCAGCGCATGGGTCAGCACGGCGGACACGGCCTGGGTACGCCGCCGGCGCCGCACGAGGACGGGACCGGGCTCGACCATTCGTCGATCAATCCACAGATCGACTTGTCGACAAATCCCCTCGACGTGCCGACGCCGCTCAGCTCGGACCCGGGCCGCAAGCCGGGCGGCAGCGTGCTGGAGACCCGGCTGAACCCGAAGTACATCTTCGAGACCTTCGTCATCGGGTCGTCCAACCGGTTCGCCCACGCCGCCGCGGTCGCGGTCGCCGAGGCGCCGGGCAAGGCCTACAACCCGCTGCTGATCTACGGCGACTCCGGACTGGGCAAGACCCACCTGCTGCACGCGATCGGCCACTACGTCCGCAGCCTGTTCAGCGGCGCCCGGGTCCGCTACGTGAGCTCGGAGGAGTTCACCAACGAGTTCATCAACGCGATCCGGGACGACAAGGCGGCGATGTTCCAGCGCCGCTACCGCGACGTCGACGTCCTGCTGATCGACGACATCCAGTTCCTGGAGGGGAAGATCCAGACGCAGGAGGAGTTCTTCCACACGTTCAACACCCTCCACAACGCCAACAAGCAGATCGTGATCACCTCCGACCGGGCGCCCAAGCGGCTCGAGGCGCTCGAGGACCGGCTCCGCAACCGGTTCGAGTGGGGCCTGATCACCGACGTGCAGCCGCCCGACCTCGAGACCCGCATCGCGATCCTGCGGAAGAAGGCGGCCACCGAGCGGATGACCGCGCCGCCGGACGTGCTGGAGTTCATCGCCAGCAAGATCCAGACCAACATCCGCGAGCTCGAGGGCGCGCTGATCCGGGTCACCGCCTTCGCGAGCCTCAACCGGCAGCCGGTCGACCTCACCCTCGCCGAGATCGTGCTCAAGGACCTGATCCCCGAGGGCGGCGAGCCGGAGATCAGCGCGGCGCTGATCATCGCGCAGACGGCGGCCTACTTCGGCCTCTCCATCGAGGACCTGTGCGGCTCGAGCCGCAGCCGCGTCCTGGTGAACGGCCGGCAGATCGCGATGTACCTGTGCCGCGAGCTCACCGACCTGTCGCTGCCGAAGATCGGCCAGCAGTTCGGCGGCCGCGACCACACCACGGTCATGCACGCCGACAAGAAGATCCGCCAGCTCCTCTCGGAGCGCCGCAGCGTCTACAACCAGGTCACCGAGCTGACCAACCGGATCAAGCAGCAGGCCCGCCAGGCCTAGCGGCACCTGGGGACGATTCCGGGAAAACCTGTCGTTCCTCCGTGCACGGGCTGTGGACAAACTGGTGCACGACGCTGGCGGGCCGACCGGGAACCACAGGCTCCCCCAGGTTGACCGGCGGTCGTCCACAGGCCGGCGGGACGGAGAAACCAGGCCTGACCTGCGGAAAGGACAGTTGTCCACACTGTCCACCGCACCTGTTAACACGATGGAACTACACATTGATCCGATCTCGATGAACTTCTGAACCCGGCCCTTGCTGGGGACAACCGGTTCTCAGTGCCAGGATCGGGCCGACGACGAACCGCAGCCGAACCACAAGATCCGCACTCTCCCTGTGCTGTGCGCACCACGCATGGCAGGATGCTCACCCCTGGCCGGTCACGGACCGGTTGCCAGGACTTGTCACTTGCAGGAGGCGAACACCCGTGAAGTTCCGCGTCGAACGCGACGTCCTGGCCGATGCCGTCGCGTGGGCGGCCCGCAGCCTGCCGGTGCGGCCGAGCGCCCCCGTGCTGGCCGGCCTGCTGATCGAGACCACCGACAACGGGCTGATGCTCTCGACGTTCGACTACGAGACCTCCGCACGGGCCACCGTCCCGGCCGACGTCTCCGACGAGGGCCGTGCGCTGGTCTCCGGCCGCCTGCTCGCCGACATCTGCCGCAGCCTCCCGGCCAAGCCGGTCGAGATGACCATCGAGGGCACCAAGGTCTCGCTGACCTGTGGCAGCGCCCGGTTCAGCCTGCAGACGATGCCGGTCGACGAGTACCCCTCCCTGCCCGACATGCCGCAGGCCACCGGCACCGTCCGCAGCGACCTGTTCGCCGCGGCCGTCGCCCAGGCCGTCACCGCGGCCGGCCGCGACGACATGCTCCCGGTGCTGACCGGTGTGCGCATCGAGATCGACGGCTCCGACATCGCCCTGCTGGCCACCGACCGCTTCCGGCTCTCGCTGCGCGAGCTGACCTGGGAGCCGGGCGTCACCGACGCCACGGCCGCCGCGCTGGTCCCGGCCCGGGTGCTCGCCGACACCGCGAAGTCGCTGACCGCCGGCACCGAGGTCACCATCGCGCTGTCCACCTCGGGCTCCGGTGAGGGCATCATCGGCTTCGAGGGCTCGGCCGGCGGCGGCGTACGACGCACCACCACCCGCCTGCTCGACGGCGAGTTCCCCAAGGTCCGCACGCTGTTCCCGAGCGAGCAGACCACCATCGCCCGGGTCGAGCGTGCCGCGCTGGTCGAGGCCGTGAAGCGCGTGTCCCTCGTGGCCGAGCGCAACACCGCCGTCCAGCTCGCCTTCACCGACGGCGTGCTGACCCTCGACGCCGGCAGCGGCGACGAGGCGCTCGCCACCGAGCAGATCGACGCCCAGGTCAAGGGCGACGACATCACCACCGGCTTCAACCCCCAGTTCCTGCTCGACGGTCTCACCGCGCTCGAGTCGCCGTTCGTGGAGATGGCGTTCACCCAGGCGTCCAAGCCCGCGGTGATGGCCGGTGTGGACAGCCTCGACGGCGAGGCCGACCTGGCGTTCCGCTACCTCCTGATGCCGCGCCGCCTGCTTTCCTGACGGGCGTAGCGTTGTCCCGTTGAAGCACACCGACCGCGGAGGAGACCACATGGAGCTCGGGCTGATCGGTCTGGGGAAGATGGGCGGCAACATGCGCGAGCGGCTGCGCCGCGCAGGCCACACGGTGGTCGGCTACGACCGCAACCCGGACGTGAGCGACGCCGACAGCATCGAGGCGATGGTGGAGGCCCTCCCCTCCCCCAAGGTGGTCTGGGTGATGGTCCCCTCGGGCGACCCGACCCGCGAGACGGTGAAGACCCTCGGCGGTCTGCTCTCCGAGGGCGACATCGTCGTCGACGGCGGCAACTCCCGCTGGACCGACGACATCGCGCACGCGGATCTCCTTGCAGGCAAGGGGATCGGCTTCGTCGACTGTGGTGTCTCCGGCGGCGTGTGGGGCCTGGAGAACGGCTACGCGCTGATGGCCGGCGGCGACAAGGACGACATCGCGACACTGCAGCCGGTCTTCGACGCGCTCAAGCCCGAGGGCGAGTTCGGCTGGGTGCACGCCGGCAAGGTCGGCGCCGGGCACTTCTCGAAGATGGTGCACAACGGCATCGAGTACGCCGTCATGCAGTCCTACGCCGAGGGCTACGAGCTGCTGCAGAAGGCCGAGCAGGTCGACAACGTCACCGAGGTGTTCCGCTCCTGGCGCGAGGGCACGGTGATCCGCTCCTGGCTGCTCGACCTGCTGGTCGCCGCGCTCGACGACGACCAGGACCTCAAGGGCATCCGCGGCTACGCCGAGGACTCGGGCGAGGGCCGCTGGACGGTCGAGGCCGCGATCGAGCACGCCGTGCCGATGCACGCGATCTCGGCCGCGCTGTTCGCCCGGTTCGCCTCCCGCCAGGACGACAGCCCGGCGATGAAGGCCGTCGCGGCGATGCGCAACCAGTTCGGCGGGCACGCCGTGCACACCGACGCTCCCCCGACCACCGGCGACACCACGTCCTCGCCGGACAACTGACCCTCCCGGTGCGGCAGTGCACGTAGTCCACCTGACCCTTCACGACTTCCGGTCGTACGCCGCCGCCGACGTGGCGCTCGGCCCGGGCGTCACCGCCTTCGTCGGGCGCAACGGGCAGGGCAAGACCAACCTCGTCGAGGCGGTCGACTACGTCGCCCGGCTCTCCTCGCACCGGGTCGCGAGCGACGCACCGCTGGTGCGCTTCGGGGCCGACCAGGCCGTGATCCGTGCCGCCGTGGTCCGCGACGACCGCACCGCCCTGCTCGAGATCGAGATCAACCCCGGTCGCTCCAACCGGGCCCGGATCAACAAGTCGCCGCTGCCGAAGGCGCGCGAGCTGCTCGGCATGGTCCGCACCGTGCTGTTCTCCCCCGAGGACCTCACGCTGGTGAAGGGTGACCCGTCCGACCGGCGCCGGTTCCTCGACGACCTGCTGGTGCAGCGGGCACCGCGCTACGCCGGCGTCCGCTCCGACTACGACCGGGTGCTCAAGCAGCGCAACTCCCTGCTCAAGACCGCGGGGCTGGCCCGGCGGGGCGGCCCGGGCAGCAGCCGCGGCGAGTCGGCGCTGGCCACGCTCGGCGTCTGGGACTCCCACCTCGCGCGGGCCGGCGCCGAGCTGCTCGCCGCCCGGATCGCCCTGGTCGAGGAGATCGCTCCGCTGGTCGGCACCGCCTACGAGGCGGTGGCGCGCGGGGCCCGGCGGGACGACGCGACGATGACCTACCGGCCGTCGTTCGAGCTGCCCGAGATCGACCCCCGCTCCCCCGACCGCGGCGTGCTGGCGGCGGCGTTGCTCGCCGAGGTCGAACGCCGCCGCGACGACGAGATCGACCGCGGCATCAGCCTGGTCGGCCCGCACCGCGACGAGCTCGCGCTGATGCTCGGCCCGCTGCCGGTCAAGGGCTACGCCAGCCACGGCGAGTCCTGGTCCTTCGCGCTCGCGCTGCGGCTCGCGTCCTACGACCTGCTGCGCGCCGGCGGCGACGACCCGATCCTGATCCTCGACGACGTGTTCGCCGAGCTCGACACCGAGCGCCGCGAGCGCCTGGCCGAGCTGGTGGCCGGCGCCGAGCAGGTCCTCGTCACCGCCGCGGTGCCCGACGACGTCCCGGCTGTCCTGATGGGCACCCGCATCGACGTGGTGGACGGGCAGGTGGCCGCCCGTGCCGACTGAGCCCGAGGACCCGCAGCCGCCGCCGGCCCCCGGACCCGAGGCCGAGGAGCACCACGAGGACGGGCTGGACCTCGCCCGGAGCATCGCGCGCGGCCTGGCCGGCACCCGCCGTACGGCGAAGAAGCGCACCCCGCCCCGGCCCGGGCAGCGGATGCGCCGCGTCGACGCGAAGACCAGCGGCGCGCACCCCGACGACCGCGACCCCCAGCTGCTCGACAGCACGATCGGCCGGCTGATCGCCGAGCAGGGCTGGGGCACCGACGTCCGGGTGCACGGCGTGTTCACCCGGTGGGAGCACCTGGTCGGGCGCGACGTCGCGCTGCACTGCACGCCGGAGGCGTACGACGACGGCAAGCTCACGGTCCGCACCGACTGCACCGCCTGGGCCACCCAGATGAAGCTGCTCGCCCCCACCGTCCTCAAGCGCCTCAACGGCGAGCTGGGCGACGGGACGGTCCTCCTCATCGAGGTCCTCGGGCCCACCGGACCGAGCTGGAAACGCGGCCTCCGCTCGGTCCGCGACGGCCGCGGGCCGCGCGACACCTACGGCTGACGGAGCCGCCCGCTCCGGCCCGGGGCGGCCGCCGACAGGTGCCCTCAGGACCGATCTGCGGCCCCCAGGCCGGTATGGGGACTAGAAACCTCCCCTGCGCAGCGCTCCTGGAGGCCCTGTGAGGCCCACAATCGCCATCTCCGCCTCCGTTCGGGGCCGAAAGCTGTGGACGACACCCGTGATCCGGGGCCCTGGCGGGGTATACTCGGGCGTGAGGTCGAACCCCCCTTTTCGGGGTCGACCTTCGTCATGCCTGCCCACAGACGAAGGATGGCCCGTGGCTGACCAGACCCCCCCGCAGACCCCCTCGAGTGACGGACCGACGGCCCCAGAGGTCGCCGAGGTGGTGGAGGCCCTGGTCCCCGGGCACGAGAGCCACAACGTGGAGGAGGGCAAGTACGACGCCTCCGCCATCCAGGTCCTCGAGGGTCTCGAGGCGGTCCGCAAGCGGCCCGGCATGTACATCGGCTCCACCGGTGAGCGCGGCCTGCACCACCTGGTGTGGGAGATCGTCGACAACTCGGTCGACGAGGCGCTGGCCGGCCACTGCACCCGCATCGTGGTGACGCTGCTCGCGGACGGCGGCGTGCGCGTCGAGGACAACGGTCGCGGCATCCCGACCGACACGGCGCCCGGCCAGGACATGCCGGCCGTCACGATGGCGCTGACCATGCTGCACGCCGGCGGCAAGTTCGGTGGCGGCGGCTACAAGGTCTCCGGTGGCCTGCACGGCGTCGGCGTCTCCGTGGTCAACGCGCTGAGCAGCGTGCTCCAGGTCGACGTACGCAACCGTGGCCACCACTGGCGCCAGTCCTTCAACCTCGGCGTCCCGACCGGGCCGCTGGAGCAGCTCGAGGCCACCGACGAGACCGGCACCACGATCACGTTCTGGGCCAGCCCCGACATCTTCGAGACGACGACCTACTCGCTCGAGACGATCGTGCACCGCATCCGCGAGATGGCCTTCCTCAACAAGGGCCTCGAGATCGTGGTCCGCGACGAGCGCCCGCAGGCCGGTGAGATCGCCGACGCGGTCGCCGACGAGACGGTCTCCGCCGAGATCGACGGCGAGGCTCCCGACGACATCCGCGCGGCCGGCGACGGCGCGCTCGAGCAGATCTTCAAGTACGACCGCGGCCTCATCGACTACGTCGAGCACCTCAACCGCCGCAAGGAGAAGGCCAACCCGAGCATCGTCTCGTTCGAGGCCCACCAGAACCACCAGGGCATGAGCCTCGAGGTGGCGATGCAGTGGAACACGACGTTCAACGAGTCGGTCCACACCTTCGCCAACACGATCAACACCCACGAGGGCGGCACGCACGAGGAGGGCTTCCGGGCGTCGCTCACCACCCTGGTCAACAACTGGGGCGAGGAGTGGGGCCTGATCAAGAAGAAGGAGGACCGGGTGTCGGGCGACGACATCCGCGAGGGCCTGACCGCGATCATCTCGATCAAGCTCAGCGAGCCGCAGTTCGAGGGCCAGACCAAGACCAAGCTCGGCAACACCGAGGCCAAGGGCTTCGTGCAGCGCGTCGTCAACGAGCAGTTCGGCGACTGGCTCGAGAAGAACCCGGCCGAGGGCAAGGACATCATCCGCAAGGCGCAGGCCGCGGCGTCCGCCCGGATCGCCGCCCGCAAGGCCCGTGACCTGGCCCGCTCCCGCAAGGGGCTGCTCGGCGGCGGCGGCCTGCCCGGCAAGCTCGCCGACTGCCAGTCCACCAACCCCGCCGAGTGCGAGATCTTCGTCGTCGAGGGTGACTCCGCGGGTGGGTCGGCCAAGGGTGGTCGCGACCCGCGGATCCAGGCGATCCTCCCGATCCGCGGCAAGATCCTCAACGTGGAGAAGGCGCGCCTCGACAAGGTGCTCGCCAACAACGAGGTCCAGGCGATCATCTCGGCGCTCGGCACCGGCATCCACGAAGAGTTCGACATCGAGAAGGTCCGCTACCACAAGATCGTGATGATGGCCGACGCCGACGTCGACGGTCACCACATCCGGACCCTGCTGCTGACCCTGCTGTTCCGGTTCATGAAGCCGCTCATCGAGCACGGCTACGTCTACCTCGCGCAGCCGCCGCTCTACCGGCTGCGCTGGAACAAGCCGCACGAGCACGAGTTCGTCTACTCCGACGCCGAGCGCGACGCGCTGCGTGCGGCGGGCCTCGAGGCCGGCAAGAAGCTGCCCAAGGAGAACGCGATCCAGCGCTACAAGGGTCTCGGCGAGATGAACGCCAACGAGCTGTGGGAGACCACGATGGACCCGGACAACCGGCTCCTGCTGCAGGTCACCCTCGAGGACGCCGCCCAGGCCGACGAGATGTTCTCGGTGCTGATGGGTGAGGACGTCGAGCAGCGCCGCTCCTTCATCCAGAGGAACGCCAAGGACGTGCGGTTCCTTGACATCTGACCTCTCGTGCCCCACCGGCGGCCTCCCGGCCGCCGCACGGCGGGCACTTGGGCGGCGCGTCGGCTTCGCCGCCGCGGCCAAGCCCTCTGACGTGCCCGCCGCACGACGTCCGTACGGCCACCTGCCAGTAAGCCGACGACTAGGAACCTCTGATGACTGACAACACCATCGAGCGGGGACAGCCCGGCAACAACGGGCGGATCGAGCCGGTCGAGCTGCAGGTCGAGATGCAGCGCTCCTACATCGACTACGCGATGACGGTCATCGTCGGGCGCGCGCTGCCCGACGTGCGCGACGGCCTGAAGCCGGTGCACCGCCGCGTGCTCTACGCGATGTACGACGGCGGCTACCGCCCCGACCGCGGCTTCTCCAAGTGCTCGCGCGTCGTGGGTGACGTGATGGGTCAGTACCACCCGCACGGCGACTCCGCGATCTACGACACCCTGGTCCGCCTCGCGCAGCCGTGGGTGATGCGCGCGCCGCTCGTGCACGGGCAGGGCAACTTCGGCTCGCCGGGCAACGACCCCGCGGCCGCCATGCGTTACACCGAGTCCCGGATGGCGCCGCTGGCCATGGAGATGGTGCGCGACATCGACGAGGACACCGTCGACTTCACGCCCAACTACGACGGCCGCTCCGAGGAGCCGACGATCCTGCCGGCGCGGTTCCCGAACCTGCTGGTCAACGGCTCGGCCGGCATCGCGGTCGGCATGGCCACCAACATCCCGCCGCACAACCTCCGTGAGGTCTCCGAGGGCGTGCAGTGGGCGCTCGAGCACCCCGACGCCACGCGTGAGGAGCTGCTCGAGGCGCTGCTCGAGCGGATCAAGGGCCCCGACTTCCCGACCCACGCGCTGATCGTCGGCCGCCAGGGCATCGAGCAGGCCTACCGCACCGGCCGTGGCTCGGTCACGATGCGCGCGGTCGTCGACGTCGAGGAGGACCCCAAGGGCCGCACCACGCTGGTCATCTCCGAGCTGCCCTACCAGGTCAACCCCGACAACCTCGCGCTGAAGATCGCCGAGCTCGCCGACTCCGGCAAGATCCAGGGCATCGCCGACGTCCGCGACGACAGCTCGGGCCGCACCGGCCAGCGACTGGTCGTCGTGCTCAAGCGCGACGCGGTCGCCCGGGTGGTGCTCAACAACCTGTTCAAGCACACCGAGCTGCAGACCAACTTCGCGGCCAACATGCTGGCCCTGGTCGACGGCGTGCCGCGCACCCTGACCCTGGACCAGTTCGTGAGCAACTGGGTCACCCACCAGGTCGAGGTCATCCAGCGCCGGACGCGCTACCGCCTGCGTCGCGCCGAGGAGCAGGCCCACATCTACCGCGGCCTGGTCAAGGCCCTCGACATGCTCGACGAGGTCATCTCGCTGATCCGGCGCAGCCCCGACGTCGAGGAGGCCCGCAGCGGGCTGATGGCCCTGCTCGAGATCGACGAGCTCCAGGCCAACGCCATCCTCGAGATGCAGCTGCGGCGCCTCGCGGCCCTCGAGCGGCAGAAGATCATGGACCGCCTGGCCGAGCTCGAGGCGGAGATCGCCGACCTGCTCGACATCCTCGCCAGCGAGCCGCGGCAGCGGCAGATCATCTCCGACGAGCTCGCGACCATCGTCGAGAAGTTCGGCGACGACCGGCGCAGCCAGATCATCCCGGCCGACGGCGACCTCTCGATGGAGGACCTGATCCCCGACGAGGAGCTCGTCGTCACGATCACCCGCGGCGGCTACGCCAAGCGGACCCGCGCCGACCTCTACCGCACGCAGAAGCGCGGCGGCAAGGGCGTGCGCGGCGCGACGCTGCGCGGCGACGACGTGGTCGAGCACTTCATGGCCACCAGCAACCACCACTGGCTGCTGTTCTTCACCACCGCCGGCCGGGTCTACCGCACCAAGGCCTACAACCTCCCCGAGGCGTCGCGCGACGCCAAGGGCGGTCACGTGGCGGGGCTGCTGTCCTTCCAGCCCGACGAGGAGATCGCCCAGGTGCTGGCGATCCGCGACTACGAGCAGGCGCCCTACCTGGTGCTGGCCACGCGCAACGGCCTGGTGAAGAAGACCAAGCTCGCCGACTACAACAGCCCGCGCCAGGCCGGCGTCATCGCGATCAACTTCCGCGAGGAGGACGACGCGCTGATCGGCGCCGAGCTCGTGGGTGACGACGACCACGTGCTGCTGGTCTCCCGCAAGGGCCAGGCGATCCGCTTCCCCTCGACCGACATGCGGCCGATGGGCCGGGCCACCTCCGGCGTGACCGGCATGAAGTTCCGCTCGGGCGACGAGCTGCTCTCCATGTCGGTGATCCGGGCCGAGCAGATGGCCGCCGAGGCTGCGGCCGAGGCCGCGGCGGAGGCCGCCGGCGAGTCCACCGAGGCGGGCGAGCTGCCCGACGTCGTCGAGCAGTACGTCTTCACGATCACCGACGGCGGGTTCGCCAAGCGCACCCGGATCTCGGCAGTACCGCCTGCAGTCCCGCGGCGGCATCGGCATCAAGGCGATGAAGCAGGACGACGACCGCGGCAACCTCGTCGGTGCCTTCATCGTCGTCGAGGGCGACGAGGTGCTGGCCATCAAGCAGTCCGGCCAGGTCACCCGCAGCGCGATCGACGAGCACCTGCGGCCCACCGGCCGCGACACCAAGGGTGTGAAGTTCGTCGGCGTGAGCAACGGCGACAGCGTCGCCCAGGTCGCCCGGAGCGTCGAGCGGGCCCCCGAGATCGAGGACGCCGTCGACGAGGCGGTTGAGGCCGCCGAGGATGGGGACACTTCCGAGGTGGGCAGTCCCGACCCGTCGGATGCAACAATCGACGGGGAGGGAGCCGGGACACCGGCGACCGAGCAAGCTGATGGCGACGACGACGCTGTCGACGGCGAGACCGAGGAGTCCTGATGGCAGACCGACGTGGCGATGACACGCCGCTGGCGCCACGGCGGCCGCTGAGCGGCCCCGCGCGCGGCGACTCGGCGCCCGAGGCGCGCCGACCGCTCTCCGAGCGGGTGTCTGCCGCGGTCTCCGCGGCGGGCAGCGCCGTGCAGCAGGCGGCGTCGCCGTCCGGACCCGCACCCACGCGGTCGGGCACCAGCGTCGGCGGCCGGCCCAGCCCGTCCGTGTCCCCCGGGGGCGCACCGCGGCCGCGCGGCACCCGGCGGGCCCGGCTGCGCCTGGTCCACCTGGACCCGTGGTCGGTGATGAAGACGTCGTTCCTGCTGTCGATCGCCTTCGGCATCGTCACCGTCGTCTCGGTCGCGGTGGTCTGGTCCGTGCTCGGCGCGGCCGGCGTGTGGGACTCGATCGACGCCACCGTCTCCGACGTCCTCGGCAGCCAGTCGGGCGCACCGTTCCAGGTCGAGGACTACGTCGGCACCAGCCGGGTGCTCGGCTTCAGCATGATCGTGGCCGTCGTCGACGTCATCCTGATCACCGCGATCGCGACACTCGGGGCGTTCCTCTACAACCTCGCCGCGGCGCTTCTCGGCGGCGTCGAGGTCACCCTGGCGGAGGACGACCGCTGACGCGGGGCGGCCGCCCGACCTCGGTTTGGGCGGCGCTGAACTGATGCGGTAATCTCTCCCGTCGGTGCCGACCACGAGCTCGCAGGGGTCGGTTCTCGTTTGCGGGCCTATAGCTCAGACGGTTAGAGCGCTTCCCTGATAAGGAAGAGGTCAGAGGTTCAAGTCCTCTTAGGCCCA
>CAVRMN010000005.1:0-28102 GCA_963721855.1 uncultured Actinomycetota bacterium | reverse complement strand
GAGCCTCAGCCTAGGACCGCGGCGACGGTCGGGGGACCCAGGGCGAGGTGGGATACGTCGCACCGGAACCCGGGTCAGGGTCGGTGCGTCGTACGGGCATGAGTCTCGTCCGCCCGGTTCTCGCCGCCCTCGTCCTGGTGCTGGTGGCGGGCTGCTCCGGGGTCTCGACAGGCTCGACCACTCCCCCGGGGAGGGCTCGACCACCGGGGAGGGCTCGACCACCCGGGAGGCCTCGACCGGCCAGGAGAGCTCCTCCGTCGGGGAGGCGTGCCCGCGGCGGGCACGGGGAGCCGAGGGCGTGGTCGCCCGTGCGCGGGTGCCGGTGGGTCTCGATGAGCTCCACGCAGCGCTGCTGTGCCGCTACCGGCACACGAGCGGCGGTCTGGCCCTGGAAGGGGCACGGCGTCTCGACGTTCGGACGGCCGAGCGACTCCACGAGGCGTTCACCCACCGTTCGCGGGCGATGGTCGACTGCGCAGAGCGAGCGGGCAGGCCGCTGTACGCCGTCCTGGACCAGGACGCGGACGGCGGCCGTCGCGTGGTGACCGCGGACCTGGCGTTCTGCGGCACGGTCGTGGCCGAGGTGGCCGGTCACCGGCTCTGGGGGCTGGCCAACCGCACGCACCGGAGGCTCCTGACCGCGGCATGGGACGCTCGGTGACCCCGACTACCATCGTGCGGATGGAGGGATTCCAGGTCGTCTCGCAGGGGCCGCTCACGGCACCGCTCCGGGGCCGGGTGCACGTCGGAGGCGCCAAGAACAGCGCCCTCAAGCTGATGGCGGCGTCTCTGCTGGCCCCCGGCCGGACGACCATCACCAACGTTCCCGACATCCTCGACGTCCACGTGATGGGCCGGCTCCTCGAGGAGCTCGGCTGCACCGTGGCCGTCGAGCTCGGCGAGGACACCCCCGAGGGGCCGACCGGAGGGCGGGCGGTCATCGACGTGCCGGAGGACCTTCGGCCCGAGGCGCCCTACGACCTGGTGCGTCGGCTGCGCGCCTCGATCAGCGTTCTCGGTCCCCTCGTCACGCGGTGCGGTCGGGCCCGGGTGGCGCTCCCGGGCGGCGACAACATCGGCTCCCGTGGGCTCGACATGCACATCACCGGGCTGCAGGAGCTGGGTGCCGAGGTCCGGATCGAGCACGGCTTCGTGGTGGCCGAGGCGTCCGGCGGCCTGCGCGGCAGCAACCTGTGGCTCGACTTCCCGAGCGTCGGGGCGACCGAGAACCTGGTGATGGCCGCGGTGCTGGCCGAGGGGACGACGGTCATCGACAACGTCGCCCGCGAGCCGGAGATCAGCGACCTGTGCGAGATGCTCGTGCAGATGGGTGCCGACATCGAGGGCGCCACCACGTCGACGCTGACCGTCCACGGCGTCGAACGGCTCCACCCGGTGGAGCACGAGACGGTGTCGGACCGGATCGTCTCCGGCACCTGGGCGTTCGCGGTCGCGATCGCCGGAGGAGACCTCACCGTCACGGGCGGACGCGCCCACCACCTCGACATCGTGCTCGACAAGCTCGGCTCGGCGGGCGGGCAGGTCGAGTCCGACGCGGACGGCTTCCGGGTGGTGGTCGACAAGCGGCTGGCGTCGTTCGACGTGGTGACCCTGCCCTACCCGGGCTTCCCGACCGACCTGCAGCCGTTCGCGATGGCGCTCGCGGCGGTGAGCGACGGGACCGCGATGATCACCGAGAACGTCTTCGAGGCCCGGTTCATGTTCGCCCAGGAGCTGGCCCGGCTCGGCGCGGACCTGCGCACCGACGGGCACCACGCCGTCGTGCGCGGCCGGCCGGTGCTGTCCGGGGCGCCGGTGGTCGCCCACGACATCCGGGCGGGCGCGGCCCTGGTGCTGGCCGGGCTGGCCGCGGAGGGCACCACCACGGTGGCCGAGTCCCACCACATCGACCGGGGCTACCCGAGCTTCGCCGAGATGCTCCGGCGGCTGGGCGTGGACGTGACCCGGGTGAGCCTGCCGGATCCCACCCGCTGAGACGGATCAGGCGGGTGCCCCCATCTGTCGCCGCCGCGGTGCAACCTAATGGGCGTGACCTGCGTCATAGTGGGTAACGGCTCGTAGTAGGGGGGCCGACCGGACGGGAGCGGTGGCATGGATGCGACGACTCGAGGCGAGACCCTGGTCCTCGCCGGCAGGTTCGACGGACGCTCGACCAGCCAGGTGCGGGATCTCCTCTACGAACAGATCGACCACTACGACGACGTCGTCGTCGACCTGTCGGAGGTCGACTCGGTGGACGTCACCGCGTTGCGGCTGCTGGCCGCGGCCAGTGCGCTGCTCGAGCGGGACGGCCGCAGCCTGACGCTGCGCGGCTGCCGGCCCGCGGTGCGCCGCGTCATCGCCTTCACGAAGATCCGCACCGTGCTGCAGGTGGAGCGGGAGCCGCTCGGCGCCTGAGCCCGCTGTGACCTAGTTGGCACGTGGGACGGCTCACAAGGTAGTTACTCATGGGTTCGCCGAGTCGTAGTCTCTGCCCATGACCGAGACGCCTGCCCCCGCCGCCGCCGGCGAGCCCGCCCAGGACCGGCCCCAGCAGAAGGACCGGCCGTGGGTGATGCGCACCTATGCCGGCCACAGCTCGGCGACCGGGTCGAACGAGCTCTACCGCAGAAACCTGTCCAAGGGGCAGACCGGTCTCTCCGTCGCCTTCGACCTGCCGACGCAGACCGGCTACGACCCGGACTCACCGCTCGCGCGCGGTGAGGTCGGCAAGGTGGGCGTCCCGGTCCCGCACCTCGGCGAGATGCGGAAGCTCTTCGAGGGCATCCCGCTCACCGAGATGAACACCTCGATGACGATCAACGCCACGGCGATGTGGCTGCTCGCGCTCTACCAGGTGGTCGCGGAGGAGCAGGCCGGGCTCTCGGCGGACTCGCCCGCGGGGAAGCTCGAGGAGGTCCACGGCAAGCTCGCCGGCACCACCCAGAACGACATCATCAAGGAGTACCTCTCCCGCGGCACCTACGTGTTCCCGCCGGAGCACTCCCTGCGGCTGACCAGCGACCTGATCGCCTACACGGTCAACCACATCCCGAAGTGGAACCCGATCAACATCTGCAGCTACCACCTGCAGGAGGCCGGCGCGACCCCGACGCAGGAGCTGGCGTTCGCCCTCTGCACGGCGATGTCCGTCCTCGACACCGTCCGCGACAGCGGCCAGGTGGCGCCCGAGGACTTCGCCACGGTGGTCGGCCGGATCTCGTTCTTCGTCAACGCCGGCGTGCGGTTCGTCGAGGAGACCTGCAAGATGCGCGCCTTCGTGCAGCTGTGGGACGAGATCACCCGCGAGCGCTACGGCGTCGAGGACGAGAAGATGCGCCGGTTCCGCTACGGCGTCCAGGTCAACTCCCTGGGCCTGACGGAGGCCCAGCCCGAGAACAACGTGCAGCGGATCGTCCTGGAGATGCTCGGCGTCACGCTCTCGAAGAACGCCCGCGCCCGCGCCGTGCAGCTGCCGGCGTGGAACGAGGCCCTCGGGCTGCCGCGTCCCTGGGACCAGCAGTGGTCGCTGCGCCTGCAGCAGGTGCTCGCCTTCGAGTCGGACCTGCTGGAGTACGAGGACATCTTCGAGGGGTCGACGGTGATCGCGGCCAAGGTCGCCGAGCTCGTCGCCGGGGCGCGCACCGAGATCGACCGGATCCAGGAGATGGGCGGCGCGATCGTCGCCGTCGAGTCCGGCTACATGAAGCAGGCCCTGGTGTCGTCGCACGCGGCACGACGGGCCCGCATCGAGGCCGGTGAGGAGAAGGTCGTCGGCGTCAACTGCTTCGAGACGACCGAGGAGTCGCCCCTCACCGCCGACCTCGACGCCGCGATCCAGGCGGCCGACCCGGAGGCTGAGCGGTCCGCGATCGCCGGGGTGGAGGCGTGGCGCTCCGAGCGTGACGGCGCGGCGGTCGAGGAGGCGCTGCGGCGCCTCGCCGACGACGCGAAGTCCGGGGTCAACCTCATGGAGGCCACGCTCGCCGCCGCGCGCGCGGGCGCCACGACCGGCGAGTGGGCCGGCACCCTGCGCGAGGTGT
The DNA here is from genome assembly GCA_963721855.1 of uncultured Actinomycetota bacterium. Lineage (GTDB taxonomy): Bacteria > Actinomycetota > Actinomycetes > Propionibacteriales > Nocardioidaceae > Nocardioides_B. The sequence continues at coordinate 24,059 of CAVRMN010000005.1, read as the reverse complement.
TCGGCGAGTTCCGGGCGCCGACGGGCGTGTCCGGTGCGGTCGGGGTCGCCGAGGCCGGCGCCGAGCTGACCAAGGTCCGCGAGGACGTGAAGCGCACGGGCGAGGAGCTCGGCGGGCGGCTGCGGCTCCTCGTCGGCAAGCCCGGCCTCGACGGGCACTCGAACGGCGCCGAGCAGGTCGCCGTCCGCGCCCGCGACGCCGGCTTCGAGGTGATCTACCAGGGCATCCGCCTGACGCCGGAGCAGATCGTCGCCGCCGCCGTCGCCGAGGACGTGCACTGCGTGGGCCTGTCGATCCTGTCGGGCTCGCACATGGAGCTCGTCCCGGCGGTGCTCGACGGGCTCAAGGAGCAGGGACTCGAGGACCTCCCGGTGATCGTCGGCGGGATCATCCCGTCGACCGACGCCGCCAAGCTCAAGGAGCTGGGCGTCGCCGCGGTCTTCACCCCGAAGGACTTCGGCCTCACCGAGATCATGGGCGGCATCGTCCAGGTGATCCGCAAGGCGCACGACCTGGCCTGACGCGCGGTTCTAGGCTGGGGGCATGTCCGACCTCCAGTGCCCCGCCACGTTCCTCGTGGTCGCGGCCGCGGCGGCACCTGGGACGGCGCCCTCGCCCGGACCCCGGCTGGCGGCCGTCTACGCCGTCCCGGAGGGCGCTGCGGTGGCCGCGACGTGGGCCGCGGAGGCGGGACTTCCGGTGGGGTCCGTCGAGGCGGCGGGCGGTACGTCGTACGCCGCCGCCCTCGCGGAGCTCGCCGACCTCCACCGCGGCGAGACCGTCCTCGTGGTGCTCCCGGACGCCGCCGTGGACGAGCTGGCCGGGGCGGCTCGCGGCACCGGCCGCGTCCTGGAGGTGGTCGTCGACGCCGACGGCTGGTCTGTCCGCCTCTGGGCCAGTCCGTCCGCGGGGACACAAATGCGTGCCTGAGCCGGCGGGAGGGCACACAATGGCCCAGGAGGCCGAACCCCGGCCTCGGGGTGGGCGACAGGGGGGACCCGGTGGGCGGCGCGGCCGGCATGACCGAGCATCCGGGGTCCTTCGAGCGGCGTCTGCCGCCGCAGCCGGCGAGCGTCGGTGAAGCGCGCCGGATGATCCGCGAGCTCCTGGCCGCCTCGGACCGCGACGACCTGGTCGAGACCGCGGTGCTCCTCGTCAGCGAGGTGGTCACCAACGCCCTGCTCCACGCGGGCACGCCCATCGACGTCGCCGCCCGGCTCGACGACGAGGGGCTGCACGTCGAGGTCGGTGACGGCAGCCTGCACCTGCCCGTGCGCCGCCACTACGCGTCCACCGCCGGCACGGGCCGCGGCCTGCTGATGCTCGAGCAGCTCGTCGACGACTGGGGCGTGTCCCGCCACGGGCGCGGCAAGACGGTCTGGTTCCGCCTGGACTCGGGAGACCACGAGACGGGTGAGGCCGTCGAGGGCCTGGCGGAGGGCAGCTCCGGTCCCACCGCCGCCGCGACCGTCGACGTCGAGCTGCGCAACGTCCCGCTGCTGCTCCACGCCGCCTGGCAGGAGCACGCCGAGGCGCTGTTGCGCGAGTTCCTGCTGGCCAACCTCGACGACGAGGCCGACGTGGACCCGATCCAGATGCACGCGGAGGCGACCGACGCGATCGCGATCCTCGAGGAGCACATCCCCCGGATGGACGTCGACGTCGAGCCGGACCGGCTCATGCAGGGGGCCACCGAGCCGTTCGTGTCCGTCCCGCGGCTCGTGGTCCCCGTGCCGGTCTCGTCGGTGCCGCACTTCCGCACGCTCGACCGGACGATCGAGGCGTCGCTGGACCTGGCCAGGCGGGGGATCACCTTCACCCCGCCGACCCAGCCCGAGATCCAGGTGTTCCGACGCTGGCTGTGCCGTCAGGTCGCCGACCAGGCGGCCGGCGCCCCGCCCGTGCCGTGGTCGGTCGAGGGGGAGCCGCCCCCGCAGCCCCGCTTCGCGCTGCTGTGGGACCCCGACTCGGTGGTGTCCGCGGAGACCGGCCGGATCGCGGCCGACGAGGCGAACCGGATCCTGGCGGTCAGCCGGACGGTGCTCGACCTGCTCGGCTACGACGACCCGGTGCAGCTGCTCGGCCGCCGTCTGGTGGCGATCATCCCCGAGCGTTTCCGGCAGGCGCACGTCGCCGGCTTCACGATGTTCCTGCTGACCGGGCGGCGGCCGTTGCTGGGCAGGGAGGTCACGGTGCCCGCGCTGCGCCGGGACGGCAGCGAGGTGATGGTCCGCCTGCAGATCGAGGCGCAGTCGGGCGGCGAGGGCCGGACGCTGCTGCTCGCCGAGATGAGCGCCGCGGAGGACTGACCCGGCCGCGGCGCTCGGTCAGCCCGGCGGCCGCGACGACGAGGTCGACTCAGGGCAGAACGCCTCGCGCGGCGACCCGGTGTGCAGCTCCTCGGGGAGCGTCACGTGCACCACCTCGTCCACGAACCCGGCCCGGGTCGTGCTGAGGTTGACCTCGGTGGCGAAGCTGCCGGCACGGGCGGAGAGCTTCTCGCAGGACTCCATCCGCATCCGCAGCTCGACCTCGACGCTCGCGCCGGGGGAGATCTCGAACCGGGTGGAGCCCGCCTCGTCGTACAGGCCGAGGTAGCGGAAGAGCTTGGGTGCCCGCTCGAGGGGCGCGAGCCCGTCCACGGTCAACGGCAACGTGCCGTCGTTGCGCAGCGAGAACGAGTAGTAGAGCGTGCCCTTGTCGTGGTAGCGCACCTGGCGGATCGTGCGGTCGCCCACCCCGAACACCGCGGTCGCGGTCGTGCCGGCGACCGTCGTCGGGCCGGACGCGGTCAGCTCGGCCGGCGCCTTGGCGACGGCCACGCCGGCCCCGCCCGCCACCAGCAGAAGGGCGACGAGCAGGGCCAGCACGTGGCGACGCACGGTGTCAGCGGCCTCGGGTCGAGGTCCGTCGCCGTCCGACGACGAGACCGGACAGGACCAGGGCGCCCAGACCGAAGGTCAGCAGGTTGACCCCGCCGAGAGCCGGACCGGTCGGCGCGGCCGTCTCGCCCGAGGAGAGCTCCAGCGGGGTGCTGGAGCCGTCGTCGGTCGGCTTCTCCGGGGAGTCGAACCAGGTGCACTCCGGCGGGTGCTTCCAGGTCGGGTCGCTGCGGTCGTACTGGCTGCAGGACAGGAAGCCCGCGTCCTTCGCCGGCAGGCCCGGGACGACCTGCGAGCCGCCGTCCGCGCACGGACCCGGGTCGACGGTGAAGTTGTTCGTCGGCTCACCGCGCGAGGACTCGTTGTCCTCCCAGCAGTTGCCCAGGCCCTGGTCGTCCCACCAGAAGTCCTGCCCGTTGTGCAGCTTCTCGCCGTCCGGCGTCAGGCCCAGGTGGTTCTTGAACGAGTGGTTGTAGTTCGACGTGTCGTACATCTTGCTCGGGTCGTACTCGTCGCGCAGGGGAGCAGGGACCCAGAACTGCATGGTGCCGTAGCGCCAGTTGTCGTAGATCCAGTTGTGGTCGGTGGAGTTGAAGTTGCCGCCGGCGATCAGCAGCCCGGTGCCGACCGGGGTGGGGACCACGGGGCACACCGTGCCGTTGATGTAGCCGCGCTCCGCCATCGGCTTGTCGCACACACCGGTGTCGATGAACTTGGCGTACCAGTTCGAGTTGTTGGAGTAGACCTCGTTGTGGTCCCAGCGAGCGTGGTCCTGCGGAAGCCCGGGGTGGCCCGGGAACAACGAGTCGGTCGCGATGCCGGTCGCGTTGTCGTAGAACTCGTTGTGGTGCGCGTGGATCGAGTTGCCCGCCGTACCGCTGTAGCCCAGCGTGTTGTCGTGGCTCTTGTTGTAGCGGATCTCGATGGCGTAGCGGGTGACCTCGAAGTCGGGGTTGTCCCCGTTGAGGTCGGACCCGGAGCCGGGGTAGATGCCCGAGTCGCCGTTGTAGTAGTTGTTCGTGTGCTCGATCAGGCCGTGGTCGCTGGCGAAGGCGAGGATGCCGTACTCGTCGTTGCCGCGGGTGACCAGCCGGTCGAGCAGGAAGCCGTCGGTCTCGAGCACGTAGACGGCGTTGAACTCCGCCTGCTGGACGGTGAAGTTGCGCAGCACGATGCCGCCGGCGCGGTCGGCGCGGATCGCGTTGAGCTTGGAGAACTTGTTGTCGATGATCACGGCCTGCTTGGAGGCGCCGGTGCCGACGAGCTGCGTGCCGCAGAGCGCGCTGTCACAGTGGATCGACTTGTTGTCGGGCGTCCGGTCGCCCATGATCGCGATCAGGTTCAGGTTGTGCCGGCACCGACGCTGGTCGGAGTAGGACATCGCGATCGGGTCGCTGGTGCCGTCGTCCTCGGCGGCGGCTGCCGCGCCGGTGTCGGGGGAGCTCAGGCTGCCGATGTAGGTCGCGGAGGCGCCGAGCGGGCTGTCGGACTCGGTGGCGAGGTGCGAGCAGTAGTCGCTGCGCTTCTTCTCGGCCCACCTCTTCTCGGTGTAGTAGCCGGGAAGGATGTAGACGGAGGTCTTCGGCTTCGTGATCGTGTTGATCGCGGTCTGGATCGAGGAGAACTCGCACTCCCGCAGCAGCTGCTTGTTGCGGGTCTTGAGCGGTCCCGGCTGCATCTGCGCGATGCGCTCCGCGCTGTCCGGCTTGCACACCACGCGGGAGCGCGGGTTGTCGAGGCCGAGGTATGTCGGCAGCGAGCCGGTGCCGTCCGGGAAGGACGCGGGTCGCTCCTCGTGGGCGCTGGCCGGGCTCAGGCCGCCGACGGCCATGAGGCCGGCCACCAACGCCATGAGGACGAGAACGATCTGGGTGCGCGAGTTGCGCATGTCACCACCTCCGATGACACGTGCAACGAGTTCTAGATCCTGAGGTTACGGATCGGTAGGTAACCGCTCTGTTGCTGCTGGGTTGCCTACTCCGCACGGATCAGGTCGGGCCGCAGGCGCGGGCTCGCGGCGACCACGGTCAGGGCCGCGATGACGACGGAGCTCAGCACCGCCACCCCGGCCAGGGTCAGGGACTGCGTCCAGGGCAGGTGGGTCGGCTCGTCGGCCAGGGTGAGGTACGTCGCGCCCGCGAGCGTGCCGAGCCCGACGGCCAGCAGCGTGCCGATCCCGATCGGGAGGGCGGCCTCCAGCCACTGTGCGCGCCGAAGGAGTGACGCAGGGACCCCGGTCAGCTGCAGCGCCACGACCTCACGTCGACGGGCCAGGGCGCGGTCGATCGCCGCGACCGCGAAGGCGAGCAGCCCGACCGCCAGGATCACGGCGGCGATGGCCCACACCAGCAGGCGCAGGCCGGCGACGAAGTCGTAGTCCTCGAAGCCCCAGTAGGTCATGCCGTTCTCCCCGACGGCGCCCGCGTCGTAGAGCGCGTCGCCCAGCCCGCGGCCGGGCTCGCCCAGCACCAGCAGGTCCACCCGGGCGCTGGGCGAGAGCTGTGCCAGGTCGACGTCCGCGGGCGGGATCAGGACGTTGGCCGTGACGGGGTCGAGCGCGTCCCAGGTGGAGCCGCCGACCGTCGCGGTGGGGGCAGGCAGCTCCGCGACCGGCTCCGCGGACCGCATTGCGGCGTTGTCCGAGGTGGGATACCAGGCGAGGGGCTGGTCCGTGGTCTCGACGGCAACCGGGCCGAGCCACATCGGCTCGCCCTCACGACAGCCGGTGACGCCGGACGCGACCGTCTGCAGCTGGGCGCAGGTGGCGACGACGGCGTTGTAGCACTGGCGCATGTCGCGCGAGCAGTCACCCGCGCTCAGCAAGGGGAGCGCGACGACCTCGTCGACACCCTGCACCGCGGTGGCCCGGCGGACCAGCCCGTCGGTCTCGGCGAGCGTGGTGTTGATGCCGACTCGCTGGCCGGTCTCGATCTGGCGCGCCGCCTGGAGGTACTGCGGGGTGGTCTCGAAGGCGACGACCACCGCACGGGCACCCGTGACCAGGAAGAGGCCGATGAGCAGCCCGCTGACCACCCGGGTCACCGCGGCCGGCTGCGCCTGCAGCCGTCGCCCGGTGATCGTCCCGACCGGTCCGCGCGAGAGCCGCAGCAGCACGTCTGCCGACAGCCGCACCAGCACCGGAACCAGGACGACCAGCCCCAGGCCGAGCAGCGTCACGCCGGCGAAGAAGGCCACCACCACCAGGTCGGAGGGTGACTCGTCGCCCCCGCGGAGGACCACCCCGAGACAGAGCAGCCCGCCGACCGCCAGCGGGGCCACCCGGAGCGGCGACGGACGTCGCGCGTCGGCCTTGCGGGCGCGACCCAGCGCGGAGGGGAGGTCGAGCCGCTGGGGGATCGCGGCGACCAGGACGACCGCGAGAAGCATCCCGAACGCCACGAGAGCCTGCTCCCCGCCACTCACCCGCAGCGTCCCGGGCAGCCACCCTCGCTGCGCCTCGCCGATCTGGGCGACGACCGGTCGGACGGCCAGGAACGCCAACCATCCGAGCGCCGTCCCCGCCGTGGCGGCGACACCGCTCTCCGCCACCGCGACGGCGCGGGTCTGGGCCGGGGTCAGCCCGAGGAGCCGCAGGTTGGCCAGCCTGCGGTCGCGCAGCTCCGCGGACAGCCGCGCCGCTGTCGCGGCGAGGACGAGCACCGGCAGGGCGATGCTCAGCACCACGGCTGCCAGCAGGCGGCGCAGCTCCGCGCTGCTGTACATCGGCCCGGTGAGGGCCTGCTCCGCCCGCCCGGCGGCCAGCACGCCCAGCAGGATCAGCGTGCCGAGGCCGGCGGCGAGCGCCACCAGCGCGGTGCGGACCCGGGCCGGGCCTGCGCCTGCCCCCGTGAGGCGCAGGCCCAGCAGGAGGGCGGACCTCATCGGACCGCCCCGACCGTGGTCTCGACGGAGCCGTCGCGCAGGACGACGTGCCGGTCGAGGTGGGCGGCCACGAGGTTGTCGTGCGTGACGACGAGCAGGGCCGCTCCGGTCTCCCGGCAGAGGCTCACCATCGTCTGCAGGACGCGCTCCCCGGTGACGCTGTCCAGCGCGCCGGTGGGCTCGTCGGCGAGCACGGCGGCCGGCTCGTGGACGAGTGCCCGTGCCACGGCCGCCCGCTGTGCCTGACCGCCGGAGACCGCGCCGCTGCGGTGGTCCGCGACGTCGGCGACACCGAGCCGGTCGAGCAGGGACATCGCGGCCTCGCGGGCGCGGGCGGAGGGGCGGCCGAGCACCTGCAGCGGCAGCATCACGTTCTCCAGCAGGGTGAGCTCGGGGACCAGGCCGCCGAACTGGAAGACCATCCCCATCGTCCGGAGCCGGGTGGCGCTGCGGACCGACTCGGAAGCCTGGTCGAGTCGGCGGCCGTCGGCGTGGACCTCTCCGGAGTCGGGCAGCACGACGCCGGCGAGGCAGTGCAGCAGGGAGGACTTGCCGGAGCCCGAGGGACCCATGAGGGCGACGTGCTCGCCGGCTCGGAGCTCCAGGGACACGTCGCGCAGGGCGACGTCGTCGCCGTACGACAGGTTGACGTCGCGGGCGGCCAGGACCGTCTGGTTCATCTCATTCCCCCGTCAGGGTGTGGGCGGCGTCGCCCAGCCGGGCGCCCGCGTCCTCGATCCAGCGCAGGTCGGCGTCGAGGTGCGCGAGCTCGTAGGTGATCGCCAGCAGCTGGGCGGGGTCGGCCGTCGCCCGCTCGGCGTTGAGGGACCGCATCCGGTCGAGGTGGGTGGCCCGCTGCCGGGCCAGCACCTCGTCGGCCGGGCGCCCGGACATCAGCGCGACGGAGACCCGCGCGAAGAGGTTGCTCGACGAGAACTCGCTGGGCTGCTGCGGCTCGAAGACCCATTGGTCGACCACGGTGACTCCTTCGGGGGTGATCCGGTAACGCTTGCGCTCGGGACCGTCCCCGGCCTCGATGTCGACCACCTGGGCCCAGCCCTGCTTCTCGAAGCGGGCGAGCGAGGCGTAGACCTGGCCGAAGGCGAGCGGCCGGGTCCGGGAGAAGCGCTCGTCGTACCTGCGCTTGAGGGTGTAGCCGTGGGCGGGCTCGCGCTCGAGCAGGGCGAGCAGCGTCTGGGAGGTCGACATGAGGACGACTATACACAGTGTGTATACCTGGGGTGAGTAATCCGGTCGGAACCGCGTGGCGGAGGGGACGAACGGGCCTTTCGCGGCCCCGGGCGCGGGAGCAGACTGGGTGCAGGTCCACCGTCGCACCCACCACTAACCGGGAGGACGTGAGGTTCATGGCCACCAAGACGTGGATCGTGCAGGTGACCCTCGACGAGGAGGAGGACGACACCCGCGCCGACGCGACGCTCCAGCTGGAGAACAAGATGGAGATGCGGGGCCGGGGCTTCAGCCGGCGCAACCCGCACGACGAGTCGGAGCCCCGGATCGGCGAGGAGCTCGCCACCGCGCGGGCGCTGTCGGACCTCGCCCATCAGCTGCTCGCGGCCGCCGCCCACGACATCGAGTCCAAGACGCACGTGCCGGCGACCACGCTGCAGCTCTGAGCGGCGCCTGCCCGGGCGGACCCGGGCGGCGCACCCGTCGTGGCGGTCCGGCTACGCAGGCCGGGCCGCCACGGGTGCCGCGGTCAGGGTGCCTGGTCGCCGTAGATGTTCTGGTCGAGTCCTCCGGCCCGCGGGCAGGTGTCGCTGGACCAGGTGCCTCCCGGCAGGGCGGTGCGGCACTGCAGGACGTCGGCGCCCTCGTTCGGCTCCGGTGTCCCGGTCACTGCACGCCTCGCGCTGGTCGCTCCCGGCGACGGTGTCGCGCCAGTCGGTCCAGACCCCGTAGGTCCGGGTCCCGACGCTGTCGATCCACAGGTAGTCGCCGGCGAACGGCACCGTGCGGTCCGCGAACTGCTCGTAGTTCGGGTTGGTCGTCACGGCGCTCAGCAGCGTGGCGGCCCCCGTTCCCGGACCGCTCGCTACCGCGAAGTTCTTCGCGAAGGTGTCGAGCGACGGGACCACGTGGCGGTCGGCGGTGTTGCCCACCGGCTGCTTCGCGCAGGTCGTGGCGGTGGCGCAGCTGGTGTCGTTGCGGCTGTCCCACCACAGCACGTGGGCGGTGCCGGCGTTCACGGCGATGTCCGGGAAGAGCTGGTGCTGCTTGGTGGGCGTGTCGACGAGCACCGGCGTGGTGTGCGTGCCCGTCGCACCGTCGAGCCGCGTGTAGTAGACCGCCGAGAGAGATCCCGTGCCCGGGCCGACCATGCCGTAGGTCGATCCGGTGGGGACGTCCGGTCCGTACGCCGCGTCGTACACGATGTAGACGTTCTCGCTCGACTTGTCGTTCTGGTCGGTGGCCGCGCGCGGGGTGGTGTCGGCGCGGAAGAACGTGTAACCCGAGCGGGCACGCACTGGACAGGTCCCCGCAGTCCCGGTGGCCGCCGTCCTGGTGCGCGTAGCCCTCGAAGCGGACGACGTCGTGGACGGGACCGAAGGTGGCGCCGCAGTTCGTGCTCCTGGCGTACTGCACGGCGTCGGTCCGGTTCCTCTGGTTGCCGAGCTCGGCGATCCAGGTGACGTAGACGTGGCCGTTCCCGGTGACGGTGATCTCCGGCACCTGGACCGACTGGGTGCGTGGGGTCAGCTGCATCGGCTGCGACCAGGTGGCGCCGTGGTCGGTGGACCGGGACAGGTAGATGTTGCTCTGGAAGTTGGTGAACCGGGACCAGGCGAAGTAGACGTTGCCGTCACAGGAGCCCGCGGTGCGGTCGACCTCGATCGCGGTCTTGTCGTGGAACTTGCCGAGCAGGTTGGGCGCCGACGAGCCCTTGGCGACGATCTCGGACCGCACGAACTCCTTGCCGTCGTCGACCGTGGCACCGCCCGGACCCGCCGGGTTCTGGTACGTCGCGACCCAGACGTCGCCGAAGGTCTTCTTGCTTCCCTCCGGGTCGTCCGAGCTCTCCGCGCCCGCGAAGAGCCGGCCCTGGCGGTCCCAGGCGAGGACCGGGTCACCCGCACTCGCGGTGCGGATGTGCGCGCGGGCGGCGTACGGGCTCGTGTCGCCGGGGTACCCCGGCACCAGTGAGCTCGCGAAGCTCGCTCCGCCGTTCGTGGAGCGGTAGTAGCCCAGCCAGATCGGCCCGGAGGGGATGGGTGCGCCGTTCGCGTCGAGGCCGTCGTTGTAGACACCGCAGTAGTCGTTGGAGCTGCCGACGAGCACGTCGCTGTTGCGGGGGTCGATGGCGACCGACGGCTCGTTCTGCCTGCCTCGCGAACGGCCGCACTCCGTGAGCGTGGCGTCCGTGTAGGCGGTGCCCGTGACGGTCGTGTAGTTGCTGACGTAGCCACCTCCCACGTCGTTGCTGAGGCGGACGTCCGGGGCGGGCGCCGCAGGGGCGGCCCCCGGCACGGCCGCCGCAGCCAGGGCGACCGCAGCCAGAAGGGCCGGGAAGGAAGTTCGTACTCGCATGGCAAGCCTCCTGAAGCTCGCGGCCCGGTGGCCGGTGAGGGCATATCGCCTCAGCACGGTAGGACGCATCGTTCGCGCGCGGATCACCCAAAAAGCGCAGGCCGGATCCGTCGCTCAGGGGCCCCGTGCTCGCCGAGTGAGAGGTGCCGCGCTGCCACATCGGGCACACTCGGGGCATGGCCAGGGTGATCGTGGTGGGAGCAGGTGTCATCGGGCTGTCGTGCGCCGTACGCCTGCTGGAGGACGGGCACCGCGTCGACGTCCTCGCGCGCGACCTGCCGCTGGAGACGACCTCGGCGGTGGCCGCGGCGCTGTGGTACCCCTACCGGGCCTACCCGTTCGAGCAGGTGACCGCATGGTCGGCGGCGAGCTACCGCACGTTCGCGGAGCTCGCCGAGGACGAGCGCACCGGCGTGGTCATGCGGATGGGCACCGAGCTGCACCGCACCCGCACGTCCGACCCGTGGTGGCGCGACGCGGTGCCGACGCTCACGCGCGTCACCGCGATGGACGCGCCCTACGTCGACGGCTGGACCTTCGAGGCGCCGGTCGTGGAGATGCCCGTCTACCTGCGGTGGCTCGGCGCCCGGGTCGAGGCCCTGGGCGGCACCGTCACCCGGATGGCCCTGGGCGCCCTGCCGGACGGCCCCGAGGTCGTCGTGAACGCGAGCGGTCTCGGCGCCCGGCTGATGGCCTCCGACCCCGCGGTGCTCCCGGTGCGCGGACAGGTCGTGTACGTCGAGCAGGTGGGCCTCGACCGGTGGTGGCTCGACGGCTCCGGCCCGGTGTACGTCGTGCCGCGCAGCCACGACATCGTGGTCGGCGGCACCGACGACGAGGGGGAGTGGGGCCGCACCCCGGACCCGGACGTGGCCAAGCAGATCCTCGAGCGGGCGGTCGCGCTGGTCCCGGAGCTGCGCCGGGCGAAGGTCGTCGGCCACCGGGTCGGCCTGCGCCCCGCCCGTCCGCACGTGCGCCTGGACGTGGAGCAGACCGACCGCACACGGGTCGTGCACTGCTACGGCCACGGCGGCGCCGGCGTGACCCTGTCCTGGGGCTGCGCCGCCGAGGTGGCCGCGCTGGTCAGCGGCTGACCGGCTCCACGCCGACCACGGCGTCGAGGTCGAGCGGTCCGTAGACGTGCGGGTAGGGCTCGTCGGCGCCGTCGAGCTGCTCGCTGCGCCAGGGCGAGGTGAGCAGGTCGGTCTCGACCTCGAGGAGCAGCACGTCGTCGAGGTCGTCGAACCAGAACTTCCGGACGCCCTCGACCTGGTGCCGCTCCGAGCAGTGGATGAAGCCCTGCTGCTCGAGCGTCCGCCCGCGGGTGGACATCGTGTAGGTGCCGGCCTGCTGGGCCAGCTCCCAGACCTCCGGGGTGGTGAGGTGGAAGATCCGCATCAGAACAGCCGCTCGGTCGGGTCGTCCATGCCGCGCAGGGCGTCGTAGTCGACGACGGCGCAGGTGATGCCACGGTCGGTGGCGAGCACGCGGGCCTGGGGCTTGATCTCCTGGGCGGCGAAGATGCCGCGGACCGGGCGCAGCTTGGGGTCGCGGTTCAGCAGCTCGAGGTAGCGGGTGAGCTGCTCGACCCCGTCGATGTCGCCGCGCCGCTTGATCTCCACGGCGACGGACGCCCCGGCCGCGTCGCGGCACATCAGGTCCACCGGCCCGATCGCGGTGGGGTACTCCCGTCGTACGAGGGTCAGACCGTCAGCGAGGGTCGCCCGGGTGCTCGGCGAGCAGCTCCTGGAGGTGCTTCTCGACGCCGTCCTTCTGCAGGCCCGGGTCGATGCCGAGCTCGTGGAAGGAGTCGGCGTGGACCTCCTCGATGAGGATGCGCAGGGTGTCGTCGTCCTTGCCGACGACGGTCCACTCGATCGAGCCCTCCTCGGAGGTCCCCTCGGTCACCTTGCAGGGCGGCGACATCCAGTTGAGCGGCTTGTAGGAGCCGCCGTCGGAGTGCACGAGCACCGAGCCGTCGTTCTTGACCATGATGACCCGGTTGGCCATCGGCAGGTGGGCGGTCAGCCGACCGGCGTAGTCGACCTGGCAACGCGCTACGACGAGTCTCACGAGCGACGAATGTACCTTGCCGCCGGCGGCGCCCGACGTGTGATCCAGCCGGACCTGACCAGTGAACTACCTCACGGCGCCCCGGGCGGCCGCCGTGCCATGATGCGCCCATGCCTCGTGAAATCACCTCTGTCGGCGTGGTCGGACTCGGAACCATGGGTGCCGGCATCGCTGAAGTGTTCGCCCGCAACGGGTACCAGGTCGTCGGCGTCGAGCTGACCGACGACTCCCTCGAGCGTGGACGCGAGCACGTCCAGCACTCCACCGACCGGGCGGTGAAGCGCAGCAAGCTGTCCGCGGAGGACCAGGCCGCCCTCGTCGGGCGGATCAACTTCACGACGAACCTGTCCGACGTCAAGGACTGCGGCCTGGTGGTCGAGGCGATCGTCGAGCAGCTCCCGCTGAAGCAGGAGCTGTTCCGCACCCTCGACGGCATCGTCGGGGCGGACGCGATCCTCGCGACGAACACCTCGTCGCTGTCGGTCACCGAGATCTCGACGTCCACCTCGCACCCGGGCCGCGTGGTCGGCGTGCACTTCTTCAACCCCGCGCCCGTGCAGAACCTCGTCGAGATCATCCGGACCGTCGTCACCGAGCCCGACGTGCTCGAGGACGTCGCGGACCTGGCCCGCTCGCTCGAGAAGACCCCCGTGGTCTGCGGCGACAAGGCCGGCTTCATCGCCAACTCGCTGCTGTTCGGCTACCTCAACCACGCCGTGTCGATGTACGAGGGCCGCTACGCCTCGCGCGAGGACATCGACGCCGCGATGCGCTACGGCTGCGGCTACCCGATGGGCCCGCTGGCCCTGCTCGACCTGATCGGCCTGGACACGGCGTACGAGATCCTCGACACGATGTACAAGCAGGGCCGCGACCGGCTGCACGCGCCGTCGCCGATCCTCAAGCAGATGGTCACCGCCGGCCTCCTCGGTCGCAAGACCGGCCGCGGCTTCTACACCTACGAGGCGCCGGACAGCCCGATCGTGGTCGACGACGCACTGACCCCGTCCGCCGACGACGCGCCCCGGCTCAAGCAGGACATCAAGACCGTCGGCGTGGTCGGCACCGGCACGATGGCCACCGGCATCGTCGAGGTCTTCGCGAAGGCCGGCTTCCCGGTGACCTACGTCGGCCGCAGCGACGACAAGGTGGCCGGCGTCCGCGCGACCATCGAGAAGTCGCTCGACAAGGCGATCCAGCGCGGCAAGCTCGAGGAGTCCGCCAAGGACGAGGTGCTCGGCCGGCTCACCGGGTCGACGTCGCTCGACGACCTCGGCTCCGTGGACATCGTCGTCGAGGCGATCGCCGAGGACCTGAGGATCAAGTCGGTGCTCTTCGAGAACCTCGACGAGATCTGCAAGCCGGGCGCGATCCTGGCCACCACCACCTCCTCGCTGCCGGTGATCTCGCTGGCCAAGGTCACCTCGCGACCGCAGGACGTCGTGGGCATGCACTTCTTCAACCCGGCCCCGATCATGAAGCTGGTCGAGGTGGTCAGCACGGTCAGCACCTCCGACGACGTCGCCGAGACGACCCGGGCGCTGTGCGGCAAGGTCGGCAAGGTCGCCGTCTCCTGCGGTGACCGCGCCGGCTTCATCGTCAACGCGCTGCTGTTCCCCTACCTCAACGACGCGGTGAAGATGCTCGAGGCGCACTACGCGTCGGCCGACGACATCGACACCGCGATGAAGTACGGCTGTGCGCTGCCGATGGGCCCGTTCGAGCTGCTCGACGTGGTCGGCAACGACGTGTCGCTGGCGATCCAGCGCGAGCTCTACCTGGAGTTCCGCGAGCCCGGGTTCGCCCCGGCCCCGCTGCTCGAGCACCTGGTCACCGCCGGCTACCTCGGCCGGAAGACCAAGAAGGGCTTCCGCGACTACAGCAACCGCTAGGTTCGGACCCCGCGTTCCGCGCCCCTCGCCCCTCCGGGCGGGGGGCGCGTCGCACGTCGCGGCCGTGGAAGACTTCCCGGGTGGACGAGCGGGTGGAGCGGTACGGCGGCGAGGAGTACGTCGTACGCCGGCTGACCGGCTCCGCGTCCCGGCGGGCCTACACGTGTCCGGGCTGCCACCAGCAGATCCGGCCCGCCACGCCGCACGTCGTGGCCTGGCCGGTGCTGCCGTCGTCGTTCGCGAAGGACGCCGAAGGCGTCGACGAGCGGCGGCACTGGCACACCGCCTGCTGGGGCGCGCGCGACCGCCGCCGCTGAGCGCGCAGCGGCTGTCCATGCCCTGGTCGGGCCAGCCCGTCTGGGCCATGCGCGGGTCGCGGCGGAGTCCTAGCGTCGTTCTGGGGAAATCGACGAGGAGGACTCATGAGCGGCATCGAGATCAAGGGCTTCGGCTCACCCGAGGAGAAGCGGCCGTTCGTCGACAAGGGCGAGGGGCTGGTCGTCACCCTGGGCGGCAAGACGGTCATCAAGGGGACGTTCATGCCGGGCTGGCACTGGGCCGAGCACGTCAAGCCGATCGCGGGGACCGACTCGTGCCAGTCGCCGCACCTGCTCTACGTGCTGTCCGGGCGGATGGCGCTGCGCATGGACGACGGGACCGAGGCCGAGTGCGGCCCCGACGAGGCGATCAAGATCGAGCCCGGGCACGATGCCTGGGTGGTGGGTGACGTGCCCTGCGTGACGGTCGACTTCGGCATCGCGCCGACGTACGCCCAGCACAAGGACTGACTCTCGAGGGTCACCGGCCCACGCTGCGGAGCAGCGCGTCGAGCAGCTCGCGCGTGTGTGGGTCGTCGAGGACCTCGGCGACCCACGAGGCGGCGTCGGCACGGTCGGGCGAGCGCACGTTGGGCTGCAGCCAGTCCGTGGCGGCCGTCTCGGTGATGTGTCCGAGCTGGGCGACGAGCATCGAGAAGTGTCCGCGCCGGTCCACGGTCGCCGGACCGCCCGCCTCCTCGTAGGCGTCCATCAGCGCGCGAGCGCGGCCCGGGTCGGAGCGGCCGAACTCGAAGAGCACGCACGCGAGCTCCTGGCTGGGGTCGGCCGCGCCGCTGTTCTCCCAGTCGATGACGCAGACCCCGCCGTCCACGGTCGGCAGGAGGTTGTCGGCCCACAGGTCGCGGTGGCACGTCCTCACCACCGCGGGTGGCTCGACCCACGACTCCAGCGCGACCAGCTCGTCACGCAGCGCGGCCAGCCGCCCGGCGAACGGCGCTCCCGCGTCCCGGAGCCGCGCGACGAGGCGGTCCCACCGCTCGGCACCGACGGGCTCCTGGTACCACGCGTCCGTCGGGCCGGGGTCGGAGTCCGGCACCCGGTGGATCCCGGCCACGGCCGTGCCCACGAGCGCCGGGTCCAGGTGCGGGTCGGGGGGCCGCAGGTCGACCCACGCGTAGACCCGGGCCGCCAGGCCGTCCACGGTGGCGAACACCCGTCCGTCGGTGGTGCGTCGGACCTGCGGTGTGGGCACCCCCGCGGCGTGCGCCGCCTCCTGGAACGCGGTCGACCGGCGTACGTCGTCCTCCCCGGTCGGCTCGAAGGGCACCTTCACCGCCCAGGCGCCGTCGGACGTCTCCAGCCGCCACACGTCGCCCTGCCGGCCCCGTGCGACCGGCCCCTCCGACAGCCTCGCGGCACCCCCGAGGTCGAAGCGTCCGGCGAGCTCGGCGGCGTCCACGACCCCACTCCAGCACACCGGCGGGCGGAGGGCGTCGTACTGCGGGAATCCCGGTGCCGGAGGCTCCCCAGCGCCCGAGGTCCGGAGTAGCGTCGAGACCGATCGACAACGACGCGAGGACAGGGGAGGTCGACATGTTCGTGCAGGTGATCCAGGGCCATGTGTCCGACGCCGCACAGGTGCGTGCGCAGCTCGACAAGTGGCGGCAGGAGGTCGCGCCCGGTGCCGTCGGGTGGCTGGGCAGCACGTCCGGCGTGACGGAGGACGGACGCGTCATCGCGCTCGCCCGGTTCGAGTCCGAGGAGGCGGCCCAGCAGAACAGCGACCGTCCCGAGCAGGGCGCGTGGTGGGAGGAGATGGCGAAGCTCTTCACCGACGAGCCGGAGTTCCACAACAGCACGTCCGTCGACGTGGACACCCCCGGCGACCCGTCACGAGCGGGGTTCGTCCAGGTGATGCAGGGGCGTACGAGCGACCCGGACCGCTCCCGCGAGCTGATGGCGAACGACCCGACGGACTGGGCCACCTTCCGGCCCGACATCCTCGGCACCGTCCAGGTGGGGCACGACGGCGACGCGTGGACGATGGCGATCTACTTCACCAGCGAGGAGGAGGCGCGGGAGGGCGAGCAGAAGGAACCGCCGCCGGAGATGGCGGAGATGATGAAGGAGATGGAGTCGCTCAGCGTCGGCGAGCCCGTCTTCTACGACCTGAAGGACCCCTGGCTCCACGCCCCGTCCTGAGCGACCGCAGCCGAGGGGTCACGTCCTCCAGACACGCCGTGAGGGCGCGTGAGGCGGTGACCCCTCGGCGGGTGGTCAGCTGCGGGCCAGCTGGGCGACCTGGAGGGTGACCATCCGGCCCAGCACGGAGTCGCTGTCGAGCGTGTCCGGGTCCGACGCGGCGTAGTCGCCGGAGATCGCGAACGTGTAGACGCCCGGCCCCGAGCCGACCTTGTTCAGCCGGACCACCGCGGTGGCGGTGCCCGAGCCCGCGGTCAGCGACTCGGTGGTCGTGCCGACGACCTTGCCCTTCGCGTTGGTGACCGTGACGGTGTAGCTGCTCAGGTTGGCGCCGACCGTGCCGAGCGACGGGTGCGCCAGCGCGACGGCGAGGCGGTCGATCCCGTCGCCCACCTTGACCTTCACCACGCGGCTGTCCGAGCCGCCGAGCGTGGCGTGCGGCGCGTCGTAGGTCCAGAAGTCGCTGCGCACGACGTCGACGCCGTCGGCCCGCCGCACCCGGCGGTCGGCACGGGCTGCGGCGTCGGCGAGGTCGTCACGCCAGCCCTTGCCGCGGACCAGGGCGACGGCTGCGTCGAGGTCGACATAGCCGTAGCCGACCTGCCAGAACGGCAGGGCCGCGTCGACCGGCACCGGGGCGTGGACCGGGGTGGCGGTGGCCTGCATCGCGAGCCGGACCTGGCGCGGGGTGAGGTCGGGCTGGGCCTGCTTCAGCACGGCGGCGGCGCCCGCGACGTGCGGGGAGGCCATCGACGTGCCGGAGGCGCTGGTGTTCTCTCCCGGGGGGCAGGGCCCCACGACGGTGCCGGTGGTGTCGCAGCTCGACGAGATGTCGACGCCGGGGGCGGTGACGTCGGGGTGGACGATGCCGATCCGGTCGTTCCAGTAGGTCGTGTGCCCGCCGGGGCCGATCGCGGTCGCCTGCGCGTTGTCGAACCGCAGCCCGTTGGAGGAGAAGTCGCCGCGGTGGTGGTCCAGCGTGCCGGCGGCCACCGAGATCACCCAGGGAGCGAGCGACCAGGGGTTCTGGCTGGCCTGGACCTCCTCGGCGCCGGAGTTGCCGGCTGCGAAGACGACCGTCGCGCCCGCGTCGGCGACGGCCTTGGTGGCCTGGTGCACCGGGTCGCGCGGGTCGAACTGCCGGAAGCTGTTGCCCCACGAGTTGTTGACCACGTCGATGCCCCACATGTCCGGCTGGTCGAGCATGTAGTCGTAGGCGGTCACGACGGCGGTCGTGAAGATCACCGCGCCGATGGCGAAGCACTCGAGGGTGGCGCCGGGGGCCACGCCGTAGCGGCTGCCGTCCTCGACCGAGGAGGAGTCCGCGGCGATGATGCCGGCGACGTGGGTGCCGTGGCCGCTGCCCAGGTCGGTGTTGCTGACCGGGCCCTGGTCGACGGGCAGCACCAGGGTCGTGGAGGAGTCGGACGGGTAGTTGAGGTACTCGCCGCTGTAGAGCGCGACGTTGTGCTCGACCCGGCCCGCGAGGTCGGGGTGGGTGGCGTCGCAGCCGGAGTCGACGACGGCGACGTGCACGCCCTTGCCGGTGAGGCCCCTGGCCCGCAGCTGCGCGGTGCCCATCGCGTCGGAGGACTCGGTGTCGAGCATCTCGGCCTTCTCGTCGGGGTAGACGTCGGTGGCGACGCCCTGGGTCACCGCGGTGCGCATCGCGTCGACCGGACCCGCCACGAGCGCCATCTTCAGGTGCTCCATCGGCTGGACGGTCAGACCGAGGGCCTCGAGCGCGCTGACGTCGGCGGCGGCCGGGATCGCGTCGAACGTGGCGATCGCGCGCCCGGTCGGCGTGCCGTCGGTGAGCAGCCGGGAGAGCCCGGGCGGCAGGCCGGCGGTCGAGGTGGCCGTGCCGGCGAGCGTTCCGGCCGTCGCGGGAGCCGCGGTGGCGGCGGGGGCGAGGGCCGGGACCAGGGTCATCAGCGCCGCGCAGGTGAGCGCGGCTCCGTGCACGAGGCGGGCCCGGTGAGGGGGACGGGTCATCAGCAGTCCTTCGTCGAGGTCGGTGCACCGATAACGCCGCACGGGCCGGGCGGTTACGTCCACCCCGGCTGCGCCGTGCCTCACACCCGGCGGGGACAATGGCCCCATGGCTGCGATTCGAGCGAACTCGGTGCTGCCCGCGCGGCGGGAGGCGATCACCCTCCAGACCGCTGACGGGCTGTCGCTGGTGGGTGAGCTCGCGCTCCCCGCCGACGCCGAGCCGACGGCCACGCTGGTGTGCCTGCACCCGCTGCCGACCCACGGCGGGATGATGGACAGCCACGTGTTCCGCAAGGCCGCGTTCCGGCTGCCGGCGCTGGCCGGACTGGCCGTGCTGCGGTTCAACACGCGGGGGACCTCGAGCATGCAGGGCACCTCCGAGGGCGCCTTCGACAGCGGCGAGGGGGAGCGGTACGACGTGGCCGCGGCGATCGAGTACGCCGAGTTCCACGACCTGCCGAACATCTGGGTGGTCGGCTGGTCCTTCGGCACCGACCTCACCCTGATGCACGCCAACGACCCGGCCGTGCGCGGCGCGATCCTGCTCTCGCCGCCGCTGCGGTTCAGCGACGCGGAGCACCTCGCCGCGTGGGCCGAGTCCGGCAAGCCGCTGACCGCGCTGGTCCCCGAGCACGACGACTACCTCCAGCCGCCGGAGGCAGAGGAGCGGTTCGCCGTGGTGCCGCAGGCCGAGGTGGTCGGCGTGGACGGCGCGAAGCACCTCTGGGTCGGTGACGCCGAGACCGTGCTCGACATGGTCGTGTCGCGGGTGGCCCCCGAGGTCGCCGTACCCCTGCCGCGCGAGTGGGACGGGCCGATGGAGACGGCCGACACCAGCTCCTACGCCTGAACCGCCAGGGCGCGGTCGTCCACCCCGCGTGTTGTCGAGTTGACGGAGGTGATCACGGTGGCTGGTTATGGGGCGCTCCCCGACGTGTATGAGTGGCTGATCCCGGACGCCATGTTGACCCCTGCCGGCGCTGTCGCGGCCTTCAGTGAGCCCGTGAAGTCCCTGCCGCACAACGCGCGCGTCCTCGACTGCGCATGTGGAACCGGCCAGCTCGCGGTTGGTCTCGCCGGTCTGGGCCTGGACGTGGTTGCGGCAGACGCCAGCGGTGGGATGGTTCGCCGGACCCGGGAACTCGCTGCGGAAGTGGGTGTCTCGCTGCGAACCCTTCACGCCAGCTGGGATGAGCTGCCCGACCACCTCGATGCCTCGACGTTCGATCTGGTGCTCTGCGTCGGCAACTCGCTGGGTCATGCTGAAGGCGCGGCCGGCCGGTTGACCGCACTGGCCGCGATGTCACGGCTACTGAGTCCGGGCGGACGCCTCGTGCTCACCTCGCGCACGTGGGAGCTTGTCCGGTCCAGCGGCTCGCGGCTGGACACCCGAGATCGACTCATCCGCCGCAACGGCCGCGATGCGGTCGTCACCTACTACTGGCAGATCGCGCAACAGTGGGAGCAAGAGCACAACCTGGAGATCGCGGTCGCACAGGTCGAGCCGGATGGGTCGGTCCGTGCCTGCTCGGAGCGGTTGTCCATCTGGCCATTCCGGTACGAGGAACTCGTGGCGCAGCTGCAGAGCGTAGGGCTCGAGGTCGAGACCACCACCTTCGACCCCGATGCCGATGGATACATGGTGGTCGCAGGCAGGTCAGAGCCGTCGAGCTGACCCGATTTCCGTCCGGTGCGTCCCGGATAGGGACACCCAGTCAGCGGACGTTCTGGCGGGGGACGAACACCTCGCGCACGATCAGCAGGATCGCTGCGGCCGTCGGGATCGCCAGCAGGGCACCCACCACGCCGAGCAGCCCCGCGCCGATCAGGGCGGCGATCACGATGATCGAGCCGGGGATGTCCACGGACCGGCTCATCACCCGCGGGTAGATGACGTAGTTCTCCAGCTGCTGGTAGACGACGTAGAAGATCAGGCAGGCCAGCCCGATCTTCGGCTCGGTGGCGAACCCGATCGCGGTGACCACGACCGCACCGAGCGTGGCACCGATCATCGGGATCACGTCCAGCAGCGCCACCACGAGGGCGAGCGCCACGGCGTACTCGCCCAGACCCACGATGAACAGGAAGATCAGCGACGACAGCCCGGCGCAGAACCCGACGATGAAGGCACCGGAGACGTAGGAGCCCACGTTGGAGACGATCTGGTCGCCGAGCTCCTGGACGCGGGGACGGCGGCTGGCCGGGGCGAGGCGGTACGCCGCACGCTTGATGGTCGGCAGCGAGGCCAGGAAGTAGAGCGTCAGCACGACGACGATGAAGCCGTTGGCCAGCGTCGAGAGCACGCGCATGCCGACGCCGACGACACCCCCGAAGACCTGGGTGCCGAAGCTGCCCTTCTTCACGAAGTCCTCGGCCCGCTTGAACAGGTCGAACTGGTCGTCGAGCTGCTGGACGGTGTGGTTGCGCCGCAGCGAGTCGAACCAGCCGGGGGCGCTGTCGATGATCGCGGTGACCTGGTCGGTGATCACCGGGACCAGGGCGACGAGGAAGAGCGCGAGCGCGGCCAGCACCACGGTGATGACCACGACGACCGACCAGGCCCGGCTCAGTCCGCGCCTGCCGAGCATCTCCACCAGCGGGTTGAGCCCGGCGGCGAGGAACAGCGCGACGACGATGAGGACCAGGACGCCGCTGACCGAGAGGAGCAGACCGCCCAGCCAGTGCGCGAGCAGTGCGCCGACGGCGAGCAGGAAGCCGAGCATGACGGGGGAGTGCTGGAGCAGCCCCTTGCGCTGCCGGCCGGTCTCCTCGTGGTGCGTGCGCGACTGTGCCTGGCGGGTCACCCGACCCGCCCTGGTCCCCGGTGTGCTCACTTCGAGGTGTCGTCGTCCCGCTGGGCGGCCTTGCCCGCGGGCTTCGCGGCAGGCTTGTCGGCGACCGCCGCCGGCGCGTCGTCGGCGAACCCGGCGACCACGTCACGCAGCGCGCCGAGCTGGGCCACGATCGCGTCGCGACGCTTCGCGTAACGGTCGACCTCGGCCTTGAGGGTCGCGAGCTCGCGCTCGGCGTCGGCCTGGCCGGCGGCCACGAAGCTGCTGGCCTGCGTCTGCGCCGAGGAGACGACCTGCTCGGCCTCGCGGCGGGCGTGGACCAGGAGCCGGTCGGACTCCTCGTGGGCCTGCTGGCGCACGGCGTTGGCCTGGGAGGTGGCCTCGCGGGCCCGGAGCTCCGCCGCGTTGGCGCGCTCCTCGGCCTCCTTGACGAGACGCTCGGTCTCGGCGGTGGCCGTCGAGTGGTGCTCCGCGGCCTCGCGGGTCAGTCGTTCCTTCTCCACGGCGAGCGCGCGCCGGGCCTCCTGGACCTCGCGGTCCGCGGCGGCGCGCGCCTGCTCGGCCTCGCGCTTGGCGCCGGTGCGCAGCGTGTTGGTCTCCTGCTGGGCGGCCAGCCGCAGCTGCTCCGCCTCACGCTTGGCGGACGCGACCAGGTCGTCGGCCTCGCTCTGGGCGAGGCCCCGCTGCTGCTCGACGTCGGCCATCGCGCGGGCGCGGGCCTCGTCGAGCTCCTTGAGCTGCACCATCCGCATGTCCTCGGCGTCACGCGAGGCCATGGCCTTGAGCCGCTCCGCGTCCTTGCCGGCGCGGCGCAGGATCTCGTCGGCCTGGGCCCGGGCGGCGGCGAGCACCTCGTCGGCCTGCTCCTCGGCGAGGCGCAGCATCTCGCTGGCGCGGCCGCCGAGGCCGGCGTACGTCGGGTTCTCGTTCTCGGCCGCCCGCTCCTTGAGCGCCGCGAGCTCCTTCTCGAGCGCAGCCGCACGCGCCTTCGCCTCGCTGAGCCCGGCGGTGAGCCCGGCCTTCTCGCCGGCCAGCGTGTGCATCTGCCGGTCGACGGCGGCGGGGTCGTAGCCGCCCTTGCGCACCATCGGGAAGGACGGTGGTCGGTTCGTGGCCACGGTCTGCGCGGAGGCAGACGGGGAGGCGGCAGGGCGGGCGGCAGGCATGACCTGGGTGGCGTCGTCGGCGCCGGCGTCCTTGCCGTTGCCGTTGTCGGGGTCCTCGAAGATGGACAGGCCGGATCGGTCGCTCATCGCGGTTCTCTCTTTCGTCGCTCGCGTCGAGCCTAAGTCTCCCCGACGCGGAAGTTAAACGCGTGAGGCACCCCGGGTGGGGTGCCTCACGTTCGGTTTCTCAGGCGGGGCGGCCGGTGCCGCCGGGCTCAGACGCCGCGGAACCGGTTGATCTCGTCGAGGTGCTTCGCGCGCATCTCCTCGTCGCGGACGCCGAGGCCCTCCTCGGGGGCCAGGCAGAGCACGCCGACCTTGCCCTGGTGCAGGTTCTTGTGCACGTCGAGCGCGGCCTGGCCGACCTCCTCGAGCGGGTAGGTCCCCGACAGCGTCGGGTGGATCATGCCCTTGGCGATCAGCCGGTTGGCCTCCCACGACTCGCGGTAGTTCGCGAAGTGCGAGCCGATGATGCGCTTGAGGTTCATCCAGAGGTAGCGGTTGTCGTACTGGTGCATGTAGCCGCTGGTCGAGGCGCAGGTGACGATCGTGCCGCCCTTGCGCGCGGCGAACACCGAGGCGCCGAAGGTCTCCCTGCCGGGGTGCTCGAAGACGATGTCGACGTCCTCGCCGCCGGTCAGGTCACGGATGTCCTTGCCGAAGCGACGCCACTCCTTCTGGTCCTGGGTGTGCTCGTCCTTCCAGAACTTGTAGCCGGCCTCGGCGCGGTTGATGATCAGCTCCGCGCCCATCTTGCGGGCGATCTCGGCCTTCTCCTCGCTGGAGACCACGCAGACCGGGGTGGCGCCGCCGTTGAGGGCGTACTGGGTGGCGAAGCCGCCGAGGCCGCCGCTGGCGCCCCAGATCAGCACGTTGTCGCCCTGCTTCATGCCGGCGCCGTTGCGGGAGACCAGCTGCCGGTAGGCGGTGGAGTTCACCAGGCCCGGGCTGGCCGCCTCCTCCCAGGTGAGGTGGGCGGCCTTGGGCATCAGCTGGTTGGACTTGACCAGCGCGATGTGCGCCAGCCCGCCGAAGTTGGTCTCGAAGCCCCAGATGCGCTGCTCGGGGTCGAGCATCGTGTCGTTGTGGCCGTCGGGGCTCTCGAGCTCGACCGACAGGCAGTGCGCGACGACCTCGTCGCCGGGCTTCCACGAGTGCACGCCCGCGCCCGTCTTCAGCACGACGCCGGCCAGGTCGGAGCCGACCACGTGGTAGGGCAGGTCGTGCCGCTTCGACAGCGGCGACATCCGGCCGTAGCGCTCCAGGAAGCTGAACGTCGACACCGGCTCGAAGATCGAGGTCCACACGGTGTTGTAGTTGATGGCGCTGGCCATCACCGCGACGAAGG
>CAVRMN010000004.1:0-4638 GCA_963721855.1 uncultured Actinomycetota bacterium | reverse complement strand
AGCTCTAGCCCCCGCAATCGGGTGGTTGAGGAGCGAGCGCCCTCCGGGTGGTTGAGGAGCGAGCGCAGCGAGCGTCTCGAAACCACGGCCCGCTCGGCGCCCTGGTCCAGCCCGGCGATCTCCCGCCCGCAGGGCCGAGGAGCTTGGCTTGCCGTGTCGGCTCCGCAGGCTCCGCCGCCACGCCTGCTTTACGCTTCCTCGACCCCGCGTTCGTCCGACCGCCTCTCGCCCGAACACAGCGGCGACGGTTCTGCACGTTTCGCACCTCCCGGGGCCCGCTGAAGGTGCCTAACGTGCAAACGCGGACAGCCGCAGCGGGGCAGGAGGCGGTCGGACGACGGGGCGTCCGGGAGCGCCTAGAACGAGGCGTGGCGGCGAGCCTGCGAGACCGACACGGCGAGCCAGCGCCCCGGGCGCTCCGGCGGGAGGCCGCCGGGCTGGACCAGCGGGGTGCGGGGTTTCGAGACGCTCGCTTCGCTCGCTCCTCAACCACCCGGAGCCGCTGCGCTCGCTCCTCAACCACCGGGGGTCTCGACGGGCTCGACCACCCGGGCTGAGGCGGGGTCAGTTGAAGGGGCTGACCCACCAGCCGAGGCTGACCGCCTTCTTCATCGGGTCACGCGCGTCCCAGCAGGACCAGTGCGGGCTGTCGCCCGGCCACGAGACCCAGGAGAGCCGGTAGCTGCGGAAGTTGCTGCCGGCGTGCTCGTTGCACGCCTCGTTCGCGGCGGTCCGCACGGTGGGCGTCAACGGCGGGCCGTAGAAGTAGTAGACGAACGCGCACAGCACGAAGAACACGACCAGGAACGAGCGAACTGCCCGGGCCGACAATCCCCGATCACCTGACGCTGACACGCCCATGCGACACCTCCGGCTCACACTGTAGGGACGCGAACGCGACTTGGCGGGCGAATCGCCCTACTCAGGCAGTCGCGTCGAACGCCTCCGCGACCACGTCGAAGGCCTCCTCGAGGAGTGCCTCGGGCATGGCGAGCGGGGGCAGGAAGCGCAGCACGTTGCCGTAGGTGCCGCAGGTGAGGGTGACGACGCCCCGGCTGTGGCAGTACGCCGAGATCGAGCCGGCACGGACGGGCTCAGGGGTGTGCCCGTCCGTGCCGACAATCTCGACCGCCACCATGGCCCCCCGGCCGCGGACGTCTCCCACGCAGGGATGCGCCCCCCTCAGTGCGTCGAGTCTTGTGGTGATGATGTCGCCGAGGCGTCGGGCCGCGGCGTTCAGGTCGTGCTTCCGCATCGCCTCGATGGCGCCCAGCGCGGCGGCGCAGGCGACCGGGTTGCCGCCATAGGTCCCGCCGAGGCCGCCGACATGCACGGAGTCCATGACCTCGGCCCGGCCGGTGACCGCGGCCAGCGGGAAGCCGCCGGCGATGCCCTTGGCCGTGGTCACCAGGTCCGGGACGACGCCCTCGTGGTCGCAGGCGAACCAGTCGCCGGTGCGGCAGAAGCCGGACTGGATCTCGTCGGCGACGAACACGATGCCGCTGGCCTCGGTCCACTCGCGCAGGCGGGGCAGGAAGCCGTCGGCCGGTACGACGAAGCCGCCCTCGCCGAGGATCGGCTCGATCACGAGGCAGGCGAGGTTGGACGCGCCGACCTGCTTCTCCAGGACGTCGATGGCCCGGTCGGCCGCCTCCGCACCGCTGATCGGCGCGGGCTCCCGGAACGGGTAGGACATCGGCGCCCGGTAGACCTCATTGGCGAACGGGCCGAACGAGTGCTTGTAGGGCATGTTCTTGGCGGTCATCGCCATCGTCAGGTTGGTGCGGCCGTGGTACGCGTGGTCGAACACCCCGACCGCCATCCGGCCGGTGTGGGCGCGCGCGATCTTGACGGCGTTCTCGACCGCCTCGGCGCCGGAGTTGAACAGCGCCGAGCGCTTCTCGTGGCTGCCGGGGGTCAGCTCCGCGAGCTGCGCGCACACGTCGACGTAGCCGTCGTACGGCGTGACCATGAAGCAGGTGTGCGTGAACGCTCGCACCTGGTCGACCACGCGCTCGACCACCTCGGGTGCGGCGTTGCCGACGCTCGCCACGGCGATGCCGGAGGCCAGGTCGATCAGCGAGTTGCCGTCCGCGTCGACGAGGACGCCACCGCCGGCGGCCTCGACGAAGACCGGCAGTGTGGTGCCCACCCCCGCGGCGACGTGCTGGGCGCGGCGCTCGAACAGCGCGCGCGAGCGGGGACCCGGGATCTCGGTGACGAGGCGTCGCTCCTGGGGGAGCCCGGGGCCGCCGGTGCCGGCTGCCGTGGTCATGCGGGGCAGCCTACGCGGGCGATCGGAGCTGAGGCTACGGATCAGTGGCAGATTTTGCAGCCGGAGAGGTGAAAGCGCAGGTCAGGTGGTGTCGTCACGCGTGAATTCGTTGCGAGGTGGTCTCGACCGGCTCGACCGACCGGCGGGGGCCGGGAGTCGGGTGGGCGTGGGGCAGGATGTACGCCGTGAGCTCTCGACGCGACGTGGTCATCCTCGGGTCCACCGGGTCCATCGGCACCCAGGCGCTGGACGTGGTCCGGGCCAACCCGGACCGCTTCCGGGTGGTCGGCCTGACCGCCGGGGGCGGCAACCCGGACCTGTTCGCCCGTCAGCGCGACGAGTTCGCCCCCGCCTTCGCCGATCTCGGCGAGGAGGCGTCGTGCACCGCGGCCGCCCTGGAGTGCGACGTGGTGCTCAACGGCATCACCGGTGCGGTGGGGCTGCGCCCGACGCTCGCCGCGCTCGACGCCGGCAACACGCTCGCGCTGGCCAACAAGGAGTCGCTGATCATCGGCGGGCCGGTGGTCACCTCCCGGGCGAAGCCGGGCCAGATCGTGCCGGTGGACTCCGAGCACAGCGCGCTCGCCCAGTGCCTGCGCGGCGGACGCGCAGACGAGGTCCGCAAGCTCGTCCTCACCGCCAGCGGCGGCCCGTTCCGGGGGCGGAGCCGCGACGACCTGCACGACGTGACACCGGCGCAGGCGCTGGCCCACCCCACCTGGGACATGGGCCCGTTCGTGACGATCAACTCGGCCACCCTGGTCAACAAGGGGCTCGAGGTGATCGAGGCGCACCTGCTGTTCGGCATCCCGTTCGACCGGATCGAGGTGGTCGTCCACCCCACCTCGGTGGTGCACTCGATGGTGGAGTTCTACGACGGGTCCACCCTCGCGCAGGCGTCGCCGCCGTCGATGATGATCCCGATCGCCCTGGGGCTGGGCTGGCCCGACCGGGTGCCCGACGCCGCGCCTGCCGTCGACTGGACGCGCCCCGAGACCTGGGAGTTCTTCCCGCTCGACGACGAGGCGTTCCCCGCGGTCCGCCTCGCCCGGGAGGCCGGCGCGCGGGGTGGCACCGCCCCCGCGGTCTACAACGCGGCCAACGAGGTGTGCGTCCAGGCGTTCCTCGACGGTGAGATGAGGTTCACGGACATCGTCCCCACGGTCGAGGGGGTTCTGGCGCGCATGGACGAGCGCCACGACGTACCCTCGACAGTGACGGATCTGACCGTCGACGACGTACTCGCCGCGGACTCCTGGGCACGCTCCCAGGCCGCCACCATCCGATGAGGGGCCCTGCTCGATGCTGACCGTGCTGATGTTCACGCTCGGCGTGGTGCTGTTCGTCGTCGGCGTCGCCGCGTCGATCGGTCTGCACGAGGTCGGCCACATGGTGCCCGCGAAGAAGTTCGGCGTGAAGGTGACGCAGTACTTCATCGGCTTCGGCCGCACGGTGTGGTCCACGAGGCGGGGCGAGACGGAGTACGGCCTCAAGGCAGTCCCGCTCGGCGGCTACGTGAAGCTCGTGGGGATGCTGCCGCCGCACCCGGGGGACAAGCCCGGCCGGATCCGCAAGTCCAACACCGGCATGTTCACCCAGCTCATCTCCGACGCCCGGGCGGCGGAGTACGAGCTCGTCGAGGAGGGCGACGAGGAGCGGCTGTTCTACCGGCTGCCGTGGTGGAAGAAGGTCATCGTGATGGCCGGCGGCCCCACGGTGAACCTGGTGCTGGCCTTCCTCCTGTTCGGCGCGGTCTTCATGATCCACGGCGCGACGGTGACCACGACGACGATCGACGAGGTCTCCGACTGCGTGATCGCGGCGACCCCGGAGAACGTGACCCAGGCCCAGCGCAAGTGCACGCCCGAGGACCCGGTCGCCCCGGCGCGCTCGGCCGGCCTGAAGCCGGGCGACGAGGTCGTGTCGTTCAACGGCACCGCCGTGTCCTCGTGGGACCAGTTCTCGAAGCTGATCCGCTCCAACGCCGACGGCGCGGCCACGATCGTGGTCGAGCGTGACGGCGAGCGGATCACCACCCGCACCAACACGACGGTGTCCCCGCGGCCGGCCTCGGCCGACGACCCGCAGCGCATCGTCGAGGTCGGCTTCCTCGGCGTGGTGCCGGAGCAGGTCCTCGAGCGGCAGGGGCCCGCCTTCGTCGTCACCACGATGGGCGACTACACGTGGCAGACGGTCAAGGCCCTCGGCCAGCTCCCCGCGAAGCTGGTCGGGGTCGCCAAGGCCGCGATGGGTCTCGAGGACCGCGCGGCCGACAGCCCGATGAGCGTCGTGGGCGCGAGCCGGGTCGCCGGCGAGGTCGCCTCCGAGCACCAGATCCCGCTGAGCGACAGGTTCTTCGGCCT
>CAVRMN010000003.1:0-66479 GCA_963721855.1 uncultured Actinomycetota bacterium | reverse complement strand
CCAACGAGCCGGTGTCCGAGGCGGTGCTGGCGCTGGAGGGCGCCGACGCGCTGCTGGTGCAGGAGGACGGCAAGCCGATCGGCGTCGTCACCCGTCAGGACCTGCTGGCCTACCTCGCCAGCAGCGTCTGAGGCCGGCATGGGCTGGGTGGGGCCGGCGTCGAAGAGCGGCGCCAAGCTGGCGGTGAAGTACGGCCCGCACGCCATGAAGGCGTGGGACCTCTTCGGCGACAAGGTCAAGGAGTCGGCGCGCCAGAAGCTCGACGAGGTGTCGGCGCGCAACCTGGCGTTCAAGGACGCCGAGTCCCGCGTCAGTGGCTCCGTGCTCCGCGTGGCGCAGAAGGGGGTGCCGGTGTTCGTGGTGTTCGCGGGCGAGGAGCCGGTGGCCGCCTACCCGGAGACCGACCAGCCGCTGCCCGCGCTGATCGACCGTGTCGACCTGTCCCGCCGGATCACCCCGGCGCAGCGCCGGGAACGCCAGCTGCGGGCCCGCGCGCTGCGCGCCGGCGGTCGGGTCGCGCAGAAGGCCCCGCATCCCCGTCGCGGTCCTAGCGCGTGACCGGCTCGTAGCCCAAGGCGTCCAGCGTCGCCTGGACGAGCGCCTGGCCCTTCGTCGGAGGTGTGGATCCCGTCGGGACCGATGAGCCCTCGGGCGACCGGGTCCCTGTCGTGGTTCGGCCCGTTGAAGGCGTCGTACAGGGACGCCATCGGGACTCCGAACTCGGCCGCGACGTCCCGGTGCGTGTTCGCGGCGGCCTCCCAGCCGGCGGTGCAGTCCCGGTAGACGCCGGCCTTCCGCCAGTCAGCGATGACCGGGACGTAGAGGTCCATCGCCCGCACGATCGTGGGCTCGCCGCCGCGGAGCTGGAACACCCGGTCGTAGATCGACGTCAGCATGTCCCGGTAGGTCTTCAGCTCCTTCTGCGAGAGACGACCCGCACTCGCAGGTTTGTCGCGGCTGCGGCTCATGCAGACCGCCTCATGAGCCCTGGGGATCCCGGAGCTCTGCGCGGCGGCGTAGATGACCACGATCTCGGCCCCGGCGATCTCCTTCCGGACGGACGGGGTCGACTCGATCCTGTCGAGCAGGGTCGCGGCGCCGCCCGAGCCGTACGCGATGTAGTCCAGCACCTCCACCGTCACGTCGAACTTCTTCTCGATCATCTTGGCCCAGTCCGCTGCCACGCCCCACGCGGCGGAGTCGCTGAACCAGACGAGCTGCCACTCATCGGGCGAGGTGGCGTCCTCAGCCTTGTCCTCGGAACCGGCCGCGCACCCGGCGAGGACCACGCCATCGCCACCATCGCGGCAAGCCATCGCGTCGCGCGTCTCATCGCAAGCCCTCTCGCCACCTCGAGCGTTGCGCGGGGGGCTCGCGGCCCCACCAGAGGCTTCGGTCCTGCCGTGGTGCGTGAACGGGCCAGGCCCGTCGGCTACCGGATCCGGACCGCCAAGGTGGGGTCAGGCGTGGCCACCTCGGGGTGCAGGATGCCGGCGAGCGCCTCCACGCCGTCGACCAGCCGCGGACCCGGGCGGGCGAAGGAGGCGTTGGCGTCCACCGCCCACACCGGTACGCCGTCCGGGAGGTGGCCGGCCGTGACCAGGTCCCGGGCCAGGTCGGCGGACTCCTCGAGCCCGTAGCCGCAGGGCGCACAGACGACCACCTCGGGAGCGGCCGCGCGGACGTCCTCCCAGGTGGTCCGGAACGACTTCTCGCCGGGCGTGCCGAGGACGGAGGTGCCGCCGGCCCGCTCGACCATCTCCGGCACCCAGTGGCCCGGCGCGAAGGGTGGGTCGGTCCACTCCAGGACGAGGGCGCGCGGCGGCCCGGCCGTCGGTCCGGCTTGCGACGTCGGCGAGCCGCGCCCGCAGCGACGCGATGAGCGACCCGGCCGCGGCCTCGCGCGAGGTCGACCGCCCCAGCGTGGCAACGGACTCCAGCACCTCGTCGAGGGTGTGCGGGTCGATGGTGAGCACCTCCGCGGTGCAGCCGAGGTGGGCCAGTGCCTCGTCCACCACGGAGACGTCGACGGCGCACACCGCGCACAGGTCCTGGGTGACGACGAGGTCGGCGTCCAGCCCGGACAGCGCGCCCGCGTCGAGGTGGTAGAGGTCCTCGCCGCGGCGCATCGCGTCGGCGACGAACGCGTCGATCTCCTGGGGGGAGAGGCCTTCGGGCATCGCGCTCGTCGACACGATGGTGCGGCCGCGCGCCTCGACGGGGTGGTCGCACTCGAAGGTGACGCCGACGACCTGGTCGCCCACGCCCAGGTCGAAGAGGATCTCGGTCGTCGACGGGAGCAGCGAGACGATGCGCATGCCGCGATCCTCGCACCGGACGAACCGGGACGCATCGTTAGGGTTGCCCGGTGGACGACCCCTCGGCGCTGACCTTCGCGTTCCTCGGGCTCGCGGGGCTCGCGGCCGGGTTCGTGGACGCTGTCGTCGGTGGTGGCGGGCTGATCCAGCTTCCCGCGCTGGTGATCGGGCTCCCCGGCGCGAGTCCGGTGCAGGTGCTCGCCACCAACAAGCTCGGCTCGGTGTGCGGCACCACGGTCAGCTCGCTCACCTACTACCGGCGGGTCCGGCCCGACCCGAAGACCTTCGGTCCGCTGATGCTGCTGGCCTTCCTCGGCTCGCTCTGTGGCGCCGTCGTCGCCTCGCACATCCCCAAGTCGGCGTTCAACCCGATCGTGCTCGTCGTCCTCGTCGTGGTGGGGGCCTACGTGCTCTTCAAGCCCGACATCGGCAAGGTCACCGAGCTGCGCTTCGCGGGTCATCACCACACCGTCGCCGCGATGCTCGCCGGTCTGGTGATCGGGTTCTACGACGGTGCGCTCGGCCCGGGCACCGGGTCGTTCTTCGTGTTCACGCTGGTGGGGCTGCTCGGCTACAGCTTCCTGGAGGCCTCGGCGAAGGCCCGGATGGCCAACTGGGCCACGAACGTCGCGGCGCTGTGCGTGTTCATCCCGCAGGGCGCGGTGATGTGGAAGATCGGGCTCGTGATGGGCGGCTGCAACCTGGTCGGGGGCTACCTCGGGGCCCGGACGGCGGTCTCGCGGGGATCCGGCTTCGTGCGGGTGTTCTTCGTCGTCGTGGTCAGTGCGTTCACCCTGAAGATCGGCTCCGACGTGCTCGGGGGCTGGCTGTGACCACCTCCTACCTCACCGTCGCCCGCACCGGCGAGGCCGAGATCGAGGCGAAGCGGTCGCGCTTCCTGTGCCACGTCGAACGCGTCGCCTCCGAGGACGAGGCCCGCGCCGTCGTGGAGCGGATCCGCAGGCAGCACTGGGACGCGCGGCACCACTGCTCGGCGTTCGTGCTCGGCCCCGACGCCGCGGTGCAGCGCTCCAACGACGACGGCGAGCCGTCCGGGACGGCCGGCGCCCCGATGCTCGAGGTGCTGCGCGGCCGGGAGGTCAGCGACGTGGTCGCCGTCGTGACCCGCTGGTTCGGCGGCGTGCTCCTCGGCGCCGGCGGGCTGGTCCGGGCGTACGGCGACGCCGTGCGGGTCACGCTCGACGAGGTCGGCGTACGCCGCCGCGTCCTGATGGAGCGCTTCGACGTCGTGTCCGGCCATGCGGACGCCGGACGGCTGGAGAGCGACCTGCGGGCGCGCGACGTGACGGTGCTCGGCGTGGACTACGCCGAGCGGGCCACCCTGCACGTCGCGGTGCCGGCCGACGCCGCCGGCGGGTTCGCCGCGACGGTGGCAGAGCTGACCGGCGGCGCCTCCACCCCGCAACCGGCCGGCACCTCCTGGGTCGACGCGTAGATTGGTCACCATGAGCGTGAAGGTCGACCTCGCCGAGCTGGCCGAGCACCTGCAGCACTACAACTTCGCCTACCTCCTGACGGTCGGTGGGGACCAACGGCCACACGCCGTCGCGGTGCGCCCGACCTTCGACGGGAGGTCGCTGGAGCTCCCGGGCCTCGGCAGCACGTCACGGGCCAACCTCGAGGCCCGGCCCGACATCTCGATGGTCTGGCCGCCCTTCGAGCACGGCGGCTACTCGCTGATCGTCGACGGCCACGCCACGCTCGTCGACGCCGGCGCCGCGGTCGAGCCCACCCACGCGATCCTGCACCGGCCGGCCGAGGGCGGCACCGGGCACGACTGCGTCCCCCTCGAGGCATGAGCGGCCCACCGAAGCGCTCGCTGCGCTCCCGCTTCGTCGGGGACCCCGCATGAGCACCCCACCGAAGCGCTCGCTGCGCTCCCGCTTCGTCGGGGACCCCGCATGAGCGGCCACGTCCGCTGGATCACGGCGTTCATCGACACCGTCGAGGACCGTGCCGAGGAGGTCGAGGTGTTCTGGGCGCGCGTCACGGGACAGGTCGTGTCCGCCCGCCGCGGCCGCCGCGACGAGTTCGCCACCCTGCTGCCCGACGACGGCGACCCGTTCGTCAAGCTGCAGCGCTCCGGCCAGTCCACGCCGGGCGGCCTGCACCTCGACCTGCACACCGACGACCTCGACGCGCTGTCCCTGCGGGCTGAGCAGCTGGGGCGAGCGCGAGCTACCTCGACCTCGGCTACGTCGTCTGCGGCTCGCCGGGCGGGATGACGTTCTGCATCGTCGGCCACCCCGGCGAACGGCGGCCGTCACCGCAGACGTGGCCGGGCGGGCCCAGCCTCCTGGACCAGGTGTGCCTCGACATCCCACCCAGCCGCTTCGACGAGGAGTGCGCGTTCTGGCAGGGGCTGACCGGCTGGGAGCTCGGCCCCGAGCGCGACAAGTTCCGGCGGCTCGCCAACCCGGACGACCTGGCTGTGCAGCTGCTGCTGCAGCGACTCGACGACGAGCAGTCGGTCGTGACCGGCCACCTCGACCTGGCCAGCGACGACGCGGACGCCGAGGCGGCCCGGCACGCGGCGCTCGGGGCCCGGGAGGTCCGGCGCACCGACGGCTGGATCACGCTGACCGACCCCTCGGGCCGGGCCTACTGCGTCACGCGTCGCCCGGTCGGCTGAGGGCGGACCGGAGCAGGTCGAGCGCCTCGCGCACCACCGTGTCGGGCAGCTTCTGCACCTCGCGGTCATAGGTGAGCAGGCCGTTCAGCTCGTCCTCGACGTCGGCCAGCTGGGTGTAGACCGTCGCGCTCAGTCCCCGGCGCACGGTCGCGGCGAGCTCCCTGTGCAGCCGGAGAAAGGCCGCGCCGAGCGACTCGGGGTCGTCGAAGTGGCGGTAGCCGAAGTCGTGGTCGCTGAACGTGTGGCCGTCGACGACGAGGTCGTAGCCGCCGTACTCCGACAGCACCAGCGCCCGCCGGTCCCCACGCCGCCGCCGCGGCACCCGGAACCGGTGCTTGTAGACGTGCAGGCTCCGCAGGTCGCCTCCGCCCTGGTCGTGCCAACCGCTGGCGTGGTCGATGGGGCGGGTGGCATCGAGAGCGGCGAGCTCGGACGCCACCGCGAGGGCGTCGAACTGCCCCCAGCCCTCGTTGAACGGCACCCACACCGCCAGTGAGGTCACGTTGCGCAGGTGGTCGACCGTGCGGCGCAGCTCGTCGCGGAACTCGGCGCGGCCGGCCGCGCCGGTGCGGCCGAACCACCCGTAGCGGTGGTCGCGCAGCCGCACGTGCCGCAGCGGGAACCGGCCGGGCCACGTCATCGTGGGTGTCCGGTAGCGCTCGCCGCCGTTGACGAGGTCCTGCCACACGAGCATGCCGAGCCGGTCGCAGTGCGCGTACCACCGCAGCGGCTCGACCTTCAGGTGCTTGCGCAGCATGGTGAAACCGAGCCGCTTCATCGTCTCGATGTCGTGCACCATCGCGTCGTCGGACGGGGCGGTGAGCATCCCGTCGGACCAGTAGCCCTGGTCGAGCACGCCGACGTGCAGGTAGGGCTCGCCGTTGAGCAGCAGCCGCGGTACGCCGTCCGCGTCCGGCCCGACCCCGAAGGACCGCAGGCCGACATAGCTGCGCACGTGGTCCTCGCCGATCGTGACCTCGACGTCGTGGAGGAACGGGTCCTCGGGGGTCCACGGCCGCACGTCGCCCAGGGGGATCCGCGTCGGGACCCCGGCGTCGACCAGTGCCGTCGCGACGTCCATCCCGTCGGCCAGCACCCGCACCACGGCCTGGCCGGGGGTCGGCCCGGTCGAGACCACGGTCACCTCGAGCGCACCCTCGTCGAGCAGCGGCGTGAGGACCAGCGACGCGACGTACGCCGCCGGCACCCACTCGGCCCACACGGTCTGCCAGATGCCCGACTGGGCGGTGTACCAGATGCCGCCGCGGTGCAGCCGCTGCTTGCCGCTGCTCGGCCCGCGGTTGTTGCTGACGTCGCGGACCCGGACCACCAGGTCGTTCTCGCCGTCCCGCAGGGCGTCCGTGAGGTCGCACGTGAACGGGAGGTAGCCGCCGTGGTTGGCGCCGACCTCGACGCCGTTGAGCCACACCGTGCTGGTCTGGTCGACCGCCCCGAAGTGCAGCAGCACCCGGCCGTCCGGTCCGCCGACGAAGCCGGCGGGGAGGGTGAGGGTGCGGCGGTACCAGAGCAGCTCGTCCGGCTGGAGCTGCCGGCCGACCCCGGAGAGGGTCGCCTCGGGGGAGAACGGCACCAGGATGCGGCCGTCGTACTCGTCGGGCTCGCCGGCGTCGAGGTGCGTGAACGCGTGTTCCCACCAGCCGTTGAGGTTGAGGTAGGAGTCGCGGACCAGCTGGGGGCGCGGGTACTCCGGGAGCACGTGGTCGGGGTCGAGCTCCCGCCCCCAGCGGGTCATCAGGTCTTCCGGCACGCCCCGAGGCTAGGGCAGGGGCCTTCGGGTCCCTCGGCCCCCTCGGGCCGCTGGCCGCCGGGTCCGGCAATCGGGTCGAGCGCGCCCCGGTTTGGGTCTAGCCTCGCGGGTGTGGAGATCAGGGAGGCGGGGGCCGCGGACTGGGCGCACGTGTGGCCGGTGGGGACATGACGGCCGAGCGTGTGGACCCGCCGCAGACCGGCACCGAGGCCGAGCAGGCCTTCGGGTTCCTGGAGTTCCAGCGCGCGACCCTGCTGAAGAAGACGGCCGGCCTCGGCGCCGACGGGCTCACCGCCAGGCTGTCGCCCTCGACCATGACGCTGGGCGGGATGCTGAAGCATCTCGCGCTCGTCGAGGACTACTGGTTCTCCTACATGTTCGCCGGCAACGAGGTCGCCCGGCCGTTCCAGGACGTCGACTGGGACGCCGACGCCGACTGGGAGTGGCACTCGGCGGCCGATGACCGGCCGCAGGCGCTGCGCTCGCTGCTTGCCGAGGTGGTCGCCCACAGCCGGCACGTCGTGGAGGGGGAGCACTTCGACGCGTTGTCCGTGCGGCCGAACCGCCGTACCGGCGAGCGGTTCACGCTGCGCTGGGTCGTGCTGCACATGATCGAGGAGTACGCGCGGCACAACGGCCACGCCGACCTGATCCGCGAGTCCCTCGACGGCCAGACGGGCGAGTAGGACGAAAGCCCCGCGACGGCCACGACCAACGGTCCTTCCGGCGCGCGCGCAGGTGGCATAGACCAGTAGGTGGGAAACGACCGAGAAACCGACAGGAGTCGGACTTCATGACCACCTCGCGCGACACCCAGCCCACGGTCTGGGTGATGCATCACGGCATGCCCGGCAGCACCTGCCGTTTCTGTGACCACCCCATCCGGCTCTACAACCAGGTCGGCTGGGTGGACACGACAGCGGCGTACTACGGGGGCTCCTACGACATGTGCGCGCAGGCCTCCTCCGGGCAGCACGAGCCGACCTGAGGTCGGCCGCGGCCGGCGGAGCGGACGCTCAGCTCACGCGCTGACGCTGCTTGGCGAGGAACTTGCCCGTCTTCTTCCTGGCCTTCTTCGCCTTCTTGCGGGTGTGTTTCGTGTCGACCTCCGGAGCGGCCGAGGCGACCTTGTCCTTTCGCTTCCGCGCCGACTTCTTGAGCTCGTCGGCCGGATGGGTCACCTGCCGCGGCAGCACCAGCCGCATCGACTGCCCGAACATCCTCCGGGACAGCGCCAGCAGCGGGAGCCCCAGCGGCAGCAGGATCAACGTCACGGACAGCACGACGCCGAGCAGGCCGACGACACCGGCCACGATCCAGAGCAACCCTCCGAGCAGACCGCGTAGCAGTCTCATGTGCTCACCTCCCCAGGTGGCTCACCCCGTACCCGGACCCGGCGCCCCTTACGCCTCCGGCCCGGCGAAGGGGCACAGCCCGGCTCCCGCGGCGCCGGACGACCGGAACCTCCCCCGCTGCGGATGATGCCTGCGTCGCCGCGGCCGGGAAGCCTGGTGATCCTGGCCGAGGCGAGCAAGGAGGCGGGAGATGGGACTGGGACGACGTCGCCAGCAGCGGCGTGAGGAACGCCGCGAGTTCGGTCTGGGCGGAAGCGCCACCCGGTTCCAGATGCGACAGGACCTGGTGTCCTTCGGTGACGACTTCTGGATCGAGAACGATGCGGGCGACCGAGTCTTCCGCGTCGACGGCAAGGCACTGCGGCTGAGGGACACCCTCGACCTGCTGGATGCCGATGGCACCAAGCGCTACCGCATCCAGACACGGGTGCTGCACCTCCGCGACTCCATGGCGATCGAGGACGCGGACGGCGAGCGGGTCGCCTTGGTGCACAAAGCTCTCATCTCTCCGCTGCGGGAGCGATGGAAGGTGGACGTGGAGAACGGCGACGAGCTCGAGGTCCAAGGGAACGTCGTGGACCACGAGTACGAGATCGAGTCCGATGGGCGCAAGATCGCCGAGATCTCGAAGAAGTGGTTCCGCGTGCGAGACACGTACGGCGTGGAGGTCGCCCCCGGCGCCGATGTGCCTCTGGTGCTCGCGGTCACCGTGGCCGTGGATGCCATGGCCCACCCGAGCAAGTAGGCCGACGACCCTGCGCCCTCGACGTCCGACCCCGCGACGTGGCACGTTACGACGGTGATGCGTCTACCTCCGCCGGTTCTGGCGGTCCTGGCAGCCCTGGCCCAGCGTGCCCTGACCAGGGGTGCGCCGCCTCCGCGCATTGCCCGCGCCGCGGCGGCCGCCGCGACCACGGCAGCCTCGGGGGCGCTCGCGGCCTCAGCAGCGCGGCGGTTCCGCCAGGAAGGCACGACGGTCGACCCGCTCGACCCGACGCGGGCGAGCGTCCTGGTGACGACCGGCGCGAACGGCATCAGCCGGAACCCCATGTACGTCGGACTGGCGGGGCTGCTCGTCGCGAACGCGGTGCGCCGCGGGTCCTGGACGGCGCTCCTGCCGGTGGCCGCCTTCGGGCTCGTCATCGACCGCCTGCAGATCCCGGCGGAGGAGCGCGCGTTGCTCGCCCGGTTCGGCGCCGACTACGAGGTCTACCGCGCGGCCGTGCCGCGGTGGCTGGGTCGCCGGTCGCTCGTTCGGGAACCGTCCCGTCTGTCGTAGCCGGAAGGCCTTTGGCCTCTGCTCCTGCCTGCCGGGCCCGCCTAGCGTGGAAGTGGCACCAAAGGCAGGCCGAGCCTGCCATGTGCAGACGCTGCCCCAGGGCGACTCGGCCGTGATGAGCCGAAGGAGAAGAAACGCCATGGCAATGAAGCAGAGCTACTACATCGACGCGCCGGTCGCGACGGTGTTCGACTACCTGAAGGACCCGACGAAGTCGAACGACCTCGTCTCGTTCGACATGGAGATGCGTGAGCTGAAGATGACCGAGGAGGGCACCGGCACCTACACGAGCTGGCGCACGAAGATCGCCGGCATCCCCGTCGAAGGCTTCGACGTGGTCACCGACTTCGTGCCCAACAAGCACATCACCGAGAAGTCCTCGAACGCCATGGTCGGCACCTGGGACTACACGTTCGAGCCGGAGGGATCGGGGACGAAGCTCACCATGGAGCACCACTCCCGGTCGGTGTGGGCCCTGCCGCCGCTGAGGAACCTGGTGGACTTCACGACGACGAGGATCAGCCGCTCCACGTTCATCCCGCGCCTGAAGGCGAGGCTCGAGCCAGTGCCGCGTCCGCGGTAGGGGGCTCAGCCGTAGAGGCGGTCCAGCACGTCGGAGTACTTCCGGTTGACCACCCGGCGCTTGAGCTTCAGCGTCGGGGTGAGCTCCTCGGACTCCGCGGTCCACTCCGTGGGCAGCAGCTCGAACGCCTTGACCTGCTCGGGCCGGGAGAGGTGCTCGTTGGCCTTGTCCACCGCGGCCTGGGCCATCGCGATGATCTCCGGCTTGGCGGCCAGGTCGGCGAGGTCGGTGAACTCCAGGCCCAGCTGCTGGGCCACGATCGGCGCGATCTCGCCGTCCAGGGTCAGCACGGCGACGACGTACGGACGACCGTCGCCGACCGCCATCGCGTGGCCGATGATCGGGGACTCCTTGAGGAAGTTCTCGATGTTGGATGGCGCGATGTTCTTGCCGGCGGAGGTGATGATCAGCTCCTTCTTCCGGTCGACGATCGAGATGAAGCCGTCGTCGTCCATCGCGCCGATGTCGCCGGTGTGCACCCAGCCGTCCTCGTCGATGAGGGCCCGGGTGGCGTCCTCCTGGCGGTAGTAGCCCGGCGTGTTGACCGGACCCCGCACGAGCACCTCGCCGTCCTCGCCGATCTTGACCTCCATGCCCGGGGTGGCCCGGCCGACGCTGCCCATCCGGAAGCCGCCGGGCCCGTTGACGGTGACGGCGCCACAGGTCTCGGTCATGCCGTAGACGTCGTACACCTTCAGGCCCAGCCCCGCCATGAACTTGGTGACCTCCAGCGGCATCGGCGCCGCCGCCGAGCCGCACCAGGTGGCGCGGTCGAGCCCGAGCAGCAGCTTGAGGAACCCCAGGATGGCCGCGTCGGCCTGCTGGTAGGCCTCCTCGATCTCCGGAGTCATCGTGCCTCCGGTCTCCTGGGCCTGCACCCAGGCCAGCCCGGCGGCCATCGAGTCGTGGACGAGCTTGACGTTGTCGGGGTTGGGGTCGGAGGCGAGCTTCGCGGAGAGGCCGGTCTTGACCTTCTCCCAGACCCGCGGGACGCCGAAGAAGGCGGTGGGGTGCACCTCGCCGAGCGTGGCGAGCAGCTCCGAGGGGTCGGCGATGCAGTACTGGTGGCTGCCCTGGATCTGCGGGCCGTAGAGGCCCAGGATCCGCTCGGCGATGTGCGCGAGCGGCAGGTAGCTGATCTGGGTCTGGCTCTCCTCCAGGCCGGCGGCCTCCAGCGTGCTCAGGGCTTCGTAGAGCACGTTGTGGTGGGTGAGCAGCACGCCCTTCGGGTTCCCGGTGGTGCCGGAGGTGTAGAGGATCGTGGCCGGCGACTCCGGGGTGAGGACGGCGTGCCGCTCCTCGAGCTCGTCCGGGTGGGCGGCCCGTCGGGCGGCGCCGCGCTGGGTCAGCTCCTGCCAGGTCAGGAATTGGTCGCCGTCCGGCCTGGCGTCGGCGTCCAGCACCACCACGGCGATCGACCCGTCGGCCTCGAGCGCCGCCTGCCAGCGGGCGAGGTGGTCGGCGTTCTCGAGCACGGCGACCTTCGGCTGGGAGTGCCCGGCGACGAAGGCGACCTGCTCGGGGGAGAGGGTGTTGTAGATCGACATCGGGACGGCGGCGGCGTGGACGGCGCCCATGTCGCCCAGCATGTGCTCGATCCGGTTGGAGGACATGATGGCGACGGTGTCACCGGGCGCCACGCCGAGGTCGGCCAGCCCGGCAGCCACGTCGAGCGCGGTCTCGCGGGTCTCGGCCCAGCTCAGGGTGCGCCAGCCCTCGTCGACGTGGTGGCGGTCGGAGTACGCCGGCTGGTCGCCGTGCTCCAGGGCGGTGGCGGCCAGCGAGTCGATCAGGGTCTGGCCCGCGATCATCTCCTGGATCCGGGCACGCTCGGCGAGTACGTCGGTCATGAGAGCTCCTCGGTCGGTGTGACGTGAGTCTTGCCAACCGAGTGGCCGCTCGCAAGGGATGGGCGGCGGAAACGGGGTGCGGGTCTTAGGCCTCTGCCTCCCGTGCGCCGCGGATGCCTACCGTGGAAGTGGCACAAAAGAGCCTGAGGAGATGAGTGTGATGGCCGCGAAGATGAGCTACCACATCGACGCACCGGTCGAGTCGGTGTTCGGCTTCTTCAAGGACCCGAGCAACCAGGTCGACTCCGCGCCGTTCAGCGCCATGAAGGTGTACGACGCGAAGGAGACGAAGGACGGTGTCGGCAGCTTCTACAGCTGGAGCGTCAAGATGCTCGGCATCCCCATCGAAGGGTTCGAGGTCTTCACCGACGTCGTGCCCAACAAGCACATCACCGAGAAGTCCTCGAACGCGATGGTCGGCACCTGGGACTACACGTTCGAGCCGGAGGGATCGGGCACGAAGGTCACCCTGGAGCACCGGCAGCGGTCGTTCTGGGCACTGCCGCCGCTGAGGAACCTGTCGGACTACGTCACGCCGAGGCTGACCCGGTCCTTCATGGAAGCCGTCAAGGCGGATCTCGAGGCTGAGCCCACCGTGCTCGGCCAACGGAAGACGGCTGCCAAGAAGCCGCGCAAGCCGGCCGCCCGCTGAACCGTCGACTGCGTGACCCCAACCGAACGGCCGACCGCAGCGTTTAATGAGGTAGTGGATCGGCCGATCGGAGGCGGTCATGCGGGACGCGGATGGGTACGCCGAGTTCGTCACCGCCCGCTGGACCGCGCTGCACCGGCTCGCGTACCTCCTCACCGCATCGGGTCCGGCCGCCGAGGACCTGCTGCAGACCGCCCTGATGAAGACCTACGTGAGGTGGCCTCGGGTCAGGGGGCTCGAATCTCCTGATGCCTATGTCCGCAAGGTGATGGTGAACACCCTCATCTCGGAGCGTCGGCGCCCCTGGTGGGGAAGGGAGTCACTGCGGGGGGATCCTCCTGAGACCGTCGTGGCCCCGGGCGACCTCGCGGTGCTCAACCACGAGGTGCTCTGGCCGCTCATCTGCGCGCTGCCCGCCCGGCAACGGGCGGTCGTGGTGCTTCGCTACTACGAGGACTTCAGCGAGGAGCAGATCGCGGCCCTCCTCGGCTGTGCACGCGGGACGGTCAAGTCGCACGCCTCGGACGCCCTCCGGTCCCTCAGGCGCGGTCTGTCCGTCGTCGACGCCCCTCAGCCA
The DNA here is from genome assembly GCA_963721855.1 of uncultured Actinomycetota bacterium. Taxonomy (GTDB): domain Bacteria; phylum Actinomycetota; class Actinomycetes; order Propionibacteriales; family Nocardioidaceae; genus Nocardioides_B. The sequence continues at coordinate 53,444 of CAVRMN010000003.1, read as the reverse complement.
AGCAGGATCGGTGAGCCGTGAAGCTCGACAGCAGGATCCAGTCCGTCCTCCACCAGGAGGCGAGCACGGTCGAGGCACCCTGGCCGCCGCCCCTGGACGACCTTCGCGCCGCCGGCGAGACCGAGGTGCGCCGACTTCGAGTCAGGCGACGGCTCGTGGGCGTGCTCGCGGCCAGCCTGGTCATCGCCCTCCCGGCGGGGATCCTGCTGACGGACCGCACGGATCCTACGGGCGCTCAGCAGGACAAGAGCCCGGTGGCGCGGACGTCAGGGCCACTGCTCGGGCAGTTGTCCGTCGGTGCCCCGCCCGTGTCGCTCTACTGCCTGGACGGAGTCGCCCACTGGGGCAACCAAGAGCTCCCGCTGGGCGGCGGCGCCTGCGACTGGCCGAACCGGTTCGCCGAGGCAGGACGCTCCGCCGCCGTCGTCGACTCGACGCGGTCGACGGTCGACCTCTTCACGGATCGTGGACGCGAGCACGTGCCCGGGCGCGTGGACAACGAGTCCTCTCCGCTGGTGTTCAGCCCGGACGGGAGCATGGTGGCCTGGGTCTCGCGGGCCCGCGTCGACGGTCTTCAGGAGATCGTGCTGTGGGACCCCGTCCGGGGTGTGGAGCTGAACCGGACGACGGCACCCACGGCCGACCTTTTGAACCTCGAAGGCATCGATGGGTCGGGCCGTGTCTACATGACCTCGGTGGGGAGCAACGCAGGGAGGCTCGCTGACCGGATCTGGCTCTGGGCCAGCGGCCAGGGCGGGGGATTCCGCCGGGTGGTCGGTCTCGGTGACTTCGTGACCGTGGCCGACGTACCTCCTGACGGCCTCGCCATCCTCAAGACCCTTGCCGCGGACGGCCTCTCGGCCGACAACCCGGGGACTGCCGGCCGCGCGGTGTGGGGAACCGTGACCGAGCGTGGTGAGTTCGTCGCCCTGGGTCCGGAGGCCGGCGTGCGACCGGTGGTCTGGTCACCCGACCGGAGCCGCTATGTCGCGGTCGGGTCGTTCACGGTGGTCAGCCGGACGAGTCGAGGCGACGGTGACGCGAAACGCCGGCTACGCCTGCCGTCGGACGTCAGCGTCGTCGGCAGCCCGAGCTGGGAGTCCTCCGGCATGGTGCTGGTGCCGGTCGCGTCGGCCACAGCGGCCGAGGTCGCGATCCTGAGGTGCTCGGCCGGGACCGGACGCTGCGAGGTGGCGGCCACGGGTCAACGGTCGGTCGCGCTGCCGGGCGGTGACGCCGACAACATGGGCTGAGCCGCGCCACGGCGAAGTCGTCGGTCAGGAGGGACCGGAAGATGTCTCGAGGGGACAGCAACCGAGAGCCGGCCCGACTGCGCAGCGGCCGCCGTGCTGTCGCTGTTGTGGCGGTACGCCGTCCGCGAGCAGCTGGTGCGCCCGGACGCGCGAGACGCGGAGGTCGTGGCGATGACCAGGAAGCTGACTCCCGGCCTGGCCTTCTACGTGGTGATGGTCAGGCCAGGCGCGGTCCCGCGGCCTCCCGCCCTCGACGGTGTCGATCGGGGATGCGGTCGAGACCAACGACTCCTCCGATCCGGGCCGATGTGCCGTGGCGGAGCGGCTGGCGAGGCGCGAGCGTAGGGATGGGACGGACCCGTCCGACACACCGTCCCTGGAGGTCTGTCATGTCCGCACGATCCTGGGCCGTCGCCGTGACCACTGGGGCGCTCGCAGTGACCGGGCAGATCCTGGTCCAGCCTCCGTCGGCACCCGCCGCCGCGCTGCCGGACGCCGCGGCAGCGACGACCCAGACCTGGGGACCGGTGACGAGGCTGGGCTGGAGCCCGTGGGGCGAGTCGCTCGTGGTGGACGGAAGCAACAACACCGCGGTGGTGTCGACGACCAGGTCGTGGCCGCCCGCGGTCGTGGTCCGGCGCCACCCGGACGGCGGCAGCTGGGGCGACCCGGTTGTCGTCGGTCACGGCTATGCGCCTCAGGTCGCCGCTGACGCCCGGGGCAACCTCACCGTCGTCTGGCTCACCCGGCGCCAGGGCTTCACCGACGGGGTGGTCGCAGTGCGGCGCCCGGTGGGCGGTCGATGGTCCGACCCCGTCCGGCTCTCCCACGATCTGCGCGTCCCGGGATACCCCCAGGGCGGCGAGGAGGCCTACGGGGCCGATGACGTCGACCTGGCGGTGAGCCCCCGCGGTGCCGTTGTGGTCGCATGGGCCTGGGGAAGCGACGGCCGCGACAAGCCCTGGCGTATCCAGTCGGCCTACCGGCCCTCCAGGGGACCCTGGCGCGAGCCGGTCGACGTGACCCCGGCCAGCGAGGCGAGGGCTCCCCAGGTGGGCATCGACCTGCACGGGACCGCCACGGTCGTCTACGGCCGGCAGCTCTTCGGCCACCCGCAGGTGCTGAAGGTGCGGCGCCGGGTCCCGGGCGACGGGTGGACGCGACCTGCCGTCGTGGCCCCCGAGGGGTACGACTACAGCCTCGGGGTCGACCGCGCAGGAGATGCGGTGGTCGCCTTCAGCCCCGACTTCAGTGCCGTACAGGCGGTCTACCGACCTGCCGATGGACGGTGGGGGTCGGCCCGGACGCTCTCGCCGGCTGGTGCCGAGGTCAACGACTTCGCACTCGCGATGAACGGCCGGGGAGTCACGGCGGTGGCGCTGGGACGAAGCAACGGCCGCGTCGACCTGGTCCAGCGGCCCGCTGACGGCCCTTGGTCGGCACCGGTTCCGGTGGCGCTCAACGGGACTGTCGTGAGCGACGTCCTGGTGGCGCTCAACGGCGACGGTGACATGTTCCTGGGCTGGGGCACGTACGCGCTGTACGGCCAGTACCTCCCGCACGGCGGCGACTGGAGCGGCCCGTTCACCATCTCGCCCGACGCCGGCGTCGAGGTGCTGGAGAACGCCTACGCCCAGGTCGCTCCCGACGGTGACGTCGCGGTTCTGTGGAAGCAGGAGGAGCGGCGGCTCAAGGTGCGGCTGATGGCCGCGTCGTAGGAGCAGGCGCGGCCTCAGGCCGATGCCTGCGGTGGGCCCGGACCACGACGTCGTACATGGTCGTCTCCGTCGCACCGTGCCTCACCTGACGGGTCCGGGTCTCCGCTACCTCGACGTCCCACAGGTTCTTGCTCAGAGCTGAGATGACGGCATCGGGTCCGATGGATGCCTTCTCCGGAGCGCGCGCCGCCGAGTGGCTGTCAGCGTGGTCGTGGCCTGCGACGAACAGCGTGCCCTCAGGGGCGACGGCGTGTGCCAGACGCGCCACGAACTCGTCGAAGGGCACGTCGGGATGAACGTACTGGCTGACCACCAGGTCGTACTGCTGCGGAGGCTCCCAATCGGTCAGGTCGGCCACGACCCAGGAAATGCGCGCAGCGACGTCAGGTGCCTGCTCCATCGCGAAACTCTCGGCCTGACCCACCGCCGTCGATGAGATGTCGACCGCCGTCACTTCCCATCCCTGCCGGGCGAGCCAGACAGCATCGGACCCGGTGCCGCAGCCCGCGTCGAGCGCCGTCCCGACCGGCAGGCCCGCTAGATCAGCCACCATGTGCGGACTCGGCCCGCCTCGTCCCGTTCCCTGTTCCTGGTAGTGCTGCTCCCACCACTGCGAACCGAACGCATCGTCTGCCTGCTCGGACCGGTGGCCGGGCGCGGACGCTTGGTCATCAGGCGGCTTCGTCATCCCGACATCTTCCATCAAGCTGACATCCGCACGTCTGCGGGGCAAATTCCTTCTTCGCTGGCAGGCTGGCCGACATGATCGATGAGTTCGCCAAGGGATACCTCCATGACGACCTGCGCTGGGCACGCACGAGCTTGTTGGGCAAGCTCGACGGGCTGTCGGAGTACGACGTCCGACGCCCATTGACCCGAACGGGCACCAACCTGCTCGGCTTGGTCAAGCACCTGACCTTGTGCGAAGCCCGGTACTTCGGGGCGATCTTCGACCGTCCCTACCCTGACCCGATCCCGGCCTTCGATGACCCGGGCTTCGACAACCGAGATCACATGTGGGTCACCGAACGTGAGTCCCGCACGGACATCATCGCCGCATACCAGCGGGCGTGCGAGCACGCAGACGCGACCATCGAGACGTTGCCGATCGACGCAACGGGATACGTGCCTTGGTGGCCCCGGCCGAACGTCAAGCTGTTCAATGTCATGGTCCATGTCGTGACCGAGACGAACAGGCACCTCGGGCACGCTGACATCCTCCGCGAGCAACTCGACGGCGCAGTCGGCTCGGACCCCACCCCGCTCTCCCCGCAGGACGAGGCGGATTGGGTCACTCACAGAGCAAAGGTTGAGAGGGCTGCCGAGGCCGCGCGCAACCAGCACTGACCCCGCACGCGCATCGGCGACGAGCTCGACGATGGAGTCACTCGGCCTGAGGCTGCGGCTTGAAGCGGCGAATCTCATGGGGCCAGCCGCATCCCTCCGCGATCTTGCCCGCCCACATCTTGGCGGTCTCGTCGTCGGCCACGTCCACCACGGCGAACCCGCCCAGGAACTCCTTGGTCTCGACGTAGGGTCCGTCGGTGATCACCGCGGTGCCACTGGTCGGGTCGGCGCTGTAGACCGGGCCGTCCTCCTCCTCCAGCCCCCCGGCGAAGACGTACACGCCGGCAGCCTTCATCTCGTTCACGACCGCCATGGCGAGCGGTCCGCGCCCGCGGAACCACTCCTCGGGGTGGTCGCCCACCCACTGCTGGTTGAAGTAGATGAGGTACTCGGTCATGTCTGCTCCTCGCTTCCGTGGCGGACCCGGTGTCCGCCTCTACTTCTACTCCACGAACGGCGGCAGCCGGATCCGACAGCGGGGCAGCAGGTTTTCTCCGCCACGTGTCAGATCCCGGCCGGCAGCCCGCCGCACCAGGGACTGGCATGTTCCCTTGAAACATGGGGGCCTCCTTTGCCCGCGACCCCGACGGCGTTAGCGTCACGATGTGGCTCACACGATGAGGGTTCGACGCACGCTCGCCCGCGGCACGCTCCGGGCCACCAGGTGGCGCCTCGTCGGTGACGTGCCACGCAGCGGGATCCTCGTCGGTGCTCCGCACACGTCCCAATGGGACTGGGTCGCCATGCTGCTGATCGCCTGGGCCAACAGTGCGCGTCCCCAGGCGCTGATCAGCCACACCTATTTCAAGGGCGCCATGGGATGGGTCCTGCGCCACACTGGCGGCATTCCGCTCGATCGGGAGAACCCGGGTGCCGCGATCCGCGCTCTGCTCGAGGAAGCCGAGAGCGGACAGCACTTCCTCCTTGCGATCGCCCCCGAAGGCACCCGCAGCAAGGGTGAGTACTGGAAGCCCGGCTTCTACCGCATTGCGCAGCAGACCGGCCTGCCGATCAGTCTCGGCTTCGTCGACGGCCCGACGAGGACCCTCGGAATCGGGCCGAGCTTCCACCCGACCGGGCACATCAAGAAGGACATGGACTTCGTCCGCGCGTTCTACGCAGACAAGCAGGGCATCCGTCCGGAGAACCGCACCGAACCGCGACTACGCGAAGAGTCGGACTGATGCCCGCGTGTGCGCAGCCCCACGGGCGGCTCGGCATGGCCGGGCGGAGATCGGGTCGGGCTACACGTTGTCGGGGAAGGGCAGGCCCGTTGCTGAGCGGCACCGGTGGCCGTTGGGGTTCTTCGCGAGGTACTGCTGTCAATTGTCGGCGTGGTAATCGTTGGCGTGTGGCTCTAGAAAGCTCACCAAGACCCCACGCGATCGTGCATGCTCGATCTCGCGACGGGTGCTCTCCCCGACGTAGCCGCCCACGTTGACGATGAGGACCTCGTCTGCCATCCCGACCTTCTGAAGGTGTATCCGGCCGAGCCGTGCTCGTTCCTCCACGTTGAGCTCCATGGACGGAGCCAGGGCGGTCGGAGTCAGGACGACGTGTCCTGCGAGCGTCAACTCAGCATCAAGGCGTTCGAACTCCTCGCGGAATCGCATAGAGCCGCAGAGCGTGATGACGGTGTATTCATCGCGCGCGGTGCGCGGTTCCTCTACGGGCACCGGGTGAGATTAGCAACCGAGATCAGGCGTCCGAAGGAAACGGCACTCCCGTCGCGGAGTGGCACCGGTAGCCGTTTACGTGTTTTGCGAGGTACTGCTGGTGGTAGTCCTCGGCGTAGTAGTAGGTCGGCGCCGGCCTGATCTCGGTCGTGATCGGGCCGTAGCCCCGCTTGGCGAGCTCCGGCTCGTAGGCCGCGCGCAGCCGCTCCGCGACCTCGACCTGCTCGGGCGTGGTGGTGTAGATCGCCGAGCGGTACTGGGTGCCCAGGTCGTTGCCCTGGCGCATGCCCTGCGTCGGGTCGTGGAAGGTGAAGAACGCCTTCACGAGGTCGGCGTACGACACCTTGGCGGGGTCGTAGACCACGCGCACGGCCTCGGTGTGGCCGGTCTGGCCGGAGCAGACCTGCTCGTACGACGGGTGCGGGGTCGAGCCGCCGGCGTAGCCCACCGACGTCGACCACACGCCCGGCATCCGCCAGAAGACCTCCTCGGCGCCCCAGAAGCAGCCGAGGCCGAACACGGCGACCTCGTAGCCGTCCGGGATCTCCGACTCGGGGGTGACCAGTGGCGCGTCGAGGACCAGGTGCTGCTCGGTCAGCGTGAACCACTGCTCCGTCCGGCCGGCGAGGGCCTGCTCCGGGGTGGGCAGCTCGGTCTTGTGGCGGTTGAACAGCACGGGCACTCCTTGCTCGACGTCTCGCAGGTGGTTCGTGGTGCACAACGCCTCGGATGGCCCGATCCTTCCCCTCCGCTCGTGCGGCCCAGGCCTCCCCATGGGGAGGGGAGACCCGCACGACCGCGGGGATAGGCTCGCCGTCATGAGTGAGCAGAGCCAGAAGTCCGGTTTCGAGACCCGCGCCATCCATGCCGGCTACGAGCCCGACCCGATGACCGGAGCGGTGATCCCGCCCATCTACGCGACGAGCACCTACAAGCAGGACGGTGTCGGTGGGATGCGGGGAGGCTACGAGTACTCCCGCTCGGCCAACCCGACCCGCACCGCGCTCGAGGGCAACATCGCGGCGCTCGAGGAGGGCGAGCGGGGCTTCGCGTTCGCCAGCGGCCTCGCCGCCGAGCACACCCTGCTGCAGGCGCTGTGCCGGCCCGGCGACCACGTGGTCGTCCCGGACGACGCGTACGGCGGCACCTACCGCCTGTTCGCCAAGGTCGAGGAGCCCTGGGGCCTCGCCCACACGTCGGCGCCGGTGTCCGACGTCGACGCCATCCGGGCCGCGATCCGCCCGGAGACCACGGTCGTCTGGATGGAGACACCGACCAACCCGCTGCTCAACATCGGCGACATCGAGGCTGTCGCGTCGGTCGCCCACGACGCCGGGGCGATCCTCGTCGTCGACAACACGTTCGCCTCGCCCTACCTCCAGCAGCCGCTGACGCTCGGCGCCGACGTGGTCGTGCACTCGACGACGAAGTACTGCGGCGGCCACTCCGACGTCGTCGGCGGCGCGCTGGTCGTCCGCGACCTCGACCTCGCCGAGAAGATCGCCTTCCACCAGAACTCCATCGGCGCCGTCGCCGGCCCGTTCGACGCCTGGCTGACCCTGCGCGGGCTCAAGACGCTGGCCGTCCGGATGGACCGGCACTGCGACAACGCCGAGCAGGTCGTCGAGTTCCTCGCCGGCCACGAGGCCGTCGAGCAGGTCATCTACCCCGGGCTCCCCGAGCACCCGGGTCACGCGGTGGCCGGCAAGCAGATGAAGCGGTACGGCGGCATCGTGTCCTTCCGCGTCAAGGGCGGCGAGGCCGCGGCGCTCGAGGTGTGCGACCGGGCGAAGGTGTTCACGCTGGGGGAGTCGCTGGGCGGCGTCGAGTCGCTCATCGAGCACCCCGGCCGGATGACCCACGCCTCGGTGGCCGGGACCGACCTCGAGGTGCCGGCCGACCTGGTCCGGCTCTCGGTGGGGATCGAGACGGCCGAGGACCTGCTCGCCGACCTCGACCAGGCCCTCGGTGAGGTCGTGCGGCCCAGGCCGCTCCCCAGGGAGGCGTGAGCCGCACGACCGGGATCGGTACGTGGCGTGCGTGGACTTCGGGTCCACGTTCACGAAGGCCGCGCTGGTCGACGTGACGAGCGGCCGGCTGCTCGCGACCGCGAGCCACCGCACCACGATCGACACCGACGTGCTCGACGGGTGGGACGTCTGTCTCGCCCAGCTGACCGCGCAGGCGCCCGAGGCTGCTGACGCCGAGGTGCTCGCCTGCTCGTCGGCCGGCGGTGGCCTGCGGATCGCGGTCGTCGGCAACGAGGAGCTCGTCACCGCGGAGGCGGGCCGCCGGGTCGCGCTGTCCAGCGGCGGCCGGGTGGTCCACGTGGCGGCCGGCGAGCTCGGTGCAGCCGAGGTCGAGGCGCTCGCGGCCGACCGGCCCGACGTGGTGCTGCTCGTCGGCGGCACCGACGGCGGCAACAGCGAGGTGCTGCTGGCCTGTGCGACGACCCTGGCGAAGGCCGGTTGGGCCGGCCCGGTCGTGGTCGCCGGCAACGTCGAGGCCCGGGACGAGGTGGCCGGTCTGCTGGAGGGCGCGGGCACGCCGTACGTCCTGGCCGACAACGTGGTCCCCAAGATCGGCGTGCTGGCTCCCGACTCGGCCCGGGCGGCGATCCGCGAGATGTTCCTGCGCCACGTGATCGGCGGCAAGCACCTCTCGGCCCGGGCCGACTTCACCGCCATGGTCCGCGGTGCCACCCCGGACGTGGTGCTGACCGCGGTCGAGCTGCTCGCCCACGGCCTCGACGACGAGCGTCCCGGTGCCGGCGACGTGGTGGTGGTCGACGTCGGCGGCGCCACCACCGACGTGCACTCCGTGGTCGAGGTCGACCCCGAGGACGCGGGGCTGTCGCGCCAGGTGGTCGCGACGGTGCCGGTGACCCGCACCGTCGAGGGCGACCTCGGCATGCGCTGGAGTGCCGTGAGCACGGTCGCCGAGGGGGTCGCGGCCGGACTCGTCGACCCCGCGCTCGGGGAGGCCGCGGCGCTTCGTCAGGCGGACCCGGCGTACCTCCCCGCCGACCCCGAGTCCGTCGAGGTGGACCTCGACATCGCCGCCGCCGCGGTCGCGGTCGCGCTCCGCCGGCACGCCGGCCGGTCGCAGGTGGTCTTCGGCCCCGACGGCCGGGTGGTCGAGCGGTCCGGGAAGGACCTGCGCGAGGTGCACCTGCTCGTCGGCTCGGGCGGGGTGCTGCGGCACAACGCCGACCGGGCCGAGGACGTGCTGCTGCGCCACGTCGACGCCCGCGCCGGCTGGCAGCTCCCGGAGTCGCCGCGCGCGGTCGTCGACGCGGACTACGTGCTCGCGCCGGCCGGCCTGCTCGCGGCCGAGCACCCCGCGGCGGCGTACGCCCTGCTGCAGACCCTCTGCTGACCGCCTCGGGCGAGTCACGGGTGCGGTCAGGTCCCCTCGCCTAGATTGACGTCATGGGTGTGGGCAACCGGATGACGAGCCGGCTCAGCAAGCTGCGCGACACGCAGCGGCAGCGCTCCGACGAGCGCTTCGCCGAGCGGTTCGCGCACCAGTGGTCCCAGATCCGGGCCGAGCGCCAGCAGCAGACGGTCGTGACGCCCCCGACCATCGACGCCGGGCCGACGAACTTCAGCCGCGCGCAGGTGCCGTGGGCCCTGGACCTGACGGCGGCCTGGTCGTGGCGGTTCCTGGTGATCGCCGCGGCGGGGTACGTCGTGCTGTGGCTGCTCGACCGCTTCTCGGTGATCTTCCTGCCGCTGGCCGTCGCGCTGCTCCTGGCGGCCCTCACCGCCCCCGTGGTGCACTCCGCCGCCCGGGTCGGCATCCACCGCAAGCTCGCCTCGCTGATCGTCGTGGTGGGCGGCCTGACCACCGTCGTCCTCCTGCTGACCTTCGTCGGCACGCAGGTCTCGGCGGGCTTCAGCGACCTGTCCGACCAGGTGGTCAGCGGCCTGGAGGAGATCCGCCGGTGGCTGCGGGACGGGCCGCTCAACGCCAGCGACTCGCAGATCAACGACTACATCAAGAGCGCGCAGGACGCCGTCAGCAACTCGAGCGACCAGATCGTCAAGCGGGTCGGCGACGTGGGCACGACGATCGGCCACATCGTCGCCGGCTTCTTCATCGTGCTGTTCGCGACCTACTTCTTCCTCGCGGACGGGGACCGCATCTGGGCCTGGGTGGTCCGGCTGTTCCCGCGGGCTGCCCGCGTGCGCACCGACGAGTCGGGCAAGGTGGCCTGGCGCTCGCTGACCCAGTTCGTCCGGGTCACCGTGATCATCGCCTTCGTCGACGCGATCGGCGTCATGGTCGTGGCGCTGATCCTGAAGGTGCCCTTCGCGGTGGCCATCGGGGTGCTCGTGTTCCTCGGCTCGTTCATCCCGATGATCGGCGCGACGCTCTCCGGCTCCGTGGCCGTGCTCGTCGCGCTGGTGGCGCACGGCCCCTTCATCGCGTTGCTGATGCTCGGTGGGGTGATCCTCGTCCAGCAGATCGAGGCCCACGTGCTGCAGCCGTTCCTGACCGGCCGGTTCGTGTCCCTGCACCCGCTCGGCGTGATCGTCGCGATCGGTATCGGCGTCCTGGTCGCCGGGATCGCCGGCGCGCTGCTCGCCGTACCGTTGGCCGCGGCGCTGAACGCGGTGGTGCAGTACCTCGCGAGCTACACCGACGTCGGGGAGCCGGTGGAGTCGGCAACCAGGTCGGACCCCTCGGTCGACCCGGACTCCGAGGGCGGCGTCTGACGGCCCGTCAGCGGGACCTCCTTGAGGAACAGCGCCACCCCGAGTGCGAGCAGGGTGAGCGGCACCGCCGAGAGGAAGGTGTCGTGCAGGGCGCCGCTGAACGCGTTGGTGACCAGCCCGTGCAGCGGCTCGGGCAGCGCCTTGATGAGCTGCACGTTGTTGGACACCGCGGCGAGGTCCTTGCCGGAGCCTGCGGCGCCGCCCGGGGCGTCGCGCACCGCGTCGGCCATGTGCACGGCCAGCCGGCTCGAGAGGATCGCGCCGAAGAGCGCCGTACCGAACGAGCCGCCCATCTGCCGGAAGAACGCCACCGAGCTGGTGGCCACGCCCATGTCGGAGCGGTCCACGGAGTTCTGCACGACGACGATCAGCACCTGCATGGTGAGGCCGAGGCCGAGGCCCATGATGAACATGGCGAGTCCGGCGAACCAGTAGGGCGAGTTGTTGTCGAGCGTGGAGAGCAGGAACAGCGCGCCGGTGACCACGGTGGCGCCGATGATCGGGAAGTGCTTGTAGCGCCCGTTGCGGCTCATCAGCTGGCCGGCGGTGATCGAGGTCGTGAAGATGCCGATCACCATCGGCACCATGGCGAGGCCCGACTTGGTCGGGGACATCCCGTCCACGACCTGCAGGTAGACCGGGATGAAGATCATCGAGCCGAACATCGCGATGCCGATGAGGAAGCCGAACAGGTTGGCGATCGAGAAGATCGAGTTGCGGAACAGCCGCATCGGGATGATCGGCTCGGCGGCGCGGAGCTCGATGAGGACGAACGCGACGGCGAGCAGGAAGCCGGCGACCAGCAGGGCGAGGCCGGTGCTCGAGCCCCAGCCCAGGTCGGGGCCGGCCCACGCGGTGTAGAGCAGGAACGACGACACCGACGCCACGATGACGGCCGCGCCCAGGTAGTCGATCGAGTGGTCGCGACGCACGTGCGGGATCTTCAGCGCGGCCGAGGTGATGAACAGCGCGACGAGGCCGAGCGGCACGTTGATGAAGAAGATCCACTGCCAGCCGGGGCCGTCGGCGAACCAGCCGCCGAGCACGGGCCCGAGGACCGAGGAGGTCCCGAAGACCGCGGCGAAGTAGCCCTGGTAGCGACCGCGCTCCCGGGGCGGGATGATGTCGCCGATCGTGGCCATCGCGAGCGCCATCAGGCCACCGCCGCCGAGCCCCTGGACCGCGCGGAAGGCGATCAGCTGCTCGATGTTCTGCGAGAAGCCGGCCAGCAGCGAGCCGACCAGGAAGGTGCCGATCGCGATCTGGAAGAGCAGCCGACGGCCGTAGAGGTCGGAGATCTTGCCCCACAGCGGAGTCGAGGCGGTGGCGGTGAGGAGGTACGCCGTCACGACCCACGACAGCTTGTCGAGGCCGCCGAGCTCGGAGGTGATCCGGGGGAGCGCCGTACCGACGATGCTCTGGTCCAGCGCGGACAGGAACATGCCGACCATCAGGCCGCTCATGACCACGAGGATCTGCTTGTGGGTCAGGTAGCCCTGGCTGTCGGGGGTCATGACTGGTTCTCCTGGGGGGTGAAGGCTTCGGAAAGTCGGTGGAGCAGGGTGCGCAACGTCTCGCGGTCGGCGTCGTCCCAGTCGGCGAGGACCTCGCCGATCAGGGCCCGCCGGCGTTCGGCTCCCTCCTCGAGGGAGCGCAGGCCGCGGGCGGTGACGGCGACCCGGCTGGCCCGGCCGTCCTCGGGGTCGGGGTCCCGCTCGAGCAGGCCGCGGTCCTCGAGGGTGCGCACGTGCCGGCTCACGGTCGAGGCGTCGAGGTTCAGCGCCGACGCCAGCGACGACAGCCGGATCGGGCCCTGGTGGGCGGCGGTCTTCAGCAGGGCGAGCGAGGAGAAGTCGAACTCGTCGCCCGGGAGCCGCGTGCGGAGCCGCCTGCCGACCCGGACGGTGGCCATCAGCACGGCCTCCTCGAGGGTGGCGGGCTCGGGCGGCGCGCCGAGGGCGGGAGACGGTTGCATCCGCCAAGCATGCGGGAACATGCATGGCCCATGCAAATTAATTACCTGTGACCTGACCCACGCGGCGCGGCACTAAGGTGTGCGGCATGAGTGACCTCCGGTCGACAACGACGTCGACGCCGCAGACGGACGCGCAGGCCGAGCCGCCGGCCGTCCGGATCCCCACCCTGGCCGACATCGAGGAGGCCCGGAAGGCGCTCGAGGGCGTCTCGATCCTGACCCCGATGGAGGAGTCGCGCTGGCTCTCCGGGATCGTCGGCGGGCCCGTGCTGCTCAAGGCCGAGAACCTGCAGCGCACGGGTTCGTTCAAGATCCGCGGCGCCTACCTGCGGATGTCCCGGCTCTCCGAGGACGAGCGCGCCCACGGGGTGGTCGCAGCCAGCGCCGGCAACCACGCGCAGGGTGTCGCCCTCGCGGCGCAGCTGCTCGGCATCAAGTCCACCGTGTTCATGCCGGAGGGCGCCCCGATCCCCAAGGAGAAGGCCACCCGCGGCTACGGCGCCGACGTGCGCTTCGTGGGGCACTCGGTCGACGACGCGCTGGTCGCGGCGAAGGCGTTCGCCGCCGAGACGGGGGCCGTGCTGATCCACCCGTTCGACCACGTGGACATCGTCACCGGGCAGGGCACCTGCGGGCTCGAGATCCTCGACCAGTGCCCCGGGGTCAAGACCGTGATCGTGTCCACCGGGGGCGGTGGCTTCATCGCGGGCATCGCCACCGCGATCAAGGAGCGGCACCCGGACGTGCGGGTGGTGGGGGTGCAGGCGGCCGGCGCGGCGGCGTACCCCGAGTCGCTGCGTCAGGGCCACCCGGTGGCTCTCGAGACGATGTCGACGATGGCCGACGGCATCGCGGTCGGCTGCCCCGGCGAGGTGCCGTTCCACGCGATCGAGAAGTACGTCGACGACATCGTCACGGTCAGCGAGGAGTCGCTGTCGCGGGCGCTGCTGATGACCCTCGAGCGGGCGAAGCTGCTCGTCGAGCCGGCCGGTGCGGCCGCGGTCGCGGCCCTGCTCGACGACCCGACCGGCTTCGAGACCCCCGCCGTGGCGGTCCTCTCCGGCGGCAACGTCGACCCGCTGCTGCTGATGCGCGTGCTGCGCCACGGCATGGCGGCCGCCGGGCGCTACCTCTCCTTCAAGGTGCGCATCCCCGACCTGCCCGGCGGCCTGGCCCGGCTGCTCGGCGAGCTCGCCGAGGTCGAGGCCAACGTGCTCGACGTCGTGCACGAACGCACCTCCACGCACCTGCACCTCGACGAGGTGGAGGTCGCGCTCCAGGTGGAGACGCGCGGCACCGAGCACGCCGACCGGGTGCTCGCCCGGCTGCGGGAGTGCGGCTACCACGTCTCGGAGTAGGCGCGGCCGGGCGTGCTACCGGTCGCAGACCACCAGCGCCTCCCGCAGGGTGGCCCTCGCCCGCTCGAGCCGCTTGCGCGCGGCCGCGTGAGAGATCCCGATCACGCCCGCGGCCTCGACCGTGGTCAGCTGCTCCCAGTAGACGAGCGTGACGAGCTCCCGGTCCTCGGTGGAGAGCAGCAGCAGGGCACGGTCGGCGTCGAGGGCAGCTGCCCGGTCCGGCCGGGTCGTCGCGGTGACCAGCTCAGCGCGGAGCCGCTGCCCCAACGCGGCGCGGCGTGACGAGGAGCGTCGCTGGTTGCTCAGGCACCGGCGGGCGACCCCCAACATCCAGGCGAACGCCTCACGGTCGTCGCGCGGCACGGCCGGCAGCTTGCGCCAGGTGACGGTGAGCACCTCGGCGTAGACGTCCGCGGCATCCTCGACCGGGCTGGTGCGCCGGACGAGGTACGCCAGCACGTCGGGGCCGACCGTCCGGGCGAGGTGCTCGAGCCGCTCGGAGCCGGTCATGGCTTCCACCCGAAGTCGTGGCAGTTGACCCGCGCCTCGTGGCGGACGCGCGCCACGTCCCCGGCCTCCGCTGCGTCGACGATCTCGTTGTCGAAGGCCACGACATCGCGCTCGGGGTCGACGGCCAGCGCAAGGTCAGAGTTGGCAAGCGCCCTCATCGCGCTCGCAGCCGCGTCGTGACGTCTCGGCCCGTCGACGTACACGTGGACCCATGAGCACCAGGCGTAGTTCTCGTAGCTCCGGGCGACGCCGGTGGCCTGCTGACGGGCGCCGGCGCCGGAACAGTCCGGCGAAGGCGTGCCGAACAGGTCCGCCCGCACCGTCCTCAGCGTGAGTCCGGCCGGGAGTGGAAGGTCGGCTGGGGCCAGCCGCTCGGCCGTCGCGCGGAAGTCCGGGGCGCACAGATCCAGCCACTCGGACCCGTCGACCTCCTCGGTGTACAGGTCCGGCCGTCCGAACACCCCCGTGTGGGTGGACCACGCGTACGCCGCCGCGGCGGTCGGAGTCACGACGACGGCGGTCGCGAGAGCCAGGGTCACGACCCGGCGCCTCCTCCCGCGGGGCGTCGCGGAGGCGATATCGCGGGCCAGGTCGACGGAAGCTCGGGACAGCACGGCGGAGTCGACCTCGCGGCGGCCTGCGGTGAGGACGGCCGCCAGCGGGTCGTCGGGTGTCTCGGTCATGGAGCGGACCTCTCGTTCGTGGGTGCGTTCACCCACAGATGTCCGCCCGTGCCAGAAGTGTGACAAGTGGCCGAGGGGTCAGAACCTCAGCCCTTTTCACGGCGTGTCGATGAGGATGAGACCCCTCGACATGAGCCACCCGGCGCCTGGAGTCGGGTCGACGGGCACCGGGCAGCACGCACACTCGGGTCAGCGGGCCATGTAGCCGCCGTCCACGTAGACCTCGGACCCGGTCATGAACGACGCGTCGTCGCTGGCCAGGAACGCGACCACGGCGGCGACCTCCTCGGGCCGGCCGAGACGTGCCATCGGGGTGACCGCGACCATCGCGTCCTCGAACTCCGTGCCCTTGGCCTGCGCCAGGATCGGGGTGTCGATGAACCCCGGGTGCACCGAGTTGACCCGGATGCCGGCGGTCGCCCAGTGCAGGGCCGCGCTCTTGGTCATCAGCCGCACGGCGCCCTTCGCGGCGTGGTACGCCGGCGACGACCCGAAGCCGCCACTGGCCCCGAAGATCGAGCTGTTGTTGATGATCGACGCGTGCTCGGACGCCCGCAGCGCCTCGGCGGCGACCTTCATGCCGAGGAACACGCTGGTCTGGGTGACCGCGATCGTGTGCTCGTAGGCCTCGAGCGAGGTCTCCTCGATGTTGCCCAGGTCGCCGATGCCGGCGTTGTTGAACAGGATGTCGAGGGCGCCGTACGTCTCCATCGCCGCGTCGACCACGTTCACCCAGTCGGGCTCGGAGCTCACGTCGTGGTGCACGTAGACCGCGTCGTGGCCGAGCTCGGTCAGGTGCTTGACGACCAGCGCGCCCTCTTCGTCCTGGATGTCGGTGACGAGGACCTTCGCGCCCTCGTCGGCCAGCCGGTACGCCGTGGCCTTGCCGATCCCGCTCGCTCCGCCGGTGACGACGGCAACCCTGCCCTGCAGCCTCTTCATCGCTTCCTCCTGGACGCTGGTGGTTCCTCACCCTCAGCGTCGTGGGAGACGGAGACCCGGTTGCAGAGGACGAAAGCCCGACGGCCGGGGACCTAGGTCCCGAAACGAGAAACGCCGAGGGGCCAGAACCTCGTCGACGCGCCGTGAAGGCGCGTGAGGTTCTGACCCCTCGGCGGGTGGTCGAGCAGGTCTCAGCCGACGTAGGGCACGGCGTCGACGATCTCGACCTTGAGCTTCTTGCCGTTCGGCGCGTCGAACTCGACGGTCTCGCCGACCTTCGAGCCGATGATCGCGGCGCCGAGCGGCGACTGCGGCGAGAACACCTCGATGTTCTCCGTGGTGTCGGCCATCTCGCGGGCGCCGAGGAGGAAGACCTCCTCCTGGTCGTCGCCGACGAAGCGGGTGGTCACCTTCATGCCGGGCTCGACGACGCCGTCGTCGGCCGGGGTCTCGCCGACCTCGGCGCGCCGGAGCATGTCCTCCAGCTGCCGGATGCGGGCCTCGGTCTTGCCCTGCTCCTCGCGGGCGGCGTGGTAGCCGCCGTTCTCCTTGAGGTCACCCTCGTCACGCGCAGCGCTGATCTTCTCGATGATCTCCTGACGGACGGGTCCGCGGAGCTCCTCGAGCTCGTGCTGCAGCTTGTCGAAGGCGTCCTGGGTCAGCCAGATCACGTGCTGGTCGCTGGACTGCGTCACGGTAGTAGCGCTCCTGTGCTCGTCGTTCGTGCTTGTCGTGGGTCCCCGCCGCTGCCGCGCTGTGGGCGCAGGCGATGCCGCCGGAAGGCTCCAGGGCAAGTGACCCAGTCTAACCACCGCGACGAGCGCTACCCAATCCCGTCCGCGGCGGTGCCGGAGCGGGTCAGCGGCGCTGCTGCTGTTCGTCGGTGCTGCAGCCGACCAGGTCGACGGAGGTGGCCGCGCGCTCGGTGCGGATCGTCTTCTCGAGGGTCTGCGTGGTGGGGTCGCCGGGACCCACGGTGACGTCGAGCTCGCCGACGATGGTGTGGTCGGCGGCCAGGGCGCGCAGCAGGCAGCTCGCCTCGATGTCCGCGGAGCGCCGTACGACGTCGAACCGCGCCACCGCCGCGTGCTGGCCCTCGGCCCGGAACGAGACCATCGACGACTGCACCTCGGGCCGGCCGTGCTCCAGCATCACCCAGACGAGCCAGGAGAGGCTCGCGGCGGCGACCACCACGACCAGCGCCACGACGGCCTTGGTGCGGGTCGCGCTCGGGCTGCCGTAGCGCTGGCTCAGGTCCGTCACGCAGGCAATCCTAGGAGGGCGCCGCCTGCCTCCTAGGATTGCCCTCATGCTCCGGTTGATGCACGTCCACGCCCACCCCGACGACGAGTCGAGCAAGGGCGCGGCCAGCACCGCGAAGTACGTCGCCGACGGGGTCGACGTGCACGTCGTCACCTGCACCGGTGGCGAGCGCGGCTCGATCCTGAACCCCAAGATGGACCGCCCCGACGTGCTGGAGAACATCAGCGCGATCCGCCGCGAGGAGATGGAGCGGGCGCGCGAGATCCTCGGCGTGCGCCAGGACTGGCTCGGCTTCGTCGACTCGGGCTGGCCGGAGGGTGACCCGCCGCCCCCGCTTCCCGAGGGCTGCTTCGCGCTGGTGCCGGTCGAGGAGGCCGCCGAGCCGCTGGTGCGGCTGATCCGCGACTTCAAGCCGCACGTGATGACGACGTACGACGAGAACGGCGGCTACCCGCACCCGGACCACATCATGTGCCACCAGGTGAGCGTCGCCGCGTTCGAGGCGGCCGGCGACCCGGAGCGCTACCCCGACGCGGGGGAGCCGTGGCAGCCGCTGAAGCTCTACTACCACCACTCGTTCCACCGCGAGCGCACCCAGGCGCTGCACGACGCGATGGTCGCCCGTGGCCTGGAGTCGCCCTACGCCGAGCGGCTCGAGGAGTGGAAGCCCGACCCCGAGCACGACGCCCGGATCACCACGCGGGTGCCGTGCGCGGAGTACTTCCCGGTGCGTGACCGGGCGCTGCTCGCGCACGCCACCCAGATCGACCCGGACGGGGCCTGGTTCGCCTGCCCGCTCGACGTGCACCAGGAGGCGTGGCCGACCGAGGACTACGAGCTGGCCCGCTCGCTGATCGACGTGCGGACGCCTGAGGACGATCTCTTCACCGGCGTCCGCGAGGCTCTTGAGAGGATGTCCTCATGACCGCTGTGTGGACCGTGCTCGTGCCCCTGCTCGCCCGGATCGCTGAGGACGGGCCCGAGCCCGAGGACGTGAAGGCCGGCTGGCTGGGCTTCACCGTGTTCCTGCTCCTTGCCGCGGCGGTGGCCTTCCTCGGCTTCAGCCTCCGCAAGCACCTGCGCAAGGTCGACTTCGAGGAGCAGGACGGGGAGCAGCCGAAGGACGCCGGCGCGACGAACGGCGACCACCCGACCTCGGTCTGAGCGTCAGGCGGTCCTGACCAGGCGGACCAGGGCGTCGTACGCCGTCCGGTCCGGCTCGCCGCCGTGCTCGTCGCCCGACGGCACGAGCCTGGCCACGCGCTCGGCGCGGACCACGTCGAAGCGCTCGCCGTCGAGGTCGCCGAGGACCTCCTCCGCCGTGTAGAGCACCACCGGGTCCTGCGGACCGCCCGTGCCCTCGGCGAGGTTGGTGGAGTCGTGGGCGACGACGAGCAGCGTGCCGCCGACCGCCAGGGCACCGAACGCGACCCGCACCGCGGTGCGCCGCTCGGCGGCCGGGAGCTGCAGGTAGGCGAGGAGGGCCAGGTCGTAGCCGACCGGCCCGGGTTCGTAGGTGAGCACGTCGGCGTGCACCCAGTCGACGTGCAGGTCGCGGCCGTGCGGCAGGGCGGCCTCGATGCGGCGGCCCTTGTCGAGCCCGACCAGCGAGAAGTCGACGGCGGTGACCTCCCAGCCGCGCTCGGCGAGCCAGAGCGCGTTGCGCCCCTCACCGGCGGCCAGGTCGAGAGCGCGGCCCGGGGGCAGGCCCTCGACCTCGGCGGCGACGAACTGGTTGGGCGTGCTCGACCACACCAGCTCGGCCGCGGCGTACCGCTCGTCCCATGCGCGTGAGTCCATGCGCGTCAGCCTAGGCCGACGCCGGTCAGGCCAGCGAGAGGAAGAGCTTCTCCATCTTGGCGGTGTCGATGCCCTCGTCGTCGCCGGCCACCAGGCACTGCTTGAGGCCGGTCGCGACGATCGAGAAGCCGGCCCGGTCCAGGGCCCGGCTGACCGCGGCGAGCTGCATGACGACGTCCTCGCACTCACGGCCCTCCTCGAGCATCCGGATCACGCCGTCGAGCTGGCCGCGGGCCCGCTTCAGACGGTTGGTCGCGGAGCCCATCTGCTCAGGGGGTAGCTGCATCGTTCATCCTTCGCTGTTCTGTTGGGCGGCGACCTGCTTGTGCACGTCTTCCATGTCGAGCTCGCGGACGGCGCCGATGACCTGGTCGAGCGCCTGCGGGGGCAGCGCGCCGGGCTGGGCGAAGACGAGCACGCCCTCGCGGAACGCCATCAGCGTCGGGATCGAGGTGATGTTGGCGGCGCGGGCCAGGGCCTGCTCGGCCTCGGTGTCGACCTTGCCGAACACGACGTCCGGGTTGGCCTCGGCGGCCTTCTCGTAGGTGGGGGCGAACTGACGGCACGGGCCGCACCAGGACGCCCAGAAGTCGACCAGCACGATGTCGTTGTCGGCGACGGTCTTCTCGAAGTCCGACGCGGTGAGCGCGATGGTGGTCATGTGGTGTTCCCTCCGACGTGTCGATTCTATACCTGCGGGGGTATAACGGGACCGGTGGTTGCGACATTCCCGAGTGTGCCGGGAATGAACATCCCACTCCAGCCGTTGCACCCGGTCATACCCCCTAGGGTATATTCGAACCAACGAGGAAGGACCCGCATGCGCGAGATCGACATCCACGAGTTCGCCGCCGCCCACGCGGACGGCGCCGAGGTCATCGACGTCCGGGAGCCGGGGGAGTACCTCTCCGGCCACGTGCCCGGCGCCCGCCTGCTGCCGATGGGGCAGCTGGCCAGCCGGCTCTCGGAGCTCGACAGGGAGCAGACCGTCTACGTGGTCTGCGCCTCGGGCAACCGCAGCAAGTCGATGGCCTCGTTGCTTGCCCAGCAGGGCTTCGACACGGTTAACGTGGCGGGTGGGACCAGTGCCTGGATCCAGTCCGGCCGCCCGGTGACGACGGGAGCGCACGCATGAGCTCGCCCCAGACGAACAACGTGACGATCGTCCCGATCGAGACGCCCACCCTGGGCGACCGCAGCTACCTGGTGCACGACGGCGAGGTGGCCCTGGTGGTCGACCCGCAGCGTGACATCGACCGCGTGCTCGCCCTGCTCGACGCCGCGGGCGCCCGGCTCACCGACGTCTTCGAGACCCACATCCACAACGACTACCTGACCGGCGGCCTCGCCCTCGCCCAGCGCACCGGCGCGGCGTACCACGTCAACGCCGAGGACCAGGTCGCCTACGAGCGCGACCCGATCCACGCCGGCGACGTCGTCGCCGTCGGCGAGCACATCACCGTCCGCGCGATCGCCACGCCGGGCCACACCTTCACCCACCTGTCCTACGCCCTCGAGGCGGACGGCGAGCCGGTCGGCGTCTTCACCGGGGGGTCGCTGCTGTACGGCGCCACCGGCCGACCCGACCTGCTGGGCCCCGAGCACACCGACGAGCTGGTCCGGCTGCAGTACCACTCCGCCCACCGGCTCGCCGACGCGCTGCCCGACGAGGCCGAGGTCTTCCCCACGCACGGCTTCGGCAGCTTCTGCTCGGCCAACCAGTCCGAGGCCACCTCGTCCACGATCGGCGCCGAGCGCAGGAACAACCCGGCGCTCACGCACAGCGAGCAGGAGTACGTCGACGAGCTGCTGGCTGGCCTCGACGCCTTCCCGGCCTACTACGCCCACATGGGCCCCGGCAACGCCGCCGGCCCCGGAGCGCCCGACCTCACGCTGCCCGAGCGGGCGGACGCCGAGGAGCTCCGGCGGCGGATCGAGGCCGGCGAGTGGGTGGTGGACCTACGCACCCGCACCGCGTTCGCCGCCGGCCACGTGCCGGGCACCGTGAACTTCGGCCTCGACGGCTCCTTCGCGACCTACCTGGGCTGGCTGATCGAGTGGGGCACCCCGCTCACCCTGCTCGGCGAGACCGAGAAGGACGTCGCCGAGGCGCAGCGCGAGCTCGTCCGCATCGGCATCGACCGCCTGGAGGCCGCTGCCACCGGCAAGCCCGAGGACTGGGCGACCGGCGAGCTGGGGTCCTTCCCCACCGCGACGTTCGCCGAGCTCGCGGACGTCCGGCACCACCGGCCCGTCGTCGTGCTCGACGTCCGGCGCGAGCAGGAGTTCCGCGACGCGCGCATCGAGGGCGCGGTGAACATCCCCATCCACGACCTGCCGCGACGTCTCGCGGACGTGCCCGAGGGCGAGGTGTGGGTGCACTGCGCCGGGGGCTACCGCGCCTCGGTCGCCGCGTCGTTCGTCGCCGCGGCCGGTCGCCGGCTGGTCGCGATCGACGACTCGTTCGACAACGCCAAGGCAGCCGGTCTGCACCTCGTCGGGCCGGAGGCGTGACCGCCTGATGCCGCTGGTGATCGCAGTCCTCGCCGGGCTGCTCATCGGGCTCAGCCTGGGCGCACTCGGCGGCGGCGGCTCGATCCTCGCCGTCCCGGTGCTGGTCTACCTGCTGGGCCAGTCACCGGTGGCGGCGACGACCGCGTCGCTGCTGATCGTCGGCATCTCGTCGGCGGCCGGAGCGCTCGCCGCGCACCGGCGCGGCAACGTCTACGTCGGCCGGGGGTTCGCCTTCGCTCTCGTCGGCACGGTCGGCGCGGCCGTCGGCGCCAGCCTGTCGGTCTTCGTCGACCCGGACGTGCTGCTGGTGGCGTTCGCCGTCCTGATGCTCGTGGTCGCCGTCCTGATGCTGGTGCGCCGGGGCCGGTCGCCGGGCGACCGCCAGGTGCACGAGCCGATCATCGCGGTCAGCCCGCACTTCGTCTGCGACTGCCCGCGCGCACTCAAGGTCCTGGTGACCGGCCTGGGGGTCGGGCTGCTCACCGGCTTCCTCGGGGTTGGCGGCGGGTTCGTCGTGGTGCCGGCGCTGGTGCTGGCGCTCTCGCTCGGCCTGCCCCAGGCCGTCGGGACGTCGCTGCTGGTGATCGCCGTCAACAGCGCCGCCGCGTTCGTCGTCCGTCTGGGGCACGGCGTCCACGTGGACTGGCTGCCGGTCGCGGTGCTCACCGTGATGGCCGTCGCGGGCAGCCTCCTCGGGGCGCGGGTCGCCGCCCGGCTGCCCGCCCGCACGCTCACAGTGGGTTTCGCGGCGCTGCTGCTCGGCGTCGCCGGCTACACGGCGTCACAGAGCCTGCCCGCCCTGATGGGCTGAGCGGCCCCTCGTCAGCGGCGGGGCAGCCGCACCACGAACCGGGCGCCGCTCTCCGCGGTCTCCCAGAACACGTCACCGCCGGCCGACCGGGCGATCCGCCGGGCCAGGGGGAGGCCGAGGCCGGCTCCCGTGCTGGCCGGCCCGCGGGCGCCGGGGTCGAAGATCCCCGCGCTCTCCTCGGCCGCGACGCCGGCGCCGTCGTCGTCGACCACGAGGTCGACATGGCGCGCGGCCGCCCGAGGGGTCACCCGCACGCTGCTGCGGCTGTGCCGCCGGGCGTTGTCGAGCACGGGCGCCACCGCGCGTACGGCGAGCGCCGCCGGGAGGCCGACCTCGACGGCACGGTCCGCGGGGCCGGTGACCACGTCGACGCCGGCGAGGTCGAGCCCGTCCAGCACCTCGCCGACCGTGCCGCTCTCCACGAAGGCGGTGTCGCCGGCGCGCGCCAGGTCCACGAGCGTGGTGACCGTGGTCGCCATCCGTCGGGCGGCCGCACCGATCTCCTCGAAGGACCCGCGGGTGCGCGGGTCGAGGTCGGTGCGCAGCAGCGCGACGTCGACCGAGCCGATCAGGGCCGTCAGCGGGGTCCGCAGCTCGTGCGCGACCTCGGCGGTCAGCCGCTGCTCGGCGTGCAGCGCCCGCGCGACCCGGTCGAGGAGGCGGTCCAGGGTGGCGCCGAGGGCGGTGATCTCGTTGGTCGGAGGCCCGAGCTCGAAGCGGCTGCCCAGGTCGTGGGCGCTCCAGTCGTCGGCGGTGGCGGCCATCGTGGCGACGGGGGACAGCGACCGGCGTACCGTCCAGGCGGTCAGCACCGCCACGCCGGCCACGGTCACCAGGCCGAGGGCGACGCTGACGACGAGCGCGTAGAGCTCGGCGCGCTCGTAGGGGGCGACGGACTCCGTCGCGACGACCACGCCGCCTGGCGGCTTCACGACCGGCACCGCGAGGATCCGGGTCCTCTCGTCGACCTCGACGGTGCGCTGGGTGCGGGTCGTGGCGAGCTCCGCGACCGCCCCGGCCACCTCCGGTGGCACCGTGCCCGAGACGCGCGTGCCCCGTCGGTCGAACACGGCGACACCGTCGCCGAGGTCGTCGTGGTCGGTCGCGACACCACCGGGTCCGGCGTCGCCGACCGCCGCGAGGGCGGACCTGGCCCGGTCGTGCAGGACGGTGTCGATGTTGTCGCTGACCACGCGGTGCAGCACCAGCTGGACGAGCACGACGAGGAGCAGCATCGCGGCCGTGGTGAGCGCGCTGGTGACGAGGACGACCTGGCGACGCAAGGCGTTGGCCCGGCGGGGCTGCGTCATCGCAGCACGAACCCGACGCCGCGCACCGTCTCCAGGCTCGCCGGCGACCCGCCCTGCTCGAGCTTGCGGCGCACCCGGCGGATGTAGGTGTCGAGCGTGTTCTCGCTGACGATCGCCCCGTCCGGCCAGGCCGCGGCGACGACGGCCCGGCGGCGCACGACCTCGCCCGGCCGCCCGGCGATGGCGGCGAGGATGCGGTACTCCGTGGGGGTGAGCGGCACGGTCGACGTCGCGGTGACGAGCGCGTGCCGCTGCGGGTCGAGGGTCAGCCCCTCGGCGGTCGGCTCGGCGGCCCCGGCCCGGCGTACCAGCGCGGCGACCCGGACCAGGACCTCCGTGAGGTCGAACGGCTTGGTGACGTAGTCGTCGCCGCCCGCGTTGAACCCGGAGATCCGGTCGTGGACCGCGTCGTAGGCGGTGAGGAACAGCACCGGCGCCTGCTGGCCGCCGGCCCGGAGCGCCTGGCACACGTCCCGGCCGTCGGCGTCCGGCAGGCCGATGTCCATGAGGATGACGTCGAGGGCGTTCTCGCCACCGAGCAGCCGCATGGCCTCCGCGCCGTCGTGCGCAGCGACCACCTCGTGGTCGGCCAGGCGGAGCCCCTCGACGAGGACGCGGCGGATCGCGGGGTCGTCCTCGCAGACTCCGACGCGGGCCACGGGCCCAGCGTAGAGGGGGCCGTCCCGTCGGCCGGGCGGGCCGGGGGCGGTCAGCTCATCGGTCATCCGCGTCGGCGGGTGCGGTCGACGAGGAGCCGACCCGCTCGGCCCAGGCAGCCCGGGCCCCGGAGTCGCCGACTCGGTAGACCTGCACGCTGCACGCCAGCGCCGCCACGACAGCCAGCACCGGGAGCGCCTTCAGCAGGCGCCCGTCGACCTTCGCGCTGGGGCGCCGGTCGAACCAGACGAGCGCGGCGACCAGCAGCAGCATGGGCAGCGCGAACCAGATCAGCGCGTCGCCCATCTCGGCGTGCTCGCCCGGGCTGCCGACCCGTTCTTCGAGCGCCTCGCCGCTGCTGGTGGCGATGGGGAGCAGGACGGCGGCAGCCGCAGCGGCGGCGACCACCAGCCAGCCGTAGGCGCGTCGCCAGCTCGGTCGGATCGCCACCGCGATCGTGCCGAGCGCCGCCAGCGGAAGCAGGACGACGACAGCGTGCACGACGAGCGGGTGCAACGGCAGTCCGTTGATCAGGTCGAACATGGGTCACCCTTCCTCGGGAGGCCCGGTGCGGGGCCTCTGCAGGGGAAGTCTCGCAACGGCTTCCTGGCGACAACCTGAACGCGACGACGGGCGCCGACCGTGCCCAGAGGCCGGTCGACGCCCGTCGGCGTGCTGGTCAGAGGCCGCGGAGCCTCATCACGACACCGGCGTGGTCCGAGGGCCACAGGCCGGTGGCCGGGTCCTTGCTGGCGACCGTGTTGCCGGTCACCGTGCCCCCGACGACGCGGAGGCGGCGTCCGTCACCGGTGCGGCCGAAGACCATGTCGATCCGGTGGTCGAAGCCGCTGGCGTCCGGGTCGTCGACCGTCTCGCTGAGGCCGGAGGTCCAGCCCTCGGCCGCCGGCTTCCACTGGAGCCAGGTGTCGTTGAAGTCGTTCTTCCCGGTGATCAGCCAGTAGGGCGCCGAGTGCGGCAGCGTGTCGCCGATGGACGTCTTCACCTTCTGGTTCAGCGGGTCCGAGTTGCAGTCGCACACCAGGATCGTGGTGCCCTTGTAGTCGCCCGGTCCGGCCAGCATCTGCTCGGCCTCGGCGTAGGCGATGTCCGTGCTGAACGCCTCGAGGTGCGTGTTGATGAAGCGGAACTTCTTGCCGAAGCGCTCGGCGTTGATCCACTGGTAGCCCCGGGTGAAGTCCAGCGCCTTGCCCGCGATGGTGATCGGGATCTTGGCGTCGTACGTCGCCTCGTGGTGGTTGAGCACCTTCACGTCGCTGCCGACCCGCTTCAGGATCACGTCGCGCATGGTCAGCCGCACGTCGCGCGGGTCCGCGCCCGGGGCGGTCGGGTCGGGGCCGCTGAACGCCGGGGCCTCCACGTCCGAGAGCCAGTTGACGCTGACCGGACGGTAGGGGACACCGGCGGCGGTGAGCTCCGTGCGCAGCATCTTCAGGAAGTCGAGGTCCACCACGGTCGAGTTCGGCACCGCGACGTTGGCGAAATCGGTGTCGAGCGGACCGTGCCGCCACAGCGAGACCTCCTGGAGCCCGATGAGGTCCGGCTTCTTGGAGGCGATCTCGGCCGCGAGCAGCTTGCTGCGCACGCCGAAGTTCGTCTGGTCGACGATGTCGCGCGCCTCGTCGGTCGCGTTGGCCAGCGCCGTGAACAGGCCGGCCGGCGGGACCCCGACGATCGCGTCGAGGGGACGCATGATGTCGGTCCCGAGGTACAGGTTGCGGGTCATCACCTTCAGCGCGGGCCTGGCGGCCGCGACCTGGGTGTCGGCGGCCTGGGCCCCCGTGGCGGTGACCGCCAGGGGCGCGACCAGCACCGTCAGTGTGGCGGCTGCTGCGATGGCCCTCCCGGCCAGCGAGCGCGTGCGAAGCCTCATGTGTTTCCCTCCGTCGTGGCATGCGTGTCCTCACCCCACCCCGCGGAGGTGGGTCGGGGCAATAGCACGATTAGGGGGCAGAACGGCTCGTCCCGGGGGCTATGCCGGTGGGCCCAAGGTCCCTCAGGCAGCCGGCCCGGGCTCCGCGGCCGGCCGGGACAGCCGCTCCCCGTAGCGCAGTCCCTGCTCGAACGCCATCGGGTAGACCTCGCGGGCGCGGGCGTCGTCGAACAGGGCGAGCGGCCGGATCCCGGCGACGCGGGCCATCACCCGGTTCGGCCGGACCAGCATGATCGAGCTCTCCGGGTGCCGGGCCTTCCAGCGGCGCAGCTCGCGGTCGAGCAGGAAGCCCGCCGTCCGCCCCAGCGGACCCATCACCGCACCGGCGAGGGGCGCCACGACGATGACCTGGTCGGCGTCGGCCGCCGCGTCGATGGAGGTGGCCGACCACATCCCGCCGTCGATGTAGAGCCGGCCGTCGACGCGGTGCGGGGGGAACAGCCCCGGCACGGCCGACGAGGCCGCGCACAGGTCCGCGAGGGGGTAGGTGCCGCCGTCGAGGATGTGCCGCCGTCCGCTGGACAGGCAGACCGCCGAGACGGAGACGAGCGGGTGGGTGGCCTCGCCGAACAGCTGCCGCGCGATGTCGGCGAGGACGCCGGGGTGCCGGTTGGGTACGGCGGGCGACTCGACCTCGCCGAAGTCGTCATAGCTGAGGCCGAGCGCGATCGCGGAGGCGGTCCAGGCCCCCGCGGAGGTTCCCAGGGACGGGGCCGTGGCCACCGCGACGCCGGCCTCCTCGAGACCGGCCGCGACCCCGGAGGTGTAGGCGATCCCGAAGACCCCACCGCCCCCGTAGACCATCGTGAGCGGGTGCCGGCGCGCGACCAGAGCCGGGTGGCCGTCGAGCTCGACGTTCCCGGGGCGGCTGTGCTCACGAGCCATCGGTCCTCCCGGCGGCTGGTCTCCTGACCTTCATCGTCAAACCCGGACGGCACGGACGGGCAGGGTCATTCGTCCTACGCCGTAGGCCGAAGGCCTCTCCGGGTCGCCGGGTCGCCGGGTCGCCGGCTTGGTCCGTGGGCGAGCCTGCCGAGTGGGTGTCAGCGCCGCTCGTCGACGACCAGGGTGCCGCCGGCGGTGCTCAACGTGGCGACGTAGAGCCGGCGCTGGTTGCAGCCCTCGGTGGTGTCCCGGCAGCCCGAGGTCTTCGGGTAGCCGACATGCCCGGTCGTCCAGGCGGAGTAGGCCAGCCGGAGCCGGCCGGCGGCGTCGATGACGGGAGACTGGGCGCCCGGCCCGGCGATCTTGCCCCCGCTGGCCAGCAGCGGCCGCGACCCCGGGCGGCTGCAGGGCCCGAGCGGGCCGCGGCACACGGCGTACCCGATGGCGTAGTCGGCCGTCGTGTAGCGGTTGCCGGAGTAGAACAGGTAGAGGCGGCCGTCGTACTTCACCATGCTCGGTGCCTCGATGACGTTGCCCTCCCACTTCTGGGCGGTCTTCAGCAGCACGTGTGCCCGGCTGCCGGAGGCGAACCGCAGGCCGTCGTCGGTCATCCGCTGCGCCAGCACCTCGGTGGGCTTGCTGCCCGGCACGCCCGCGTTCTTCCAGATCAGGAAGACCTTGCCGCCGACCTTGAGCCAGGCGGGGTCGATGCTGCCCATGGGGTCGCTGGAGCAGTAGAGCGGCTTGCGCGACGTGTCCTCGAAGGGACCGTCCGGCGCGGGGGAGGTGGCCAGGGTCAGGCAGTGCCGGTCGCTCTTCGCCGTCATCTGGACCGCGTAGGCGTCGACGTACTGCCCGGCCAGCTTGATGACCGCGGGCGACCACACGCCCGGCTTGCCGTTCGGCGGGAGCTTCGCGGCCCAGGTCGCCGGGAACGGCATGGCGTCGTTGTAGCCGCGCCAGCTGCTGAAGCCGAGCTCGACCGGCCAGGCCGCGCGGGCGGTCCAGGTGTCGAGGTCCGGGGAGGTCATCACGGGCAGGTTGTTGCCGTCGGTGTTGGTGGCGTAGGCGTAGTAGGTCGTGCCGACCCGCAGCACCGAGGGCGCCCCGAACTCGCCGTGGTACTCCAGTCCTGCCCAGAACCGGTCCCCGCCGAGGCTCGCCTGCGCCGACGGTGCCGCCGACAGCAGGGCCACCGGCAGGCAGGCGGCCAGCAGCAGCGAGAGCGCGGCGGTCAGCCTCCGGGTGCGGGCGGAACGCTGACGGGGCGCGGGCGAGGAGGACACGGGTGAACATCGGCAGACCCGGCGCCCGGCTTGAGCAATTTCCCTCGTCCACCACCCGCCCCGCGGTCGGTCCGGGCGCGGCTGAGCACAGCGTGCGGGGTCAGTCCCGCACCACCAGGCCGGTATCGGTGCGGTCCCGGTCCGTCACCGTGAGGTAGACGACCACCGCGAGGATCGTGCTGAGGAAGACCAGGCTGGTCCCGAAGGTGCCCAGTCCGAGACCACCGTCGGCCCGCGACGACGCGAGGTAGTCGCCGATGTTCGCACCCAGCGGCCGGGTCAGGATGTACGCCAGCCAGAAGGACAGCACGGCGCCGGCGCCCAGCCTCCAGGCCGCGAGCACGGCAAGGATCAGGCCGAGCGGGAGCAGGACCGACACACCGGCCGACCAGCCGGTCAGCTCGAGGGTCCAGTCACCGACCGCGGTGCCCAGGGCGAAGGTGACCAGGACGGTCCCCCAGTACCACCCCTCGCGAGGGGTGGTGACGATCGTGTGGATCGACAGCGTCCGCTCCCGGGAGTACCAGAGGCCGAAGACGGCCGCGAGGAGCACGGCGAAGACCGTGGAGCTGAGCCACAGCGGCACGCCCTGCCCGTCGGTGAGGTTGTCGGTGAGCAGCGTGCCGACCACGCTGATCAGCACCACGGCGAGCCAGTAGACGCCGGGGACGTAGCGGTCCTGCCTGAGCTGGGCGACCAGCACGAGGACGAGGGCGGCCGAGAACACCACCGTCGTGCTGGCCAGGCCGAACCCCAGGGTCTCGTTGACGTAGTCGGCGAAGCTCTCGCCGACCGTGGTGCACAGGATCTTGATGATCCAGAAGTACACCGTGACTTCGGGGACCTTGTTCAGCATCTGGCGGCGCCGGCCGGTGATGTTCGCAGTCGTGGTCATGACGGACATCCTGGACACCGTTTCCTGACAGCCACCTGACTACGTCCCCGGACGGTTTGGCGAAAGAGTTAGGTGAGCCTAATCTCGGAGGAACGGAGTCGCGCACCCCTTCCCCGGCTCCATCGGACGGAGAAACGCATGGGTCTGCTGCCCACCCTGCTGCTGGGCTGCCTCGCCGGCGGCACCATCCTGCTGGGCCTGCCGGTCGGACGGCTGCGCAAGCCGGCGCCCTCGCTGCGCCTGTTCCTCAACGCCGCCGCCGTGGGGGTCCTGCTGTTCCTGGTCTGGGACGTGCTGTCGGCGGCCTGGGAGCCCATCGACGCCGCCCTCGGCTCCGTGCACGACGGTGACGGCGGGCTGGGCACCGCGCTCGGCTACGGCGCGATCGCGGTGGCCGGACTGAGCGTCGGGCTGGTGTCGTTGGTGTTCTACGAGCAGTGGATGGGACGGCAGATCCCGGCCCGGCCCGCCGGGGCCCCGACCCGGCCCCACGGCCCCGGCGCCATGACGCTCGGTGAGGTGGAGCCGCCGCGCGGACTCGCGAGCTGGTCGGCAGCCCGCCGGCTCTCGCTGCTCATCGCGGTCGGCATCGGGCTGCACAACTTCGCCGAGGGGCTCGCCATCGGGCAGTCCGCCGCGAGCGGTGAGATCGGCCTCGCGCTGATGCTCGTCATCGGCTTCGGCCTGCACAACGCCACCGAGGGCTTCGGCATCGTCGCGCCACTGGCCGCCGACGTGGACGGGGACGGCCACCCGCAGCGACCCAGCTGGGGCTTCCTCCTGGCGATGGGCGCGATCGGCGGAGGCCCGACCTTCGTCGGGACCCTGATCGGGCACGGGTTCACCAGCGAACCACTCAGCGTCGCGTTCCTCACCCTGGCGGCCGGTTCGCTGATCTACGTCATCACCCAGCTGATCGGCGTCGCGACGCGGGCACGGCGCAGCGACCTGCTGGCCTACGGCATCCTGGTCGGACTCGTGGCCGGTTTCCTCACGGACGCCATCGTCACGGCCGCCGGCGTCTGAGGCGCCGCCCGAGCGCGTCCTTGCCCAGAAGATCACCCGTCGAATCCGCGGACCTACCCCGGCAGGGGTGATGCCCAACACTCCTCGCTCTGGCAGCGTCAAGGCGTCAAGGCGTCACGGTCCGCATCGACGCTGGTGCTCCCGGGCAGGAGGTGGACATGGCCGAGCAGCACGCGGCTCTGGGCTTCCGCGCGGCCGAGCGGACGGAACCGGGCCAGGACCAGGTTGACGGGCGATGACGAGCACCGTCGCCTCGGAGGAGTCGCCCGGACGGCGGTGGCTCCAGCGGGTGCCGATTGTCGGATGGCTGAGGACGTACGACCGCGGCTGGTTGCGCGGCGACCTGATCGCGGGCGTCACCGTGGCCGCCCTGATCGTGCCGAAGAACCTGGGGTACGCCGGCATCGCCGGCATCCCCTTGCAGAACGGCCTCTACGCTGCAGCGGCGGCCGCGATCCTCTACGCCGTGTTCGGAACCTGCCGGCAGATCTCGATGGGACCGAGCTCGGGCCTCGCCGCGGTCGCCGCCAGTGCAGTCGCCACGGTCGGCCTGACCCAGCAGGCCGAGGTCGCCACGTTCGTCGCAGGACTGGCGCTTGCGTCCGGTCTGCTGTTCCTGCTTCTCGCGTTGCTGCGGATGGGGTGGATCGCGCAGTTCCTGTCCCGCGCTGTCGTCACGGGATTCCTGTTCGGGGCTGCGATCGACGTCGTCATCGGCGAGCTGCCCAAGCTCACGGGCACCAGCGTCGACGGCTCGAACTCCTTCCAGGAGTTGCGCTCCTGGTTCGGGTCACTGGCAGACACGCACGGGCCGACCCTGCTGGTGGGTGCGGCCTCGCTGGCGGTCGTGTTCGGGCTCCGCGTGGTCGCGCCGCGATGGCCCGGTGCGCTCGTGCTGGTGGTGGGCGGGCTGCTCGCGTCGTACCTGCTCGATCTGGGCGACCGCGGTGTCTCCCTCGTCGGCGACATCCCACGCGGCCTGCCGTCCTTCGACATCCCCGACCCGTCGCTGATGGGAGAGCACGCCAGCACAGTCGCCGTTGCCGCCGTCGCCCTCATGCTCGTCGGGTTCTCCCAGACCGCGGGGGACGCGCGTACGTTCGCGGCCAGGCACCGCTACCAGATCGACGTCGACCAGGAGTCTGTCGCTCAGGCTGCCGCGAACATCGGGTCGGGTGTGCTTCACGGCATGCCGGTCTCGACCAGCCTGTCGGCCAGCTCCCTCAACGACCACTCAGGCGCGCGCACGGGTCTGGCGTCCATCACGTCCGGCATCACCGTGCTGCTGACGCTGCTCGTCCTTGCACCGTTGTTCTCCCAGCTGCCCAAGCCGGTGCTCGGCGCACTGATCATCGAAGCCGTCGTGATGGGCATGATGGACCTGCCCGAGATGCGTCGGATCTACCGGGTCAAACGCTTCGACTTCTTCGTGGCGATCGCGGCGATCCTCGGCACCCTCGCCTTCGGAGTCCTGGCAGGCGTCGTCATCGGGATCGGGCTGTCGTTGCTGTGGCTGGTCGGTGTCGCCACCCGCCCGGAGATGCCGACCCTCGGTCGTGAGCCGGGGACACAGGTGTTCCGTGACCTGGTCGCCAACCCCTCCGACGAGCTGGTCCCCGGGGTGGGAGTCATCCGCCTCGACGGTGGGCTGTTCTTCGCGACTGCAGATGCCTTCGAGGACCGGGTGCGCGGTCTCGTCCAGACGCCCGGCCTCCTGGGCGTCGTGGTGGACTGCGAGGGCATCAACTTCCTCGACTCCCAGGGGTCGGCCACTTTCGACGCCGTGCGCGTCCTGTGCGAGCAGGCGGACGTGGACCTGCGCCTGGCTCGGGTGAAACCCGGGGTGCGTGCTGTGCTCGAGCGCGACGGCACTGTCGACCGCCTCGGCGCAGACCACCTGCACGGGAACGTGCACAGGGCCGTCGAGGCTCACCTCGCACAGTAGGCGTGGGCGATCGCGGTCGGGCCGGCCTGGGGGATGTTGGTCGGGTGTGTTGAGGTGGTGGTGTGCCGCGACCGCCCCCGGGTCCCGCGGCGGCGAGAAGGAGAGGAGCCCTCGGTGGCCAACCGGCTTGCAGAGGCGACGTCGCCCTACCTGCTGCAGCACAAGGACAATCCCGTCGACTGGTGGGAGTGGTCGCCCGCGGCGTTCGAGGAGGCGCGGCGGCTGGACCGGCCGGTGCTGCTCTCGGTCGGGTACGCCGCCTGCCACTGGTGCCACGTGATGGCGCACGAGTCGTTCGAGGACGCGGCGACCGCGGCCTACATGAACGACCACTTCGTCAACGTCAAGGTCGACCGCGAGGAGCGGCCCGACGTCGACGCCGTCTACATGCAGGCCACGACGGCGATGACCGGCCACGGCGGCTGGCCGATGACGGTGGTGCTGAACCCCGACGGGGAGCCCTTCTTCGCGGGCACGTACTACCCCGACCAGCCCCGGCACGGCCAGCCCGCCTTCCGGCAGGTGCTCGAGGCACTCGTCTCGGCGTGGGCCGACCGTCGCGACGAGGTCGGCAAGGTCGCGGCCGAGGTCACCGAGCACCTGCGTGCGCAGACGATGCCGGCGGGCGAGGAGCCGATCGACGAGGCCGTCCTCGACCAGGCCGTGGCGACGCTGACCCGCGACTTCGACATGCGGAACGGCGGTTTCGGCGGTGCCCCGAAGTTCCCGCCGTCGATGGTGCTGGAGTTCCTGCTCCGGCACGCGGCCCGGGTCCCGACGGGCTCGGCCGTGGCGCAGCAGATGGTCGACGACACCTGCCGGGCGATGGCCCGCGGTGGTCTCTACGACCAGCTCGCCGGCGGCTTCGCGCGCTACTCCGTCGACGCCGGCTGGGTGGTGCCGCACTTCGAGAAGATGCTCTACGACAACGCGCAGCTGCTCGGCGTCTACGCGCGCTGGTGGCGGCAGACCGGTGACCCGCTCGGCGAGCGGATCGCCCGGGAGACGGCCGACTTCCTGATCGCGGAGCTGCGCACCGAGCAGGGCGGTTTCGCCTCCGCGCTCGACGCCGACACCGAGGGTGTGGAGGGGCGCTTCTACGTGTGGACCCCCGCGGAGCTGGACGCCGTGCTCGGCCCGGAGGACGGTCCCTGGGCCGCGGACCTGCTGTCCGTGACGACCGCCGGCACGTTCGAGCACGGCGCGTCGACGCTGCAGCTGCTCAGCGACCCGCACGACCCGGAGCGCTGGGCCCGGGTGCGGGTGCGGCTGCTGGAGGCCCGGGCCACCCGGACCCGGCCGGCCCGCGACGACAAGGTGGTGGCCGCCTGGAACGGCCTGGCGATCGCGTCGCTCGCCGAGGCCGGGACCCTGCTGGGGGAGCAGCGGTACGTCGACGCCGCCCTCGACGCGGCCCGCCTGCTGGTCGACCTGCACCTCCGGGGCCATGGCCTCCTCCGGGTCTCCCGGGACGGGGTCGCCGGCCCGCACGCCGGGGTGCTGGAGGACTACGCCTGCGTGGCGCAGGGGTTCCTCGCCCTGCTCTCGGCGACCGGTGACCTGGACTGGGCCGAGCGAGCGCGCGTGCTGCTCGACCAGGCGCTGTCCTGGCGGGCCGACGACGGCGGCTACTACGACACCGGGGAGACCTCGGAGCGTCTGGTGGTCCGGCCCCGCGACCCCAGCGACAACGCCAGCCCGTCCGGCCAGTCGGCGCTCGTGCACGCGGCGCTCACCTATGCGGCGGTGACCGGTTCGGGGCGGCACCGCGACGCGGCCGAGGAGGCGTTGCGGCACGTCCGCACCCTCGCCGAGCGCGCGCCGCGGTTCGCCGGCTGGTCGCTGGCCGCGGCGGAGGCGGCCGTGGCCGGACCCCTGGAGGTGGCGGTCGTAGGGGCCGAGGACGACCCGGCCCGCGCCGAGCTCGTGCGCGTGGCCCGCCAGTCGTCGAGCCCGGGACTCGTCGTCGCGGTCGGGCTGCCCGACCGGGAGTCCGGCACGGGCTCCGCAGACGACTCGTCGGTGCTCCCGCTGCTCGTCGGACGTGGGCTGGTCGAGGGGAAGGCGGCGGCGTACGTCTGCCGCGGGATGGTCTGCGACCGTCCGGTCACCACTCCCGAGGAGCTGCGGGCGCTGCTGTCGCGCTGAGTCGGCCTCGTGCGGACATGACGAAGGGGAAGGCGGCTGCCTTCCCCTTCGATGGATTTTGGTTCCTCTTCACGGCCCTTCAGGCTCGTGGCGTGTTCGTCTGGGGGACAGCAACTGCGACACCTCCAAACCGGCATTGGAACTGACTACTCCTCGACGGTACGCCCGGCAGAAGGACCAGTAAAGGCCTGTCTATCCGCGTGTCGTGGGCGTGGCCGGACGACGGCTCAGCGCAGCGAGTAGGTCGCGATGGAGACCCCGACGTAGTGGGTCACGAACGCCGCGATCGTCAGCGAGTGGAACACCTCGTGGAACCCGAACCAGCGCGGTGAGGGGTCCGGCCAGCGGAAGCCGTAGATGACCCCGCCGACGGTGTAGAGCAGGCCGCCGACGAGCAGGCAGGTGAAGACCGCCGTGCTCGTCGAGGCGAAGAACGCCGGGAAGTAGAAGACCGCGGCCCAGCCGAGCGCGATGTAGATCGGTGTGTAGAGCCACCGGGGTGCGCTGGTCCAGAAGAGCCGGAACAGGATGCCGAGCAGCGCCCCGCCCCAGGCGATGGCGAGCAGTGTCGTGCGCTCGCTGCCGTCGAGCAGCAGGAGCGTGAACGGGGTGTAGCTGCCGGCGATCAGCAAGAAGATGCTCGAGTGGTCCAGCCGGCGCAGCCACAGGGCCGTGCGCTTCGACCAGTTGCCGCGGTGCATCGTGGCCGAGGCGGTGAACAGGGCGAGGGCCGAGAAGGCGAAGATCGCCGACCCCACCCGGGTGGAGGTGGTCGGGGAGAGCACGACCAGAACGATGCCGGCGGCCAGCGCGAGGGGAGCGGTGGCCGCGTGCAGCCAGCCGCGCAGGTGTGGCTTGACCTCTTCGATCACCTCGCGGACGTGTTCGCCGAAGTGCTCGGCCGCCTCGCTGGCGGACGCGTGGGGGCGACGGTCGGTCATCACCCCACGGTACCGGCGCGGTCCGAGGGTGCCCGGTGGCCGGACGAGTAAGGTTGGTCACCGTGGCGGACTGGAAGAGCGGGCTCAGGCGGGTGCTCTACCCGGCCTACGAGGCACGGCTGCTGCGCAACCTCCCGGCCGACCGGCTGCCCAAGCACGTCGGGGTGATGCTCGACGGCAACCGGCGCTGGGCGAAGTCGATCGGTGCCGACACCGCCCACGGCTACCGCGCCGGCGCAGCCAACATCTCCCCGCTGCTCGAGTGGTGCGAGGAGGTCGGCGTCGAGGTCGTCACGCTGTGGCTGCTCTCCACCGACAACCTGAACCGCCCACCGGACCAGCTCCGCGGGCTGCTCACGATCATCGAGGACGCGGTCACCGCCCTGGCCGAGCAGCAGCGCTGGCGGCTGCACCCGGTGGGTGCCCTCGACCTGCTGCCTGCCGAGACCGCCCGCAGGCTCAAGGAGGCGGCCGACTCGACCCGTGACGTGGACGGGCTGATCGTGAACATCGCGGTGGGCTACGGAGGCCGGCGGGAGATCGCGGACGCCGTACGCTCCCTGCTCCAGGAGCACGCGTCGCGCGGCACGTCCATCGAGGAGCTCGCCGAGATCCTCGACGTCGAGCACATCGCCGAGCACCTCTACACCAAGGGCCAGCCCGACCCCGACCTGGTGATCCGCACCTCGGGCGAGCAGCGGCTCGGCGGCTTCCTGCTGTGGCAGAGCGCGCACAGCGAGTTCTACTTCTGCGAGGCCTACTGGCCCGACTTCCGGAGGGTCGACTTCCTCCGCGCGCTGCGGGCGTACGCCGAGCGCGAGCGCCGGTTCGGTTCCTGACCGGGGCCGCAGTCTTTACCTTCCGGGCCGACGCGCGGGCGGGCGTGTCGTCCGGTTTCGGCCGCTTCCCAGGCTTACCTTCGCAGGGACGGAGAGCGGGGAAGCTCACCGTCACGGGAGGCCCGTTCGTGAACACTCACGACCAAGCGTCAGCCGGGAGTCTGCACTCAGACTTTCGGGCCCGCTCCCGGTCCGGCAGCAACTGACCAGGACCGGGGCGCGAGTGCGCGTGTCGGTCAGCGAGGGGAAGCACCGTGGCTGCATCCAAGACCGCCGTGTCATCGACCGGGTCGTCCGCCGGGCGCACCGCCCGCCGCACGAGCACCCAGCCCGCCCCCACCGGGGTCCGGACCTACGTGCTCGACACCAGCGTCCTGCTCGCCGACCCGGGGGCCCTGCATCGCTTCGACGAGCATGAGGTCGTCCTCCCGGTCGTGGTGATCACCGAGCTGGAGGGCAAGCGGCACCACCCCGAGCTGGGCTACTTCGCGCGGGCGGCGCTCCGGAGCCTCGACGAGCTGCGGATCCTGCACGGCCGGCTCGACGAGCCGGTGCCGGTGGGCGACAACGGCGGCTCCATCCGGGTCGAGCTGAACCACACCGACCCCGGGTCGCTGCCCTCCGGCTTCCGCCTGGGTGACAACGACACCCGGATCCTCGCGGTCGCCAACAACCTCGCCAACGAGGGCCGCGCGGTCACCCTCGTCTCCAAGGACCTCCCGCTGCGGATCAAGGCGTCGGCCGTCGGCCTGGACGCGGAGGAGTACCGCGCCGAGCTGCCCGCCGAGTCCGGCTGGACCGGGATGACCGAGGTCGAGGTGATCGCCTCCGACCTCGACGAGCTGTACGACGACGGCGTGATCGACCTCGAGGAGACCCGCGACCTGCCCTGCCACACCGGGCTGGTGCTGATCTCCGAGCGGGGCAGCGCGCTCGGCCGCGTCAAGGCCGACAAGCGGGTGCACCTGGTCCGGGGCGACCGCGACGCGTTCGGCATCCACGGCCGCTCGGCCGAGCAGCGGATCGCCCTCGAGCTGCTGCTCGACCCCGAGGTCGGGATCGTCTCCCTCGGCGGCCGCGCCGGCACCGGCAAGTCGGCGATGGCGCTGTGCGCGGGCCTCGAGGCCGTCATGGAGCGCCGGCAGCACAAGAAGGTCGTGGTCTTCCGGCCGCTGTTCGCGGTCGGCGGCCAGGAGCTCGGCTACCTGCCCGGCAGCGAGTCCGAGAAGATGTCGCCGTGGGGCCAGGCGGTGTTCGACACCCTGGGTGCGCTGACGACGCCGGACGTCATCGACGAGGTGCTCGACCGCGGGATGCTCGAGGTGCTTCCGCTGACCCACATCCGCGGCCGCTCGCTGCACGACGCGTTCGTGATCGTGGACGAGGCCCAGTCGCTCGAGCGCAACGTGCTGCTCACCGTGCTCTCCCGGATCGGCGCCAACTCGAAGGTGGTGCTGACCCACGACGTGGCCCAGCGCGACAACCTCCGGGTCGGCCGGCACGACGGCATCGTCGCCGTGGTGGAGAAGCTGAAGGGGCACCCGCTCTTCGCCCACGTCACGCTCACCCGCTCCGAGCGCTCGCCGATCGCGGCGCTCGTGACCGAGATGCTCGAGCACGTGACCATGTGATCCCACCCACGGGCTCCACGATTCGGTCTAGACCATGACAAAGGGGGCGTTCCGGGCGGGTGAGCATGAGCACCCGCCCGGAACTCCCGCCGACAAATGGGAATCCGTGCCCATCTCTGTTTGGGCCTCGTGACCCGGGCCACACTCAGGCACCAGCCACCGTGCCCCCCGGATTTGCCTGTGCTAGCCCTATCGGGCACGGTGGGACCTTGCCGCTTTGCCCGATTTCGGGCAGCGGCAAACCCCTGTAGCCAACTGTTTGCGAGTTTTCTCTGTGCCACGACGTGACGAGTACGTCCCGAAGCACCGCGGGTCGGCGGCTGAGCCTGCCCTGAAGAAGGGCATCAAGAAGTCGGTCCTGTTCTCCGGTGTCGCGGTCGCCGCGACCGGTCTGGCGGTGTCCTCGGGCATCTTCGCCCAGGACGACGCCATCGGCGACAACGCCAGCGCCTCGCTGAGCGCCCAGGACTTCGCGGACACTCCGATGCAGGACCTGACCGAGCGCCAGCCCGCGACGTCCCGCGGCGACCGTCGTACCTCCCTCGGCGACGCCAAGAAGGACGCGCTGAGCCAGGACTCCGGCGGCCAGGAGACGAAGACCGAGGACCTCAGCTCGGCCGACCCCCGCGACATCGCCCGCGCGATGCTCGCCGAGTTCGGCTTCTCGGAGGCGGAGTTCAGCTGCCTCGACGCTCTCTACATGAGCGAGAGCGGCTGGAACCCGCACGCCGACAACCCCTCCTCGTCCGCCTACGGCATCCCGCAGGCGCTCACCGGCGGCACGCACGACGACCTGCCGGCCGACTACATGACGAACCCGGCGTCGCAGATCCGCTGGGGCCTGCAGTACATCAAGAACAGCTACGGCACCCCGTGCGCCGCGTGGGAGTTCAAGCAGTCCCACCAGTGGTACTGATCCCCCTGAGTTGAGTGGGGACTTGTTCGCAGGTGAGTGCGGGCTTGTTCGCACCGTGGGGTGAACAACCCCGCACTCGACGGTGAACAACCCCGCACTCGACGGGTGGGGGGTCAGGGGTGGGTCATGCTCGCCACGTCGAGGGCGCTGTCGAGCTGCTCCTCGGTGAGGTCGCCCTTCTCCACGAAGCCCATCTCGACGACCACCTCGCGGATCGTCTTCTCCTCCGCGAGCGCCCGCTTGGCGACCTTGGCCGCGTTCTCGTAGCCGATGTAGCGGTTCAGCGGCGTCACGACCGACGGTGACGACTCGGCGTACGTCCGCATCCGCTCCACGTTGGCGGTGATCCCGGCGATGCACCGGTCGGCCAGCAGCACGCTCGAGGTCGACAGCAGCCGGATCGACTCCAGCAGGTTGCGGGCCATCACCGGCATCATCACGTTGAGCTCGAAGCTGCCGGACGCGCCGGCCACCGTGACGGTGGTGTCGTTGCCGATCACCTGCGCGCACACCATCAGCGTCGCCTCGGGCAGCACCGGGTTCACCTTGCCGGGCATGATGCTCGACCCGGGCTGGAGGTCGGGGAGGTTGATCTCGGCCAGCCCGGTGCGGGGGCCCGACGACATCCAGCGCAGGTCGTTGCACAGCTTGGTGAGGCCGACCGCGACGGTCTT
Organism: uncultured Actinomycetota bacterium; assembly: GCA_963721855.1. GTDB lineage: Bacteria > Actinomycetota > Actinomycetes > Propionibacteriales > Nocardioidaceae > Nocardioides_B. Next base: position 13,769 of record CAVRMN010000003.1, on the reverse strand, counting down.
CAGCTGGCCGGAGAGCTCGACGAGCGCGTCGCGGGCGCCCTGGGCCTCGAAGTGGTTGCGGGCCTCGGTGAACGGCAGCCCCGTGGTCGACGCGAGCTCGTCGATCACGGCCGCCGCGAACCCGGCCGGCGTGTTGATGCCGGTGCCGACCGCTGTGCCGCCCAGCGGCAGCTCGGCCACGCGCGGCAGAGTCGCCTCGAGGCGCTCGATGCCGTGGCGTACGGCGGCCGCGTAGCCGCCCATCTCCTGGCCGAGCATCACCGGGGTGGCGTCCATCAGGTGGGTCCGCCCGGCCTTGACCACGTCGGCGAACTCCTCGGCCTTGGCCTCCAACGTGGTGGCGAGGTGGTCGAGCGCCGGGATGAGCCGGTTCGTGGTCGCGCTCGTGGCCGCGACGTGGATCGACGTCGGGAAGGTGTCGTTGCTCGACTGGCTGGCGTTGACGTGGTCGTTGGGGTGGACCTCGACGCCGGCCCGTCCGGCGAGGGAGGCCAGCACCTCGTTCATGTTCATGTTCGACGACGTGCCGGACCCGGTCTGGAAGACGTCGAGCGGGAACTGGTCGAGGTGCTCGCCGTCGACGATCTGGGCCGCCGCCACACGGATCGCCTCGGCCTGCGCGGGCTCGATCACGCCGAGGTCGGCGTTGACCTTGGCGGCCGCGGCCTTGACCTGCGCCATCGCCTTGACGTGCTCGTCCTCGAGCCGGGTGCCGCTGATCGGGAAGTTCTCGATCGCGCGCTGGGTCTGCGCTCGCCAGAGTGCGGCCGCGGGGACCTGGACCTCGCCCATGCTGTCGTGCTCGGTGCGGTAGTCGCTCATGACGCCGAGGCTACCCATCCCGTCGTGCGGCTGACCCCTCCCTCGGGGGAGGCGAGGACCGCACGACCGGTCAGCGTCGGGCGAGGTAGATCCAGTAGCGCTCCTCGCGGGTCCGGCCACCGGCGTGGACGAGCGACACGTCGTACGGGATCGGTGCGCAGTTGCCGAAGACCGACTCCATCGCCTCGGCGAGGTCGGGGGACTCGTCGGCCGACCACACCACCAGCGTCCCTCCGGGGCGCAGGGCGGCCGCGACCTGGGCGAGGAAGGTCTCCTGGTAGACCTCCGCGTTGTCCTCGTAGACCAGGTAGCCGGGGCCGTTGTCCACGTCGAGGAGGACCAGGTCGTACGCCGAGGGCGTCGCCTCGGCCATCGCCATGCGGATGTCCGCGACCACGACGTGGAGCCGCTCGTCGGCGAAGAACGCCGGGCCGTGGGGGATCGTGCCGTCGCGCATCCAGCGCACCAGCGCGTCCTCGATCTCGACGACGGCGACCCGCTCGACCCGGCTGTCGGCGAGCACCTCGTGCAGGGTGAAGCCGAGCCCGAGCCCACCGATCACGACCGACCTCGGCTGCTCGACGCGGGCGAGGGCGGCGGCGGCGAGCTGTCGCTCGGTGGACGTCTCCAGCGTGTCCATCACGAACACGCCGTTGACGCGCAGCTCGAGCACGCGCGTGCCGCCGGGGTCGAGGGAGTCGCGGCGTTCGCGCAGGACCACCTCGCCCCGGTCGGACTCGGCTCGGGCGACCTCGACGTACTCCATGGCGACGGCCGTACCCGGGAGGGGAGGGCTCAGACCTTCTCGGCGGAGCGGGTGCGCACCGTCAGGGCGATCGGCTTCTGCGTCTCGGCGAAGAAGTCGTTGCCCTTGTCGTCGACGACGATGAAGGCGGGGAAGTCCTCGACCTCGATCTTCCAGACCGCTTCCATGCCCAGCTCGGGGTACTCCAGCACGTCGACGTGCTTGATGCAGTCCTGGGCGAGCCGGGCAGCGGGGCCGCCGATCGAGCCGAGGTAGAAACCGCCGTGCGCCTTGCAGGCGTTGGTGACCTGGACCGACCGGTTGCCCTTGGCGAGCATGACCATCGAGCCACCGGCGGCCTGGAACTGGTCGACGTAGGAGTCCATCCGGCCGGCCGTGGTCGGACCGAACGAGCCGGACGCGTAGCCCTCGGGGGTCTTGGCCGGGCCGGCGTAGTAGACCGCGTGGTCCTTCAGGTACTGCGGCATCCCCTCGCCCGCGTCGAGCCGCTCCTTGATCTTCGCGTGCGCGATGTCGCGCGCGACGACGAGCGGACCGGTCAGCGACAACCGGGTCTTGACCGGGTACTTCGACAGCTCGGCCCGGATCTCGTCCATCGGCCGGTTCAGGTCGATCTTGACCACGTCGTCGGCGAGCTTCTCCTCGGTGACCTCGGGGAGGTACTTCGCCGGGTCGCGCTCGAGCTGCTCGAGGAAGACGCCCTCGGCGGTGATCTTGCCCAGCGCCTGCCGGTCGGCCGAGCACGACACCGCGATCGCGACCGGGCAGGAGGCGCCGTGGCGGGGGAGCCGGACGACGCGGACGTCGTGGCAGAAGTACTTCCCGCCGAACTGCGCGCCGATGCCGAAGGACTGGGTCAGCTTGAAGACCTCCTCCTCCAGCTCGAGGTCCCGGAACCCGTGGGCGCTCATCGACCCCTCGGTGGGGAGGTTGTCGAGGTAGTGCGCCGAGGCGTACTTCGCGGTCTTCAGCGCGAACTCCGCCGACGTGCCGCCGATGACCACGGCGAGGTGGTACGGCGGGCAGGCCGCCGTGCCGAGCGAGCGGATCTTCTCGTCGAGGAACTCCAGCATCCGCTGCGGGTTCAGGACGGCCTTCGTCTCCTGGTAGAGGAAGGACTTGTTGGCCGAGCCGCCGCCCTTGGCCATGAACAGGAACTTGTACTCCGGCTTCCCGGACGTGCCAGGGGTGGAGTAGAGCTCGATCTGCGCCGGGAGGTTGGTGCCGGTGTTCTTCTCCTCCCACATGGTCAGCGGGGCGAGCTGCGAGTAGCGCAGGTTGAGCTTGGTGTAGGCGTCGTGCACGCCCTTGCTGATCCACTCGCCGTCGTCGGCCCCGGTCAGCACGCCCTCGGACTTCTTGCCCATCACGATCGCGGTGCCGGTGTCCTGGCACATCGGCAGCACGCCGCCGGCGGAGATGTTGACGTTCTTGAGCAGGTCGAGCGCCACGAAGCGGTCGTTCCCGCTGGCCTCGGGGTCGTCGATGATCTTGCGCAGCTGGGCGAGGTGGGCGGGCCGCAGGTAGTGCGCGATGTCGTGCATGGCCTCCGCGGTGAGCAGCTCCAGCACCGCCGGGTCGACCTGCAGGAACGTCCTGCCGTCCGCCTCGAACGTGCGGACGCCCTCGGTGGTGAGCAGCCGGTAGGGCGTCTCGTCGGCGCCCGGTGGGGAGCAGGTCGGAGTAGCGGAATTCTGGGTCCACGCTCATGGCCCGGAGCCTATTCCACCCGCCTATGCTGGTCGCCATGGAGGGACAGCGACGAGACGCGCCTCACGGCGCGCTGGAGCACCAGGACCCGGCGCGGCTGCGCATCTCCGACGACGACCGGCACGCCGTCGCCGAGGTGCTGCGCCACGCCGCCGGTGAGGGGCGGATCGACCTCGACGAGCTCGACGAGCGGCTGGAGGCGGCGTACGCCGCGAAGACGTACGGCGACCTGGTGCCGATCACCGCCGACCTGCCGGCCGCAACGGCCACGCCGCACCCGGTCCTCCCGCCGCCGAGCCCGCGGCCGCCCGTGCCGACCGGGGGGCCGACGTACTCCTCGTCCTTCGCGGTGATGAGCGACTGCAGCCGCCGCGGCGTCTGGGAGGTCCCGGCGAGGCACAACGCGTTCACGCTGATGGGCGGCATCACGCTCGACCTGCGTGAGGCCCGGTTCGCGGCGCGCGAGACGACCATCGAGGCCTACGCGATCATGGCCGGCATCGACATCATCGTGAACCCCTGGACCCAGGTCCTGGTCGAGGGCTTCGGCATCATGGGCGACTTCAGCGAGGCTCGGTCGAAGGTCGCCCCCGAGCTCACGCCCGACTCCCCGGTCGTCCGAGTCCGGGGGATGGCGCTGATGGCCGGCGTGAGCGTCAAGCGCAAGGCCATGCCCGGCGAACGGCCCCGGCTCCTCCGCGGCCGGGACTGACCTCCGGCGTGCCGCACCCACCCGCCCGGCCTCTCGTCCACTTCACCCCGCCGAACGGCTGGATGAACGACCCCAACGGGCTCGTCCACGTCGACGGTGTCTTCCACCTCTGCTACCAGCACCACCCCGCCGATCTGCTCTGGGGGCCGATGCACTGGGGCCACGCCACCAGTCGCGACCTCGTCACCTGGGAGCACCAGCCGATCGCGCTGGTCCCCGACCACCTCGGCACGGCGTTCTCCGGCAGCGCGGTGGTCGACCGGGACGGCGTCGCGGGGTTCGGGGAGGGCGCGCTCGTGGCGTTCTACACCCACTTCCTGGAGGACGTCCCGCAGTCGCAAGGCGTCGCCTTCAGCGTCGACGGAGGTACGACGTGGCGTCCGTACGACGGCAACCCGGTCCTCTCCGCACCGGAGGGGCTGGTCGACTTCCGGGACCCCAAGGTGCTCCGCCTCCGGGACGGCCACTGGGTGATGGTGGTCGCCGCCGGTGACGAGGTGGCGCTGTTCCGGTCCACCGACCTGCTGAAGTGGGAGCCGTGCAGCACCTTCGGCCGCGGCCACGGCGCGCACGGCGGCACCTGGGAGACGCCCGACCTGTTCGAGGTCCGGGTCGAGGGCACGGACGAGACCCGCTGGGTGCTCGTGGTGTCCGTGCTCGGGGGCGGGCCCGCCGGGGGCACCGGCACGCAGTACTTCCTCGGCGACTTCGACGGGGTGCGGTTCACCAGCGACGACCCGCCCGCGACGGTGCGTTGGGTGGACCACGGGGCGGACTTCTACGCGCCGCAGTCGTGGTCGGACGCCCCGGACGGGCGACGGATCTGGGTGGCCTGGATGAGCAACTGGGACTACGCCCGCACCACGCCGGCTTCGACGTGGCGCGGCGCGATGACCCTCCCGCGCGACGTCTTCCTGCACCGCGCTGACGGCCGGGTCGTGCTGGCCCAGCAGCCGGTGCGCGAGCTGGACGCCCACAGCCGCGCGGTGACCGAGGAGCACGACCTGCTGCTCCGGCCGGGAGCCCCGTGGCAGCCGGAGCGGGCTCCGGTCGGCCTACGACCTGCGGCTGCGCGTGGACCCGACGGGCACCGCGACCGAGGTGGGCGTGGAGGTGCACCGCGGACCCGACGGCTCCACCCGGGTCGCCTACCTGCCGCAGGAGGGCCTGCTGCGCGTGGTGCGCGCCGTCGACGGCATCGAGGGCGCCGAGCCCGGCGCGGTGCAGGAGGTCCCGCTCGACGGTGCACGGGGAGCTCGACCTCCGGCTCGTCGTCGACACCTGCTCCGTGGAGGTCTTCGCCGACGGCGGCCGGGTGGTGCTGACCAACCAGGTCTTCCCCGCGCCCGGTGCGACGGGTCTGCGGGTCTCCGCCGACGGCGGCGACGTCGTGCTGCGCGACCTGGTGCTGGCCGCGCTCGACGGAGCGGGACGTCATACGTCTGGTGGGGCATAGGCCACGAGACGTATGACGTCCGCTGCGGCGTTCAGGCGGGGGAGTCCTCCCGCACCACGTGGACGAGCGTGACGGTCGCGGACCGCCGCCGCGGCACCCAGAAGCCACGGTCGGCGAGCACGTGGCCCCGGACCGCCTTGCCGCCGGTGGGTCCGTGCTCCGGCAGCGGTGCCGACTTGCTCTCGGCCCGGTGCTGGACCGGGCCCTCCCAGGCAAGGCGGTAGCTGCCGAGCGGGTCGAGCCCCGGCACCCGCACGGTCACGCCCCGGTTGTGCGCGGACTCGTCGAGGGCGACGTGGGCGACCAACGCCTCGTCACCGCCCGCGCCGACCACACCGTGGAGCAGGACCGTCGGGTCGGACGACTCGGGGCGCACCACCCGGCCCGAGTGCAGCAACGGGCGGAACCGCTTGTAGCGGTCCACCCACTCCGCGAGGCGGTCGAGCTCGTCCTCGGTGGCCGTGGTGAGGTCCCACTCGATGCCGAACGACCCGAACAGCGCCGTGGCGCCGCGGAAGTCGAGGCTCAGCGCGCGACCGGTGCTGTGCGAGGTCGGCGCGGACACGTGCGCACCGACGTACTCCGGCGCCAGCAGCTGCGTCGTCCAGCGCTGGATCTGCTGCCGCGCCAGCGCGTCGGTCATGTCGGAGGTCCAGACCCGCTGGACGCGTTCGAGGACGCCGAGGTCGATCCGGCCGCCGCCGGACGCGCACGACTCCCAGGTCACGTCGGGGTGCGCGGCGCGGAGCTCCTCGAGCAGCCGGTAGAACGCCTCGGTGTGGGCGTGGACTGCCGCGGCGCCGCCACGAAGGCCGCTGCCGGCCTCCAGGAGCTCGCGGTTGTGGTCCCACTTCACGTAGCCGATCGGGTGGGCGGAGAGCACCGAGCTGACGTTGGAGAGCACGTGGTCGTAGACCTCGGGGCGCGAGAGGTCGAGCACCAGCTGGTTGCGGTGCAGGACCGGCACCCGGTCGCCGGTCGAGAGGATCCAGTCGGGGTGCTTCGCGGTAGAGGTCGGAGTCGGGGTTGACCATCTCCGGCTCGAACCACAGCCCGAAGTCCATCCCGAGGCCGCGGACGTGGTCGACGATCGGGTCGAGCCCGTCCGGCCAGACCGTCGGGTCGATCCACCAGTCGCCGAGCCCGGCGGTGTCGTCGCGGCGGCCGTGGAACCAGCCGTCGTCGAGGACGAAGCGCTCGACCCCCACCCGCGCCGCCCGGTCGGCGATGCCGCGCAGCCGCTCCAGGTCGTGGTCGAACCAGACCGCCTCCCAGACGTTGAGCACCACCGGCGCGTGCGTCGGGTGGGCGTCCAGCGAGCGCTGGTAGGCGTGCCACGTCGCCGCCAGGCCGTCGAGCCCGTCGTCCGCGGCCGCGAAGAACACCCAGGGCGTGCGGTAGGTCTCGCCCTGCGCGAGCACGACCTCGCCGGGCTGGAGCAGCTCGCCGCCGCCGACGGTGGGGCCGCCGGCGGCGTCGCGCTCGACGCGCAGGACGGAGTTGCCGCTCCAGGCGACGTGCACGCCGAGGACCCGGCCCGCCGTCGGGGAGAAGCCGGGGGAGCCGAGCACCACCATCGTGGCCGCGCCCAGCCCGGGGCGGCCCTCGCGGGTCTCCCGGAGCCAGAGCCCGTCGGTCACCTCGTGGCGCTGCGGGGTGCGTTCGCGCTCGTGCCGGCCGGTGAAGTCGAGCACCTCGGTGAGGTCGTCACCGGCGGGCAGCACCACCTCGAGCCCCTCGAGGAGGTAGTGCCCGGCGGCCGTGTTGGTGAGGGTATGGCGCGCCCGCAGCGCGCCGCCGGGCACCGCCTCGAACTCGGTGAGGAGCTCCAGCCCGGCCTCGGGGTCCGCGGCCGTGATGCTCAACGTGGTGTCCGTCGCCGCGATGTCCCGGCGCACGAACCGGGTCGACCAGGAACGTCCCGCGCCCAGCCGGTCGTCGTCGACCTCGCACCCGGTGGCCGCGCAGCGGGGGGCGGGTGAACCGCTCGTGGCTGTGCTCGCCCAGCAGCGGCATGCCGGGGCCGTTCGGCACCGACGGGTAGCCGCCGGGGTCGGCCCGCCCTTCGGCCACCAGGCCCGTCCAGAGCACCGTGGGCATGGTGTCCCCGGAGGTGTCGAGCTCGATGCCGGTCTGCGGCCCGTCGGTGACGCGGGGAGGAAAGAGCATGCCGGAGCCTCTTCCGTGCTGGTGGTCGTGAGTGGGTGCGGTCTCGCCGTCGAAGCACAGGGAGGGCGGGACAATTCGGCCGTCCCGCCCTCCCTGTCTGCCTGTCGGTCAGCCCTTGACCGCGCCCGCGGTCATCCCTCGCACGAAGTAGCGCTGGAGGAACAGGAAGACCAGGATCGGCACGATCATCGTGAAGAACCCGCCCGCCATGGTGAGGTTCCAGCCCTGCCCGAGCTGGCCCTTGAGGTGGGTCAGTGCCATCGTGACCGGCTCGTTGTCACCGGGCCCGATGAAGACCAGGGCGACCAGCAGGTCGTTCCACACCCACAGGAACTGGAAGATCGCGAACGACGCCAGCGCCGGTGTCGACATCGGGAGCACCAGCCGGAAGAAGGTCTGGTAGTGGCTGGCGCCGTCGATCTTGGCGGACTCGATGACCGTCTTGGGCAACGTGGCCATGTAGTTGCGCAGGATGAAGATCGCCAGCGACATGCCGAACCCGATGTGGGCCAGCCACACCGCCGGGAAGGTCCCGCTCATCCCCAGCGAGCCGTAGATCTTCAGCATCGGGACGAGCGCCACGTAGTTCGGCACCACCAGCAGGCTGACGATGGTGAGGAACAGGAAGTCCCGACCGGGGAACTCCATGAACGTGAACGCGTAGGCCGCGAAGGCGGCGATCAGGATCGGGATGAACGTCGCCGGGAGCGCGATCGCGAAGCTGTTGATGAAGGCGCGGCCCATGTTGGCTGCCGGCCCGGTGATCGCCTCGTTGTAGTTGCTGAACGTGAAGTCGTTCCACGTGGACGGCGTGTAGAACACCGTCCACCACCCCGTCGAGTTCGCGGCATCCAGCGTCCGGAACGAGGTGATCAGCGTGCCCAGCACCGGCACGAACCAAAGGACGCACAAGACGCCGAGGACGATCTTGGTGAACCAGCCGGCCTTGGCGGGGTTGCCCTCACCGCGTTCCGGCGCCCTGCGCCGGGTCTTGACGGTCGGGGTTGCCGCTGCCTCGGTGGAAGTCGCCTGGCTCATACTCCCGCCTCCTCTGCCCTGAAGTGCCGCACCTGGTAGATCATGATCGGGATGACCGCGATCATCAGCATCACCACGATCGACGAGGCCGCGCCGTTGTTGAAGTTGGTGCGTGAGCTGGTTGTAGAACTCGTTGCCGACCACGTTGGTGTTGAAGTTGCCGTTGGTCGTGACGTAGACGATGTCGAAGATCTTCATGACGGTGATGGTGACGGTGATGAAGACGGTGATGATCGTCCCCTTGATCTGGGGGACCACGACCCTGAAGAACGTCTGCCGCTCGTTGGCGCCGTCGATCCGCGCGGCCTCGAGCGTCTCGGTCGGAACACCCTTGACGGCCGCGGACAGCAGCACCATCGAGAAGCCGACCTGCGCCCAGAGCAGGATCACCATCAGCAGCAGGCTGTTGAGGTGGAGCTGGCTCTGCTGGAGCCACGGCACGGGGTCGAACCCTAACCCGGTCCAGACGGCGTTGAGCAGGCCGATCTGCGTCTCGCCCTTGGGGTTCGACGCGTAGATGAACCGCCACGCCGTGGCTGCAGCGACCATGGAGACCGCCATCGGCAGGAAGATGATCGTCTTGGTGTACTTCTCGGCCCTGGGTCCGAGGCGGTCGGCGAGCACGGCCACCGCGAGTCCCACGACCACCGTCACCGCAGGCACGATGATGATCCAGAGAAGCGTGTTGAACAGCGTCTGCTGGAAGGCGCTGGTCTGCAGCAGCTTCGTGTAGTTGTCGAAGCCGACCCACTCGATGGAGGCCGGGTCCTTGAAGCTGTTGATGGCCGTGGAGACCGCCGGGTAGAGCAGGTAGATCGAGATCGCGGCGTAGGCCGGGAGGATGTAGAGGAACGGCTTGATCCGGTCCTCCCACCGCCCGGGCAGCAGCTCCGCGAGCTTGTTGAGCAGCCAGTACGCCACCAGTGCGATGCCGACACCGGCCAGCACGGTGAGCAGTGCGGTGATTGCCTTTGTGGCCATGTGCAAACGCCTTTCTTACCGGGCGGGGTTCCGGGGGGCCAGAGGTGACCGCGGGGGCGGAGGCGCAGGCATCGGCCCTGCCCCCGCCCCCGCGGTCATGGTCATCGTCCGGCCTCGATCAGCTGGTGGGCCAGCTCTCGTCGATGTTCTTCAGCGCGGTGTCGAGGTCCTCCTGGCCGCTGATCCAGGCGGTCATGTCCTTCCAGAAGGTGCCCGCACCGACCTCGCCGGGCATCTGGTCAGAGCCGTCGAACAGGAACGCGGTGGCCTTGTTGGCGACGTCCGCGTAGGACTTGACCAGCTCGCTCGCGTAGAGCGAGCTGTCGAAGTCGCTGTGCGGAGAGATGAAGGAGCTGTTCGTCGCGGCCTCGTTGCCGATGTCGGTCTCGGAGAGCATCTTCATCGCCTCCTTGGTCGAGTCGGAGTCATCGAGCATGACCGCCATGTCACCGCCACCGAGCACCGGGTTCTCGCCGCCCGCCTCGGCCGGCGGGAAGCCGAAGACGCCCACGTTGGCGTCGAGGTCGGCGGTCACGTCCTTCGGGAAGAACCCGGTGATGAACGAGCCCTGCTTGTAGAGCCAGCACTTCGGTCCGGCCTTGTCGAACATCGCGCTGCCCGCCGTGCCGAAGTTGTTGCTGGCGATCGCCTCGCGGCCGCCGAGGACGTTGCCCTCGGTGAACATCAGCTTCTCGAACTCGGCCGCGGCCTGACGGACCAGGTCGGAGTCGAACGGCGTCTCGTGCGTGACCCAGGAGTTGTAGCCGTCGGCGCCTCCGTAGCGCATCACCAGGTCCTCGAACCAGTCGGTGGCCGCCCACCCGGTGGCCGCGCCGTCCTCGATGCCCATGCACCACGGGACCTCACCGTCGGACTTGATCTGCTCGGTGAGCGCGTTGAGCTCGTCCATCGACGTCGGCGCCTCGTAGCCGGCCTCGTCCCAGGCCTTCTTGTTGTAGAAGACCAGGCTCTTGACGTTGGCGCTGGCGAGCAGGCCGTAGAGCTTGCCGTCCACCGTGCCGGCGTCCAGCGTGCCGGGCAGCATGTTGTCCTGCAGCGCACTCATGTCGAGCACGTCGTCCAGGGGCTTGGCCGCGTCGCGCGTGACGATGTCCTTCACGACGCCGGGCTGCGGGATCATCGCGATGTCCGGGGTGTCGTTGGCCTGGATCTTCTTCATGATCAGCTGGTTGATGTTCTCGACCCGCTCGAACTTGACGGTGATCCCGTCGTCCTTCGCCTTGGCGTCGATGGCCTTCTGCAGGCCGTCGACGACCGGTTGGTCCATGCTGGCGCAGATCGTGACGGACTTGTCGTCGCTGCCGCCGCCGCTGTCGCCGCCGCACCCGGCGGCCGTGAGGGCCAGGGTTGCCACTGCGGCTACCGCGATCAGGGGCTTGCGACCTCGCAGATTGGTTCGCATCGTAGAAACGTCTCCTCGTATCGGACCGCCGGCAGCACCTGGTTCGGATGCCGCTCGATGTGATAGACACCACATGCTGAATCGAATCGGCAGAATATGGTCTCCGGCGACGCCCGCTGTCAAGGTCCAGTCCCAGGACGATTCGAAAACGAGACACACGGGGCGTCCAGCGGCCCGCCATGCCCGGGCCCGAGCGAAGGGGTCGACGTGGTCGTTCGGTCGAAGGTCACCCTCAGTGACGTCGCTGCCCGTGCCGGCGTCTCCAAGACGACCGCCTCCTACATCCTGAACCGCCGGTCGGCGCAGATGAGGATCTCCGCGGACACCGAGCGCCGGGTGCGCGCGGCCGTCGACGAGCTGGGCTACCGGCCCAACCGGAGCGCCCGCAACCTGCGAACCTCCACCACCAAGACCTTCGGCGTCATCTCCGACCTCGTGGCCAGCGGCCAGTACGCCAGCAAGATGCTGACCGGCGCCAGCGCCGCGGCCCGCGCCAGCGGGCACCTCCTGGTGATCGGCGAGACCCGAGGGCGATCCCGGTGTGGAGGCGCTGCTCATCGAGGACGTGGACCGCCAGGTCGACGGGATCATCTACGTCCGGCTGGTGCACTCCGAGGTCGACGGTGCCGCCGCTGCTGGCCCACCGGCGCGCCGTGCTCCTGAACTGCGTGGACCGCGCGTCCTCGCTGCCGGCGGTGCTGCCCGACGAGCTCCAGGGGCTGGACGGCGGCCGACCTGCTGCTTGACGCCGGGGTCGCGGGGGCGGTCTACGTCGTCGGCGAGGACCCGACGCCCGAGGCCCTCGCCGGGGTGCTTCGGCTGGACGGGGTCCGGAGCCGCTTGCGGGAGGCCGGCCGGGACCTGGCCGGGGTGGTGCCGTGCGAGTGGTCCGTGGAGGCCGCGCACGACGCTGTCCACCTCTGGCTGATGAGCGGGGTGGAAGCTGAGCGCCGTCGTGGTGTGCCTCAACGACCGGGTGGCGATGGGGACCTACCAGGCGCTGGCGACCAACGGCCTCGACGTCCCCCGGGACGTGGCGGTGGTGTCCTTCGACGGCTCCGAGCTCGCGACCTGGCTGCGTCCCGCCGTCACCTCGGTCGCCCTGCCCTTCGCCGAGCTGGGAGAGCGCGCCGTGCAGGTGCTGCTGGACCCCCGTCCGTCGGCCGGCGAGGTGGTGCGCGTGCCGATGGGCGTGGCCCCCTGGCCGCTCCCTTCCGTCCTCGCGGGCCCGACGCGCGTCGGCCGGCGGCAACGTCCACGGCGGCGCCCTCGCCGGGATCCCCTAGGAGCCGGCCATCGACCGCCGTAGGTCGTTGCCCGTAGTGTGACCCCAGTCACTTCACAACGGATCGTCCGGCACGTTCCTGCCGGTGAAGGAGAGATGGCTCATGGCAAAGATCGTGTTCGACAAGGCCCAGCGCTGGTATCCGGGGGCCGACGTGCCCGCGGTGCCCGGCATCGACCTGGAAATCAACGACGGCGAGTTCGTGGTGCTGGTCGGTCCCTCCGGCTGCGGAAAATCCACGACCCTGCGCATGGTCGCCGGCCTGGAGGAGGTCACAGAGGGCAGCATCTACATCGACGGCCGCGACTCAACGACGTCCCGCCCAAGGACCGCGACATCGCCATGGTCTTCCAGAACTACGCGCTCTATCCGCACATGACGGTCTACGAAAACATGGCGTTCGGCCTGAAGCTGGCCGCGTGCCGGCCGAGGAGCGCGAACGCGGCGTCCGCGAGGCGGCCGAGATCCTCGGCATCGGACCTGCTCGAGCGCAAGCCCAAGGCCCTGTCCGGCGGTCAGCGGCAGCGCGTGGCGGTGGGCCGCGCGATCGTCCGCAAGCCGAAGGCGTTCTTTTCGACGAACCGCTGTCCAACCTCGACGCGAAGATGCGCGTGCAGATGCGCACCGAGATCAGCAAGCTGCACACGCGGCTCGGCGTCACCATGATCTACGTGACGCACGACCAGGTCGAAGCCATGACGATGGGCGACCGGATCGTGGTGATGAAGGACGGGTTCATCCAGCAGGTCGCACGCCGCTGGAGCTCTACGACCAGCCGGCCAACCAGTTCGTCGCCGGCTTCATCGGCAGCCCTCCGATGAACCTGATGGAGGGCCACGCCGCGGACGGCGGCGCCGCCAAGATCGGTGACTACGTCGTGCCGGTCGACCCGGCCGCTTCGTCGAAGATGAAGGGCAACGTGACCGTCGGGGTCCGCCCCGAGGCGTGGCGGATCGTCTCGGAGTCGGAGGGTGGCCTCCCCGTGAAGGTGACGGTCGTCGAGGAGCTCGGCGCCGATGCCTACGTCTACGGCACCAGCGGTGTCGAGGGCACCCCGCACGACATCATCGTCCGCATCAGCGGCCGCCAGAACGTGCGCAAGGGCGAGACCATCCACGTCACCACCGACCCCAACCAGGTGCACGTCTTCGACACCGACACCGGAGAGCGACTCAGCGACTGACCTCCCGGACCGCTCCGTCCCTCGCCACCGTGCCCTCGGGCGCGGTGGCGAGGCACCGTCCGGCCGGGTTCGACTGACAGGTTTGGCCGACGGGGCGAGACTGGCGCAGTGCGACGGCTGAGCTCGCTCGACGCACAGTTCCTCAACGTCGAGTCGCCCACGACCGTGGGACACGTCGGCAGCCTGGTGGTCCTCGACCCCTCGACAGCCCCGGAGGGATGGGG
>CAVRMN010000002.1:0-4579 GCA_963721855.1 uncultured Actinomycetota bacterium | reverse complement strand
TCTTGCTGTGCCGAAGGATCGCCATCGCCACCCGCGGGTGCACGTCGAGGGCCACGAGCAGGCTCGCGCAGGTGCGTCGGGTCGAGTGCACGGGGATGACCGGAACGCCGGCCGACGGACGCTCGACCGGAAGGCGCGCTGGAAGTTGCGCGGGTCGATGGCGTCGCCGAGCCGGGTCGTGAGCACGAGCCCAGTCCGGCCCATGCCTCTCCCGCGGCCAGTCGGAGCCGCTTCTCCGTGCGTCGCCGGTGCTCGAGGGCCTGGACGCAGATGTCGGGCAGCGGGAGCGGCGCGTCCGAGGAGTGGGTCTTGGTCTGGCGGCGGACGAGCTTGCCCACCGACCGCTGCACCTGCCAGCCGATCCGGGCCTCGCCGCGTCGCAGGTCGAGGTCGTCCCAGGCGAGGCCGAGCAGCTCCCCGCGACGAAGACCGAGCACGAGCATGAGGACGTAGCCGGCATAGAGCGGGTCGTCGTTGCTCCGGGCCGACTCGAGGAACTGGCGAGCCTCGTCGACGGTCCAGTGCTTCCGCTTGCGGGCGCGGGGCACGGGCACTCGGACCAGCCCGGCGACGTTGCGAGTGACCAGCTCCTCGCGCATGGCCTCGCTGAGCAGGCTCCGGAGCACCGTCCAGGCCTGGTGGACCGTCCACTCGGAGGCGACCTGACGGCAGCAGTTGCCGGCGGCGCAGCACCTGGGCTCGTCACGGGCCGCGTCCTTGCCCTGGGCGCAGCACTGGCACCGCTCCCGAAGGTCGTTGAGCCACGACTCGCACATCACGCACGCTCAGACGGTCGATGCGCTTCTTGCCCAGGTCCGGCTCGATGTAGAGCCGCGTGAAGAGCTCGTAGTTGGCCGACGGTCGTCGGAGCGAGGTTCGGCTTCACCACGTCGCGGAGCCAGCCCGTCGGCGAAGTCGCTCACGCGTGGAGTCTGTGGTCGCGACCGGGCCGCGCCGTGCCTGCTCGTGAAGCGCCAGCCACTTCTCTTGCACGTTCCTCGCGGGTCTTGCCGTAAACGGACTTGCCGCACGCGCCGACCCTCGGGAGTGGTGACCCAGACATGGGCGGCGTACCCGTTCCGGTAGGGGTAGATGGACCCTTCGCCGTTGTGCCGCGCTTGGCCATCAGAGATCCTGCTCGGACTCGGCCACCTTGAGCGCGACGTACTCGTCGACCCACTCGGGCAGGATCCGGCGGAGCTTGCCGTCCTTCACCGACTTGAGGTCGCCGGAGAGGATGGCCATCCGGACCTTCGTCTCCCCGTAGCCCAACATCTCGGCGACCTCTGCCACCGTGTGCCAGCGCCTCTTCAGAACCACTTCCGTCATGACTGTCTCCTCTGCTCAGGCCGCAGGCGGCATGGGTGGGTTGGTTGCCGAACGGTTGTCCACAGGTGGATCGGTGCCGGCCAGCAGGGTCTTTGCCCGGTCGTACTGCGCACGCCAGCGACGGGCTTCCACGACGGAGGCCATGACGACGCGGGCGTAGTCGTGCTCGGAGACGGGCACGTCCTCCCACACGAACCGGGGTTGGCCGTCGTCGTGCAGCGTCTCGGCGGCCATCCGGTCGGCTGCCGGCGTGTCGATCCCGGCGGCCTCCAGGGCGGCGCGGACGACGGCGGCGCGGTCGGCCTTGTGCTCGGTGAGGGTCTTGCCTGACCAGCCGCGGGAGACCAGGACTCGGCGGCCGCCCACTCCGAGGTGTTCGCGGTCGTGGGACTTGGAGGCACAGTGACCGGGGACGAGGCCCGGTCCAGCGTCTCGGGGCTGGACGCCGAAGCGAAGCCAGTTGGCGCACTCCCTGGAGCACGGCAGCCACCGGACCTCGTCGTGGAGCCGGTCGATGTGGTCCTCGTAGGCCGGATCCGCGCCGTCGTCGTCGGCGTAGGTCTCAGCGACGGCCTTGGTGAGGTACTTCGTCAGGTAGCGCACCGCACGGTCGGCGTCCGGCGTGCCGGCGACGATGCCCTTGATGTCGACCTGCTGGCCGAGCCGCATCACGTGGGCCGGCTTGGCGTCCGGGTCCTCGTCGAGGGCGTCGAGTGCGCTGGTCCCAGGTGGGGAGCGCGAACCCCGTGTCAGGGTCGCGGTAGTTCTCGCCGTCCCAGAGCGGAAGCCGGTGGACATAGACGGGACGCTCCATCTGCGGCCACCACAGCTGGAGGTAGGTCGCCTTCGTCACCGCCTTGACGGTGGCCCGAGGGATGGCACCCCGGATGGCGTTGTGGAAGTGCGGGGCCAGACGGCGCTGGGCCTCGACGGCGCCGAAGTACTGGACCTTGTATCCGGCGCAGCGGCGCAGGTTCTGTATCCAGCGGTCCAGCAGCTTGGGGAAGTGCAGGGCGTCCAGGGCGGCGCGGCGGTAGTTGTACCGGGTCGGGTCGACCGGGACGCCGGTCCCCGGAATGACCTTGCCGTAGGACGGAAGCGTCAGCGTGATGAACATGGAGGGCCGGTAGGTCTTGCCGTCGGGAGCGGTGAAGACCTGACCGACCGTGCGCTTCTCGACGGGGCGGGTGGGCAGGTCCGGTGCGTCCGACCGGCGACGGGTGGAGCGTGTCTGTCGCGAGGTCTCTTCGTCCTCCGGCTGGTCGAGCTCCTCCTCGTTCTGGTCGACCGGCTCGACGACATCGGGCTCGTCGAGTGGCACGGGCTCACTCTCGGCGTGCCAGCCCTCGGCGCACTGGGTCATCCGCAGGCGGCGAGCCTTGGTCGCGCAGCTCGGGCACTTGGACTCGCGCGTGGCACCGCACGGGATGGGCACCGTGGTGCTTTGACCGGTGGCACGGTCGATGACGCGCCGCATGACCGGTCGAACGCAGACGACCTGCTCGACGGCCAGCTCGCGAATGACGTCGTTCCCGATGCTGGCGCTGGTCATGCCACGTCCCCCAGACCGGGGAGGGGCGTGGCCTCCGGGTCGCGGTTCAGGCCCGACCAGAATCCGCCCGAGATGTCGGCCCTTCGGGCGAAGTCCTCGCAGCGACGGCGAACGGGGCAGTCCTGGCAGATGCTCCGCATGGTCAGCTCCTCCCAGGCGGTGACCTTGTCGGCGTCGTTGAGCCAGGGCAGGTCACGACGGCGGGCGCAGGCCCCGTTGGTCATCCATCGGGTGTCGGGGATCCGTCCGGTGTCGCTCATGCGGCGGCCCTCCGGGTCTCGACCACGGGCATGAAGGCCGGCTCGGTGCCGTAGCGGGCGACCAGCCTGGCGATGTGCGCGTCGGTGATGTGCGAGAAGCGCACGCGGACCGGTTCGGCGATCCCGTCGATCCCGACGTACCCGAGGCCGGGCAGTGACTCGGGGATCTGGTCGCAGCGGGCTCCTCGGTCGCGGGCACCGGAGCCGAGGACCAGCCCGACGTGGTCGGCCTCGGAGAGCCGCAGCGCGATCCGGGTCGGGAAGATGTCACGCAGGGTGACGACCTCCTTGCGCGGGTCCTGCACGGCACCCACGACGCTGACCCCGACGGCGCGGCCCTGGGAGAGGAGCAGCGCGAGGGCCGCGGCGATCCGGCGTTTGGCGTCACGGTCGGTGACGTAGGCGGTCAGGTTGGCGAGCTCGTCGACGAGCACGACGATCAGCGGTTCCTCGCGGGTCGGGGTGTGCAGCCGTGACACCCCGCGCAACCGCGCCTGCCGGTGGCGCATGATCGCGACGGCGTCTTCCAGAGCGCGGGCGAAGTCGACCTCGTAGGCCGTCTCGTCCTTGGGGTCGCCGTAGACGAACCGCTCGAACAGCGGCGCTCCTGCGGCCAGCTCCATCCCGCCCTTCGGGTCGAGCGCCCAGACCTGCGCCGTCCGGTCCTGAATCGCCGGAGCGAGGGCGGCGATGATCGACCACAGCACCGAGCCCTTCCCGGAACCGGTCGCACCGACCACCAACAGGTGGGTGCCCAGGAGGCGGAGTCGGTAGGTCAGCCCGTCCTCGCGCACCGCGACGGGGAGGGCCTTCGGATCGGTCGCCTCCACTGCGAACGGCGGAACCTCGGCGGTCAGTGGGTCCTCGACGAGGAACCAGAGCTCGAGGTCGCGGCGGCGGCCGGCAACGGTCCGGACGCGGCACTCCTGTGTGCCGAACGTCTGGGCCAGCCGGGGTGCGTTGTCGGCCCAGTCCTCCAGAACCTGCCCGGGCAGCATGCGGACCGCACCAGGTCGACGGTGCCCGAGCTGCGGACCGAGACGATCTTGGGGAGGTACTCCTCGCCGTCGACGCGGACAGCCAGACCGGTGGTCACCATGGCCGGCTGCCACACGTAGCGGTACACACGCGCCGAGCGCCACCACCCCTTGGCACGCCACGCGACCCACCGGGTGAAGTGCTCCGGCGCCCAGAGCCGGAGTGCGACCAGACCAGCGACCACGCATGAGATGCCGGCCACGAGCGGCAAGGGACCGTGGTCGGCGGTCACCCGCCACAGGGCAAGCAGCGCCACGAACGCCGCAACGGCAATGGGGCGCCGACAGAACCAAGAGAAGAGCCCCATCTGCGCGGCGCCATGCCCACCCGGCCAGCACCATGCTGAGCGGCACGCGAACCTTGGCCATGTGGACCCTGAATGGACCGTGGTCCTGCTGCA
>CAVRMN010000001.1:0-91155 GCA_963721855.1 uncultured Actinomycetota bacterium | reverse complement strand
ACCAGGATGAACGTCACGATCGCCTGCTCCCCGTCCTTCTCGGCGAGGAGCAGCGCGACGAACCCGCCGAGGAACGGCACGTAGAAGGCGGTGAACGCGGTGGCGGTGATGTCCCGGACGTAGCCGTCGATCCCGCCGCGGAGCCGCAGCAGCATGGCCGCCAGCACGGTGATCGCGGTCGCGGTGACCATCGCCCCCGCGCCGAAGACGTAGGCGACCGAGAGCATCACGACGCCGCCCAGCATCAGCGGCTCGCGAACGAGCCGGATGCCGCGGGTGCCGAACGCCTGCCCGAGCTCCCAGACGGCGACGACGACCACCACGAGGACCAGGAGCAGGAAGCCCGGCTTCCAGAAGAACAGCGAGGCGGCGATCGCGGCGAGCAGCACGACGGCCGACGCGACGGCGGCCGGCAGGTTGCGACCGGCGCGGCTCACCTTGAGCGGCGGCGGGCGGCCCGGGTCCATCGGCGCAGGGCTGTCCGGGGGGACGGCGGGATCGGTCATCGACGTGGTGCTCGAGGTCAGACCTCGAGGAGCTCCGCTTCCTTGTGCTTGAGCAGGTCGTCGATCTCGTCGGTGTGCTTCTTGGTGATGCCGTCGAGGCGCTTCTCGGCGCCCGTGACGTCGTCCTTGCCGACCTCGCCGTCCTTCTCGAGCTTGTCGAGGGTCTGCTTGGCGTGGCGGCGGATGTTGCGGATGGCGATCTTGCCGTCCTCGGCCTTGCCCTTGGCCATCTTGATGTAGTCCTTGCGCCGCTCCTCGGTGAGCTCGGGGAGCACGACGCGGATGGTCTTGCCGTCGTCGGTCGGGTTCACGCCGAGGTCGGAGTCGCGGATGGACTTCTCGATCGCGGACATCGCGCTCATGTCGAACGGCGCGATGATGATGACCCGGGCCTCGGGCGCGGTGAACGAGGCGAGCTGCTGCAGCGGCGTGGGGGTGCCGTAGTAGTCGGCGGTGAGCTTGTGGAACATCGACGGGTTGGCGCGGCCGGTGCGGATCGCCGCGAAGTCCTCACGCGTCACCTCGACGGCCTTCTTCATCTTGTCGTCGGCCTCGTTGAGGGTCTCGTTGATCACGGCTTCTCCTTGCTCGGTCCGGGTCCCCCGGGGGTTCGTCGGTCTCGCTGGGTGCTGCGTCTAGGTGGCGGTCGGGGCGTCGGCGGCTCAGACGTCCCGCGCGACCGTCGTACCGATCTTCTCACCCGACACGACGCGGGCGATGTTGCCCTCCTCGGACAGGTTGAACACGATCATGTCGATGTCGTTGTCGCGGCACAGGCTGACCGAGGTGGCGTCGGCGACCTTGAGCCCGCGGGTGAGGAACTCGTCGTAGCTGAGCTGGTCGAACTTCACCGCGTCGGGGTTGGTGGCCGGGTCGGAGTCGTAGACGCCGTCGACGCCCTGCTTGCCCATCAGGATCACCTCGGCACCGATCTCCAGCGCCCGCTGCGCGGCCACGGTGTCGGTCGAGAAGTAGGGCATGCCGGCGCCGGCGCCGAAGATCACGACCCGGCCCTTGTCGAGGTGCCGCATCGCCCGGCGCGGGATGTAGGGCTCGGCGACCTGGCCCATCGTGATCGCGGTCTGGACCCGGGTCTCGACGCCCTGCTTCTCGAGGAAGTCCTGGAGCGCGAGGCAGTTCATGACCGTGCCGAGCATGCCCATGTAGTCGGCGCGGGAGCGGTCCATGCCGCGCTGCTGGAGCTCGGCGCCGCGGAAGAAGTTGCCGCCGCCGACGACGATGGCGACCTGGACGCCGCTGCGCACGACCGCGGCGATCTCGCGGGCGATGGCGCTGACCACCTCGGGGTCGACGCCGACGCGGCCACCGCCGAACACCTCACCGGAGAGCTTGAGCAGGACACGCTTGTAGGCGGTCACGGGAGGTCCCTTCTGGTGGAGCGTGGCGTCGATCGGGTCGTGCACAGACGAGAAGGCCGGTCCGGGGTGCATGTGCTGCGCTCCATCGAACCGGCCTCCCTCGTGTCTGTCCTCTTGGGTCAAGACCCTACCTTCAGGCGCCGACCTCGAAGCGGGCGAAGCGCTTGATGGTGACGCCGGCCTCGTCGAGGACGGCCTTGACGGACTTCTTGCTCTCCTGGACCGACGGCTGGTCGAGCAGCGCGACGTCCTTGAAGAAGCCGTTCAGCCGGCCCTCGATGATCTTGGGCAGCGCCTGCTCGGGCTTGCCCTCCTCACGGGCGGTGGCCTCGGCGATCTCGCGCTCCTTGGCGACGACGTCGGCGGGGACCTCGTCGCGGGAGACGTACTGCGGGCGCATCGCCGCGACCTGCATGGCGGCGCCGCGGGCGGCGTCCTCGCTGGCGCCTTCGTACTCCACGAGCACGCCGACGGCCGGCGGCAGGTCGGAGGCACGACGGTGCATGTAGGTGACGACGGGGCCGTCGAACACGGCGACACGGCCGAGCTCGATCTTCTCGCCGATCTTGACGGCCAGGCCCTCGACGACGTCGCCGACGGTGCTGTCGCCCAGCTTGACGGCCTTGAGCGCCTCGACGTCGGCCGGCTTGGCCTCGGCCGCGGCCTCGGCGATCTGCTGCGCGACGGCGACGAACTCGTCGCTCTTGGCGACGAAGTCGGTCTCGCAGTTCAGCTCGACCAGGGCGCCACCGGCGGTGGCGACCAGCCCGTTGGACGCGGTGCGCTCGGCGCCGCGCTTGGCGGCCTTCTGGCCGCCCTTGATGCGCAGGATCTCGGCGGCCTTCTCGAAGTCGCCGTCGGCCTCCTCCAGCGCCTTCTTGCTGTCCATCATGCCCGCGCTGGTGAGGTCACGCAGACGCTTGACGTCCGCAGCGGTGATGTTCGCCATGAGTTGTCTACCTCGTGTCGGCTCGTGGGTGGGTTCGTGGGGTTACGCGGTGGAGCGGCCCCGACGGGCGGTGCGCCTGCCTCAGCGGGCAGGCGCACACGCCGTCGTCGGTGCGGGCCTTGCTCAGGCCTGCGGCTCGGCCGGGGTCTCGGCGCCCTGCGGCTCCGCGGGAGCCTCGGTGGCCTCAGCCTGGGGGGCCTCGGCCTCGGGAGCCTCGGCAGCGGGGGCCTCGGCCTGCGGCTCGGCCGGAGCCTCGGTGCCCTCGCTCGACGCACCGGTCGCCTCGGCGGCCGGGGTCTCGGTCTTGGCGGCGTCGCCACCCGTTGCCTCGACGGCGGCCTTGTCGGCGTCGCCCTGGAGGAGCTCGCGCTCCCACTCGGCCAGCGGCTCCTCGGCACCGACGGCGGGGGTCTCGCCCTCGCCGGTCTTGGCGCCCGAGCGGGAGATGAGGCCGTCGGCGACGGCGTCGGCCACGACGCGGGTCAGCAGGCCGACCGCGCGGATGGCGTCGTCGTTGCCCGGGATCGGGAAGTCGACCTCGTCGGGGTCGCAGTTGGTGTCCAGGATGCCGATGATCGGGATCCGGAGCTTGCGGGCCTCCTCGACGGCGAGGTGCTCCTTCTTCGTGTCGACGATCCACACCGCGGACGGCGTACGGGTCATCTCACGGATACCACCCAGAGTCTTGTCGAGCTTGTCACGCTCGCGCTTCATCTGGAGGAGCTCCTTCTTCGTGCGGCCGGAGCCGGCCACGTTGTCGAAGTCGATCTCGTCGAGCTCCTTGAGACGGTTGATGCGCTGGTGCACCGTCTGGAAGTTGGTGAGCATGCCGCCCAGCCACCGCTGGTTGACGTAGGGCATCCCGACGCGGGTCGCCTGCTCGGCGATCGCCTCCTGGGCCTGCTTCTTGGTGCCCACGAACATCACGGTGCCGCCCTTGGCGACGGTGTCCTTGATGAAGGCGTAGGAGCGGTCGATGTAGGCCAGCGACTGCTGCAGGTCGATGATGTAGATGCCGTTGCGCTCGGTCATGATGAAGCGCTTCATCTTGGGGTTCCAGCGACGGGTCTGGTGCCCGAAGTGGACGCCGCTCTCGAGGAGCTGGCGCATGGTGACGACGGCCATGGCTGTCGGTCCCTCTTTCTTGTCTGACCCGCGCGAAGCGCCGGGCGGACGTCTTGCGACGACCACCTGCCGCGCTCTCACGAGTCGCCTCAGTTTGTCGCAGGCGAGCGGGTGCTGCCTGCCCTGACGCCCGGCGAGTCCGGACTCCCCCGGGTGTGCGCCTGGGAGAGACTGAGGGACTGCGCCCGCGGTGAGTCACCTCCGGACCGGGGCCCGGTGGCAGCTCGTTGCGGTATCGAGCGTGCGAAGTCAACCCGCACAGACGGGTTGCACCCGCGATCTTAGCCGAGGAGCGGGGTGGTTCCCTAATCCCCGGAGACGGCTCCGGGTGGCTCGCGTCACAGGCCGCGGGGCCACCGACTGCGAGGTCGGCGCCCTGGGTAGGGAGCGGTGGTGACTGACGATACGGCCGACCACTTCGTGCGCGTCCGGGGCGCCGGCGAGCACAACCTGCGCAACGTCGACGTCGACATCCCCCGGGACGCGATGGTCGCCTTCACCGGCGTCTCCGGCTCCGGCAAGTCCTCGCTCGCGTTCGGCACGCTCTACGCCGAGGCGCAGCGCCGGTACTTCGAGTCGGTCGCGCCCTACGCCCGCCGGCTGCTGCAGCAGGTGGGCGCGCCGCACGTGCAGGAGATCACCGGGCTGCCCCCGGCCGTGGCCCTGCAGCAGCGGCGCGGGGCGCCCAGCTCGCGGTCGACGGTGGGCACCATCACCACGCTGTCCAACCTGCTGCGGATGCTCTACTCGCGCGCCGGCACCTACCCGCGGGAAGCCCCGCGGCTGGAGGCCGAGGCGTTCTCGCCCAACACCGCGGCCGGCGCCTGCCCGCGGTGCCACGGGCTGGGTCTGGTGCACGACGTCACCGAGGACCTGCTCGTGCCGGACCCGTCGCTGAGCATCCGCGACGGCGCCATCGCGGCCTGGCCGGGTGCCTGGCAGGGCGCCAACCTGCGCAGCATCGTGACCGGCCTGGGCATCGACGTCGACAAGCCGTGGCGCAAGCTCAGGAAGCTGGACCGGGACTGGCTGCTCTACACCGACGAGCAGCCGTCCGTCCTCGTCAAGCCCGAGCGCGACCGGATCGACCACGGCTACTACGGGAAGTTCTGGAGCGCCCGCAAGCACGTCATGCACGTCCTCGCCGACTCCAAGAGTCAGCGGATGCGCGACCGGGCGATGCGGTTCGTCCGGAGTGTGCCCTGCCCCGACTGCGACGGCAGCGGGCTCCGGCCGGAGGCGCTCGCGGTCACCTTCGCCGGCCGCACGATCGCCGAGGTCAACGCGATGCCGCTCGCCCAGGTCGCGGCGGCGCTGCGACCCGTGGCGGACCTCTCCGACGCCGGAGCCGCCACGTCGAGCGCGGAGTCAGGCGAGGCGACCGAGGTCGCGGTCCGGATCTGCGCCGACCTGGTCGCACGCGTCGAGGTGCTGCTCGACCTCGGCCTGGGCTACCTCAGCCTCGGGCGGCGCTCGACGACCCTCTCGCCGGGCGAGGCGCAGCGGATGCGGATCGCCACCCAGCTGCGGTCGGGGCTGTTCGGGGTCGTCTACGTGCTCGACGAGCCGTCCGCGGGTCTGCACCCGGCCGACGCGGAGCCGCTGCTGGACGTGCTCGACCGGCTGAAGGCGTCGGGCAACTCGCTGTTCGTGGTCGAGCACGACATGGACGTCGTACGCCGGGCCGACTGGGTGGTCGACATCGGCCCCGGCGCGGGCGAGGGCGGTGGGCGGGTGCTGTACAGCGGCCCGGTCGCCGGCCTCGAGGAGGTGGAGGAGTCGGCCACCAGCCGCTACCTCTTCGGGCGCGCCCAGCCGCTCGAGCACCGCACCCGGGCTCCGCGGGGTTGGCTGCACCTGCGCGGCGTCACCCGGCACAACCTGCAGGACGTGTCCGTCGACGTGCCGCTCTGCGTGCTGACGGCGGTGACAGGGGTGTCCGGCTCCGGCAAGTCGACCCTGGTCACGCAGGTGCTCGCCGAGGTCGTGGGCAGCCACCTCGGCCTGACGCCCGAGGACCAGGACGACGCGGAGCTCGAGGTCGACGTGCAGGACGCGTCCGGGCTCGAGGCATTCGACCGGCTGGTCCTGGTCGACCAGCGGCCCATCGGCCGCACGCCCCGGTCCAACCTGGCGACGTACACCGGGATGTTCGACGCGGTGCGCAAGCTCTACGCCTCGACGGACGAGGCGCGGGCGCGCGGCTACACCGCCGGTCGGTTCTCCTTCAACGTCCCGGAGGGGCGGTGCGAGACCTGCCAGGGGGAAGGGTTCGTCGCGGTCGAGCTGCTGTTCCTGCCCGGCACCTACGCGCCCTGCCCGACCTGCCACGGCGCGCGCTACAACGCCGAGACCCTCGAGGTGACCTACCGCGGCACGAACATCGCGGAGGTGCTGGCGATGTCCGTCGACGACGCCGCGAAGTTCCTCGCCGACGTCACGACCGCCTCCCGGAGCCTCGAGACCCTCCGCGACGTGGGGCTGGGGTACCTCCGGCTGGGCCAGCCGGCGACCGAGCTCAGCGGCGGCGAGGCCCAGCGGATCAAGCTCGCCACCGAGCTGCAGCGCGCCCGCCGGGGCCACGCGCTCTACCTGCTCGACGAGCCGACAGCCGGTCTGCACCCGGCGGACATCACGCTGCTGCTGCAACAGCTGCACCGACTCGTCGACGCCGGCAACACGGTCGTCCTGGTCGAGCACGACCTGGACACGATCGCCTCCGCCGACTGGGTCGTCGACCTGGGTCCCGGTGGCGGGGACGCGGGCGGCCACGTGGTCGCCACCGGTCCTCCGGCCGAGGTCGCCCAGGCCCGGGGCAGCGCCACCGCGCCCTATCTCGCCCGGCGGCTCGAGCGCTCCTGAGCGGTCGCCCGGGCCCGGAACCGTCCCCAGCCCGCCCGGGTCGCCGACTGTCCCCAGCCCTGCCCGGGGAGGCAGCAGCACGCCGGCTGCGCACCCATCATCGGCGGATGGACCGTTCCCTCCTCCCCCTGTCGCTGCTCGTCGCGCTGGTGCTGGCCGCCGCCGGCCTCGCCGGTCCGGCCCACGCCCTCGGACCGGCACCTGCCCCCGCCCAGCCGGACGCGGTCTGGCCGCTGGACCCGCAGCCCGAGGTGGTCTCCGGCTTCGACCCGCCCACCAGCACGTGGGGCGCCGGCCACCGCGGCGTCGACCTGCTCGGGTCCCCCGGCCAGCCGGTGCGGGCCGCGCGGGCCGGCACCGTCACGTTCGCCGGGCGGTTGGCCGGTCGCGGGGTCGTGGTCGTCTCGCACGGAGCGACCCGCACGACCTACGAACCCGTGGCTGCCTCCGTCCCCGTCGGCGACCACGTCGACGCCGGCACGCGCATCGGCAGGCTGGAGCTGCTGGGCTCGCACTGTCTGCCGCGCGCCTGTCTCCACTGGGGCCTGCTCGAGGGTGAGCGCTACCTCGACCCGCTCACCCTGGTCGGCGGCGGACCGGTGCGGTTGCTGCCGTGGCTCGGCGGGGCGGGCGCCGTGGTGGCCCCGCTCGCGAGGGCAGGCGATCCGTCCGGGGCGGTCGTGCCCCAGCTGCCGGGCTGGCGTCCGCTCGGGCGGGCCGCGCTGTTCCGCGGATAGGCCGCTCAGGCCCGGGGGTGCGCCTGCCGGTAGGCCTTGCGCAGCCGGTCGGTCGTGACGTGGGTGTAGATCTGCGTGGTGGCCAGCGACGCGTGCCCGAGCAGCTCCTGCACCGTGCGCAGGTCGGCGCCGCCCTCGAGCAGGTGCGTCGCTGCGGTGTGCCGCAGCCCGTGCGGTCCGAGGTCAGGCGCTCCGGGGACGTCGACCAGCCGGGTGTGCACCAGCGTCCGGACGGCCCGTTGGTCGATGCGGCCGCCGCGGGCCCCGAGGAACAGCGCGGCGCCCGAGCCGCTGACGGCCAGCGCCGGACGGCCGGCCTGCAGCCACCGCTCGACGGCCCGCTCGGCGGGCGTGCCGAAGGGGACCGTCCGCTCCTTGCGGCCCTTGCCGAGCACCCGCACCACGCGACGCTCACGGTCCACGTCGTCGACGTCGAGCCCGCAGAGCTCGCCCACCCGGATCCCGGTGGCGTAGAGCAGCTCGATGATGGCGACGTCGCGCACGCCCACCGGGCTGCCGTCGTCGGCGTGGCTCGCGGCCGCCTCCAGAAGGGCACGGGCCTCGTCCACCCGCAACGCCGGCGGCAGCGTCCGGTGGGCCTTCGGCGACCCGAGCAGCGCGCCGGCGTCGGTCTCGGCGAGGCCGGTGCGATGTGCCCAGGCGGTGAACACGCGCACCGCCGTAGCGCGCCGCGACATCGTCGTCCGGGCCCGGCCGAGGGTCTGCTGCAGGGCGAGCCAGCTGCGCAGGGTGCGGATGTCGAGCGTGCCGACGTCCTGGTGGCCGAGGCGGGAGGCGTGCTGAAGCATTCCCGCGATGTCGCCGACGTAGGCCCGGACCGTGTGCGGCGTCAGGTCGCGCTCGGCGACGAGATGGCGTTCGTAGTCGGCCAGCACCCGGGCCATCGGCTCGGGCAGTGTCTCGGCTCCGGCCGGGTCGGCCGGCCCCGCCTCGTCGGACACCTGCTTCTCGGCCACGGATCGAGGCTACGTCGCGCGTCGGCTCATCCGACGGAGGCCGGCCCCGCGCCGAGCCACCAGCCCGCGTCGCTGCTCCTCGCCAGGCCGAGCTGCTGCAGATGCTCCAGCGCCCGGACCACCGCCTGCGGCGCCAGCCCGGCCGTGCGGGCCACTGAGGCGGCGGAGGCCGGGAGCGCCGCAGGCAGCGCGTCGAGCACCTGCTGCTGAAGGACGCTCAGCCGGTCGCGTGGCGTCTCCGGGCCGCGCGGTCGCTCCGCGAGGTGCTCGCCGGCGGGCGACACCAGCTCGAGGACGTGGGCGCCGCGCGTGACGAGCTGTGCCTCCCCGCTCCGCAGCAGCTCGTGCACCCCCTCCGAGGGGGCGCTGGTGACCGGGCCGGGGACTCCCATCACCACCCGACCCACGCGGGTCGCCCAGTTGGCGGTGTTGAGCGCCCCGCTCCGGGCGGCCGCCTCGACGACCACGGTGCCCTGGGCGAGGGCCGCGATGATCCGGTTGCGGCTGAGGAAGCGCAGCTTGGTCGGGGCACAGCCCGGTGGCACCTCGCTGACGACCAGCCCGGTGCGGCCGATGTAGTCGAGGACGTGCTGGTTGCCCGCCGGATAGACCCGGTCGGCACCGCAGGCGAGCACCGCCACCGTGGGTCCACGCGCGGCGAGCGCGCCGCGGTGCGCGGCCACGTCGATCCCGTAGGCGGCCCCCGAGACCACCGTCATGCCGGCCGCGGCCAGGTCGGAGGCGAGGTGCCCGGCGACGTCGGCGCCGTAGGTGGTCGCGGAGCGGGAGCCGACCACCGCCACCGCACGGTCCGTCGCCTCCGCCAGGGACAGCGGTCCCTTCAGCCACAGGCCGAGCGGGGTGCCGCCCCGCTTGTGCAGGGTCCCGGCGCCGTCCAGCGCGGCCAGCTGCGCGGGCCACTCCGCGTCGCCGGGACACACGAAGCGGACGCCGCGCTCGGCGGCCTGCGTGAGCTCGCGTTCCGGGTCGAGCCCGCGGAGCCGCGCGGCGACATCGGTGTAGACGCCCTGGACGTCCTGCTCCTCGCGCAGCAGCTCGAAGACCCTTCGGGCGCCGAGCTCGGCGACGAGCACGGACAGCCGCAGCTCCCCCGGCTCGCTCAGCCGGCTCAACGCGACCCTGGCCAGCCGGTCGCTCATGCCCCGGCTCCGCCGGCGAGGCCGTCCGCGGCGCCCAGGCTGTCGAGCATCAGCGGCTCGCCCGTGCGCAGCCGCAGCGCCGTGTCGAGCTCGGTCTCCCCCGGCGCACCCACCCCGGCCAGGTCGGCCACGGTCCAGGCCAACCGGTGCACCCGGGTGGCGCCCCGCCGGGTGAGGCTCCCGTCGTAGACCCGGTCGTCGAGCCGCAGCAGCGCGTCGCCGGCCAGCGGCCAGCGCGACCGCAGGGCAGGCCCGGGGACGTCGGCGTTGAGTCGCCACGGCGTGTCCCGGTAGCGCTGGTTCTGGCGGGCCCGTGCCGCGACCACCCGCTCCCGCACCACGGCGGTGCTCTCCGGCCGGGCCAGCGGGTCGTTCGCCTCGTGCGGCCTCACCGGCTGCACGTGCCGGGTGATGTCGATCCGGTCGATCACCGGCCCGGCGAGCTTTCTGCGGTAGTGACGGCGGGCCGACTCGGTGCACGTGCACCGGCTGTCCGTCACGGACGGGTGGTAGTCGCCGCACGGGCAGGGGTTGCAGGCGAGCACCACCAGGCAGCGGGCCGGGAAGGTGGCGGACTCCTCGCCCCGGGCGATCGTGACCTCGCCGCTCTCCAGCGGCTCGCGGAGACCCTCCACGATGTCGGCCTGGAACAGCGGGAACTCGTCGAGGAACAGCGTCCCGTGGTGGGCGCGGCTGACCTCGCCGGGGTGCACGCGGCCGGTCCCGCCGCCGAGGACGCTGGCGCGGGTGGCCGAGTGGTGCGGCGCCCGGAACGGCGGCCGGGTCAGCATCGCGCACCCCGGCGGCAGCCCTCCCGCCAGCGAGTGGATCGCGGTCAGCTCGAGGGCCTCGTCGACCGCCAGGTCGGGCATCAGCCCGGGGAGGCGCTCGGCCAGCGTGGTCTTCCCGGCCCCCTTGGGCCCGGACAGCATCAGGTGGTGCCCGCCGGCGGCCGCGACCTCGAGCGCGTAGCGCGCGTCGGCCATGCCCAGCACGTCGGCCAGGTCGAGGTCGTCGAGGCGGTGCTCGCCGCGCCAGGACAGCAGCCGGCCGCCCGACGGCGGCGCGACCGGCGGCGCCGTGGGCACCGGGTCGTCCCGCAGGCAGGCCACCACCTGGGCCAGCGAGCGGACCCCGATCACCTCCATGCCGGGCACCAGCGCGGCCTCCTCCACCTGCGGCTCGGGCACGAGCATCCGGTGCACCCCGCGGGCGGAGGCCGCCATCGCCATCGGCAGCACCCCGGGCACCGCGCGCATCCGCCCGTCCAGGGTCAGCTCCCCGACGAAGACCAGACCGTCGAGCGCGGCCAGCGGCACGTTGCCGGCGGCCGCGAGGACGGCCACGGCGATCGCCAGGTCGAAGTGCGGCCCACGCTTCGGCAGGTCGGCCGGCGAGAGCAGGATGGTCACGCGCCGGGTGGACGGCCAGTCGAACCCGGTGTTGGTGAGCGCGGCCCGGCACCGGTCCCGCGACTCCGTGATGGCCGCGTCGGGACGTCCGACCAGGGCCGTCTTCACGACGCCGTGGGAGAGGTCCACCTGCACGTCGATCAGGTGACCCCCGGCCCCCTCCAGCGAGATGGTGCGTGCGGTCGCGAAGCCCATCTCAGCCCACTCCCCGGACGTGCTCCAGCGAGGGCGCGCCCCGGCGCGGAAGGAGCACCCCGACCAGGTCGATCCGGACGTCGGGCGGACGCAGGCTGTGCGCGGCGAGCCAGCGGGCCGCCAGCCGGCGCAGACGTGCGGCCTTCTGCTCGGTGACCGCCTCCAGCGGGTTGCCGTAGCGGGTGGAGGTGCGGGTCTTCACCTCGCAGAACACCAGGACCTGGCCGTCGCGCAGCACCAGGTCGATCTCGCCGGCGTCGCACCTCCAGTTGCGGTCGAGGAGCACCATCCCGCCGGCGACGAGATGCCGCGCGGCGTAGGCCTCGCCGTACTCACCTACGGCGCGCCGCCTGCCGGTGTCGTGCGAGGGCGTCCGCCCGCCGGCGGCGCTGCCGCTGGGGCTCGCTGTGTGGGTCATCGGGGAACCTCCTGACCGGAGACTCCCGCGGCGGTCCGACCGCCACGACCCCGCGGCGTGGGCCTGTGGACGCTGGCGCCCCCGACGAGGGTGTGGACGGGATCCGGTGGGAGGCCGGATCCCGTCCACGGGGCCGCGGGCCCCGTGGGGGGACGGGTCCGCGGCGTGCGGGCCGAGTGAGGGGGGACTCGGCGCCGCGTCGTACCGGTCAGGGGGCCGGTACGAGACAGGGATCAGCAGGTCAGCGGCACTGCGGGGACGTTCTCGACGCGGTTGGTCACCTCCTGCGTGACGTTGCCGTGGTCGGGGACGGGCAGGAACGGGATGCCCATGTCGAGGGTCTGGAAGCTGACCGCGACGCTCACCGTGCCGCCCTCGACGGGCGCGGCGACGACCGCGCCGTTGCCGTCGCGGTAGACCGGCGTCGCGGACGGTCCGGTGCTCCCGAGGGCCGGGCCGGCCGCCATCTGCCGGGCGTTGGCCAGCGCACAGGCCGGGTCCGTGCCCACGATCAGCTGACGGGTCGCCTCGCGGGCGGTCGCGGCCGCGGTCTGCAGCGACCAGAACAGGTAGCCGTACTGGATGATGCCGAAGATCATCATGAAGATGATCGGGGCGACCAGGCCGAACTCGAGCGCTGCGGCGCCGTCCTCGCGGCGGTGGTGGAGGGCGCGCATCACTTCACCAGCTTCACGATCTTGGGGCCGACGCCCAGGTAGTCCGAGGTCGGGCCCGAGTAGTTCGTCGGCACCGCCGGCAGCGCGGACGGCTCGATGGTCATGAACCGCAGCGCCCGGAGCTCGGTCCCCTGCATCAGCACGCCGTGGTCGCCCGGGTCGGCGGGGTCGAGCGGGTCGTCGATGTTGAGCAGCGTCTTGACCACGTTGTCGACCGCGTCGAGGACGAGGTCGAGCTCGGCCACCCCGGTGTGCTCCTGCTGGGTGATGAACACCGGCCTGAACGTCAGGATCGGGTAGGCGCCCGCGTCGTTCGCGTTGGCGGTCGGCGCCAGCGCGGTGGAGAGCACCGGGACCCAGAAGAACCGGGCGGAGCTGTAGATGTCCGGCAGCAGCGCGTTCTTGGGCGTGGCCACCGGGACGCCGTCGTCGACATAGCTCGACAGGCTGAAGAACATCGCCGCGGTCAGCAGGCTGTCGTGGGTCACGAAGTCCTCGAACCGGTCGTCGTTGAACTGCCGGCCGCCGAACTGCGGCATCGAGAACGACCGGGTGCAGGGCCGGCGGCTGGTGCAGACGAGACGGCCGGCGACCTGCTTGCTGGTGCCGTCGGGGAGCGTGACCGTGGACTGCGCCGCGAGCATGCCGTCGGTGAACTCCGTGTAGGTGGTCGACCCCTGCGCGAGCACCATGCAGTTCGGCACCTTGCCGGTGGAGAGGTTGCCGGCCGTGTCCTTGACGTTGGCCCCGGTGTCGTTGCACTGGAAGATCCCGCTGGGCCCACCGAGTGCGCTCAGCACGCCCGGGACGGTGAGGTCCGGCGGGTTCAGCGTGGCCAGGCTGGGGTGCTTGGTGACGCCGTGGTCGAGGCTCTCCTGGAGGTTGAGCCGGAGGTTGCCCGGCGTACCGTCCTGGAGGTTGCGGGGGCTCTTCAGGATCCGCCCGCAGCCCAGCGAGTCGGCCAGCGGCTGGTTCAGCGTGACGGTGAGGACGACGTCGTCCTTCGCGTAGACCCAGTTGCCGCCCTGCATCACGGCGACCTTCACGTGCCAGTTGCCGGCGTTGTTGACCACCTGGCTCGGCACCACCCCGGTCGCGGTGGCGGTGAGCCCGATCGACGTCAGGTTGGCCGCGAGGACCGGCACGTCGACGGACTTCGACTTGGTGAGGTCGAGGTCGTTGGTGTCGCCGAGGACGAAGGAGACCTTCACCTGCGACAGGGTGTTCCAGCCCGAGCCGGTGACCGTGAACGTCGGCGGGCTCAGCGTCCCCTGCGTCACCTGGGTGGGCGTGATCGAGGAGGTCTTGATCGACGTGCTGGTGGCCAGGCTGGTCTTCCACTTGGCCTGGGTGTTGTCCTTGGTCAGCGGGGCGGGCGCGAAGTAGTTGAGCGGCAGCACGTCCGAGAACGTGGTGCCCAGGCTCGCCGGCAGGTTGTTCGCGACCGTGAGCAGACAGTTGAGCGAGAGGCCGAACGGCTCGAGGTTGCCCGGTGACTGGACGCGCGCCGAGGCGGTCTTCTGCTGGACCGTGCCCTCGGCGCCGACGACCTGGCCGAACGAGAAGTCCACCCGCGCCGGCGGCGTGGTGACGTTGACCTGGTTGTGGTCCGGGAACGTGACCATGCCGTCCGTCACGAGCTTGGCCGCGTAGGCGTCGAGCGCCGCGGACGGCAGGGAGTCGCTGTCGCCCGGGCAGGCCGGGATCGAGCTCAGGTCGGACTGCCCGAGCACGGGGTGGCACGCGATCCACCAGGCGGCCTTGCGCGCGGCCTGGGCCTTGCTCACGTCGTCGTTCGCCGGGAGCGCCTCGGCGGCGAAGAGGGCGGCGCCGTCCGCCTGGGTCTGCAGCTCGCCCCGCCGGGCCCAGGTGCCGCCGATGTCCACGACGAAGGCGGCCACGACGAGCAGCACCACCGAGACCAGGCCGGAGATCAGCGCGATCGCGCCGGACTCGTCGTGACGCCTCGGGCGCCGGCCGGGGCGACCGCGGTCGGCCCGGAGGGGGACGCCGCTCATGAGCAGACGCTCGTGCTGACGGTGACGTTCTGGAGGCGCATCGTCGAGTCGGTCACGATCGCGCCGTCGTTGGGCAGCCAGGACGTGAACGCGCTGTCGACCGGGACGCTGACGCTGATCTGCACGACCGCGGACAGGTCGGGCAGCACCTCGACGACCTTGACGGCCACCTGGTCCAGACCGATCCCGTCGGCGTAGGCGTCACCCAGGGCGGTGGACTGGTCGACCACGGCCTGCTTGACCAGCGCGACGACCTCCGAGCAGGTCAGGTTGTAACCGACGACGCTGCCCTGGGGCAGGCGTACGGCGGCCGGTGGCGCGAACTGCGCCTGCCAGAACCAGTTCCCCCACACGAAGACGCCCAGCATCAGGGGCATCAAGAACGTGGTGACCAGGCCCGCCTCGACGGCAGCCGCTCCGCGCTCGGAGCGCAGGCATGTGAAGTTGAACCAGGGGCTCAAAGTCGTTCCCTCCCAAGACCGACTTCGTAGGTGCCTGCCGGGCCCTCCCATGGCCTGGCCGGACGCGCACCGCAGCTCCCCCAGAACCACTGCGCGCTACCTGGTCGTCCAGCGAGCCCGAGCCCTTGTGACGCTGTCCCCCGCGAACAGGTAACTGACATGTGCCCCCGGTCACACGGGGCGAAACAGCACGATCGGTAAAGAAACGTCGACCTGCCGTCGGCAGCCCGCTCAGGGCTTGGGGAGCTCGATCTCCGAGGGGCTGAGCTCCTCGACGTTCACGTCCTTGAAGGTCAGCACCTTGACGTTCTTGGCGAAGCGGGCCGGGCGGTACATGTCCCAGACCCAGGCGTCGGTCATCGACACCTCGAAGAACACGTCGCCGGCCTCGGTGCGCGCCTTCACGTCCACCTGGTTGCACAGGTAGAACCGGCGGTCGGTCTCGACGACGTACTTGAAGATGCCCACCACGTCGCGGTACTCGCGGTAGAGGTGGAGCTCCATCTCGGTCTCGTACTTCTCGAGATCCTCGGCGCTCATCGGGCGTTCTCCATCAGTCGGGCGGGTCGGGTCCCTTGCGGCTCGTCGTCGGACCCGTCGCTGCCATTCTGTCCGACGCCCCCGTCCCCGACGGTCACTGACCCGCCCTCGACGCGCCGCACGTTGACGAACCGGCGCCGGTGCACCGCGCACGGCCCGTGCTGCTCGAGCGCTGCGGTGTGGGTCGCGGTGACGTAGCCCTTGTGGGTCGCGAAGTCGTAGACCGGGTACGCGTCGTGCAGGTCGGCCATGATCCGGTCACGGGTGACCTTGGCGATCACGGAGGCGGCGGCGATGCAGGCGGCGACCCGGTCGCCCTTCCAGACGGCGAGCCCGGGCACCTCGAAACCGTCGACCGGGAAGCCGTCGGTGAGGACGTAGGAGGGGCGTACGTCGAGCAGCGCGATGGCCCGCCGCAGGGCCTCGAGGTTGGCCACGTGCATGCCGAGCCGGTCGCACTCCTCGGACTCGATCACCACCACGGACCACGCGGTCGCCCGGTCGACGACCTCGGCGTAGCACCGCTCGCGGGCCTTCGCGGTCAGCAGCTTGGAGTCGGCCAGGCCGGGTACGACGCCCCGTCGGCCCTCGGGGAGGATCGCCGCCGCGGCGACCAGCGGTCCCGCGCACGCGCCCCGCCCGGCTTCGTCGACGCCGGCCACGGGGTCCAGCCCGGCCCGCCGCAGCGCCCGCTCGTAGCCGTAGAGCCCGGCGTCACGACGCACGGTCAGACCTCGGGGCAGCGCACTCATCCGGGGTTCCCGCGGTCTCGTGGCGTGGTCATGACAGCTCCATGGTGACCATGGCGGACAGGGCGATCAACTGACGCCGGCGAACGTCGCCGGACGTTCGATCAGCTTGGCGTGGCTCAGCGGCCAGACGACCGCGAACACCTTGCCGACCACGTCGTCGACGGGCACCTGCCCGCCGCCGGGGTCACCGAGGTGGACGCGCGAGTCCGCCGAGTTGGAGCGGTTGTCGCCCTGCACCCAGAGGTAGCCCTTCTGGACCTTGACGTCGAAGTCGATCAGCGAGGGCTTCTCCCCCTCGGCGAGGTAGGCCTGCTCGTTGAGCGGCACGCCGTTGACCAGGATCCGGCCCTGCTTGTCGCAGCACTTGACCTCGTCGCCGCCGACGCCGATCACCCGCTTCACCAGGTGCCCACCGGTCGGGTAGAGCCCGAAGAGCTCCAGCCCGCGCACGACCGGGTTGGTCGTCGGCTCGGCCGCCGGCCCCTCGAGCCAGCCGCCCGGGTCGGAGAAGACCACGATGTCGCCGCGCTGCGGCTCCCCGTCGCCCCAGTAGGAGACCTTCTGCACGAGGATCCGGTCGTTGAGCACGAGCGTGTCGTTCATGGATCCCGAGGGGATGTAGAACGCCTGCATGAACAGGGCCTTGATGACGATGGCGAGGACCAGCGCCAGGACCAGCAGGAGGATCGTCTCCTGCCAGATCGGCAGGTGCTTCTTGTGCCCGGAGCCGTGTCCCGAGCCCTGGCCCGCCCTGGCTGCGGGACCGGCCTCGGGGCTGGACACAGAAGACCGCGGCCCTGTCGATGTCTCGTCGGAGGACTCCGACGCTTCGACGGGACCGCGGTCCTCGTTGCTCGGTGCGTGCGTCACGCGGCGAGCCTACGGCCTGCTGCTTACTTGGCCGGGATCGCCTCGCGGCGCTCCTTGATCTTGGCGGCCTTGCCGCGGAGGTTGCGCAGGTAGTAGAGCTTCGCGCGGCGGACGTCACCGCGGGTCACGACCTCGATCTTGTCGATGATCGGGGTGTGCAGCGGGAAGGTGCGCTCGACGCCGACGCCGAAGGAGACCTTGCGGACGGTGAAGGTGCGGCCGATGCCCGAGCCCTGCACGCGGATGCAGATGCCCTGGAAGACCTGGACGCGGGAGCGGTTGCCCTCGACGACCTTGACGTGGACCTTGAGGGTGTCGCCGGCGCGGAACTCCGGGACGTCGTCGCGCTTGGCGGACGCGGCGAGCGCGTCGATGACGTTGGTCATGTGAGTCTCCTCGTGGGCGCCACAGGTCTTCCACGGAATCGGTGGTGAGTCTGAGTGGATCCGTGTGCTACGTCGTGCGGAGCGCCCCCTGTGGCAGGTGGACCGCCGGCTCTTCTCCACCGGGGAGGAGCAGCCGCGACGCAACGGATTCGCGGACCAAGTCTGCCACAGCGGTCAGTCGTCGGCGAAATCGGCGAGGACGTCCCGGTCCCGGCCGTCGAGCGCCTCGTCGGGCAGCCGGTCGACGAGGTCGGGGCGCCGCTGCGCCGTACGCCGGAGCGCCTGGTCCCGGCGCCACCGCGCGATCTGCGCGTGGTGCCCGGAGAACAGCACCTCCGGGACGTCGAGGTCCCGCCAGGTCGGCGGTTTCGTGTAGACGGGGTACTCCAGCAGGCCGGCCTCGCCGTGCGACTCCTCGGCGAGCGACTCGGGGTTGCCCATGAAGCCGGGCAGCAGGCGTACGACGGCCTCCGTCACCACGAGCGCGGCGACCTCGCCGCCGTTGAGGACGTAGTCGCCGATCGAGACCTCCCGGACGTCCCAGCGGGTCCGGGCGTGGTCCATCACGCGCTGGTCGATGCCCTCGTAGCGCCCGCAGGCGAACAGCAGCCGGGGCTTCGTGGCCAGCTCGGCGGCCATCTCCTGGGTGAACGGCTCCCCCGACGGCGTCGGCACCACGACCACCGGCGGCTCCCCCTCGGCGGTGAGCGCGTCCAGCGCCTCGCCCCAGGGCTCGGGCTTCATCACCATGCCGGCGCCGCCGCCGTACGGCGTGTCGTCCACCGTGCGGTGCCGGTCATGGGTCCAGTCACGCAGGTCGTGGACGTGCACCTCGAGGATCCCGGCCTCCTGCGCCCTGCCCGGGAGCGACAGCGACAGCGGCGCGAGGTAGTCGGGGAAGATCGAGACGACGTCGATGCGCACGGCCTCAGCCCTGCTCGTCGTCGAGCGGCGTGAGCAGCCCCGGGAGGTCGGTCACGACCACCCGCCGGGCGGCCAGGTCCACCTCGGGCACCAGCGCGGACACGAACGGCACCAGGATCTCCCGGCCGTCGGGCGCCTTGACCACGAGCAGGTCCTGGGCGGCGCCGTGGGCGACCGCGTCGATCTCGCCCACGTCGGCACCGCCGGTGCTGACCACGTGCAGGCCGACGAGCTGGTGGTCGTAGAACTCCTCGGGGTCCTCGGGCACCTCGTCCTCGGGCACGTCGGTCAGCAGGACGAGGCCGCGGGCGGCCTCCGCCGCGTTGCGGTCGGCGAGCTCGGCGAAGGTCACCAGCAGCCGGTCCTGGTGCCAGCGCACCTGCCGGACGGTGAGCCGGGCGGGACGGTCCGCCCCGTGCGGGGCACCGCCGCGCGGGGTCTCGGTGGCCAGCACCGTGCCGACCGCGAACCTGCGGTCGGGCTCGTCGGTGCGCGACTCGACGGACACCTCGCCGCGGATGCCGTGCGGCTTGCCGATCCTGCCGACGACGACCTGCCTGGTGCTGCTCATGCTCCCCATCCTGCCGTCGAGTGCGGGCTTGTTCCCCGTCGAGTGTGGACTTGTTACCGGTTGACTGTGGACTTGTGCGCTCCGAGTCCGGGAACAGCGATGGGGAGGACCCGGAGGTCCTCCCCATCACACGCTTTGCTGCGAACAACCCCGCACTGGCCTGCGAACAAGCCCGCACTGAACGGGGTGGGTCAGCGGCGGCGGTCCACGTCGACGAAGTCGACGCGGGCTCCACCGCGGCCGGCCAGCGCCCCGATCACGGTGCGCAGCGCGGTGGCGGTGCGCCCGTTGCGGCCGATGACCTTGCCGAGGTCCTCGGGGTTCACCCGAACCTCGAGGACGGAGCCGCGACGCAGCTCCTTGTCACGCACGGTCACGTCGTCGGGGTGCCGCACGATGCCACGCACCAGGTGCTCGAGCGCCTCGGCCAGCATCGGGCTCAGGCCTCGGCGGGCTTGTCGGCGTCAGCCGAGTCCGTCGCCGCGTCCGCGGCCGGAGCCTCGGTCTCGGCAGCCTTCTCCTCGGCCTTGTCCTCGACGGGAGCCTCAGCGGGCGCCTCGGCGGGGGTCTCGGCGGCCTTGTCCTCGGCCGGAGCCACGGCAGGCTTGTCCTCGGTCTTCTTCGACGCCTTCTTGGTCACCGCGCCGGCCTTGGGCTCGCTGGCGGAGTCCTTGAGGGCCTCGTTGAAGATCTCGGCCTTGTCGCGCTTGGGCTCCTTGAACTTCAGGGTGCCCTCGGTGCCCGGGAGGCCCTTGAACTTCTGCCAGTCGCCGGTGATCTTGAGGAGCGCCTCGACGGCCTCGGACGGCTGCGCGCCGACACCCAGCCAGTACTGCGCCCGGTCGGAGGTGACGTCGATCAGCGACGGCTCCTCCTTCGGGTGGTACTTGCCGATCTCCTCGATCACGCGACCGTCCCGCTTCTTGCGGGAGTCGACGACGACGACGCGGTAGTACGGCGCGCGGATCTTGCCCATGCGCTTGAGACGAATCTTGACGGCCACGAGTGTGGTGTCTCCTTGACGAATTGTGAGTGGGTGAGCGCCGCCGTGCCAGGTGGGGCCAGGCAGGAAGCGCTGCGGGGTGTCTGCGTGGCCGGATGAGAGGGCCCGGGCACGCAGGACTCAGGGCGACATTCTGCCATGCACGGCCCGTCTTCCTCCAATCGTGCCCGCGCGAGGCAACCTCCGGGGCCCTCGGCGCGTCCTAGTAGTGGAGAACACCCGGGACCAGGTCCGGCCCGGGGCCGGGTGCACGCCAGGGGGAACCGATGACCGACCTGCTCGAACCAACCACGGACTTCGTGCTGCCGGCCCGCCTCGCCGCTCCCCCGCGGCTGACCGAGCGGCACCCCGCGCTCTTCCCGGTCGCCGTCCGCGCGCACCGGGCGCGTCGCCGGCTCGCCTGGATGCGGTCCGGCACCCCGTGGGCCACCGAGCGGGACGCCGTACCCCTCGAGGCACGGGTGAAGAAGCACCGCTCGCTGCTGCTCCGCGAGCTCGGCGACAGCGACATGCGCCTGCAGCACAACAAGGTCACCAACCTGCGGCTCGCCTCGGCCCGCGTGGACGGGATCCTCATCCGCCCCGGAGAGACCTTCTCGTTCAACAAGGTGGTCGGCAACTGCACCCGGCGCAAGGGGTACGTCGAGGGGATGCGGCTGTCCAACGGGTCCGCCCGGGCCGGCGTCGGCGGCGGCATCTGCCAGCTCGCCAACCTGCTGCACTGGATGTTCCTGCACTCGCCGCTCACCGTCGTCGAGCGTTCCGAGCACAGCTTCGACCCGTTCCCCGACAACGGCCGGGTGCTGCCGTGGGGCGTGGGCTGCTCGATCGTCTACAACTACGTCGACCTGGTGGTCCGCAACGACACCCCGGTCACGTTCCAGATCCTCACCCGCGTCGGCGACCGCTACCTCGAGGGCGACCTGCGTGCGGACCGGCCGCTGGACCGGACCTACCGGGTCTACGCCCGCGACGAGCAGTTCCTGAGGCACGACGGGGAGCACTTCCGCCGCAACGAGATCTGGCGGACCGTCATCGACAAGCGCACCGGCGACCCGCTGCGCGAGGAGCTCGTGAAACGCAACTGCGCGAAGGTGATGTACCTCCCGCAGGGCGTGCCCGTCGTCGAGGTGCCGAGCCGGGACTAGGCGACGACCCGGCCGCGCAGCACGATCCGCTTCGGCTCCTTGAGCACGCCGAGGTCCTCGAGCGGGTTGCGGTCGAAGACGACGAAGTCGGCGGTGGTGCCCTCGGCGAGGTTGTCGTCGAGGCCCAGCCAGGTCCGCGCCCGCCAGGACGCGGCTCCGAGCGCGTCCGCCGGGGAGAGGCCGTAGTCGGCGAGCTCGAGCACCTCGTCGCCGATCAGGCCGTGCGGGAGTACGCCGCCCGCGTCCGTGCCCGCGTAGATCGCCACCCCGGCCTCGTAGGCCGACCGGATCGTCTCCTTGCGGGTCGCGAAGAGCCGCATCATGTGGTCGGCGTACTTCGGGAACTTCTCCCGCCCCGCCTCGGCGTAGCTGGGGAAGTTGCCGAGCTGCTTGGCGGTCGGCACCAGCGCGACGCCGTTGGCGACCATCGTGTCGATCAGGTCCGTGGACAGACCCGTGCCGTGCTCGATGCAGTCGATGCCGGCGCCGATCAGGTCCGGCAGCGCGGCCTCGCCGAACACGTGCGCGGTGACCCGGGCCCCGCGCTCGTGGGCGACCTTCATCGCGGCGTCGAGCGACTCCCGCGTCCACGACGGCGTCAGGTCGCCGGCGTCGCGCTCGATCCAGTCCCCGACGAGCTTCACCCAGCCGTCGCCGCGGTCGGCCTCCTGCGCGACGTAGGCCGGCAGGTCCTCGGGCTCGATCTCGTGGGCGTAGTTGCGGATGTAGCGCCGGGTGCGGGCCAGGTGCCGGCCGGCCCGGATCAGCCGCGGCAGGTCCTCGCGGTCGTGGATCCAGGAGGTGTCGGCGGCCGAGCCGCAGTCGCGCACCAGCAGGGTGCCCGCGTCGCGGTCGGTGAGCGCCTGCTTCTCCTGCACGTCCTCGGGGACGGCGCCGTTCTCGTCGAGCCCGATGTGGCAGTGCGCGTCGACCAGGCCGGGCACGATCCAGCCCTCGGCGACGAGCTCCGCCGAGGCGACCGGTTCGTAGGTGACCCGCCCGTCGACGACGTACAGGTCACGGCTCTCGCCGTCGGGCAGGACCGGGCCACGGAAGCGGAGTGCGCTCATGGCGGCGACCCTACCGAGTGCGTTGCTAGCGTGCGCCATGGACGACCCGACACCCGACTCCGACGATCACCGAGGCGCGGCGCACGTCGTTCGGCGCCGTCGCCGACACGTACGACGCGGTCCGCCCGCCCTGGCCGGAGGCGACCGTCGACTGGCTCCTCGGCAGCCCCGACCGGCCGCGCCGGGTGCTCGACCTCGGCGCCGGCACCGGGCTGGGCAGCCGCACGATCGCCGGGCTCGGCCACGAGGTCGTCGCGCTCGACCCGTCGGCCGGAGATGCTGGCGGCGCTCGGTCCGGACCGCCGACCTGCCCGCGGACGTGCAGGCCCGGATCGAGACGCGGGTGGGCTCCGCGGAGTCGCTCGACGATCCCGACGACAGCTACGACGCGGCCACCGCGTTCCAGGCCTGGCACTGGTTCGACGCCGAGCAGACGGCGCGCGAGTGCGCCCGCGTGCTGCGCCCAGGCGGGTTGCTCTCGCTGGCCTGGCACTCCTGGTCCGACGAGGCGCCCTGGCTGCGCGAGCTCGGCGACCTCGTCGGCACCCCCGAGATGGTCTGGGACCCCGAGCGGCCGCGGTGGGCCTCGGCGATCGACGGCTTCGAGCCGGCCGAGAACGCCCAGTTCGCCGTCGAGCAGGTCCTCACCGTGGACGAGACGGTCCGGCTGGCGTCGTCGTGGTCGCCGGTCGCCGTGCACCCCGACCGAGACGCGGTGCTGGAGCGGGTGCGTGACCTCGCGGCCCGGACCGCCGACGCCGAGGGCCGCGTGGTCTTCCCCTACGTCACGCGACTGCTACCGCTACCGCCGCCAGGCCTGACGGCTCCGCGACTACTTCAGGAACTTGGAGAGGTCGGCGGGCAGCTCGAGGGACGACGGGTCGAAGTCCTCCTCGGCCCCGGCCGGTACGCCGAACGGGTTCGCCCCTGCCGCGGGTCCGGCCGCGGCCTTCTCCTTGGCGGCCTTCTCCTCGGCGGCCCGCTTCGCCGGGTTGCCCGAGACGCGCTTGGCCTTGCCCTTCTTGGGGGCCTGCTTCGCCTTGGCGCGCTTGCCACCCATGCCCGGCATGCCCGGCATCCCCGGCATGCCCGGCATCCCGCCGCCCTTGGCCATCGACATCATCATCTTGCGGGCCTCGAAGAACCGGTCCACGAGCTGGTTGACGTCGGACACCTGGGTGCCGGAGCCCTTGGAGATGCGGGCCCGACGGGAACCGTCGATGACCTTGGGGTTGGCCCGCTCGGCCGGCGTCATCGACTGGATGATCGCCTGGATGCGGTCGATCTCGCGCTCGTCGAAGTTCTCGAGCTGGTCGCGGAACTGGCCCATCCCGGGCAGCATCCCCATGATCTTCGACAGCGAGCCGAGCTTGCGGATCTGCTGCATCTGCTGCAGGAAGTCGTCGAGGGTGAAGTCGCCGCCCTGGCCGGTGAGCTTGGCGGCGGCCTTCGCGGCCTCCTCGGCGTCGAACGTCTTCTCGGCCTGCTCGATCAGGGTGAGCATGTCGCCCATGTCGAGGATGCGCGAGGCCATCCGGTCGGGGTGGAACAGGTCGAAGTCGGTGAGCTTCTCGCCGTTCGAGGCGAACATGACCGGCTTGCCGGTGATCGAGGCGACCGACAGGGCGGCACCACCGCGGGCGTCGCCGTCGAGCTTGGTCAGCACCACGCCGTCGTAGCCGACGCCCTCGAGGAACGCCTGCGCGGTGTTGACGGCGTCCTGGCCGACCATCGCGTCGACGACGTAGAGGATCTCGTCGGGGGTCACCGCGTCGCGGATGTCCGCGGCCTGCTGCATCATCTCGGCGTCGATGCCGAGGCGACCGGCGGTGTCGACGATGACCACGTCGTGCAGGGTGCGCTTGGCCTCCTCGATGCCGGCCTTCGCGACCGCGACGGGGTCGCCCACGCCGTTGCCGGGCTCGGGGGCGAACACCTTCACGCCGGCGCGCTCACCGTTGACCTGGAGCTGGTTGACCGCGTTGGGCCGCTGCAGGTCGGCGGCGACGAGGAGCGGGCTGTTGCCCTGCTCCTTGAGCCACAGCGCGAGCTTGGCCGCCAGCGTGGTCTTTCCGGTGCCCTGGAGGCCGGCCAGCATGATCACGGTCGGCGGGTTCTTGGCGAAGCGCAGCCGGCGGGTCTCGCCACCGAGGATGGTGACGAGCTCCTCGTTGACGATCTTGATGATCTGCTGGGCCGGGTTCAGCGCCTGGCTGACCTCCGAGCCGCGGGCCCGCTCCTTGACCGCGGCCACGAACTCCTTGACCACGGGCAGGGCGACGTCCGCCTCGAGCAGCGCGATGCGGATCTCGCGGGCGGTGGCGTCG
The DNA here is from genome assembly GCA_963721855.1 of uncultured Actinomycetota bacterium. Lineage (GTDB taxonomy): Bacteria > Actinomycetota > Actinomycetes > Propionibacteriales > Nocardioidaceae > Nocardioides_B. The sequence goes on along the minus strand of CAVRMN010000001.1, from coordinate 66,688 downwards.
ATGTCCGCCTCGGAGAGCCGCCCCTTGCCCCGCAGGTTCTTGAAGGTCTCAGCGAGGCGGTCGGAGAGTGTCGCAAACAATGGTGGTCATTCCTCGAATGGGCCGGTCGGTCAGGAGCCAAGGGTAACGGTCGGCTGGAGGGCGGCCCTGACCGCGTGGGCCGCCTCGGCGGCGCGCTCGTCGGTGAGCGCCCCCGCGAACGGCTCCGCGACGTAGAACACGTCGACCGCCTGCGGGCCCAGCGTGGCCACGTGGGCGGAGCGCACCGACAGCCCGAGGGCCGCCAGGGCCCGGCAGACGACGTACACGACCCCGGGTCGGTCGTCGACGCGCACCTCGAGCACCGTCGCGGCTGCGGAGGCCTCGTGCCGGACCAGCACGGTGGGGTCCAGACCGGCCCGCTCCTGCGGCCGGACCCGCTCGGCGGGGTCCACCCGGCCGGCGAAGACGGCGTCGAACCGCTGCCGCACGATCGCCTCGTCGACCTCGGCGTCGCCGACCTCCCAGACCGACACCCCGAAGCTGTCCTGGGTCCACGCACGGGCGGCACGCACGGACAGCCGCTGCACCGCGAGCGCCCCGGCCACGTCGGCGATCAGCCCGATCCGGTCGCCCGGACACCACCGTGAGCGTCGACCCGTGCGGCGACGGCTGCAGGCGTACGTCGACCAGCGCCGGGTCGCGGCGTACCCGGTCCGGCACGTCGACCTCGTCGGCGCGCTCCCCCGGCACCGGGGCCGCCGCGGGGGCTGTCCCGAGCAGGGCGGCGCGGACCCGTCGCGCCAGGTCGGCGACCAGCGCCGCCCGCCACGTGGTCCAGGCCTTGGCGGCGGTGGCCCGGGCGTCGGCCTCGGTCAGCACCTCCAGCAGGTCCAGGGTCTCGACGTCGGCGACCCGGTCCACCACGTGGGCGACGGTCGCGGGGTCCTCGAGGTCGCGGGTGGTGGCCGTCTCGGCGAGCAGCAGGTGCCAGCGCACCAGCCGGCCGACCAGGGCGGTCTCGTGCGCGTCGAAGCCGAGCCGGGTCGCGACGGCGGCCGCCACGGGCTCGCCGGCGACGCAGTGGTCCTGGCGGCCGCCCTTGCCGATGTCGTGCAGCAGCGCCGCGACCATCAGCACGTCGGGGCGGCCCGACGCGCCGGATCAGCCGGGAGGCCTCGATGCAGGTCTCGACCATGTGCCGGTCGACGGTGAACCGGTGCACGACCGAGGCGTGCGGGAGCAGCCGGACCCGTTCCCACTCCGGCAGGATCCGGGCCAGCGCGCCGGTCTCGTCGAGCGTCTCCCAGACCGCGAGCAGGCCCGGACCGCCGGCGAGCAGCCGGGTGAGCAGGTTGCGCGCCTCGTCGTCCCACGGCTCCGGGAGGGACGCACCGTCGCGGGCGAGCCGGGCCGCGGTGGCCGGGCTCAGCACGAGCCCGCGCTCGGAGGCCTCGGCTGCGGCGCGGAGCAGCAGCGCGGGGTCGCCGGCGGGGTCGGTCCGGGCGTCGAGCACGACCTCACCCGCCGACACGGCGACGCCGCGGGCGACCCGCTCGAGCTCCGGGGCGCGGGGCCGGGTGGTGGCCGGCCGGGCCAGCACCGCGTCCACGCGCCGCCAGGTCAGCCGGGACAGGTGGGTGATCCGGCGGCCGAGCTCGCGCACCTGGCGCTGGGCGGCGTCACCGTCGTCGAGGCCGAGCCGCGCGGCGAGGTCGGTCCAGGCCTCCGGCGCCACCCGGTCGCTGGCCCGCCCGACGACGGCGTGCAGCTCGTCGCGGATGTCGAGCAGCTGCATCCGGCAGCGCTCGAGGTCGGCGTGCGGGACGTCGACCAGCCAGGTGGCGACCAGCGCCTTGAGCACGGTGGCGTCCCGCAGGCCGCCGAGGGACTCCTTGAGGTCGGGGACGGAGGCGTGCGCGAGCTCGCCCATCCGCTCCGCGCGCTTCTCGACCATCTCGCGCACCAGCGGCAGCTGCCGCCGTGCGTCGCGCCGCCAGTGCGCGAGCAGGTCCGCGCGCAGCCGCAGGGTGAGGTTCGGGTCGCCGGCGAGGTGCCGGGTGTCGAGCAGGCCGAGCGCGACGCGGGGGTCGTCCCGGGCGGCCGCGGTGACCTCCGAGAGACGGCGTACCGAGTGGTCGATCTGCGCGCCCGCGTCCCACAGCGGGTACCAGACCGTGCCGGCGACCTGCGCGACGTCGACGGCGTCGTCGTGGACGAGCACCACGTCGAGGTCGCTGTAGGGGGCCAGCTCGCTGCGCCCGTAGCCGCCGACGGCCACCAGCGCGATCCCGGTCTCGTCCGCCCCGGCCAGCGCGGACCCGAGCGCCCGGCCGCACAGCTCGTCGGCGGCGCGGGTGCGCTCGGCTCGCTCGGCAGCGGTCAGAGGGCTGCCTCGTCCTGGTCACCGGTGCGCACGCGCACCACGCTGTCGACCGGCACGACCCACACCTTGCCGTCCCCGATCCGTCCGGTGCGCGAGGTGGTGACGATGGCGTCGACCACCTCGGTCGCGTCGTCGTCGTCGACGACGATCTCGATCCGGATCTTCGGCACCAGCGCGATGTCGTACTCCGCGCCGCGGTAGACCTCGGTGTGGCCCTTCTGCCGGCCGTAGCCGCTGACCTCGCTGACGGTCATCCCGGTGACGCCGACCATCTCCAGCGCGGAGCGGACGTCCTCCCACTTGTGCGGCTTGATGACCGCGGTGACGAGCTTCATCTCTCAGTCGTTCCTCTCCGTGGACCGCAAGGCGCCACTGGCGATGACCGGGCCGCCCGAACGGGTGCCCGCGGTCGCGTGCAGGTCGTACGCCGTCTCCGCGTGGATCACCAGGTCGATGCCGCTGACCTCGTGCTCCTCGTGGACCCGGAAACCCATGGTCGCGTCGAGAACCCGCGCCAGGAGGTAGGACATCACGAACGAGAAGACCAGGACGACCCCTCCGCCGAGGAGCTGGCGGCCGAGCTGGTCGGCGCCGCCCCCGTGCAGCAGCCCGTCGACGCCGGCGGGCGCCGCGGCCGTCGCCAGCAGGCCGATCCCGAACGTGCCGACGAGGCCGCCGACGAGGTGGACGCCGACCACGTCGAGCGAGTCGTCGTAGCGCCACTTGTACTTCAGCCCGACGGCGAGCGCGCAGACCACGCCGGCGAGCACCCCCATCAGCATCGCGCCGACCGGGGAGACCGAGGAGCAGCTCGGCGTGATCGCGACCAGCCCGGCGACCAGCCCGGAGGCCGCCCCCAGCGAGGTGGCGTGCCCGTCGCGGAACCGCTCGACGAGGAGCCAGGCGAGGGCGCCGGTGCAGCCGGCCAGCAGGGTGTTGACGAACACCACGGCCGCGGTGTGGTTCGCGCCGAGGGCCGAGCCGGCGTTGAAGCCGAACCAGCCGAACCACAGCAGGCCGGCGCCGAGCATCACGAGGGTGAGGTTGTGCGGGCGCATCGGGTCCTTGCCGAAGCCGATCCGGCGGCCCACCACCAGGGCGACCGCGAGCGCGGAGGCGCCGGAGTTGATCTCCACCGCGGTGCCGCCGGCGAAGTCGACGACGCCCAGCGTGTTGGCCATCCAGCCGCCCACGTGGGACCCCTTGTCGAAGTCGAAGACCCAGTGCGCGACGGGCGCGTAGACCAGCACCGTCCAGACGGACACGAACACCATCCAGGTGCCGAACCGGGCCCGGTCGGCGATCGCCCCGGAGACGAGGGCGCCGGTGATCACCGCGAACAGCCCCTGGAACGCCGCGAAGAGGATCAGCGGGACGGTGCTGTCGCCGTCGGACTCCGGCGAGAGCAACGACGACAGGCCGGCGTACTGCGTCGGGTCGCCCAGCAGGCCGAGCCCGACGTCGTCCCCGAACGCCAGCGAGTAGCCCACCAGCACCCAGACGACGGTGACGGCGCCGAGCGCGCCGAACGTCATCATCATCATGTTCAGCACGCTCTTGGAGCGGACCATGCCGCCGTAGAACAGGGCCAGCCCCGGTGCCATCAGCAGGACCAGGGCGGACGAGGCGAGGAGCCAGGCGGTGTCTCCGGTGTCGATCATCGCGGGGTGTCTACCTCGGGGATGTCCCACCCGGCCGGTCCGGGAGGTCGGAGGCACCACTGTCGGCGTACGACGTTTCGGTCGCGCGCGCTGCGTGTTGCGCCGGTGTGACAGCCCACCCGGGTTTGTTACAGGCATGTGAACCAGGCGGGGCCGGCCCTGTGGTCCTCACCACGGGGCCGGGCACCCGCCCGGTTCCTCCGACGGCTAGAGCGCTGCCTCGTCCTGGTCGCCGGTGCGCACCCGGACGACCGAGTCGACGGGCTGCACCCAGACCTTGCCGTCGCCGATGCGACCGGTCTGCGCGGTCTTCACGATGATGCCGACGACGTCCTCGACGTCCGCGGTGTCGACCACGATCTCGAGCCGGATCTTCGGGACCAGCGCGATGTCGTACTCCGCGCCGCGGTAGACCTCGGTGTGGCCCTTCTGCCGGCCGTAGCCGCTGACCTCGCTGACCGTCATCCCGGCGACCCCGAAGGTCTCGAGGGCCTCCCGGACCTCTTCCCACTTGTGCGGCTTGATCACCGCGGTGACGAGCTTCATGCCAGTGCTCCTTCGTTGGTCGGGGCGGTCGGCGAGGCCGGGGTGGTCGGCGCGGACGCCGTACCCAGGAGCTTGCTGCCGCCACCACGCGAGGCGAACTCGTACGCCGTCTCACCGTGCTCGGTGAAGTCGATGCCCTCGACCTCGTCCTCCTCGGCGATCCGCCAGCCCATCGTCGCCTTGATGGCCAGGCCGACGATCAGCGTCATGACACCGGACCAGAGGACCGCCGCGAGCGCGACGAGGGTCTGGACCACGAGCTGCTTCACGCCGTCGCCGTAGAACAGGCCGCCGCTGGTGGCCAGGAAGCCGACGCCGATGGTGCCGACGAGGCCGCCGACCAGGTGCACGCCGACCACGTCGAGCGAGTCGTCGTAGCCGAAGCGGTACTTCAGGCCGACCGCCAGCGCGCACAGGCCGCCGGCGACGAGGCCCAGGATGATCGAGCCGACCGGGCTCAGCGAGCCGCAGGCCGGGGTGATCGCGACCAGGCCGGCGACGACACCGGAGGCGGCACCGAGGCTGGTGGCCTTGCCGTCGCGGAGCTTCTCGATGAGCAGCCAGCCCAGCATCGCCGCGCAGGTGGCGACGAACGTGTTGACCCAGACCAGGCCGGTCTCGCCGACGAAGTTCTCGGCGAAGGCCGCGGAGTTCGCGAAGAAGTCGGCCTTGTCACCGGCCACCCCCTGGGTGGCGACGGGGACGATCGAGCCGACGTTGAAGCCGAACCAGCCGAACCACAGCAGGCCCGCACCGAGCATCGTGAACGGCAGGTTGTGCGGCCGCATGACCTCCTTGCCGAAGCCGCGGCGGACGCCGATCAGCAACGCGAGGACGAGACCGGCGACACCGGCGTTGATGTGCACGACCGTGCCACCGGCGTAGTCGACCGGGATGACCTTGGCGATGGCGCCCGCGGCGTCCCAGCCGAACAGCAGCGAGGAGAGGCCGTTCTCGTTGAGGCCGCTGAGGAAGCCGCCGCCCCACACCATGTGGGCGAGCGGGAAGTAGGAGAGCGTCACCCAGACGGGGACGAAGACCATCCACGAGGAGAACTTCACGCGGTCGGCGATCGCACCGCTGATGAGCGCCGCGGTGATGACCGCGAACGTCGCCTGGAACCCGACGAAGACCAGGGACGTGTTCGGCACGTCCTTGAGGCCGAAGAGCTCGAACGGGTTGGCGAAGAGGGTGCCGACGTCGCTGCTGCCGAACGACATCGACCAGCCCCACAGGACGTAGACGACACCGACGACCCCCATCGCGCCGAACGACATCATCATCATGTTGAGGACAGACTTGGACCGCGTCATACCGCCGTAGAAGAACGCCAGCCCCGGCGTCATCAACAGCACCATCGACGCGGAGGCGAGCATCCAGGCTGCGTAGCCGGTGTCCATGGAACCTCCAGAAATCGGATCAGGAGGCGTCGACGGGAGCGACCGCACTGTCCCCCCGGCCGGCGCCTGATGAGAGAACTCTGGGGCGGCGATGTTTCACCTCCCGGCGACGGCTGTTGCGCCCAGGTGACACTTTCCGCCGCTGTGTTACGGCCGCGTGTCGTGATTTTGCGGACGTGGCTGCCTGGATAGTTTCGGAACTGCCCGTATCATCTGGTGCATGTCGACCCAGGGGGAGTCACCCGTACGCCGTGGCCGCGGACGCCCACGCGACCCGTCCACCGACGACCGCATCACCGCTGCCGCCGCGGAGCTGCTGCTCGAGCGCGGCTTCGACAAGACCACCGTGGACGAGGTGGCGGCCCGCGCCGGCGTCGGCAAGGCCACCGTCTACCGGCGCTGGCCGTCCAAGGAGGACCTGGCGGTCTCGGCGATGGCGCGGCTCTACCAGGCCGAGTTCCCGGAGCCGGACACCGGCTCGATCCGCACCGACCTGGCCGAGAGCTACCGCTCGGTGCTCACCTTCGTGAACTCCCCCGAGGGCGCGGCGTTCCTGCGGATGTCGATCGCGGAGTCGGTGCGCGACGAGCGGATCGCCGCGCTCTACCGCTCGTCCACCATCCGGCGCGAGGAGCTGTCGCGGGTCACGTTCGAACGGGCGATCGCGCGCGGCGAGGTGCGGTCCGACATCGACGTGGACAGCGCCGTGCAGTGGCTCGGCGGGATGATCACCGTCCGCGCGGTCAGCGGCCGGCCGATGCCGACGGCCGAGGACGTCGACGCGCTGGTGGACTTCACCCTGCGCGGCGTGCTGGCGGACCCCGAGCCCTCCGGCGACCCCGGCGCCTGAGCCGGCTGAGCCGCCTGGTCCCGCTCGTCGGTGGCTAGGACCCGTCTCCGAGCAGCGCGTCGACGAACGCCTCGGGGTCGAACGGCGCGAGGTCGTCGGCGCCCTCGCCGAGACCGACCAGCTTCACCGGCACCCCGAGCTCGCGCTGCACGGCGACCACGATCCCGCCCTTGGCGGACCCGTCCAGCTTCGTCAGCACGATCCCGGTCACGTCGACGACCTCGCCGAAGACCCGGGCCTGCGTCATGCCGTTCTGGCCGGTGGTCGCGTCCAGGACCAGCAGCACCTCGGTCACCGGGGCCTGCTTCTCCACCACGCGCTTGACCTTGCCCAGCTCGTCCATGAGCCCGGCCTTGTTCTGCAGCCGGCCCGCCGTGTCGATGAGCACCACGTCGACCTCCTGCTCGGTGCCGGTCCGCACCGCCTCGAAGGCGACGCTGGCCGGGTCGCTGCCCTCGGGCCCGCGCACGGCGGCCACGCCCACGCGCTCGCCCCAGGTGGCCAGCTGCTCGGCGGCGGCGGCCCGGAACGTGTCCGCCGCGCCCAGCACGACCTGCTTGTCCTCGGCGACCAGGACCCGGGCGAGCTTGCCGACCGTCGTGGTCTTGCCGGTCCCGTTGACCCCGACCACGAGGACCACCGCGGGCTTGCCGTCCTTGCGGTCGACGGCCAGCGAGCGGTCCAGCGAGGGGTCGACCAGCGTGACGAGCTCCTCGCGGAGGATGTCCTTCATCGAGGACGACGTCTTGCCCTCGACCTTCACGCGGGTGCGCAGCCGGTCCACGAGCTCCTGGGTGGGCCGCACGCCGACGTCGGCGGTCAGCAGCAGGTCCTCGATCTCCTCCCAGGTGTCCTCGTCGATCACGTCGCGGGAGAGCAGCGCGAGCAGCCCGCGGCCCAGCGGGCTCTGCGACCGGGCCAGCCGCTGGCGCAGCCGGACGAGCCGGCCGGCCGCGGACTCCGGGCGCTCGAGGGTCGGGAGCGTCGCGTCCTCGACGGTGCGGGTCGCGGTGTCCCGCGGTGTCTCGGCCTCCTCGCCGACACCGGGCTCCGGCGGCGCGAGCACGTCGGTGCCGGCGCCGCGGCCGACCTCCTTGCCGGACCGGGTCCGGGTCGTGACGAGGCCGACGAGCGCCCCCACGAGCAGGACGGCGATGCCGATGATCAGCCAGATGTAGTCACCCACGGGCGTATCCAATCAGACGGAGGTCGGGCCCGCTGCGGGCCCGGGGTGGCACGGCGGGGCGCGGGTCACCCGGGCCGAGGGGGACGCCGTACGCCGTGGCGGTGCGTTCGGGAGGTGCGGGCGCCGCTACTGGTGCTGGTGCTCGCGCTCGCGGGCGCGCTGGTTGTCGAGCGTGGGCAGCGAGTTCACGCCCTTGCGCAGGGCCTCGCCCACCCAGGGCGTGTGCGGGACGTCCTCGCCGCGGTGCGGGAAGGCCACGTAGAGGACGACGACCCCGGCGATGGCCAGGATCAGGAGCATGGTGAGCAGGATGCTGAGCACGGGGTCCTCCCGAAAGACTGCGGCGAGCACCCCCAGTATCCCCGCCGGTCAGGGACAAACCTCCGGCGTCCGCGGGGCCGGACAGCCTCGTCTCAGGGGGTGAGAAGCGGCTCGACCGCGGCCCGGACCGCGTCGGGCAACGGACGCACCGGCCGGGTCCCGGGGCCGCCGGTGTTGTCGACGTAGACGTGCACGAACCGGCCCTCGGCCGCCGCCTCGTCCCCGTCTCCCTGGAACAGGCCGATGCGGTAGACCACCGAGGAGGTGCCGATCCTCTCGACCACCAGGCCGATGTCGACGGGGTGCGGGAAGCCGATCTCCCGGAAGTAGCGGCACGACACCTCCGCGACCACGCCGATCGCCGGCAGGGTCCGGATGTCGACCCCGGTGGACTCGAGCAGGTGGGCGTTGACCGCGGTGTCGATCAGCTCGAAGTAGGTCGCGTTGTTCATGTGGCCGTAGACGTCGTCGTCGGCCCACCGCGTGGTGGCCTGTCGCCAGACGACGTAGTCCGCCCGCGTGGGTCGACTGCGGTCCGGGCCTCCCCCGCCGGGTGCCGCCACCGTCACGCCGACTCGGTCTCGCGCAGACGCTGCGAGATCACCGCGGAGACGCCGTCGCCGCGCATGGTCACGCCGTAGAGCGCGTCACCGACCTCCATGGTCCGCTTCTGGTGGGTGATCACGAGCAGCTGGCTGTTCTCGCGCAGCTCCTCGTAGATCTCCAGCAGCCGGCCGAGGTTGGTGTCGTCGAGCGCGGCCTCGACCTCGTCGAGGATGTAGAACGGCGACGGACGGGCCTTGAACAGCGCCACCAGGAACGCCACCGCGACCAGCGAACGCTCACCACCCGACAGCAGCGAGAGCCGCTTCACCTTCTTGCCCGGCGGGCGGGCCTCGACCTCGATGCCGGTGGTCAGCATGTTGCCGGGGTCGGTGAGGATCAGCTTGCCCTCGCCACCGGGGAAGAGCCGGGCGAAGGTGGAGTCGAACGCGGCGCGCACGTCCTCCCACGCCTCGGTGAACACCTGCTCGACCCGCTCGTCGACCTCGCGGACGATGTCGAGCAGGTCCTTCCGGGTCTTCCTCAGGTCCTCGAGCTGCTCGGTGAGGAACTTGTGCCGCTCCTCGAGCGCCGAGAACTCCTCGAGCGCGAGCGGGTTGACCCGGCCCAGCATCGACAGGGCGCGCTCGGCGCTGCGCAGGCGCTTCTGACCTGCTCCTCGCGCACGAACGGCACCGGCTCCGGCGCGGGCCCGTCGGCGCCCTCGTCGTCGGGACCGAGGACCGGCGGGACGAGCTGGTCGGGGCCGTACTCCGCCGCGAGCGAGTCGGGGTCGAGGCCGAGCTCGGTCAGCGCCCGCTCCTCGAGCTGCTCGATGCGCATCTTCTGCTGCGTGCGGGCCATCTCGTCGCGGTGCACGGTGTTGACCAGCTCGTCGTGCTCCTTGGCCAGGTCGCGCAGCCGGGCACGGACCTGCATCAGGTCCTCCTCCCGGCCACGCCGGGACTGCTCGACGGCGGTGCGCTTGTCGGCGGCCTCGGCCACGGAGACCTCGAGGCGCTGGAGCACGACGGCCACGCCGCGGGCGACCGCCTCGGCCACCCGGCCTTCGCGGACCAGCCGCTCCCGGCGGGCCGCCGCCTTGGCGCGGGCCTCCCGCTCGGCCTGGGCGGCGCGGACCAGCGAGTCGGCCCGTCCGGCCAGGGCCCGGGCCCGCTCCTCGGCGGTGCGCAGCGCGAGCCGGGCGTCCATCTCGCCGGCCCGGGCGGCCCGGGCCGCCTCGGCCAGGCGCTCCCGCTCGGCGGTGTCGGGGTCCTCCTCGGGCGCCTCCTCGGCGGCGGAGAGCCGCTGCTCGAGGTCGGCGAGGCCCGCGAGGTCGCGGCCGCGGGCCTCCTCGGCCGCGGCGATCGCCGAGGCGAGGCGCTCGGCCTCGCCCTTGGCGGAGCGTGCGAGCGAGCCGAGCTGACCCAGCTCCTCGGCCACGGCGGCCAGGGTGGCGTCGGACTCGTGCAGCTTGGCGAGCGCCACGTCGACCCGCTGCTGGGCCTGGGCGCGCTCCTCCTCCAGCCGGGAGAGGTCGAAGGCGAGCCGCTCACAGGCGTGCGAGGCGGCCGAGAGCTGCTCGGTGGCCTCGTCGACCGCGGCCTGCACCTCGAGCAGGCTCGGCTGCGACGAGGAGCCGCCGGCCGCGAAGTGCGCGCCGAGCAGGTCCCCCTCGCGGGTCACCGCCGTCGCGTCGGGCAGGTCGAGGACCAGGCGCCGCGCGGCGTCGAGGTCGTCGACCACGGCGGTCTTGAACAGCACCCGGCGCAGGGCCGGACGCAGCGCCGCGGGGCACTCCACGACGTCGACGGCGTAGACCGCACCGGACGGCAGCGCCGGCCACGTCACGTCGTCGGCGTCGCCCCCGCCCAGGAGGATCCCGGCGCGGCCGAGGTCCTCGGTCTTCAGGTGCCCGATCGCGCCGACCGCGGCGTCGACGTGCTCGACGGCCACCGCGTCCGCGGCGGAGCCGAGCGCGGCCGCCACGGCGGTCTCGTAGCCGGAGCGCACCGCGAGCAGGGCGGCGACGGAGCCCAGCAGCCCGGACAGGGAGTCGGACGCCGCGAGCAGCGCCCCCGCGCCGTCCTTGCGGTTGAGCCCGATCTCCAGGGCCTCCTTGCGCGCCGCGAGGGCGCCGCGGTCACGCTCGGCGGACTGGGCCTCCTCACGGGTCTTCGCGAGCCGCTCCTCGAGGTCGGCCAGCGTGGACGCCGCACCCTCGTGCTCCGCGTCGAGGCCCTCCTCGCCGGCGTCGAGGCCGGCGACCTTGGTCTCCAGGGAGGTGAAGTCGCGCTGGGCCCGCTCGGCGCGGGTCAGGGCCTCCTGGCGCGCGGTGGTGAGCCGACCGACCTCCTCGTCGGCGGCCGCCGCGCGGCTCTTGAGCGCGTTGACCTGGCCGTGCAGCCGGGCCAGCCCCTCGCGGCGGTCGGCCGCGGCGCGCAGCAGTCCGGCGACCCGCCGGTCCTCGGCCTGGTGGGCCTCCTCCGCGCCCTGACGGGCCACGAGCGCCGCGTCCAGGGCGGCGCGGTTGCGCTCCACCTCGGCACCGATCTGCTGCTCCTGGCCGCGCACCCGCTCGGCTTCCGCCAGCATCTGCTCCGGGTCGCGGCCCGACGACGAGCCCTCGGCGGTGGCCCGGCCCTCGGCGGCGTTGCGGACCCGCTCGCCGGCCAGGGAGGCGGTGCCCTTGAGCCGTTCGCGCAGCCCGGAGAGCGCGAACCAGGTCTCCTGGGCGGCGGCCAGTGCCGGCAGGTCCTCGCGCAGGGCCGCCTCGAGCGCCGACTCCGCGGCCCGCGCCTGGGCGACCGCGTTCTCGACCTCGGCGCGCCGCTCCAGCAGCACCGACTCGTCGGCCAGCTCCTGCTCGAGCGCCGTGCGGGCGGTCACCAGGTCGTCGGCGAGGAGCCGGGCCCGGGCGTCCCGGACGTCGGCCTGCACGACGGCGGCGCGGCGGGCCACCTCGGCCTGCTTGCCGAGCGGCTTGAGCTGGCGGCGGATCTCGCTGAGCAGGTCGCTGAGCCGGGTCAGGTTGCCCTCGGTCGAGTCGAGCTTGCGGAGCGCCTTCTCCTTGCGCTTGCGGTGCTTCAGGACGCCGGCGGCCTCCTCGACGAAGCCGCGGCGGTCCTCAGGCGTGGCGTGCAGGATCGAGTCGAGCTGGCCCTGTCCCACGATGACGTGCATCTCGCGCCCGATGCCCGAGTCCGAGAGCAGCTCCTGGACGTCGAGCAGGCGGCACGACTGGCCGTTGATGGCGTACTCCGAGCCGCCGTTGCGGAACATCGTCCGGCTGATCGTGACCTCGGAGTACTCGATCGGCAGGGCGCCGTCGGCGTTGTCGATCGTGAGGGCGACCTCGGCGCGGCCCAGCGGCGGACGGCCGGACGTCCCCGCGAAGATGACGTCCTCCATCTTGCCGCCGCGCAGGGACTTCGCGCCCTGCTCGCCCATCACCCAGGCGAGCGCGTCGACGACGTTGGACTTGCCGGACCCGTTGGGGCCGACGATGCACGTGATCCCGGGCTCGAGCTGCAGGGTCGTCGCGGACGCGAACGACTTGAAGCCACGCAGCGTCAGGCTCTTGAGGTACAACGTGGGGCTCCTCACGGGTCGCCGGGCGGCTCTGTCGCGGCGGGTGCGCCGAACGAGCGATTCTGACAGGTGCTGCCGTGGGGAAGATCAGCGGCACGAGCCTACCTGCCCCCGCCGTCGTTCGCGGGAGGCACGCGCAGGCGGGACCCCGGGCGGGGAGGGACACCGCCCGGGGCCCCGTGCCTGTGCGGGGCGGCGGCTCAGGCCCGAGCGTGCACGCGTCGACGGAGCACGGCGGAGCCCGCGAGCGCGGCGAGCACCAGGAGGACCGGCGCACCGTCCGGCCACGACATCAGCGTGAACGGGTTGCCGGCGCCGAGCTGCACCGGCCGGGCGATCCGGTCGCCGCCGGGGAGCGCGACGTTGTAGACGTCCATGCCGCGCACCAGGTCGACCGTGTAGACGAGGCTGGTCCTGCGGTGGGTCATCCGGCCGAAGGTGTCGTACTTCGGCACCCAGTAGGCGTCCCACACCTCCGAGGCGCCCCAGCTCGCCGAGCCGTAGGACTTCAGGTGCCGCGGGTCGCGCACGTCGATCAGCTGGAGGCCGCCGCCGTAGAAGCCGGCCGCCACGATGCCGGCCTGGTGGTAGTCGAACCAGTGCGCGGAGCAGAAGGCGTACTGCGGCACCGGGAAGGTGCCGAGGTCGGCGAGCTCCACCTTGTCCAGCGGCACGATGGCGCTCTTGCGGCCGCTGAGCGTCTTGACCTTCCAGGTCTGGAAGGAGCCCGCCTGCGCGCAGTCGGTCTGCTCGTAGTCCTCCTCGGTCACGAAGAGGACGTTGCCGTTCGCGACCGACGGCGGCGCGTGCTTCTCGAAGGCCTTGGCGTTGGGCCGCAGCGAGTTGTGGTGGATGAAGTCGTTCCAGCCGGCGTACTTCGGGTCGTCGCCCTTGCCGGCCAGCCCCGGTGGTGGTGACCAGCTCGGGGTGCCGCGGCTTGCGCACGTCGAAGATCGAGGTGCCGTCGAAGCCGGTGTGCGATGCCGTAGCCGGCGTTGTCGAAGTTCCACTTGTGGCCCGCGGTCGGCGACCGGAACGCCTGGATGCCGGCCTTGTCCGGGTCGGAGTCGAGCTCCCGGGGCCGCGACAGGTGGCGCAGGTCGAAGATCGAGAAGGTGCCGCTGCCGCGGTCGCCGGCCGAGTAGGCGTAGCGGCAGTCGATGCTCGTCCACGCAGGCGACGGTGTGCGTCGAGGTGGTGCCGGGCACGCGGGAGCGGATCCGCGGGTGGAACGGGTCGGTGACGTCGACCACGACGAGCTCGTTGCCGCCGACGTTGACGTGCTGGATGTCGTTCTCGTTGGGGGCGGCCTGGTAGAGGTCGAGGCCGATCAGCGCGAAGCGGCGTACGCCGTCCTTGGTCTGCCGCTCACCGCAGTTCATCGCCTCGTTCTCGAACTGCGCGCTCTCCAGGGCGCCGAGCTGGGTGGGCACCGCCGGGTCGCTGACGTCCCACACCTTCACCGAGTCGAGGCCCGAGGTGACGAACAGCGCCTCCGTCTTCATGAAGCAGCCCGAGATGCCGGCCTGCCCCGGCACCTGCCGGACGTGGGTGACCGGGCCGTTGGTGACGACCGGGATGTTCGCGGTGGCGGAGTAGGTCTCCTGCATCTTCTGCATCCGCTCCCGGTCGCCGTGCGCGGACGCGGGGGCGGGCAGGCTCAGCAGCAGCGCGGCGGCACCGGCCAGGGCGAGCTGCCAGGCGGGGCGACGGTGGCTCATGGGGCTCTCCTCGGGACGCGGCCCGTCCCCGGGTGACGAGCCTCACAGGCGTCAACGAGGAAGACCCGGTCAGGTCACGCCCGAGGGGCGGACCGGCACCGGTCCGGAGAACCCGGCACGCTCAGGCGTGCTCGAGGGTGAGGAGAGGCTCCTCGTGCACCGCAGCGGCGAGGCTGTCGTTCTCGGCCTGGAGACGCAGGACGTGCGCCTCGAGGTCGGCGACTCGCTGACGAAGACGCCTGGTCTCCGCGGTGAGCTGGGCGATGACACGGGGGTCGGTGCTGCTGCTCATGTAGCCGAGGAGCGCCTTGGCCATGAATATTCCTCCGGAGGGTGACGAGGGCGGGCACACCCGGAGCGGCCGGATCCCAGCCATGAATGTCGGGGTGTACGCCTTCCAGAGTCCCACGAGCGTTCCGCACCGGTCAACAACGGCGACCAAGCAGATGTTCGGGCCGCTCGCCGCCGGTACCGTGGCGCCCGTGAGCCGCCCCCTCCGGATCAGCCCCTGCCGCCGCGAGTGCAGCTGGGCCGCCCGCGACGAGGAGCTCGACGGGCTGCCGGTGTTCGCCTGCGCCTCCTGCGGCAGCGAGTGGGTCGCCTCGGAGCCGTGGACCCCGGCCGACTGGACGGGCGCGGTGCCCGAGGCGGTTCAGCGCGAGCGGGAGCGGCGCGGCCGCGGCTGACAGACGGGGCAGAAGTACGACGACCGGTTCATGAAGCTCACCCGCACCACCGGCGTGCCGCACCGGGCGCAGGGCCGGCCCTCCTGCCCGTAGGCCTGCAGGGAGCGGTCGAAGTAGCCGCTCTCGCCGTTGACGTTGACGTAGAGCGCGTCGAACGACGTGCCGCCCTGCTCGAGCGCGGACGCCATCACCTGACGCACCCCGGCGAGGACCGCGACCACCTGGGCCCGCGTCAGCCGCAGGCCGGGGCGGTCGCCGTGCAGCGCGGCGAGCCACAGCGCCTCGTCGGCGTAGATGTTGCCGACCCCCGAGACGACCGTCTGGTCGAGCAGGATCCGCTTGATCCCGCTCGCCTTCTTCCGGACGCGCGTGACGAACAGGTCGTCGTCGAACGCGGGGTCCATCGGGTCCCGGGCGATGTGGGCGATCTCGGGGGGCAGCTCCGCTCCCCCGTCGGACACGGCGAGCCCGCCGAACATCCGCTGGTCGACGAAGCGCAGCTCGAGCCCGCCGTCCAGACCGAACCGCACCCGCAGGTGGCGCTCGTCGGGGGTGCCCGCGGGCTGCACGAGCATCTGCCCGCTCATCCCGAGGTGGCCGAGCAGCGCGTCGCCGCTGTCGAGGGGCAGCCAGAGGTACTTCCCGCGCCGGTGGGCGGCCTCGACCCGGAGCCCGGTCAGCCGGGCGGCGAAGTCGGCGGGGCCACCGGCGTGACGGCGTACCGGACGCGGGTGCAGCACCTCGACGCGCTCGAGGGTGCGGCCCACCACGTGAGCCTCGAGGCCACGACGGACGACCTCGACCTCGGGCAGCTCGGGCACGGCGGTGAGGGGTGGCGCCGGGTCAGCCGGCGGTGGCGGCCGGATGCACGTCGCCGTGCTTGTCGGCGATCGCCCGGTAGGCGGTCTCCGCGGCCTGCTGCTCGGCTTCCTTCTTGGAGCGGCCGGTGCCGTGGCCGTAGAGCTCGTCGCCGACCTGGACCTGCGCGGTGAAGGTCTTCTCGTGGTCGGGCCCGTCGTCCTCGATGACGTACTCGGGGACGCCGAGGGCGTGCTCGGCGGAGAGCTCCTGGAGGCTGGTCTTCCAGTCCAGTCCGGCGCCGAGTCGCGCGGCGTTCTCCATCAGCGGGTCGAAGAGCAGGTGCACGACCTGGCTGGCGGCCTCGAAGCCACCGGACAGGTAGACCGCGCCGATGACGGCCTCGACCGTGTCGGAGAGGATCGACGCCTTGTTGCGGCCGCCGGTCGACAGCTCGCCGCGCCCCAGCATGATGTGCTGGCCGAGCCCGATGGTGCGGGCGACCTCCGCCAGGGCGCGGGCGTTGACCACCGCGGCCCGCAGCTTGGCGAGCCGTCCCTCGGAGAGGTCGGGGTGCGCGCGGAACAGCGTGTCCGTGACCACCACGCCGAGCACCGAGTCACCCAGGAACTCCAGGCGCTCGTTGGTCGGCAGCCCGCCGTTCTCGTAGGCGAAGGAGCGGTGGGTGAGGGATCGCTCGAGGAGCTCGGCATCCAGGACAGGATTGCCGAGCGCCTCGCGCAGGTCGTCGTACGACGCCTCGCCCACGCCTGTGTCCGTCAGAGAACCTGGCGACGGGCGGCGCGAGCGCCGTACTGGCCACAGTCGGGGCACGCACGGTGCGGCAGGTGCTTGGCACCGCAGGCCGGGTTGGCGCAGTTCACCAGCGAGGGCGCAACGGCCTTCCACTGCGAGCGACGGTGACGCGTGTTGCTGCGCGACATCTTCCGCTTCGGAACAGCCACTTAACTCACTCCTCAGGTACGCCGGGGTTCCGGCTGGGTACGTCGTCGTCTTGCGTCAGCGCTTGGAGCGTCGCCCACCGGGGGTCGATCGGCTCCTCGTGCTGATGGTCCGGGTCGTCTGCGAGCCGTGCACCACACTCGATGCACAGGCCCGGACAGTCGTCCTGGCACAGCGGCTGGAACGGCAGCGAGAGCACCACCGCGTCCCGCAGCAGTGGTTCGAGGTCGAGCAGGTCGCCCTCCAACCGGCTGGTACCGGAGTCCTCGTCGTCGGTCTCGTCGTCCTTCTCCTCGTAGACGAAGAGCTCCTGGAAGTCGACCTCGATCTCGTCGTGGATCGGCTCCAGGCACCGGACGCACTCCCCGTCGAGCGCGGCCGTGGCCGTGCCAGTGACGAGAACACCCTCCATGACCGCCTCGAGCCTGATGTCGAACTCGACGGGCGATCCTTCGGGAACGCGAAGAACCTCGATTCCGAGATCTGCCGGCGCCGGTGCCGAGAAGGACTTCTGGCGCTGCGACCCCGGGCGGCGGCCGAGCTCGCGAGTGTCGAGCACGAGCGGCGCTCTCGGGTCGAGACGCACAGTGGGTCCTTCAGGTCATCGGGCACAACAGATCTCAGTTCCCCCTGCACACCGTGGACCAACCCGAAGGCCGACCCCCGACGAGCACGAAGAACCGTCTGCAAGCGTACCGAAAGGAAGGGGTCCCGACCAAAACGGAGCCCGGTCAGCGCTCGAGATGCTCCGGAAGCACGATCTTGTCGACCTCGTCGTCGGTGAGGTCGTCGAGCGCGATCCGGCCGGCGAGGCGCTCCCGGCCGCGCTTCACGGCGTCCATGGTGCGCTCGAGGGTGATCTCGAAGTTGGCGAGCTTCGCGTCGACGTACTCGTCGGTCTCCTTGCGCAGCTCCTCCGACTCGGCGCGCGCATGATCGAGGACCGCGTCGGCCTCACGCTTGGCGAGGCGGAACACCTCGGTGTCGGACATGATGTGCTCGCGCTCGTTGCGCGCGTCGGAGAGGATCTGCTCCGCCTGCTGACGACCCTCGTCGAGCACGGAGTCGCGGTCGGCCATCACGCGCTCGGCCTCGGTGAGCTCCGACGCGATGGAGGCCCGGAGCTCGTCGAGCATGCCCAGCAGCTCGGCGCGGTTCACCACCGCCGACGCCGACATCGGCATCGACCGTGCCTCCTCGACCACCTGCCGGATCTCGGCAAGCTTCGCGTGCACGTCCACGTTGTCCCTTTCTCGGATGCTGCTCCTGCCCCGTCAGGAGACGACGCTGAGGCCGCACATATGAAGATACGCCGCCGGGGGGAACCTCAAACCTCGCGACGGCGCTCCGCGAGGCGGGCGGTCAGCCGCTCGAGCACCCGCGGCGGGATCAGCGAGGACACGTCGCCGCCGAACATCGCGACCTCCTTGACCAGGCTCGAGGCGAGGAAGGAGTACTCCGGGCTGGTCGGGACGAACACCGTCTCGATGGCGGCCAGGCTGGAGTTCATCTGCGCCATCTGGAGCTCGTAGTCGAAGTCGCTGACGGCCCGCAGGCCCTTGACGATCGCGACGACCTGCTCGGCCTTGCAGAAGTCGGTGAGCAGCCCGTCGAAGGAGGAGACGCGCACGTTGGAGAAGCCGGCGCAGGCCTCCTCGAGCATCTCGATCCGCTCCTCAGGGGTGAACAGCCGGTTCTTGGCCTTGTTCACCCCGACCGCCACGACGACCTCGTCGAAGAGGGTGGAGGCGCGCTCGATGATGTCGATGTGTCCGTTGGTGACGGGGTCGAAGGACCCCGGGCACGCGGCTCTGCGCACTGCTGCTCCTCGGTGGCTCACGGACTGGTTCGCGCCGGGCTGGTCGCTGCGTGACCGTACCAAAGCATGGTCTCGCCGTACTTCCGCTCGCGTTCCCGCACGAAACCCTCCGGCCAGGTCAGGCCCTCCCCGCGGCTCGAGCGCTCGACCACCACGAGGGCGTCGCCGGCCAGCCAGCCGTTGTCGCGCAACGAGCCGAGGTCGGCGTGCACGTCGTCGACGGCCAGCGCGTAGGGCGGGTCGAGGAAGACCAGGTCGTACGGCGCCCGCGGCGGATGCGCCAGCGCCCGCGCCACCGACGACGTGACGACGTCCACGGAGCTGAACCCCAGCGAGCGCGCGTTCTCCCGCACCAGCGCCGCGGTGCGCCGGTCGTGCTCGACGCAGGTGACCACGCCGGCCCCGCGGGACCTGGCCTCGAGGCCGACCGCGCCGGAGCCGGCGTACAGGTCGAGGAACCGCAGCCCGGCCAGCGACCCGACCATCGCGTCGATCGCCGAGAACAGCGCCTCCCGGACCCGGTCCGACGTGGGACGGGTGGTGTCCCCCGTCGGCGCCTTGATCCGGCGGCCACCTGCCGTGCCGCCGATGATCCGTGTCATGCGAAGCCCCCGCTCCTCGACATGCTCAGGCCTTCTCGAGGTAGTCGGCCTGCTCGGTCTCGCGCAGCCGGTCGAGGGCGCGGAGCAGGTCGGGGTGGAGGCTGAGCACCGGGTCATCCTCCACCACCTGCTCCGCGGCCGCACGTGCGTCGGTGATCACGTCCTCGTGCCGGATCACCGACAGCAGCCGCAGCCCGGACCTGCGGCCCGACTGGGAGGCACCCAGGACGTCGCCCTCGC
Organism: uncultured Actinomycetota bacterium; assembly: GCA_963721855.1. Taxonomy (GTDB): domain Bacteria; phylum Actinomycetota; class Actinomycetes; order Propionibacteriales; family Nocardioidaceae; genus Nocardioides_B. The sequence goes on along the minus strand of CAVRMN010000001.1, from coordinate 47,396 downwards.
GACGCTGCTCCAGGTCGAGGCGCGACAGCTCGAAGCCGTCCGTGGTGGCTGCGACCGCGTCGAGCCGCTGTCGCGCCGGCGTGTCGGCCTCGGCCGAGGTCACCAGCAGGCACAGCCCGGGGTGGCCGCCGCGGCCGACGCGTCCGCGCATCTGGTGCAGCTGCGAGACGCCGAACCGCTCGGCGTCGAGGATCACCATCGCGGTCGCGTTGCCGACGTCGACGCCGACCTCGATCACCGTCGTGGAGACGAGCACGTCGAGGTCGCCGGCGGCGAAGGCGCGCATGGTGCGGTCCTTCTCGTCGGCGGGCAGCCGTCCGTGCATGGTGCCGACCCGCAGCCCGGCGAGCGGGCCGCTGCTCAGCATCGGCGCGACCACCTCGACGGCGGCCGGCGGCACCGTGGACTCCTCCTGCGCCGCCTCCCCGTCGGACTCCTTGGTGCCCGGGTCGATGCGCGGGCAGACGATGTAGCACTGGCGCCCGGCCGCGACCTCCTCGCGCACCCGCGCCCACACCCGGTCGATCCACTCGGGGTGGTCCTGGAGCGGCACCACGTTGGTCTGGATCGGCGCCCGCCCGCCGGGCAGCTCGGTCAGCGTCGACGTCTCGAGGTCGCCGAACACCGTCATCGCCACGGTGCGCGGGATCGGCGTCGCGGTCATCACCAGCACGTGCGGCGGGGTCGTCCCGGCCTTGTCGGAGAGCGCGGCCCGCTGCTCCACGCCGAAGCGGTGCTGCTCGTCGACGACGACGAGGCCGAGGTCGGCGAACTGCACCTTCTCCTCGAGCAGGGCATGGGTGCCGACGACGATGCCGGCCGCGCCGGAGGCCGCGTCGAGCAGCGCCGAGCGGCGGGCCGCGGCACCCAGCGACCCGGTCAGCAGGGCGACCTGGGTGCCGTCGGCGGCGCCGCCGAGCATGCCGCCCGCGGCGAGGTCGCCGAGCATCGCCGTGATCGAGCGGTGGTGCTGCTGGGCGAGCACCTCGGTCGGTGCGAGCAGGGCCGCCTGTCCCCCGGAGTCGACCACGCGCAGCATCGCGCGGAGCGCGACGACCGTCTTGCCCGAGCCGACCTCGCCCTGGAGCAGCCGGTGCATCGGGTGGCCGGCCGCGAGGTCGGCGAGGACGTCCTGCGAGACCTGCTGCTGGCCGTCGGTCAACGTGAACGGCAGCCGCTCGTCGAACCGGTCGAGCAGGCCGTCGTCCCGGCCCCGCCGCGGCTGGGCGTCGAGCGCCCGGAGGTCGGCCCGACGCTGCGCCAGCGCGGTCTGGGTGACGAACGCCTCCTCGAAGCGCAGCCGCTTCTCGGCGGCGCCCTTCTGCTCCCAGCTGTCGGGCCGGTGGATCCACTCCAGCGCCGTGCGGGCGTCGAGCAGGGCGCGGCTCGGCGCGCACCTGCTCGGGCAGCGGCTCCGGGACCTCGTCGAGCATCTCCAGGGCGAGCTTGATGGCGTCGGCGACCTGCCACGACTGCACCGTCGAGGTGGCGGGGTAGATCGTCATCAGGTTCGGCTGGGCGTCGAACTCGGCGAGCGCGAGGTCGGCGGCGCTCTCCTCGCCGGCCCCGAACACCTTGGTCTGCGGGTTGGTCAGCTGCCACTGGTCGCGGAACCGGCCGACCTTGCCGGAGAACAGCGCGGTGGACCCCTCGACCAGGGTGCGGGCCCGCCAGTCGGCGAGGTGCTTCTTCTTGTCGAAGAACGTGAGCATCAGCCGGTCGTGCTCGGTCGCGACGGTGACCTCGAGCCGGTAGGCCATGCCGCCGCGGCGCCGGTCGGGGTAGCTCTTCTGCTGCGACCGGGCCACGCGAGCGACGAAGGTGATGTGCTCGTCGAGCTCGAGCGAGCCGAGGTCGCTGACCTTGCCCTTCTCGACGTAGCGGCGGGGGTAGTGGGTGAGCAGCTCGCCGACGGTGCGGTAGCCGAAGGCCTTCTCGATCTTCGCGGCCGCCGAGCCGGCCACCGCGGAGATCTTGGAGTCCCAGGTGATCGTGGGCACGTCAGCGTCTCCTACTCGACGCCGATGAGGAGCGGGTAGCGGTCCTGGCCGCCGTCGTAGACGACCACGTCGACCGTCGGGTGCGCGCCGGCGAGATGCGCCGCGCAGCGGTCGGCGAGCTCACGTCCGTCCGCTCCGGCGACCACCGTGACCAGCTCACCGCCACCTCCGAGAAGTCGTTCCAGCACGTCCGTGGCGACAGTGAACAGGTCGGCGCCGACGACCACGAAGTCGCCCTCGATGGCCCCGAGCACGTCGCCCGGGCTCGCACGGCCCGGCCGTGGTCATCGCCTGCTTCACCGCGACGGTGACCGCGCCGGAACGGGCGTGCCGGGCGGCCGCGGTCATCTCCAGGACGTCCTGCTCGAAGATGCGCCCGGGCTCGTGCACCGCCAGCGCCGCGAGGCCCTGGACCTGGGCGTTGGTCCGGATCACCGCGACCTGGATGCCGAGCTCCTCGCGGGCGGTCTGGGCGGCCGCCTCGCTGGCCGGGACGGAGTCGCGGTCGTTGGGCAGCAGCACCACCTCGGCCGCGCCGCTCTCGGTGACCGCGTCGAGCAGCTGGCCCGTCGAGGGCCGCCGGCCCGGACCGCCGCGCGACCACGACCGCACCGGCCTCCTGGAACAGGTCCACGAGGCCGTCGCCGGCCGCCACCATGACGACCTTGCGGCCCTGCCGGTGCGAGGGCATGCCGGCCCGGTCGAGCGCTGCACGATCTGCTCGGCGAAGTGGGTGACCCGGATCCGGTGCGGCCGCCCGGCCTCGATGCCCGCCTCGACGGCGGCGCCGACGTCGTCGACGTGCACGTGGACGTTCCACAGCCCGTCGCCGCCGACCACGACGAGCGAGTCACCGAGCGGCGCCAGCTGACGGCGCAGCCCGGCGATCCGGTCGTCCTCGGCGTCGAGCAGGAACATCACCTCGTACGCCGGCCCGCCCTCCGTGAGGTCGCCGCTCGGCAGCGGCACCGGGATGGCACGGGTGCCGAGCGGCTGCTGGTCGCTGACCGGGCGCTTGCCGGTGACCGCGGTCTCGGCGGCGTCGAGCACCACGCACAGGCCGCGCCCGCCGGCGTCGACCACGCCCGCGTCACGCAGCACCTGCGAGCTGGTCGGGCGTCCGGGCCAGTGCCTCACGGGCGGCGCGCGCAGCCGCCCGGATCACGTGGCCGAGCCGCTTCCGCTCGTCACGCGCGGCCTCGACGGCCGCCTCGGAGGCGGCCCGGGCCACGGACAGGATCGTGCCCTCGACCGGCTGGCCGACCGCGGCGTAGCTGGCGTCCGTGGCCAGGGACAGCCCCTCGGCGAACACCGCGGCCGAGCGGTCGTCGGGCCCGGCCTCCGCGAGTCGCTTGCACAGCGCCCCGACGAGCTGGGAGAAGATCACGCCCGAGTTGCCGCGCGCGCCGAGCAGCGCGCCCCGGGAGAACGCGGCCAGCGCGGCGCGCAGGTCGCCCTCGGGCTGCGCCGCCTCGAGCATCGCGTTGCGGGCCGACTCGAAGGTGAGGAACATGTTCGTGCCGGTGTCGCCGTCGGGCACCGGGTAGACGTTGAGGGCGTCGATCTCCTCGCGGGCGGCCGCGAGCGCGGCCAGGGCGAGCTCGGAGAACTTGAGCACCGTCGGCAGGTCCAAGGTCGCTGCGGCCTCGCCCTGCATGTGCTCCCCTCTCCGGCACGCGGTCCCCACGAGTGCGACGTGGTGGCGGTCACCTCGACCGCGGGTGTCAGGGTAGTGCAGCGGCCTCGCCGGCCCTCGATTCGCGTCGAGCGCGGCCGATCAGATACTCTTGTGCGGTTGCCCAGGCACGTCGGGCACCCCAAGCTGTTCCAAACAATCCGAGCATTTCAGGAGTTCACGGTGGCTGCCGTCTGTGACATCTGCGCCAAGCGTCCCGGCTTCGGCAACAACCGGCCGTGGTCGCGCAAGATCACGAAGCGTCGTTTCGACCCCAACATCCAGCGCGTGCGCGCCACGGTCAACGGGACGCCCAAGCGTCTCAACGTGTGCACCGGCTGCCTGAAGGCCGGCAAGGTCACCCGCTGACCTCCCGCACGTCATGAGGAAGCCGCCCCTCGGGGCGGCTTTTTTCATGCCCGATCGGGCAGCCAGACGCGCCGACTCGGCGTTGCGGTCAGAAGTGGGTGTGGCCGGTGGGGCCCTCGTAGGCGCCGCCGTCCACCGTGACGCCCTCCCCCTCGGACACCGTGCCGATCGGGGTCCACGAGGCCGGCAGCGTGCGTGCCGGCCGGGAACGTCGCCACCAGCGCGTGGTCGTCTCCGCCGCCCAGGATGAACCGCAGCGGGTCGGCCCCGAGCGCGGCACCGACGGCCTGCAGCGGCTCCGCCAGGTCGAACGCCGAGGTGTGGATGTCCACCGCCACGCCGCTCCGGGCGGCGATGTGGCCGACGTCGGCCAGCAGCCCGTCGGACACGTCGATCATCGCGGTCGCCCCGAGGCCGAGCGCCTCCGCGCCGGCGGCGTACGGCGGCTCGGGTCGCCGGTAGGCGTCGACGAGCTTGCGCGGCGAGCGGAACCCGCGGGCGAGGACCGCGAGTCCGCCGGCGGCCCAGCCCTGACGACCGGCCATCGCCACGACGTCGCCCGGCCGCGCGCCCGAGCGGCGTACCGGGTCGCCCTCGACGGACCCCAGCACCGTGACCGCGATCATCAGCTGGTCGGAGCCGGTCACGTCACCACCGACCACCGAGGCCCCGACGAGCGCCGCCTCCGCTGCCATCCCGTCGGCCAGCTCCAGGACCCAGTCCACCGGCAGGTCGGCCGGCGCCGCGAGACCGACGGTGAGCGCCGTGGCCCGGCCGCCCATCGCGTTGATGTCCGACAGGTTCTGCGCCGCGGCCCGGTGCCCGATGTCGAGCGCGGAGGCCCAGTCGCGCCGGAAGTGCCGGGTGTCGACGAGGAGGTCGGTGGACACGACGACCCGGCCGTCGGGCACCGCGATCATCGCCGCGTCGTCCCCCGGGCCGATGAGGACCTGCTCCCCCTGGGCGAACCGTTGCGTCAGCGCGTCCACCAGCCCGAACTCGCCGAGGTCAGCCAGGGTCGCGCCGGGTGCGGCGTGGGGGGAGGTCATGGCCGCTATTGAATCCGATGCACCGGTCGTGTTCCGACAGGGGCACGCCGCACGGTAGGTTGGCGGCGATCGGTGTCCCTCTCCGAGACCCTAGGAGCTCAGCATGGTCGTCCAGGCCTACATCTTGATCCAGACCGACGTCGGCAAGGCCGCTGAGGTGGCTGCCGAGATCGCCGAGGTCAAGGGTGTCACCCTCGCCGAGGACGTCACCGGCCCCTACGACGTGATCGTCCGCGCCGAGGCCCGCAACGTCGACGAGCTGGGCAAGCTCGTCGTGGCGAAGGTCCAGAACATCCCTGGCATCACGCGCACGCTGACCTGCCCGGTCGTCCATATCTGAGCTCCTGCCCGCTCGGCAGGACACAGCAATGCCCCGACGGCGCCCCGTTCTCCGGAACGCGGGCGTCGTCGCATGTCTGGCCGTCCTCGCCCTGACCGCGGCCTGCTCCTCGGACGGCGTCGTCACGGTCGAGGGCGTCGGCAAGGGCGACGTCAGCGCCGCCGACGCGACCGCCTGCGTCGAGCTCCGCGACGCGCTGCCGGAGATGGTGGACGGGCTGCAACGGCGTCCCGTCGCGCCGGAGGGTGCGTACGCCGCCGCCTGGGGCTCGTCGCCGGTCGTGCTGCGCTGCGGGGTGGACGAGCCGGCGGGGTTCGACGAGTACTCCACGTGCCAGATCACCAACGGCGTCGCGTGGTTCATCCCCGACGACCAGATCACCGGGGAGCCCGTCGACATCGTGATGACCACCGTCGGCCGCTCGCCCGTCATCGAGGTGCGGCTGCCCGCCGAGCACTTCCCTCCGGCGAACGCGATGGTCGACCTCGCGCCGGCGATCAAGCAGACGACCCGCAAGACCGCGACCTGCGGCTGACCTCGGGTCGTCCGCACGGATCGACTGGGTCAGCGCAGGCCGGTGTCGCGCTGGAGCGCGAGCTGGATCAGCCGGTCGACCAGCCGGGGGTAGTCCATCCCCGTGGCCGCCCACATCCGCGGGAACATCGACGACGGCGTGAACCCCGGCATCGTGTTGATCTCGTTGATCACCAGCCGGTCGTCGGGCAGCAGGAAGAAGTCGACACGCGCGAGCCCTTCGCACGACAGCGCCTCGAAGGCACGCACCGCGAGGTCCTGGACCCGCGCCGCCGTGGGCTCGGCGAGGTCGGCGGGCACGGTGAGCTCGGTGTGCTCCTCGGGGAGGTACTTCGCGGCGAAGTCGTAGAACTCGTGGCTGCCGTCGATCACGATCTCGGCGACCACGCTGGCGTCGGGCGGGTTCGTGCCGAACCCCTGGATCACCCCGCACTCGATCTCCCGACCGCCCTCGGCGGCGACCTCCACGAGGACCTTCGGGTCGTGCAGACGGGCCTCCTCGACGGCGGCCTCGAGCTCGCTGCGGTCATGGACCTTGCTGATGCCGAAGCTGGAGCCGCCCCGGCACGGCTTGACGAACACCGGGTAGCCCAGCGAGTCCACCGACTCCTGGCAGGCCGCGCGGTCGGTCTCCCACAGCCGGGAGGTGATCACCGTGTAGGGCAGCACCGGCAGGCCCTGCGCCTGGAACACGATCTTCATGTAGTGCTTGTCCATGCCGACGGCGCTGGCCAGGACGCCGGCGCCGACGTAGCGCACCCCGGCCATCTCCAGCAGGCCCTGGATCGTGCCGTCCTCCCCCCACGGGCCGTGCAGCAGCGGGAACACCGCGTCGACCTCGCCGAGCGTCCGCGGCACGGAGCTCGCCTCGTGCACGACGAGCTCGCTGCCCTGGGCGTCGTTGGCCAGCGCGACCGTGGCCCGGGACCCGTCGACCTCGGGCAGCGCGTCGGCCGAGCTGATCGCGAGACGGGCCGGGTCGTCGGACTCCAGGACCCAGCGGCCCTCGTGGGTGATGCCGACCGGCACCACGTCGTAGCGCTCCCTGTCGATGGCCCGGAGCACGCTTCCCGCGGTGGAGCAGGAGATGGAGTGCTCGCTCGACCGGCCCCCGAACACGACGGCGATGCGGGGCTTGCGGGTCTCGACAGGGGGCTGGTCGTCCATGGTTCCCCGACCCTACCGGGCGGCACTGTCGCACCTCGTAGGGTGGCCGCATGCCCCGTCAGCCTGATGCCCGACCGCTCCGCCCGGCCACCGTCGCGGTGACCTCGGGCCGTCCCGCGCACGAGCCCGACAGCCCGCTGAACGCCCCGATCACGATGGCGTCGACGTACGTCGCGGGCGGTGACGTCGAGTACGGCCGCTACGGCAACCCGACGTGGTCCGCCTTCGAGGAGGCCCTCGGCGCCCTGGAGGGCGGCCGCTGCCTGGCGTTCGGGTCCGGCCTCGCCGCGGTGTCGACGATCCTCGACCTCGCCGGCCAGGGCACCAAGGTGGTCGCGCCGCGGCACGCCTACAACGGCAGCATCATGCAGCTCGCCGACCTCGAGGCACGGGGCCGGCTCACCGCGGTGCTCGTCGACATCGAGGACACGGCCGCGGTCGTCGAGGCCTGCGACGGCGCGGCGCTGGTCTGGCTGGAGTCGCCGACGAACCCGGCGCTCGAGGTGGCCGACCTGCCGCCGATCATCGAGGCCGCGCACGCCGCCGGCGCCTACGTCGTGGTGGACAACACGTTCGCCACTCCCCTGCTCCAGCAGCCGCTGGGCCTCGGCGCCGACATCGTCGTGCACTCCGCGACCAAGTTCATCGCCGGTCACAGCGACGTGCTGCTCGGGGCCATCGCCACCGCCGACGACGAGCTCTACGACGTGCTGAAGAAGCGCCGCGACCTCGTGGGCGCCGTCCCGGGCACCTTCGAGACGTGGCTGGCCCTGCGTGGGCTGCGCACCCTGCACGTGCGGCTGGACCGGGCCCAGCACAACGCCCAGGAGCTCGTACGCCGGCTGCAGAACCATCCGGCGGTCGGCGAGGTCCGCTACCCCGGCTTCGGGGCGATCGTCTCGATCGTGCTCGCGCACGGGGCGCTCGCCGCCGACCTGCTGACCCGCAAGACCAGCCTGTGGGTGCACGCGACCAGCCTCGGCGGCGTGGAGTCGACGTTCGAGCGGCGCCGTCGCTGGCGCACCGAGCCGGCGACGATCCCCGAGGGCCTGGTGCGGATGTCGGTGGGCATCGAGGACGTCGACGACCTCTGGGACGACCTCGCGCTCGCGCTGGACGACCTCACCGGCGAGCCACCGGTCGAGTAGCGCCGCCGAGCCCGCAGCGTCAGTCCTTCTCGTGCTTGGTGTCGCGCGAGATGAGGCTGGTCAGCATGTCGCCGGCCGTCATCTCCCCGACGACGACCGCGTGCACGTGCTCGACGATCGGCGCGTAGACATCCACCTTGCGCGCCAGGTCGAGCAGGGACGAGCAGGACTTCACGCCCTCGGCGACCATCCGGCTGGAGGCGGTGATCTCCTCCGTCGTCATGCCCTGGCCGAGCTTCTCGCCGAAGGTCCGGTTGCGCGACAGCGGGGACGAGCAGGTGGCCACCAGGTCCCCCAGGCCCGCCAGCCCCATGAGCGTCATCGGGTCGGCCCCGAACTGGGCGGCGAGCCGCGCCGTCTCTGCGAGCCCACGGGTGATGACCGACGCGGTGGTGTTGTCGCCGAAGCCGAGACCGACGGCCATCCCGACCGCCAGTCCGATGATGTTCTTGTAGGCGCCGCCGAGCTCGCAGCCCACGACGTCGGTGCTGGAGTAGGGCCGGAACGTCGCCGAGTGGAACTCCTCGCGCAGCCTCTTGGCGACCTCCTCGTCGGCACAGGCCACGACGCTGGCGGCCGGCTCGCGGCGCGCGATCTCCATGGCCAGGTTGGGTCCGCTGACCACGCCGATCCGTTCTGGGCCGGCACCGGTGACCTCGGCGATCACCTCGCTCATCCGCTTCAGGCTGCCGAGCTCGACGCCCTTCATCAGCGAGACCAGCACGGCGTCCTTGGGCAGCGCCGGTGTCCACACGGTGAGGTTCTCGCGCAGCGTCTGGGACGGCACGGTCAGCACCACGAAGTCGGCGCCGGCCGCGGCCTTCTCGTGATCGTGGGTCGCCGAGATGGTGCCGGGGAGCTCGATGCCCGGCAGGTAGTCGGGGTTCTCCCGCTTCTCGTTGATCGAGGCGCAGACGTCCTCGCGTCGTGCCCACAAGGTGATGTCGTGGCCCGCGTCGGCGAGCACCATCGAGAACGCGGTGCCCCACGACCCGGCACCGAACACGGCTACCTTCGCCATCACCTGTCTCCTGTCCGCGGGCTGGGCCTGCGACGTATCTTCTTGTCCCGGTTGGGGTTGCCGATCTCCTTGACCCCCGCGACCCGTGGGTCGAAGCGTACGTCGGGCGCCTTCTCGCCGCGGATCTCCTCGAGCAGCGCGGTGATGTCGTCCATGATGCGGTTCGTGGCCTCGTGGAGCACCTGCGGGGTGAGCGGCTGGCCCCGCAGGTCGTCGAGGTCCACCGGGTCGCCGGCCTTGAGCACCACGGTCTTGCGCGGGAACAGCCGCGGCCTGGCGGCGTACGGCCAGAGGATGTCCTGCGGTCCCCACTGCGCGATCGGGATCACCGGAGCACCGGAGGCGAGCGAGATCCGGGCGGCACCGGTCTTCCCCGCCATCGGCCACAGCTCGGGCTGCCGGGTGAGGGTGCCCTCGGGATAGACCGCGACGCACTTCCCCTCCTCGACGGCCGCGACGGCGGCCCGGAAAGCCTGCGAGGCATCGGTGGTCATCCGGTAGACGGGGATCTGCCCGGTCGCCCGGATGATCCTGCCGATGACGGGGACGTCGAGCACCTCGACCTTCGCCAGGAACCGCACGATCCGTCCGTGGCCGTAGACGAAGTGCCCGAACGTGAGCGGGTCGAGGTGGGAGACGTGGTTGCCGGCGACGATGCAACCGCCCTTGGCGGGGATCTTCTCGCCGTCGATCCAGCGGTGCTTCGTGAACAGCCACAGCAACGGCTCGATGATCGCCACGCAGAAACCGAACGCCCATCCCCGGGGCTCCTGAAGCTTGCGCGGGTAAGCCAAGGCTGCACTCTCCTCATCCGCTCAGGCCTGACTCCTGAGGCTACTCGGGACAGCATGCCGCATCCCGTGCACAGGGACGGTGCACGGCGCACCCGCGCGACCTGGCAGGATCGCCGGTGATGCCTTCCTCGTCAGCGACCTTCGGCGTCGTGGTGCCGGTGAAGCCGCCTGCGGTGGCGAAGTCCCGTCTGGGCGGGCTCGGGGACGACGTACGCCGTGCCCTCGCGGCCGCGTTCGCGGCCGACACCGTCGAGGCCGCACTCTCCTGCACGCGTGTCGCGTCCGTCCTCGTGGTGACCGACGACCACGTCCTCGCCCGCGAGCTGGCCGGCTCCGGTGCCGAGGTGATCCCCGACGGCGCCGCCGACGACCTCAACGCCTCGCTCGTGCAGGCCGCGGCGGAGCTGCTCCGCCGTCACCCCGGGCTGCACGTCGCCGCGCTCTGCGCGGACCTGCCGGCGCTGCGCCCTGACGACCTGGGCAGGGCGCTCGATGCCGCACCGGACGAGCGGATGGGTTTCGTCGCGGACGCCGACGGGGTCGGTACGACGGTCGTCACCGCCCCCGACCTGGACACGTTCCGCCCCTGCTTCGGCCATGGCTCGCGCGCGGAGCACCTCGCTGTCGGCGCGAGCGAGATCGACCTCGAGGGCATCCCCTCGCTGCGCCGCGACGTGGACACCCCGGCCGACCTGGCGGACGTGCTGCGGCTCGGCATCGGATCGCGGACGTCGCGGGTCACCGCCGGGCTGTTCTAGGCTCGCCTCATGCAGGCAACGGTCTCCCGCTTCGACGACGTGACGCGCGGTGGCGCCGTACTCCTCGACGACGGTCTCGAGCTCGAGTTCACCGGGGACGCGCTCCAGGGCACGGGGCTCCGGCTCCTGCGGCCCGGGCAGCGCGTGCGCATCGCCACCTCGGGCGAGGACGCGGACCGGCGCGTCGACAGCCTGCAGATCCTCACCCTGGCCTGAGCCCCCGGCCCGCCGGACGGGCAGACACGACCGCGAAGCGCGGATTCCGCTGTTCCTGCTGGCGTCTGCCCGTTCGGGAAGTCCGTCGCGCGGCTCACGTCGGCGGGACGCAGAAGTGGGCCGGCTCCTTGCGGAGCCGGCCCACTTCGTTGGTGCTGGGTGCGTCAGGCCTTCTTGGCGGTCTTCTTCGCGGTCGTCTTCTTGGCCGCGGTCTTCTTCGCCGGAGCCTTCTTGGCGGGAGCCGCCTTCTTGGCAGCCGTCTTCTTGGCCGGAGCCGCCTTCTTGGCCGGAGCCTTCTTGGCCACGGCCTTCGTCGCGGTCTTCTTGGCCGGCGCCTTCTTGGCGGCGGTCTTGGCCGGAGCCGCCTTCTTCGCCGGCGCCTTCTTGGCGGGGGCAGCAGCCTTGGCGGCGCTGGTCGCCTTGTCCAGCGTGAGCTTCGGGAGCTTCTTGGCGCCGGAGACGACGGCCTTCAGCTCAGCCCCTGCACTGAACTTCGGGATCGCGGTCTTCTTGGCCTTGATGCGCTCACCCGTGCGCGGGTTGCGCACCCACCGGGCGTCGCGCACACGCTTCTCGAAGGAGCCGAACCCGGTGATGGCCACCTTCTCGCCCTTGGCGACCTCGCGAGTGATGGTGTCGATCACCGACTCGAGAGCGTGGGCAGCCTGCTTGCGGTTGCCTTCGAAGCGAGCGGAGAGCGTGTCGATCAGCTGACTCTTGTTCACTAGCTTCCCTTCCGTGAACCTGGGGGTCGAGCCGGTGCTCGACTTCTCAGTCGCACGCTAGGCAATACCAGCCGATGTAACAATCACCACACGCCATTTTCCCTTGTGTATTTGGGAAAAAGTGCGGGGATGTCAGAGAGTGGCCGGTTTCCAGGTCGGTCGCGTCGCCTCGAACGCAGTGATGTCGTCCTCGTGGGACAACGTGATTCCGACGTCGTCGAGACCTTCGAGCAGCCGCCAGCGGGTGTAGGAGTCGATCTCGAACGGCGCGACGAGGTCGCCCGCACGAACCTCGCAGGCCTCCAGGTCGACGGTCACCTCGGCGGTCGGGTCGGCCTCGGTGAGCTGCCACAGCTTCTCGATGACGTCCTGCTCGACCTGCGCCGCAACCAGGCCCGCCTTGCCCGAGTTGCCGCGGAAGATGTCGGCGAACCGGCTCGACAGCACGGCCCTGAACCCGTAGTCCATCAACGCCCACACGGCGTGCTCGCGCGACGACCCGGTGCCGAAGTCGGGTCCCGCGACCAGCACCGAGACGCCTTGCCGCTCGGGCTTGTTGAGCACGAAGTCGGGGTCGTTGCGCCAGGCCCCGAAGAGGCCGTCCTCGAAGCCGGTGCGAGTGACCCGCTTGAGGTAGACCGCCGGGATGATCTGGTCGGTGTCGACGTTGCTGCGACGCAGCGGCAGGGCTGTGCCGGTGTGGCTGGTGAACTTGTCCATGGGGTTCTCCGGTTCCTGGGCTCGCGAGGACGTCAGCTGACGGGGGACAGGTCGGCCGGTGCGGCCAGGTGTCCCGTGACCGCGGTGGCCGCGGCGACGAGCGGCGACACGAGGTGCGTGCGCCCGCCCTTGCCCTGCCGTCCTTCGAAGTTGCGGTTCGACGTGGAGGCGCTGCGCTCCCCCGGCGCGAGCTGGTCGGGGTTCATGCCCAGGCACATGGAGCATCCGGCACCGCGCCACTCGCCGCCGGCCTCCTTGAAGACCACGTCGAGACCCTCGTCCTCGGCCTGCAGCCGGACCCGGACGGAACCCGGCACGACGAGCAGGCGCGTGTCCTTGGCGACCTTGCGCCCCTTGATCACGGCGGCGGCGGCCCGCAGGTCCTCGATGCGACCGTTGGTGCAGGAGCCCACGAAGACGGTGTCGACCTTCACCTCGCGCATCGGCGTGCCGGCGGTGAGGCCCATGTACTCGAGCGCCTTCTCCGCCGCGACCTTGTCACCCTCGTCGGTGAAGTCGGCGGGCGCCGGGACGTTCGCGCCCAGCGGCACGCCCTGTCCCGGGTTGGTCCCCCAGGTCACGAACGGCGTCATCTCCGAGGCGTCGAGCACGATCTCCTTGTCGAAGGTCGCGTCCTCGTCGGTGACCAGCGTCTTCCAGTGCGCGACGGCCGCGTCCCAGTCGGCACCCTTCGGCGCCTCGGGGCGGCCCTCGATGTAGTCGAACGTGGTCTGGTCGGGGGCGATGAGACCGGCCTTCGCGCCCCACTCGATCGACATGTTGCAGATGGTCATGCGGGCCTCCATCGAGAGCTCCTCGATGGCCGGACCGCGGTACTCCACGATGTAGCCCTGGCCGCCGCCGGTGCCGGTGTGCGCGATGAGCGTCAGCACCAGGTCCTTCGCGGTGACCCCGTCGGGCAGCGTCCCGTTGACGGTGACCGCCATCGTCCTCGGCTTCGCCTGCATCAGGGTCTGGGTGGCGAGCACGTGCTCGACCTCGCTCGTGCCGATGCCGAACGCGATGGCACCGAAGGCGCCGTGCGTCGAGGTGTGCGAGTCGCCGCAGACGATCGTCATGCCGGGCTGCGTGAGCCCCAGCTGCGGGCCGACGACGTGCACGATGCCCTGCTCGACGTCACCGAGCGGGTGCAGCCGGACACCGAACTCCTCGGCGTTGCGGCGCAGCGTCTCGACCTGGGTGCGCGACACCGGGTCGGCGATCGGCTTGTCGATGTCGAGGGTGGGGACGTTGTGGTCCTCGGTGGCCAGGGTCAGGTCGGGCCGACGTACCTTCCGGCCGGCCAGCCGCAGGCCCTCGAACGCCTGCGGCGAGGTGACCTCGTGGATGAGGTGGAGGTCGATGAAGAGGAGGTCCGGCTCTCCCTGCGCGCTCCGGACGACGTGCTCGTCCCACACCTTCTCCGCAAGGGTCTTGCCCATGACGCTCTCCTCCAGCTTGGGTTGACTTCGTCGTCGTCCGACGCACTCATTCTGCCTCGAATCGCGGCTTGCTTTCCAGCATGCGAGACGGCATTATCAGAGTATGGACAACTCTAGCGGAGTCGGCGTTCTCGACAAAGCCGCCCTCGTTCTCTCTGCCCTGGAGTCCGGGCCGGCCACCCTGGCCGGGCTCGTGGCCGGCACCGGCCTGGCGCGCCCGACCGCGCACCGGCTCGCCGTCGCCCTCGAGCACCACCGTCTCGTCGCCCGTGACATGCAGGGCCGTTTCGTGCTCGGACCCCGTCTTTCCGAGCTCTCCGCGGCCGCCGGCGAGGACCGCCTCCTCGCCGCGGCCGGCCCGGTGCTCGCGCGGCTGCGCGACATCACCGGCGAGTCCGCCCAGCTGTGGCGCCGCCAGGGCGAGTACCGCGTCTGCGTCGCCGCGGCCGAGCGCCCGTCCGGCCTGCGCGACACCATCCCCGTCGGGTCGCAGCTGACCATGCGCGCCGGCTCGGCCGCCCAGGTGCTGCTGGCGTGGGAGGACCCGGAGCGCATGCACCGCGGCCTGCAGAACGCCGCGTTCTCGGCGACCGCGCTGTCCGGGATCCGCCGCCGGGGCTGGGCCCAGTCGGTCGGCGAGCGCGAGCAGGGCGTCGCCTCGGTGTCCGCACCGGTGCGCTCCCCCTCGGGCAAGATCATCGCCGCGGTGTCGGTCTCCGGCCCGCTCGAGCGGCTGTCCCGTCAGCCCGGACGCATGCACGCGCCCGCCGTGCTGGCCGCCGCGGAGCGCCTCTCCGAGTCGCTGCGCCGCGCCGCCGAGTGACGGCTCAGAAGAGCGCGTCCTGCTCGAGGTCGAGCAGGGCCTGCTTGCGCTCGACCCCGCCGGCGTAGCCGGTGAGCAGGCCCTTCGACCCGACCACCCGGTGGCAGGGGATGACGATGCCGATCGGGTTGCGCCCGTTGGCCATCCCGACCGCGCGTGAGGCGCCCGCGTTCATGCCGAGCCGCGCCGCGATCTCGCCGTACGACGCCGTCTCCCCGTAGCCGATCAGCTGCAGCTGCTCCCACACCCGCTGCTGGAACGGCGTGCCGTCCGGGCGCAGCGGCAGGTCGAACTCCTTCAGGTCACGCTCGAAGTAGGCCCGCAGCTGGCGGGCCGCCTCGGCAAGCAGCGGATCGGTGTCCGAGCGCTGTCCCACCGGCCGGCCCGCGGACCGCGCTGCTGCGACGGCCATCGACGAGTGCTTCGAGGCGTCCTTCGGGGGCAGCAGCTCGACGAACTCCACCGACGTGATGGCGTCGCGGTGCGCCACGATCTTGACCGGCCCGAGGGGCGTGTCCAGCTGGGTCCACATGGCTTCACTTCTCCTTCGATGACGAGCGTAGTTCGCCGTCGCTCAACGAGGTCCACAGGTGCATCAGGGCGTAGGAGCGCCACGGCCGCCACGGCTCGGCAGCCCCGGGAGCGCTCTTCGGGTCCAGGCCGATCCGGGTGAAGGCGTGCCGCACGCCGGTGTCGGTCGGCAGGAACACGTCGGGGTGGCCGAGCGCCCGCAGCGCGATGTAGTCGGCCGTCCACGGCCCGATCCCGGGCAGCTCCAGGAGCCGGGCGCGTACGTCGTCCCGGTCGGCGCTGCGGTCGAGCCGGATGTCGCCGCCGGCCAGCGCCGCGCACAGGCCGACCAGGGCCCGTCCGCGGGCCCGGGGCATCGGCAGGTCGGCGGGGTCGGCGTCCGCCAGCGCCTCGGCCGACGGGAACAGCCGGTGCGGACGGTCCGCGACCCCGGCGTCGTTGCCGGGAACGGGTTCGCCGTACCGCTCGGCCAGCCGCGCCGCCACGGTCGCCGCGCCGGCCACCGAGACCTGCTGGCCGATGACCGCGCGCACCGCGACCTCGTCGCCGTCGACGTGACCGGGCACCCGCAGGCCGGGCCGGGCCCTGACCAGGTGGGCGAGCCGCGGGTCCTCCCCGAGCGCCTCCTCCACCGCGACCGGGTCGCAGTCGGCGTCCACCAGCCGGCGGCAGCGTTCCACGGCCGCGGGCACGTCGCGCAGGTCCTCCACCTCGAGACGGCAGCGCACGAACCGGGCGCCCGGATCGGCGTCGAGGTCGAGCCGGACCCGCCCGGTGCCGTGCGGCAGCGCGAGGGTGCGGGCGTACCAGCCCGGGCCGCTCGTCTCGACGCCCGCGACCGTGCGCACAGAGAGGAAGTGCACCAGGTCGGCGCCGGCGAAGGGGACGCGCACGGCGAGCCGCAGGTCGAGGTGTCCGGGGGCGGCGGCCTCGCGCACCTGCCGGCCGCGCAGCTCGGTCGGCGAGGCGGCGTACACCTCACGGATCGTGTCGTTGAACTGGCGGATGCTCGAGAAGCCGGCGGCGAACGCGACGTCGCCGAACGGCATCCTCGTGGTCTCGATGAGCACGCGCCCGGTCTGCGCCCTGCGGGCCCGGGCCAGCGCCAGCGGGCCGGCGCCGAGCTGCGCGACCAGCACGCGGTCGAGGTGCCGTGCGGTGTAGCCCACCCGACGGGCGAGGCCCTCGACACCGTCCCGCTCGACGACCCCGTCGGCGATGAGCCGCATCGCACGTCCGGCGACGTCCGCCGCGACGTCCCAGTCCGGCGAGCCCGGTGTGGCGTCGGGCAGGCAGCGCTTGCACGCCCGGAAGCCGGCGGCCTGGGCCGCGGCCGCGGTGCGGTGGAACGTCACGTTGCGGCGCCGCGGCGTCATGGCCGGGCAGGAGGGCCGGCAGTAGATGCCGGTGCTGGTGACGCCGGTGTAGAAGACGCCGTCGAACCGCGGGTCGCGGCTCTTCACGGCCCGGTAGCAGACCTCGGGGTCGATGACGTCCATGCACCGATCCTCCCCCGCGGGCAAGGCCCGCGCTAGCGGGAATCGGACATGGCGGTGTGGGCGCTGGTCACCCGGAGCTCGGGGACCAGGTGGTCACAGCCTGCCGTAGGTCAGCAGCAGGTTGCCGGTGGACGTCGAGACGGCGCTGTGCAGGCAGTAGCGCTTGGGCGTCGAGAGGTTCTCGAAAAGTCGGCGGCCGGGGGTCCCCACCACCGGAGCGGCGATGATCCGCAGCTCATCGACCAGGTCGGCATCGAGCAGCGACTGGAGGAGCTGGATGCTGCCGAGGACACCGACGTCCCCACCGTCCTCGCCCTTGAGCTCCCCCACCACGCTTTCGAGCGTGCCGTCGACAGCCACCGAGCCTGCCCAATCCCCGTCAAGCGGCCGCGACGTCACGACGTACTTCTTCACGCCGTTGATGAAGTCGGCGAACGGGCCGGAGACGTTCGGCCAGAACTGGCGCCACTCCTCCCACATGTTCCGGCCCAGGAGCACGGCGTCCTGGGTGGAGTTGGCCGCGCGCTCGAAGGCGTCGGACTCGTCGTCGAACACGAACGGCTCGTCGGGGTTGTCACTGGGCGGGAAGTACAGCTTGGGGTCGTCCACCGCCCCGTCGATGGACATCAGGGTGAAGGCAACGATCTTGCGCATCTGACCTCTTTCGTCGGGGGGAGGTTGCCGCGTTCAGCGCAGGCGAAGGGTAACGAGAAACGGCCTCCGGTCCGTGTCTCCACGGGCCGAAGGCCGTTCATCTTGTACCCCCGACGGGATTCGAACCCGCGCTACCGCCTTGAGAGGGCGGCGTGCTAGGCCACTACACAACGGGGGCCTGAAGCGGTCGAAACTCTAGCGGTTACAGGAGATCCGACCAAATCGCTGGGGTACTAGGACTCGAACCTAGACTAACTGGACCAGAACCAGTCGGGCTGCCAATTACCCCATACCCCATGGGATTGCGACTTCTTGCGAAGCCCGGATGAGAATACACGTGGACCGGGTCAGCAACAAAAACGGAAGGGCCTTGGCCACCTTGCGGTGAGACCCCTCACACCGCCACCGGCTCCGGTGCGCTCCGCACCTGGTCGACGGGCGGCCGCGTGTGCGTCTGCAGCCCCATCCGTCGCGCCGCCACGGCCACCAGCAGCGCGTAGAGGCCGGACTGCGTCAGCGTCAGCGGGATGTTCCACCAGGAGACCTGGGAGACCGTCAGCGTCTCGGTGAGGTCACCGAACGAGACCGCGAGGCCGTAGGCCAGGAAGTTGTTCAGGATGTGCAGCGCGATGCCCGCCTCCAGGCCGCCGGTGCGCACCACGAGCCAGCCGGCGATGAGGCCGAACATGAACCGGTCGAAGAACAGCGGGAAGTTCTGCACGCCGTGCGCCGAGGCGAACAGCGTCGCGGTGAGCACGATCGCCACCCACTTGCCGACCGCGCGGTTCGCGAAGAACGAGCCGAACGCCTGGAGCAGGTAGCCGCGGAACACGTACTCCTCCCCCGCGGCCTGCAGCGGCGTGGTCAGCAGCACGATCACCGCGATGATCGCCGTCGTGCGCGTGAAGTCGTTGACCGGCCCGAAGTCGGACTCGGTCTGCCCGGGCAGCACCGCACCGACGACGAGCTGCGCGACGAGCGCCGCGAACGCGAGACCGAGACAGACGGCGAGGAACCGCCAGCGCAACCGCGGCATGACCGAGGCGAGCCAGCGGGGGCGCATCCGGTGGATCACCCGCATCACGAACCAGGTGACGAGGATCATCGAGCCGAGCACGAGGTTCAGGTAGAGCAGGCCCGGCGGGTCGACCGTCTCGAGCGTCGCGGCCTTCTGGAACGTCTCCCAGAACGGTCCGCCCTCGATCCAGACGCCGATCGCCAGCACCGGCATCAGCACGAGCGGCATCACCAGCATCATGCCGACGGCGCACACCAGGATGCCGACGACCGGCTTCCACCACGCGTAGGTCCAGGTGCGGAGCATCTGGTGGTAAGGCGTCGGCTCGGCGTGCGGGAACGACGGCAGGACCGGCTGCTGGGGAGGTCCCCACGGGGCCGACGGCTGCCCCCAGCCCTGCTGGGGTGCCGGGTAGCCGGAGGACGGGTACGCCGGCATGGCCGGAGCCTGCTGCGGGGCCGGCGTCGGCTGCGGGGGTGGCCAGGCCTGAGCAGGAGGCGGCCCGGACTGGGCCGGACCCGGCTGCGGGGGCGTCTCCTCGCTCATGCCGGCCTGCTCAGGCTTCCTGGGCGCTGCTCAGGCGCGCCAACGACCGGTCGCGACCGAGCAGCTCGAGGGACTCGAACAGCGGCGGCGACACACGGCGGCCCGTGACGGCGACCCGCACCGGCCCGAACGCGTTGCGGGGCTTCAGCCCGAGGTCCTCGACCAGGGCCTTGCGCAGCGCCTCGTCGATGGCCGTGGTCTCCCACGAGTCCAGCGAGGTGAGGGCGTCGTGCGCCGCCTTCACGACGGCCTTGCCGTCCTCGTTGAGCAGCTTCTCGACGTCGGCCGGGTCGCGCTCGAAGTCGCCCTCGTCCACGAACAGGAAGCCGAGCATGTCGACCGACTCGGTGAGCGTGGTCATCCGCTCGTGCACCAGCGGCGCGGCCTCGCGCAGCAGCGTCCGCTGCTCGTCGGTCACGTCCGCGCCGAGCACGCCGGCAGCCTGCAGCACCGGCACGAGCCGGGCGGTCAGCTCCTCGACCGGCAGGGCGCGCAGGTGCGTGGCGTTGATCGCCTCGGCCTTCTTCAGGTCGAAGCGGGCGGGGTTGGGGTTGACCCGGTCGATCTCGAACGCGGCGACCATCTCCTCCATGGAGAAGATGTCGCGGTCCTCGGCGATCGCCCAGCCCAGCAGCGCCAGGTAGTTGAGCAGCCCCTCGGGCAGGAAGCCGCGGTCGCGGTAGCCGAGCAGGTTGGCCTCGGGGTCGCGCTTGGAGAGCTTCTTGTTGCCCTGGCCCATGACGTAGGGCAGGTGGCCGAACTGCGGCGTGCTGCCGTTGCCCACGCCGATCTCGGCGAGGGCGTCGTACAACGCGAGCTGGCGCGGTGTCGAGGACAGCAGGTCCTCGCCGCGCAGCACGTGGGTGATCTCCATCAGCGCGTCGTCGACCGGGTTGACCAGCGTGTAGAGCGGGTGGCCGTTGCCGCGGACGAGCACGTAGTCGGGGACGTTCTCCGGCTGGAACGTGATGTCGCCACGCACCAGGTCGTCGAACGTGATCGCCTTGTCGGGCATGCGGAAACGCACGACGGGCTTGCGCTCCTCGGCCTCGAACGCAGCGACCTGCTCGGCGGTGAGCTCGCGGCAGTGCCCGTCGTAGCCGGGGGCACGACCCTCCGAGCGAGCCTTCTCGTTGCGCTGGTCGAGCTCCTCGGTGGAGCAGTAGCAGCGGTAGGCGCGGCCGGCGGCGAGCAGCTTGGCGGCCACGTCGGCGTAGATGTCGTAGCGCTCGGACTGCCGGTAGGGGCCGAACGGGCCGCCGATCTCCGGCCCCTCGTCCCAGTCGAACCCCAGCCAGCGCATCACCTCGAGCAGGGTGTCGTAGGACTCCTGGGAGTCGCGCGCCGCGTCGGTGTCCTCGATCCGGAAGACGAACGTGCCGCCGTGGTGGCGCGCGAACGCCCAGTTGAACAACGCCGTCCGCGCCAGCCCGACGTGCGGGGAGCCCGTCGGGGACGGACAGAAGCGGACACGAACGTTCGACGCAGCAGCTGCGTCAGTGCTAGTCACGAGAAACCACCTTGTTGGTCAGAGAACCGATGCCGGCGACGGTCACCTCGACCTCGTCGCCGACGTTCATGGGACCGACACCCGAGGGCGTGCCGGTGAGGATGACGTCGCCGGGCAGCAGCGTCATCACCGAGGAGACGTAGGAGACGAGCGCGGGCACGTCGAACACCATGTCCTTGGTCGTGCCGTCCTGCACGAGGTCACCGTTGAGGTGCGTGGTGAGCTTCAGGTCGCTGGTGTCGAGCTCGGTCTCGATCCAGGGCCCCAGCGGGCAGAACGAGTCGAAGCCCTTGGCCCGGGTGAACTGCACGTCGCTCTGCTGCAGGTCGCGGGCGGTGACGTCGTTGGCGACGGTGTAGCCGTAGACCACGTCGGCCACGCGTTCCGGGGCGACGTCGCGGCAGATCCGGCCGATCACCACGGCGAGCTCGCCCTCGTAGTGCACGTTGCTCGACTGCCGGGGGTAGAACACGGGGTCCCCCGGACCCACCACGGACGTGTTCGGCTTGAGGAACATCAGCGGCTCGGCCGGCACGTCACCGCCCATCTCGGCGGCGTGGGCGGCGTAGTTGCGGCCGATCCCGACGACCTTGCTGCGCGGCAGCACGGGAGCGAGCAGGCGCACCTCCGACAGCGGGACCTCCTTGTCGGTCAGCTGGACGCCGACATAGAGGGGGTCGCCCGCCAGCGCGACGATGACGGCGTCGTCGGCAGGGATGCCGAGGTCGTCGACGTCGCCCGTGACCACGCCGTACTGGGGGTCTTCTCCGGTGGTGAACCTCGCGATACGCACGCGGTCGAGCCTACCGGCGGGACGGTCAGCTCCCCGCAACTACCCTCGTGGCTGTGGAATCCCAGGTTGCCGCGCCCCCCGAGGCGCTCGACGAGGCGTCGTGGACGGCCCGTCGGGACGCCCACGAGGCGCGCGTCGACGCCTGGGTGCAGCCTCACCTCGCGCGCCGCCGCGACGGTGTCCCGCACCCGGTCGAGGACTTCCTGTTCACCTACTACTCCCAGCGTCCCGCTGCGCTGCGTCGCTGGCACCCCGGCTTCGGGGTGGCGCTGACCGGCCCCGGGGCGGAGGCGTACCTCGCCCTCAAGGGCTACGCCGCCTCGCTCGTCGAGCCCGGCGAGACCCGGGTCGCCGTGACGGCCGAGCACGTGCGCAGCCGGCGGGTGCTGCTCGAGACGCTGCACCGGCTGCTCTCGGCGACGGCCGCACGTCCGGCTCAGCTCGGCTGCTTCGGCATGCACGAGTGGGCGATGGTCTACCGCCTCGAGCAGGACGACGTCCGGCACGCCGCCTGGCCGCTCCGGCTCGGGAACCACGGCACCGACCGGGTCGTGGAGTCGCACCGCATCGCCTGCTCGCACTTCGACGCGTTCCGGTTCTTCACCGAGGACGCCCGCCCGCGCAACACCCTGCAGCCGGGGCGCGACGACCGCGCCGACTTCGAGCAGCCGGGCTGCCTGCACGCCGGGATGGACCTCTACAAGCACGCGTTCCGGCTGAGCCCGATGGTGCCCTCGGAGCTGGTGGCCGACTGCTTCGCCCTCGCCCGCGACATCCGGGTGCTCGACATGCGGGCCTCGCCCTACGACCTCTCCGAGCTCGGCTACCTCCCGGTGCGCGTCGAGACGCCCGAGGGCAAGCAGGAGTACGCCGCCGCGCAACGCGAGTTCGCCGAACGCGGTGCGCCGCTCCGGCAGCGGATCGTCGCCGCGTGCGAGCGGCTCCTGGCCGTGTGACCTCACTCCCCCTGCGTGTTGAGGAACCAGCGGTGGCCGAACGGGTCGCGGAACACTGCGACGCGCCCCACCGGAGAGTCCTCGGGGCCGCGGTCGAGGAGCCCGCCACCGGCGAGCACCCGGTCGACGACGGCGTCCACGTCGCGCACGGTCAGGTGCAGCGTCACCGCGGCGCCTCGCCCGGGGTCCGGGGCCTCCACCTGGATCTCCGGGTGCTCGTCGGCCATCATCCAGCGGGCCCCGTCGACAGTCAGCTCCACGTGACCGATCCGGCCGTCGGGCATGACGATCGGCTCGTAGGTCACCCGGGCACCGAGGTGCTCGACGTACCAGTGGATCGCCTCGCGCGCGTCCGTGACCGCGAGGTACGGCGTCAGCTCACTCATCGTCCTCGCCCCCTTCCGACTCGACCGCGAAGCGCGGCACGCCGCCGACGCAACGCGCCTCCACCTTGTACTCCCGCGCCGCCCCCGAGAAGTGCACCTCGATGCGCTCCGTCCCCCGGTCCGCCTCGACGCGGTAGCCGTTGTTGGGGGTCGCCGCCAGCAACGTGGTCCGCGCACCGTCGCACCGGACGGTCACCAGGCCGGGCGGTCCCTGCCACGTCCGTTCCACACCCCGGGGGCTCTTCGTCCGGGTCGGGCGCGGCTGCGGGGAGGCCGGCGGAGACGACGCGCCGGGCGGCGCGGACGGCGACGGGCTCGGGCTCGCACCGGCCGCGCGGTGCTTCCTCGGCCTGTGCGACGGCTCCGCCTGCGGTGAACCTGCCGGCGAGGTCGTGGCCGGGGCCGGCAGCGGACGGGTCTCGGCCACCGGGTCCTCCCCCGCCAGCAGGCTCTGGCCGGCGCCGTCGATGACCGCCCAGGTCACCGCGGAGGTCGCGGCGACCACGAGCACCCAGACGAGCACTCCGGTCAGCAGCGTGCGCCGGTTCATCGCCCCACCTTCTCACCGGATGCCCGGGATCGGCAGCCGCGTTGCCGTAGCGTGCGGCTATGACGAGCATCCTGGTCGTCGAGGACGACCCGGGGATCCGCACCGCCCTGATCAGGGGTCTGGACGAGCGGGGCCATGCGGTCGCCAGCGTGGCCAGTGGCCTCGCGGCGCTCGAGTCCGCCGTGAAGAGCCGTCCCGACGTCATCCTCCTCGACCTCGGTCTGCCGGACATCGACGGCCTGCAGGTGCTCGGGATGCTGCGCGGTGTGAGCGACGTCCCGGTCATCGTCATCACCGCCCAGGACGACGACGCGATGATCGTGTCGGCCCTGGACGCCGGCGCCGACGACTACGTGGTCAAGCCGTTCGGGCTCGACCAGATCGACGCGCGGATGCGGGCGGTGCTGCGGCGCGGCGCCAACGCGACCGCGCAGGGACCGATCCGGGTCGGCGACCTCGAGATCGACGCCCGGTCCCGCACGGCCACCCTCGCCGGCCGGTCGCTGGAGCTGTCGCGCAAGGAGTTCGACCTCCTCGTCGCGCTGGCCGCACGGCCCGGCGAGGTGCTGACCAAGCGGGAGCTGCTCGCGGAGGTGTGGCAGCAGCCGTACGGCGGCGGCGACCGCACCGTCGACGTGCACCTGTCCTGGCTGCGGCGCAAGCTCGGCGAGACCGCGGCGGAGCCCCGCTACCTGCACACCGTGCGCGGCGTCGGCGTACGGCTGGTCGACCCGACGGAGACCGGGGCGCGCTGATGCGCCGACAGATCGGCTGGCTGACCGCGGCCACGACATCAGCGGTGGTCCTGGCGTTCGTGATCCCGCTGTGCCTGCTGGTGCGCACCCTCGCCGAGGACCGGGCGCTCGCCAACGCCGACCAGGAGGCGCGCAACGTGGCGATCCTCATCTCCGGCCTCCACGCCGACCCGGCGCTCGGCCGGCTGGTCGCCCGGCTCGACGACCGGTCCGCGACGGCCCGCACCAGCGTGCTGATGACCGACGGCCGGGTGCTCGGCACCCCCGACGACCAGATGGGGCAGGACCCGGCGGTGGTCCGCGCGGGCAGCGGTGAGGCGTTCACGACCGTCGACGACTCCGGTGCGCGGATCCTGGTGCCGGTGCTGACCGAGGACGGCACCTCGGTGATCCGCACGTCGGTGTCCGCGGCCGCGCTGCACCAGGGCGTCGCCCGGGCCTGGGCCAGCATCATCGGGCTCGGGGCCGTGCTGCTGCTCGCTGCCGTGCTCGTCGCCGCCCGGCTCGGCCGCCGGATCAGCACCCCGGTCACCGACCTGGCCACGGTCGCGCACCGGCTGCGTGAGGGCGACCTCGATGCCCGGGCGGACCCGGCCGGTCCGTCGGAGACGGTGGAGCTGGGGGTCGCGCTGAACCGGCTCGCGGAGCGCATCACCGAGCTGCTCGCCGCCGAGCGGGCCGCGGTCGGCGACCTCTCCCACCGGCTGCGGACCCCGGTCACCGCGCTGCGGCTCGACGTCGAGTCGGTGCGCGACCCGGTCCTGACCGCCCGGCTCCAGGAGCACGTCGCCCACCTGCAGCGCACGGTCGACGCGATCGTCAAGGACGCCCGGCGGCCGGTCCGCGCCACGATGGCGCCCGGCTGCGATGCCACCCGTGTGGTCCGCGAGCGCGTGGCCTTCTGGTCCGCCCTCGCCGAGGACCAGGACCGCGACCTGACCGTGGAGCTGCCGGACGGCCGCTGCGAGGTCGCCGTCGACGCCGCCGACCTGCGCGACGTCGTCGACATCCTGGTCGACAACGTGTTCGCCCACACGCCGGAGGGGACGCCGTTCCGGATCGCGCTGACCCGTCAGGGCAGCGACGCGCACCTCACCGTGCAGGACTCCGGTCCCGGCTTCGGCGAACACCTCGACGAACGCACAGAGCGGGTGGGGTCGACCGGCCTCGGCCACCAGATCGTGCGCCGCGCCGTGGCCGGCTTCGGCGGCGAGGTGACGGTCGACAGCACCCCGGGCCACGGCGTGCGGGTGGACGTGCTGCTGCCGGGGGCGCCCCCCGTCGCGCCGGCGTGACACGTCAGTCCTCGACCTCCGGCGCGTCCTCATGGTCGTCCTCGACCTCGTGGTCCTCGCCGTCGTCCGCGCGGTCGTCCTCCCGGCGGTCCCTGGCCACCCGGACCGGGGCTGCCGGTCCCGCCCCGCCCTGCGGGACAGCGAGGGGGGACTGCGCAGGGAGGGCGGGAGCGTCGTACACGACCGTCGTGCGCCACTCGTGCGTGACGCAGACGCCGTGGGCCAGGCGGGCGTGCGGCGGGCAGGGGGCGAAGCGCGTCCGCACCTCCGCGGGGGCCGCGGGCAGCGGCCTGCCCACCGCGGCGATCGGCTCGGCCGGGTCGGCGACCGGGGCCGGCGGCGCGGACGCGAGCTGGTAGCCGGTCGTCGCGACGGCCAGCCCGGCAACCGCCCCGAGGAGGCCGAAGAGCGGGGTCGAGTAGCGCATGCGCCGAGTGTGCGACCGGCGGGGCTATGCGGACGTCGCGCGAACCTCAAGGTTCCGCTAAGCCGTACGGCGTCCGCCGCGGTCCGCGGTGCTCGCCCCGGGGCCGACGACGACGTGCTCTTAACACCGCGATGAGGACGTCTTGGTGACGCTGCCCCGACCCTGGGTCAGAGGCAGACGCACCTGGGAGGTCTGATGCCCTACACCGCACGGTCCCGCGACCGCTACAAGATGGTCGCCGCCCTGACCACGGGAGCGGTCGCCTTCGGCACCGTCGCCGCCACCGGCGTGGCCACCGGCGCCGCCGCCCACGCGACCGCCGAGCGGGACCTCGCCCGCCGGCAGCAGGACGCCCAGGCGGCCGCGCAGGCGCTCGCGGCCTGGCGGCGCTCCGTCCAGGTCGCGCCGGCCCGTCGCGTCATCGTGGTCACCCGGGTCCGCCCGCAGCGCACCGTCGTGCACACCCGCGTGGTGCACCAGGTCAGCGCCGCCGGTGTCGCGCAGGTCGGGGCGGGCGCCGCGGTGACCTCGTCGGTCGGCGGCACCGCGCCCGCCCCCGCACCGGTGCGCTCGACGAGCACCCAGCAGGCCGCTCCCCCGCCGCCGCCACCGCCACCGGCCCCGAGCAGCGGGTCATGAGCAGCGCGGCCGCCACGTCGTTCGAGCCGGGGCCGCCGATCGGCAGCGTGCTCCGCTGGGACGCCCTGGGCACCTACGTCTACCTGGCCACCGACGACCCGGCGACGCTCCCGCGAGCCGGTGACATCGCCCGGCGGGTGCTGCACCTCGTCGACCGGACCTGCAGCCGGTTCCGCGACGACTCCGACCTGAGCCGGGTGAACGCCGCCCCGGGTGAGTGGGTCGCGGTCGACCCGGTGCTCGTGGCCGCCACCTCCGTCGCCCTCGAGGCGGCCGAGGCCACCGACGGCCTGGTCGACCCCTGTCTCGGCAGGCCGATGGTCGCGCTGGGCTACGACACGACGATCCGGTCGGTCCGGACGCGCGACCCCCGGAGCTTCCCGGCTCCCCTGCCCCACCGTCATCGCCCGCACGCCTGGCGCGAGGTCCGGCTGGACCCCGAGGGCGCACTCCGGATCCCGTCCGACTGCGCCCTCGACCTCGGCGCCACGGCCAAGGCCTGGGCAGCCGACCTCGTCGCCGCTGCCGTCATCGACGAGCTCGGCTGCCGCGCGGTCGTGAGCCTCGGCGGCGACGTCCGCATCGACGGGAGGGAGGGGCCGGCCTGGCCGGTGCGGGTGACCGAGTCCCCGGCCGACGCCGACGCGGAGCTGGTGCTGCTGGCCGGTGGTGGGCTGGCCACCTCCAGCACCTGCGCGCGTCGCTGGCGGACCGGCGACACCGAGCAGCACCACCTGCTCGACCCCCGCACCGGCCGGCCGGTCGACGGTCCGTGGCGCACGGCCACCGCCACCGGCCCCACCTGCGTCGCGGCCAACGTCGCGACGACCGCCGCTCTCGTGCTGGGCGACCAGGCCGTCGGCTGGCTGTCCGAGCGATCCGTGACCGCCCGACTCGTCGCCCGCGACGGGACGGTCACCACGAGCGGCGACTGGCCGGTCGAGCACCCCGACGTGGAAGGGACACCGTGATGGACGGCCCCTTCCTCTGGTTCCTCAACCGCGGCACCGGCTTCGTCCTGCTGGGGCTGCTCACCCTGACCGTCGTGGTCGGGATCCTCGCGACGCGCGGTCGTGCGGGCGGCCGGGTCCCCCGCTTCCTCACCCAGACGGTCCACCGCGACCTGGGCCTGGTCACCGTCGTGGCCCTCGTCGTGCACGTCACGTCGGCGGTCGTCGACAGCTACGTCGACATCCGGTGGTGGCAGGCGCTGGTGCCGGCCGGCGCGACGTACCAACCGTTCTGGCTGGCGCTCGGGACGCTGGCTCTCGACGCCGTCGCCGTGGTGGTGCTGACCAGCCTGCTGCGGCACCGGCTGCCGCACAGGCTGTGGCTGGCGCTGCACCTGTCGACGTACGCCGCCTGGGGCGTCGCGATGGTGCACGGCCTGGGCATCGGGACCGACACCGGCAGCGGCTTCGCGACCGCGACCTACCTGGCCTGCGCCGTCACCGTCGGTCTCGCGGTGCTGGTGCGCCTGGCCGGGCTGCTGGTCGCCCGCCGCCGCGCCCGCCGGGCCCAGAGCGCCGCACCCGTGGGCCGCGTCCGCCTCGTGAGCGGCGCCCGATGACCGCGCTGGCCTTCCCCGGCCTCGGGTACGCCGGCCGGCAGACCCTGCTGGTCCAGCCCGGACCGGCGCTGCTCGACGGAGTGGTCGACGGGCCCGGGCTCGCCGAGCACCGGGAGCGGCACGGCCGGGCGATGCTGCCGACCGTCGGCGAGCTGCGTGAGCTCGTCGGGTCGATCGGCCTGCGGGGTCGTGGCGGCGCGGGCTTCCCGTTCGCCACCAAGCTCGCGGCGGTCGCCGACGGCGGGGGCCGGGCCACGGTGGTGGTGAACCTGAGCGAGGGCGAGCCCGCCAGCTTCAAGGACGCCGCGCTCGCGCTGGCCGCCCCGCACCTCGTGCTGGACGGCGCGGCGGCCACGGCCCGCGCCCTCGGCGTGCGCACCGTGCACCTCGTCGTCCCCGGGGAGGAGGTCGCGGTCGCGGACGCCGTACGCCGTGCCGTCGCCGAACGCCGCCGCGCTGACCGGCGCACCCGGTGGCGGCTGCACACCGCGACGGCGAGGTTCGTGGCGGGGCAGGCCCGCGCGGTCCTCGAGCTGATGTCCGGCCGGGAGAACCTGCCGGTCACCGCGTGGCAGCCGGAGGCCGTGCGGGGCTACCGCAACCGGCCGACCCTGCTGTCCAACGCGGAGACGTTCGCCCAGGTGGGCGCCCTGCTCACCCGCGGTCCCGACGGCTACGTCGGCCTCGGCCACGCGGCGGCGCCCGGGACCACGCTGCTCACCCTGCGCGGCGACTCGGCGGGTCCCCGGGTCGTCGAGGTGCCGCACGGCACCGCGTGGCGCGAGGTGCTCGGTGTGCTGGTCGACCGCCCGGTCCTCCTCGGTGGGTTCCACGGGGTGTGGGTGCCTGCGGGCGGCCTGGCCGCCCTGACCGTGGACCGCGACGAGCTGGCCGGGCACGGGCTCACCCTCGGCGCCGGCGTGGTGCTGCCGCTGCACCCCGGCGCCTGCCCGCTGCACCGGACGGCAGCGGTCGTCGACTACCTCGCGGGCCAGTCGGCCGGCCGCTGCGGGCCGTGCCTGAACGGGCTGCCCGCCCTGGCCCGCGCCGTCCACGAGCTCGACCGGGGGCAGCCGTCCCGGGCGCGGGTCGACCAGCTCGTCGGCCTCGTCGTGCGCCGAGGCGCCTGCGCCCACCCGGACGGCACCGCCCGGCTGGTCTCGTCGCTGCTGGCGGCGTTCCCCGACGAGCACCTCGCGCACGCGGAGGGTCGCTGCACGTTCGCGCGGACGGGTGCGGAGAGTCCGGGCGACGTGGTCGGTGCGCAGCGATGAGCCGGCGGCTCCGCGTCGACTGGCCGGCCTGCAAGGCCCGCGGGCTGTGCCACGAGCTGCTGCCGGAGGCGGTCGACCTCGACGAGTGGGGCTATCCGCTGGTCACCGGCGACATCGACGACGGGCTCCTGCGGGCCGCGCGGGAGGCAGCCCGCGCCTGCCCGACGCTCGCGCTGCGCCTGGTCGACGCACCGGGCTGAGGATCACCAGCAGGGCGGGCGGCGGTCGCTCCAGGGAGCGACCTGCTCGACCTGCGCGGCGAGGGCGAGGAGCCGGTGGTCCTCCCCCGGCCGGCCGGCCAGCATCACGCCCACCGGCAACCCCTCGGCGGTCCGGTGCAGCGGCAGGGAGACCGCCGGCATGCCGGTCACGTTCCACGCCGACGTGTAGGGCGTGAACGCCTTCTGGTTCTCGAAGTCGCGCGCCGGGTCGGCGTCGTCGCGGATCTCCCCGATGCGCAGCGGCGGCTGCGCCAGGGTCGGGGTGAGCACCACGTCGTACGCCGCCAGCGCCCGCACCGTCGCCGCCGCCACCCGGCGCAGCTCGCCGATCGCGAGGCCGAACTCCGGCCCCGACACCGCGCGCCCGCGCTCCGTGAGCCACCGGGTCAGCGGCCGCAGCCGGTCCTCACCACCGGGCGGCAGGATCGCCAGCGCGGTCAGCACCGCCCAGCAGGTCTCGAACACCGGCACCGCCTCGCGGGGCATCGGCACCTCGACGTCCTCCACGTCGTGGCCGAGGTCGGCGAGCAGCCGGGAGGCGGCCTCGTAGCCGGCCAGCACCTCGGGGTGCACCGGTGCGTCGGTGATGACCGGGGTCGCGAACCTCGCCACGCGGAGCCGGCCCGGCGGCCGGTCGCACCAGCCGAGGAAGGTCTCGCCGTCGGGCAGCGGAGCCGCCCAGGTCGGGTCGCCGAGCGCCGGCCCGGCCATCACGTCCAGCAGCGCGGCCGCGTCGCGCACCGTCCGGGCGAGGGGACCCGACGTGCCGAGACCGACCGGGTCGCCGTACACCGGGGCGCCGCTGATCCTGCCCCGGCTCGGCTTGAGCCCGACGAGGCCGCAGCAGCTCGCCGGGATCCGGATGGAGCCGCCGCCGTCCGACCCGTGCGCCACCGGGACGAGCCCGGCCGCCACCGCCGCGCCCGCACCGCCGCTCGACCCGCCCGCCATCCGCTCCAGGTCCCACGGTGTCCGCGACGGCGGCGCCACCTCCGGCTCGGTGTAGCAGGGCGTCCCGAGCTCCGGCGTGCTGGTCTTGCCGAGGCTGATCGTGCCGGCCGCCTCGAGCCGGGTGACCACCTCGTCGGACACGTCGGGGACGAAGTCGGCGAACGCGGCCGAGCCGAACGTCGTGCGCACCCCGGCCGTGAGGTTGAGGTCCTTGACGGCGGTCGGCACCCCGAACAGCGGACCGCCCTCCCCCGCGCGCGACTCCGCGAGCAGCGCCTGCTTCCGCGCCAGGTCGCCGGTCACCGTCACGAACGCGCCCACCTCGTCGGAGAGCCGGGTCGATCCGGGCCAGGTAGTGGTCGACGAGCTCGACCGGCGAGACCTCGCGGCGGCGTACCGCCGCTCCCTGCTCCAGCGCGGTGAGGTCGTGCAGCTCGGCCATGGACCGAACCTACTGCGGCACCTCGCCCTGCCGGCGGAGGCCGAACGTGACGCCGTCGACGAGCGCGCCCCAGGACGCCTCGATCACGTTGTGCCCGACACCGACCGTCACCCACGACGACTGGCCGTCGGTGGTCTCGATCAGCACCCGGGTCACCGCGTCGGTGCCGTGGCCCTGGTCGAGGATCCGCACCTTGTAGTCGATCAGCTCGAACTTCGCGACCTCGGGGTAGGCCTGCCCGATCGCCTCGCGCAGCGCGTGGTCGAGGGCGTTCACCGGGCCGTTGCCCTCGCCGGTGGCGAGGATCCGGGCACCGCCGGCGTGCAGCTTGATCGTCGCCTCCGAGACCGCCTCGTCGCCCGGCTTGGAGTCGGTGATCACGCGCCAGGACTCGACCGAGAAGTACGACGGCCGGACGCCCTCGACCTCCTCGACGAGCAGCAGCTCGAACGAGGCGTCGGCCGCCTCGAACGTG
Source organism: uncultured Actinomycetota bacterium (assembly GCA_963721855.1). GTDB lineage: Bacteria > Actinomycetota > Actinomycetes > Propionibacteriales > Nocardioidaceae > Nocardioides_B. The sequence continues at coordinate 16,123 of CAVRMN010000001.1, read as the reverse complement.
TAGCCCTTCGACTCGAGCTCCTTGACCCGGTCGGTGACCCGGGTGACGAGCTCCCTGTCGCCGTCCTCGCCGGCCAGGTCGAAGCCGAGCTCGCGGCCCTTCAGCTCGATCGAGGCGCGGCCGGCCATGTCGGAGACCAGCAGCCGCATGTCGTTGCCGACCGCCACGGGGTCGAGGTGCTGGTAGAGGTTCGGGTCGACCTTGATCGCGCTGGCGTGCAGGCCGGCCTTGTGCGCGAACGCGCTCACGCCGACGTAGGGCTGGCGCGAGGCGGGCGGGAAGTTCGTGACGTCGGCGACCGCGTGCGCGATCCGGGTGGCCTCCCGGAGCAGGCCGTCGGGCAGCACGTGCTTGCCGAGCTTCAGCTCCAGGTTGGCCACGACGGTGACGAGGTCGGCGTTGCCGGTGCGCTCGCCGTACCCGTTGAGCGTGCCCTGCACATGGGTCGCGCCGGCGTCGACCGCGGCCAGGGTGTTGGCGACGGCGCAGCCGGTGTCGTTGTGGCAGTGGATGCCGACCCGGACGCCGGTCGTCTCCAGCACGTCGTGCACGACGTCGGCGACCCACGGCGGCAGCATCCCGCCGTTGGTGTCGCACAGCGCGACGACCTCCGCGCCCGCGTCGTAGGCCGTGCGCAGCACCTCGAGCGCGTACTCGCGGTTGTCGCGGTAGCCGTCGAAGAAGTGCTCCGCGTCGAGGAAGACGCGCTGGCCCTCCTGGCGCAGGTGGCTGACGGTGTCCTGCACCATCGCCAGGTTCTCCTCCAGCGTGGTGCGCAGGGCGAGCTCCACGTGCCGGTCGTGCGACTTGGCGACCAGGGTGACCACGCCGGCCCCCGAGTCGCGCAGCGCGGCGACCATCGGGTCGTCCGCGGCCCTCACCCCGGCCCGGCGGGTGGCGCCGAAGGCCGCGAGCTGCGCGTGCTCGAGGTCGAGCTCGGACTGCGCGCGCCGGAAGAACTCGGTGTCCTTGGGGTTCGCCCCCGGCCAGCCGCCCTCGATGTAGCCGACTCCCAGACCGTCGAGCTGGCGCGCGATGGTGAGCTTGTCGGCGACGGAGAGGTTGAGACCCTCCTGCTGAGCGCCGTCGCGCAGCGTCGTGTCGTAGACGTGGAAGGCCTGCTGCTCGCTGGTCATCTCGTTCCTCGGGTCGGTGCCGGGTCGTGCAGTGCAACAAAAAGACCTCCCGTGTGGACGAGAGGTCGGCGCGTGAGGGGTGTCCCGCACGCGCTAGCTGATAATGATCTGGTTCTGCACGCCTTCGAGTCTGCCATCGATGTCCAAGGGACGGAACCCGGTCCCAGAATCCGGATCGCCCGCGGGATCCGGCCGACGAGGCGGTTGCCGGGCCCCCGCGCCGGGAGTAGACAGGTCGCAGGAGTACGCCGACCGCGGGAGGCCGTCATGTCGATCTCGGTGGAGCAGGTCAGTGCGCCGAGCCGCATCGCCGAGGAGGGCGAGGGCATCGGGATCGACGAGCTGCGGCTGGCGAGCCGCAACCACGCGATGCCGATGGAGCTGCTCCGCGAGGAGCTGACGCCTCCCGGGCTGCACTACGTGCTCACGCACTACGACATCCCCGCGGTCGACGCGTCGGCCTGGCGGCTGGGCATCGACGGCGAGGTGGAGCACCCGCTGTCGCTCACGCTGGCCGACCTGCAGGCGATGCCGACCCACACCGTGCGGGTCACCCTCGAGTGCGCGGGCAACGGGCGCGTCGGGGTTTCTCCCCGGCCCGTCAGCCAGCCCTGGCTCAACGGTGCCGTCGGCACGGCCGAGTGGACCGGCGTCCCGCTCCAGGTGCTCCTCGCCGACGCGGCGCCGACCGACCGGGCGGTCGACGTCGTGTTCACCGGGCACGACCACGGCTTCGAGCGCGGCGTGGAGCAGGACTACGCCCGCGGCCTCGCCCTGGACGAGGCCACCCGGGACGACGTGCTCGTCGCCTTCGCGATGAACGGCGCGCCGCTGCCGGTGCAGCACGGGTTCCCGGCGCGACTCGTCGTCCCCGGCTGGTACGGCATGGCGCACGTGAAGTGGCTGCGCAGCGTCACGGTCATCGACCACGCCTTCGACGGCTACCAGAACGTGGCCTACCGGCTGCGCCAGGAGGCCGACGAGGAAGGGGTCCCCGTCACCAGGATCGAGCCGCGAGCCCTGCTGATGCCGCCGGGCGACCCCGACTTCATGAGCCGCGACCGGATCATGCGCCCGGGCGTCGTCCGCCTGCGCGGGCGGGCCTGGTCGGGCTGGGGGCCGGTCGAGCGGGTGGAGGTGAGCACCGACGGCGGCAGCACCTGGTCGGACGCCGAGCTCGCCCCGCACGAGCACCGCTGGGCCTGGCGGGAGTTCTCGCTGCCGTGGCAGGCCGAGCCGGGCGAGCACCTGCTGCGGGCCCGGGCCCACGACGCGACCGGCCGGGTGCAGGCCGTCGAGCCCGCCTGGAGCCGCGGCGGCTTCGCCAACACCGCCGACCAGCCGATCCGGGTCTGCGTGCTCGACGCCTGACCCCGGGGTCTGTCGAACCGTCACCCTGGTCAGCCAGGCGCATCCTTCGTGACCGGGTGCGGACCACGTGCTGCCAGGACCCCGCGGTCGAGAACCAAGCCGTGCGCCAGCAGAACCACTGCCAGCGGGCGTCTCCGTGCCGGCCCGCTGCACCATCTCAGCGCAGGAACGTGAAGAACTGGCGCCCGAGCACGAGCGGCTCGGGGCGGGCCACCAGCCGGTGCACACCGACCCGGTAGACGGTGTCGTCCGGGGCGTCGAGCGAGACCTCCTCGAACCCCGACTCCGCGAACCACTCGCGCAGCCGGGTGGTCGGCTCGACGGCGTCCCGGTCGGCGAACCGGCCCCGCGTCCACACGACGTGCGCCCCGGGGGCGCACAGGTGCCGCGCCGTCTCGATGGTCCACTGCGCGTCCGCGTCGCTGAGGTTGCCGAAGACGCCGCAGAGCATCAGCAGGTCCGCGGGGACCGCGCCCGCGTAGCTCTCGGTGACCCCGGCGTCGGCCCGGACCACGTCGACGCCGGCCAGTCCGGCCGACCGGGCGTGCGCCTCGGCACGGGCGGCCAGGTCCTCGTCGACCTCGAGCAGCCGCACCGAGAAGCGGTCCGCGTCGGCCTCGCCGGCGAGCACCTCGAGCAGGTCGCTCCCGTCGCCGCTGCACGCGCTGACGACCCGGCGCGGCCCGGACCCGGTCGTGGCCATCCAGGACCGGATCGCCGCCTGCACGGACCGCCGGCGGCGCGAGAGGTCGGACGTCGGGTCGTCGTACTGGCGGTGCCAGTCCACCCAGTCGGTCGTGCCCACCGGCTCAGAGCCAGTCCGCGACACGGCCGAGCAGCGTGCCGCCGCGCCAGGGCGGGCCGGGCTGCGGCGACCAGCTGACGTCGCCGGTGCCGACCGCGAAGGCCAGTGCGACGAGCACGATCCCCACCGCGGCGACAGCCGTCCAGCCCACCCACGGGTCACGCGTGACGGCGCCCAGCACGCGCTGCGTGGGCAGCCGCAGCCGCTTCGCGCCCGGGCCCCACCACACGGTGAGCGCCAGGACGCCGCCGAGCAGGAGCAGGCCGGAGGACAGCGGCGGCCCGACCAGCGCGACGCCGAGCCCGACCATGAAGGTGACCAGCCCCGACCAGGCGAGCAGCATCACCGTGCCGCCGGCGGCGACGACGAGGTACCACGGCGACGTGGCGACGGTGAGCGGCGCGTCGTACCAGCGCCGGCTGCCCCGCAGGTGCTGGCGCTCGCGCGCCGCCTCGGTGGTCCACGAGAGCGTGCGGACGACGAGGGCGGCCGCGGCGAGGAGCAGGAAGGTGAGGTACGGCGCCACCGCGAAGCCCGCGGCCACGGAGCCGAAGGCCCCACCGAGGCACAGGCCGCGCTGCAGCCTCGCCGTGCCGCTGGTGCGCATCGAGCCCGGCGGGACGAGCCGCGGCCGCTCCCCCGGGCTGTCGTGGACGCGGGTCGGCGGGGGCGGCTGGACGTAGGGCTGCCGGGCGGGCTCGGGGGCGAGCGCCGGTGCGGGCACGGTCAGCGGCTTGGTCTGCGGCGGTCCGGAGGCGGCCGGCGCCGAGGGCCCGGCCTCGACCACGTCGGTGGCGTCGGTGTCGGTCGGGGTCGGCTGGGCCAGCATCCACGGGAGCGTGAAGTCGTCCTGGGGCTCCGCCGGTGCCGCCGGCGTCGGGTCCTGGCGCAGCGCGGCGAGGACCGCGCCCGTGCTGGGCCGGTCGTCGGGGTCCGGGGCGAGCCCCTCGCGCACGAGCGGCAGCAGGTCGGCGGGAACGCCGGTGAGGTCGTGCTCGCCGCGGCGGACCCGGTCCATGATCGCCATCGCCGGCCCGGTGCCGAACGGCGGACGTCCCGTCGCGGCGAACACCAGCGTGGCGGCCCAGGCGTGCACGTCGGACGCGGTGGTCGCGTCCTCGCCGTAGAGGATCTCGGGCGCCAGGTAGCCCGGCGTGCCCAGCAACCAGCCGGTGTGGGTGAGCCGCGGGTCCTCCGCCAGGCGGGCGAGGCCGAAGTCGATGAGCACCGGCGAGCGGCCCTCGAGAAGCACGTTGGACGGCTTGATGTCGCGGTGCAGGACGCCGACCTGGTGGACGGCGATCACCGCCTCGGCGAGGCCGGCCGCGAACCAGCGCAGGTCCGGCCCGGCGACCGGCCCGTGCTCCCGGATGTGCTGGTGCAGCGACAGGCCCGGGACGTAGCGGGTGGCGACGTACGGCGTCTCGCCCCAGGGGTCGGCGTCGATGACCTCGGCGATTCGGGGGCTGGTCACCCGGCGCAGCGAGGCGACCTCGCGGGCCAGCCGCTCGCGGGCCTCGTCGTCGCCGATGATGTGCGGTCGCAGCACCTTCAGCGCGACGCGGTTCCCGTCGGGCGCCTGGGCGAGGTGCACGACACCCATACCGCCCTCACCGATCTTGGTGAGCAGGCGGTAGCCGCCGACCATCAGGTCGGCCGGGGGCGGCGGCTGTGAGCTCGTGGCAGTCACCGATCCACACTAACCGAGCGGGTGTGACCCTCGACCCGCGCACGCCGAGCGAACCCAGGCGCGATTTCGGTCACGTCTTGCGCCGCGGAGGCCCCGGAATCACGCACGGGCGCGGTCCCGGCGACGGGGCGAGCGCCTGCCGCCCGTGTCAGCAGACCCGGTGCATCCAGCCGAAGGTGTCCTCGGCGCGGCCGTACTGGATGTCCACGAGGGCCTGCCGGACCTGCGTGGTCACCGGCCCGATGTCGTCGCTGTCGCCCGCGGCGCTCACCGAGCCGCCGCGCCACTTCAGCGTGCCGACCGGCGTCACCACGGCCGCCGTACCGCAGGCGAACACCTCGGTGATCCGGCCGGACGCGACACCGTCGCGCCACTCGTCGATCGAGAACTTCCGTTCCACGACCGTGTGGCCGAGCTTGCCGCTGAGCTCGATGATGGAGTCACGGGTGATCCCCTCGAGGATCGAGCCGGAGAGCTCCGGCGTCACGATCGTCCCGTCGTCGTGGACGAAGTAGAGGTTCATCCCGCCGAGCTCCTCGACCCACCTCCGGTCGACGGTGTCGAGGAACGCCACCTGGTCGCAGCCGTTGTCGATGGCCTCCTGCTGCGCCACGAGCGAGCTGGCGTAGTTGCCGCCGGTCTTGGCCGCGCCCATGCCGCCGACCCCGGCGCGGGAGTAGTCCTCGCTGAGCCAGATCGTCACCGGCTTGAGGCCCTTGGCGAAGTAGGCGCCGGCCGGCGACGCGATCACCATGTAGGTCACGTGCTTGGACGGGCGGACCCCGAGGAACGTCTCGGAGGCGAACATGAACGGCCGGATGTAGAGGCTCTTCTCACCGGCCGGGTCCGGGACCCAGCGCTCGTCGGCCTTCACCAGCGCGTCGACCGAGGACACGAAGTCGGCGACCGGGAGCTCGGGCAGCGCGAGACGGTGCGACGAGCGGACCATGCGCTCGGCGTTCATCTCGGGCCGGAAGGTCCAGATCGAGCCGTCCTCGTGGCGGTAGGCCTTCATGCCCTCGAAGATCTCCTGCGCGTAGTGCAGGACGGCGGTGGCCGGGTCGAGCGTCAGCGGCGCGTAGGGCGTGACGCGGGCGTCGTGCCACCCGCGCTCCGGCGTCCACTCGACCATGAACATGTGGTCGGTGAAGTGCATCCCGAACCCCGGGTTCGCGAGGATCTCCGCCAGCCGCTCGTCGCTGACCGGATCGGTTGCGGGCGAGACAGCGATCTCCAGTGAGCTCTCCATGAGGTGCACGGTACCGAACGTCAGGAGGAGAGGCGGGCGGCGACGGCGTCGCCGACCTCGGAGGTACGCCGCGACGTCCCCGCGTCGCGGGCCGCGAGGTCGGCCACGACGGCCTCCTCGACCGCCCGGGCCGCGTCGTCGAAGCCGAGGTGCTCGAGCAGCAGCGCGCCGGACAGGATCGCCGCCGTGGGGTCCGCCTTCTGCTGGCCGGCGATGTCCGGGGCGGAGCCGTGCACCGGCTCGAACATGCTCGGGCTGGTGCGGTCGGGGTTGACGTTGCCGCTCGCGGCGAGGCCGATGCCGCCGGTGATGGCGGCCGCCAGGTCGGTGATGATGTCGCCGAACAGGTTGTCGGTGACGATCACGTCGAAGCGCGACGGGTCGGTGGTCATGAAGATCGTGGCCGCGTCGATGTGCAGGTAGTCCACCTCGACCTCGGGGAACTCCCCGGCCACCTCGCCGACCAGCCGGCTCCACACGGCGCCGGCGTGCACCAGCACGTTGGTCTTGTGCACCAGGGTCAGCCTCTTGCGGGGCCGCTTGCTCGCCCGGGTGAACGCGTCGCGGACGACGCGCTCCACGCCGAAGGCGGTGTTGACGCTGACCTCCGTGGCGATCTCGTGCGGCGTGCCGACCCGGAGCGCGCCGCCGTTGCCGACGTACGGCCCCTCGGTGCCCTCGCGGACGACGACGAAGTCGACCTCCCCCGGGTGGGCCAGCGGCGAGCTGGCCCCGGGGTAGATCCGCGAGGGACGCAGGTTCACGTAGTGGTCGAGCTCGAAACGCAGTCGTAGCAGCAGCCCCCGCTCGAGGATCCCCGGCGGGAGGTTCGGGTCACCCGGCTTCCCGCCGACAGCACCGAGCAGGATCGCGTCGTGCTGCTTGATCTCGGCGAGGACCGAGTCGGGGAGCACCTCACCGGTGGCGAGGTACCGCTCGGCACCGAGGTCGTAGCGGGTGGGCTCGAACTTCACACCGGCCCCCGCGGACACCGCCTCGAGCACCTTGAGTGCTTCGGCGGTGACCTCGGGACCGATGCCGTCGCCGGGGATGACGGCGAGCTGGAACGTCTGCATGGGGCGCGACTCTAGTTGTCGTCCGGGCGCTGGCCGCCGTTGTCTCGCAGGTCGAGTCCGTACTGGACGGCCTGGTCGGTCGTCTGCGCGTTGTCGTAGTGCCGGCTCGGGCCCCACTCGGGGTACATGTCGTACATGGTGTGCTCCTGAAGGATCGAAAGTGTCTGGTGAGGGCTGGGCAGGGATCGCACGGGATGTCCGCGGTGATCGTTGATGTCACTCCGCTGCCAGCGAGGGAGACTCGATCCTCGGCCGCGGGTTGCGCGGTGCCGGAGGGTGATCTCGAAAAGGAGCTCTGCGGTGGCTGTGCTTCAGATGCTCGCGGCGGAGATTCTTCGTAGGGCCGGACATGCCGATCTCCGCGGCGAGGTGGCCTTACTTAAGAGGCCCCGCCACGGCGGCTGATAAGTACGAAGAAGCTCCGCATGGTGAGCTCAGGTTAGCGTCGGTGCCCCGGTCGCACCGGAAGATTTCCCGAGGTTTCCAGGATGTGAGACACGATCTCGATAATTGGACCTCTGCAAGTGATTTGAGAGACTCGCAGCATGAGTGCCCCTCCCGACCTTCCCGACATCGTTCGGCGTGCCTTCGACGTCTCCCGCAAGCGTGGCAACGTCTCCTTCTGCCGCAACGAGACCGGGCGACTGCTGGCGACGCTGGCGGCCACACGGTCCGGGACGCTCGCCGAGTTCGGCACCGGCTGCGGCGTGGGCACGGCGTGGCTGCGCAGCGGCGTACGGCCGGAGGCCCGCATCCTCTCCGCCGAGCTCGACCCGACGCTGGCCGAGGCCGCCGGTGAGATCTTCGAGACCGACGACCAGGTCGAGGTGCTCGCCGCCGACTGGTCGACGATGCGCGACAAGGGGCCGTTCTCGCTGCTGTTCCTCGACGCCCGCGAGCCCAAGAACGCCGGCGCGGACACGATCATCGACCTGGTCGAGCCCGGCGGCATCGTCGTGCTCGACGACTTCACGCCCTGCTCGTCGTGGCCACCGGTCTACGAGGGCCGGGTCGACGTGCTGCGCGAGCAGTGGCTCACCGACGAGCGCTTCACCACCGTCGAGGTGATGGTCGCCGACGACGCCTCGGTGCTCATCGCGACGAAGCGCTGACCGTGCAGCCGAGCTGCCTGCCTAGCGGCCGGTGACACCGTCGATGTGCTGGCGGACCAGGTCGGCGTGGCCGTTGTGTCGCGCGTACTCCCCGATCAGGTGCACGTAGAGCATGCGCAGCGACCACTCGTCACGGCCGGTGTCGAACGTGTCGTCGAACGACATGGTCGCGGCGGTCGCGTCCGAGCTGCGCCACTCCTCGGCCAGCACGGCGAAGGCCTCCTCCGCCTGCTCCGGTCGAACGTCCTCGAAGTCGTGGTCCTTGCCGAGCGCGGGGTCGTACAACGGCTCGCGGTCGCCCACCCGCTGGCCGAACCAGATCCGCTCGACCTTGGCGAGGTGGCGAACCAGCCCGAGCAGCGACAGGTTGGCGTCCGGGAGCGGACGCAGCGCGAGCTGCTCGGCGGTCAGCCCAGCGCAGATGTTGAGCAGGTTGATGCGCTGCCAGCCCAGGTAGGCCTCGAGCATCGGGCGGTCGTCCCCCATCACCGGAGGGTCCACGGGCTGCTGCGGGGTCGGTGCGGTCCACGTCATGGAGCGATGATCGCAGCAGCCGACCACCTGGTTGATTGTGATGCGGATGGGTACACTTTCCTGCGAGGGGAGAACTGTCCCAGATCCCGACCGGTCACTACGGCGTCCCACGGCGCCTCGGTCGGAAGCCGGTCCGCCGGTGAAGGAGACCTCGGACGACCACGTCTGAGGAGTCCCATGTTCTCCCTCGCTGCCCCCGCATCGCCCGCGCTCGACTCCGTCGGCACCCCGACGCTCTGGGCGGTCTCGATCCTTGCGGTGCTGGCGCTCCTGGTGCTTGATTTCCTGCTCACTCGTCGTCCGCACGACGTGTCGATGCGCGAGGCCCTCGGCTGGTCCGCGTTCTACATCGCGCTCCCCCTCGCCTTCGCCGGCTACGTCTGGCAGCAGTTCGGCTCCGAGCGCGGCGTGGAGTACCTCACCGGCTACCTGGTCGAGAAGTCGCTGAGCGTCGACAACCTGTTCGTCTTCATGCTGCTGCTCGGCGCCTTCGCGGTGCCACGGGCCCTGCAGCAGCGGGTGCTGCTCTACGGCATCGTCGGCGCGCTGGTCCTGCGCGGTGTCTTCATCGCGCTCGGCGCAGCAGCCCTCAGCCGCTTCGACGCCGCGTTCCTCGTGTTCGGCGTCATCCTCGTCGCGACCGCCGTGAAGATCCTCCGCGACGCCCGGTCGGGCGCCGACCACGAGGTGAACGTCGAGAGCCTGCGTAGTGTCCGGGTGCTGCGGCGGTTCATGCCCGTCACCAAGGAGTACGACGGCCCCCGGCTGCTCGGCCGGGTCGACGGACGTCGTGCCGTCACGCCGTTCGCCCTGGTGGTCGTCGCGGTCCTCGCCACGGACATCGTCTTCGCCGTCGACTCCGTGCCGGCGGTCTACGGCATCACGAGCGATCCCTACCTGGTGTTCGTCACCAACGCGTTCGCGCTGTTGGGGCTGCGAGCGCTCTACTTCGTCCTGGAGGGTGCGCTCTCGAAGCTGGTGCACCTCGGCTACGGCCTGGCCGCCATCCTGGCGTTCATCGGCGCAAAGCTCACGCTGCACTGGGCGCACCTGCGCTGGCCGTCGGTGCCCGAGATCCCCACGCTGCTGTCCCTGGGGGTGATCGTGGGCGTCCTCGCGGCCACCACCGCCACGAGCCTGGTGGTGTCGCGAAGGGCCGACCGCCTCGGTCCGGAGCGCGATGCGGTGGACGCCTGAGCCGCGCCCCGGACGGACGTCAGCGGTCGCTCGGTCCGGTCACTCGGTGAGGTCGACCGCGCGCACCGAGGCGGCGTCCATGGCGGTGCGGATCTCCTCGAGCACGTCCGCGGGGATCGGCGGAGTCGACCGACAGCGCCACCAGGGCGTGGCCGCCCTTGGTGTCGCGGGCGACCTGCATGCCGGCGATGTTCACCTCGGCCTTGCCCAGGATGCCGCCGACCGTGCCGACCATGCCCGGGCGGTCCGCGTAGCGGAAGAACGCGAGGTGCTCGGTCGGCTCGATGTCCACGTCGTACCCGTCGATCTCGACGAGGCGCTCCTTCTGCGCGATCCCGATCAGGGTGCCGGAGACCGACACCTGCGAGCCGTCGGCGAGGGTGCCGCGGAGCGTGATCAGGTTGCGGTGGTCGGGGCTCTCCGGATCGGTGACCAGGCGTACGGCGACGCCGCGCTCGGCCGCGAGCAGCGGAGCGTTCACGTAGGACACCTGCTCCTCGACCACGTCGGCGAACACGCCCTTGAGGGCGGCGAGCTCGAGCACCTTGACGTCGTACTGCGTGATCTCGCCGCGCACCTCGACGTCGAGCTGCTGGGCGACCTCACCGGCGAGCGCGGTGAAGATCCGGCCGAGCTTCTCGGTGAGCGGCAGGCCCGGGCGCACGTCCTCGGCGATGACCCCGCCCTGGACGTTGACGGCGTCGGGGACGAGCTCGCCCGAGAGCGCGAGCCGGACCGACTTCGCCACGGCGACGCCGGCCTTCTCCTGAGCCTCGTCGGTGGAGGCGCCCAGGTGCGGGGTGGCGACGACGTTCTCGAACTCGAACAGCGGGCTGTCGGTGCAGGGCTCCGAGGCGAACACGTCGAGTCCGGCGGCCGCGATCCGGCCCTCCTTCACCGCGACGTGGAGGGCGTGCTCGTCGACGATGCCGCCGCGGGCGGCGTTGACCAGCACGAGGCTGGGCTTCACCTTGGCGAGCTCGTCCTCGCTGATCAGGCCGATCGTCTCGGGGGTCTTCGGCAGGTGGACCGACATGAAGTCGGCCTCGCGCAGCAGCTCGTCGAGGGTGACGAGGCGGACGCCCATCTGGGCGGCACGGCCGGCCTGCACGTAGGGGTCGTACGCGATGACCTTCATCCCGAAGGCGCTGAGCCGCTGGGCGACCAGGACGCCGATGCGGCCGAGGCCGACGATGCCGACGGTCTTCTCGTAGAGCTCGATGCCGGTGTACTTGCTGCGCTTCCACTCGCCGTTCTTCAGCGCCGCGTTGGCGGGCGCGATGTGGCGGGCGGCGGCAAGCATGAGCGCGACGGCGAGCTCGGCGGCCGACACGATGTTCGACGTCGGGGCGTTCACGACCATCACGCCGCTCTGGGTGGCGGCCTTCACGTCGACGTTGTCGAGGCCGACACCAGCACGGGCCACGACCTGGAGCCGCTTGGCGGCGGCCAGCGCCTCGGCGTCGATCTTCGTCGCGCTGCGCACGAGGATCGCGTCGACGTCGGCGATCGCGGGCAGCAGCTCGGCGCGATTGGCGCCGTCGCAGTGCCGGATCTCGAAGTCGGGGCCGAGTGCCTCGACGGTGGCGGGGCTGAGCTCCTCGGCGATGAGTACGACGGGACGGGTGCTGGGCTGGGTCACTTCGGTTCCCTCAAGAGTCGGTGACGGTCGGCTTGCTGTGGCCTGCTCTTCCGCGGTGGAGCTGCGTTGCGGTGGCGGCCGTGCACGACGTTGTGCCCACCAAGAACTCTACCCGATCGTTCACAGGCGTCCCATCCGGTCCGCCGGCCGCGAAGGTGGGTCTGGTCACGTCCGCCCGGCGGCACGCGGACGGGCCGTCACCGGGCCGTCACCGGGCCGACGCCGGGTCAGCCGACGGTGGCCCGGTCGGGCACCTCCTCGACCGGGACAGCAGCCCGGTCGAGACTGCTCGGCCACCAGATCCTGCCGCCCAGATCGAGGTTGAGCGCGGTGACGAGCACGGAGCGCACGATCATCGTGTCGAGGATGACGCCCAGCGCCACCGCCGTCCCCATCTCCGCCACGAACACCAGAGGCAGGGTGGCGAGCACGGCGAAGGTCGCAGCGAGCACGAACCCGGCCGAGGTGATCACACCGCCGGTGGCCGCCAGCGCCACCAACGAGCCCTGCCGCGTTCCTCGCGTCACGGTCTCCTCCCGGACGCGGGTCATCAAGAAGATGTTGTAGTCGATGCCCAGCGCCACCAGGAAGACGAACACGAAGAGCGGGAAGGACGCGTCGGCGTGGTTGAAGCCCTCGCCGTGCTCGAACAGCCGGGTGAAGACACTGCGGAAGAGAATCGTGGAGATCCCGAGGGCGGCCCCGAACGACAGGATCACGGTGAGAATCAGCAGCAGCGGGGAGACCAGGGCACGCAGCAGCAGCATCAGGATCAGCATCACCACGAGCAGGACCGCCGGGATGATCACCCTGTTGTCCCGGCTGGACGCGACCTGGATGTCGAGGTAGAGCGCCGAGGTGCCGCCGACCAGCGCGCCGGCGCCCTCCACCTGGTGCACCGCGTCGCGCGCCTGCTCGACCAGGTCGAAGGCGGCCTGCGAGGCGACGTCACCCGGCACCGTGGCGGTGACGAGGGCGACACCGTCCACCGGCGGGACGGACGAGTCGGGTGCGCCCAGCCCGTCCACCGTCGCCAGCGCCGTTGCCACGTCCTGCTGTCGGTCGGCCTCGGCCACCACCATGATCGGGTTGGAGCTGTCCGCGAGCTCGTGCTCCATCAGCACCCGCTGCCCGGCGACGGAGTCGAACTCCTTGGTGTACTGGTCCTCGGTCGTGAGTCCGTTGGCGTCGAGCCTGAGCAGGCCGAGGCACGCGACGGCGAGGGCGGCCGCCGTACCCACCCAGACCACGCGCGGCCGAAGGGCGATGGACTGGCCGACGTTGGCCCAGAAGCCGGTCATGGTCGGCTCCGGGGAGCCGAAGGTCGGGCGCTTGGGCCAGAACACCCAGCGGCCGCAGATGACCAGCAGGGCCGGGAGCAAGGTGACCATCACGAGCAGGGTGATGGTCACGCCGATCGCCGTCACCGGCCCGAGCCCGGCCGTGGAGTTCATCTCGGCGAGCATCAGGCAGAGCATGCCCGCGACGACGGTGGCCGCGCTGGCGAAGATCGCTGGGGCGGCACGGTGCAGCGCGAAGGCCATCGCCTCATGGCGGTCCTCGTGCCGACGCAGCTCCTCGCGGTACCGGGCGACCAGGAGCAACGCGTAGTCGGTGCCGGCGCCGATCACCAGCACGGTGAGGATGGCCTGGCTCTGGCCGTTGACGGTGAGGTCGGCGTACTTGGCCAGGAAGTAGATGACCGCCTCGCTGGTGAACAGTGCGAAGACGGCCGAGACGATCGGCAGCACCCACAGCACCGGGCTGCGGTAGGTGAGGAGCAGGATCAAGATGACGACGCCCAGGCTCGCGAGCAGCAGCGTTCCGTCGATCCCGGCAAAGGCCTCCGCGGAGTCAGCCGCCTGCCCGCCGGCGCCGGCGAGGTGGACGGTGACGCCCTCGATCACCGCGATGTCACGGATCTCGTCGGCGGTGTCGGGCAGGTCGTTCCACCCGTTCTTGCCGAAGTTGTAGGTGACGATGGTCTGTCCGACCTCGCCGTCCTGCGACACGATCGGGCCAACGGCCTCCCCCACGACGCCGTCCATGTTCTGAAGCTCCGCGGCCTGGCTCTCGATCGCCGCCATGTCGCCAGCCGTGAGGCCCCCGTCGCGGACGTAGACCACCACGGTGGGGATGTCGTTCGGGTCCTGGAAGGGGGCCAGCTTGTCGAGTGCGCGGGTCGACTCGGCACTGGCGGGCAGCCACGAGGCGGCCTCGTTGTTCTGGACGTCGATCAGCTTGCCCGCGAACCCGGAGGAAACGGCCAGCACGACGACCCAGAAGGCGAGCACGACCCACTTGACGACGGGGCCGGTGAGCTTTCCGGCGACCTGACGATGCATCGTCCTCCCCCTTTGTCCGTGACCGCGTGTGCCGGGAATCGGGGAACTCCCGGCGCCGACCCACTCGATGCTTCAGGGTCGCCGTAACCAGGTCAATGACCCAGTTGCGTCACTCAGTCAGCACCCCTCGGGCCCGCAGAACGCGTCGCCGGAGCCGAGCACGGCGAGCGTCGGGGTGGGACTCGTCCCAGGCCTGTCGCAGGACGTCGGCGAGCACCTCGGCCGGCTGGGCGCCGGAGACGCCGTACTTCCGGTCGACCACGAAGAACGGCACTCCCCCGGCGCCGAACGCCCGGGCCTGCGCCACGTCCGCCTCGACGTCCGGGAGGTACTCCCCCGACGCCAGGACCTCGTCCACGCGCGCCGGGTCCAGCCCGACGTCGGTGGCGACCTTGCGCAGCACATCGGCCGAGGCGACGTTCTCCACGCGGGTGAAGTACGCCGCCAGCAGCGCCTCCTTCAGCTCGCCCTGCAGGGGTGGACCGCCCTCGGCGAGCGCGAGGTGGAGCAGCCGGTGCGCGTCCACGGTGTTGCCGCGCAGGGTGCGCTCCAGGTGGTACTCCAGCCCCTCGCCCGCGGCGACCTCGGTGACCCGGGCCATCATGTCGCGGACGTGCTCCGGGCCGCCGCCGTACTTGCGCGCCAGCACGTCGGCCACCGGCTCGACGGCGTCCCTGGGGGCGTCGGGGTCCAGCTCGAAGGAGCGGTAGACCACCTCGACCTCACTCGCGTGCGGGAGCTCCTCGAGGGCGCGTTCCAGTCGGCGCTTGCCGATGTAGCACCAGGGACAGACCACGTCGGACCAGACTTCGATGCGCATGGCAGGCAGAACGCCCGACACCCCGCGTTTCTTCCTGGGGTGCCGGGCGTTCCGGTGCTCGGTGCGGGTCAGCGCGTCGCAGTGCCCTCGACGTAGTCGCTGTCGGTCGACTTCACCCAGCTCATCAGCTTGCGCAGCTCGCGGCCGGTGGCCTCGATCGGGTGCTGCTCGCCCTTGGCGCGCAGCTCCTTGAACTCCGGTGCGCCGGCGTCCTGGTCGTCGATGAAGCGCTTGGCGAAGGCGCCGTTCTGGATGTCGGCGAGGACCGCCTTCATGTTCTCCTTCACGTGCGCGTCGATCACCCGCGGGCCGGAGACGTAGTCGCCGTACTCCGCGGTGTCGGAGACCGACCAGCGCTGCTTGGCGATGCCGCCCTCGTACATCAGGTCGACGATCAGCTTCAGCTCGTGCAGGCACTCGAAGTAGGCGACCTCGGGCTGGTAGCCGGCCTCGATCAGCATCTCGAAGCCGTACTGCACCAGCTGCGACGCACCGCCGCAGAGCACGGCCTGCTCGCCGAACAGGTCGGTCTCGCACTCCTCGGTGAACGTGGTCTTGATGCCGCCGGCACGCAGGCCGCCGATCGCCTTGGCGTAGGACAGCGCGAGGTCCCAGGCCTTGCCGGTCGCGTCCTTCTCGACCGCGACGAGCACCGGGACGCCACGGCCCTCGGTGTACTCGCGACGGACCAGGTGGCCGGGGCCCTTCGGGGCGACCATCGCGACGTCGACACCCTCGGGCGGGGTGATGTAGCCGAAGCGGATGTTGAAGCCGTGGCCGAAGAAGAGCGCGTCGCCCTCGACCAGGTTCGGCTCGACGGCCTCGGCGTACAGCTTCCGCTGCACGTGGTCGGGCGCGAGGATCATGATGAGGTCGGCCTCCTCGCACGCCTCCGCGGGAGTCAGCACGCGCAGGCCCTCGGCCTCCGCCTTCGCCCGGCTCTTGGAGCCCTCGGGCAGGCCGACGCGGACGTCGACGCCCGAGTCGCGCAGCGACAGCGCGTGCGCGTGCCCCTGCGAGCCGTAGCCGAGCACCGCAACGTTGCGGCCCTGGATCACGGACAGGTCGGCGTCATCGTCGTAGAACATCTCAGCCACGGTCGGGCTCTCCTTCATCTCATTGCCAAAACTTCGGGGGTGGAACAGC